>NZ_JACWAB010000010.1 GCF_020483305.1 Arthrobacter sp. UM1
CGCCCTCGCTGCTCCCCCGGGGTAAACCCCGTGGGGTGGGGGGGGGGGGGCCCGGGCCCCCCCCCCCCCCCCCCCCCCCCCCCCCCGGATTTGTGGCGCGTTTCGTGCGAAATCCGGCCCGAAATCGCACGAAACGCGCCACAAACGGACGAGGGACGGAGGGGCGGGCCTGGGAAGAGGCGGCCCCTACCTCAGCCGGGGCGTGCGGGGCGGCTCGGTCCGGCGGCGGCCCGTGGCCTCGAACGCGGCGGCCACGGCGAGCAGCCGGGCGTCGTCGCCGGCGCGGCCCGCGAAGGTGAGGCCCACGGGCATCCCGGTGTCCGGCATGGTCCCCATCGGCACGGTCACGGTCGGGATGCCGAGGTGCCGCCACACGAGGTTGCCGTTGGCCACCCACACCCCGTTGCTCCACGCGATCCGGGCAGACTCCACGCTGACGTCCGAGTCCGCGGGCGCCACGTCGGCGAGCGTGGGGAAGGCGACGACGTCGATCCCCTCCAGCTCCAGCCACTCGTCCCAGTCCGTCTCCCGGGTGGCGAGCAGCCCGCGCAGCCCCTCCTCGAGGCCCGGCAGCCCTGCGGAGGCGAAGTTCGCGGGAGTCTGCACCCGGCAGGACCCGTCCGGCGCCTCGAGGGCGGCGGCGAGGGCGGGGTACCGATCGATCTCGGTGAAGCCCTCGGCCTGGTCCGGCAGCGTGCCCTCCTCGTGCGGGAAGATCTGCGCGCCGTCCACGCCGGAGAGGCGGGGCAGGGCCGGGTCGCCGTTGGCGCGGAGGAAGTCGTCCCACGCCCACGCGGAGAGCTCTTCGGCCTCGAGGCGCAGGAACTCCGCCGGGACGAGGCCTCGGTTCCGGACGGTGGGCGCGCCGGGACGGTCGCCCTCGTAGTTGCTCACGACCGGCAGGTCCGTCTCCCGCACGCGCGCCCCGGCCCGGGCCAGGTCCGCGCGGGCCGCCTCGAAGAGGTCCAGGACGCTCGCACGCGGACGGATGCGCTGCCCCGTGGCCCCGCCGATGCCGGGCTCGGGGGCCGTCCCGGCCTGCTCGTCCGTGCCGAGGAACATCCGCGGCGCGGCCACGCGCAGCCCGCCGAGCACCTCCGCCGGGGACGCCGCCGCCCGGCCCGCGAGCTCCCGGAACGAGTCCGGCCGCACGTCCGCGAGCGCCGGCAGCTCCATCCACGGCTGGGCCCGCCAGAAGTCGCCGCGGGTCTCGGGGTCCTCCACCGCGATGACGTCGAGCAGCTCCGCCATGTCCGCCATGGTCCGGGTGTGCGGCACGACCACATCCATCGTGGGCACCAGCGGCCAGTTCCCCCGGATGGACAGCACGCCCCAGGACGGGGTGTACGCGCAGAGGGCGTTGTTCGAGGCCGGCGCCCGCCCCGAGGACCAGGTCTCCTCGCCGAGCCCGAACGCGGCGAAGCTGGCCGCCGTCGCCGTCCCCGAGCCGTTCGAGGAGCCGGAGCCGTACGCGGACGTGAGGTACTCGCCGCTGTAGGGGCTCTCCGCGCGCCCGTAGACGCCGCGCTGCATGCCGCCGTCCGCCATGGGCGGCATGTTGGTCAGGCCGATGAGCACCGCGCCGGCCTCGCGCAGCACGCCGACGGTGAACGAGTCGCGCTGCGCCACGAGGTCGCGGAACGCGGGCGAGCCGGCCGCCACCGTCAGCCCCTCCGCCATGTAGCTGTCCTTGGCGGTGTACGGGATGCCGTCGAGCGGACCGCGGACGCGGCCCTCGCGGCGGCGGGCGTCCGCGGCGCGCGCCTCCTCCCGCGCCCGGGAATTCCGGACGACGACGGCGTTCAGCCCGTCCCCGCCCGGCTCGGGTCCCTGCTCGTCGTAGGCCTCGATGCGGGCGAGGTAGGCGTCGAGGAGGCCCTCGCTCGTGGCCTCGCCGGACTCGAGGGCGGCGCGCAGCTCGGCGATCGAGGCCTCGACGACGTCGAACCCGGGGCGGTCCGAGCCGCTCATGCCCGTCCCTCCTTCTGTGCAGGGGCAGGCGCGGCCTCGGAGTCCGCGGGCTGGCCTGCTTGTTCCACGTGGAACGGCGCGGAGGCGGGGCGCTCGCCGGCCCGCGGCGCCGGCTGCTGCTGCGTGATGCAGTGGATGCCGCCGCCGAAGCGGAAGACGTCTCGGGCGTCCACGAGCTCGACGGTGCGGCCGGGGTAGGCCTCTTCGAGGTTGCGCTTGGCCTCGGCGTCGGCCGGGTCGTCGAACGCGCAGAGGGCCACGAACCCGTTGCCCACGTAGTGGTTGATGTAGGACCAGTCGGTCGACTCGCCGTCGTCGTCGGTGAGCGCGGAGGGGGCCGGGACGTCCACGACGCGCAGGGCCTCGCCGCGGGCGTCCTGCGCGGAGGCGAGGACGCCCTTGAGCTCGCGGGTCACGGCGTGGTCCGGGTGGGACTCGGCGTCCTGGCGGTGGAGGAGGACCGTCCCGGACTCGGTGAAGGCGGCCACGATGTCCACGTGGCCTCGCGTCCCGAACTCGTCGTAGTCCCGCGTCAGGCCGCGAGGGAGCCAGACGGCGCGGCGCGTGCCGAGGCGGGCGTGGATCTCCCGCTCGATCTCCTCCCGCGAGCGCCCCGGGTTTCGGCCCGGGTCCATCTGGACGGTCTCGGTGAGGAGGACGGTGCCGCGGCCGTCGATGTGGAAGCCGCCGCCCTCGTTGACGAGCCCGGTGGACTCGGCCTCGACGCCGGCCTCCCGGGCCACGGCCCGCCCCACCTGCGCGTCCTTGTCCCACGCGGCCCACTCCTGGGCGCCCCAGCCGTTGAACGTCCAGTCCACGCCCGCGAGCGAGCCGTCCGCGCGGTGCACGAAGCTCGGGCCGGAGTCCCGCATCCACGCGTCGTCGAGGGGGATCTCCACGAGCGCGAGGCCGTGGCCGGACGATTCCCCTCCGGACGACGCCCCGCCGGAGGGCGCCCCTCCGGAGGCATCCCCTCCGGAGGCATCCCCTCCGGAGGGATCCCCTTCGGACGACGCGCGGGCCGACGGCTCCTCGCCCAACGGCGCCCTCCCCGCGTCCGGCAGGAGGTCGGCGAAGCGGCGGGCGGCGTCGTCGGCGTCTGCAGGATCCACGGCGAGGCGGACCGGCTCGTACTTCTCGATGACGCGGAGCACGCGGCCCCAGGCGGCGCGGGCCCGTTCGAGGTCCTCGCCGCCCTCGGGGCCGAACGTCTGGTTGGCCGTGGGGTAGGCCATCCACGTGGCCTCGTGCGGCGCCCACTCCGGGGGCATGACCGGTGCGGGGGCGGCGGGAGATGCGGCGTGGTCAGACATACAACTCAGGCTTCCTTGCAGAGCGGGTGCGGATGGGCGGGACAGATCAGAAGGGGCGGACCGCGGGGGCCGGGACAGAGCAGCGGGCCGCCGGGACGGGACCCGCCGCTCCCCTAGTCCACCGGGTACTCGAGGGTCTCGAACCGGCGCCGGAAGAACGCCGGGCGGATGACCCGCTGGAGGATCATGATGACGATGCCGAGAACGAAGATCGCCACCCCGAGGATGAACACGAGGCCGACGCCGCCGATGTTGGAGCCGGATCCGTACTCGGGGTCCATGGAGTCCACGGCGGTCTGGACGAAGAACACGAGCAGCAGGATGCCGCCCGCGAGGGGCGCCGCGAACATGGAGAGCGCCGAGCGGAAGGAGCGGAACGCCTGCCGCCGGAAGTACCAGACGCAGGCGAGCGCCGTGATCCCGTAGTAGAAGCAGACCATCATGCCGAGCGTGGTGATCGTGTCCCAGAGGACGTTCTCCGAGATGACGCGCATGACCGCGTAGAACACCGCCGCCACGGCCGCGGAGACGATCGTGGCGTATCCGGGCGTCTGGAAGCGGCGGTCGATCCGGGCGTACCGCGGGCCGAGCGCCCCGTAGTGGCCCATCGCGAGCAGCGTGCGCGCCGGGGAGATCATCGTGGACTGCAGCGAGGACGCGGAGGAGGAGAGCACCGCGATGGACATGAGGATCGCGAACGGGCCCATGACCGGCGAGGCGAGCGCCGCGAAGACGTTCTCCTGGATGTCCGGGTTCCCGAGCCCGTTGCCCGTCTCCCCCGTGCCCGCGAAGGCGAGGCAGGCGATCGCGATGAGCAGGTAGAGGCCGACGACGACGAACATCGTGCCCGTCGCGGCCTTGCCCGGGGTGGTGGTGGCCTCGCGGCTCTCCTCGTTCATGGTGACGACGACGTCCCAGCCCCAGTACACGAACACCGAGAGGGAGACGCCGGCCGCGAAGGCGGAGAACGAGCCCACGCCGAACGGATTGAACCACTCGAGGCTGACGGGCATGGAGCCGGGATTCCCGCCGGCGTGCGCCTTGACGAGCGCCTCGACGGAGAACCACACGAGGACCACGATCTGGAGGGCCACGAGGACCGTCTGCACGTGCTTCGTGGCCTCGAGCCCGCGGTAGCTCACCCACGTGGCCAGGGCGATGAAGACGAGGCAGGTGCCCACGTTGACGGGGACGTTGCGGGTGAGCTCCGCGAGGGAGTCGTTCTGGAAGATCTGCGCCAGGGCCAGGTAGAAGAAGTCCACCGCGATGCCGGCGAGGTTGGAGAGGACCACGATGGTCGCTGCGAGGAGCGCCCAGCTGGCCATCCAGCCGACCCACGGGCCGAACGCCTTGGACGCCCACGTGAACGTGGTGCCGGAGTCCGGCATGGCCTTGTTGAGCTGCCGATAGCCCACGGCCACGAGGAGCATCGGGATGAAGCCCACGATGAAGATCGCCGGCAGGTGCTCCCCCACCGCCGAGGCCGTGGGGCCCATGCTGCCGGAGAGCGTGTAGGCGGGGGCGATCGTGGAGACGCCGATGACGATGCAGCCGAGCAGGCCGATCTGGCCGGCGCTCAGGCCCTTGTCGCTCGTCTCGTCGCCCGGGACAGGCGCGGGGCCGTCTCCGGGGACGGGGGCCCGGCGGTCGCCGGGAACGGGGACGGGGTGCGGGGAGCGCGCTTCATGGGACATGGCCGCTCCTTTCTCTGGGGAGGGGTGGGGGTCTGGGGGCGGATACAGGGGTGCGTCCGGTCATGCGGGGTGCGGACGGGCTGGGTGTGCGGACAGGCTGGGTGCGGACGGATCGGCCGGGATCCGGACGCTCAGGGTGTGCGGACGGGACGCCGGGGCGCGGGGCGCGCCGTCGGCGGGACGGGCGAGCCCCGTCAGCGGCTGCCGTGCTTGGCGTCGCGCGGCAGCACGACCATCGGGACGGGCAGGTGGGCGAGGATCCGCGCGGCCGTGGAGCCCAGGAAGATCCGCCGGTGCTGGGCCAGCCTCGAGGATCCGACGACGAGCACCGAGCCCTCCGGCCAGTCCGTCTTCCGCACGGCCTTCTTGAGGGAGGGGGCCGAGCCGATGAGCGGGTCCGCGGTCTGAACGGCGACGGTGCCGACGGAGGCCTCCGCCTGCGCCGCCCCCGCCTGGGCGGCGGCCTCGTCCGTCGCGGCGCGGAGGCGGGAGGCGAGCGCGCCGTCGTCGCCCTCAGCGCCCGCGAAGGTGAGGAGGCCGAAGGGGATCCCGAGATCCCGGCCCCAGCGGGCCGCCGTGCTCACCACCTGGCCCTCGAGCTGCGGGGAGACCGCGCCGAGGATGACGCGCAGGCCCGCGTCCGGCCTGTAGCGCCGCGGCGCGAGCACGAGCGGGACGGGCGAGCTGTGGAGGAGCTGCTCCACGACCGGGTGGACGCGCACCCGGCCGAGGCCCGTGCCGGAGCCCGTCACCACGAGCTCCGCGCCGGTCTCCTCCACGATCTCGAGGAGCGCCGTGGCCACGGACTCGTGGTGGCGGAGGACGGTGCGGCTGCGGACGTCGTCGGGGACACTCGCCTGGGCGTCGGCGAGCCAGCCCTTCGCCTGGTCCTCGATGATGCCGCTCACGCTGCCGGTGGGAGGGTAGGCCTGGCCGTAGGGGTCGTCGGTCTTGACCACGAGCCCGATGACCACCTCCGCACCCGAGGCGCGGGCGATCTGGACGCCGAGGGCGAGGGCCTCGTCGCTGCGCTTGTCGCCGCCGTACGCGACGAGGAGCCGCTCGAGCCGCCGGGTCACGCCCGGCCCCCGGTGCCGCTCGCGGCGGAGTTCTGGGAGTCCCCGCCGTCGGCCGCACTGCCGCCGAGCGCCTCGGAGACCTCGCGGGCGGCGCGGCGCCCCTCGCGGAGCGCGCCGTCCACGTGCTGGTAGCCCTCTTCCGCCACGTCCGAGCACGCCCAGTGCAGCGGGCCGACGGGCGTCTTCTGCTCCGCGCCGTAGCGGCTCAGGCCGCCGAGGCCGAAGCTGTTGGCGTACGCGCCGCGCGTCCACTCCTCGGAGACGAAGTCCGACTCGAAGTAGACCACCGGGCTCTTCGCCTCCTCGCCGAGGTAGTGCGAGACGGACTCGAGGATCCGCTCGCGCCGCTCCTCGGGGGTGAGGCGGAACATGGCGTCCGCCTGCTCGTCGGAGACGAAGGCCACGAGGGTGCCGCGCGAGTCGCCGTGGTTCGTGTTGTCGTAGACCTCCTGGCAGAGCTCGTCGCCGCCGAAGCCGGTGCCGGAGAGGCCCTTGTCCCGCCAGAACGGCGTCTCGTAGACGGCGTGGACCTTGATGACCACGCCCATCGAGACGTGCTGGTGCATCTGCTGCTGCAGCCACGGCAGCGGCGGGTCGAACGAGATGCGGGAGTAGAGGTTCGGCGGGACCGCGAGGACCGCGCGCCGGGCGCGGACGGTCTTCCTGTCCGAGACGGCGAGCACCCCGTCCTCGCCCCAGACGATGCTGCGCACCGGCGAGTCCAGCGTCACCGCACCCTCGGGCAGGTCCGCCGCCAGCCGCTCCGAGACGGACTGCATGCCGCCCACCACGCGGCGGTCCAGGATGAAGTCCTCGTCCACGAGGTGGGAGAACGAGCCCGCCGAGGCCGCCATGAGCACGGCCTGGAGAGCGGAGAAGGCGTGGGCCGGCTTCGTCAGCATGCCTCCGGCGAGGAAGATGCCGATGTTCCGGCGGGCCTCGTCGTCGTCCGTCTGGGTGCGCAGCCACTCGGTGAAGGTGACCGTGTCCAGCTCACGGGCCTTGGGGTGCGCCCACGGCTCGTTCGGGCCGATCTCCTCGGCGAGCTCGTCCAGCGCCTCGATGACCTTCTCCATCTCGGCCTGCGTGCGCTCGCTCGCGGGGAACATGGCGCCCGTGAACTCCTGGCGGCGGCCGTCCGCGAGGTACACGTTGGCGCCCTCGCGGTAGCGCTGGAACGTCTCCATGCCGAGCTCCTCGAGCAGGCCGAGCAGCTCCGTCTGGTCCGGCGAGACCCACTGCCCGCCGATCTCGAGGAACGCGCCGTCGATCGTCCGCGACCACGTGCGGCCGCCCACCCGGTCCCGCGCCTCGAGGACCGCGACGGAGTGCCCCGCCGCGGTCAGCTCCCGCGCCGCGCGCAGGCCGGCGGGTCCGGCGCCGATGACGACGACGTCGCACTCCAGCACCTCCTCGCTGCCGATGCTCGTGACGCCGGTCTGGGGCTGGAGCGAGCCCCGGCGCTCGATGACGGTGGCCGGTCCGGGGACGCCAGCGCGTGCGGTCTGGCCGGTGCTGGTGTTGGCGGTGTTCTGGCTCATGGTGTGCTCCTGGTGGCGTGAGGCCTGTGGGGAGGCGGTTGGGGATTCGGGCTTGAGGGTTCGGACTCGGAGATTCGGATGTGAGGATTCGGGGACTCGCAACCGGGCGCCTCGCGGGAGGGGCCCTCGCGGGACACGGTTCCGGCTCCGGACGGTCGCTCTAGAAATGAATCCAGTTCATTTATTAGTGCACAAGCATGGCGCAGGTCACATTCGCCGTCAAGGGGGTCCACCCTGTGGAACTGTCCGGCCCCAGCCGTGGCGGCCGCCTCGCCTCGCCGCCCCTGCACCTCCGCCCGTACGGCCCCACGAGGCTTGTGCACCCGGTTTGTTCGGTTTCGAGGCGGAAATCCGAACGAACCGGGTGCACAAGCCCCTTCCGCACTCCGAGCCGGGCATCCGTCCACCCGAGGACTGCCGCCCGAGCCGCCGCCGTCGTCGTCGTCGGGATCACCGTCATCGCACCAGCCGCGGCCTGAGACAATGGACGGGTGACTGAACGCGCCGCCGCTCCCCGAACCCGATCCCGAACCCGCACCCGCGGCCGCCCCGCCTCTCCCCTGCTCTCACGGGAGCGGATCACGGACGCCGCGATGAAGCTGGTGCGGGAGAAGGACTACCGGGCCCTGACGATGCCGGCGCTCGCGGGGCGGCTGGGGGTCTCGAGCTCGGCGATCTACAACCACGTCTCGTCCAAGCAGGAGATCCTGGTGCTCATCCAGGAGCGGCTCAATGCGTCGATCGACTGCACCGCGTTCGAGACCGAGCCGTGGGACCGGGCGCTGCACGCGTGGGCGCACTCGTACCGGCGGCGGTTCATCGAGCACACGGACCTCATCCCCGTGGTGGCGGTCCTGCCCGTGGCCGACTCCCCCGAGACCCTCAAGATGTACGAGCGCGTGAGCCAGGGGCTGGCCGAGGCCGGGCTTGCGGAGGCGGACATCGTGGACGTGATCGTGGGCGTGGAGGCGCTCGTGTTCGGCGCGGCCTATGACGCATCGGCGCCCGCGGACATCTTCTCGCCGGGGTCGCTGGAGGAGCTCGCGCCCACGTTCTCGCGGCTGACGAGGCTGCGGACCGAGGACGCGCGCACCACCGCCGACCGCGCCTTCGAGCTCGCCCTCACCTCCCTCATCGCCGGCCTGCGGGAGCGGGTGCGGGTGCGGGGCTAGCCGCTCCCACCCCCCTCTGCCCCCTCTCTGCCCCCTCCCATCTCCGATTTGTGGCGCGTTTCGTGCGAAATCCGGCCCGATTTCGCACGAAACGCGCCACAAACCCAGGGGGTTGCCGTGAGAGCGGGGGCCCGGACGGAATCAGCCGCGCTCCTCGTGGCCAAAACGTTCGGTTGACTAAATCGGCGTCCCTCCCGGACCTTTGTTCCCATGCACGACGACGCCGACAAGCCCCGGGCCCACACCCAGCAGCACCTGCACCTGCACGCCGCTGCACCCGAGTCTCAGCCGCCCCCGTGTCGCGAAGCAGACTCCTGCACCGCCGCCACAGACAACTGCACGAGCGGATGTTGTTCGGGATGCGTCGTCATGGCGGGGGCCGGACTGCTCCTCAGTCTGGTGATCGGGCGCCTCACCGACGGCTCAGCCCTCGACCCCGGCGCTCTCCTCTTCGCGGCCGGGCTGCTGGGCATCGGGCTCTGGTGGCGGCGGGCTCGCCGGAAGGGGCGCTCAAGTCAGTGAGCCCCCGGGCCCGGACGGCCTCGCCGCCCCTTCCCCCGTTCATGACGCCCCTACCGCCCTCCCCTCTCGGTTTGTGGCGCGTTTCGTGCAGAATCGGGCCTGATTTCGCACGAAACGCGCCACAAACCGGTGAAAAGGGGCGGGAAAGGGGAAAGGGGAGGGGAAGGAGGGAGGGGAGGGAACCCGGCCCACAAACCGAGGAGGGCCTCCCTCAACGAACGTAGACATTTGTCCATCCGGGCTTAGACAGATGTCGAACCCCGCAGGCCACCCTCCCGGGACGTGCCGCGGATCGGCGGGGCGGCCGCCGTCGTCGCCCTTGAAAACCCCGGAATCCCGGGGCGAAACCGCACCTACAGTGGTCTGGAACACCACGGGCACCGCCATGGCCCGCGCCCGCTCCGCCCGGAGCCGGCCGGCCTGGCTCAGCCCGCACGGGCAAGAAATCGGGCCAGAACACAGGTCAGAACACGGGCCGGGGCAGCTGCAGCAGCCCCGCCGACCCCCACCAGCAGGGCCAGCCCCACGCAAAGGAGCGACATGCGCATTTCCATCCCCCGCGAGGTCAAGAACAACGAGTTCCGCGTCGGCGCCACGGACGCGGGCGTCTTCGAGCTCGTCGCCGCAGGCCACGAGGTCTTCGTCGAGAAGGGCGCCGGCCTCGGCTCCGGCATCACGGACGAGGAGTACGTGACGGCGGGCGCCACGATCGTCGACGACGCCGACGAGCTCTGGGCCAAGGCCGACATGATCCTCAAGGTCAAGGAGCCGGTCGAGTCCGAGTACCACCGCTTCCGCAAGGGCCTCATCCTCTTCGCGTACCTGCACCTCGCCGCCGAGCCGGAGCTGACCCGCCGCCTCATGGAGTCGGGCGTCACGGCCATCGCGTTCGAGACGGTCCGCCGCGGCCGCGCGCTCCCGCTGCTCGCCCCGATGTCCGAGGTCGCGGGCCGCCTGTCCATCCAGATGGGCGCCCACGCGCTCATGGCCCCGTACGGCGGCTCCGGCAAGCTCCTCGGCGGTGTGCCGGGCGTCAAGCCGGCCAAGGTGGTCATCCTCGGCGCGGGCGTCGCCGGCACCAACGCGGCCGTCATGGCCATGGGCCTCGGCGCGCACGTCACGGTCATCGACATCAACATCGACCGCCTCCGCGAGCTCGACGCCCTCTACGGCGCGCGCCTGACCACCCTCGCCTCGAACAAGCTCAACGTCGAGCGCGAGGTCGTGGACGCGGACCTCGTCATCGGCTCGGTCCTCATCCCCGGCGCCAAGGCCCCGAAGCTCGTCACGAACGAGATGGTCGCCCAGATGCGCCCGGGCTCGGTCCTCGTGGACATCGCGATCGACCAGGGCGGCTGCTTCGCCGACTCCCACGCGACGACGCACCAGGACCCGACGTTCAACGTCCACGACGCCGTCTTCTACTGCGTCGCGAACATGCCGGGCGGCGTCTCCCACACGTCCACCGCGGCCCTCGCGAACGTCACGCTGCCGTACGCGATCAAGCTCGCGAACCTCGGCGTGGAGAAGGCGCTCGCCTCGGACGAGGGCTTCGCGCTCGGCCTCAACGTCCAGGACGGCAAGCTCACCAACCGGGACGTCGCCGCGGCGCACGGCCTCGAGTCCGAGCTGGTCTAGTCCCGGACGGGCCGCCTCCCCGGCCCTCACTCCCAACAAAACTCCCTCATCTGTTGCGAGTTGGAGGAATAGACCGTTTCATTCCTCCAACTCGCAACAAACGAGCGCCCGTGGGCCGGGGCCAGGGCCCACAGGCCGCGGCGCGCTAGGATCGCACCCATGTCCCAGAACAGCCCACGGGAGAACGAGCCGGAATCCCACGACAGCCGGACCGGAGACCTGAGCGAGTCCGGCGGCCGGGACCGCACAGACGCCCCCGGCGGCACCGACCGCACAGACACCCCCGGCAACGCCGACCGGTCAAGAACCCCCGGCGGCACAGACCGGCGCGGCACCTCTGCCGGCCGCCGTCGGCGCCGCGCCTCGAAGTCCCGCCTCAAGGTCTCCCCGCTCGCGGCCGCGGACCGAGTGTTCCTCATCGCGGCAGGCCTCGCGTCGCTCTGGATGGCCTGGTTCCTGCTCACCCGGGCGCTCGCCTACGGCGTCTGGTCCATCCTGCTCCTCATCCCCCTGTGGGGCGCCATCAGCTACCTGACGCTGCCGCGGATGAACAAGATCCTCGCGGACATCTACGTGCCGCACTATTTCATCGGGCGCGCCCGCACCTCGGACGGCCTGCTCGGCGACCCGATCAACCTGGCGCTCAACGGCTCCACGGCCCAGCTCCACACCGCGATGACGGCCGCGGGCTGGAGGCTGGCTGACCCGGTGACGGCGGCGTCGTCGGGCAAGATCATCGCCTCGACGCTCACACGGAAGTCCTACCCGACCGCCCCGGTCTCCCCGCTCATGCTCTTCGACCGCATCCAGGACCTCGCGTACGAGAAGGAGAGCGAGGAGCACCCCTCCGAGCGCCACCACGTCCGGTTCTGGCGCTGCGAGGAGGACTGGCGGCTGCCCGGCGGGCGCGACGTCGACTGGGTCGCGGCCTCCACGTACGACAAGAGCGTCGGCGTCAGCCTCTTCACCCTCCAGGTCACGCACCACATCGCCTCGGACACCGACCGCGAGCGCGACTTCCTCGTCAGCTCCGTCACCGACGCGGACGGGAGCATCGGCGTGGACGTCATCGAGCACTTCTCGAGCGGGTATCACTCCCGCAACGGCGGCGGCGACCAGATCCAGACCGACGGCTCCCTCCCGATCCTCCAGCTCGGGGACGTGAGCACGACGGCGGAGGCCCGGAAAGCCGCCGAGGAGACGGACCGCCAGTACAAGGCGCACCAGATGGCGGCGAACGCGGAGAGGCTCTCGCTCTCCGATCTGCGCGAGGCGAGCCCGCTCAACCGGTCGGCTCGCGGGGAGGCGAAGCAGAAGTCGCTCGTGCAGCGGCCGTTCTCGATCTTCCTCGGGACCCTGCTGCTCGTGGGGTCGGGGCTGCTGGGGCTCACGAAGATCGGCATCGACGTCTGGCATTGGGACGACTTCTGGAGCGACCTCTCCGTGGGCGGCCTCGTCTCCGGACTGTCCGGGGCGGACCAGGCCTCGGCGCGGTCCGGGATCTCGGTGGCGGTGCTCGCCGTGATCGGCGGCCTGTTCCTGCTGCAGCTGCTGTTCCTCTGGATGATGTTCCACGGCTCGCAGGCCGCCCGGATGCTGCTCATGGTGATGACGATCCTCTCGGTGGCCGCGTCCGCGTTCGAGTACTACGCCTCCGGCGGCAGCTCGTTCGTCCTGACGGCCGTGCACGTCATCGCGCTCACCGGGGCGCTGCTGGAGTTCTCCGGGCAGGAGACGAGCCACTACGTCTCGGTCCGGAAGCTCCAGCGCTCCGGGGAGCAGGGGTAGGGACCAAGCCCTCTCCCCTTCTTCGCCTCGTCTGCCCCAAGCCCCCCCCCAAAAAAAGCCCCCTCGTTTGTTGCGAGTTGGAGGAATGGGCGGCCTCTTTCCTCCAACTCGCAACAGACGAGGAGCATCGTCAGGCGAGGAGCATCGTCAGACGAGGATGCCCCGTCAGACGATGGACCCGGCCGCAAAAGGGCCCCGGAGAGACTCTCCGTGTGGATGCCCGCTCACGGGCCGGTCTCGTTGTCCACATACAGGAGAAGCGCGGCTCCGCAGGCGCCTCGAGGACGACACCCTTGGGATATGCGCCGCCCTCGAATCCCGCCGAGCTCCTTTCCACCCGCGTTCACCACGCGCCAGGCCACGCGGGCCGGAATGGGCCAGCTCAAGACGGACTCCCCTTACTTCTTCCGCCATTCCTACGGGGTGTGGGGTCCAGCCACGGCCGTCGGTGCCGCTCCGCCGTCGGGGCACCGCGCTCGTCTCGAGCTTGTGGCCAAGGCCAACGCCCTCGCCAGTCTCCTCCCCGGCTCGGCGGTGACGCACGAGACGGCGGCAGTTCTCCTCGGCATGCCCCTGCCTCCGCGCGGTGCCTTCGCCTCGCCCTCGGCCCCTGCCGGGGCCCCGGCCCCGGCCGGTTCCTCCGTCAATGCCGCGGCCTCCGTCAAGGCCTCTGCCGGTTCCCCTCACTCCGTTGCCTCTGGAACACTCCACTTCGCGCGATCTGCTGCGGCCAACACCTCCCGCCGGAAGGAGGTCAAGGTCTGGCGCACGAACGTGCCTGCGGAGGACCTCGTCCGGCTAGAGGGCCTCGACCCGCCGGTGACGTCGATCCGGCGAACCCTGCTTCTGCTGGCCCGGACGTGGAGCGTGCCGGACCTCGTCTGCGCCGTCGACTGGGCCGTCAGGATCCCCCGCTTCACCTACGAGGACAGGCTCGAGCCGTATGCGCGCCTGCCCGAGCTCTCGGCCTGGCTGAGCAGCCTCGGACCGGTGAAGGGCAAGCGGGCGCTGGCCGAGGCCGTGTCCCTCGCGCGGGTCGGGAGCGACTCCCCGCAGGAGACCCGCCTCCGGCTTGCCCTGGCCGAGGCCGGACTGCCCGAGCCGGTCTGCAACCCCACGCTGCTCTCGGCTGAGGGCCGGCCCCTGCCTCCGCCCGACCTGGCCTTCCCCGAGTGGCGAGTCGCCGTCGAATACCAATGCGCCCATCACTTCGGCGAGTCGAGGTCCAAGGCCGACATCGACAAGCGGGCGCTGCTCGAAGACGCCGGCTGGCTGCTCGTCGAGGTGCACGCGGGGATGGCCTGGCCCACGTGGAGTCCTGCGGTGGAGCGCATCCGGCGCGGGCTCCGCTCACGAGGGGCACCGTGCTGACGTCTCTCCCCAACGGCGCCCCATCCCGCCGCTCGAGCCCCGCCCCATCCCGCCGCTCGAGCCCCCGCCCCACCCGCTACGCTCATCGTCTGTTGCGAGTTGGAGGAATGAGCGGCCCCTTTCCTCCAACTCGCAACAAACGAGGTGGAGGGGACGAGGTGGAGGGACGAGGTGGAGGAACGACGTGGAGGGGTCGAGCTCCCGAGGACCACCCCCGCCCGCTACGCTGGAGAATGTGACGCACAACTCTCTTTCCAATCCCCTCGAAGCCCTCTTCTCCACGCGCTCGGGCCGGATCAAGCAGTCGCCCATCCGCGACGTCTTCGACCTCTCCGTCCAGCCGGGCCTCGTCTCCTTCGCGAGCGGCAGCCCCAACCTCGGCGCCCTGCCGGTGGACGAGCTCGGGGAGGCGGCACGGCGCGTCGTCGTCGAGGACCCCGCGGAGTCCCTCAACTACGGCGTGGGAACCGGCATGGAGCGGCTGCGCAGGCAGATCACCGAGGTCATGGCGCTCGAGGGCGCGCCGGGGGTGGACTGGGAGGACGTGCTCGTGACCACGGGCTCGCAGTTCGCGCAGGACGTGGCCGCCAAGGTGTTCGTCGACGAGGGCGACGTCATCCTCGCCGAGGACCCCACCTACGTGGGCGCGCTCAACGCGTTCGAGGTGTACAACGCGGAGGTGGTCCCGGTGGCCACGGACGAGCACGGGATCGTCCCGGAGGAGCTGGAGCGCACCATTGCGGCGCTGCAGTCGGCCGGAAAGCGCGTCAAGATGCTCTACACGATCCCGAGCTTCAACAACCCGTCCGGCATCTCGCTCGCCCCGGAGCGCCGCCAGCCGGTGGTGGACATCTGCCGCAGCGCGAACGTGCTGGTCCTCGAGGACAACCCCTACGGCCTCCTCAAGTTCGACGGCGAGCCGTTCCGCCCCCTCGTGGCCGACAACCCGGACAGCGTCGTCTACCTGGGCTCGTTCTCCAAGATCCTGGCCCCGGGCGTGCGCGTCGGCTGGGCCGTGGTGCCCAAGGCGCTGTTCCGCCGCTTCTACCTCGCGGCCGAGGCCGTGGTGCTCGCACCGTCCACGGTGACGCAGATGCTCGTCTCGGAGTACCTCGACTCGATGGACTGGCGCGGCGCCATCTCCGCCTCCCGTGCCCTGTACAAGGAGCGGTGCCAGGCGATGCTCGCGGGCCTCGAGCGGCGCTTCGGCGGCGTCGAGGGCGTCAGCTGGACGGTCCCCGAGGGCGGGTTCTTCGTCTGGATGACGCTGCCCGAAGGCGTCGACACCTACCCCCTCATGCACCAGGGCATCGACGCCGGCGTGGTCGTCATCCCCGGCGCCGCCTTCACCCCCGGCGACGAGCCCGACAACCGCCTGCGCCTCGCCTTCTCCAACGTCACGCCCGAGCAGATCGAGCAGGGGCTGGACCGGCTGGAGCCGGTCATCCTCGCGGCCCTCGAGAAGGCCGACGACGACGGCGGCCGCGAGCTCGCCGGCGGAGCCTTCTAGCCGGGCGGACCTGGCTCAGGCCGGGGCTGACCCGCGGCTGGGCCGGTGGACGGAGCGGAGCGCGAGCCCGGGCTCAGGCTGGGCGCTCAGCCGCGGGCCGCCGCCTCGCGCTTCAGCAGGCTCTCTTTGACGCCCTCGCCGTAGCGGAAGCCGCCGAGGCCGCCGTCCGTGCGGACGATCCGGTGGCACGGCACGAACAGCGCCGCCGCGTTCTTGGCGCATGCGCTCGCCGCAGCACGAACCGCTGCCGGACGGCCGGCCCGCTCGGCGTACTCCGTGTACGTGATGCGCTCTCCCGGCTTCACGTCCCGCAGGGCGGACCAGGCCGCCACGAGGAACTCGCCCGAGTCCTGCTCCACGGGGACGGAGCGCGGTGCGGCCAGGTCGCCCTCGTAGTACGCGCGCACGGCGCGGACGGCGGGGGCGAGGCGGTCGTCGTCGGCGTCAACGGGCTCGAGGGAGTCCGGGCGGAGCCTCGGGTGGATGAGCCCGGCGAGCTCCTCCGCGGACGAGGACCAGCCGGAGGCGAGCACGGCCCCCTCCCGCACGATCACCGTGAACGGCCCGTCCGGGGTCGCCACCGTGGCGGCCTGGGCAGCCCCGGTCCGGGCGGACCCGTGCGAATCTGAAGAGGTCATGCGCGCTGTCCTGTCTGGTCGGTGCTGCGGTGCCGGACTCACGGAGCGGGGCCCGACGTCGTGTCGAGGGCCCTCAGCCGAGGAGGACCATCGGGTCCTCGAGGACGCTCGCCACGTCGGAGACGAACCGTGCGGCGAGGTCGCCGTCCACGAGGCGGTGGTCGAACGAGCCGCCCACGGTGGTCACCCAGCGCGGCACGATCTCGTCCTCCACCACCCACGGCTTCTTCCGGATCGAGCCGAACGCGAGGATGCCCACCTCGCCCGGGTTGATGATGGGAGTTCCCGTGTCCACGCCGAGCGAGCCGACGTTGGTGATGGTGAACGTGCCGTTCTGCATCTCGGCGGGCTGGGTCTTGCCGTCGCGCGCCGTCGCGGTGAGGTCCCCGATGGCCACGGCCAGCTCGCGGAGGCTGAGCGCGTGCGCGTTCTTGATGTTCGGCACCACGAGGCCGCGCGGGGTGGCCGCGGCGATGCCGAGGTTGACGAAGTGCTTGACGAAGATCTCCTCGTCCGTCCACGCCGCGTTGACGTTCGGGTTCCGCTCGATCGCGTAGATGACCGCCTTGGCCACGACGAGCAGCGGCGAGACCCTGACGCCCTCGTAGTCCTTGCGCTGCTTGAGCTTCTGGACGAGCTCCATCGTGGCGCTCGCGTCGACCTCCTTGAAGATCGAGACGTGCGGCGCCGAGAACGCCGAGCTGACCATCGCCTGGGCCGTCATCTTGCGGACGCCCTTGACCTGGATGCGCTCGGTCTCGCCGGAGAAGCCCCGCGCGGCGGCAGGCTGCGCGCCCTGGCCGCCGGCGCCGGACGCGCCCGCCCCTCCAGCCGAGCCGGAACCCGCGCCGTTTCCGGAGCCGGCACCCTGGGCGCCCCGCCCGGCCAGGTACTCCTCGAGGTCCTTGCGCGTCACCTCTCCGTGCTGGCCGCTCGCCGCGACCTCAGCGAGGTCCACGCCCGCGTCCTTGGCGGCCTTGCGCACCGGCGGCTTGGCGAGGGGGCGGCCGCCGAGGTCGGCGTCGCTCGGGCTCTCCGGCGCGTCTCCCGCGGGCGGGTACGCGGCGGTGTTGACGATGTCCTGGACCGGCGCCGGGCGCTCGCCCTGCGGGGCCTCAGCCTCCGGGGCGGCCTGCGCTCCCGTTCCCGGCGAACCGGCGGCCTGGCCGCCCTGCGGGGCACGACGGCGCCGGCGCCCCGAGGACTCGGCCTTGGGCCCGGTCCCGACGAGCGGCTTCATGGCCTCGTCCGAGCTCTCCCCGGCCTTGAGCCGCGGCGCGCCCTCCTGCGGGGCCTGGCCGTCGGAGGCGTCGTCGTCGCCCTCCCCCGAGACCTCGTAGATGGGGGTGCCCACGGAGACCGTCTCCCCCTCGGAGACGAGCTGGCGGGTCAGCGTCCCCTCGAAGGGGCAGGGAAGCTCCACGAGGGACTTGGCGGTCTCGATCTCGAGGACCACCTGGTTGAGCTCGACGGCGTCCCCCTCCGCCACCTTCCACGAGGTGATCTCGGCTTCGGTGAGGCCCTCGCCGACGTCGGGCAGCTTGAAGATCTGTGCGCTCACGGTGAGGGCTCCTAATAGGTGAAGGTGCGGTCGACGGCGGTGAGGAGCTTGTCCACATCGGGGAGGTACTCCTCCTCGACCTTGGCCACGGGGTACGGCATGTGGAAGCCGCCCACGCGGAGGATGGGCGCCTCGAGGGAGAGGAAGGCCCGCTCGGTGACGCGGGCCGCGATCTCTCCGCCGATGCCCGCGAACACGGGGGCCTCGTGGGTGACGACGACGCGGCCGGTCTTCTGCGCGGACGCCGTGACCGTGTCGAAGTCGATGGGAGAGATGGAGCGCAGGTCCACCACCTCGATGCTGCGACCCTCCTCTTCGGCGGCCTGGGCGGCGGCGAGGGCGGTGGCCACGAGGGGCCCGTAGGCCACGATCGTGGCGTCCGTGCCTTCGCGGACCACCTTGGCCTTGTGCGGGCTGCCGGGGTCCTGCTCGGTGTCCACCTCGCCCTTGACCCAGTAGCGCCGCTTCGGCTCGAAGACGAGGACCGGGTCCTCGCTCACGGCGGCCTGCTGGATCATCCAGTAGGCGTCGTTCGGGTTGGACGGGGTGATGATGCGCAGTCCGGCCGTGTGGGCGAACAGCGCCTCAGGCGACTCGCTGTGATGCTCGATGGACCCGATGCCGCCGCCGTAGGGGACGCGGATGACCACCGGCGTGCCGAACTTGCCGCCGCTGCGGGAGCGGTACTTGGCCAGCTGCGTGGTGATCTGGTCGAACGCCGGGAAGATGAACCCGTCGAACTGGATCTCGCAGAGGGGCCGGTACCCGCGGATGGCCATGCCGATCGCGGTGCCGATGATCGCGGACTCCGCCAGCGGCGAGTCGATGACCCGGCTCTTGCCGAAGTCCTTCTGCAGCCCCTCGGTGATGCGGTAGACGCCGCCGAGCGCGCCCACGTCCTCGCCCATGACGAGCGACTTCTCATTGGTCTCGAGGACCGTGCGGAGACCTGCGTTGATCGCCTTCGCGATCGTCATCGTGGTGGTGGCCATGGGTCAGTCCTCGAATCCGGCGATGTACTCGCGATGGGCGGCGCGCTCCTCCTCCACGAGGGGGTGCTCCTCCCCGTAGACGCTGTCGAAGGAGGCCTCGATGTCCGGGTCCTCCGCGTTGAGGACGTAGGAGCGGACGTGCCGGGCGAGGTCGTTGGCCTCGTCCGAGATCTGCTCCACCCGCTCCTCGTCGAGGATGCCCTCGCTGAGCAGGTATTTCTCGAGGCGGTGGATGGGGCACTTGGCCCTCCACTCCTCTTCCTCGTCCTTGAGGCGGTACTTGGTGGGATCGTCCGCCGTGGTGTGCGGGGACATCCGGTAGGTGTAGGCCTCGATGAGGGACGGCCCCTTGCCGGAGCGCGCGTCCTCCAGCCCCCGCTTGGAGACGATGTAGCTGGCGATGACGTCATTGCCGTCCACGCGCTTGCCCGGGAACCCGTACCCCTTGGCGCGCTCTGCGATGGGGTGACGGCTCTGCACGGCGAGCGGGACGGAGATGGCGTACTGGTTGTTCTGGTTGAAGAACAGGACGGGCGCGTTGAACGAGGCGGCGAAGACCATCGCCTCGTGCGCGTCTCCCTCGGAGCTCGCGCCGTCCCCGAAGAAGGCGACGGCGGCCTCGCCCGGCTCGCTCCGCCCCTCGCGCTCGGCGTCCCACGTGATGCCCATGGCGTAGCCGACCGCGTGGAGCATCTGGGCGGCGAGGACCACTGTGTAGTGGTTGAAGTTGTGCTCGTACGGGTCCATGCCCGAGTGGGAGGCCCCGCGGAACGTGTCGAAGAGGTGGGAGACGTCCACGCCGCGCACGAACGCGACGCCGTGCTCGCGGTAGGTGGGGAACGCGAAGTCCTTGGGCCCCATGGCGTGGGCGAGGCCCACCTGCGCGCCCTCCTGGCCGTTGCTCGGCACCCAGAGCGCGAGGTGGCCCTGGCGCTGCAGGCTCGTCCCCTCCGCGTCGAACCGGCGCGTCATGACCATGTCCCGGTACAGGCGCACGAGCAGCTCGGGCGTGAGCGCCTCGGCGTCCTTCTCATAGCCCTCGGGAACGGTCAGCCGCCCGTCGGGGTCGAGGAACTGCAGCATCTCCGGCGTCTCCGTCTCCGCCCGGCCCGCATCGGACGCCGGGCTGGCGTCTTCGGCACTCGCCGCGCGTGCGGCCGCGTCAACGGGACTGCCGCTGCGCACAGGGGCACTCGTCATTGCTTCTCCTCATCTCGGGATGGCCGGCGATGGGTGTCTCGACGGCCACAGCCGTGGGCCCCTCACATTGTGTCGCACAGGGACCCCGGATCGTATATTCGAGGGTTTATATATTCCCCTCGACGTAACTACGTCCTCTATGTGAGATACAACACTAACGGGCCGTCCCGGACGAGGGAAGAGGCCGCGCCTATGAATTTCGCGGACGCTTGGGATACGTCCGGCAGAGCTCGAGGAACCGGGTGTTCGCCTCCTCCTCTCCGATGCTCACGCGGACGCCCTCACCCATGAATGCGCGGACCGAGAGGGCCACCTTGTCCGCGGCGTCCGCGAACTCCTGGGCGTCCTCCTCCCCTTCGGAGAAGTCCAGCCAGACGAAGTTGCCGTGCGTCTCGGGGACCCACCAGCCGATCTCCTTGAGCCCGGCGACCACGCGATTGCGCTCCTGCACGAGCCGCTCCACACGCTCCTCCACCTCGCCGAGGTGCTCCAGCGAGGCCGCGGCCGCCGCCTCCGCCATCCGCGTCACGGAGAACGTGACGGCTGCAGACCGGACGTAGTCCCGCAGCGCCGGGCCCTGAAGGGAGTAGCCGACGCGCAGGCCTGCGAGCCCGTGCGCCTTGGAGAACGTGCGGAGGACGACGACGTTCGGGTGCTCGTGGTAGAGCCGGATTCCATCCACGGCCCCCTCGAGGCGGACGAACTCGATGTAGGCCTCGTCGAGGACCACGACCACGTCCTTGGGCACGCGGGCGAGGAAGGCCTCGACCTCGTCGTGGGTCATCCCCGGGCCCGTGGGGTTGTTGGGGGTGCAGAGCAGGATGACGCGGGTGCGGTCCGTGACGGCCTCCGCCATGGCGTCGAAGTCATGGGATCCGTCCGGCTTGTTGGCGATCGGCACCGGGGTGGCTCCGGCCACGGTCACGCTGATCGGATAGGCCTCGAACGAGCGCCAGGCGAAGATGACCTCATCCGGTTCCTGGCCCTGCTCTTGCCCGGCGAACGTCGAGAGCACCTGGTTGAGAGCTCCGAGGGAGCCCTGGCCGGGGACCACGTCGAGGGGGTCGATGCCGAACGTCTCGGCAATGGCCGTGCGCAGCTGGACGGTGGCCGGATCCGGGTAGCGGTTGTAGGCGGCCTCCTCGGCGATGACCTTCTGGACCGCGGGGATGGGCGGAAGCGGGTTCTCGTTCGAGGAGAGCTTGTAGCTCGTGAGCCCTTCGACCGCGCTCGGGGCCTTGCCCGCCCGGTACACGGGAAGACGGCCGATGGCCGAGCGCGGCCGAACCGCCTCTGCTGACGGGGAATCGGAATTGTGAGTCATGCCACCAGCCTAGCCACCCGAACGGTGTTCCTCGCGGGTTCGGGTGCCGGGTCCTGACCACTCCGGGTGGCCCGCGGGACCGGCCCACTCCCAGGCGGCGTGGGGAGGAGCCGCCGCCCGGTCTTGACCGATCTCGAAGACCGTGAGGGTTCTCCGCGTACCTGGGTCGTCAGTGCGGAGAAGCCCCTGCAGCTCGCCCCTCACCTGGAGGAGCCCACGGCTCCCCTCCTCCGCGTCAACCCTCTCCGCGCTCCGCTGGTAGGCGGACAGGTGGTGGTCCTCCAGCCCTCCCCGGCCCCGGCTGGCTGGTCCGCCGCCGCGCTCGCTACCGCCCTCCGCGGGCACCGCCGGGAGCGTCACGGTCACACGGCCGGGCCCGATCGGGTTGCGGGCCCCTTCCAAGCCGGGCACGGGATCGCCCCGATGCTCCACGTGGAGAGCCGCCACCCCGGGAAGAGGCCGAGCCGTTCCTGCAGGAGACCCGACCGTGAACAGCCCGGCGACGCGGACCCGCTCCCGGAACCGCTCGCTCGAGGCGAGATTTGAGGCGTGCATGCCGCCCTGGCTGTGGCCCGCGAGCAGCACTCGATCCCCCGGACGCATGCCCGCCCTGTCGAGGGCGCCGAGCACACCCGAGGCGATCGCGGACGACCCTCCGAGCAGGGCGTCCCCGAGACCGAGGACCCCGTTGGGGTTGTTCGAGGCGAAGTCCGAGAGGTCCGCGGAGCCGGGCAAGTAGGCGACGAGCACGCGCTCGCCGTCAGAGCCGACGATGCTCTCGACGAGCACAGCGCTCCGCCCTCTCGCCTCAAAGCGCTCCGCGTGCTGCTTGGACAGAGCGATGCCGTCCGCCAGGTACCGGGCCGTGCCCGTCCCGGGGGCCCGCGGGTCCGGGGCAGGGACACCGTCGTCGAGCACAGCGACAGGACGCTGACGCTCCCGGAACCAGCGCTGCCCCGTGAGGAGGGGCAGCAGACCGGGAGCGCCGACGAGCAGCTCGAAGGCGCGCTCCGTTTCATCCCGCCCGAACTCCCCCGGCGGCCCGCCCCAGAAGCCCCGCCCGAGCCCCCTGACCACGGACGCCTCCGCCGCCTCGTAGGCCTCCCAGGCCGCGGCCGTCGCAGCTCGGAGGGATTCTGACTCTCGGACCCAGGCGCCGGCCCTCACGGAGACTCGGCGGAGCGCCTCGGACAGAGCCAGGCTCTCGCGGAACGGAGCCTCGCCCGTCCAGGCCGCGTCTGCGGCCCTGCCTCCGAGCTCGCCCGCCCGGCGGGCCGTCTGCACGAGCCCCTCCTCCATGGACCTGAGCTCCTCGATCACCCGAGACAGCTCCTCCCACACCACATAGATCTGGGAGGGGCCGCCCCTGACCTCGAGGCCGCCGGGACCCGCATACCTGACGGCGGCGCTGTCCAGCGGGAGCGGCCCCTTCGGAGTCGGCCCGGAGAAGAGGTCCAGGAGTGACGACCCAGGAGCCACACGCGCTCCCGCGACACCATCCGCCTCTGGCGCGAGCAGCTGCGAGGTCACGGCCACACCCCCGCCCACGGTGCGCCGCCCTCCCCCGAGCGGCCGCGCCCGGCCTCCTCACGGATCTGCGCGACCGCGAGCGCATGCGCCGCCCCCTCAACCGCCTCGATGTCCAGCTCGAGGCCTCGCAGCTCCCACGCCTGCTCGTGCACCCGTTGGAACAGCTCGCGTGCGGCCGGAGAGCGCCACGCGCCCGTGTCCAGCGCATGGCAGCGCTGACGAGCGCTGCGCGCCGCCTCCTTCCACTCGGCCGTCTCCGCAGCCCCGAAGAAGGCTGCGCCTCCCGCCTCCCCGGCCTCCAGCACCCGCAGCAGTTCAGGCATGCATCCCCCTCAGCTCCCGCCGGAGCGCACCCCTCCTCTGGCACCTCCGGCCCGGCCGCGCCTCGGCCGGTCCCATGAAGGTAGCGAGGGACGCTCAGGCCGCGAGCCGGGCCGCCGCACCTATGTGGACAACTTTCTCCAGAACGGCTTTCCCGGGGCCCGAAAAGAGTTGTCCACATCGCCCCGATCGGGCCGCTGGACGCGCAAGCCCGCGTGACAGAATGAAGGCATGCCTGAGAACTCCGCTGACAGTGTCCTGAGCGACGGCCGCGTGTCCCTCGCCTCCTCCGGAATCGCCCTGGGCCCGCTGGACGGCCGCTACCGTCCGCAGACGGCCCCCCTCGTGGACTACCTGTCCGAGGCGGCGCTCAACCGGGACCGGATCCGCGTTGAGGTGGAGTGGTTCATCCACCTCGCGGAGCAGGGAGCGCTCGCGGGCCTCGAGCCCCTGACGGACGAGCAGAAGGACGGCCTGCGCCGCATCGTGACGGACTTCAACGAGGACTCGGTGGCGGAGCTCGCCGAGACGGAGGCCGTCACGGTCCATGACGTGAAGGCCGTGGAGTACTACATCGGCAAGCGGCTGGACGGACTCGGCCTCGGCCGGCTCAAGCCCCTCGTCCACTTCGCCTGCACTTCGGAGGACATCAACAACCTCTCCTACGCCCTCGGCGTCCGGGACGCCGTGGCCAACGTCTGGCTTCCGGCGGCACGCGGCGTCGTGGAGCAGATCGAGCAGATGGCGGCGGAGAACGCCGAGGTGCCGATGCTCTCCCGCACGCACGGGCAGCCCGCCACCCCCACCACGCTCGGCAAGGAGCTCGCGGTGACGGCCCACCGCCTCTCCCGTCAGACGGCGCGGGTGGAGCGCCAGGAGTTCCTCGGCAAGATCAACGGGGCCACGGGCACCTATGCCGCACACGTCGCGGCCGCGCCGGCGGTCAACTGGCAGGAGATCTCCCGCACGTTCGTGGAGGGTCTCGGCCTCACGTGGAACCCCCTGACCACGCAGATCGAGTCCCATGACTGGCAGGCGGAGCTCTACGCGGACATCGCCCGGTTCAACCGCATCCTGCACAACTTCTGCACGGACATCTGGAGCTACATCTCCATCGGGTACTTCAAGCAGATCCCCGTGGCGGGCGCCACCGGCTCGTCCACGATGCCGCACAAGGTGAACCCCATCCGGTTCGAGAACGCCGAGGCCAACCTCGAGCTCTCGTGCGCCGTCCTCGACTCCCTGGCTTCCACGCTCGTGACGAGCCGCTGGCAACGGGACCTCACGGACTCCTCGTCCCAGCGGAACATCGGCATCGGCTTCGGCCACTCGGTGCTCGCGCTCTCCAACGTGGCCAAGGGGCTCAAGCAGCTCGACGTCGCCGAGGAGGTCCTGCGCAAGGACCTGGACTCGAACTGGGAGGTGCTCGGCGAGGCCGTCCAGACGGTCATGCGCGCGGAGGCCATCGCAGGCGTCGAGGGCATGGAGAACCCATACGAGCGCCTCAAGGAGCTCACCCGCGGGCACCGCGTGGACGCCGAGCGCATGAAGGAGTTCGTCAAGGGACTCGGCCTCTCCGAGGCGGCTGAGAAGCGGCTCCTCGAGCTGACGCCCCAGGCCTACACGGGAGTCGCCTCGGAGCTCGCCGGACGCTGACCGGCGCCGCCCTCTCCCACGCCCCCTCCCCAGACTCAGCCGATTACGCTACACTGATGTTTCGTAATCGCCTTCGAGCCTCCGCGCGCCGCATTCGTCCCGCACAGCGCGGAGGCTCGAGTCGTCTCCGGATGACGGACCGCCGCGCCCGCGTCCGCCTCTGACGCGCGGCCGGGGACGGCCCCCAGCCCTCCTCCCAGCTGAGAAGATGGGAACCATGGCCAAACTGTATTTCCGCTACGGCGCCATGAACTCCGGAAAGTCCACCGCGCTGCTGCAGGCCGCCTTCAACTACGAGGAGCGCGGGCAGCGCGTCTTCCTCGCCAAGCCCGGCATCGACTCGAAGGGCGCGGACGAGATCGTCTCCCGCCTCGGCGTCACCCGCACGGTGGACGTGCTCATCGGCGCCGAGGACAGCGTCCGCAGCCTCTTCCACACCGCCAGCCGCGGCGAGGCCTCCCTCATCCCCGAAGTCCCCCTGGCCGAGGTCGCCTGCCTCCTCGTGGACGAGGCCCAGTTCCTCAGCCCGTCCCAGGTGGACGACCTCCTCCGCATCGCCGTGCTCGACGACGTTCCCGTCCTCGCCTACGGCATCCGCACCGACTTCCAGACCCGGGCCTTCCCCGGCGCAGGCCGCCTCCTGGAGATCGCCCACACCCTCGAAGAGCTCAAGACGATCTGCCGCTGCGGCCGCAAGGCCGTCTTCAACGGCCGCCGCATCGGGGAGTCCTTCATCTTCGACGGAGACCAGGTGGCCATCGACGGCGAGTCCGTCACCTACGAATCGCTCTGCGCCGCCTGCTACCTCCGCGAGTCGGGCGGGACCCTCATCCCCGCCGCCGCCACCCGTCCGGACTCCACCGAACAGTGAGGTCTCCTCTAGGCTGGACGGACAAGGACGAGCGCCCGCGCTGACGGGCCGAGGCCAGCGGACCACCGCACGAACGAAGGACTCACCATGACGGACACCGCCCGCGCCAACACCGTGTACGACGCCAGGATCGAGAGCGCCGAGGGCCACCTCCTGCGCCGGGCCGGCGAGTGGATCGCGTCCGCCGCCGAGATGTTCTTCGGCGGGGACGGCACGGACACGCGCCAAGCCGAGGTGGTCATCCGCCGCCGGTCCGACGACGAGGCCGTCTACCGCTTCGCCCCCGGCTCCTTCGAAGAGGCCGAGGCGGAGTGCGACGACATCGAGCGCTCCCTCGCCTCGATGTCCGCCGCCGAGTTCGAGGACGCCTACCTCAAGCGCTCCTGATCCTGGACGCCCGCCGCGAGCAGCTGCTCGGACCCCGACCCCTGGGCGCCGGACTCCCGGGCCCGCGCCACGTGGCCTCCGCCGCCGGCGCCCGGGGCCTGAACGGCGCTTGAGCCGCCCGCGGCCCCGCGCCCGGACGCGGAGCAGGCCCACGCCTCGACCGCGAGCGCGAGGTCCTGCCACGGCATGCCCGTGGTCTTGAAGACGCCCGGACGGGTGAAATCCCGCCGTTCGAAGAGGGTCATCTCCGCGAGCGTCACGAGCGAGTACTGGCTCAGGATGGCGTCCGAGGCCAGGGCCTGGACGATCTCGCCGGCCTCCGCCGTCGCCGTCGTGCGGGACTCCACGAGAACCTCGGCGCGGGAGAGGAGGGCGTCGTCGAGCTCGCGGGAATGCGGGTCGTGGGAGCCGACGGCCACCACGACGGCCGTGTCCGGCACCCACTCGCCGGAGAAGACCGGCTCGCTCGAGGACGTGCACGTCAGGATGAGGTCGGCGTGCTCCACGGCGGGGCGGCACCCCTCCCCCTCCGTGGAGAGCGCCGCGGACTCCACCCCGAGCTCGGAGGTGATCCGCGCGGCGAGGGCCTCCGCCTTCGCCGAGGAGCGGCCGGCCACGTCGAGACGCTCCAGCGGCAGGACCGCCGCGAAGGTGCGGGCGTGCTCCCACGCCTGGACGCCCGTGCCGAAGACGAGCGCCCGCAGGGGCAGGCCCTCCCGGGACGGGTCGAGGAGCATCTGCGCTCCGAGCAGGGAGACGGCGGGCGTGCGGACCGCGGTGAGCGAGGCGCCCTCGACGAGGGCGAGCGGACGCTGGTCCTCCCCGCCGAAGAGCTGGCACACGCCCTGGATGACGGGCAGGCCCGCCTGGGCGTTGCGGGGCGTCAGCGTGAGGAGTTTGACGCCCGTGAACACGCCGCGGCCGGCCACCTCGAGGGTGGAGGGCATCTGCAGGAGGGTGCCGCCGGCGGTCTCGAGGCGGGTGCGCTCGCCGTCCCGCTCCGGGTTGAACCCCGAGTCGAGGACCGCGCGCAGGCATTCGACCGCGCGTTCGGGCGGCAGGGACCGCATGACTTCGTCCGCCCCGATCCAGCGGGGCCCGGTGCAGGTGTCAGCAGGCTTCGGCATGCCGCGCCTCGGACGCATCGCGGCCTCCTTCCTCACGTCTAGCCGGAAGTCTACCGGCTGGTACATGACGCCGCCTGGCCGAGGAGGGCGTAGTCTCACAGGCGGAGCACAGTCTTCCCACAGCGCCCCGTCGGGACGGCCTCGGAACACTAGGAGTCATGAGCACACGGTTCTCCCCTTCACAGCTGCCCCGTCTCGAGCACCCGGACGGCACCCCGGTCCGCGCCCTCGTGGCGGACGACGAGCCCAACCTCACCGAGCTCCTCTCGATGGGCCTCTCGATGCAGGGCTGGACGGTCCACACGGCTGCCGACGGGAACGAGGCGGTGCGCGTGGCCCGCGAGCTCCGCCCGGACATCGCCGTGCTCGACTGGATGATGCCCGGCCTCTCCGGGATCGAGGCGCTCCAGCGCATCCGCTCGTTCGCGCCGGACATGCCCGCCCTCTTCCTCACCGCCAAGGACGCCCTCGAGGACCGCATCGAGGGCCTCGCCTCCGGCGGCGACGACTACGTGACCAAGCCGTTCTCCCTCGAGGAGGTCGTCCTCCGCGCCCACCGGATCGTCCAGCGCTCGGGCGTGGCGGCGGCCGACGACGCCCAGCTGGTCGTGGGAGACCTCCGCATGGACCTCGACTCCCGCGAGGTGGCCCGCGGGGGCGACGACGTCCAGCTCACCGCCACCGAGTTCGACCTCCTGCGCTACCTCATGGAGAACCCGCGCCGGGTGCTCTCCAAGACGCAGATCCTCGACGCGGTCTGGAACTACGACTTCGGCGGGCAGGTCAACATCGTGGAGCTCTACATCAGCTACCTCCGCAAGAAGATCGACGCCGGGCGCGAGTCCATGATCCACACCGTGCGCGGCGCGGGGTACGTGCTCAAGCCGGCCACGTGAGCCGTCCCCTGACCCTGCGGGCCAAGCTCACGCTCGCCGTCGCCGCCCTCCTCGCGGCGGTGACGCTGGCGCTGGGGTTCTTCACCCACGCCCTCATGAGCCGCACGTTCCTCCGCCAGACGGACGAGCAGCTCCAGCAGGCGGTCTCCCGCGCCGAGCACTACCGCGGGACCGCCTCGGCGGCGCGCGCGACGACGCCGCCCGATCCCCTCGACGCCCCCGGCCAGGGCCCCGGCGCCCTCAACGCCCTCGTCCACGGCTCGGACGTCCGCTCGGCCCACGTCCTGGACCGCAGGACGGGCGAGCGGACCTCCCTCACCGCCGAGGACCGGGAGGTCCTCCAGGAAGTCAAGGCGGGGCGCCCTCCGGAGACCGTCCGCCTCGCCGCCGGAGAGTACCGGGTGCGGGCCGTGGACCTCGGCTCGGGGCAGACGCTCGTGACGGGTCTCCCCCTCTCGGCGGCGGAGGACGCGCTGGACAGCCTGTCCCTCATCGTCGTCGGCGTGGGCGCCACCGCGGCGGGCGCCGCCGCCCTCGTCGGCATGCTCGTCATCCGCCGGGAGCTCGCGCCGCTGGAGCGGGTCGCGGGCGTGGCCGGGGAGGCCTCGCGCCTGCCGCTCGAGGCGGGCGAGGTGCGGCTCGCCGCCCGCGTCGCGGACCGGGACGCCCGGCCGGGCACCGAGGTGGGCGAGGTGGGCCACGCGCTCAACCAGCTCCTCGACTCGGTGGAGGGGGCCCTCGAGGCCCGCCAGGCGAGCGAGACCAAGGTCCGGCGCTTCGTGGCGGACGCGAGCCACGAGCTGCGCAACCCGCTCGCGGCGATCCGCGGCTACTCGGACCTCCTCGGCGCCACCGAGCACTTCTCCGAGGACGGGCTGCGCTCGCTCGGCCGCCTCCAGGCGCAGTCCCAGCGCATGGGCGGGCTCGTGGAGGACCTCCTGCTGCTCGCCCGCCTGGACGAGGGCCGGACGCCGACGATGGCGGACGTGGACCTCACCCGGCTCGTCCTCGAGACGGCCAACGACTTCCGCGTCTCCGCCCCAGACCACGAGTGGCGGCTCGAGCTCGGGGACGAGCCCGTCAGCGTGCGCGGCGACGAGCGCCAGCTCCACCAGGTCCTCACGAACCTGCTCTCGAACGCCCGCAAGCACACCGACGCGGGCACGCGAATCACCGCCGGCGCCCGCCTCTCCGGGGACGGACGCTGGGCCCTGCTCTCCGTGGAGGACAACGGGCAGGGGATCGCCCCGGAGCTCCAGTCCCGCGTCTTCGAGCGGTTCGCCCGCGCCGACGCCGCCCGCTCCGGCTCGGACGGCACCACGGGCCTCGGCCTCTCGATCGTCCAGGCGATCGCGCGGGCGCACGGGGGCGGGGTGCGCGTGGAGTCCGCCCCGGGCCGCACCCTGTTCGAGGTGCGCCTGCCCGTCCGCAGCTGAGTCAGGCGCCCCCGAAGAGCCGCGAGCGCCGCGGCGCGAGCGTGCGCACGGTCCCTCCGCGCGCCTCGAACTCGGCGGGCAGGGGGCCGACGGCGTCTCCGTCCGCATAGACCACGAGCGGCTCGTCCGCGCTGACCCGGGCCCGGGCGGAGCGCGCGAACTCGAGGCGGCTCGCGCCGCGGACCAGCCCCGTCATGGAGCGCACGAACGTCTCCGCCACGCGCAGGGGCGAGCCGTCCCTCTGGAAGGCGAGGTCGAGCAGGCCGTCGTCGGCCCTCGCGTCCGGGCCCAGCACGAGCCCGCCGCCGCAGCTTCCGGCCGCCGAGACGGTCACGAACCACCCGTGCTCGCTCCAGCGCTCCCGCCAGCGGACCGTCCCCGCCGCGCCCTCCGGCGAGCCGAGCTCCACGCGGAACCGCGTTCCCCGGTAGGAGACGAGCGTCTGCGCGCCGGCCGCGAGATAGGTGAGCGTGCCGAGATTCCGAGGGGAGCGGTTGGCCCGCTCGTTGGCATGGGAGTCGAACCCGATGTTCGCGGTGCAGAGGAAGGGCGCGCTCGTACCGTCCGCGCACGTCACGCGGCCGAGGTCCATGGCCCGCTCCTCGAGGTCCGGCAGGCTGCGGGCGGCGGCCACGGGGCTGCGCGGCAGGCCCAGTCGGGCGCAGAGGTCGTTGCCTCGGCCTCCGGGCAGCGGGAGGAAGCGGGCGCCCGCCCGGGAGACCGCCTCGGCCACGGGGGCCTGGAGGCCGTCCCCGCCCAGGGCGGCGACGAGCGCCTCGGGAGCGGCTGCGCCTGCGGCGGCCCGGGCGTCGTCGAGATCCGTGGTGAAGCGCGTGGTGACGGAGCAGCCGACAGCGGTGAGCGCCTCGGCCACGGCGGGCGCGAGGCGCAGGGAGCGCCCGCGGCCCGCGGAGGGGTTGACGAGGAGGAGGACGGCCGCCCGGCCGCCGCTGCCGAACGGCGAGCCGCTCACACGGAGGCGATCCGGCCGAAGACCCGCTCGATCACCTCGAGCTCGCGGGGCCGGATATGGCTGAAGAACAGGCGGTCCACGTCCTTGCGGTGGGTGGCCCGGGCGCGGTCGAAGACGTCGCGGCCGAGGTCCGTGAGGACCACCTCCTGCATGCGCTTGTCCTGGACGGACTGCACCTGCTCCACGAATCCGCGGGTGCTGAGCGAGCGGATGGCGTACGTGAGCCGGCTCGGGATGAAGACGAGGCGCTCGGCGAGGTCCCGCATGCAGAGCCGCTGGGGCGACTCGCGGAGCAGGAGCATGATGTTGTAGTCCGCGAGCGAGATGTCGTGGACGGACCTCAGGGAGCGCTCGAGCGCATCCTTGAGCATCTGCGAGCCCTCGAAGTAGGAGCGGAAGACGCGCGCCTTGGTGGCGGCGCCTGCCGACGTGGAGGGCGCCTTGCGGCCCGGCGAGCCGGAGCCTGCGGGGACAGACATATCAGGGATCCTTCCTGAGCGAGGACATCATCTCGTCGAAGCTCGGGACGTCCGCGAACGGGTCGACAGCCTCGGTTCTGCGGACGGAGTTGCGGCCGCGGCCGTCTTCGGCGGCCTTCTGCTCGGCCTGGCCGAAGCCGGGGCCGCGGGTCAGCTGGCCCACGAGCTCCGCGGCGGCCGCCTCCACCCGGCGGTCCAGGCCGGCCTCCCCCCAGTCCTCGCTCGCGGCGAAGACGGCGGTGGGCAGCACGAGCGCCTTGAGGTAGCTGAAGAGGGGGCGCAGGTGCAGCTCCACCATGAGGGAGTGGCGCACGGAGCCGCCCGTGGCGGCGAGGAGCGTGGGCACGCCGGCGATCGCGCTGTCCACCGTGAGGTCCCAGAAGCTCTTGAACAGCCCCGAGTAGCTCGCCTTGTAGGTGGGGCTCGCGACGACGAGCGCGTCCGCCGTCGAGAGGGACTCGATGGCGTCCTTGAGGCCGTCCGCGGCGAACCCCGTGATCTGGCCCTCGCCGAGCTCGCGGGCGAAGTCCCGCAGGTCGATGCTCTTCACCGCGAGGTCCACGCCGAGCTCGGAGGCGCGGCGCTGGGCCGCCCCGCAGATCTGGTCCACGAGCCTCTTGGTGGAGGACTCCGAGCTGAGCCCTCCGTTGACGGTGACCAGGGTGGCCGAGTCAGCTGCCATTCGCCTCACCTTCTCCTCCGCTTGTCTGACGGATCTGCATCCGGTCCGGCGTGGCGGGGACGTTCGCCGGCCGGCCCTTGGCGAACTCCTCGCGCAGGACAGGCACAACTTTAGTTCCGAGGAGCTCGACCTGCCGCATGACTTCAGCATGCGGAAGGCCCGCGTGGTCCACGAGGAACAGCTGGCGCTGGTAGTCCCCGACGTAGTCCCGGAATCCGAGGGTCCGCTCGATGACCTCGTCCGGCGTTCCGACGGTGAGCGGGGTCTGGGCGGAGAAGTCCTCGAGACTCGGTCCCCCGCCGTACACCGGCGCGCGGTCGAAGTAGGGGCGGAAGGCGTTGACAGCCTTCTGCTTGGTCTCCGCCATGAAGACCTGGCCGCCGAGGCCCACGATCGCCTCGCTCGCGCTGCCGTGGCCGTAGTGCTCGAACCGCTTCCGGTAGAACTCCACCATCTGCCGGGTGTGCTCCGCGGGCCAGAAGATGTGGTTGTGGAAGAAGCCGTCCCCGTAGTACGCGGCCTGCTCGGCGATCTGCGGGGTGCGGATGGAGCCGTGCCAGACGAACGGCGGGCGGCCGTCAAGCGGCCGCGGCGTGGCCGTGAAGCCCTGGAGCGGGGTGCGGAACTGCCCCTCCCAGTCGACGACGTCCTCCGTCCACAGCCGGCGCAGCAGGGCGTAGTTCTCCAGGGCGAGCTCGACCCCGCGGCGGATGTCCTTGCCGAACCAGGGGTACACCGGGCCCGTGTTGCCGCGGCCCAGCATGAGGTCCATGCGGCCGTCCACGAGGTGCTGGAGCGTGGAGTAGTCCTCGGCGATGCGGACCGGGTCCGTCGTCGTGATGAGGGTCGTGGAGGTGGAGAGCTTGATCCGCTGCGTCTGGGCGCCGATGTAGGCGAGCGTCGTCGTCGGCGCCGAGGGGATGAACGGCGGGTTGTGGTGCTGGCCGGTGGCGAAGACGTCCAGCCCCACCTCGTCGGCGAGCTTGGCTGTCTCCACCGTGTTCTTGATGCGCTCGTGCTCCGAGACGGTGCGGCCGGAGACCGGATCCCGCGTGACGTCCCCGACCGTGAAGATGCCGAACTCCATGCCGCTCGGGTTCGCGGCGGGCTGCGGGGTCCTCGGGGATGCCTCGTGCTGCTGGGACATGGCGTGCTCCTGTCGTTTATTTCAAACTTGAACTACTCCGACCAACGCCGACGACGCCGCTCCTATTCCCCCGCCCCGAACGCCCCGGGGACGGGGCCCGGGGAGGGGTGCGGGTCTTTCACTACTGAACGGTAACGAAAACTCTGAGTATTTGAAACAGCATGAGAGAGACGCACATCTCACTCAGAACCTTTCACGCAAAGTCACAAGGTGTCGTAAGGTTGACTCACGTTCCATGTATTTGGAACCCTGAACTATCCCCGCACTCGACTTCTATGAAGGAGAAAAAACCATGAGCATCATCGCGTGGATCATCGTCGGCATCATCGCTGGCGCTCTCGCCAAGCTCATCATGCCCGGCAAGCAGGGCGGCGGCATCCTCCTGACGATGCTGCTCGGCATCGTCGGCGCGCTCGTCGGCGGCTTCATCGGCAACGCCATCTTCGGCCTGCAGCTGTCCGGAATCGACTTCAAGACGATCGCCGTCGCCACCGTCGGCGCGCTCATCGTCGCCTTCATCTGGGGCGCCATCCAGCGCAGCCGCGCTCGCCACTAGTCTGTGCGAGCCGCTCGCGGCAGCCCTCCCCCGGGGGCTGACCCGCGGCGCCTGAACACCTCGAGGCCCGGACCGCACGGTCCGGGCCTCGAGTGCGTCCGGGGACAGTGGACACATACCCCCTGAGGGTATATGGTCGCAAGCGTGGAACACGGATACACGAAGGACAAGTCGGCCCTCCTCGCCCGCCTCAAGCGCATCGAGGGCCAGATCCGCGGCATCGAGCGCATGGTGGCGGAGGACGCCTACTGCATCGACGTCCTCACCCAGGTGGCGGCCGCGGACTCGGCCCTGCGCAGCGTCAGCATCAAGCTCCTCGAGCAGCACGTGGGCCACTGCGTGGCGCACGCCGAGGGCGCAGAGCTGGACGAGAAGGTCGCGGAGGTCACCAAGACCATCTCCCGTCTCGTCCGCTGAGGAACCGCCGCTCTCCTCTCGCCCCGCTCCCGTCCGCCGAACACCCGCTCCAGGAAGGAACCAGCCATGAACGCCACGCCCGAGTCCACCACCGTCCTCGTCGAGGGGATGACCTGCTCGCACTGCGTCAACGCCGTCACGGACGAGCTCCGCGCCCTCGAGGGAGTCGAGTCCGTCCAAGTGGAGCTCAAGGCCGGCGCCGCCTCCGAGGTGCGCATCGCCTCCACCCGCCCGCTCAGCAGCGCCGAGGTCTCGGAGGCGGTGGCCGAGGCCGGCTACAGCGTCGTCGGACAGGATTGAGGCAGGGCATGACGAGGGGCCCCCGGGCCGTCTCAGCCGGCCCCGCCGCCGTCGATCTGCGGATCGACGGCATGACCTGCGCCTCCTGCGTCCGCCGCGTGGAGCGGCGGCTCAACGCGCTCGAGGGGGTCGAGGCGAGCGTCAACCTCCCCCTCGCCTCCGCGCACGTGGAGACGGACGGCACCGTGACCGTGGAAGACCTCGTGGCCGCCGTGGAGAAGGCCGGGTATTCGGCCGCTCCCGAGCCCTCGGGAGACGCGGATTCCGACGACGACGGCGACGCCGGCCCGGACGGCAGCCCCCATGCCCCGGCGGCCTCCGCCCTGAAGCCGAGGCTCATCGTGGCCGCGGCCCTCACCGTGCCGATCGTGGCCATGAGCATGGTCCCGGGACTCGGCTTCCCCGGCAGCGCCTGGGTGGTCGCCGCCCTGACGGCGCCCGTGGCCACGTGGGCCGCCTGGCCCTTCCACCGCGCCGCGGCCGTCAACGCGCGCCACGGCGGGTCCACGATGGACACGCTCGTCTCGCTCGGGGTGACCGTGGCCTTCGTCTCCTCGCTTGTGGCACTCGTGACCTCGGGCGGGGGCCTCGCGCAGTCCGCGGGGCACGGCGGCCTCGGCTCCGGCGGCATGGGCGGAGGCCACGATTCGGCCGGCGCGCACGTCGGCGTGTACTTCGAGAGCGCCGCCGTGATCGTCACCTTCCTCCTCCTCGGACGGCTCCTCGAGAAGCGCGCCACCGCCCGGGCGTCCTCGGCTGTGCGGGCGCTCGTCGAGGCGTCCCCTCGGCACGCGGTGCTCGTCGAGCGGGAGGGCCGCCCGCTGGACCCCCGGCGCATCCCGGCCAGCCGGCTCCGGGCCGGAGACGTGGTCCGCGTCCGCGCCGGAGAGCTCGTCCCCGCGGACGGCCGGGTCCGGTCCGGGAGCATCAGCGTGGACACGTCCTCCATGACGGGCGAGTCCGTCCCCCGCATGGCCTCCGCCCAAGGTTCGGCCAAGGGTTCGGCCGGGGGCCCGGCCGAGGCCGGGCCGTCCGAGGGGTCTCGCGTGGACGCGGGATCCGTCGTCGTGGACGGGTCCGCGGAGGTGGAGGCGCTGGCCGTGGGGCGGGACACCCGCCTGGCGCGGATGGGCCGGCTCGTGAGCGAGGCGCAGTCCAAGAAGGCCGCGATCGCGCGGCTCGCGGACCGGGTCTCCGGGGTGTTCGTGCCCGTGGTGCTCGGCATCGCGGCGCTCACGCTCGTGGGCTGGTGGATCGGCACGGGCTCGTTCGCCCACGCGCTGGGGCCCGCGGTGGCGGTGCTCGTCATCGCGTGCCCGTGCGCGCTCGGGCTCGCCACGCCCGTGGCCCTCGTGGCCGGCAGCGGCCGCGGGGCGGAGCTCGGCATCTACATCTCCGGGCCGCAGGCGCTGGAGCAGGCCAGCCGTCTCGGCGCGGTCCTCTTCGACAAGACCGGCACCCTCACCACCGGGCGCATGCGCGCGGCGGCCGCCCACGGCGAGGAGTCCGCGCTCAGGCTCGCCGGCGCGCTGGAGTCCCGGTCCGCGCACCCGATCGCCCAGGCCGTGGCCGCGGCGTACCCGGCCGAGGCGGAGGTCTCGGACGTGCGCGCCCTGGGCCGCGGCGGCGTGCAGGGGACGGTGGACGGGCGCAGCGTCGTCGTCGGCTCCCCCGAGGCGCTCGAGGCCGCCGGGCTCGAGGCGCCAAGGCGCCTGCTCGGCGCCCTTGAGCAGGACGGCGGTCTGAGCCGCGTCCTCGTCGCGGTGGACGGCGAGGTCACCGCGGCCCTCGGGATCGCGGACACGGTGCGCGAGGACGCCCGGGAGACCGTGGCCCGGCTCCAGGACGCGGGGCTCGCCGTCTTCATGCTCACGGGCGACCACGAGCAGGCCGCCCTCCGCGTCGCCGAGCAGCTCGGGATCCCCGCGGAGAACGTCCGCGCGGGGCTGCTGCCGGAGGACAAGGTGGCGGAGGTCGAGCGGATCCGGGCCGAGCGCGGCCGCGCCGTCATGGTGGGCGACGGCCTCAACGACGCCGCCGCCCTCGCCACCGCGGACCTGGGGATCAGCCTCACCACGGGCACGGACGCCGCGCGCGGGGCCTCGGACATCACCGTCCTCGGCGAGCGCCTCTCCTCGGTGCCGACGGCGCTGGGGCTCGCCCGCGCCACACTCCGGACCGTCAAGGCGAATCTGGCATGGGCGTTCGCCTACAACGTCATCGGGATTCCGGTGGCGGCGGCGGGACTGCTCAGCCCCATGTTCGCGGGGGCGGCGATGGCGCTCTCCAGCGTGATCGTCGTGGCGAACTCGCTGCGGCTGCGGCGCTGGAGGCCGAAGGGCTAGGCCTCGGGGCGCTCGTCCTCGACGGGCGCGTGCTCCGGACGGTGCGCATGGTGCGCGCGGGGATCCGGCACGTTCTGGGCGCCGCCGGGGATGTCCGCGGCGCGGCGGTGGATGCCGGACCCCTGCCCGAGCTCCGGGTCGTTCGGCTTCTCCACCATCTGGAGCATGGCGGCCACCACGAGCGAGACGATGAACGCGACGCCGAACGCGATGAGGCCCACGTTGACGCGCAGGGGGTTCGCCGAGCCGCCGCTCACCGCGATGGTGGCGACGACGCCCGCCACGACACCGGCGATGACGGCGAAGAGCAGCGGGATCTTGACGGCATCACGCTTGTACCAAGGGGTTTGCACGCGGCGCGGCTCCGTTTCGACTCGGGTGCGGGCAGACTTCTCCTGATTGTACGTGCCGAGGCTCAACGCGGGCCGGGAGCGGGCTTCTGCTCGCCGAGAGCGAGCGTCAGGGCCGAGATGGTCCAGAGCATGCCCGTGATGATCGCCGCGCCGCCCGAGATGCCGAGCTGGCCGTGCGCGCCGAGGTCACGGACGAAGAGGAGCCACACGCCCGTCACGAGCGAGACAGCCCCCGCCACGAGCCAGTCCTTGGAGAGCGGGTGGGGCGCGGCCGAGGCCCGGCGCTCCGCGAGCATCCACCAGAGCTGCGCCGCGCCGGTCAGGATCCACACGGCTCCCGCGAGGACCGAGGCCGAGAGGGAGCTGTGGAGGACGGCCTGGACGAGTCCGACCAGCGCGGCAGCCCCGATGACGGGCAGGGCGAAGGGCATCCCCGCCTCCGGACGGTAGGTCCCCTCAGCGGAGCCCACGAGGGCGAGCCGTGTGAGGAAGAGCGCCCCTGCAAGGGCCAGGGAGAACGCTCCGGCGACGACGCCCGCGGCGGCCTCAGACGGCTGGCCCCAGAAGACGGTTCCGAGGCCGAAGACGAGGTACACGGCGGCGAGCGCCGCCAGGCCGCGGCCCAGCCCGCGGCGGTCTCCCTGGAAAGTGCTCATTCCTCCATCGTAGGCGGCGAGGTCCCGGCGCCTCTCCGCCGGGCGCCCTGCCCGGCCTGCTCAGCTCTCCCGGCCTGCCTGGCCCAGCAGGCCCCGCCCGGCCTCAGGCCTCGCCGCCGAGCCGCATCCACGCGCCGCCGCGCGCCCGCACGAGCAGCGTGACCGCGCGGGCCGCCATGAACCCGAACCCCCATGCGGCCCAGACCGCGGCGAGCTGCCCCGCCGGCTGCGCCTGCGGCCCCGGAGGGAAGACGGCGACGACGCCGCCCAGGCACACCGCGTACACGAGCAGCGTTCCCACCGAGACGAGGGCGAGGTAGCGGAGATCGGAGGCGCCGATGAGAACGCCGTCGAGCACGAAGACCACCGCCGAGAGCGGCTGGGAGGCCGCGAGGACGAGCGCCGCGGCGAGGATCGTGGGCTGGAGGGCGTCCTGGCCGAACCAGCCCGCGAGGAAGGGCGAGCACACGGCCAGGAGCGCCCCCGTGCCGACCCCGAAGGCCGCGCCCCAGCGGAGCATCGTGGAGAGGAAGGCCCGCGCGCGGTCCGCGTTGGACGCGCCGAGCTCCCGGGCGATGAGGGTCTGCGCCGCGATCGCGATGGCGTCCAGCGCGAGCGCCGTCAGCGAGAACAGCCCGTTGACCAGCTGGTGCGCGGCCGCGGCGCCCGGCCCCCAGCCGGTGACCGCGAAGACCGTAGCGAGGATGGCCCCGCGCATGGTCACGCTCCGGACCACGAGCCACACGCCCGCGCCGGCGCTCTGGCGGATGCCGGCCGCCGTCGGGCGGAAGGAGACGCCCTCCGCGCGCATCCGGCGGGCGAGGATCGCCCCCATGACGAGGGCCATGAGCCACTGCGTGGCGGACGTGCCGAGCGCCGAGCCGACGACGCCAAGGCCCGCCCCGAAGACGAGGAGCGCGTTGAGGCCCACGTTGACCACGGCCCCGGCGCCGGCCACCCAGAGCGGCGTGGCGGCATCGCCGAGCCCGCGGAAGACCCCCGTGAGCGCTATGACCGCGAGCATGGCCGTGAGGCCGGGCAGGCTGCCGAGGACGTAGGCGGCGGCGTGCGGCTGCATGGCGCCGCGAGCGCCCATCGCCTCCGCGAGAGCGGGTCCACCGAGCCACCCCGCGGCGGTGAGGGCAAGGCCGAGGAGGAGGGCGAGGGCCACGCCGTCGCGCCCGACCCCGAGCGCCTGGGCCGGACGGCCCGCGCCGAGGAGGCGGGAGACCGCCGGCGTGGTCCCGTAGGCGAGGAAGATGAGGAGGGCGATGCTCGTCTGGACGAGCGTGGACGCGACCCCCACGCCGCCCAGCTCCGCCGTCCCCAGCCGGCCGATCATGGCGGTGTCCGCGAGGACGAAGAGCGGCTCGGCCACGAGGGCGCCGAGCGCGGGCAGGGCGAGGAGGAGGAGCTCTCGGCCGACGCGCTGCCGCATCAGGTGGGCAGGGAGGTCGGCGCCACGTAGAGGAGCGAGAGCGCCATGAGGTTGTGGAGGCCGTGGACCAGGGCGGAGGAGAGGAAGCTCTTGCCCGAGAGGATGTAGATGAGCCCGAAGTTCAGGCCCATGACCAGATACGGCAGCAGCGTGAGCGGGTTGTCCGGCCAGCCTGCGAGCGCGTGCAGCACCGTGAAGGCGACGGCGGAGATCGGCAGGGCGACCCACTGGCTCATGACCCGCGAGAGCTTGCCGAGGAGGACGTTGCGGAAGACGTACTCCTCGACGAGCGGCGCGAAGACCACCGTGGAGACCGCCATGATCGGGAAGGGCACCTTCTTGGCGAGGTCAGCGAGCCCCTGCTGGTTGGCGGACTCCGAGAGGTTGGGGTCCACGAGGCTCATGAGGGCGCCGACGGCGGTGAGGATGAGGACGTTCCCGAGCCAGAACGCGGGGATGAGCCCCCAGGCGAGGCCGGGCCGGGACGTGAAGCGGCGGGCCGCGCGGCGGACGTCCGGCCAGAGCAGCAGGCAGAAGGCGATGATGATGAGGGTGTAGACGCCGGTCTGGAGGAGGGCGCCGGTGAGCGGGTCCTTGAGGTCCGGCCGGATGCCGGCGGCCATGAGGATGCCGAGGAGGGCGGCCACGGGCAGGCCGAGGACGAGGGTGCCCACGTACACGGCCAGGAACGCGGTGTCCCGCCAGGAGAACGGCAGGGTCCAGGGCGGCATGTCCTCGGGGCGCCGGATCTGCGCGAAAGGCGGCATCGGGGCGGGACGCGGCTCGTACATGCATTCGACTCTATAGGCTGTCCTCACAGACGCTGCGCCGGGTCCCACGGCGCAGCCGGCCGGCCCCCGGCCGCCGCCATCGACGAAGGAGACAACCGTGAGCGGATTCCCCGAAGGCTTCGGACAGTTCGAGGTGGAGCACGTGACGAGCGCCCCCGCGGCGGACGTCTACGAGGCGTTCCTCGACCCCGAGCTCATCAGCCGCTGGTTCGGCCCCACCGGCTGGAGCGTCCCGCGCGACACCATCACGGTCGAGCGCCGCGAGGGCGGCGCCTACGCGTTCCAGATGGTCAACGAGGAGGACGAGTCCCAGTCCTCCCCCGTGGACGCCACCATCGACGAGCTCCGCGAGTCCCGCTACATCCGCGCCACCGACCGCGGCGGCGCAGAGCTCGGCCTGCCCTCCGACGTCGTCATGGAGACCCTCGTGGAGGAGACCGGGCAGGGCACCCGCATCCTCATCCGCCAGGCGCCCCTGCCCGAGGTGGTCTTCGAGCCGGCGACGGCGGGCTGGAAGTCCTCGTTCGGCAAGCTCGACGCTCTCCTCGAGGAGCGTGCCGAGGCACAGCGCCGGGGCTGATCCACCCCCCTCTCGCCGGCCGGGCCGGTGGGATGCCGGGGCGACGACGACGGCGCGGCGCGGCAGCCGCCGTCGAACGGAAAGTTGTCCACATTCCGCCGCCGGACGGCACGGGCCGGCCGGAGGACCCCTAGCGTGGAATGTGCCTTGACCGCCGGGCGCCTCGGCCCGGGAGGCTGACCGGAAGGACGCTGCCATGCCCTCACCAGACCTCGTGCTCGGGCCGGACGGCCTGAGACGGCCCGCGTGGGCCTCCTCCTCGGACCTGCTCCGGGAGTACTACGACACGGAATGGGGCATGCCCGTCCACGGGGAGGCCACGGTCTTCGAGCGCCTGGCGCTGGAGGGCTTTCAGGCCGGTCTGTCCTGGGCCACGGTGCTGCGCAAGAGAGAGGCCTTCCGCCGAGAGTTCGCCGGGTTCGAGCCGGAAGCCGTGGCCGCCTTCACGGAGGCGGACGTGGAGCGCCTCCTGCAGTGCGAGGAGATCATCCGCAACCGGCAGAAGATCGAAGCGACGGTCTCCAACGCAGCGGCGGTCATCCGGCTCCGGGAGAAGGGCGGGCTGGAGCAGCTCGTCTGGTCCTTCCAGCCGGAGCAGGGGCTCGCGCCGCGCACCCTGGAGGAGATCCCCTCCCAGTCTGCGGAGTCCCGCGCTCTCTCGAAGGCGCTCAAGAAGGAGGGGTTCCGCTTTGTGGGACCCACCACGATGTTCGCGCTCATGGAGGCCATCGGCGTGGTGGACACGCACCTCGTCGGGTCCCACCGCCGCGGCAGCTCGGGAGTGTGGGCCACCGCGGCGGACGGCACCGTGACCCTGGCGGCGGGGACAGCCGCCCGGACACCACACAGGGAGAACCCATAGCATTTCCACCGTGACAAAACAGCTGGAGTCCAACCGCACCCTTGTGCCCTCGACCCGGGCGGAGGAGACGGGAGCGCGCGTCGTCATCGCGATGTACGGACTGGCGGCCATCGCCTCGGTCTTCGTGCTCCTGGTCCGCGCCACCCGACACCCCGGGCAGAGCACGTTCGTGGAGCAGGTGTTCGGGATCGTGAACATCCCGCTCGCCTCCACCCCCATCTCCGTGCTCGTGCTGTGGATCCTGTGGGGAGCGCTCGCCCGGCGCAAGCGGGTGGCGCTCATCGCCGTCGCCGCCTTCCAGCTGTTGGGAGCGGTGCTGTCCCTGCTGACCCTGGTCAGCCTGGTGCGGGAGGGCTTCCGGCTTCCGGGTCCGCCGCTCGCAGGCCCCCTGCTCGGGCTGCAGTCCGTGCTGGCCGTGCTCATCGGGCTGGCCGCTCCGTTCCTCCTCTACCGGCTGAAGCGGGCGTTCCCGGCCAGGATCCGCTCGGCTCTCTTCCTGCGTGCCCTCCTCGTGACGGGCATCGGGCTCCTCGTCTCCCTGCTGGTCCTCGCGATCCTGCTCAACGTGACCCATGTGCGCGGGGTCGGGGACGTGGAGCTGTTCCTCATCGCCCTCAAGCGGTCCCTCGGCATCAACGTCCACCTGCTGCCGCACGAGGCCGTGCGCGGCGTGTTCCTCATCTCGCAGGTCGTGTCCGCGCTTCTCGCAGCGAGCCTCTGCGCCGGACTGTACGTGCTCCTGCGCCCGAGCAGCCGCGAGTCCCACGAGGGCCCCGAGGCCGAGGAGCGCGTCCGCGAGCAGCTGCTGCACATGGAGGCCCCGGACTCCCTCTCCTACTTCTCCACGCGGCGGGACAAGCGGGTCTTCACGTCCTCGGACGGGCGGGCGAGCCTGACGTACCGGCTGATCAGTCCCGTGTGCCTCGTCTCCGCGGATCCCATCGGCCCTCGCTCCTCCTGGAAGCAGCTCACCACGGAGTGGATGAGCGCCTGCCGTACCTACGGCTGGAGCCCCGCCGTCATCGGCGCCTCCGAGGCGGCGGCGCGGATCTACGTGGAGCGGGGGCTGAGCGTGGTCTCCCTCGGGGACGAGGCGGTCCTGCGCCCGGACCGCTTCACCCTGAACAACGCGGCCATGACCAGCGTCCGGCACTCAGTGCAGAGGGCGAGGCGGGCCGGCCTCGCCGTCGGCATCCACCGCATGCGGGACCTGAACGCGGAGCAGCGGGAGGCCCTCGCCACCACGGTCCGCAACTGGCGGACGGCCCGCGAGCGCGGCTTCTCCATGGCGCTCGGCCGGTTCAACGACGACGCGGACATGGACAGCGTCGTCGTCGTGGCCCATGACGTCGAGGGCACCCTGTTCGGCCTCCTAACGTTCGTGCCGTGGGGCTCCAACTCGCTCTCGCTCGATCTCATGCTCCGTCACCCCAAGGCGCCGAACGGCACCAACGAGCTCATGATCAGCGAGCTCATGGCTTTCGGCCGGGACAACGGCATCCAGCGCGTCTCGCTCAACTTCGCGGTGTTCCGCGGCATCTTCGCGGACGCGGACCGGCTCGGCGCGGGTCTCGCCACGCGCGTGAACTCGGGCATCCTGGGCGTGCTGGACCGCTTCACCCAGGTGGAGAGCCTCTATCGGGCCAACCAGAAGTTCGACCCGGAGTGGTCGCCCCGCTTCTTCCTCTTCGACGGCGCATTCTCCCTCCTCCGCGCGGGCTGGGCCGCCGGCGTCGCCGAGGGATTCCTCCCGGAGCTGCCGTGGAACAAGCCGTACATCCGCGAGCCCATGACGCGGGAGAGCTTGGAGCGCCTGCACGGCCAGTCGCTCACGCTCCGCAGCGCCGCGGTGGACGACGTCATGCACGTCCCCAACGCCTACACCCGGCTGCGGCTCGCGCAGGCGTCCCGTCTGCGGGACAACGGCATGTCCCCCTACCCGCTCGGGTCCCGGGAGACCACGCGCCTCGGGCAGCTGGCGGCTGAGGACTGGGGTCCCTCGCGTCGGCTCAGCCTCTACGGCCGGGCGCGGAGCGTGCGCAAGCACGGCGGCGTGGTCTTCGTGGACCTCGTGGACGGCAGCGCGACCCTCCAGGCCGTGTTCGAGCGGGACTCGACTGAAGGCTTCGAGGCGCTGCGCACCGGGATCGGCACGGGAGACCTCATCGTCGTCGAGGGCGTCCCCGGAGAGTCCCGCAACGGAACGCCCTCCCTGCTCGCGAGCTCGTGGAGCATGGGGGCCAAGACGCTGCACCCGGTCCCGTTCCGGGGCCTGACGGACCCGGAGGCGCGTCTGCGCCGCCGCTCCACCGAGCTGCTCACCAACCCCGCGCAGACCGAGCGCCTGCGTCTGCGCTCCCGCGCGGTCCACGCGCTGCGCGAGGTGCTGACGGGAGCCGGCTTCATCGAGGTGGAGACGCCGATGCTCAACACGGTCCACGGCGGCGCCACCGCCCGGCCGTTCAAGACGTTCATCAACGCCTACGGCGTGGACCTCACGCTGCGCATCGCCCCCGAGCTCCAGCTCAAGCGTCTGCTCGTGGGCGGCCTGGGCCCGGTCTTCGAGATCGGGCGCAACTTCCGCAACGAGGGCGCGGATGCCACCCACAACCCCGAGTTCACGGCCCTCGAGGCCTACGAGCCGTTCGGCGACTACACCACGATGCGCCAACTCACCGAGAAGCTCATCAAGCACGCGGCGCTCCAGGCGCACGGCTCGGTCAGCCTGCCGCTGCGGACGGCCTCTGAAGAGGCGGAGGGCGGCAGCGCCCTCGTCCTGACGGACGTCTCGCGGCCCTGGCCGGTGGTGAGCGTCCTGGACGCGGTCTCCGAGGCCGTGGGCCAGAAGGTCACGCTGGACACGGACATCGAGACGCTCCTCGAGCTCTGCCGGGCTCACGACGTCCCCTTCCGCCCGGAGATGGGGCCGGGGGCGCTCATCGAGGAGCTCTACGGAGAGATCGTCGAGCCTGCCACCGTCTTCCCGACCTTTTACGTGGACTTCCCCGTGGAGACGAGCCCCCTCGCCGGTCCGCACCGGCACATCCCGGGGCTCGCCGAGCGGTGGGACCTCGTGGCCAACGGCATGGAGATCGGCACCGCCTACTCCGAGCTCGCGGACCCCGTGGAGCAGCGCCGCCGCCTCACCGAGCAGTCCCTCAAGGCCGCCCACGGCGACCCCGAGGCGATGGCCGTGGACGAGGACTTCCTCTACTCGCTCGAGACGGGCATGCCCCCGGCCGGCGGACTCGGCATCGGCGTGGACCGTATGGTCATGCTGCTCACCGGCACCAACATCCGGGACGTCCTCACGTTCCCGTTTGTGCGCCCGCTCGGCTCCTGACGCCGGAGCGGCCTGCCCACCCACGCTCATTCGCACCATGAATTCGTGCGACCCTGCCCCGTTCACACCCGGAATCGTGTAGCCCAGCCCGTTCACACCCGGAGCGCGCGGCGCTGCCCCGTCTACACCCAGAACCGTGTAGCCCAGCCCGTTCACACCCGGTTTTCATCGAAAACACCCGTTTCCGAGCGCCTTTCTGAGCGAAAACGGGTGCCACGGCAGAAGCGGGTGCGGGGAGGACGAGCTTCAGGCCCTCCGCACCCGGAACTGTGCAGCCCCCCGTCCGCGCCCCGGCCCCAGCCTTGCCCACCCCGGCCCAAGCCCCTATGATCTAGAACACAGTTCGCTCTGAGAACACCGAGTTCTCTGAGCGAACTCGTGCAACGGAGAACGCCGGTAGCCGGGTCGCAGACCCCGGGCCCGCACGAAGCCGCCTGCGCAGCCGCCGATGCAGCCGCCCGGACAGCACCCCGGGCACCGTCACGGCAGCCGTCCGGGCACTCGCCGAGACCCCCAACCGTCGCCCGACCACACCCCCACCACGCCGACCAGACAGAAGCCCCCGACACCGCCGTCGGAGAAGGAGCCGGGAAGCCATGCAGTTCCACCACCACGGATACGTCTCCCATGACCCGATGATCCAGGCCGCGGACGGCGTCGGCGTCGACCGCCCGGAGGAGCTCCCGGACACGATGGACGTCCTCATCGTGGGCACGGGCCCCGCCGGAATGATCACGGCCGCTCAGCTCTCGCAGTACCCGCAGGTCAACACGCGCATCATCGAGCGCCGGCCCGGCCGCCTCGAGGTGGGCCAGGCGGACGGCATCCAGGCGCGCTCGGTGGAGACGTTCCAGGCGTTCGGTTTCGCCAACCGGGTCATCGACGAGGCATACCACATCACCGAGATGGCCTTCTGGAAGCCGGACCCCGAGAAGCCGGAGAACATCATCCCCGGCGCCCGCCCGGTGGACGACCCGCACGGCGTCAGCGAGTTCCCGCACCTCATCGTGAACCAGGCCCGCATCCTGGACTACTTCGCCGAGTTCATGCGGAACTCCCCGGCCCGCCTCACGCCGGACTTCGGCTACGAGTTCGTCACCCTGACGGTCGAGGACGGCGAGGAGCACCCCGTCGTCGTCACCCTCCGCCACACCGCCGGCCCGCTCGAGGGGCAGGAGAAGACGGTGCGGGCCAAGTACGTCGTCGGCTGCGACGGCGCGCGCTCGGGGGTGCGCGCCGCGATCGGACGGAAGCTCGAGGGCGACCAGGCCAACCACGCCTGGGGCGTCATGGACGTGCTCGCGACGACGGACTTCCCGGACATCCGGCTCAAGTGCGCCATCCAGTCGCAGCACGGCTCGATCCTGCACATCCCCCGCGAGGGCGGCCACCTCTTCCGCATGTACGTGGACCTCGGCGAGGTGCACCCCGAGAGCAAGGGCGAGATCCGCAGCACCACGCTGGACGAGGTCATCGCCAAGGCGAACGCGATCCTGCACCCGTATTCGCTCGACGTGAAGCACGTCGCCTGGAACAGCGTCTACGAGGTGGGCCACCGCCTCACGGACAAGTTCGACGACGTCGACGACACCGACGACGCCCGCCAGCCCCGCGTCTTCATCACGGGCGACGCCTGCCACACGCACTCCGCCAAGGCGGGCCAGGGCATGAACGTCTCGATGCAGGACGGCTTCAACATCGGCTGGAAGCTCGGCCACGTCCTCTCTGGCCTCAGCCCGGAGTCTCTGCTGCGGACGTACTCGGCGGAGCGCCAGGTCATCGCGAAGAACCTCATCGACTTCGACAGGGAGTGGTCCACGCTCATGGCCACCCCCTCGGACCAGCTCCCGGACCCGGAGTACCTCGAGGACTTCTACGTCAAGACCGCGGAGTTCCCGGCCGGCTTCATGACCGAGTACACCGAGTCCCAGATCACCGGCGGCCAGGAGCACCAGGGCCTCGCCAAGGGCTTCCCCGTGGGCAAGCGCTTCAAGTCCGCGCGGGTCAACCGGGTCTGCGACGCGTTCCCGCTGCACCTCGGCCATCAGGCGACGGCGGACGGGCGCTGGCGCGTCTACGTCTTCGCGGACGAGGGCGCAGGCGAGGGCCGCTCGGAGACCCTGCGGCGCTGGGCGGAGTGGATGGAGACCTCGCCCGAGTCGCCGGTCAACCGCTTCACCCCGGCCGGGGCCGACAAGGACGCGCTGTTCGACGTCAAGGCGGTCTTCCAGGAGGAGCACCTCGACGTGAAGATCAACGACGTCCCCGCGGTCTTCACCCCCGAGGTGGGCCCGTACCGCCTGCGCTACCTCGAGAAGGTCTACGCCTCCCTGCCGGATGAGGACGTCTTCGCCGAGCGGGAGATCAGCCGGGAGGGGTGCGTCGTCGTCGTCCGGCCGGACCAGTACGTGGCGGGGGTCTTCCCCCTCACCGAGCCGGAAGCGCTGGGGCGGTTCTTCGAGCCGGTCTTCCTCGAGCAGAGGTAGGGGCTGCGCTCTCCCTCCCCTCCGGCCTGCCCGGCCTGCCCGGCCTGCCCAGCCTGCCCGGAAAAGTGGCGCGTTTCGTGCAGTTTTCGCCCTGAAACTGCACGGAACGCGCCACTTTTCGTCGGGGGGGCTGGAGAAACGAGGCCTCCCGGGTAGCGTCAAGGACGGACAGCCCCGCACGCCCGCGACCCGGAGGAGGCAGGCATGCCCGATCAGCTGAACATCCGCCCCGAAGACATCCGCCCCGAGCGCCCCGACGAGCACGGAGCCGCCGTCCTCGAGGACCTCAGGGCCGCCCGGCCCACGCTCTGGGTGCCGGACCGGTCCGCGGATCAGGCGCCGAGCGGGACTGAGAAGGGCGCCCCGGGCCAGGAGCCCGCCACCGGCGCCCGTGCCGCGAACCCGGTGCCTGGCCCGGCTGCGGAACCCGCTCCCGCCGGAAGCCCCATCTCCCCCGAGGCCCTCGAGGAGGCGAGGGCGCGGTTCGAGTGGTTCGCGCCGCTCGTCGAGCGCATCTGGCCGGAGACGGCGCCGAGCGCGGGCGTCATCGAGTCCCGCCTTGTCCACACGCCCGCCCTCCGCGAGGCCCTGCAGCGCGAGACCGACGCGGAGCTCGGCCCGCTCTGGGCCAAGTGCGACAACGAGCTGCCCGTCACCGCCTCCGTCAAGTCCCGCGGCGGCATCAACGCCGTGTTCGCCTTCGCGCAGCGGGTCCTGGAGGAGAGCGGGATCGGCCTGGAGCGCGGTCCGCTCGTCTTCCTTGAAGACGGGGTCCGCGAGGCCATGTCCCGCCGCACGATCGCCGTGGGCAGCACGGGCAACCTGGGCCTCTCGATCGGCCTGGCGGGCCGCGCGCTCGGCTTCCGCGTCCAGGTCCACATGTCCGAGGACGCGAAGGCATGGAAGAAGGAGCGCCTCCGGGCCCAGGGCGCCGAGGTGATCGAGCACGCCGGCCGCTTCAGCACCGCCGTCACCGAGGCGCGGGAGGCCTCCGCGCAGGACCCCTCCTCCTTCTTCATCGACGACGAGCAGTCCTCCGACCTCTTCCTCGGCTACGCCGTCGCGGCCCGCCGCCTCGCCGGCCAGCTCGAGGCCCTCTCGGTGCCGGTCACCGCGGACCGCCCGCTCTTCCTCTACCTCCCGTGCGGCGTGGGCGGCTCCCCCGGCGGCATCGCCTACGGCGCCACGCGGCTGTTCGGGGACCGGGTCCGCTGCGTCTTCGTCGAGCCGACCCATGCGCCCTCTGTTCTCCTCGGCACCCTGACGGGCCTCCACGAGCGCGTCCACGTCGCGGACATCGGCCTCGACGGCCTCACGGAAGCGGACGGCCTCGCCGTCCAGCGCCCCTCCGCGCTGGTGGGCCGGGAGGTCGGCGGGCAGGTCTCGGCGTTCGCCACGGCCGACGACGGCGATCTCGTCCGCGCCCTCGCCCTCGCGCACTCCTCTGAGGGGCTCAGGGCGGAGCCCTCGGCGGCGGCGGGGCTCGTCGCGGCGTCGTCGCTCGCAAGGGCGGAGGACGGGACGCTCGCCCGCGCGGGGATCTCGCGGGAGCAGATCCGGCGCGGCACGCATGTGGCGTGGCTGACCGGCGGCGCGATGATGCCGGACGCGGAGTTCGGGCAGCTCCTCCGGCGAGGCGGACGGCCCTGAACCGGGGCGGAGACTCCTGACGCGAGGCGTAGTGTAGGCGTTCCAAGCAGTCTGGGACTGTGCGCGGCACGCGGGAAGCCTGTGAACCAGGTCAACTAATTAGATTAGTTACATAAATGCCCGTATCGTTGCCAATCGGTGTCGGCCGGAGATCCCGGGCGCCGCCGGGCCATGCACCCAAGGGAAGGAACCTCCATGTTCGGTCCTGAGTCAGTCCGCCGCAGGTGGACCGTCGACGAGGTCACCGTCACCGACCCCGGAATCGTCAAGCGCGCCATCGGCGCGGCCGCCATCGGCAACGTCACCGAGTGGTACGACTTCGGCGTCTACGGCTACCTCCAGACGACCATCCAGGGCGTGTTCCTGCCTCCGGACCTCAAGGGTCCCGTCGGCTCGATCATCGTGGCGGCGCTCTTCGCCGTCGCGTTCCTCGTCCGGCCGATCGGCGGCTTCGTGCTCGGCCCGCTCTCCGACAAGATCGGCCGCAACAAGGTCCTCGCGATGACGATGATCATGATGGCGCTCGGCACCTTCGCCATCGGCGTCCTGCCGAGCTACGCGGCCATCGGCCTCGCGGCGCCGTTCCTGCTCCTCGCCTGCCGCCTCGTCCAGGGCTTCTCCACGGGCGGTGAGTACGGCAACGCCATGACCTTCATCGCCGAGTACGCGCCGGACCGCCGCCGCGGCTTCTTCGGCAGCCTGCTCGAGTTCGGCACGTTCACGGGCTACCTCCTCGGCGCCTCCACGGCCACGATCATGACCGCCGTCCTGACCGACGAGCAGATGACCTCCTGGGGCTGGCGCCTGCCGTTCTTCGTGGCGCTCCCCCTCGGCTTCGTGGGCGTCTACCTGCGGTCCAAGCTCGCCGACACCCCCGCCTTCACGGCGATGGAGGAGAAGGCCGAGCAGGAGGACAAGTCCCGCAAGGAGAAGGGCGAGTTCAAGCGCATCCTCACCCTGTGGCCCAACATGCTCGCCTGCATCGGCCTCGTGCTCGCCTGGAACGTCACCAACTACATGCTGACGGCCTACGTTCCGCAGTACTTCCCCACGATCAAGGAGATGCAGGGCACGGGCGGCGTCTCGGAGCTCACGTCCTCCGTCCTGCAGATCATCGTCATGGCGGTCTGCCTGGCGCTCATCCCGGTCATCGGCCGCCTCTCGGACCGCTTCGGCCGCAAGGCGATCATCCGGATCGGCTCCGCTGCGCTCATCGTGCTGGCGGTCCCGTCCGTCCTGCTCATCCGCGCCGACGGCGTCTTCACGATCCTCTGCGGCCTGCTCATCATGGGCCTCAGCCTGATCTGCTTCAGCGCCACGATGCCGTCCACGCTGCCGTCCCTCTTCCCGACGGCGGTCCGCGCGGGCGCCCTGTCCATCGCGTTCAACATCTCCATCTCGCTGTTCGGCGGCACCACGTCCACCGTCATGGCCTCGCTCATCAACGCGACCCACGACCTCATGTGGCCCGCCTACTACCTCATCATCGCGGGCGTCATCGGCCTCGTCTCGGTCCACTGGATCAAGGAGTCCAACGGCCGGCACCTCTGGGGCTCCACGCCGTCGGCCGAGTCCCACGAGGAGGCGCACGAGATCGTCGAGGACCTCAACCAGGAGGCCGCCGCGGCCGAGGCGGAGCCCGCCGGCGCCCGGTAGCGCGCACGCCCGCCTGCCGCTCGCACAGCAGGCCGGCCTATGCTGAAGCGTGGGCCCGGAGTCACCAGGCTCCGGGCCCACGCCCGTATCCGCCCCGTTCCCCGACCCAGCCAGGACCCCAGCCATGCACTCTGCGCACCTGAGAACCCCGGACCCCGCAGCCAAGCCCCTGAAGAACCTGTGGAGCGACAACATCGGGCACGCCGCCACCCGCGTCCTCCAGGTGCTCATCTTCTGCGTCGGCATCGGCGTCATCGCCTGGGGCCTCACCACCCAGGCGCTCGCGACGCTGCCCGTGCTCATCGCGATCATTCTCACCTGCGCCCTGCACCCCGCCCTGGAGGCCCTGCGGAAGCGCGGCGTGGGCCGGATCGGCTCCACGGTCATCACGTTCGTGGGCACCATCCTGCTCCTGCTCGGCGTGTTCTCCCTCGTGGGCGTGTCCATCGCCAACCAGACGGACGAGCTCGTGGCCAAGGCCATCCAGGGCGTCGACCGCCTCCAGGAGTGGCTGGGCCGCTTCGGCATGCAGATCGACGAGGCCCGCCTCCAGCAGCTCGAGAAGTCCCTCAACTCCTCGGGCGGGGACCTCGGCCAGCGGGCCCTCCACGGGTTCGCCACGGCCGGCGAGATCGCCACGGGCACCATCCTCACGCTCGTGCTCCTCTTCTTCTTCCTCCTCGACGGGGACCGGATGTGGGGCTTCATCAAGCGCTTCATCCCCACCCGCCGCCGCGAGGACGCCCAGGCCGCCGGCATCGCGAGCGTCAAGGTGCTCGGCAACTACGTCCGCGGAACGGTCACCATCGCGGCGTTCGCGGCCGTCGTGGACACCATCGCGATGCTCGTCATGGGCGCCCCGCTCGCCATCCCGCTCGGCACCCTCATCTTCTTCGGCGCGTTCGTCCCGATCGTCGGCGCGCTCGTGACCGGCCTGCTCGCGGCGCTCGTCACGCTCGTGACGCTCGGCCCGATCCCGGCGCTGGTCCTCGTGGGCATCGTCATCCTCGTCAACCAGATCGAGCACCACATCCTGCAGCCGAAGGTCATGGGCAACTCGCTCGGCCTCCACGGCGCGGTCATCCTCGTGGCGCTCGCCATCGGCGCGCACATCGGGGGCGTCTCCGGCGCGATCGTCGCCGTCCCGCTCACCGCCGTCACCTGGGGCGTGGTCCGCACGCTCATCGAGATGCGCGGCGGCCTCGAGGGCGACGACGGCGAGCGCGTGGCCCCGGCCCTCGAGGAGGACCTCGCGGACGAGCGCGGGGAGGAGAAGGGGAACGACCTCGCCGAGCGGGTCTCGGACAAGGACGCCGGAGCCGAGAAGGCCTAGCCCGCCGACCCCCGTCTCACCCGCCCTCATCCCGATTTGTGGCGCGTTTCGTGCGATTTCGGCCCTGAAATCGCACGAAACGCGCCACAAGTCTGTCTGGGGTCTGTCTTGGGGCTGTCTCGGGGGCGAGGGCGGCCGCCGTCGTCGTCCTCTCCGCCTCCCGCGGTCTCCGTCTCCGTCTCCGTCTCCGAAAGAAGTCTTGAGAAACCCTTGACGAACCTGAGTGCTGCCTGAGTAGGATCTAAACGCTCACACACAATGTGATGCAAGTCTCACAAGCAGATCCAGGTGACATCATGAAGATCTCCCGCATTGCGGCCGGCGCGGCCACGGCCCTCGCCCTCCTTGCGGCCTCGATCCCGACGACGGCGTCGGCGAGCCCCGCACAGGACGACGGCGCACCCGTGGCGCCCAGCCAGGCGCCACAGCCCCAAGCCCAGGCCACGCAGCGCCAGGACAACCTCCCCGGCCCCTTCACCGAGAAGCAGCAGCAGCTGCGCCTCAAGGCGCAGGAGAAGGTCCGGCGCGGGCACGCCAAACCGAACGCGAAGGGCGTGGTGAAGGTGGACTCGAAGAACTTCGTCGAGACCTCCACCCCGCGCAGCGACAAGATCTTCACGATCCTGTCCGAATTCGGCGGCACGGGCCCCAAGCACAACCAGATCCCCAAGCCGGACCGGGCCAAGGACAACTCCACGCTGTGGACCGAGGACTTCAGCCCGGCGTACTACGGGAACCTCTTCAACGGCCCCTCGAACTCGATGAAGGACTACTACGAGAAGCAGTCCAACGGCGTCTACTCCGTCACCAACCAGGTGGAGAACTGGGTCACCGTGCCGGGCAGCGCGGCGACGTACGGCGCCAACGCCGTCGAGCAGAAGGGCGGGGCCTGGAACTTCGTCAAGGACACGGGCAACTCCTGGTATGACGCGCAGCTCAAGGCGGGCAAGACGCCGGCGCAGATCGACGCGTACCTCTCCCAGTTCGACGTCTGGGACCGGTACGACTACGACCACGACGGCAACTTCAACGAGCCGGACGGCTACATCGACCACTTTCAGGCCGTCCACGCCGGCGAGGGCGAGGAGGCCGGCGCGAGCGAGGACGCCATCTGGTCCCACCGCTGGTACGCCTTCGGCGGGCAGGCCGGGACGTCGGGCCCCGCGCAGAACAAGGCCGGCGGCACGCAGATCGGCGGCTCGAAGTACTGGATCGGCGACTACACCACGGAGCCGGAGAACGGCGGCCTGGGCGTGTTCGCGCACGAGTACGGCCACGACCTCGGCCTGCCGGACTACTACGACACCACGAACAAGGCCGAGAACGGCACCGGCTTCTGGACCATCATGAGCGCGGGCTCGTGGCTCGGCCGGGACGAGGTGGTCGGCACCGGCGACACCCCGGGCGGATTCGGCCCGAACGAGAAGCTCTTCCTCGGCTGGCTGCGCGGCTCCAACGTCCCGCTCGGCCAGACCCAGACGGAAACCCTCAACCCGTCCCAGTTCCACCGCGCGGGCCAGGACCAGGCCGTGCGCGTGGACCTGCCGGACAAGGTGGAGCGCATCCAGTTCCCCGCGCCGGTCCAGGGCCGGAAGTCCTGGTGGTCCGGCGAGGCCGACAACCTGAACGGCTCCCTCACCGCCCAGGTCCCCGCGCCCAAGGGCCGGCACGCGTCCCCCGTCATCACGGTCTCGGCGCAGGCCGCGTGGGACATCGAGCAGGACTACGACTTCCTCTACCCCGAGTACTCGACCGACGGCGGCAAGACCTGGGCGCTCGCCGTCAACACGGCCACCGGGAAGGCCGAGCCGCTCACCGGCTCGAGCCAGGGAGCGTGGAACCGGCTCGGCTACACGTACGACTCCCAGGGCCGTCCCTCCCAGTTCCGCCTGCGGTACCAGACCGACGGCGCGACGACGGGCCACGGGGCCTGGGTCGACTCGCTCAGCATCACGGGCCGGGGCGTCAGCGTCAAGACCGGCGCCGAGGGCAGGAAGCCGTCCAAGGGCTTCACCGCCGACCCCAACTGGACCCAGAACCCCGGCTACACGGACAAGCGCTCCGAGCGCTTCTACCTCATCGAGAACCGGCAGTTCCAGGGGTACGACGCCGTGCTCAAGACCGGCCCGTACAACTACGGCGAGCGGCAGACCCGGCCCAAGTGGGTGCAGCACTTCCCGTACACGCCGGGCATGCTCGTCTGGCTCGTGGACGGCGGGTTCAAGGACAACAACACGTCCCAGCACCCGGGCGGCGGACAGGCCCTGCCGGTGGACGCGCGGGTCGCCCCGATCATCGCGCCCAACGGCATGATGCCGCTCGGCGGGCGGCGCCAGTCCTATGACGCCACGTTCGGCCTGGGGACCTGGCCCCGGCTCTGCCTGCCCACGCAGACCGAGACCGGCACCGTCACCCCGTGCGCGCCGGAGGCCAAGCAGTCCCCGACGTTCGACGACTCCGACCCGAACGCCTACTACGACCAGCGCCTGCCCTACCACTCGGTGCAGGTGGCCGGCCACGGCGTGAGGGCCACGGTCACGGGCCAGGGCCCGGACGGCTCGCTCACGGTGAGCATCGCCAATCCGGCGGGGCGGTAGGCTCGCCCTCCCTCCCCTCCAGCCGTTTGTGGCGCGTTTCGTGCGATTTCAGGCCGAATTCCGCACGAAACGCGCCACAAACCGGGGGCTGGAGACGAGGCGGCAGGCGACGACGACGGCGAGCCCCGCCAACGCCGTCAACATCGCCATCGGGTTCCCGAGGTCCCGCCGCACAAGCCACGCCCAGGCGTAGACGCCTCCACTTGGATCCCGCGCGAACGTAGCGCTGACGGCGAGGAGCAGCACCGGGGCCGCCCCCGCCAGAACGCCAGGCGGCACGGCCGACGACGAACTCGCCGGCGCCGCCATACGACGGGCCGCGGCAATGCACTTCACGGCCTCCGCCAGCAGGGCGAGCACTGCCGCGTTCCGCGCGAACAGCGCCATGGGAGTGAGGGCAGACAGGGCGGCGGCAACCGCGACCCCCGCCAAGACCACCACGCCTGTGAAAAGAGCCGAGGCATCAGCAGGACGACGGACGGCCCCGCCCATCCACGCCGCTTCCCCGGCATCCGCACACCCCACAGCCACGGCGACCAGAGCTGCGGCCAGGAGGGCCGGAAGCGGGAGCGCCGTTGCGGTCGACTCCAGTCCCACGAGGGGGAGGGCGACGTCGATCGCGCCGCCCGCACCCGCCACGGCTCCGCAGAGGACCGCAGCTCCGAGGGCCGCCCACGGATGCCGGGACATGAGGGCCCACCTCATGACCGCGCAGCAGGGGTCGGGGGCGCTTTGCAGCGGCTCATCGCCGCATAGGAAGCCCGCAGCCATTCGGCACGTACGCCCTCGCTGCGGGCGGTCGCCTCAGCCTCCGGTCTCCGCGATGCCGCGTTCTGCAGCTCCAGCCGTTCGAGCTCACGGAGGGCCTCAGCCGTCGCGTCGTCGTGCCCGAGAGCCCACGCGGCCTCGAGGAAAGACAAGACGGCGAACTCGCCATACGCGTCCATGTCCGGCGCCCCCTCCCCCTCCGGACACCGCTGGAACACGAGGTGGTGGGCGAACGTCGCGGCGGCCGAGCGGATCACCTCGACCTCTGTCATGTCAGGTGCGGTGAAGACGTTGGCCACGTCCTGGTCGAGCAACGGCGACTCGTGGGGCCTCTCGAGGGACACCACCCGCCGGATCCGAGGCAGGCCAGCCTCCTCCAAGGCGGAGAACACCGCCGCGATCAGGGGACGGCGGTCCGCCTCGGAGAGCTGCACGGCGGTGGCGCAGACCTCGGGCGGCTCAAACCGTCCACCCTTCCGTCCGTCTGCTCCCGGGCTCTGCGCGGCACCGCCCTCGTCTGAGCGTCGGCACAGCAGCTCGCCTTCTCCGATCGGGACAGTCGGGAAGACGCCCAGACCTCGCCCCGTCACCATGCCCGCTGCGAGAGCGAGAACAAGACAAACGGCTGGGCCCGACGCCTCGAGGAGTTCGACACAGGAGCGCGCCGCTCTCCTCGGGCGGCCGAGCACCGCTGCCAGCGCCGCGAATCCGGCAGCCGCCGCGAGGGAGACGACGAGCAGCGTCAGCGGCGCCGCCGGGTCCAGCCGGTTGACGGGGGTACAGCACAGTGCCATGACAGGACCGGCCATGTATCTGAGCTGGAGCGGCTCGAGGGTCCAGGCGAACGCGATCCAGAGGTAGGAGAGCAGCACCGCACCGGGCACGGCGAACACCTGGCGGATCAGAAGGCCGAGGACGTGCCCCGCTGCCGCATGCGGCAGAACCGCCGCCACCAGGGAAGCAGCCAGAAGTGCGTTCGGCCCGTCCGGCGCGGGCCCGGCCATCGCGGTCAGGACCCCGAACGCAGCGCACTGCACTGCAGCCCCCGCAGCGAATCCGGGCCAGATCCGTCCCCACACGAGCCTGAGCGGAGGGCGAACTGCCGCCTCGAGCACACCGCTGCTGCCGCGGACGCGCCCTCCTTCCACCGCCGAGGACGCGGCGGCCAAAGGACCCGAGACCAGGAGAAGCAGCGCCGAAAACGCCCCCGCCGCCTCCCTGTGGCCGCGGAAGTCCGCCGGATCCGCGAACAGTCCGATGTACACCGCAGCCACCCCGAGCCCGACCGCGAGAAAGGCCCACGCCGGTCTGCGCAGTCCACTCACCTAGGCCTCCTCGGTGACGAGCCGCCGGTACGCCTCGCGGAGCGGATCGCTCTGCGTGGGCTCACGCGCCACGGCCTGCGCGAGGAGATCAGGCCGCCTCCCCTGGAACCTCACCTCACCCCGATCCAGCACGACGACGTCCGTGTACTCCTCCCCCACGTCTTCCGTCTGGTGGGTGGCGACCACGACGACGATCTCCTCCGAAAGACCCGCCACGAGGTCGCGGAGGCGCTCTCGCTGGAGGGGGTCTAGCCCCGCAGAGGGCTCGTCGAGCAGGATGACTCGAGCCTCATGGGCCAGGGCTCCGGCAAGACCGAGCCTCTGCCGCTGGCCGCCGGAGAGGGCGGTTGCCTTGCGGTCGGCGAGGTCGGCCAGACCGACGGTCTCCAGGGCCGCCAAGGCTCTGTCTTTCGCCTCTGCTCGAGAGGCGCCCTTGAGCCAAGCCGCATAGGCGGCGTGCTCTCTGACCGTCAGACCGGCGAGCGGCTCGAAGCGCTGTGGCAGCCAGGCGACCTGGCGGCGGAAGGCCCGGGAAGAGGACGGGACCGGTTCCCGCTGACCGTCCACCCCGTCCTCGCGAAGCTCCACGCGACCCCGGTCCGGCAGGAAAACGCCGGCTGCAAAGGCCAACAGGGTCGACTTTCCCGCCCCGTTCGGCCCGAGAAGCGCCGTCTTCCCAGGGCTGAACTGAATGCTCAGACCCGGGAAGACGACCTCTCGAGCCCTTCGGCCTCGGTAGGCGAATCGGAGCTCATCGACGACGAGTCGCACAAGCGGCCCCACGCCCGCCCCTTAGAACCTGCACCCGCATCACAGCCTCCAACCAGTCAGCACCCTCTGGATGAGGGTTGAGCCGATGATACACATCACAGGCGACTGTTATGCACTTCCTTCCGCCCCCCCCCCCGGCAAGAATGGAGCGATCCGTGCAGTCTGGAGCCTCAAACTGCACGGATCGCTCCATTCTCGGGGACCTGGCCGAGGGGTCCCCTCCCCCTCCAGCCGTTTGTGGCGCGTTTCGTGCGATTTCAGGCCGAATTCCGCACGAAACGCGCCACAAACCGGGGG
>NZ_JACWAB010000011.1 GCF_020483305.1 Arthrobacter sp. UM1
AGATAAAACTCTACACACCCGCCACCGACCACGCAAATCGAAGAGCTCCCCCACCGCCAGAGCGCTCCTGGGGCTCACCCTCCGCTTCAGAAACCCCGTCATCTCGCGGATGTGCCGTGCAGCCGGGCCGCGTCCCGGACGGCGCAGCCGCCGTCGTCGTCGCCTTCTGAGGTTCATGACTCCCGTCACAACGCCAGCGGCGGCCCTCCTCGGGATGAGGAGGACCGCCGCTGGTTCGGGGTGAGGCCGCAGGGGACGCGACTGCGCGGGCTGAGGGCCGTGGCCTGTGGCGTGTCCCTAGGGGTGGGGAAGAAAACCGTGTCCCCCTGGGGAGAGGTGAGCGAGGGCGTCAGGCTCCCTCGGCCTTGCGGGACGTCTCGGGCTTCACGAGCACCACGTCGAAGGGGATGATGTCCCCGGCGTCCTGCTCGGTGTCCTCGAGGATCTGCTCGATGACGGCCTCGTCCTCGGTCGCGGCGAAATCGGGGTGCACGCCCACGATGAGGGTGGTGGGGCCCACGAGGGCATGGAGGAAGTCGTGCATGGCGTCCGCGAGCGCGTCCAGGTTCCGCCCGAAGTACTCAGGGAAGGAGAGACGGCGCGCGAACTCGCGGATGACCTCGTCCTTGGTCTCGTAGGGGAAGACCACGAGGGGAATGCGCCCCTCGGACACGGCCTCGTCCCCGAGGCGCTCGAGCTCCGCCTCGACGTCTGCGGCATGGATGACGTTCATCGGCCCTCCTCAATGAACCGGAAGTGCTGGTAGTGGTCGCTCGTGTAGTACTTCTCGTGCCCGGCGCCCACGACGATCCGGTGGGCCCCTCGGTTCGAGGCGCCCGGCGTCTTCACCGTGTACTCCTTGTAGTACCCGCTCTTCTTCTGCGGCAGGACGCGCTCGTAGTTGCCGAAGCGCACGCCGTCCCGCTCATACGGGAACGGGCCGCCCGTGCGGATGAGGCCCAGGGTCTTGCGCGCCTCCGCGGGAAGCCTCGACTCCTTGACGGACGGAAGGTCCGAGGGATTGCTCGGCGCACTCGCCGCGGGGCCTTCTCCCTGCGGGGCGGCAGATCCGCCGCTGCCCGAGCCGTCCGCTCCTCCGCATCCGGCGAGGAGGAGAACGAGCGAGGCCGCGGCCCCTGCCCGCGCGAGGAGCGAACTCCGCTGTCCTCGCGGCCCGGGCTGCAGCGCCGTCACGCGGAGGCGCTCCGCTGCCGGGCCACCTCGTAGAGGCTGATGCCCACGGCCATCGAGGCGTTGAGGGACTCCATCTCGCCGTCGATCGGGATGGAGACGATCTGGTCGCAGTTCTCCCGCACGAGCCGGGACAGTCCCTTGCCCTCCGAGCCGACGACGATGACGATCGGCTCCTGCGCCAGGGCGAGGCCGGGCAGGGAGACCTCCCCGCCGCCGTCGAGCCCGAGGACGAAGCAGCCGAGCTTCTTCGCCTGGCCGAGCAGCGTGTTGAGGTTGGTGGCCTTGGCCACGGGGACGCGGACCGCGGCGCCCGCCGAGGTCTTCCACGCCGAGGCCGTCATGCCCGCCGAGCGGCGCTCCGGAATGATGACGGCGTGGCCGGAGAACGCCGAGACGGAGCGGATGATGGCGCCGAGGTTGCGGGGATCCGTGATCCCGTCCAGCGCCACGATGATCGGCGCGGCCGAGAGGTGTCCCTTGTTCCACTGGTCCGTGAGGCGCTGCACCGTGGCGAGCCCGTCCGCGTACTCGTAGGGCGGGATGTGGAGGGCGAGGCCCTGGTGCACCGCGTCCTCCGTGAGGCGGTCCAGCTCGGCCTTGCTCGCCTCGAGCAGCGGGATGCCGCGCTCACCGGCGATCTTGAGGGCCTCCTTGACGCGGTCGTCCATCTCGATCCGCGTGGCCACATACAGGGCCTTGGCCGGGATCTCGGCGCGCAGGGCCTCCACCACGGAGTTGCGCCCGGTCACGGTCTCCGCGGACGTGCGCGTCCGGGAGCGCTGGGCGCCGCCGCGCTGCGCTCCGCCGTGCTTGGCGGCCGAGCGCTCCGCGAGCTGCTTGGCCCGGTGCGCCTTGTGGTAGACGCGATCCTCCGCCTTGGGCGTGGGGCCCTTGCCCGCCAGGGCCTTGCGGCCGTGGCCGCCAGTGCCGACCTGGGGGCCCTTCTTCTTCGAGGGTTTCCTCTGTGCGCCGGGACGCTGATTGCCTGCCATGCCCTCCACCTTACGGGAGGCGCTGGGCGCCCGGGCCGCGTGCGGGGGCTCCGCCGAGCGTGACGCTCGCCCTACCCCTTGACGGACCAGCGGGAGCCCGCGGCCGAGTCCTCGACGACGACGCGGGCGGCCGCGAGGAGATCCCGCAGCCGGTCCGCCTCGGCCCAGTCTCTGCGGGAGCGGGCCTCCTGACGGCGGGCGAGGACGTCCTCCACAAGGGTGGCCAGAGCCGCTTCCGCGGAGGAGTCCCGGGAGGCGCCGGTGCCGGCGTCGTCGAGCCCGAGGACCGAGGTCATGGCCCTCACGCTCGCCGCGATGCCGCGGGCCTTCTCCGCGTCCCCCGCCGCGAGGGCGCTGTTGCCCGCGCGGACGTGCTCGTGGATGACGGCGACGGCCTGGGGCGTCGAGAGGTCGTCGTCCATCGCGGCGCCGAAGGCCTCCGGGACCTCGGCTGCCGGCTCCACGTCCCCCGCGTTCTCGAGGAACGAGTCGATGCGGGCCACCGCCGCAGCGGCCTCCGCGATCGAGGAGGGCGCGTCTTTGGACGCGGGACGGTAGTCCAGCACGGAGCGGTAGTGGGCGGCGGTGAAGTAGTAGCGGACCACGCGCTCGCCGACCTCGTCGATGAGCTCCTGGGGAGAGACGGTGTTGCCCACGGACTTGGACATCTTCTCCCCGCCCATCGTCACGAGCCCGTTGTGCATCCAGATGTCCGCGAAGGCATCCCCCGCGGCCGTGGACTGGGCGAGCTCGTTCTCGTGGTGCGGGAAGCGGAGGTCCAGGCCGCCTCCGTGGATGTCGAACCGGGAGCCGAGGTACTTGGCGGCCATGGCGGAGCACTCGAGGTGCCAGCCGGGGCGCCCGCGTCCCCACGGGCTGGCCCACGCGGCGGACTCCGGCTCGCCCTCCTTGTGGCCCTTCCACAGCGCGAAGTCCCGGGGGTCCTTCTTGCCGCGGGGGTCCGCGTCTGGCGCCGCCTGCATGTCATCGACGGACTGCCGCGTCAGCGCTCCGTACTCCGGGAACGAGCGGACGTCGAAGTACACGTCCCCCGAGCCGTCCAGCGCCGGATAGGCGTGGCCCCGCTCGATGAGGCGCTCGATGAGGGCGAACATCTCCGGGACGTGCCCCGTGGCGCGGGGCTCGTACGTGGGCCGGCGGACGCCGAGACGGTCGTACGCGCGGTTGAAGGCCTGCTCGAAGCGGTACGCGAGCGCCCACCACTCCTCGTCCGGCACCTGGCCCGGCGCCGGATTCTCCACGCCGCGGGACTCGACGGACTTGGCGAGGATCTTGTCATCGATGTCCGTCACGTTCCGCACGGTGGTGACGCGGAGGCCGCGGTGCTCGAGCCAGCGGCTCAGCGTGTCGAACGCGACCGCGGAACGGACGTGCCCCACGTGCGGCTCGCCCTGGACCGTGGCGCCGCAGTAGTAGAGCCCCACGCGGCCGGGGACCACCGGCTCGAAGTCGCGGATCTCTCGGGTGCGGGAATCGTAGAATCGCAAGCTCACGCCTCCAGCCTATGCGCTCGGTGAGCCGTCCGAGCGGGCGGCGGGCACCAGGAGCGCGCTCGCCATGGCCATGGCCCCCTCGGCGCGGCCCAGGAAGCCGAGGCGGTCCGTCGTCGTCGCCGAGACCGAGACGGGGGCGCCCGCGATCTCGGAGAGCCGCGCCTCCGCCTCCAGCCGGCGCGGGGAGAAGACGGGGGCCTGGGCCACGAGCTGCACCGCGATGTTGCCGAGGACGAAGCCGGCCTCCGTCACAAGCCGGACCGCTTCCGCGAGGATGCGCTCGCCCGAGGCGCCGCGCATGTCCGGGCGGTCCACGCCGAAGTTCGAGCCGAGGTCCCCGAGCCCGGCCGCGGAGAAGAGGGCGTCCGCGCAGACGTGCGCCACGACGTCCCCGTCCGAGTGCCCCTCGAGCGCCCGCTCCCCCGGCCACTCCAGGCACGCGAGCCAGAGCGGGCGGTCCGGGTCCTCGCTGAAGGCGTGGACGTCCACGGCCACGCCGGTGCGCGGGATGACGACGGCGGGGGTGCGCTGCTCTGCGTTCACTTCTCTCCTGGTTCTGGGCGGGGCTGGTCTGGACGGGACTGGTCTGGGCGGGGCCGCCGGGCGGCGAGGACGTGCTCGGCGATGACGAGGTCGATCGGCGAGGTGATCTTGAGGGCGTCGGGGTGTCCGGCCACGAGCCGGACCTCGCCTCCGGCGGCCTCCATGAGCATCGAGTCGTCCGTGGCGGCCGCGGAGGGCAGCTCCGAGGCGGCGGCGTGGGCGGCGCGCAGCGGATCCGTGCGGAAGCCCTGCGGGGTCTGGACGGCGCGCAGCCGGGAGCGCGCCGGCGTGGACTCGATCCGCGTCCCGTCCTCGGAGACGGCCTTGACCGTGTCCACCACGGGGACCGCGGGGATGGCCCCGTCCGCACCGGCGCGGACCGCCTCGGCGACCTCGGCGAAGACGGCCGGAGGGGTCAAGGCTCGGGCGCAGTCGTGCACGAGGACGATGGGGCGGCGGACCGCTTCGAGCCCCGAGCGGACGCTGTCCGAGCGCTCCTGCCCGCCGGGAGCCCACGCGAACGCCGCAGCCGCCTCGCCGAACGCGGACTCGACCGCGGTCTTGAGCGCCTCCGCCTGCTCCGGGGCGGGCGGATGGAGGATGACGACCTGGGCGCCGGGGAGCGCGGCCAGGACGCCCCGGAGGGCGTGGACCACGAGGGGCTCCCCCGCGAGGAGGGCGAGGGCCTTGGGCATCCCCGCCCCGAGGCGGGTTCCCTGGCCGGCGGCGGCGAGGAGGACGGCGACGTCCTCCTCACCGGAAACGCCGGAAGGCGCCGCAGAGACTGCGGCGCCTTCCGGCGTGTTCACCGTTCCGGCGGTCACGATGCCTGAGAGCGGCGGCTAGGAGGCGAGGACTTCGTCCAGCACCGTGGCGGCCTGCTCCTCATCCGTCTTCTCAGCGAGCGCGAGCTCGGAGATGAGGATCTGGCGGGCCTTGGAGAGCATCCGCTTCTCCCCCGCGGAGAGGCCGCGGTCATTGTCCCGGCGCCACAGGTCACGGACCACCTCGGCCACCTTGATGACGTCTCCGGAAGCCAGCTTCTCCAGGTTGGCCTTGTAGCGGCGGGACCAGTTGGTGGGCTCTTCGACGAACTCCGCGCGGAGGACGTCAAACACATGCTCGAGGCCCTCCTTGCCGACCACGTCACGCACGCCGACCATGTCCACGTTCTCGGCAGGGACCTCGATGGTGAGGTCTCCCTGGGCGACCCGCAGCTTGAGGTACATCCTCTCCTCACCCTTGATGACGCGCGTCTTGATCTCCTCGATCGTGGCAGCGCCATGATGGGGGTAAACGACGGTCTCGCCAACCTCAAAAATCATGTGGATATTCCCCTTTCGCGGCCTCCATCCTAGCACGGAAGCGCCGAGAGTCCGCGTTCGGCTTTACTTCCGACAACCGTCCGGGATAGGTTCGAAGGTTCGCCTCCCTGCCTTAACCCCGCAGCCGCTGAGAACGGGTATCCTGGGAGTGATCTGTCAGTCTGCCAGCCGTTTCGAGGGCGCAGGATCCACACGCCACAGGAGTATTGAGAGTGACCAACGTTCGAGCATTCAGCGCCCGCCGGATCGCAGCGGCGTCGCTCATCGCCTTCTCCCTCGCCGGGGCCACCGGATGCGCCTCGATCAACGAGCAGGCCACCACCAAGGACTACAACCCCTCGGACGGCGTCCGCGCCACCGTCCAGGACGGCCAGTCCCAGGTGGACTTCCGCAACCTCATGGTCGTGAGCAACGGCAAGGGCAAGGAGGGCCGCGTGCTCGGCCGCATCGTCAACAACGGCGACTCCCCGGCCACGGTCACCATCAAGGTGGACGGCAAGCCGGCCGGCGAGCAGATCAAGGTCGGCACCGGCCAGAAGAACTTCGCGGATCTCGCCTCGGACACCCAGAAGGCCATGGTCCAGAGCGTCTCCAAGGCGCCGGGCGAGGGCATCAGCGCCACGGTCACGGCCAACGGCAAGTCCCAGGACGTGGACATCCCCGTTCTCGACGGCTCGCTGGAGCAGTACCGCAAGTACCTGCCGGGCGGCTACTCGCCGGCGCCGTCGCCCTCTGCTTCCGAGAAGTCCTCGGAGAAGAAGTCCCACTGACGCTCCGCCGAGGAGCAGGGCAGCAGACCCGAGCATCACAGAAGGGCCCTGCCGTCTGGCGGGGCCCTTCTGCGTCCGGAGTCGAGACGGCCGCCCAGGCTGAGGAGGCCGTGTGGGCTGAGACGGCCGCCCGGGGCTGGGGAGGCCGTCCGGCGCGGGGCCTCAGGCCTCGAACTTGTAGCCGAGGCCGCGCACCGTGATGAGGTGCTGCGGCGAGGAGGGGTCCGGCTCGATCTTCCCGCGCAGGCGCTTGACGTGGACGTCGAGGGTCTTCGTGTCCCCGACGTAGTCGCTGCCCCAGACCCGGTCGATGAGCTGGCCGCGTGTGAGCACGCGCCCGGTGTTGCGCAGGAGCATCTCGAGCAGCTCGAACTCCTTGAGCGGCAGCGAGACCTGCTCACCGTTGACGCTCACGACGTGCCGCTCCACGTCCATCGAGACCGGGCCGGCCGAGACCGCGCTGGAGACGAGCTCCTCCGGCTCGCTCTGGCGGCGCAGCACCGCGCGGATGCGGGCCACGAGCTCGCGGGAGCTGTACGGCTTGGTGACGTAGTCGTCCGCGCCGAGCTCGAGGCCCACGACCTTGTCGATCTCGGAGTCCTTCGCGGTCAGCATGATGATGGGGACGTTGGAGGACTGGCGGATGGTCCGGCAGACCTCCGTTCCGGAGAGCCCCGGGAGCTGGAGGTCCAGGAGGATGAGGTCCGGCGAGAAGCGGGCGAACTCGGTGAGCGCCTTGTTTCCGTCCTCCGCGACAAGGGGCTCGTACCCCTCCTTGCCGAGCAGGTAGCTCAGAGGATCGCTCAGCGATTCTTCGTCTTCGACAATGAGGATGCGGGTCACTCGACTTCCTTTTCCTTGACGTCGGCCAGCGCCGATTCATCGATGGGCATGCGCACGGTGAACGTGGAGCCGTGGCCCGGCTGGGACCACACGGCCACGTCTCCGCCGTGGTTGCTGAACACGTGCTTGACGATGCTGAGACCGAGGCCGGTTCCCCCGGTCTGCCGCGAGCGCGCGGAGTCCACGCGGTAGAAGCGCTCGAAGATCCGCTCCTGGTCCTCCGGTGAGATGCCGGGGCCCTGGTCCGCCACGGAGACCGAGACGACGCCCTCGCTCGCCCGGGCGCCGACCCCCACCGCGGTGCCCTCCGGCGAGTAGCGGATGGCGTTGTCGATGAGGTTCCGCAGCCCCATGGTGATCTGGTCCGCGTCCCCGTGGACCACGACTCCGGAGGGCGGCCCGGTCTTGATGGAGATGCCCTTGCTCTCCGCCGCGAGCGTGTTCTGGTCCACCGCCTCGGTGATCGCCGAGTCGATGGCCACGGAGGAGCCCTTCACCGTGACGTTGGTTCCCTGGAGGCGGGACAGCTCGATGATGTCCTGGACGAGCGCGGAGAGCCGCTTGGACTCCTTGTGGAGGCGCTGGGCGAAGCGCCGCACCTCGTCCTCGTCCTCCGCGGCGTCCTCGACGGCCTCGGCGAGCAGCGAGATGGCCCCCACGGGGGTCTTGAGCTCATGGGAGACGTTGGCCACGAAGTCGTTGCGCACCGCCTCGGTGCGCGTGACCTCCGTGCGGTCGTCCGCGAGGAGCACGATGAACTCCTCCCCCAGCGCTGCGGCGCGGACGTGCACCACGATGTTCAGCCCGCTCATGGGCGTGCGCGGGAGATCGAACTGTGCCTCCTCGATGACGCCGTCCCGCCGCACGCGCTCGGCCATGGTCCGCAGCTCCTCGTGCACGAGGCTGTGCCCCTTGATGAGCCCGTAGGCGTACGCGGAGGGGTTGGCCTTGACGACCCCGTTGAAGGAGTCGACGACGACGTAGGCGCGGCCGACGACCGAGAGGACCTCGGCGGCGCCGTCGCCGATGGTGGGGGCGACGACGTCCCGCTCGCGCCGGCGGCGCTCGGAGGCGTGGAAGGCTCCGACGGCGATCGCGCCGACCACCACACCCAGGAACAGGGCGAGGACGGCGACGACGAGGGAGCTCACCCCACCAGCATAAGCAGGGCGCGCGCCGCAGAGGAGGGCTCCGGAGCGGAACCGCGGGTCCGTTCAGCTAGAGTTCACGCAGGCTGCCACGGGTGTTCACGCCCGCGTGACAGTCTCACGGACGTGGCGAATGCTCCGATGCACGTCACCCACCACGACGCGACCACGCAAAGGATGTCCAGTGCGCAAGGCTTTCCAGGAAGAATTGGCCACCATCAACGAAGAGCTCATCAAGATCGCCGAGCTCGTGGCGAACGCCATGGACGAGTCCGTCGCGGCGCTCCAGGCCTCCGACACGGAGAAGGCCCAGGAGGTCATCGCAGCCGACGCCCGGATCGACTTCCTCCAGCACGAGCTCGACGAGCGCTCCATCGACGTCCTCGCGCTCGAGGGCCCCGTGGCCTCGGACCTCCGCCTCGTCGTGGGATCCCTGCGGATGAGCATCTCGCTGGAGCGCATGGGCGACCTCGCCCGGCACATCGCGCAGCTCGTCCGCCTGCGCTTCCCCGCGGAGGTCATCCCGGCCTCGATCCGCCCCACCTTCGAGGAGTTCGCGGCGACGGACCGGCAGATCGCCCGGGACCTCGTCGAGCTCCTGCGCACCCGCGAGCTCGACGTCGCGCAGCGGATCGTCGAGGCGAACACGCGCGTCAACGAGCTCCACGCCTCGGTGTTCCAGCAGATCGCCGCGGGCGAGTGGGACGCGAACGCCGCGACGAGCGTCGACGTCGCGCTGGCCTCCCGCTACTTCGAGCGCTTCGCCGACCACGGAGTCTCCGTGGCCCGGAAGGTCACCTACCTCGTCTCCGGCGACTGGGAGCCGATGCACAACGGCATCGGCTGACCCGCCGCCTGAACCGTTCTCCCACGCAGAGCGCCCCTCCCGCTGAGCAGCGGGAGGGGCGCTCTGCGTCTGAGACGGCCGGGACGCCGTCAGGGCTGCGGCTAGGCCTTGCCCTTCTTGCCCTGGTTCGCCACGGCCTGGGCGGCGGCCTCGGCGGCCTCCGGGTCCAGGTAGCGGCCGCCCTTCTGAACGGGGCGCAGGGACTCGTCCAGCTCGTAGACGAGCGGGATGCCCGTGGGGATGTTGAGGCCCACGATGTCCTCGTCCGAGATGCCGTCGAGGTGCTTGACGAGCGCGCGGAGCGAGTTGCCGTGGGCCGTGATGAGCACGCGCTTGCCGGACTTGACGACCGGGGCGATCTTCTCATCCCAGTACGGCACGAAGCGCTCGATGACGTCCTTGAGGCACTCGGTGCGCGGCACCTCGAGGCCCTCGTAGCGCGGATCCTCCGTCTGGGCCCAGCGGTCCGCCGGGTCGATCGCGGGCGGCGGGGTGTCGAAGCTGCGGCGCCAGAGCATGAACTGCTCCTGGCCGTACTGCTCGAGCGTCTCCGCCTTGTCCTTGCCCTGGAGTGCGCCGTAGTGGCGCTCGTTGAGGCGCCAGTCCCGGGTCACGTCGATCCAGGTGCGCTCCGCGGACTCGAGCGCGAGGTTGCTCGTGACGATGGCGCGCTGGAGGCGGCTCGTGAAGAGGTGGTCCGGGAGGAGGTCCGCCTCCTTGAGGAGCTCGCCGGCGCGCTTGGCCTCGGCCCGCCCCTGCTCGGTGAGCGGGACGTCCACCCAGCCGGTGAAGAGGTTCTTCTCATTCCATTCGCTCTGCCCGTGGCGCAGCAGGATCAGTGTGTACGTCATGCCCCTCACTCTAGCCATTCGAGGGGGAGCGCGGAGACCCGCAGGGCACCCAATTAGGATGCCTAACGTGGTGGAGAAGGCGAGAGCGCTGCAGGCGCGCCCCGGACGGCCCGTGGGCCATGCGACCCGGGGCACGACGGCGGCGAACCGCATGCGCCGCGTGGACCGGTGGCTCGCCCAGACCCACGCCTCCCTCCTCGCGTCCGAGGAGAGCCCGCTCATCGTGGACCTCGGGTTCGGGGCGAGCCACGTCACGCCGCTCGAGCTGTTCCGCCGGATGCGGGTCCCCGCGCCCCTGGCCGAGGTGGTGGGACTCGAGATCGACCCGGAGCGGGTGCGCCGCGCCTCCGCCTTCGCCGAGCCCGGGCTGAGCTTCCGGGTGGGCGGGTTCGAGGTGCCCACCGAGCGCCGGCCCGTGGCCATCCGGGCCTTCAACGTCCTGCGCCAGTACCCCGAGTCGGACGTCCCCGCCGCCTGGAGCGCCATGACCGCGCGGCTCGCGCCCGGCGGCGTCCTCATCGAGGGGACCTGCGACGAGATCGGACGGATTGCCACCTGGGCCGCCGTCGACGTCCGCGGGCCGCAGACCCTCACGATCGCGGTCAACCCGTGGCGGATCGGCCGCCCCAGCGACGCCGCCGAGCGCCTCCCAAAAGCCCTCATCCACCGCAACGTCCCCGGAGAAGGGGTCTACGAGCTGTTCCGGGCCGCGGACCGGGCGTGGGAGCTGGCCGCGGGCCTCGGCTCCTTCTCCCCGCGGCAGCGCTGGATGGCGACGGCGAACGCCCTCGCGGCGGACGGATGGGTGCTCGGGCCCGGCAACCGGGACGGGCGGGTGCTCGGAGGGCCGCAGCGCTTCAGGCTGGGCGAGATGACCGTGCCGTGGGAGCGGGTGGCGCCGTCGCCGTCGTGATCCGCGGGGCGCGCACGGCGGGCCGGGGGCGTCAGGCGAGGGCGCGCTTGACGTCCGCGAGGTAGATGCCCGCGGCGATGACCGCGACGACCTGGAAGATCTGGCCGCTGAAGTGGCCGGCGACGAGGCCGTTGCGGAGCGTGAAGGAGAGGATCGCGAGGACGTTTCCGACGCAGACGAGCGCGGCCACGCCGGTGATCGCGGCCCAGAACCCCTTGGTGCGCTTGCCCATGACCTCGAACATGCGCGCCGGGCGGCGCAGGCAGTCCGCGAACGCGACGACGGCGACGACGCCGGCGAAGAGCGAGAGGCCCGCGTCCACGACGAAGAGGATTCCCTGGAGCAGCATTCCGATGGTCATAGTGGCTCCAGTCTACGGCTCAGGCCTGCCCGGAGGCTGAGCCCGCGCCGGGGGCCGAGTCCGAATCCGCCTCCCGGCCCGGCTGCGGGAAGACGGAGGCGAGCGCCTGCTCGAGGTCCGCCCAGAGGTCCTCGACGGACTCGATCCCCACGGAGAGGCGGATGAGGCGCTCGGGGACGCTCGCGACCTCGCCCGGATGCCGGTGGCGCCGCTCGAGCGTGGACTCCACTCCCCCGAGGCTCGTGGCGCTCGTCCAGAGGCGCAGGGCCGCGATGACGGCGTCCGCCTCCTCGACGCCGCCGCGCAGGCAGACGCTCACCACCGAGCCGAAGCCGTCCATGGTGCGGGCGGCCGTCTCGTGCCCGGGGTCAGACGGGAGCGAGGGGTGGCGGACCGTCTCGACGGCGGGGTGGCACGCGAGCCTCGCGGCGAGCTCGGCCGCGCTGGCCTGGGAGCGCTCGACCCGGACGGCGAGGGTCCTCAGACCGCGCAGGGCCAGCCACGCCTCGAACGGCCCCGCGATGGCCCCGTGGAGGGTGCGGTGGGAGACGAGCCGCCCCCGCAGCTCCTCCGTGGCGGGCACGGCGGCGCCGAGGACCACGTCCGAGTGGCCCGCGAGGTACTTGGTCACGGAGTGCACGACGACGTCCGCCCCGGACTCGAGCGGGCGCTGGACGAGCGGCGTGGCGAACGTGTTGTCCACGAGGCTGAGGACGCCGCGAGCGCGGGTCTCGGCGAGGAGGGCCGGGAGGTCGCTCACCTCGAGCATCGGGTTGGTGGGCGACTCGAGCCACACGGCGGTCCGCTCCGGGGCCAGGGAGGCGAGGCGCTCCGCGAGGGGATTCGAGCCGTCCACGTCGAAGAACTCGAGCTCGAGGAGTCCCCGCGCCTCGAGGTCCCGGGCGAGGGCGATGGTGCCCGGGTAGGTGTGGCGCGGCATGAGCAGGCGCGCTCCCGCGGGCACGAGCGAGAGGGCGCCGGCCACCGCGCCGAGCCCCGAGGCGAAGAGCACGGCGGGGACGGGCGCGCCCTCGAGGTCCCCGAGGGCCTCCTCGAACGGCTCCCACGTCGGGCTGGACATCCGCCCGTAGGTGCGCAGCCCGGACGCGTCTCCCCGCCCCACGAACGTGGAGGCGACGGTGATGGGCGGGTTGAGCGGCTGGTCTTCCTCATGGCCGGGGCGGCCGAGGCTGACGAGGCGGGTCTCGGGGCTGAGCGTCATGGACCCAGGGTAGTGAGAGAGAGTTGTCCACATGAAGCCGGCTCCATATCGTGAACGGAAGGCCGGGAGATACGCTGGGAGGGTGAGCCAGAGCATGCCCGAGCCAACCGTCCGCCAGCCCGAGCGCAGGGGCCTGTTCGTGGTGTTCGAGGGCGGGGACGGAGCCGGGAAGAGCTCCCAGATCCCCGAGCTGGCGGCGTGGCTGACGAGCCTCGGCCATGACGTCCTCGCCACGCGCGAGCCGGGAGGAACGGAGATCGGCGAGAGCATCCGCCCGCTCATCCTCGAGCACGGCCACGGAGACGTGGACGCCCGGACCGAGGCGCTGCTCTACGCGGCGGCGCGGGCCGCGCATGTGGAGCAGGTCATCCTGCCGCGGCTGCGGAACGGGGGCTCGGTGGTGTGCGACCGCTTCGTGGACTCCTCCGCCGCCTACCAGTCCGCGGGGCGGGAGCTCTCGAAGGACGAGGTGCTCGCCGTCAACGCGTTCGCCACCCAGGGGCTGGTCCCGGACCTCACGGTCCTCCTGGACATCTCTCCGGAGGAGGGCCGGGCCCGCCGCTCCTCCTCCCGCCCCGGCGAGGACCGGATCGAGTCCGAGCCGGACGGCTTCCACGCCCGCACCCGCCAGGCCTTCCTCGACCTCGCCGCGGCGAGCCCGGAGCGCTACGAGGTGATCGATGCCCGCCTCTCCAAGCGGGAGATCCAGGAGCGCGTGCAGTCCCGCGTGGCGGAACTCCTCGCGGAGCGCGGCGAGCAGGGAGCGCGGCCGTGAGCCCCGCAGGCGCCGGCGTTCCGGAGCGGAACGTCCCGGAGCAGGGCGTCCCCGGAGCGCAGCTCGAGCTCTCGGGCGTCTGGGCGGACCTCGTGGGCCAGGAGCGGGCCGTGGAGCCCCTCGCCGCAGCCGCGGCGTCCGAGACCCCGCACCACGCCTGGCTCCTGACCGGGCCTCCGGGGTCCGGCCGCTCCAACGCCGCGCTCGCCTTCGCGGCGGCGCTCAACTGCGAGCGTCCGGACGTCTCGCCGCGCGGCTGCGGGGAGTGCGAGTCCTGCGTGCTCGCCCGGGCCAAGAGCCACCCGGACATCACGCGGATCGCCACGGACAAGTCCGTCATCACCATCCAGGAAGCCCGCGAGATCGTCCAGCGGGCCTTCGACCGCCCCACGCGCGGGCGCTTCCGCGTCATCGTCATCGAGGACGCGGACCGCATGGCGGAGCGCACCACGAACGTCCTCCTCAAGGCCATCGAGGAGCCCCCGCCGCACACGGTGTGGGTCCTCTGCACGCCGAGCCCCGGGGACGTGCTCGTGACCATCCGCTCGCGGTGCCGGCTCGTGAGCCTCAAGCTCCCGGACCCGGCGGACGTGGCGCGGCTCCTCGTGGAGCGGGACGGGTTCGAGCCGCAGACGGCGGAGCTCGCGGCCCGTGCGGCCCAGAGCCATATCGGCGTGGCCCGCCGCCTCGCCTCGGACGCGGACGCGAGGAGCCGGCGGAAGGACATCGTGACCCTGCCGCTGAGGCTGAAGACCGTGGCCTCCGGCATGGGCGCGGCCCAACGGCTCGTGGAACTCGCGGACTCGGAGGCGGAGGCCTCGCTCGCGGAGCGGAACGCGGCCGAGAAGGCGGATCTGCTCCGCCAGCTGGGCGTGGAGGAGGGGGCCCCGGTCCCGCCCCAGCTGCGCATCCAGGTCAAGCGCCTCGAGGAGGAGCAGGCCCGCCGGGCCAAGCGCAGCCGGAACGACTACTACGACCGCGCCCTGACCGACCTCCTCTCCTGGTACCGGGACGTGCTCATCCTGCAGACCGGCGTCTCCGCGGAGGACTCCTCCCGCTCGCTCGTGAACCCGGACCTCGCCGAGGACCTCGCGGAGGCCGCGCGCAGCACGCCCCCGGAGGACACCCTGCGCTCCATGGACTCCATCAACTCGACGCGCCGCCGGCTCGTCACCACCAACGTGGCCCCCGCCCAGGCCATCGAGGCGATGATGGCGTCCCTGGTCCCCCACTGATCCCGCTCCCCCGCTGATCCTGCCCCCTCGATCCCCTCCCCCGCCGACCTGTTCCGCCGACCAGCCGCCACACCGAACCGAGGAGATTCCGTGATCCAGTCCCGCCCGTCCCAGACGTCCCGGAGACGCCCTGCGCTCGCCGCCGCAGCGCTCGCGCTCTCGCTGGCCGCGGCGGGCTGTTCCGGCCCCTCCGCGGGCGGGGACAAGAAGGCGGACGGCGCGGCGTCGGGCGGCTCGGCGTCGTCGTCCTCGAGCGCGGCGCAGCCGATGCCCTCGACCGACCCGGCGCTCGCCCGCTTCACGGGGCAGACCGTCCACTGGAGCTCCTGCGAGGGGGACAAGGAGTGCGCGGACATCACCGTCCCCGTGGACTACGCGCACCCTGACAAGGAGACGATGCGCATCCGCGCCATCCGGATCCCGTCCTCGAACCCCAAGGCTCCCGCGCTGTTCGTCAACCCCGGCGGGCCGGGAGGCTCCGGCTACGACCAGGTGAAGGACGACGACGGGAAGTTCGACTCGGACGCCATCCGCTCCCGGTACAGCGTGGTGGGGTTCGACCCGCGCGGCGTGAGCCGATCGGAGGGCATCCAGTGCCTCACGGACAAGGAGAAGGACGCGGAGCGCGCCGCGAACATCGACGACTCCACACCGGATGGCCTGGCGAAAGCCCATGCGGCGGCCAAGGCGCTCGGGCAGAAGTGCAAGGAGAAGTCCGGACCGGTCCTGGCGCACATGGACACCGCGAGCGCCGCCCGGGACCTCGACGTCATGCGGGCCGCCACCCAGAGCCCCCGGCTGAACTACCTCGGCTTCTCCTACGGGACGTACCTCGGCGCCATGTACGCGCAGCTGTTCCCGGACAACGTGGGCCGGTCCGTCCTGGACGGCGCCGTGAAGCCGAATGCGACGCCTCAGGAGATCGACGAGGGCCAGGCCGTGGCGTTCGAGAAGTCCTTCACCGCCTACGCCAAGAGCTGCGCTCAGCGAGGCGACTGCCCGCTCAAGGGCGAGCCCAAGGAGCAGCTCGCCCAGCTGACCGAGCTCATCGCGAAGTACAGGAAGACGCCCGGCAAGACCTCCGACGGGCGCGTCTTCACGGCGGACGACCTGGTCCAGGCCCTCATCCTGCCGATGTACGAGGACAGCATCTGGCCCATGCTGGACAAGGCGATCCGCGGAGCGATGGAGGGCAAGCCGGACGCCGCCATGCGGATCGCGGACCTCTCCCTGGAGCGTGACGAGTCAGGCCACTACTCCGGCAACCAGGACGTGGCGTTCTCCGGCGTGCAGTGCCTCGACCACCCCGGACGGCCGAGCGACGCCGAGATGAAGGCGGACGCGGAGCGGCTCAAGAAGAAGGCCCCGTTCACCGCGCCGCTCATCTCCTACTCGCAGCTCCCCTGCGTCGAGTGGCCGGTCACCCCGGCCAAGGGCGCTCCGGCCATCAAGCCGGCCAAGCCCGTGACGGCGCTCGTCATCGGCACCACGGGAGACCCGGCCACCCCCTACGAGTGGTCCAAGGACCTCGCGAGCACGCTCGGCGGCGACTCGCGCGTGCTCACCTCCGTGGGCCACGGCCACACCGCGTTCGGCCGTGCCGGCTCCTGCGTCACAGACGCGGTGCTCGACTACCTCTCCGAGGGCCGGCTGCCCAAGGCCGGAAAGGTGTGCACGTAGGAGGCCCCGCCTCGGGGTGCCGGCGTCGGGGCCCGGCCTCGGGAATCGGTACCGGGCCCCTGCCTCGGGGACCGGTGCCTGGGCGAATGTCTCGCGGCCTTACCCCCGCTCCCCGGAGAGGAGCCCGGGCAGCCCCGCCACTGAGTCCATGACGTCCGTGGCGCCGGCGTCCCACAGCTCGCCCGCGCTGAAGGCGCCCGTGGTCACGCCGACCACATCCGAGGCGCCCGAGCGCAGTCCCGCCGTCATGTCGTTCGGGGTGTCCCCCACCACGACGACCTCCCGGACGTCGTCGACGTCCAGCGCCAGCACCGCCGTGAGGACGATGTCCGGAGACGGCCGCCCGCGCCCGGCGTCGGAAGGGCAGAGGCTGAGGTCCGCGAGGCCCATCCACCCCAGCGACTCCAGGATGGTGTTCTGGGTGTGGCGCGCGAGCCCCGTGGCCAGGCAGACGAGCACGCCCTCCGAACGGAGCCAGGCGATCGCATCTGCCGCTCCCTCCACCGGGCGGACGCCGCGCTCGCGGACGAGCTCGTCGTAGCGGTCCTCGAAGCGGCGGTTGGCCTGGTGGGCCGTGCTCACGTCGTCGTGGAAGAGGCTCCGGAACACGCCGAAGCGGCTCGTGCCGTGCGCCTGCCGCCACAGCCTCTGCACCTCGGACTCCGCCTCGGATCCCGCGGCGATCCCGTGGGCGTCGAGGACCTCGCGCAGACAGTCCTCCTGGATGAGGCCGTCGTCCACCGTGGTGCCGGCCATGTCGAGGACGGCGAGCTGGGGCCGGCGCACGGGCCGCGGCGAGCGGGCGGACTGGTCGGAGCGGGGCGGACGGAGGACGGACAGCGAGGGCACGGACGGCTCCTCTCGGGAGACACGGCGGACGGACGGGAGAGGGCGGGCAGGCGCCCGGGCGCCGTCGGGCATGCCTCGCACGCTGTGGCGGACGGGACTCGGGCGACGGGGCCGTGGAACCTCTCCGGGACGTCCATCCTCCTCAGCGGAGATGGCGAGCCGCGCAAACGACCCGTGTCCACTGCGTGAATCTTGAGGACGGCCCGCGCGGGGAGCAGGGCCGCCCGACCGTAGGATGTGGGTCATGCTCCTCGCCGCCGTCCCCGCGCCCCTCCACGCCGCCGCCTCCGGCCTGGGCACGGGCCTCGCCCTCATCGCGGCCATCGGAACCCAGAACGCCATGCTCCTGAGGCAGGGAATCCGCCGGGACGCCGTCACACGGCTCATCGCCGTCTGCACGCTCTCCGACGTGCTCCTCATCTCAGCCGGGGTGGCGGGGATGGGCGCGCTCGTCCAGGCCGCCCCGCAGCTCATCACCGCCGTGACGTGGATCGGCGCGGCGTTCCTCTTCGTCTACGGGCTGCTCTCGCTCAAGAAGGGGCTCTGGGGCCCCGGGGAGACCATGCAGGCGGACGCCGCCGCGCCCGACGCCTCGAGGCGAGGCGCCGGGGCCGAGGCCGAGGCCGAGACAGGGTCCCAGGCCGCCGCCGGGGCCGGGGCTGCCGGGCGCCGGCCGCGGCTCGGCCGTCACGGCCGTGCGGTTCTCACCATGCTGGCCCTCACGTGGCTCAACCCGCACGTGTACCTGGACACGCTGGTCTTCCTCGGATCCGCCGCGGCCGCCCACGGAGCGAGCCGCTGGCCGTTCGGCTTCGGCGCCATGCTCGCGAGCCTCATCTGGTTCTGCGCCCTCGGCTACGGCGCCCGCTTCCTCGCCCCGCTCTTCTCCCGCCCAGTCACGTGGAAAGTGCTCGACACCGCGGTGGGCGTCCTCATGATCGTCCTCGGCGTCATGCTCCTGCGGGGCTGACGGATGAGAGAGGAAGACGGCGGCGGAGCGGGACGACGACGGCCCGCGAATGCCGATGAGTATCCTTGAAACGGCTCAGCTGGCCCACGGGCTGTCCGCAGCGATCCCGCGAGCTGCAGAATCGCGCAGCGCTGATGCGGGCATGCGAAAGGCCCCCGCTCCGAAGAGCGAGGGCCTTGGCTGAGCCCCCTGCCGGGATCGATCCGGCGACCTTATCATTACGAGTTGCCCGTTGCTCTCGCCCTCGTGGCGTGATTGCGATCTGTTACGTCTGCAATGCTTCGCAACGGTAGCTTTTTGCCGGTCGGCTTTCCGGGTATTTAACTCGCCATGAGCACGACCCGCCTTCTCGTAGACTTCGCGGCCTACCAGCGCGCTGCAGGCCTTTCCCACCGCACCATCCGAGAGCGCGAGGGTGTGCTCCGGCAGCTCTCCCAGCACGTCAGCCTCGAGCGGGTGAGCGCCCGGGAGGTTATCCGCTTCATCGGCCGGCCAGGACTCAGGGCGTCGAGCCGGGCGACGTACCGGACGAGCATCGCTGCCTACACAAAATGGGCATGTGAGGAGGGCATCCTCGGCATGGACCCCATGGACCGGGTCCCTCGCGTAAAGCGACCGAGACTCGTGCCCCGCCCCATAACGGCAGCCGATATCTCCCGGCTCGTGGAGTCCTCACGGCGTCTCACCCGCGTGAAGATCCTCCTCGCAGCGCTCGCCGGCCTTCGCGTCCACGAAATCGCCAAAATCCGCGGCGAGGACATCGACCTCGACGCCCGCACCCTCACGGTTGAAGGCAAGGGCGGGCACATTGCACTCATTCCGCTGCACCCGCAGCTTGTCGAGATCGCGCAGGGCATGCCGCGAATTGGCTTCTGGTTCCCCTCCGAGACACGGCGCGGGCATGTCCACGCCCGCGCTGTCGGAAAAGCCATCCAACGCGCAATCGACCGGGCTGGCGCCGACGGCACGCCTCACCAGCTGCGCCACTGGTACGGATCAAGCCTGCTCGCGAGCGGCGCGGACCTACGCACCGTTCAAGAGCTAATGAGACACGTCTCCATCCAATCGACTCAAATCTATACGCTCGTCCCAGATGAAAGACGACACGAAGCGGTCTCCCGCCTCTCCATAGCCGCGTGAATCTTGCATTTCCAACCAAGTCGAATTATGATCGCGGTATGGATATTTTCAGCCATATTTCCGAAGTTTTCAAGGCCGTTTATGCGTTCCTCAAGGATGCCGCCCCCATCGGCGGACTCATCGCAGGAGGATACGCGGTAAGACAGTTCCGATTAAATCGGAAGAATAGCGATGCACAGACGCGACCATACATCTCCGCAAGACTGCTCCCAGGAATTTGGGGGCCAGGCAACTACGACCTCCTCGTCGAGAACCACGGAAAGTCAGCAGCCCGTGACATCCGCCTGACCATCGACGGGTCGATCGACGACCCCAAGGGAGATGGAGCACTCGCGGAATCGCTACGAAAGCCCTACACGGGCAACTACTCGTTTGACCTCCCGCCCGGAGCCCGTCGCAGGTTCGCCTGGAAGCTCAAGATTTCCGCCGCCACCCACGAGGGCGTTTCTTCCGGGCCAGTCCCCCTCAATATCACGTATACAGACAGCATTCATTTGAACAAGAAGAAGGATAAGTATTCCGAAAATATTTCCGTTGACGCGGAAGAATTGGGGAAGTTGCTCGCCGCCCCACTGGAAGGGTTTCACCCCGCGGACCGCAAGAGCTACACGTTGAAGCACATCGCCGATCGACTGGCTTTGCTCGTCCGCGCCATCGAACGTAACCACATCGAATAGTTCCCCTACGAAACGGTGGTCTCTCGCGCGGATTTTTGCGAGAGACCACCGTTATTTTCTACCGGCTTCCTAGCCGGACTGCGACGTCGATGACGAGGCCGACGAGGCCCGTGCCGATGAGTCGAGCGATCCAGGTCTGCGCGGACTCAAGACGCTGCACCCGGTCACGGAGCGGCTGGACCTCGCCCCGGAACTCCGCCTTCGTCGGATGAGCTGTGTCCAATTTCGTCTCGATGCGGTCGAGGCGGCGGACGACCTCGCCGAGGGTGATGTCGTCGAGGCTCGTGTCATCGGCCACCACGCACCGCCCTCCGCCCCCGGGCCACGGCACGCCGCGGCGCCACACGTTGCGTCGCCTCGGCGGGGTGCTCCTCGCGTGGCGTGCGCTTGAGGTACCCGCCCGCGAACGCCAGGATCGCGGTGAGGGCAGCCGCTGCCTCCGACGGCACCTGAAGGTGGCAGACCTCCTCCGCGAACCACACGATGAGGACGGCCAACGATCCGGCGAGCCCGGCGGCCGTGACTTTCGCTGTTGGTCTCATAGCCGTTATCCCTTCTGGACCCAGGCCCGGTTGCCGGCGTACACGATGGTCGAGACCGTCCAGCCGTTGAGGTGCATGATGTGCTCGCCGGAGAGCCCGTACTGGCCGCCGATGGCAGCCGCGACGCCCTGAGGAGACGCGACATCCGCCGCGGTGACGGTGTGGACCACGGCCCCCGGGATGAGGATGCGCTGCCCCACCTCGATCCGGTCCGGGTGGCGGATGCCGTTGTGCTGGGCGAGCTCGGCGATGGTCTTGCCGTAGTGGGCGGCGATCCCGCCGAGCGTGTCCCCCGGGTCGACAATCCAGAACAGCCCCGCCGGGGCGATGGCGTGGCGCGGCGTCACGGGACGGGCCGCGGCGCGTGCGGCGGCGAGGGCGGCGGCTTTGTTCTCCGCGTCGATCTGCAGCTGCGGGTCGTACCGGGCCCACAGAATGCCGGCCACCTTGCCGGGGGCGAGGTCTACGCGGGCTTCGAGGATGCACTCGAAATGCAGGTGCGGCCCGGTGGACTGGCCGGTGTTGCCGGAGAGGCCGATGACCTGCCCGCGGGTCACCCGCTCCCCCGCCGCCGGGTACCGGTGCGAGAGATGCGCGTAGCAGCTGATCCAGTCGCCATGGTCGATGTACACACAGAACCCACCCTCCTCCGAGCTGTTGTCGGGCAGGACGGCCTTGCGCTCGAGCTCGTCATCGGTGATCTTGTGGCCCCAGTCGGCCCAGAGGACCGTGCCGTCGGCAATCGCCCGCACCGGGGTGCCCACGGGACACGGGTAGTCCTGACCGAGGTGGCCGCCGGTGTGCCGGTTCCAGGGGAAACGGCGGCCGTGCGGGTCCTCCCCGAAGCGCTGCGAAATCGTGCGAGCGAGCTCATCGGGGACGGGGTAGACGTCAGTGCTCATGGATGCCTCCTAGACGGTCAGGGTGAGGGCGGTGCGGGCATCGGTGAGTGCCTGGGCCTGCTCCTCCGCCGTCAGGACGCGGGGCCAGACCTTCAGCAGCGCGTACTCCTCGGAGACGTCGCTGCTGTAGACGTTGGTGCCGAGGGTGTACCGGGTGGAGGCCGAGGGCTGCAGGGCCAGGTCGGGGCCCGCGCTCGTGCCGTCGATGCTCGCCGTGACCCGCCCTGCCGTCAGGGTGAGCAGGTACACGGCCAGGCGTGCCGGCGGGCTCGACTGGAAGCTCGCGGTTGTGGTGCCGGAGACGGTGAGCTTGCCCGTGGCGCCACCGCCGATGACCCAGCCCGGGACGCCGATCTGGGCGCTCTTGGCGGCGGCGAGGCGGGCGACGAGCAGCACCGTCTGCCCCGTCGGCGGGGCCTGGCCGGGGGCGCTCATCCGGTCCGCGCCCGCGGCGATGGTCACGACCGGGCACGGCCCGTCCACGAACCGCACGCCCGTGGTGCCGGTAGCCAGAGGTGTGGTGCCGGTGATGTCCGGCAGCTCGCGGACCGGGCCGTCCGTGCCGCGCAGCGTCGCGGCGGCCCACATGTGCGAATAGTCACGGGGCCCGATCGTCGGCGGAGTGAACACCGCCGCCGGGTCGAGGACGGGCGCCCCGGTGGGGATGCCTTTGGCTGCTTCCATGATGCGTTCTCCTTAGCTGGTGGTGATACGGGTGTGGTGCCACTGGGACAGCAGCACGAGGTCCAGGTCACCGGCATCCCGCCGCGCGGCCAGCCGGTCGAGGAAGCCCTCGAAGCCGGCGCGGGTGACCCTGCGGGGCGCGCCGCCGCCGTCGAGGTAGCAGGCGTGCAGGCTGAGGATGGTCCCGTGGCCGCGCTCGATGGCCGCGGCGACGTGCCGGTCCCCGATCCCGCCCGGCTTGACGCCGGCGTCGTCGGGGTAGTCGAGCCACTGCCGCCCGGCCAGGGTCACGGGCCGCCCGTCGAGCGGGTGCGTGATGACCCCGCCGTCGCCGGGACGCCGCTGAGTGCCCCCGGCCCAGGCGTGCCCGCCGAGCACGAGCCGCGCGAACTCGCTCCCGAGGTAGACCTCCTCATCCGTGATGAGCGGGGCGGTCTTGTAGCGGATGCCTTCGGGGTAGTCGCACCCGGGCGGCAGCCACCCGAGGATCGCTTGACCGGTCTCGGCACGCAGCCGGGCCCGGGAGCCGAGGATCTCCGCCTCGAGCGCGTCCACGTCCCTCACGTCGGCATGGGAGGCGCCGTGGTTGACGATCTCCACCCGGGACGGGTCCAGGGCCCGGATGTCCGCCCACGAGGCCCCCGCACTGAAGCGGGCATAGGAGTAACCCGGGTCGAAGGCGTTACCGTTCAAGGCCCAGCTGCAGGGGATGTTCCGGGCGGCCAGCAGCGGCAGGACGAGCTGGAGGGTGGCGGCCGGGTAGTCGTCGACGACGAGCGCGACCTGAGCCCGCGGCGAGGTGCGGGCGTGCAGCCGGCGGGCTTTGGCCTGGAGCAGGTCACGGGCGAGCCCGTACCGGACCCGGTCCACGGCCGCGTTGACCGCCACGGCGCTCACTCCCCCGCCCACAGGCCTGCCCCTCCAGTTCGTTCCGGTCTCGAACGTGCCGGCTGCGGGTGCGTCACAGGCGACGAGGAGGCGCTCATCGCCGTTGAGGACGGCTCCGAGGCCGGTGAGGATCGCCGGCATGTCGGCGGGGGTAGGCATCGGCAGCCCGCGCCAGTTGCTGCCGTACTGGTAGAGCCCGCTCGCGGCGGCGTCGATGGGCTGCATGGTGGCGGCCGCGACGGTGGCGATGCGGCGGCCAAGCTCGGCGTCGGCGGCAGCGGCCGCGCGGGCGTTCTGGGTGATCGCGTCGTCGCCGTCGCGGATCGGGGCGTCCCCGTCAGGCAGGGCGAATCCGGCCTGGAGGAGGGCTTCATCGGAGATGGTCACTTCTGGCTCCATTTCTCTGTGACCGCGTTCCAGCGGGTGGCTTTCGGGTAGGCGGTGTGCCAGGTGGTTCCCGCGATATCGGGGCTGGGATCGCCGGTGACGAGCTCGTGTGGGGTGAGGCCGAGCGTCATCTGCCATGTGTCCGAGCGGATCTCTTCCTGGATCTGCTGCACGAAGTAGACGCTGCCGACGGGCTCGGGCCAGTCGTGCGAGAGGGTGATGGGGTCGCCGTGCTCCATGGCGAGCAGCTGTCCGGCGAGGTGGCGTTCGCTGGGCTTGTCGCTGGAGAGGAGGGCGAGGAGGTCTACTCGGACGGTCGGGACTCGGTAGCGGGCGCCGCCTTCGCGGACGGCGCGGGCCTTCATGGCCTTGTCCAGCTGCCCGGTTCGCGGCCAGATGTGCGTGAGGTCCACGGGCTCGGGGCGGGCCACGTAGCGGGAGTCCGACGTTGTCCAGGCTTTCTCCACGGTGGCGCCGTAGGCGCTGGTGGGGTCTCGCATGATGTAGCGGACCTCGATAGCGGTGGTCTTCTGCTGCTCCCAGGACGCGGCGGAGAGCGCCGCCCGTCGTGTCAGGGGGTGGGGCCAGCGCTGCTTCCATTGGGAGGCCAGGAACGCGCGGAAGCTGAGGTTTTGGGCTTCCAGGTCGCCGTTGCGCAGCGTGCGGACGAAGATTCCGAGGTCTTCGCAGTATCGGGACCGGATGTCGGAGGCGGTGAGGGTGATGGGGCCGGACTCGAGCCCGGCGACGGCGTCCCACGCGTGGCCGGCTGCGAGGCGGGCGAGCCCTACGGGGATCCCGGAGGCCTTGAGCAGCGCCCTGTAGACGTCCGGCAGCGCGGAAGACTCGGGGGTGACGACGACGCTGCGGTTCATGGGCTCGATGAGCGCGGACCAGTCCGAGCAGACGAGCTGGGTGCTCTGCCGGGTGTCTGAGCGGTCCTCCACGCTCTTCATGGCTAGGCGACCGAAGAACCGGTGTTCGAGGCTTGCCGCGGGGTAGCTCGTGATCTCGTGAAGGCGTCGAGCGCCGTAGGCGGTGAGCTTGAGCCGGACGGAGGTGTCGCGGGTGATCGGCTCGGCGCCGGGCAACCGGGTGGTGAGTGTGGACGGGCTCCACCCGATGGGCGAGCCTGCGTCGCCTCGGCTGATGCTCAGGCTGATGATGGTGTGGTCGTTGCGCCATGGGCGGCCAGCGATCTGCAGCTCGAACAGCGGCGCGGCGGCGCCGAGGGCTCGATGGAGGCGTTTTGAGGCCATTACGCCTCCCCCATGATGGTTTCGTACTCCCGGATCACCCTCTTCACCTCGCGGCCGAGGGCGACGGGGTCCGTGCCGAAGCCGGCGTTGATGGTGATGTTGATGACCGCGGGCTGGTGCGGAGGGTCTCCCGGCCGTCCGCGGTCCCGGCGGGGCTGCGAGTCCTCATAGCCGGGCTCCGCGCCCGGTTCCGTCTCCACGCGGAGGGGAACGTACGGGCGGACGCCTGTCTCGACGGCAGCGGTGACAGCGGCAATCTGCTCTTGGAGGGCGGGCATGCCGCCTTTGAGGCCTCCGACGAAGCCGCCCATGATCGCGAGGCCGGCGGGGATGAGCAGGCGCCGGTCGTAGCTGATGGGGCCCTTGTGCTCGGCGATCCACGGGCCGATGCCCTGGATGAAGTCTGCGACCTTGCCCCATGTGTGCTTGAGGCCGGCGAAGAGTCCTTCGATGATCGCTTTGCCGGCGTTGACGAGCAGTCCCCCTACCCCGCCGAGGGCACGGAGGATCTGCCCGGGCAGGTCGCTAAAGAGCGAGACGACTCCTCGGATGCCGGCTTGGGCGATGGCTCCGAGTGCCCTGAGGGCACCGCGTGCGAGGGCGAGGATTCCGTCCCACGCGGAGGAGAGGATCTGGGCTACTCCGGTCCAGGCAAGCTGCCAGTCTCCGGTGAGGAGGCCGGTGAAGACCTTAACGATGCCGTGGACGATGCCGAGGACGGATCGGATGACGGCTGCCACGGTCTCGAAGGCCACCGTGACCACGGGGATGAGGTTCTGGACCACGCCGACGAGGACGACGCCGAGGATCTCCACGAGCGGCGTGAAGGCCGGAAGCAGGGCGGTGACGGCGGAGCCTACGAGCCCGAAGATGTCGATGACGGGCGGGATCACGCTCGATACAAGGTCGAGCAGGATGGGTGCTAGTGAGGTGACGAGCACCGTGGCCACGGGGACCACGGCCTCGAGGATCCCCGAGACGGCAGGGATGAGTGCCGACGCTGCACCCTGGAGGGCTGGAAGGGCTGCGCCCGCAAGCTCGCCCAGTGCGGGGCCAAGCTGCCGGGCGAGGCCGCCGACGAGGTCGAGGACGCTGCCGACGAGCTCGCCGAGTGCCTGGCGCAGCGGCTCCGAGTGGGCCACGGCGCCGAGGAAGAGCGCGGAGACGATCCCGAGCGGGCTGGCGACGAGGCCAACGACGCGGGCGAGAGTGCCCAGGTGGCCGAGCAGGGGCGCGATGAGCGGGCCGACGGCAGCGAGCACCGCCTTGAACGGTGTGAAAGCGAGGGCGACGGCGCCGACGGCGGCCGCCACACCTGCGAGCTGTGTTCCGCCGAGACCGCGGAGAGTGTCTCGGACTCGGCGGACATGATCGCCCAGCCCCGTTAGGAATGAGGTGGTGCCCAGCACGGCCGCGCCGAGGCCGCTGGAGGGATCGAGGCCGAGTCGTTGGACGAGGTCTACGGGGCTGGCGCTGTCCTTGAGCGCGGTCACGGCAGCGGCGCCGCGCTGGAGAGCGGGGACCACGGTGCTGTTGACGAGCTTGGCGCCCCGTGTGAGCACGGGCAGGAAGATGCTGGCGATCTGTGTCTGGACATCGCTCATGGACGCCTTGAAGACCTGCACCTGGTGCGCCCATGTATCGGTTTCCTTGGCGAAGTTGCCGTGGGCGTCTTTGGTCTGCTCCATGATGAGCGCGAGGGTGGCTGCCTGGGAGGCTTCTGCGGAGAGCGCGCCTCCGACCTTGCGGAAGCCGAGCTCGGCGGCTTTGGCGTCGATGCGGGCCTGGTTGAGGCTCACGCCGTAGCGCTCGATGGGGTCGCGCTCGCCCTTGAGTGCAGATGAGAGCGCGCCGACGGCGTCGGCGGTGGTGCCGCCGAACATGGAGGCGAGGTCGGCGCCGAGGGTGATGAGCTCGTTTGTCTTGGGCGCGAGGGCATCCATGGCGGTGCCGCCGTTCTTCAGCTGCGTCCCGATGAGTGTTCCGAGCTCGTTGTATTCGTTCTTGGTGAGGCCGAGGGCCGTGGAGGCCGTGTCGGCCCACTTATGGACGGTGGCTGCGTTCTCCTTGAAGACGGTGTCCACGGCGCCGATGGACTGCTCAAGGTCGCCGGCTTTGGAGATGCCGGCGAGGACGTAGGCGCCGGTGGCGACGGCGGCCGCGCCCACTGCGGCCGCCGTCGCCTTCATGCCCTTCTGGAGGGCGCCCGCGGCACGCGAGGATTCCTGCATGCTGCGGATAGCCGAGGTCGCGTCGCCGAGGATCTTGACGGCGAGGATCGCGGACTTAGCCATGTGTTTCGGTCTCCAGAATGTCTAGGGCGGTGACGAGTTCGTCGTGGTTTTTCAGCCAGTGGTCGGCGGGAATGCCGGATCTGAGGGCGAGGACGACTGCAGCTCGGTGTACAGATCCGGCTGGGTAGGGTCCGTGAACTGGCCGATTTCGGGTGTCTCGGGGGCCTTCTCGGTGATGCCGGCGTCGATGGACTCGGCTACGAACTGACTCCACTCAAGGGCGTGCAGCCCGGCTTCTCGGGTCGCGTGCCAGGCCAGGAAGATTGACGCATGGATGGGGGTGGTTTCGAGGCTCCACCCGTTCGCCCGTGCGCTGACCTCGAACTGGAGCTTGCTCTGCACTCCGACACGGACGCCTTCGAAAATGCGCCCGTCTTTGAGTTCGGCGAACGCCCACTGCTTCTTGATGTTCATTTAGGTTCCTTTCACTTGGTCGAGGATCTTGACGACGCCTCTCGCGTAGACGCCCACCCATCGGGGCTCACTCGCTTTGGCTGCGTCGGTGAGGTAGAGGCTTTGGCCGATGCCTCGGGCGGGCCATCCCCAATGGACGGGCCCCGCATAAGGGATGGCCTTGCGGCCGGCGCGGATCGAGACGCCGGTCTGTCGTGGTGAGACGCGGATCGATCCGACGAGACGGCCTCGCCGCCGTGGTGTGCGCTGCCGGGCGCCGTCGGCGACGATCTCGCCTACCTCCCGGTGCAGCGCTTTCAGACGGCTGAGGTCGTCGCCTGCGGCCCTGAGGGTCTTGCGCAGCTGGTAGCCGCCTGCGAACTCGACGAGGGCGCGGGCCATGGTCAGACCGTCGTCGGCGCCGCGAGGCCGACGGTGCTGCGGTTCTCGGTCTTGAGCCAGTCTTCGGTGATCTTCGTGTCGCCGGCGTAGAGGTCGTACATGCCGACGCCCTCGAACTCGAAGTCGGAGGTGTTGCGGTCCTTGACCTTGCCTCCGATGGTGAGTTTGTGGACGAGGACCTCGCCGCGGACGGAGAGCTCGTGCTCGCTGTTCGGCGTGAAGATGAAGGGCACCTTCTTGCCGGAGTGGACGTGGCACCACGCGAGGAAGGATCGCCGGTCGTAGGTCTGGTAGAGCGCGCCCTTGAGGGTGAACTCCTCGTCTCCGGCGATGCGGTCCCCGGAGAGGACGTCTACGCCCTTCTCGGTCTTGGGCTCGACTGCGCCGGATTCGATGCCGACGGCGAACTCGACGGCGTCTCCGACCTTGCCGAGTTTGAGCGAGCCGGGGCCGAGCTTGTGGGATCGGGCTTCGTTGGTCATGTCGTGCTCCATTCGTGGTTGCTGGTAAGGCGGTAGGCGGGCCAACCGGGCCCTTGGACGTCGTGGAAGGTGACCGGCTCAGCCCGGTCGGCCTCGAGGGGGATGCGCAGCGCCTCGATGACGGGCATGATCCGGTCGAACGCGGCGTTCGGCTCGGACTCTGGGCCCGCGATGACGAGGACGCTGATCTCGGCTGTGGTGATGTCCCACGTTGTGAAGTCGAGGGTCGGCGGGTCCGTAAGGACGACGACGCGGCCTTCTGTGAGGTGGAGGGCCGCGCTGCGGGCGTCGTCGATGACCTGGACGTCCTCGATTCCTGCGGTGTCCAGTGCTGCGCGGAGTCGCTCTGTCATGCGGTGCCAGTTCATGCGATGACCGGGGCGAGGTAGGGCCGTAGCAGCGGGTAGGCGGCGGTCATGGGATCGGTGCGGACCCGCAGCGGCTGCACGTCTGGGCCGTCCAGTCCGACGACGCCCAGCCGGGCCCGCTGCCGGTGGTAGAGGTCCGCGCCGACCTCGAGGACCGCGCGCGCGAGGATGGCCTCGGGGACGCTCGCTGTGCCGATGTGCTGCGCCACGAGCGTCTCGGCCTGCGCAGCGCAGTCTCTCGTGAGCTCGCTCTCGGCGGAGAGGCCGAGGTAGGCGTGCAGCTCCATGCTCATCCCTTGAAGTTCACGGGGAGGAGGGCGTCCGGGTGCGGGGTGAGGTGCGCCAGGTACCCGTAGACCGCGAAGTCCCGCGAGAGGTTGAGTACGTTGTCGTCCTGCAGCTGGAAGGGCGCCCCGGCGGACTCGCGGACCTGAATCGCGATGGGGTCATAGAACATGGCGCGCCCGGTGGTCCCGTGCAGCACGTTGACGGGGACGCGGAGCAGGTCACCCGAGGCCTGCGGGAGGTTCAGCGTGCCGACGATGTTGACTCCCTGCCCGGAGACGGTGAGCAGGGGCCGCCCGTCTGTGCCGGCCTCGTGGGCGAGGGCCTTGAACTTGTCCGGGGACAGGGCGAGTGCCTGGAGGTCGTAGCCACGATCCTCGAAGATGCCGGCAGCATCGACGATGACGTCGATCCAGTCGAAGGCGGAGTTGCCGTCAAGGTCGATGGCAGCTTGTTCCGTGGGGCTGGACTGGTGGGCGGTGAGCCGCTTGTCGAGCTGCTGGATGGCGTAGGCCTTGGTCGCGGCCTCGGTCTGGCGTGCGTAGGCCAGGGCGAACGCCTCGAACAGAGAGGTGAGGGTGCTGGACTCCATGCGGTCGATAACCTGGCGCGAGAGCGTCTCAGCCCCGCCGAAGGTTCGGACCTTGGACGACGCCGCCTCAAGGGTGAACTTGGCGCCCTTAGCGAGCTCGTCGAGCTGGTTCTCCTGCTCAGCAACGGTCGCCGTGGTCTTGGTCTTGACGTAGTCGAGGGTCATGCCCTTGGCCGGCAGGGGTGCGCCCGTGAAGCGATTGGTCCAGCGGCGGCGCTCGTTCACCTTGCGGGTGAGATCGCCGATGAAGCCGGGCGCGCCCGCCTTGTCTGCTGTCGGGATGTTCGCCGTAGTGATGTCGCGGTAGAGGGTCGCGGCCGCCTCGTGACGAGCGTTCTTCGGGTTGGCGATGGCCTGGACGAACTCGCCGAAGCTGCTGAACTGGGCAGCGCGGGTGAAGATCGCCTCGACCTCGCTGGGCTCGGCGGTGGCGGCAGAGGCAGCGCGGCGCTCGATGTCCTCGAGCTTGGCGGTAAGGGCGGTCAGGGCGTCGTCATGCTCGGCGCGGGTGATGAGATTCTCGTGGCCCATGGGTGTCTCCTTAGACGTGGTCGATGTGCGGGAACGGGTGGATGAGACGGCTGCGGTCTCGTAGGCAGGGAAGGGGACGAGCGAGTACTCGCGGACGCGGATCTTCTCGTGGACGATGAGCGGCACCTCGTCATCGTCGGAGTGCTCCTCGCGCCACTGGACGGGCTCGAAGCCGACGGAGAGCTTGTCGATGACGCCGTCGGCGAGGAGGGTGCGGACCTCGGCTGCGCGGGTGGTGCGCGAGAGGGCTGCGGTGATCTCGCGGCCGGCGTCCGTCTCGGCGGCTGCGGTGACGCGCCCGATCGGCTCGTCGTGGCGCCAGAGGATGAGGGCGGCGGCGTCCTCGTCGTCTGGAACGCAGCCGGGCTCGAAGCGCTCACGGAACCACGGCGTCTCGTAGGTCTCGCCGTAGACGAGGCCGAGGCCGGTGAAGCCGCCGCCGTCGTCGGAGCGGGTGAGGCGGCCGAGCGCGCGCTGCGCGAGGGCGTTTCCGCGGGTGAGGTCTTCGAGGGTGATGGTCATAGCGCGGCTGTGTCCTTCGCTGGCTTGTGGGCTTCGATCTGCTTGCGCTGCTCCGTCGTGAGCGGAGGCAGGCCCTCGATCTCGCGTATCTCGTCGGGGGTGCGCCACCCGTCGGCGAGGGCCGCGTGATGGGCCTTGTAGCGGGTGGTGGTGTCGGGGCGGAGGAGTGCCTCGACGTTGAAGCGGATGTCTTGGCCGAGCGGAGAGACCTCCGTGAGGGCGCGCTCGATCTTGCGGAGGTAGCCCATGAGGGAGAAGCGGACGAAGCCGAGCCATTCCTGATCGACGTTCGAGTAGGTCATAGAGTTGCCCTCGAGCGTGACGAGCATGAGGGAGGACGGGATGCCGAAGAGTCGGGCGACCTCGGTCACGGTGAAGGTCCGAAGGTCTAGCAGCTGGGCTTTCGCCGGGTCCGGGGTGAGCGGGGTGTAGGCGACGTCTCCTCCTATCACCCGGACGCCGGTCAGGTTGTCTGGGTCCGCGGCACTCACGTTCCAGGCTTTTCTGGCCTTGGTTGCGTCCTCCGGGGTCTTTGCGTACTTGAGCGAGAGCAGGCCGTTTGGCTGCCCCGTGCCTCGGAAGTGGAGCGCTGCGTAGGTGCGGACGTCGAGGGCACCGGTGATCTCGGCGCGAGCGGCCTGTAGCGGGCCGAGGCCTCGCTCACGGCCGGGGACGCGGAGATAGCGCTTGTGGACGATCTCGGCGGCGGAGTACGTCCGGCCGCTCCAGGCGTAGGAGACGCGCCGGGTTTGAGGGTCGCGGAGGATCGTCACTTCGTGCGGGGGCAGGACTCGGGCGGCGACGGTGCTTCCGTCCGTGCCCTGGACTTTGAGGAGGAACAGGTTCCCGTCGAGGGCGAGGGACATGATGCAGTCGGCGGTCCACTCGCTTTGGTCGCAGTCGGGGTCCGGACGGCGGACGAGGGCGGGGACGCTGCGCCCCTTGGCGACGACGCCGCCGCGCTCGCATGTGAGTGGGATCTGCTCGGCAGAGGTGGTGAGCACCTGCAGCGCCCGGAAGACGGGGATGAGGCCGAGTGCGCCGTCGATGGTGAACTCGGCCCCGATCTCCCTGGATGGCAGCCGGAGGTTGCTGCTCTGGGAGGCGAGCGCAGCGGCGCGCGCCTGCAGGGCGATGCCGGGGAAGATGCGCTCGAAGAACCTCATGCCGCCCATGAGAGCGCCCCCTTGCCTGTGGTGTCACAGGCAAGGGGGCGGGAGGTGTGAAGAGGTGACGGGAGGGACGGTCAGAGCACGAACGAGACGCCCTCCTCGACCTGCGGGTGTCGCAGCGCGTACAGCGCGACGACGGCCGCGATGACGGCAGGCACGGGGCGCGCGCAGTCGTCTCGGGAGATGCGGCGGACGCCGTTCCGCCGGCGGATCTCCAGCGCCGTGACCTGCTCCCGGACCTCGTTGTCGCCGTCGTGCGCTAGAGGCGCCGGCGAGTCCAGGCCGCGGGCGGATGCGACGGTGTCGAGCAGCTCCTCCGTGGCCTGACCGAACTCGTCCACGGTGAGCTGCCGGACCTCGTGCCCTTCATCCTCAAGGGTGCGGACGAACCGGCGGACGGGACCGGCCCCATCGGCTGCCAGCTGCCAGCCCTCAGCGGCGGCGAGCTCGAGGGCCATGGCCAGCAGCCACCCGGTTCCCGGCGCTTGGTGGACGACCTTGAACGAGGGCAGGCCCTCGGCATCGAGCCAGGCGGCGACGAGCGCGGCGGACTGGTTCTCTGGCGAGACCTCGAGCGCGAGCACGACGTCCGCGCCGTCCGGTGGCGGGGTCAGGCTGCGGGCGAGGTCGTCCCAAGCGGCCATGTCCACGAGCATGGCCTCGGAGGCGGAGAGGCGGTTGCCGTATGCGCGGATGAAGGTGGCCAGCTTCTCCGGCGATTCGGCGGCCCGGCGAGCTCGCTGGGCGAGGGCCTCCTCGGTGATCGTGTTTCCGAGCGCCGGGTGGTAGGTCCACCACGAGGCCGGGTCGAGGGGGTCGAGACCGTCCGCGAGCCCGTAGTCGATGTAGCAGAGGTCCGGGTCCGTGCCGGCGCGGCCCGTCTCCACGAGGTCGTTCATGAAGTCGGAGCGCAGCGTGCCCATGGTCGAGAACATCCAGACTTGGGCTTCGGAGCCCCAGGTGATCTGGCCGGGTTCCGCAGCGCCGAGCAGCGCCTCGCCGAGTTCCTTGGTGTAGTGCCAGATCTCGTCAAAGCCGACGAGCGGCGGGTGTTCGCCGTGCAGCGCCGAGAGTGTCGGTGAGAATCGCGTGATTTCGCACCCGGGTTTTCCGAGGAGCCTGAGGCCTTCCGCACCATTGGAGAGCTTGGCCTGGAATACGGCTTTCAGCGGGGAGTTTTGGACGAGGTCGATGAGCTCGACCATTCGCTTCCTTGCGTCTTGTCCGGTCTGCGCTGTGAACCAGACGCTCGCGGGCTTTCCGCGAGTCAGGATGCGGTGCAGCTGGACCGGCCCGTAGAGCGTGGTCTTCCCGGACTGGCGCGGCACGGTGATGAGAACTCGGGCGTACCGGTAGAGGCGCACGCTGCGCCCGCTTTGGTCTTTGCCGTTCCGGTATTGGGTGGCGACGGCGATGGCTTTGTGCTGCCAGGGCATGAGGGGGCGGCCGAGGAGGCGGGCAAGGCGTCCGATCTCCTCGGCCTCGTTCTTCCAGCCCGGCTCTAGCTCGGGGTGGAAGCGCGCAGGGGGCAGGTGTTCCCAGGTCACGGCAGGGCCGGAATCGGTGCGTCTTTCTCGGACATGATGGCAGCGATGAGCTTGTCCGCGGTGGAGACCTCTGCCGCGACGACCTCGGGCAGCTGGGCAAGCACGTCGTTCATCGCTTTGATGAGCATCGCGCGACCTGAGGGCTTGCCCTCCCCCATCGAGCGGTCGATGTCTCCCGCTGCCTGGATCGCGAGGACCGCTTGAGCCTCGTGCATCGGGGTCAGAAGGCCTTCCTTCTGCATCGCCCGAACCGTCCGGCGAGTCGCGCGCTCCAATTCGCCCATTTCCGGCTTCGGCGGGGCGAGTCCAGGAAGATACCCGTTGTTTTCGGCGTCATCCTGCACGATTTCGCCGGTCTGGAAGTTGACGATTCGGGCCATTTTCAGCCTCTTTCTCTAGTGCGTTTTTTCTGTGCGCCCAGGGGAGGGAGAAACACGGGGCGCGGGGTGTTCCGAGGGGTGGCTCACCAGAAGAATGAGCCGTTGCTGATGGTGCCGACGCTCGTGGTCGGCGAGCGGCCGGCGTCGGCGTAGTTGCAGGTGGAGTGAGCCAGTCCGAGGTTCGCGAGGTCGTGCGATCCGCCGTCTCGTCGTTTCGTCTTGTGCTCGATGGTCGCGGCCTTCGCGCTCTTGATCGGTGTTCTGCAGATGCAGCATGTGAGTCCGTCGCGCGCGAGCAGCATGGTCTTGATGGCTTGGCGTCGTCTGTATGGGACGCGGGCCCAGCTATTCTGCGGGCGAGCCATGGCGGTTCTCCTCGAGCCAGGCGTAGAGGTCGCGTGGCAGGTAGCGGACGCGCCGGCCGAGCTTGACGTACTCGGGGCCGGTGCCGGTGACCCGCATGCGCTTGACCTCGTCGGGGGTGATGGCGAGGAAGGCGGCTAGGTCATCGGTGGTGAGCATCCGCGGTGGCAGCGGGTTGCGCTGCGGTCCCGGCGCAGTTGTCATTAGGCGGCCTCTCTTTCGGTCTCGGGGGCGTGGTCGTGGACCATGAAGCGCTGCAGGGTGTTGACGGTCTGCTCGAGCGCGGCGATGGCAGCGCGCGTGGTCTCCACGGCCTGCTGGGCCAGGTGGAGCTCCGCGCTGGCCTCGGCCCAGGCGTTCCAGAGCTCGGCTTCGGTGATGTGCTTGCTCATCGGCAGCGCTCCTCGATGAGGCTCCAGGCTTCCTTGAGCCGGTCGATGCTGAGCATCGCCTCGTGGTGGCTCGTCGCGAGGCCTACCGGCATGCACCCGTGGCGGATGTTCCAGAGGCAGGTCTGCGGATCTCGGCGGACGTGGAAGCGGGTCACCAGGTGCCTCGCTTCGCGCTTCGGCAGCGGGGGCAGGTGAAGGTCTTCTCGCCGGCGAACAATCGCGGCCGGGCGTCCCCGCAGCCTACGCAGTTGATGTGGTGGTAGTCGTAGCCGCGGCGAGTGCAGAGGCGGCAGAACTTGGTCCGGCCGTAGGGCGGGTTCTTGGCGCAGTGCCAGCAGACTCGGGGCACGGCGGTGTAGACCGGCAGCGCCCTAGCTTTGGGTGTCGGCGGCTTTGCCTTGAGTGCCCTCTCCCCCGGGGTGACGAGTCGGAGGGGCGTTCGGCTGCGTCCCATGATCGTGCTCCTTTCGTGTGTATACAGACGGATCCGCTGCGCGGCTGTGGAGGCCCTGCGGGCCCGCTCCCGGCGGCTCCCTCCTCCATGGTTTTCCCCGAATCTGTGCGCCATCTTCGAGCAGGCCAGCACCTCTAGCCCGCTGTCATCGAGACAGCAGGCGTGTGCTGCACGGCGGGCAGGTGATCGGCCTGCGTCCGTCGCGGCTGGGTTCGGAGTCCCTGGCACTCCCACTATCGATTTGGCTGCAGGGCCGTCCATCGGTTTCGGCGTGAGGACGTGAAGAGGAGCCGCCGAGCGCTGCAGAGCCGCCTTCCGCTGGCGTGCGGTGGCGGGCGCTCTGAGAGGTGTCGAGGGGTCGGCTATCGCCTCCCCGGGGCTGTGAAGGCGTGCAGCTCGCGGCGCCGGTCGCGCTCGATGCGGGCGTGCCGCTCGGCGAGGTAGGCGTTCAGGGACGCGGTGTCGGCGCGGCGCCGGGCTTCGCGGTGAGCGGCTAGGCGCTCGGCAGCGGCCCGGCGTTCAGGGTTGCAGCAGGGGGCGCAGAGGCCCCGCTGCTCACCTTCCGGGACGGCGAATACTCCGCGCGGGCGACATTGGCCCGCGGGGACGTACTTCTTCCCGCAGGCGGCGCACTTGGGCAGGTAGACGGTCTTACGTGTCATTGGCGATCCGTTCGCGGATGACGTCGATGAGGACAACGGAGAGGGGGCCGCCGAGGCCCAGGCCGAGGATGAAGTACCAGCCTTCGAGGCCGCTCATGGCGTGACCTCCTCGTCGCCCCAGAGGTAGACCTCGAGCCACGTCTTCTCGAAGGCGGCCAGGCATGGCCTCGGGTGGCGCTGCCAGTGCTCGAGAAGCTCCTCGGAGGCGTAGCGCTTGGCATGCTCCAAGGGCCCGTTGAACAGCTCGAGCGGATGGACACCGCGCTGCTTGGCTGCCTTGTTGAGCAGGAAGCCGTTGCAGTCCGTCTCGGCGCGGAAGTACGCGATGCGGAGGTCACGGTCAAAGTCCCTGCGCATCCTCTGCCAGAGTTTGCCGGCGTAGTCGTAGATCGCGCTGCTCACGACGCTGGCTCCTCCTGTACCTTTGAGGCAACCAACCGATTGTTCTGGCAACAACAAGTACAGGAGGAAGAATGGAAGGCACCCTTCACCTTGCCGGGAAAGAGTTCCCGATAGACCTCGAGAAGTGCAGCGCCTATGACTTTTTGACTCGCGTGGGCTCTGCATCCACCGGGGCACAACTCGGCGCCGTGGTACTCCCGCTGAAGGGCGGAGACTGGCTCAACACCCGACTCAACCCCAGCATTCCGTACGCGATCACCCTTGACCACGAAGCGCTCGTGGCCTTTAAGAACGCGGAAGAGCTCGGCCCGCTCCAAGCGTGCAGCGACTCGTCCGCGGCTTACTCCGAAACCGATCAGCCGCTCCGGCGAGTAGACCAATAGGTCAATGTCGCCCTGATTGCCGCGGACCTTGCTGGCGTCGTCGCCGAAGAGTTCTTCGAGGCGGTCGACGGCGAAGCCCCAGCGGTAGACGTCCTCAGCGTCCTGCAACGTCCGTGGCTTCGGGGTGTAAGCGTGCCGGCGGGGGCCGTTCAGGGTGTTGCTCATCGCGCCGCCACCTTCGGCAACCTGCTGCCGAGAGCCGCAGCGCGAACTTGTGCGAGCTCCTGCACCTCGGCACGAGAGAAGAAGAAGGCCCCGCGAGCACCCGGGCTCTTCAGCTGCGGCGACAGCTCCCCGCGTCGCACGACCTGATGAACGGCGCTGACAGTGAGGCCTAGCAGCCGCGCAGCCTCCCGGGTCGTGAGCACCTCGGGACTATCCACAAAATTGGGAATCTTCACAACGCTCATGGGAAGCAGAGTAGAGCATCGCCCAAGATTGTGCAACTGCACAACCTTGACGACCAGCCCTAGAACCGGCTACATGCAAACGTTCACAAAGTTGGTAACGTTAGAAGTATGAGCATCGAAGCAGTGGGAATCATCCCTACATGGTCCATTGGGGACCGCCTCCGCAAGGCGCGCGAACTGGCCGGCTTCGACCAGGGGCAGCTGGCGAACGCCTTGGACATCTCACGGAACACTGTGAGCAACTACGAGAAGGGGAACGTGGAGCCCCGGAAGATCGTGTTGAAAGCTTGGAGCTTCACCACGGGCGTCAGCCTCACGTGGCTTGAAACAGGTGTGGCTCCCTCCCCGAACGGGGAGGGAGCCACTAATCTGAGCCCCCTGCCGGGATCGATCCGGCGACCTTATCATTACGAGTGATACGCTCTACCATCTGAGCTAAGGAGGCACGTTGTTCTTGCGAACAACAGCCACCACTCTACCGGACCGCGATCACGGCCGCAAACTCAGGGCGAGGGCGGGGAGCCGGGACTCGAGCTCTCCCGACGTCGGCCCCAGCGCCGGCCCCAGCACCGGCCCCGGGGACGGCCCGAGCCCCGCGAGAAGGCTCCTCCCGAGAGGGTCTTACTCGAAGTCCGCCTCAGCCGGGTTCGGGCCCATGCGGCCGTCCTCGCCCTTGTCCAGCCCGTTGATCGCCTCGACGTCCTCCTGCGTCAGCGTCACGTTGACGGACTCGAGGTTCTCCGTGATGCGGGACGGCGTCACGGACTTCGGGATGACCACATTGCCGAGCGCGAGGTGCCACGCGAGGATGACCTGCGCCGGGGTGGCGCCCAGACGGTCCGCGATCTTGACGATGACCGGGTCCTCGAGGACCTCCTTGCCCTGGCCCAGCGGGGACCAGGACTCGTGGAGCATGCCGAAGTCCTTCTCGAACTCCCGCAGCGCAGCCTGGTTGAAGTACGGGTGGGTCTCCACCTGGTTGATGACCGGCGCCACGCCCGTGAGGTCCGTGATCTCGCGGATGGCGTCCGGCGTGAAGTTGGAGACGCCGATGGACTTGACGAGACCGCGCTTCTGCAGCTCGACGAACGCCTTCCAGGTGTCCACGTACTTGCCCTGCTTCGGCTGGAGCCAGTGGATGAGGTAGAGGTCCACGTACTCGAGCCCCAGACGCTCGAGGGAGGCCTCGAGGGCCTTGATCGTGGACTCGTAGCCCTGGTCCGCGTTCCAGAGCTTCGTGGTGACGAAGAGCTCCTCGCGCTTCAGCCCGGACTTCGCAATGGCCCGGCCCACGCCGGCCTCGTTCTCGTAGACCTTGGCGGTGTCGATGTGGCGGTATCCGGCCTTGAGCGCCTCGAGGACTGCCGTCTCCGCCTCGCTGTCCTCGACCTGCCACACGCCGAAGCCGAGCTGCGGGATCGTGCGGCCGTCGTTCATCTTCAGGTTCTCAACTGTGTTGGTCATACCGTCAGTCAACACCCCGCCACGCCGATGCGCCAGGCCTCCCGCGGGTGTTCGCGGGTGCCGAACGGCGGAATATCGGGCCGGCCCGCGCACTCCTTGGAGAAACAGTCCTCGGAGAAGCCGCCCCCGGGAGGCGAAGCCCTAAGAGAAGTCGGCGGACTCCTCCGCGGCGGCGATCTCCTCGAGAACGGCCTCGGCCCGGCGGCGCACATTCTCCACGTTCGCGGAGGCGATGCCCCAGCGGTCGAAGTCCAGGCAGCTCATCGCGGCGGCCTCCGCCGTCGTCGCCAGCGCGTTGCCCGCGCGCGAGAGGCGACGGTGCACGGCGATGGCGGCTCCCCCGGGGACGTCGAGCCCCTCGCTGGGGAAGCGGCGCTGAGCCGCGGTGCAGAGGGCTCGGACGCGCGGCAGCCCGCCGGCGAGGGCGTTCGCGACGACGACGAGCTCGTCGTACAGCTCCCCCTCCGCCATCTCGAGGACCTGGTGGTAGCGGTCCAGCCCGCGCACATAGCGGTCATGGGTGCGGCGCCAGATGCCCTTGCCGAGCTCGGCCTCGTCCCGGCGCTTGGCCCGCACGGTCCCGAAGAGCGCCATCAGCAGCACCGCCCCTGCGGCTCGCGGTCCAGGCGGTCCGTCTTCTCGCGCCAGAACTCCCGCTCGGAGAGCACGGGCTCGCAGCACTCCCCCGCGGCGGCGCGGCGCTCGTGGTGGGCCAGGTACTTCTCATAGGCGTCCGCGCCCACGACTCCCCGCAGGTATCTGCGGCCGGCGTCGAGGGCGCCGAGGACGCGGCGGGCGATGTCAGCCATGATGCGATCGTACGGGAGCCCCGCGCACCTCCGCCCACTGGCGATCGAGCTCCTTCTCCGCGGGAGACGAGACGAGGCCGGCGGGGGCGAAGGTCTCCGAGGGGACGTACGGGTCCTCGGTGGACTCCTGCTCGCCGCGGCGGACGGCCCTGACCGTGGCGAGGACGGCCGCCGCGATGACGATGACCGTGAGGACCACGAACAGGATGGACAGCGAGCCCTGGACAAAGGTGTTGCGCACCACGGCGTCCATGGCCTCCGGCGTCTTGGCGGTGCCGAGGCTCGTCTTGCCCGCCGCGATCGCGTCCTTGTACTGCGCGTGCTGCGCCCAGTAGCCCACCTTCGGATTGGCGGAGAAGATCTTCTGGATGCTCGCCACCACGGTGACCACGGTGACGAACGCGAGCGGGACCACGAGGATCCACAGGTACCGGGCCCGTCCGGCGCGCGCCGCGATGGTCATGCACACCGCGAGCGCGATCGCCGCGAGGAGCTGGTTGGCGATGCCGAAGAGCGGGAACAGGGTGTTGATGCCGCCGAGCGGATCGGTCACGCCCATGACGAGGATGGCGCCCCACGCGGCGACCATGATCGCCGTGCAGATCCAGACGCCGGGCCGCCACGTCATGTCCTTGAAGCGCGGAGCCACGTTGCCGATGGCGTCCTGCAGCATGAACCGGGCCACGCGCGTGCCGGCGTCGACGGCGGTCAGGATGAAGAGCGCCTCGAACATGATGGCGAAGTGGTACCAGAAGCCCATCATCGCCACGCCGCCGCCGACCTGGTGCATGATGTGCGAGAGGCCGACGGCGAGGGTGGGCGCGCCGCCCGTGCGGGAGACGATGCTCTCCTCCCCGACGTTGTGGGCGAGCTGCGTGAGCATCTCCGGCGTCAGGTTCACGCCGGTCAGGCCGAGCCCGTTGACGAACTTCACGGCGCCCTCGGGACTGCCCATGGTGAGCGCCGGCGAGGCGTTCATGGCGAAGTAGACGCCGCGGTCGATGGAGAGCGCCGCGACGAGGGCCATGATGGCCACGAAGGACTCCATGGCCATGCCGCCGTAGCCGATGAGCCGCGTCTGCCGCTCCTTCTCCACCATCTTGGGGGTGGTGCCGGAGGCGATGAGCGAGTGGAACCCCGAAAGGGCGCCGCACGCGATGGTCACGAACAGGAACGGGAAGAGGCTGCCGGGCACCACCGGGCCGTCGGCGCGGCTCGCGTACTCCGAGAACGCGGGCACGTGGAGCTCCGGGCGGACGACGACGATGGCGAGCGCCAGCATGACGATCGTGCCGATCTTCATGAACGTGGAGAGGTAGTCGCGCGGCGCGAGGAGCAGCCAGACCGGGAGGACCGCGGCCACGAAGCCGTAGACGATGATGATCCACGCGATGAGCGGGCGGTCCCAGTGGAAGAACTGGGAGCCCCATGCGGACTCGCCGACGTACCGGCCGCCGATGATGGACGCCATAAGGAGCACGAACCCGATGACGGAGACCTCCATGACCCGGCCCGGGCGGATGAAGCGCAGGTAGACGCCCATGAACAGCGCGATCGGCAGAGTCATGGCCACGGAGAAGACGCCCCACGGGGACTCGCCGAGCGCATTGACGACGACGAGGGCGAGGATGGCGGTGATGATGACCATGATCGCGAGCGTGGCGATGATGGCCGCCGTCCCGCCGAACCGTCCGAGCTCGTCCCGGGCCATCTGGCCCACGGAGCGGCCTCCGCGCCGCATCGAGAAGAAGAGGACCACGTAGTCCTGCACGCAGCCGGCGAAGACGGCGCCCGCGATGATCCAGACCGTGCCCGGCAGGAAGCCGAGCTGCGCGGCGAGGACGGGGCCCACGAGCGGCCCGGCGCCCGCGATCGCGGCGAAGTGGTGGCCGAAGAGCACGCGGCGGTCCGTGGCGGCGAAGTCCTTGCCGTCCGCCTTGTACTCGGCGGGGGTGGCCCGCTTGTCGTCCGCCTTGAGCAGGCGCGTCTCGATGTAGGTCGCGTAGAAGCGGTAGGCGATGAGGTAGCTGCCCACGGCGGCGAAGACGAACCAGATCGCGTTGATGCTCTCCCCGCGGGAGAAGGCGAGGAACGCCCAGCCGACGGCGCCGACGAGGGCGACGCCGATCCAGACGGCGATCTGCAGCGGGCTCATCCTCCGGCGCTCGGCCGCGACGACGTCGTCGTCGAGACCCGCGGGAGGAAGGGAGGGGGAAGGGGAAACGTCTGCGCTCACGGACACCTCATCGCACGGAAGCCCCGGCCTCGCGGCCGCGCGAGGCGCGGCGGGCACGGGGCGGCGTCAGCGGTGACGCCATTCACAATCTTGCCACGCAGCTCACAGACGGCGTCAAGGCGAGGGCCGCGAGGGGTCTCGCTCAGCGGACGCGGAGGAGGACCTTGCCGCGGTGGCGGCCGGAGTCGAAGTACGCGTGCGCCTCGGAGGCCTCGTCCAGCGGGAAGACGCGGTCCGTCGTGACGCGGATCCGCCCCTCCTCGACGAGCGGCCAGACCGTCTCCCGGACGCCCGCCATGATCTGCCGCTTCTCCTCGAGCGGGCGGGCCCGGAGCGTGGTGCCGATGACTCGGGCGCGCTTGCCCATGAGCAGGCCCAGGTTGAGCTCGCCCCGGCTGCCCTTCTGCAGGCCGATGACCACGAGGCGGCCTCCCGTGGCGAGCGCTTCCACGTTCTTCTCCAGATAGGCGGCGCCCACGACGTCGAGAATGACGTCCGCGCCGCCCATGAGCTCGCCGATCCGCTCGGCGAAGTCCTCGGTCCGGTAGTCGATCGCGGCCTCCGCGCCGAGCCGGCGGCAGTGCTCCGCCTTCTCCTCGCTGGAGACGGTGGCGACGACGCGCGCGCCGAGCGCGGCAGCGAACTGGATGGCGAACGAGCCGATGCCGCCCGAGCCGCCGTGCACGAGGAGGCGGTCTCCCGCCTTCAGGCCGGCCTCGAGGACCAGGTTGGAGTAGACGGTGGCCGCCACCTCGGGCAGGCCGGCCGCGTCCTCGAGGGAGACGCCCGCGGGGACAGGGAGCACGAGGCCCTCGTCCACCGCGACCTGCTCTGCATAGCCGCCGGAGGCGAGGAGCGCCACAGCCTCCTCCCCCTCGCGCAGGCCGGAGTTGCCGGGAGCGGAGGCGACGCGGCCGGACACCTCGAGGCCCAGCACGTCCGACTCCCCCGCCGGTGGCGGATAGACGCCCTTGCGCTGCTGGACGTCCGCGCGGTTGACGCCGGCGGCCGCCACGTCGAGGAGCACCTGCCCCTCTCCGGGCACGGGCGCGCTGCGGTCCACGGCCTCCAGGACCTCGGGACCGCCGGACTGGGAGGCGATGACTGCTCGCATGCCCTTCACCCTACGCGGCTGGCGCCGAGGGGAAAACGGGCTCCGGGGCTGTGCGGTGGGCTCCGGGCCTGTGCCGCGCCTTCACCGGCTGTGCCATGGCCTCGCGGGCTGTGCCATGATGGTTCTTTGAGGAAGGTTGTCCGAGCGGCCTAAGGAGCTGGTCTTGAAAACCAGTGTGCGGCAACCCCGCACCAAGGGTTCAAATCCCTTACCTTCCGCTCCCGAGGGCTGAACAGCCCTGGAACCGCGAGAGCCCCTCGCCCCGGTGAAGTCGGGGCGAGGGGCTCTCTGCGTGCCCGCCTCAGGGCAGCTGCCGGAACGGCCGCCGCGAGGAGCGCTACTGCGCGTTCTTCGCCGCGAGCTGGCCCTGCCAGCCCCGGCCGACGACGAACGGGGCGCCGAAGCCGGAGCCGTCCGCCTTGACCGGGTAGAGGTAGAGCTCGTTCGTCGTGTTCTTCCGGGCGAGGATGCCGGCCTCCGTGGCCGACATGACGGTGAAGCCGTTCCAACCGCGCCCGACGATCCGGCGGCTCTCGTTGTAGAACTGCCCGTACCCGTTGGTGCGGTAGAGCAGCAGGTTGCCCGCGGAGTTCCGGGCGAGGACGTCCACGCGGCCGTCCTTGTCGAAGTCGACCGGCGTGAGGCTGTTGAGCCCCTGCCATCCGGCGCCGATCTGCGTGTTCGTCGTGGGCGTCCGCGAGCGGAGCACGCCGTTGGGCTCCTTGGTGATGACGGCGGGATCGCCGCCCTTGACGAGATCCGCGGTGAACATCTCCACGCCCGGGACCGTGTTGAGGACCTCGAGGGGCTGCAGGCCGCTCGCCGAGCCGCGGGAGAGGCCGAGCGTTCCGTTGGTGAAGTGCGAGACGACGTCGTTGTAGCCGTCCCGGTTCCAGTCGATGACGGAGAGGCTCCGGGCCCCCGCCCATCCGGGGCTGAGGGCGGTGACGCGGCGGATGACCTGATCCGGGTCGATCTTGTAGTTGTTGAGCGTTCCCTTGTTCATGCTCACGAGGCTCGAGCTGTCCGGCTGGGCCGAGACCGTGCGGGCCGGGGTGATCGAGACGGTCGCCGTCGCGCCCGTGCTGAGGATCTGCACGCGGGTGCCGCCCACGGTGGTGAAGCTCTGGCCCGCCTTCCACGTGACGTTCGAGTCGATGAGCTGGCTGTTGGGAAGCGGGTTCGGCATGTTGACCAGGGTGGCGATCTGGTCCGAGGCGTAGTTCCGCTTGGTGATCTTCACGCCGGCGTTGCCGCGGCCGTAGAAGACGGCGTCGTAGCCCACGGGCGTGCGGTATTCGAGGCCGTAGGTCTGGCCGTTGGCGTCCTGGAAGCTCACGGCGCGGTGCACGCCGGGCGCCGCCCACGGGGAGAGGACGGCCGTGCGCGGGGCGGCGATGAAGCCGAGGCGCCGCACGTCGTCGCCGCGACCCAGCTGGTCGTCCTGGACGGCGAGCGAGGAGACGGCCGGGGTGGGGACGTCGGAGATGCCCATGACGTCGCCCGCGTCGCCGTACGGCTTGATGGAGCAGTTCGGGTTGGCGAGCTTGCCGCTCTGCGGGAAGAAGGCGTCCTGGGACCCGTCCTTGCACTGGAGGGCCTCAGCGTGGCCCACGCCGAAGACGTGGCCGAACTCGTGCGTGATGATCGAACCGGAGTACGGCGAGGGGCGCGGCATGAGGATGAGCCCCGAGCCGTTGCCGAGGTCCCAGCCGGCGCCGAAGGCGTCATACTTCCCCGTCCCCGGCCGCTTCAGCGCGGACACGGGCACGTAGGCGACGACGACCTTGTTGCGCGCCGTCGCGAGCCCCAGCTCCTTCACCATGGTCTGCATCATCTGGTTGAAGTCCTGCTTGCTCGTCGCCGCCGAGCGGTAGGACGAGTCCGCGGTGCGGTTGAGCGAGAACCGGCCGGCGGACTCGTAGGACCAGAAGGAGCGGGCCTGGGCGAACTGGCTCGCCTTGAGGCCGGCGTCCGTCGTCGCCCCCGAGGCGTCCGCGAGCTGGACGTCCATGAGGGTGACGTTGATGGCGCGGGTGTCCACGAAGGTCGCGGAAGCTGAGGTCGGGGCGATGAGGTCGAGGGGCAGGGCGAGGAGAGAGGCCGCGAGAGAGAGGATCGCGAGCCGGGGGCGGCGGAGCGTCACTGGCAGGGTCCTTGTCGTGAGAGGGGGATGTCAGGAGGGATGGGGGAAGCCCTCCCCGCCAGGACGGACGCGTCCGTCGCGGCGGGAGGCGGTCAGATTCCGGCCTGGTAGTGCTGGAGCACCTCTGTGGCCGTGAGCGGGCGGT
>NZ_JACWAB010000012.1 GCF_020483305.1 Arthrobacter sp. UM1
GCGTTTCGTGCGATTTCAGGCCGAATTCCGCACGAAACGCGCCACAAACCGGGGGGCTTGGGGGCCCAGGGGGCCCGGGGCGGGCTTGGGGCCGGGCCCTCAGCCCTGGGCCGCGATCCACTCCCGCAGGGTCTGCGCGCCGCGGCGGACGTCCCCGTGCGGCACGAGCGAGTCGTCCGTGATGGGCGCACCGAAGTAGGGGGCGTCCTCGGCGGGCTCGACTTCCCACTGCTCGCCCTTGGCCTGGAAGACCTCGCGGATGGCCTGCGGCATGGGCAGGCGGTCCGGGCCGGCGATCTCGACGACGGCGTCGTGCGCCGGGCCCTCCGCAATCTCGGCCACGTAGTCCGCGACCTCCGCGAGCGCCACGGGCTGGAACGCGTGCCCCGGCGCCACGATCTTCTTGCCGCGGGCCGTCTCCTCGACCATGGACATGGACATCATCTCGATGAACTCGAAGAACTGCGCCGCCCGGACGATCGTGAACGGCACGCCGGATCCGCGAACCGCAGCTTCCTGGACCTCCTTGGCCCGCATGTAGAAGCCCTGGTTGTCCGGCCGGCCCACACCGATGATGGACAGCATCACGTGGTGCGCCACCCCCGCCCTGGCGGCCGCGTCCGCGAGGGTCTTGCTCGAGACCTTGAAGAACGCCTCGACCTGCTCCGGCTCGAAGCTCGGCGGGTTGGTCAGCTCGACCACCACGTCCGCGCCCTGCAGCGCATCGTCCACGCCCTCGCCGGTGACGAGGTCCACGCCGGTGGAGCGGGAGGCGCGGACCACCTCGTGCCCGTTCTTCTCGAGAGCGTCCGAGACCAGCGTTCCGCTGGCTCCGCTTGCTCCGATGACCACGATCTTCATCCTGTTCACGCCCTTTCGACGTAGTCGCGTGCTGTGTCTTCGATGGTGGTGCGCGCAGGCCGGGCTGTCCACCCCAGGACGTCCTGGGCGCGCTGGGCGTTGACGGTGAGGTGCCGGCCCAGCATGGACACGAGCGGGTGCAGGTTCTTGTCCAGCTTCGCGGCCAGCCGGAACGCCACGTCCGGCATCGTGACGACGCGCCGCGGCCCCTTCTTCTCCGCTCCGGGCCGGGCCGGGTTGACGGCGCCCGCGGCGGCCATCTCCCGCCGGACCCCGCCGGCGATCTCCGCGACCTGCTTCATGGTGAGCACTTCGCCCGCCGTGAGGAAGCGGTGACCGGCGGCGGCCGGCCGCTCGAACGCGTCCACGAGCAGGCTCGCGACGTCCCGCACGTCCACCACCGCCATCTCCACGCGCGGAACAGCGGGCATGCCGCGCCCGGTGACCATGCGCTCCACCATCTGGGCCGAGCTCGCGCTCACGCCGGGCAGGGCCGGGCCGAGCACCGCCCCGGGCAGCACCGTGGCGAGCTCCATCCGCGGGTGCGCGACGGCGAACTCCCACGCCGCCTTCTCCGCCAGCACCTTGGAGAGGCGGTACGGGCTGAGATGAGGGCTCTCCGGGTCGGTCCAGAGGTTGTCGTCCATGACCACGTCCCCGTGAGCCGCAGGCGTGCAAGCCGCAGCCGAGGAGACGAGGACGGCCCGATCCACCCCGGCCCGCTCGGCCGCGCGGAGCACGCGCAGCGTCCCCTCGACGGCGGGGCCCACGAACGCCTCCACATCCTCCGGGTCCTCCGGGTTGAGCGGGGACGCGACGTGCAGAACGCCGTCGACACCCCGGAGCGCGGCGTCCCAGCCGGCGTCCGAGGAGAGGTCCGCCTCGACGAACTCGATGCGGTCCACGAGATCCGAGGACACGCCCCGGATCGCCGAGGAGACGGCCTTGCGCACGCCGTCCGCCTTCGCGAGCGAGCGGACGGTGGTCCGCACGCGGAACCCCCGGTTGACGAGCTCCACGATGGTCCAGCTGCCGATGTACCCGGATCCTCCGGTGACCAGAACGGGGCGCGCCATGCCTAGCCCTTCACCACGTCGAAGGCGGACATGCGGATGCCGTTGCCGTAGGAGGCGCTGTCCACGAGCTTGAGCATCTGCTTCTCCGGCCCCGCCGCGGACTCGGGGAAGAGGCGCTTGCCCTGGCCCACGAACACGGGGAACTCGAGGAAGTGGTAGCGGTCCACAAGCCCCGCTGCGGCGAGCGACTGGACCAGGCGGGGCGAGCCGTGCACGTAGATCGGCGCGCCCTCGCCCTCCTTGAGCGCCCGCACGTCGTCCAGCGAGCGCAGCAGGTGCGAGTTCTCCCAGCCGGAGCCGGCCACGTCCTCCTCGGACAGCGTCTCGGAGACCACGTGCTTGGGCATCGCGTTGTAGAGCGGGAACTCGTCCGGCATGTTCGGCCAGGCGGACGCGAACTCCTGGAAGGTGACGCGGCCGAGCAGCAGCGCGCCGGCCTCCTCCTGCTCGCGGCCCTTCATCTCGTAGGCCTCGGGCAGGAACTCGATGTCCTTGAACGTCCAGCCGGCATGGGGATGGGTGCCGATGCCGGGGGAATCGACCACTCCGTCCATGGAGACGAGCTCGGTGACGATGATCTGGCGCATGGTTCTCCTTGGGGATGGGTGCCGCGGCCGCTGCAGGGCCGGCCGGCGCCGGCCGGCGCCGGCCGGCGCCGGCCGGAGGGCCCCGGACTGCACTCAGCCTAACGCCGTGCCCCTCCCGCCGGAGACGAATGTGGACAGCTTTCTGACCGGGCCATTCTGACCACGCCGCTCCGACCACGCCGCGGACGCCCGTCTGGACGGCGCCCGCTCGGGCGAGCACACTGGGACGGATCACTCCCCCGACCCCGGAGGCGCCCCATGCCGCAGCCCGCCGCCCCGCGCGGAAGCACCTCCCCCGCAGGCACCTCCCCCTCGGCCGGACGCGGCCCCGGCGTGGCCCTCGTCCTGGGCTCCTGCTTCTCCCTCCAGTTCGGCGCGGCGCTCGCCACGAAGCTCTTTCCGGCCCTCGGGCCGTGGGGCGTCTCCGCGCTGCGGCTCAGCCTCGCGGGGGTCATCCTCCTGGCCCTCGTCCGACCGCGGGTGCGCGCCTGGTCCCGCCGGCAGTGGTGGGCCGTGCTGCTCTTCGCGTTCTCCCTCGCCGCGATGAACGGCACCTTCTACTGCGCCATCGCGCGGATTCCGGTGGGCCCGGCGGTCGCCGTCGAGTTCCTGGGGCCGCTCATCCTCTCGGCCTGCCTCTCCCGGACGGCCCGGGATCTGCTCTGGGTGGGCGTGGCGTTCGCGGGCATGGGCCTCCTCGGGCTGGACTCCCTCCTCTCGACGACGACGGGGCTCGATCCCCTCGGCGTCCTCCTCGCCGGCATCGCCGGCGCCTTCTGGGCGCTCTACGTGGTGTGCAGCGCCCGTGTGGGCCGCGAGGTTCCGGGCCAGGACGGCCTCGCCGTGGCGATGATGCTCGGCGGGTTGGCCCTGCTGCCCGTCGGCGGCGCCTCGGCGGCGAGCGCGTTCACGCAGCCGGCGGTGCTCGGGCTGGCCGCCCTCACGGCGCTCCTCGCCTCGGTCATCCCGTACTCGCTGGAGATGGCCGCCCTGCGCCGCCTTCCCAGCGCGGTCTTCAGCATCCTGCTCAGCCTCGAGCCGGTGGTGGCCGCGTTCATGGGGTGGGTCCTCCTGGGCCAGGCCTCGGGGCCGCTGCGGCTGCTCGCGATCGGCCTCGTCGTCGCCGCGAGCGTGGGGACGGTCCTCTCCGCGCCGCGGAGGGCCGGGGAGACGAACGGGGTGGCCGAGTCCGGCTGATCCTGCCGGACCCACGGAGCCTCGCTCAGCCGCACCCCGTCACGGTGTAGAGGCGCGCCCGCCCCTCGAGGTCCACGAGTGCCACGCCCGGCCGGCGGTCCAGACCCTCTGTGCCCGGCAGGGGACGCTTGGCGTGGGCGAGGTAGGGCGGCCCGAAGTGGAGCGCGTGCCGGGCCCCCGTCCGCTTCACGGCCTCGCACACGGCGTAGTCCGTCCCCGCCAGGCCCCACCGGTCCAAGAGCGTCTGGGCGTCCGCCGAGACCCGTCCGTGGATGTGCGGCTTGAGCGTCGTGAGGCCCGCGAGCGCATAGACGAGCGACTCCCCGTTCCGCGGGTTGGCCACGATCACGGCGTCCTCCCCCACGAGCGCGGGAAGACGCTCGATGAGCCGCAGCTCGTCCGGGGAGATGAGCGCAGACCGCGCCCCCATCGAGTAGACGGAGTTGATCCGGGACTGCTCCCCCGTGAGGGCCCCGCGCTGGAGGATTCCGACGCCGACGACGAAGACACCGGCGGCCAGCACCCCGCCGAGCACCCGAACCGGACCGCGCCAGCGCACTGCTCCCTCGCCCTGCGGGCCCGGCACGCGACGCCGGAGGACCTCCCACGCCCGCTCCCAGAGCTGCGCCGCCCGCGCGACGAGGGAGACGGCGCCCACGACGGCGACCGGCACCGCCGCCACGGGAAGGAGGGCCACGAGGCGAGGCGGGTCGTTGTACCAGTTGCCCGTGAAGAACGTCCTCACCGGCCCGAACGGGGTGGCCGCGGCGATGAGGTAGAGCGCAGCCGCCATGCCGAACATCCCGAGCGCCCACCGGGGTCCCGAACGCGTGAAGAGCGCGAGCACGCCCGCCCCGATGAGCAGGAGCATGAACTCGCCGTGGGGCAGCCCCGCCGCGGTGCCGGTCAGGATCTCGCCCACCGCATGGGACCAGCTGCGGTTGGGGCTCCACGTGGAGGCCGCGGTCGGCGGGCGCAGCAGAACCCAGGCCGCGAACCCGCCGGCCAGGTACGCGCCGGCTCCGGCGCACGCCAGGGTCCTCGTGCGGCCGCCCTCGGCCCAGCGCCGCCGCGTCCAGACCGCCACGAGGGGCAGGGACAGGGCCACGAGCGCCAGGAACGCGCTCGGGTGGGCCAGCAGCATCCCCGGCAGAACCCCGGCCAGGACCACGGCTCCCCGGGCAGGGCTCGCGCCCGGCTCCCCGTGCGCCACGCCGAGCATCTCGAGCACGGCCGCGAGCGCCGCGGGAAGGAGGGCCGTGGCCAGGTGGGTCGGGTAGAGGACGCCCATGTCCACCATGAGGTACGGGAAGGAGGGGAACGCCGGGATCACGGCGGCCGCGGCGAGCAGGGCCGCGGGCCGGGACCCGGCCACGCAGGTCACGAGCCAGAGGGACGCGAGCGGCCAGACGACGGCGCCCGTCACGATGTTGAACGTGTTGACCGCCTCCGGCACGGTCAGCCCGAGCGCTGAGGCCGCGAGCGCCGTGACGTCATGCCACGCCGCCGGGTAGAAGGCTCGGGACGCCGGGGTGAGGTTGCCCAGGGTGAGCGAGGAGCCGTGGCCCGTCTCGAGGATCGTCCGGACGGCGTTGAGGTGGTAGACGTTGTCGAACGTCTGCGAGATCCCGGACAGCCCCCGGAAGCCGGAGGCGTAGCGGTACGCGATGATGCCGCCGGCCACGGCCGCCGCGCCCGCGAGCAGCCCCCGCCGCAGAAGAACCTCCCCGAGGAGCCCCGTCCGGGAGAGGACCGGGAGCCGCTTGAGATCCGGGAAGCCCAGCCGCGGCTTCAGCACCCGCGCGGACGGGCCCCTCCGCTTCCTCACGAGCAGCCGCACCGCCCACGCGGCCGCGGCGGCCACCGCCGTGCCGATCGCGTAGGCCCCGATCCCCCAGCCGAGGCCGAGCCTGTTCCACAGGACTGCGGTGACGGCGGCGAGCGTCGTCGCCATGGGCACCGCACCCGCCGCGAGGGCGAGCCCGCGGACTCCGGCGGCCCGCAGGACGAGCGCGCCGGGAACGGCGAGCAGGAGGGCCGCGCCGAGGACGGCGGGAAGAGCGAGAGTGAGAGCGGAAATCATGCTGGGGCTCCTTGTCCGGACCACCCAACACTACCGCATGTTATTTCTATGCTCCGGTCGGCCTCATCCGCAGGCCGTCAGGCGGTAGAGCTTCGCCTTGGCCCCCTCCTGTGCCACAAGCTCCACGCCCGGACGCTTGTCCAGGTCCGTCAGGCCGGGCAGGACGGGATGGGTCCAGGAGACGTACGGAGGGCCGAAGTCCAGGGCGTAGTCGGCCTTCTGGCTCCGCACGGCCCGGCACACCGCGGGGTTCGAGGCGGCCTCGCCCCAGTGGTCCAGCAGGAGCTGCCGCTCCGCGGAGACGGCGCCGTGCACGTGCGGCTTGAGCACCGGCACCCCCTCGAGGGCGTAGGCGAGCGAGCCGCCGTTGCGCGGGTTGGCCACCACCGCATGGCCCTGGGGAACCAGGCCGGGGAGCCGCTCCAGCAGCCTCCGCTCGGGCGCGTCGAGGAGTGAGGACTCCGAGTTGACGAGGTACCGCTTGGCGATCTTCTTCTGCTCCGTCTGCATGGCCTCGCCCTGGAGGCCCGCTCCGATCGCTGCGAGGGCAAGCGCCGTGATCGCCGCCGAGGCAGCCAGGCGCACGTCGATCCGCCGCAGGCGCCCGTCCTCCGCGAGGCCCCGGGCGGGCGCGCGCGTGAGCAGGCGCACCGCCGCCAGCAGGAGCGCCTCCGCCCCGATGACGACGACGGGCGCCGTCACCACGGGCAGCAGGGCGGCGAGACGGTTGGCGTCGTTGTACCAGCCACCCGTGAGGAACATCCGCAGCGGCCCCACGGGGAAGCCCGCGCAGACCACGTACAGCACCGCCCCCACCGCGAGCATCCCGAGCATCCAGCGCTGCCGCTGACGGAGGAGCAGGACCGCGATGCCGGCGCAGCTGAGCACGAGCATGGGAAGGCCGCCGGCGAGACCGAGCGGGGTCCCCGTGAGGACCTCGCCCACCGCCTGGGCGACGGTCCCCTCCGGCGGCCAGTTCGCCGCGGCCGCGGGCGGGCGCGCCTTGATCCAGAGCGCGAGTGTCAGGGCGGCGTAGGCACCGAACACCCCGCAGAACACGAGGAAGCGCCGCCGCTGCCGCGCGCCGAGACCCCGGGAGGCCCACTCCCGCACGAGCCGGGCGAGCATGAGCGGCAGGGAGAAGGCGAGCAGCGCGAGGACCGTCGTCGGATGCGAGAGCATCAGCCCCGGCAGGACGCCGCACAGGAGGACGGCGGGATGCGCGCTCCCCTCCCGGACAGGCCCGCGGGCCAGGCCGAGCAGCTCGACGACCGCGCCGAGCGCGACCGGCAGGACAGCCACCGCGAGGTGCGTGGGATAGAGCACGCCCATGTCCACGAGCAGGTACGGGAAGGCGGGGAACGCAGGAGCGACGACGCCCGTGAGCAGCACCGGCAGCACCCGGCTCCCGGTCACGCGCGTCACGAGGAAGAGGAGGGACAGCGGCCACACGAGTGCCCCGACCACGATGTTGACGAGGTTCACCGTCACGGGGATCGAGAGGCCCAGGAAGGAGACCGCGAGCGCCGTGACGTCATGCCACGCGGCGGGATAGAAGCCCCGCGTCTCCGGCGTGAGGTTGCCGAGGGTGAGGGAGGAGCCGCTGCCGGTGTCGAGGATCGTGCGGACGGCGCTGAGGTGGTAGACGTTGTCGAACGTCTGGGAGACGCGGTCAGGCGCCCCGAACCCGTGCGCGTAGCGGTAGAACACCACGAATCCGGAGACGACGACGGCGGCCGCGCACGCCAGCGCGAAGACCGCCTCGGGTCCCCGGCCTCGGAGCGAGTCCGCCCAGCCCCGGCCCCGGCCCCGGAGAGCGCTCGCCCGGACTCGGCTCAGGGCCGAGCTTCCCGCGGGGCGGTGCCGGGCCGGGCTTTCCCCGCGACGCAGACGGGCCGAGCGGGCGCGGAGGATGCGGACGCCCAGACCCGCGAGAGAGAACAGCACCGTGGCGGCGAGCAGGAGGGGCACCGTGAAGCGGAGCCCCAGGGGCTGAGCCAGGACGGCCGTGATCGCCGCGATGCCCGCCGTGGCCGGGACGGCGCCGGCCGGCACGGCGAGTCCCCGCACGCCCCAGGCGCGCAGGGCCACTGCGCCCGGCACCGCCAGGAAGAGCGCGGTGGCCACGAGCCACGGAACGGTCTGCATCCAGCTCATCGTCTCTCCCCCTTGAGAATCGGACCCAGCATACTCGTCGGTTAGGAATCCTATGAAAACGAGGGAGTCTGGGCCACAGTCCCTGCCGGGCCGGTGCCGGCGCTGCGCCAGGGCCGCGCAGACGGGGGCCAGGCCCGCGGGCGAGGAGCGGCCCCGCGGACGAGGGGTCTTGCGTCGTCGTGACTGAGGAGTAGCCTTGCAGGCGAGAGGAAGGTGTTTCAAAAGTGAAAGACACGGACGCCGTTTCCCCCAGCCAGGGCGAGCCCCGCTACCGGGACGAGACCCACGACCAGAAGGGCTCCTACGTCCACCCGGGCCAGGAGTTCACGCGAGACACGAACTACATCGAGTCGCGGATCACCGCGGACGGCCGGGACGGGTACCCGGTCGAGGCGAACCGCTACCGGCTCATCGCGGCGCGCGCCTGCCCGTGGGCCAACCGGGCCATGATCGCGCGGCGGATCTACGGGCTCGAGGACGTCATCTCGCTCGGCATCGCGGGCCCCACGCATGACAAGCGCTCCTGGACCTTCACCCTCGACCCGGATGAGAAGGACCCGGTCCTCGGCATCCACTTCCTCAAGGACGCCTACGAGAAGCGCTTCCCCGGCTACCCCCGCGGCATCACGGTCCCGGCCATGGTGGACGAGCGGACCGGCGAGGTGGTCACCAACGACTTCCCGAGCATGACGCTGGACTTCGGCTCCGAATGGCGGCAGTTCCACCGCCCCGGCGCGCCGGACCTCTACCCGGAGCGCCTGCGCGCGGAGATGGACCCGCTCATGAAGAAGGTGTTCACCGAGGTCAACAACGGCGTCTACCGGTGCGGGTTCGCCGGCTCGCAGGAGGCCTACGACCAGGCCTATGACCGCCTCTGGACCGCGCTCGACGAGCTCGAGGAGCGCCTCTCCACCCGCCGCTACCTCATGGGCCCGAGCATCACCGAGGCGGACGTGCGCCTCTACCCCACGCTCATCCGGTTCGACGCCGTCTACTACTCCCACTTCAAGGCCAACCGCCAGCCGCTCTTCACCCTGCCGAACCTCTGGAACTACACCAAGGACCTGTTCCAGACGCCCGGATTCGGCGACACCAACGACTTCGAGCAGGTCAAGGAGCACTACTACGCGGTGCACACGGACATCAATCCGACGGCGATCGTCCCCAAGGGCCCCTCGCTGGAGCGACTCCTCGAGCCGCACGACCGCGACCGCCTCGAGACCGACACCTGGGGCGACGGCGGCACCCCTCCGCCGCCTCCCCTCAAGGCCGAGGTGCCGGACCCGGCCCACACCCCGCTGCGGGTCGAGGGGCGGTAGAGGCAGCGGCGGACGAGTCGGGAGGGGGACGACGGAGACTGCGAGGCGCATGTCCACCCGCCCCTGAACAGACATGTATAGGGGTGGGTATACTCTTTTCATGAAGGATGCAAAGCGTGCTGCGCAGCATCGAGAGCGTCGTAGGTCATGTTCCGGACGCATGGAAGTGAAGGAGTGACGATGGCCAGAGAGAGGTACACGGCGGTGGCCACGCGCGAGGGGAAATGGTGGATCGTTGACGTCCCCTCGATGGAGGAGCGCACTCAGGCACGCTCCCTGGCGGAGGTCGAGGAGATGGCGCGGGATCTCATCGCTCTGGTCCTCGACACGGATGCACACAGCTTTGACCTTGACCTCACTGTTCAGACACCGAGGTCGGTGAAGCAGAGGCTCGGCGAAGCTGCGGAACTCGAGCATTCAGCGCAGCGCGTGCAAGCCGAAGCAGCCGAGGTCCGGCGAGCCGCGATCAGAAGCCTTCGAGAGGACTACGGACTCTCGGCCGTGGACATCGCCCGTTCGCTCGGCATGAGCCGTGGACGGGTCTACCAGCTCCTGGAGGAGAGGCCGCGCAGCAGCCGGGTCGCCTGACCAGAGCAGTGGGGACCACGCACCCGCTCACCGGACAGAACGCCGGGTGAGAAAGACCCCCGCCGCACACGCAGCCACGATGCCGACGAGGATCCACACGAGCCACATCGCGAGCGGCGAGCTGCCGGCCAGGATGCCCGGGATCGCAAGGATCAACAGGGCTCCTGACAGTGCCAGCCCGATGATGAAGGCCACCCGTTGACGAGTCTCAGACATGCCGTTCACTCCTCACGTCGAGCGGCGGCCTCCACGCTTCTCGCGGCCAACCCCGGCACCGCTCGTTCAGGCCGAACCTGACAACAGGCTGACACGGACGCCACGGCCCAGAGCCGATTGTTGCGCCTCTGTGACCGGGGGCCCGTTCGCCGCCCCGCCCGTGAGGGAAGAACGGCACGAGGCCCGCCCCGAACCGTGCAGCTCGGAGCGGGCCTCGTCAGCCGGGCGTCAGCCCTGCGGCGCCTCGGGCTCGTCCTTCCGGCGGCGCTTCGCCCCGACGAGCCACCACAGCCCGCCGAGCAGCGCGACGCCCGCGGCGATGACCACTCCGCCCGGCACCGGCGAGGCCTGGGAGGCGTTCCTCGCCTGCGCCGATTTCGTCGCCGACGCCGAGGGCGAGGCTGACGGTGTCGCGCTCGGCGCAGTCGAGCTCGGCGCGGACGGCGCACTCGCCGAACCCGAGCCTGCGCCCGAGCCCTTCGCCTCGGCCTTCTCGCCGGCGGCGCCCTTCGACGCCTCGGAGGCCTTCTCGGCCGCCTTCGCCCGAACCGCGGCCGAGGGGCACGTCATGATCGGCGCCTTGCCGGCCGGCTTCCGGACAGCCCCCGCCGGCGGCACGCGCTTGGCCGGCTTCGGCAGCGCGATCCGCCCCGGCCTCGCAGGCGCAGCCGCCCCGACGGGGATGGGCGCGGTCCTCGGGTCCGTCATCGTCGCCATCGGCATCCGAACGGCCTTCGGGGGCCGCGACGGCGCAGGCCTAGACGTCTGGTCCTTGGGCGCCTGCTTCTTCGGCGGCTCGACTCTGGACGGCGACGACGACGGCGGCTGCGGCATCGGCCGCTCCGACGGCACCGGGACCGGCTTGGGGGCCGGCTGCTCGGGGGCGGGCGCCGGTGTGCTCGGAACAGCGGGCTTGACCGGCTCTGCCGGCTTCGACGCAGACGGCGTGCTCGGCATCGGCGGCGTGCTCGGCTTCGGCGACGGTGCGGGCTCGGGCTTCGCCGCGGGAGGCTCGCTCGGCGCGGGCTTCTCCGGCTGAGGCATCGGGGCCGGCGTCGGCGTCTTCGTCGGGGCCGCGCTCGGAGCGGGCGCCGGCTTCGGCGATTCCGCCACCGCCGGAGGCTGCATCGGAGCGGACGGGCTGCTCGGAGCTGGCGTCAGACTCGGCGCCGGCGTGGGAACCGGCGCGGGCGGGGTCGGCACAGGCGAGGGGGCCGGCGTCGTCGTCGCGGGCGGAACCGGCGGCGCAGGCGGAGCCGGCTGCACAGGCGGAACCGGCTGCGCCACGGGGACGCGCGGGCCCGTCGCGGAGACGGTGGTGGTGAGGGCCGGGTTGGATCGGGCCGTGAAGGACATTGAGGCGGCCGGCTGGAACCAGCCGCGCTCCACGTCCTCCTGCGTCACGGTGTGCACGGCCGTGCTGCACGTGTAGTGGCCGTTCGCCGGGAGGTTGAGCCAGCGGCAGTTGGGGCGGCCGGTCGTGAGGAAGCCCTTCTCCAGGTTGCCGGAGACGGGCACCGCGTCCACCGCCTCGGCCGTGGTGCTGCGCACGCGCAGGCCCACCTTGACCTGCTCGCCCACGCGGAGCGGCTGGGCGGCGTAGTCGCGGGGCTCGAGCACCCACACCTCCACCGTGCCCGTCACTGCCAGGGGAGTCGGCGCCACCGCGCTGAACGTGCCCTGCGCCCGCTGGCCGCCGGCCGTGACCACCACGGCCTCGAGCCGCGTGGTGCCCTGCGCGCCCGAGGGGGCCCGGAGGTCCAGGCCCACGGTGATGGACTGGCCCGGGTCGAGGCGGGGCAGCGCGATCCGCGGCGCACTCCAGCCCTCAGGCGTGTCCACGGTGACGGCCGCGTCCACGAGCGGCTCGCTGCCCGTGTTGGTCACGGTGACGGGCACCTCCGCGAAATCCCCCGGCGTCACGGCGGTCTCCGGCGCGGAGACGGCGGCGCAGGTGTAGTTGAGCCAGGCGTCGTCGAACGAGGCGAAGGACATGCTCGCCGTGTACCCGGTCTCGTAGAGCACCCCGATCCGGCCCTCGTTCAGCCGCGTGGCCGTCGAGTAGGCCGAGAAGCCCGGGCGCACGGTGCGGACGCTGGACCAGGTGGCGCCGTCGTCGCAGGAGACCCGCGCGGAGACGTTCCGGCGGTCCCGCTCGTGGTTGGAGTTGGTGAAGAGGAGCTTCCGCGCGTCCGGGCTGCCCTGCGGCGCGTTGGGGAAGAGGCGCGTGATGGAGCCGTTGTTGCGCGGGTCCGTCAGCCTGCGGTCCAGGGTCACGGGGCCCCAGGTCCGGCCGCCGTCGTTCGAATAGGCCACCTTCCGGAAGCCCTCGCGCGCGAAGTTCCGGGAGTTGAGCATGAGCCGGCCGTCGGAGAGCTCCACGACCTTGTTCTCGTCCATGTCCATGCCCACGGGCTCGCCGCGCTGCCAGGTGGCGCCGTGGTCGTCCGAGTAGACGGAGAACGCCTGCATCGTCTCCCGCCCGTCCGCCTGCCGCACGAACCCGGCGAACTGCTGCACGAGCCGCCCCTTGTGCGCACCGTACTTGAGCTGGATGCCCTGGCCCGAGCTCGCGAACACGGTGCGGATGCCCCCCGCCTTCGCCTCCTCGCGGCTCACCGCGCTCTTCGCGACGGCGGTCACCGAGCGCGGCTCGCTCCACGTGAGCCCGCCGTCCGAGGACTCGACGACGACGGCGCCCATCACCGCCCGGTCCGCGTCGTCGGCACCCCAGGCGCTGTGCAGCAGGCCGGTGTCCTTGGAGTGCACGAAGAACGCGAAGACCGTGCCGTTCTCCTCGTCCACCACGAAACTCGGATCGGAGTACCCGAACTTTCCGGCCCGCGCCGCGTCCCCGCCCGGGCCCCGCGTGCCGTCCGCGCCGGTGAGGCTGCCGGTGGCGATGAAGCTGTAGTCGCTCCACGTGCGGCCGCCGTCCGTGCTGCGGCGCATGATGATCGAGTTGGGGTTCGGCGCGTCCGCGGAGGAGCCGGGCCTCGCGTCCCAGGCGGCGAGGACCACGCCGTTGCCGAGGTGCGCGAGCGCCGGGATCCGGTAGAAGAACTGCTTCTCCGTGCGGTCCCGGGCGAGGTTCTGCTCGGAGAAGTCGCCGGGCCCGCCTCGCGGGTCCAGCACGGGCAGCGGCTCGGCGGCGGCGCCGGCCCCGAGGGAGGCCAGGGCGAGCGACGCCCCGGCCGTGGTGAGCCACGTGGGCTTGTTCATGGTTTCCTCCTGGGACACTGCGCTGGATCATGCAGTTCTCATCCCAGGTGTCATTCTATGGAGTTCGCATCACACGTGTGTTCGCTGTGACACTGCGTGACGCTCTCGGGCGCCGCGCGACGCCCTCGCCGTCGGGCACTCAGAAAGGGGCGCCCAGGAGGGGGCACTCAGCGCGGGGCGCGAGGGTCCTCGCCGAGGTCCAGCCCGCTCGAGGCCCGGACGGCCTGGTCCATGTGGCCCTCCATCGCGTCGGCGGCGGCCTCCGCATCCCCGGCCCCGAGGGCCTCGAGAATGCGGGCGTGCCACCGGATCGCCCCGGCCCTCGCCTCCGACGACGCCGCCGTCTTGAGCCTCGCCGCCACGAGCACCTGGTCCAGCGCCGAGAACGCCCCGGCCAGGAACGCGCTGTCCGCGGCCGCGGCCACCCCGCGGTGGAACTCGAGGTCGGCATGCGCGCTCCGTGCGGAGTCGCCGTCGGCGTCGGCCCGCTTCATCTCCGCGAGGCAGTCGCGGAGGGAGCCGAGCTCGGAGGAGGTGATGCGCTCGGCGGCCAGGCGCGCCAGGGAGACCTCGAGGACGCGCCGCGCCTCGAGCAGCTGGCCCACCAGCCCCTCGGGAGCCGGGCTGAGGCGCGAGCGCAGGGCGAGGACGTCCGGATCGAGCACGCTCCAGGACTCGAGCGGCGCGACGCGGCCCCGCCGGCCGTGCCGCACCTCGATGACGCCCCGGGACGCGAGGCTCGTCACCGCCTCGCGGACGGTGAGCCGGGAGACGGCGCACTCTTCGGCGAGGACGGCCTCGGCAGGCAGCTCCTCGCCGATGGGGAACGAGCCGTCGGCGATGCCGCCCAGGATGCGCTGCGCCGCCGCCTCCGACATCTTCATGGGGACTCCTCTGGGTGACCGGACTGCGAGGGGCCGCTTCGTGTCCGCTCACCCATATCATGCCCCATCGCCGGGCCGATTCCGGGGCAGCGGGCCGGACAGATCGGTGACGATTCTGAAAACGAGAACCGTTATTCCGGAAAACGGCATCGATTAAGCCGGACTCGGGCGGGCTCGCGGCTGGATCGCGCCCCTTTTCCGGAAATCGGTGACCATTTTATAAATGAGCATCGATGTCAACACGCGCGCCGTGCCCGGAGCAGCCCCCACACACAGAAGAGCCCCGCCCGGACGGATCCGGGCGGGGCCCTTTCGCGTGGCCAGGCGGCTCAGCAGCGGGAGCGGTCAGCCCCGTCTGCCAGGCCGCGGCGGCGCCTCATCGGGCGCCCCGGCCGTTCGGCGACTGCCTCAGCGGCGGTCGTTGCGGCCATCGCGGCCCTCGCCGCGGCGGCCGGCCTCGTCGATGTCGATCTCCTCGCGGCGGACCTCGCCGGACACGCGCTCGGTGTCCTCGCGGACGTCCTTGTCGAGGGAGACGCGCTCGGTGGCGACGGTCTCGGTGCCGACGACGGGGCGCTCCTCGTGCGTGGTGATGACCGTCTCCTCGCCGTCGCCCTGGAAGGCGCGGTCACCGCTGACGCGGGCCTCGGCGGAGTTCGGGTCGATCTTCTCGCGCTCGATGTGGACCTCCTCGCGGCGGACCGGGACCTCGACGGTCTCGCGGTCGGTCACCACGTGCTTGCGCAGGCGCATGCGGCCCGTCTCGCGGCGCTCGGTCTCGCCGGTGGCGCGGAGGTGCTCCTCGTGGGCGACGACGTCGTTGTCGCCCGCAGCACCCCGGCCTGCCACACCCTCGCGGTCGCGAAGGTCGCGGTCGCCGTGCTCGTGGCCGCGGTGCTCGTGCTCGCGGTAGCCCTCGCGCTCGCGGAGGGCTTCGCGGTCCTCGACGCCGTCGCGGTTGTGGTGGCGCTCGTGGTCGGCCGAGACGCCTGCGGCAGCGCCGGCACCGGCGACACCGCCCTCGACGCGGCCGTGGTCGTGGCGGTCGTGGTCGCGCACACCGTCATGACGGCGGTCGCCGCCCATCTGGTAGTACTCGTAGATGCGCTGCTCCTCCTCCGGCGTGAGGTTGCCGTCCGCATCGATGTTCGGAGCGTCCTTGACGAACTCCTTGTCGAACGGAACCGTCAGGCCGTCAGCGGTCTGCTGGGCCTTGTCGAGCGGCACGAAGGTCTCCTTCATGCCGAACAGGCCCGTGTTCACCGTGGCGAACGTCGGCTGCTCGGTGCTGTCGTCGAGGTAGACCTCGCCGACCTTGCCGATCTTCTCGCCGTTCGAGCCGAAGACCGTGGCGTTGCGGATGGAGTCAAGGTTGATGTTCGCAGTCATCGTCACTCCTTGTTATTCGTCGGATTGCTGAACAATCTGATCGCGAGTATTACCGCTTCCTCGCAGCTACGAGATTCACACTTGTAGGAATTCCGATAAAACGCAACCGGCGCAACCCGGTTCCCTGAAAAGTCCAAGGTTCTGCCCAGGTGGGCGAAACCGGCGCCCGGGGACGGCGGCCGAGCGCGCCCCCGCTCGAGTGTCGGACGTCACCGGATGCCGCTCTCGCCTTCAAGTGCATAAGGCACTAAACTGTTCGAGGCCTTCCGGGACCTCGCCCCTGATCCCTGGGATCGACCCGCATTCCCCACGAAGAAGCCCACCCGGCGCCCGACGGCGTGCGCCCGCCCACGGCTCGCGCCTCGCGCGAACGCCGCCCCCAGCAGATCCACACTTCTTCAACCGTTAGGTTTCTCTATGTCCGCCACGGAGACCAAGCCAGCGGAGGCGCAGTCCGACTCCCCCGTCATGTCCCAGAGGCAGATCATGCTCGTCATGGTCGGCCTCATGTCCGGCATGTTCCTGGCTTCCCTCGACCAGACGATCGTCGGCACCGCCATCCGCACGATCGGCGATGACCTGCACGGCCTCGACAAGCAGGCCTGGGTCACCACCGCGTACCTCATCACCTCCACGATCGCCACGCCGATCTACGGCAAGCTCTCCGACCTCTTCGGGCGCCGGCCGCTCTACATCTTCGGCATCGCGGTGTTCATCGTCGGCTCGGTCCTCTCGAGCTTCTCGACCTCGATGATCATGCTCGCCGCCTTCCGCGCGGTCCAGGGCCTCGGCGCCGGCGCGCTCATGTCCCTGCCGCTCGCGATCATGGGCGACATGCTCGCCCCGCGCGAGCGCGCCAAGTACCAGGGCTACTTCCTGGCCGTGTTCGCGGTCTCCTCCGTGCTCGGCCCGCTCTTCGGCGGCATCTTCTCCGGCGCGTCGGAGATCCTCTTCATCGCCGGCTGGCGCTGGGTCTTCCTCATCAACGTGCCGATCGGCATCCTGGCGCTCGGGTTCGTCATCGCGTTCCTCCACCTTCCGCGCTTCCACGACCACGCCCGCCCGCGGGTGGACTGGTTCGGCGCCGCGGCCGTCATCCTCACGCTCGTCCCGCTCCTGCTCGTGGCGGAGCAGGGCCGCGAGTGGGGCTGGACGTCGTCGAGCTCGATCACGTGCTACGTGCTCGCCGTCGTCGGGCTCATCGCCTTCATCCTCATCGAGTCCCGCATGAAGACCGCCGCGATCATCCCGCTGCGCCTCTTCCGCTCGGAGACGTTCTCCATGGCCACGGTCCTCGGCTTCCTCGTGGGCTTCGCGATGTTCGGCGCCATGATGACCATCCCGCTCTACCTGCAGATCGTCATCGGCCTGACGCCCACGGAGTCCGGCTTCGCCACGCTCCCGATGGTGCTCGGCATCATGAGCGCCTCGATCCTCTCCGGCCAGATCATCGCCCGCACGGGCAAGTACCGGATGTTCCCCATCACGGGCACGTTCTCGACGGCGGTGGGCTACTTCATCCTCACGTTCATGGCGATCGACAAGCCGCTCTGGCTCCTCATGATCGGCATGTTCTTCATCGGCTTCGGCCTCGGCCAGCTCATGCAGACGCTCACGCTGGCCACGCAGTCCGCCGTCGAGCCCCGGGACATGGGCGTGGCGACGAGCGCTTCGACGTTCTTCCGCCAGATCGGCGGCACCATGGGCACCGCGGTGCTCCTCTCGGTGCTCTTCGCCGTGATGCCCACGAACATCTCCAACGCCACGAGCGACGAGGCCAACCTGCGCCCCGCCCTCTCCGCCGCCCTGGACCCGTCCGTGGCAGGCAAGCCTGAGAACCAGGGCGTCATGGAGAAGATGTGGAACCCGATCGTCAACCCGATCAAGGACAACATCCAGAAGCAGCTCGACGCGGGCACGGCCAAGGGCCAGCAGGCCGCCGACCAGGCCGTCCAGCAGAAGGTGTCCGAGGCTGTGAAGCAGCAGGTGGACGCCGGCAAGATCCCGGCCGCGATGGCGCCGAAGATCATCGAGGAGCAGGTGGCCAAGGCCCAGCCGCAGGCCAAGGAGCAGGTCCTCTCCACGGTCGCCGAGAAGGCCCACGCCTCCGTCAAGGACGGCAAGGTCCAGGTGGACTGGTCGAACCAGTCCCAGCGCGACTACTGGGTGGACCAGCTCGCCCCGAAGATCTCGGAGAAGGCCAAGGACTCCACGAAGGACAAGAAGAGCTCCGACTCCTCGACGAGCGACACCTCCTACCTCAACGGCGCCGACGCCCGCCTGACGCGCCCGTTCATGCTCGGCTTCAACGAGTCCTCTCGGAGCATCTACTGGGTGGGCCTCGGCGTCATCCTCCTGGCGTTCGTCCTCTCCTGGTTCTTCAAGACGCCGCCGCTGCGCCGCACCTCCGCGCTGCAGCAGCAGGCCGACGACAAGGCCGCCGCGGACAAGGCGACTGCTGACAAGGCGGACGCGGAGAACGCCGACGCTGGAAAGGCGGACGCGGGGAAGGCCAACACTGCGAAGGCCGACGACGGCGCACTCGCCGCCGGGGCCGGCACCGGCGCGGCCGGGGTCGCGGCAGAGGGCGGAACCGAGGCGGACCACCGCGCGGACCGCACCGCCCCGCGCCACTCCTCGGGCCGCTCGGCCGAGCGCGTGGCCTCGCGAGCCGTCACCCCGCCCCGCCGGGCCGTGGGCTCGGACACGAACGCGGCTTCTGAGGGCCAGCCCGAGGCTGAAGCCGGCCGCGGCGAGGGCCAGACCGAGAACCGGGACGGGCTCGGCGCAGGCCACGGCGTCAGCTCCAGCGCAGAGACCGGGCTCATGAACTCGGCCTCCACCGTCTCGCCGTCCCCGACGGGCTGCGAGGACTACACGGACGGAGTCGAGGGCGGCGAGGACGGCTCCAGCGCCGTCGAGCCCCCGCGCCGGTAGCCCGGTCCGCTGGGCCCATCCCGCTTGTGCACCCGGTTCGTTCGGTTTCAGCCCTGAAATCCGAACGAACCGGGTGCACAAGCCTTTTAAGACTGCGCCAAGCCGCCCCGCCGCCCTGCCTCACCGCCGCCCTGCAGCCCCGGCTTCCCAAGCCCGTCCCCGCCGCCCTAGGCTTCTGGGGAAAGACCACTGTGTGAGGAGTGCCACCATGCCCGCTGCCGCCCCGTCCACGCGCGAGGACTGCCTCGAGCTCGACCGCCGGGACCCGCTCGCCCGCTTCCGCGAGGAGTTCGTGCTGCCGGAGGGGGTCGTGTACCTGGACGGCAACTCCCTGGGCGCGCGGCCCAAGGGGGCCTCGGAGCGGGCGGCGCAGGTGATCGAGCAGGAGTGGGGCGAGGGGCTCATCCGCTCCTGGAACACGGCCGACTGGTTCACCCTCCCCGCCCGGCTCGGGGAGATGGTCGGGCGCTACCTCGGCGGCTCAAGCGGCACCGCCGTCGTCACCGACACCACCTCGATCAACCTCTTCAAGGCCGCGAGCGCCGCGCTCCGGATCGTGGAGGAGCGCTCGCCGGGGCGGCGCGTGATCGTGACGCAGCGGGAGAACTTCCCCTCGGACATCTACATGATGGAGGGGCTCGCGGAGCAGCTGGGGCAGGGGTACGAGGTCCGGCTCGTCGAGGACGAGGACCTGGTCAGCCGGCCGGAGTCGGTCATCGACGAGTCGGTGGCGCTCGTCCTCCTCACGCACGTCAACTACCGCACGGGCCGCCTCTTCGAGATGAAGGCCCTGACCGAGGTCATCCACGCAGCCGGCGCGATGGCCCTCTGGGACCTGTGCCACTCGGCGGGCGCCCTGCCGATCGACCTCGAGGCCGCCAACGCGGACATGGCCGTGGGCTGCACGTACAAGTACCTCAACGGCGGCCCGGGCTCGCCGGCGTTCATCTGGGTGGCCGAGCGGCACCAGGACGCGTTCGCGCAGCCGCTCTCCGGCTGGTGGGGCCACAAGGAGCCCTTCGCGATGACGCCGCACTACGAGCCGGCCTCCGGCATCCGCCGCTACCTCACGGGCACGCAGGGCATCATCTCGATGTCCGTGGCGGAGCTCGGCCTGACGCTCGCGGCGCGGGCGGACATCGAGGAGGTCCGCGCAAAGTCGCTCGCGCTGACGGACCTCTTCATCGAGCTCGTGCGGACGCGGCTCGCGGACCATCCGCTGACGCTCGTCACGCCGCTGGAGCACGAGCACCGCGGCTCGCAGGTGAGCATCGCGCACCCGGAGGGCTTCGCGGTCATGAGCGCGCTCATCGCCCGCGGCTTCATCGGCGACTACCGCGAGCCCGAGATCCTCCGCTTCGGCTTCACGCCGCTCTACACGAGCTACGCGGACGTGTGGGACACGGTCGAGGCGCTGCGGGACATCCTCGACAACCGCCTCTGGGACAAGGACGAGTTCAAGACGCGCGGCGCGGTCACGTAGGCCGGCCGGCTCGGCCGCTCGTCACGCCGCCGTCAGACTCCCAGCGCGCGGCGCACTGCGGCGAAGTGCGGGGAGGACGGGTCGATCAGGTCGAAGTGGTCCGCCCCCTCCAGCTCCGTGCACGGCGCGGGGAAGCGTCGGCTGAACGCGATGTCCACGGTGGCGTCCTCCGTGCCGTGGACCACCCGCACCCCGATCCGCTCGGGGATGAGCGCGGCCCGCGAGCGCGGGTCCTCGGCGAGGTACGGCCGCAGGTCCTCGTCAGGAAGGCATCCGAGGTACTGCGCCACGGCCCCTCCCGCGAGCCCCTGCCGCGCCTCCTCCACGAGATCGCTCACCGGGGCAAGGGCGACGACGACGGCGGACGGCCCCTCCGCCTCCTGCCAGCTGGCCCAGCTCAGGGCGAGGCTGCCCCCGGCCGAGTGGCCCGCGACCACGAGCCGCCGCCCTCCCAGCGGCCCCCACGGGGACTCGCCCCGGAGGATGGCGCCGAGGCAGGCCCGGACGTCCTCGAGGGTGCGGGGATGGCCACCGGCGCCCGGGCTGGGTGCAGTTGTGCCGCCGGCGCCCGGGTCGTGCGGACCTGGGTCGTGTGCGCCCGGGCCGCGTGAGCCCTGCCCGCGTGCAGCCGGGCCCGCCCGGCGGTACTCGACGAGCGCCACGGCAGCCCCGGCCTCCGCGAGTGCCGCGGCCAGGGGCCGGGCGTGGTCCAGCGGAATGGACTCGCGGAAGTAGCCGCCGTGGAGGAACACCACGAGAGTCTCGGCCGCGGCGGCGTCCCCGTAGAGCTCGGCGGCCTGGCCCGGGTGCTCGCCGTAGGCCCAGCGCTCGCCGGGCAGGACCGCCTGGGCGAGGATCCGCTGCAGATGGGCGTCCTCGCGGGCGGCGCCGTCGCCGTCGTTCACGGGAGGGGCGCTCACTGGCCGGGGGCGCGGTCCCGCACCTCGGTGCGGACGGAGAAGAGCTCGGGGAAGAAGGTGAGGTCGAGCGCGCGCTGGAGGAAGCCGACGCCGCTCGAGCCGCCCGTGCCGCGCTTCATGCCGATGACGCGCATGACCGTGCGGAGGTGGCGGAAGCGCCAGAACTGGAAGTTCTCCTCGAGGTCCACGAGCTCCTCGCACGTCTCGTAGACGGACCAGTTGGCGTTCGGGTCCTCGTAGATGCCCTGGAAGACGCGGATGAGGTCCTCGGACTCGGTGTGGGCGCGGGTGACGTCGCGCTCGAGGATCTCGCGCGGGACCTCGTAGCCGGCGCGGGCGAGGCAGCGGAGGAACTCGTCGTAGAGGCTCGGGCGGCGCAGGAGGTCGGAGAGGAGGGCGTGGGCCTGCGGGTCTGACTCGAAGACCTCGAGCATGCCCGCGTTCTTGTTGCCGAGGAGGAACTCCACCGCGCGGTACTGCCAGGACTGGAAGCCGGACGAGCTGCCGAGCGAGCCGCGGAACTCCGCGTACTCGGACGGGGTGAGGGTGGCGAGGACGGACCACTGCTCGGTGAGCGTCTTCTGGATGTGCTTGACGCGGGCGATCGGCTTGAGCGCCCGCTGCAGCTCGTCCCGGGCGATGAGCTCGCAGGCCTCGAGCAGCTCGTGGATCATGAGCTTGAGCCACAGCTCGGTGGTCTGGTGCTGGATGATGAACAGCATCTCGTCGTGGTGCGGGGGCTCGCTGACCGGGTGCTGGGCCGCGAGGAGCGTGTCCAGGCCGAGGTAGGAGCCGTAGGACATCCTGTCGCTGAAGTCGCGCTGGACGCCCTCCTCGATGGGGCGCTCGTTGCGGGTGACCTGCTCGCCGGGGGCGGTGCGGGGGCCGGGGGCAGCCGGGGTCTCGGGGGCCTCTTCGGGGCGGTGTTGGCTCATGAGCACGAGTCTATGGGGCGGAGTGACCGGGGTCACGGAGGGCTAGCGGGGGTTCTCGCTCTTCCCTGCCGCCCCGCCCCGGGCGACCCGCTCCTGAGCGACCCGGTCCTGAGCGATCCTCTCCAGGGCGGCGAGGAGCGCGTCGGCGTCGCTCACGTCGTAGAACGCGAAAGACTGCGATCCGATGAAGAGGTCCGCACCGGAGTTCTCCCACACGGCGAAGGGGAGGGACGGGGAGGGCCCGAAGGTCACATTCAGGTGGTCCTGGAACAGGTCGAGCGCCACCGGGCTCCGGGAGAGCCTGCGGGACTCGACGCCGTCCCGGCCCCGGAGGATGACGGCTCGCCGGTCCGTGAGCACGTACTGGATCCTCCGCTTGCGGCGGGCCTTCACCCCGAAGCGCCCGACGGCGATGAACAGGCCGACGGCAAACCCCACCGCGTTGGCCCACACGTCGAACGCCTGGGGATCCGGGCCCCGCAAGGCCCGTAGCAGCAGGTAGCCGACGTACCCGACGAAGAAGAGGGCCACGGACTCGATGAGGAGGTCGAACTTCGTGAAGTGCTGGCGCGGATCGGGGCGGCCGGCCCAGAGGAGCTCCTCGCCTGGGGCGAGGACGGCCTGGGCTCGGGCGTCGAGGCGTGACCGATCTACTGAATCCAATGGCCCTTGACCGTCATCGCAGGCAGGAACCCGCCCATGAACAGAATCATGGGCGCGATGAGACGGTTGTCCCATTTCATGGCATCGAGCATCGACTTCCCTTCCTCGCCAAGTACCCCTCTAAGGGAGCAGCTGGAAAATGAGGAGGATCCCACCGAAGAGGAGGCAGGCAAAAACGGCAATTGCGGCATACGTCTTGGAGGTCTGCGGCTTGTCCTGATACCTCCGTGTATAGAATCCGAACATCAAAATGCTCAGCGCGACTGCCCCAAATCTCATCCAAAATGGGAACTGGTCGAATCCATTCACTTCTTCCTCCTGACGAGGAAGAAGTAGATGACCGCAGAGAGCATGATGATCAACAACACTGGAGCAGCCGGAAGATTCCCCGTGGAGCTCCATCCGATGTAGTCCATCGCCCGCGCGCTACCTTCCTGGGCACTTGATCTTGTTTTGAGTTGCTTTCACGCCTCCCCCGAAGGAAAAGCGACCGATCACCCCTAGTGGCCACATGAGATGAGCGAGAAACTCGTGTTCATGAGTACTCGACCCCCTGAGACTGGTACACCGCCTGCAACCGTGCTCATTGGATGCGTCTGAAACCCAAACCCCTCAGACACGACTAAGAGTACACACAGCCGCCGAGCAGGAGGAGCACCTGGCACGAGTCGCCTTGACGGAGGTTTGACGGAGGAAACCCGCAGCACCTGCTCACTTAACACCGGGGCCAGCCATCCGCGCACCAATTACATCTCATGCGTTCGTTGTTCGCGGCGCCAGTCAGTCATAGGAAAATCTGAGCAAGCCCCAGAAAACCTGTTTAGGATCAGTGCCATGTCGACTTTCTCTGTGAGCCGTTCCATCACGATCGACGCTCCGCAGGAGCGCGTCCACTCCCTCATCAGCAACCTCCACGAGTGGGAGCAGTGGTCACCGTGGCAGGACACCGATCCGCGCATGGTCCAGACCTACAGCGGCCCCCAGTCCGGTGAAGGCGCCAGCATGCACTGGAGCGGAAACCGGGAGGCCGGCGAGGGCACGATGACGATCCTCAGCTCAACCCCGAACCAGATCGACGTGGCCATCGCCTTCCTCCGCCCGTTCAAGGCGGAGAACCGCGCCTCCTTCTCCCTCGGCGCCGCCCCCGACCACCACGAGGGCTCCGTCCGCGTCACGTGGACCATGAGCGGCGCTCAGAACCTGTTGCAGAAGGCCTTCTGGGTGCTCGGCGGCATGGAGCGCAAGCTCAACGGCGACTTCGACAAGGGCCTCCTCCGCCTCCGCAACCGCGCCGAGGGGAAGTAGGCCTCACCCGCTGCGCGCCCCGGCCTGTCGCAGGGACCCGCAGTCCTTGCGGACCCGCCCCCCCTTGTGCACCCAGCGCCCCCCCTTGTGCACCCAGCGCCTCCGCTTGTGCACCCTCTCTTGTCAAGATTCAGGCCGATTCCTGACAAGGGAGGGTGCACAAGCATGCTGAACGGGTGCACAAGCGGGCCAGCTCCGAACTGAGGCACCGGCCGGGGTGGGGTTGCGCCGGGTCCTAGCCTGGGACACATGGACGCCATCGCAGTGCTCAAGGACCTGGCCCAGCGGCCTCTCGACGCGGCCCGCCGCCTCGCGGACGGCCTCACCCCCGAGCAGCTCAACGCCCATCCGGGCTCGCAGGACAACTCGATCGCGTGGCTGCTGTGGCACACGGGCCGCGAGATCGATGCCCAGACCGCCCAGCTCTCCGGGGGCGAACAGGCCTGGACCGCGGACGGCTACGCGGACCGGTTCAACCTCTCCCTCGACCCCGCCGACCACGGCTACGGCCACACCGCCGAGCAGGCCCGCTCCGTCACGGTCGACGACGCCGGCCTCCTCCTCGACTACCTCGACGCCGCCGTCGCGGCCCAGACCGACTACCTCGGAACCCTGTCCGCCGAAGACCTGGACGAGGTCATCGATTCCAGCTTCGATCCGCCCGTGACCCGCGGTGCCCGGCTCGTCTCCCTGTCCGAGGACGCCCTCCAGCACGTGGGCCAGGCCGCCTACGCGAAGGGCGTGCTCGGGGACTGAGGCCCCTCGGCCCGCTTGCCCGTCCCCGCGCCGGCCCTTCCCGCACCAGACATTCCTCAGGTAGCCTCAGTTTCATCTGAGGCCCCCAGCCCGGAGCGGGCCCGGCACACACGAGAAAGGGCACTCCATGCCCAGGAAAACCGGCCTCTCCATCGGGTGGATCGTCTTCTTCGCCGCCCTCATCGCCGTCATGATGTTCTCGCGGAAGCCTGTGCTGGTGGTGGTCGTCGGCATCCCCCTGGCGGTCGCCTTCTACCTCTGGCACCGCGGCCGGAAGCCGGAGGGGGCCGACGCCCCAGACCGGACCGTCGGCACGGATGAGGGCGCACCGGGCGCCTGACCGCACCGCTGGAGGCAGCGCCAAGCGGCCCACAGCTCGCCCAACCCGCTTGTGCACCCGGTTCGTTCGGTTTCCGCCCCGAAAACCGAACGAACCGGGTGCACAAGCGCCGGGAGACCCGTGAGAAGGGTTTACTCCGCCCAGGCGGAATCCGCTCGGCCGCCCTGCGCCCGCCTCTGCCCTGCACCTGCCGCTGCCCTAACCCCGCCTTCGCCCGAGCTCCCGCAGGGCCAGGCGCGCCGCGATGTGCCCGCTCATCCCGTGCACGCCCGGCCCCGGCGGCGTGGCCCCCGAGCACAGGAACCACCCCTCGCGCGGCAGGGCCCACGGCGCGGCGAGCAGCCCGCGCTGGAGCCCCGTCCTGAACAGATGCCCCCTTCCGGACACAGGCCCGCTCCCCGACACCGGTCCCCTCGTCCGCAGCGTCCCGCTCGTGAGCAGCTGCCACCCCCGCGTGGCCCCGGAGGCGATGTCCCCGCCCACGCAGTTCGGGTTGTAGGCGGGGAAGTCGGCCGCCGTCGTCGTGGTGACGTCGAGGACCGTGGCGGCGAATCCCGGTGCGAACCGCTCGATCTCCCGCGTGATGACCTCCGCGGAGTCCGCGCTCGAGCCGTGCGGGACGTGCGCGTACGCCCAGACGGTGTGGAGGCCTTCGGGGGCGCGGGCGGGGTCGAAGAGCGAGGGCTGCGAGACGAGCGAGAACGGGTGCGCAGGGAGGCGGCCGGCGTTGACGTCGCGCTCGGCGCGGGCCACCTCGCCCCACGTGCCGCCGAGGTGGACGGTTCCGGCGCGGCGCAGGCGCTGGTCGCGCCAGGGGATGGGGGCACTCGTGACGAAGTCGGCCTTCGCGGCGCCCGGCCCGTACCGCCTGGACGACGACGGCGCGGCCGGACTCACCGCCCGATGTGCGGTTGCGGGGTCCGTGTCCCAGAGAACGAGGTCGGCGGCCTCGAGCTCGGCCGAGAGGTCAGCGGGGTCCACGCGACGCCCGCATTCGATGAGGACCCCGAGCGATTCGGCCCGCCGCACCAGGGCGTCCGCGATCGCCTGGGAGCCGCCCACGGGGATCGGCCACCCGGAGAGGAGGCCCGCGCCGCCGAGCAGCGCGCCCGTGCCGAGCGCCAGCGGTGAGGCCGGCGGCAGCATGGCGTGCGCGGCGACTCCGGCGAAGGACGCGGCAGCTCTCGCGGCGGAGCCGGTCAGCGAAGACAGGATGGATGGCTCGGCGGCGCCTGCCCCCATCGCCTGCGCCCACGCCCGCGGCGGGGTCACGAACCGGACCTCCCGCTCCAGCCCGAGCCGCCGGAAGAACGGCGAGATGCGGGCGAGGGGGTGGACGGCGGAGCAGTGGTCGTGAAGGGTGCCGAACCGCTCATTCCGGAACGAGCGCAGCCCGCCGCCCGGCGAGTCCGCCGCCTCGAGCACGCGGACGTGCAGGCCCGCCTCGGCCAGGGTGATGGCCGCGGCGAGCCCGTTGGGCCCGGACCCGACGACGACGGCGGTCCCTTCACCGCCCCTCATCTAGCCCGCCTTAGGCTGCCGGAAGACGATGTACGCGAACCTCCCGATAGCGGCAACAGCTGTGTTCAGGGCCATTCCCAGCACCCTTCTCTTGATCAGCGGTCCAGGTATCGCTTCAGCGATTCACGAATCGGCTCCGCAAGAGCGTAGATCTCTTCGAGATGCTGAATCGGGTTTCTGGTCTCCGTCTTCGACTCGTCAAACGTTCCCACGTAGCGCTGAGACCGATTGAACCACAGGCGGGCCAAGGGCAGACGGTTGTTGTCGTCGAGAATGACGGCGCAATAGGTCTTCGCGTCCCGGATCGTCACGCGGTCGATGGCCACGAGATCCCCCACGATCGCGCGAATAATGAGATGCGCTTGGACCTCGTCCTGCGTGGTTTCAAAACCATCGCCTGGGCTCTGCTCTTCCTTCTCAGGGGCTTCAGGCTTCTTGATCTCCCCGGTCCTCGTTGGTTCGGCCGGGGAAGACTCGTGCGTGCTCGGGGCCGGAGCATCACTGCCCAAAGCGCGCGTCAACCGCTCATTCACCTGGTCCGCGACAAATTGTTTCAGTCCTGTCTGGATGATGGGCGTCATCTGTTCGCGCACCTTCGCGGTGATCCGCCCGCCGTAGATGCGCCCGATGAAGAGGCTCGCGAAGTCGGCATCCATGTCTGCCATCTGCGTGCTCATGACCTTCTTGACCGCCGACACGTACTTCAGCTCCTCTGCGGCCATGAGAACGGAGTCGAGATCGAACGACTCCTTGGCGACCTTGGCAACCTGCGGCACAAGCACGGGGTCGATCGCCAGGAGGTCGAGTTCCATGAACGGCTTCGAGTCCATCTTGTTCTTTGAGTCAAGATCCGTATAGAAGTGCCAGTGCTGACCGTTGGTCAGAATGGCGATGCGCGCATTGGTCACATGGAAGTAGCGGAAGAGCTGCGATGCACTCTCCAGGGACAACGGCTGGCCGACCTTCTTGCACTCGATGAGAATCGAGACTTCTCCCTCGTGCAGGATGGCGTAGTCAATCTTCTCGCCCTTCTTGATGCCCACGTCCGTGATGAACTCGGGCACGACCTCGCCGATGTCGAAGACGTTGTAGCCGAGGACCTGTTGGATGAAAGGCATGACGATGGAGGTCTTGGTCGCCTCTTCGGTCAGAATCTGGCTTTTGGTCTGTTCAACCTTCTTGGCCATCGCGCTCAAACGGTCTGTCATACCCACAACAGGTCTCCTTTGATCCTGAGCTGCACGCGAAGCGGGAGCTTCGCGCCGTTGAACAGCACCATAGGACAAAGTCAGACTCTTGTGACCCTCATGACAGGAATTGACGCACCTTGTCTGCATCTCACCATTCGTCGCCCCGCGTGCATCCCGTCCCCGCCCCTGCAAGGATGAAGGCAGCCTAAAGAGATCCAGCTCACACAACCCTGGAGACCACATGAGCAGCACGTCCCCCGCACATCCCGGCGCGCCGGGCGAGGCCGGCGCCCCCAACAAGGGCGGCGCCCCACGCGAGACAGGCGCCCCGAACGAGGCCACGGTCCCCGCCGGCCACTCCCCCGCGGAACGCCTCACCTTCGACGAGTCGGTGACCAAGCGGGTCGCCCTCGCCTCGCTCGTGGGCACGGCGCTCGAGTGGTACGACTTCTTCCTCTTCACCACCGCCTCCGCGCTCGTCTTCAACATCCAGTACTTCACGAGCAAGGACCCCGTCGTCGCGGGCCTCGCCTCGTTCGGCACCCTCGCCGTCGGATTCGTAGCGCGGCCCATCGGCGGGCTCGTCTTCGGTGTGATGGGCGACAGGCTCGGGCGCAAGAAGGTCCTCATGATCACGGTGCTCGGCATCGGCACGGTGACGGGCCTCATCGGCGTCCTGCCGAACTACGCGGCGATCGGCGCGGCCGCTCCGATCCTCCTCATCCTTCTGCGCGTGCTGCAGGGCTTCGCCGTCGGCGGCGAGTGGGGCGGCGCCATCACCATCGCCGTCGAGAACGCGCCGCCCGAGAAGCGCGGCCGCTACGCCGCCCTTCCGCAGGTCGGCTCGCCGATCGGCACCATCCTCTCCTCCGGCGGCTTCGCCCTCCTCGCGGCGGTGCTCAGCAAGGACAGCTTCGACGCCTGGGGCTGGCGCATCCCGTTTCTCGCGGCGATCCCGCTGCTCGGCGTCTCCCTGTGGCTGCGGGCCAAGCTGTCCGAGTCGCCGGAGTTCGAGGCGATCCTCGAGGAGGGCGAGACCTCCTCCTCCCCGCTCAAGGGCACGCTCGCGCAGCAGTGGCGGCAGATCCTCGTGGGCGCGGCCACCGCGTTCCTCGGCGTGGGCGGGTTCTACCTCGTGACGACGTTCGTGGTGTTCTACGGAACCGCGGTCCTCAAGCTGGACCGCGGGCTCATGCTCACGGCCACCATCGTGGCCTCGGTGTTCGAGATCGGCATCCTCATCATGGGCGGCCGCCTCGCCGAGCGATTCGGCGGCATGCGCGTGGTCATCGGCGGCGGCCTGCTCACGGCGCTGCTCGCGTTCCCCGTCTTCCTCGCGGTGGAGTCCAAGGCCCCGGCGCTCGTCATCCTGGGCATGACCGTGGCGGTGTGCTCGCTGTCCATCCCGTACGCGGTGTCCGGCGCGGTGCTCACAGGCCTCTTCCCCACGCGCCTGCGCAACACGGGCGTCTCGGTGTCCTCCAACCTCGCGGGCCTGCTCAGCGGGTTCGTCCCGATGGCGGCCACGGCCACCCTCCACGCGAGCGGGAACTCGTGGGTGCCGAGCGCGTGGATCCTCGTGGGCATCGCGCTCCTCACCACGGTCTCCGGGTTCGCCATCCCGCGCCTCAGCGTGGACGAGCCCGGCCGCAAGCACTGACGGCCCCGCCCATTCCGACAGCGGCCGGCACCGCGCCCCGCACGTCCCGCTCCCGACGCCCCGAAGGAGACCCCATGCCCCCGCAGCCAGCCCAGTCCCCTGTGTCGGCCGAGTCCCCGCAGGCCCCCGCCGCCGAGGACTTCCTCCGCGATTTCCGCGCCATGAGCGAGTTCGGCGCCACCGGCCGCGGCGGCGTGGACCGCCAGGCCGCCACCGAGCCGGACGCCGAGCAGCGCCGCTGGCTCCGCCGGCTCCTCGAGGCGCGCGGCTTCACCGTCCGCTTCGACCGCATCGGCAACGAGTGGGGCCTCCTCGAGCGGGTGCCGGGCGCGCCGTTCGTCGTCGTCGGCTCCCACATGGACTCCCAGCCGACGGCCGGAAAATACGACGGCGCCTACGGCGTCCTCGCCGCAGCCCACGCCGCGTTCCGGCTTCAGGCGGAGTGGGAGGGCGGCGGGCGCCCCGAGCCGCGGTTCAACGTGGCCGTGGTCAACTGGTTCAACGAGGAGGGCAGCCGGTTCAAGCCCTCGATGATGGGTTCGTCCGTGTACACCGGGAAGATGCCGGCCGCGGAGGCGCTGGCGGTCCGGGATGCCGACGGCGAAAGCGTCGAGGACGCCCTCCGCGCGCACGGATTCCTCTCCGAGTGGGAGGGGCCCGAGGCGGCGTTCTGCGCCGAGATCCACGTGGAGCAGGGGCGCTCGATGGAGCGGGACGGGGTGCAGATCGGGCTCGTGCACTCGAACTGGGCGGCCAACAAGTACGAGTTCGCCGTTCACGGCGAGCAGGCGCACACCGGGTCCACCGAGATCCCGGACCGGAGGGACGCCCTGCTCGGCGCCTCGATGCTCGTGGTAGCGGCCCGGGAGATCGCGGACGCCTTCCCCGGGAAGGTCCACACGTCCGTGGGGCAGCTGGACGTCTACCCGAACTCGCCCGTGGTGGTGCCGTCCGAGGTGACGTTGCTGCTGGACCTGCGCAGCGCCGACGAAGACCTCCTGGCCCAGGCCGACGCCATGCTCCACGAGCGCGTGGCCCAGGCCGAGCGGGCCGCGCGGGTGGACGTGGAGCAGCGGACCTCGCACGCCTGGCCCGTCACGCCGTACCAGCCCGAGGGCGTGGAGCTCGGCGAGAAGGCCGCCGCCGGGCTGGGGCTCGCGCACGCCCGCGTCATGACGCTCGCCGGTCACGACTCCACGAACATGAAGGACCTGGTCCCCACCGTCATGCTGTTCGTGCCGTCCGTGGAGGGCATCTCCCACAACGAGCGCGAGTTCACCCGGGACGAGGACCTGACCGCCGGCGTGGACATGCTCACCGACGTCGTCGGCCGGCTCGCCGCCGGCGAGCTGGAAGGGCGGGCGGGGTAGGCGGGACGGCGTCAGCGCCGCAGGCTCTCCCGGATGCTGCACCACTCGGTCCAGCCGGGCACAGACTCCAGCCCGCGCGCCTGGCGCCACTCGAAGACCTCGCGCCCCAGCGCGTCCAGCTCCCCGAGCACTCGCCACTGCTCGCGCCCCGGGAGGCGCTCGAACCCGTCACGGTCGACGACGCTCGGCGCCACCCCTCCCCCACGCTTCGCGACGCCGGACAGCCGGATCTCGCACAGGGCGACGAGCTGGCCCCGGAATCCCGGCGTGCAGCGGCCCAAATCCCCCGCAAGGCAGTCGAAGATCGAGAGGTCCTCGTAGCGGGCGCAGAACCGGTCGGCCCAGAACTCCAGCGTGCACGCCGCCTCCGGATTCACCCACACGGGCAGCGCGGCGAGGTCCAGCTCCTGCTCGAAGAACTCGGCGGCCACGTCCGCCTCGCTCGCGACCCCCGGTAGTGGAACGCCCGGCTTCTGCGGGTTCGCCTCGGCCCGAAGGCCAGCCGCCTGCTCGGGCGCATCAGCGGCGGGGTTCCCGCGGCCAGTCCGCTGGGTCTCAGGGGGCATACGCACTCGATCCTTCGGGGAACTTCATTGACGGGGCCGCTCTTGCCGTGCGTTCCGCCCGGCGCGTCATGGCCGGCTGTCTCGTCAGAGCATCGTCGGGCCTCGTGAGGGGCGGCTCGCACAATCCCGTCGGGGCCTCCCCCACACACCGAGGTTTTCATTGTGGTGGGAATCAATAGCAGTTGTAAAGCCTCCCTCAACAACTGCGCATCTTCCTTCGCCTCGACTTTCAGCCTTCCCGACCGGACACGTTCACCCTGACCCCCAGAGCGCTTGACCCCCAACACCCCCCCCAACCGCTTTTGATACGCATTTGCCAGAGACATCATTTGAAACTACACCTCCCCCTGCGCGCAAAACGTGGGACAAACAGCCCCGCACCAGCGCCCTGCCAACCCCGCCCTCCGCGCCCGCCTGAGCACCCCACCCGCAGCCGCCACCTCTCCCCCAACCGCATATGCGACTCATTCTCAACAACTGCTACGCTGTGAACCTCACCCCAAGGAGGTCCACGTGCCCACTGCGCCCGCAGCGTCCCAGGCGGCCGCGCCGTCGTCGCCCCCACGCCCCGAGCGCCCCTTCCGCAGCCAGCGCCGCACCCGACTCCTCCTCCCCGCCCTCGCCGCAGCCCTCCTCCTCACCCTCGTCCTCGCCGGCGCCCTCGGCCCCGTGGAGACCACACCCCTCCAGTCAGCCCAGATCCTCCTGGGGCACCTCCTGCCGGACATGCCCTGGATGTCGGACGGCTCGCTCACGCCCGCCCAGGACCAGGCCGTCGTCGACTTCCGCCTCCCCCGCGCCGTCCTCGCCGCCCTCGCCGGGGCGTGTCTGGCCCTCGCCGGCGCCCTCCTCCAGGTCGCCGTCCGCAACCCGCTCGCGGAGCCGTATCTCATCGGCGTCTCCTCGGGCGCGGGACTCGGCGCCACAGCTGTCATCGTGCTCGGCAGCGCCGCCGGCATCACCGCCCTCACCCAGAAGGCCGGCAGCGCCCCCGGCGGACTCGCCTGGAGCAACGCGGCGGCCTTCGCGGGAGCCGTCCTGGCCATCGCGCTCGTCTATCTCGTGGCGCAGCAGAAGGGCATGCTCCTGCCCACGCGGCTCATCCTCGTGGGCGTTGCCCTCGGCGCGATGTTCTCCGCCGTCACCAACTTCCTCATCTCCACCACGGACGCGCAGAACGTCGTCGGCGTCCTCTACTTCCTCCTCGGCAGCGTGTCCGGGGCGGGGTACGGCTCGCTGTGGATGCCCGCCGTCGCGCTGGCCGTGGCACTCGCGGTCATCGCCCCGCGCGTCCGTCAGCTCGACGCGCTCATGGTGGGCGACGACGTGGCCGCCTCCCTCGGCGTCCGCGTCCCCCGCCTGCGCCTGCTCCTCTTCCTGCTGACCGCGCTGCTCACGGCGTCCACGGTGGCGGTGGCCGGGGGCATCGGGTTCGTGGGGCTCGTGGTGCCGCACGTCGCCCGCCTGGCCGTCGGGTCCTCGCACCGGGCCATGCTGCCGGTGGCCGCTCTCGGCGGGGCCGTGTTCCTCGCCGCGAGCGACCTCGCCGCCCGCACCGTCGCCGAGCCCCGCGAGATCCCGATCGGCATCATCACGTCTCTCGCCGGCGCCCCGTTCTTCCTCTACCTGCTGAGGCGGGAGGGCGGCGCATGAGGCTCGAGTTCCAGGACGTCCGCGTGGCCCGCGGCGGCCGCCCCATCCTCAACGGCGTCTCCCTCGCCGCCGAGCCCGGGCGGTTCCTGGGCCTCATCGGCGCGAACGGCTCCGGCAAGTCCACCCTCCTCAAGGCCGCCTACCGGGCCATGGCCCCCGACTCCGGCGAGGTTCTCGTGGACGGGCAGCCCGTCTCCAGGCTCTCGCAGCGCGAGCTCGCCCTGCGGATCGGCGTCATGAGCCAGGAGTTCGGCGCGGACTTCCCGCTGTCCGCGCGGGAGGTGATCGCGCTCGGGCGGGTCCCGCACCAGCGGGGGTTCGGCGCGGAGTCCGAGGCCGACGCCGAGGCCGTGCAGGAGGCCGCCCGCGCCACCGGCGCCCACCCCCTGCTGGGCCGCGCGTTCGGCGGGCTCTCCGGCGGGGAGAAGCAGCGGGTCCTCCTCGCGAAGGCGCTCGCGCAGGCCACGCCCGTGCTCCTGCTCGACGAGCCCACCAACCATGCCGACCTCGGCTTCCAGCGCGACCTCCTCCACCTCGTCCGCTCCCGCGGCGCCACCGTGGTGGCCGCGCTGCACGACCTCAACCTCGCCCTCGAGTACTGCGACGACGCCGCCCTCCTCACCGGCGGCCGCATCACCGCGGCGGGGCCGGCCGAGGACGTCCTCACCGCCGAGGCCGTGGACGCGGTCTTCGACGTGCACACCCTCCGCCTCCCCGACCCGCGCGGCGGCCACGTCTTCGCCTTCCGCCGGGCGGAGGACTCGCGCGGCCCGGACCCGGCCGACGACGCCGCTGCGGACACCGGGCCGTCCGGCTCCGCCGGCTCCGCCTCATCGCACAGCACCGCCTCACCACCGTCACCTCACTCCTGAAAGGCAGCCATGACTCCTCCTCGCATGACCTCCCGCACTCCCTCCGCGCGCGTCCGCTTCGCCGGAGTCGCGGCCCTCGCCGCCCTCTCCCTCGCGGCGTGCGGCCAGGGCGTCTCCGCCCCCAAGGCCTCCGACGGCGGCTCCGCCTCCGCGGCCTCCTTCTCGACGACGAACTGCGGCAGCCCCACGCAGTACAAGGCCAAGCCGCAGCGCGTCGTCGCCCTGTCCGTGGGGCAGGCGGAGATCCTGACGCGGCTCGGGCTGGCGGACAGCATCGTGGGCGTGGCGCAGCTCAACGGGCAGGAGCTGCCGCGGGAGCTGAAGGAGCGGGAGGGCAAGGGGCTGCAGGTGCTCTCGCAGGACTCCCCGCCCTCGCGGGAGACGCTGCTCAAGGCGCAGCCGGACCTGGTGCTCTCGCCGACCACGTACGAGTTCTCCGCGGACCAGGGCTTCGCCACGAAGGAGCAGCTGTCCAAGGGCGGCGCGCAGACCTACGTGGCGGCGGCCGGCTGCTTCGACCGCCGCGCCAAGGCCAAGGTGCGGGACCTCTTCACGGACATCGCGGCCTACGGGGAGATCTTCGGCAAGCAGAAGGAGGCGCAGCAGCTCGTCGAGCAGGGCGAGAAGACGCTCGCCGAGGCCAAAAAGCGCTCCGAGGGCAAGACGAAGCCGCGGACGGCGCAGCTGTTCATCGACGGGGACCACATCACGGCGATCGGCGCGGGCGTGGAGCACGACCTCCTCCTCGAGGCCGGCGCGCAGCCCGTGTTCTCCCCGAAGGACAAGGAGTTCTCCAGCTTCTTCGCGGCCGAGGTCTCCAAGGAGGCGGTGGCGGCGAAGGCGCCGGAGGTGATCGTGCTGACCGCCTCCGGCAAGGCACAGGAGAAGAAGGCGCGCGACTACCTCAAGGCCAACCTGCCGGACGTCCCGGCAGTGAAGAACAACCGGATCGTGGTGCTCGACTCCAACCAGGTCCTCCCCGGCACGTGGGGGCTCGTGGAGGGTGTGGAGAAGGTGTCGGAGGCGATGGAGTAGACCGTTCCATCCGGGGCAGGAAACGCGGAATCGAAAGCGAAGCGTTACACGGATCCCGTTTCCCCGGCTCCGCTCCTTTGCTGGGATGGGGATATGAGGAAACGCGGCGCGCTGGCGGCGATGGGCGCTCTGCTCATCGCCGCCACCGGATGCTCACAGGGGGCCAGCCCGTCCGGCCCCGCGCCTTCACGCGGCGCGGAGGACGAGGCCCGGCAGAGCATCGAGCGTCTGCAGAGCACCTTGAAGAAGACCCGCCACGGTCCGGCACCCGCCTGGGAGGCGGGCGGCGTGGCGGGCCAGGGCTCCCCCGACCGCACGTCTTTTGACCCCGTCCTTCCGGGACCGCCCACGGCGCGGTTCATCTGCGAGGGCGCCGAGGTCACCGTCTCCTTCAGCAACGGCCCGCAGAAGAAGGTTCCGTGCGGCAAGCTCGTGGAGTTCAACTCCATCGACCCGTACGCCGGGAAGAGCAAGGGCCTCTCGATCCAGGTCTCATCCCAGGGGAAGGCGACCTGGGCGGTGGAGATCAGAGCCCGGAAATAGACGACCCCCAAGATCACCGGCAGCCCCACCTCAACCACCTCAAGATACTTGCTGGAAAGGTCACCGGTTAGGTCGAACGCGATCCCGCGAGGAGGAATCTCACTGCGAAAGCCACGCGGCCATCAACATCAATCGGATTGCGCTCCAGACTTATAAGAACTCAAACTATCATTAATTTCTCGTAATTTATCATTTGAAGCACGCAGCCTACTTGAATAATATTCTTCGAGGCGTGAAGATGGGCTCCCAAGACAGCAATCAATCCTCGACTCAAGTCGATACAAGACATACCGGAGCCAGGAATGCACCGAATTTTGATAACATTTCTCCCCGAGTCCATGATCGCGATTCCTGCGTGATTTCGTCAGAAGCAGGCCAATCGACAGCCCGTAGCCAACCGGGAAGACATAAAACCAGAAGACAGCGGCTAAACTCCCGGTATCACCCCAGAGGTAGATAGCCAGCACGATCTCCATCAGCGACATCAGGATCGCAATTAAAACAAAAAACCAGCGGAAATTATCGCCACGTGGGCACGTCTTTAGCGATTCTGCTAGAACAAACAATAGAACAACGCAGCCCGATACATAGAAAACAGCCACCACACTGGCGAAAAACAACGGAAATGCGTTGGCGGGATCAATCCGGAGACCATGGCCTTTGCAGATCCAAGTGGTCGCTACGAACACGATCAGATCAACAATCACTCCCAGAAGCAAGATCCACACAGCCGTTATGCTTGTCCTTCCAATGGAGAATTTTCTCGAACTAATTGGCCATCTACTCTTTATGCCATTTACTTCAGCTTCCAGAAGGGGCAGTCGTCGCTTTAATTGGATACTGTCTAGAAGTTTTCCAACTCCACGATCCTCCCATCTAGCAACCGCCGCGAACGCACCGGCTTGTGAAATGATAATTATCAACAAGTTCTCCGCTATGCCTGATTTTGGACCTGTCGATCCGGACCAGTCATAATCCACAAGAGAAAGGATCGTACCCAGTGTAATTCCATGCAACGCAAAGGCGGATATGCCCGTCATGAGTTGTTGCTTCGAGTGCTCGGCAATCAACCAATCATCTCGCTCACCTGGCGCAAAATTCCCCATTTGTTTCTTGTCTACAGATCCAGTGAACGTGAAAAGTAGAACGAATATTGCCGAAATTGCACTTAGAGCGACCGAGGCATCGAGTTTGAGATAGCGAAATAACTCGCCTGTAATTTCGGAGAGCTTCGGGAAAAATTTCTCAATATCAAACGCTGTAGGGTAAGAAATCGAGACGAATGTCGCAAGGAGGGGGGCTCCAATTATGGTCACAATCGCCGAGGCTATGCTCCAAATGTATTTGATGCGATATTTCTTCCAGCCGTCTACTCCTACATCCACTGCCCGGATACTCGTCACCTAGCCCACCTTAAATAGATTTTCCACAGTTTAAGAAAACGTTAGCTGAAACCTGCCCACGCTCGCTAGCCAGCGAACCTCGAGGCCTGGCGCGACTAGCAAACCCATTGACTCGAGGGCTGGAAATCAAGGAGAGACCTGCGCACAGGAGTGCAGGACCGCACCCCGCGGCGTAGCCTGAACTATGTAGGGACGCTTTACATCGCCCCGAGCACCGAAGCAGTATCAAAGCACCACCCGAGGGGAGCACCGCCATGACGCAGCCGCACCACGAGGCCGAGCACACCGTCGCCGAGCACAAGCACGGCGAGGACTGCGGCCACGAGGCCGTCCAGCACGAGGACCACACGGACTACATCCACGACGGCCACCGCCACGCCGAGCACGGCGACCACTACGACGAGCACTGACCCGCTCGCCCACTCCACACAGACGTGCCGCCGGCCGCCCCTCGCGGGCTGCCGGCGGCACTGGTGTCTGAAGCCGTCCCAGACCCGAGCAGGCGCCCGCCTCACCCCAAGTCAGCTGAGTCAGGGCCCGCGCTCGCGCCATGCCAGCACCCGGACTGCGCCCTACGCCACTCCCCAGCACCGCCAGGCCACGTGCGGTCCCGCCCACACCCGTTTCCGTACCCGCCGTCGCTGACACCCGTTTCTGCTCAAAATCCCGAGCAAAAACGGGTGTCAGGGAAGCTTTTCGGGTGTGACGGCAGGAACGGGTGCTGTTGGCGCGCCCGGGCCTGGACCCCGGGCGCCCAGGAGGAGACCCGGGCGCCGACCTCACCGGCTACCGCTGCTCGCGCTCCTCACGACGACGGCGAGCCACCAGCACACCCGCAACGATCAGCACCACCGCGCCCAGGAGCAAGCCGCCCACGCGCACACCCGTGTAGGCCAGCGAGCCAGGCGTGTTCACACCGCCCGGATTCGAGCCCTGGCTCGGACCGCCCGGATTCGACGAGCCCGGCGTCGGGGCCGTGCTGCTGCCCGGAGTCCCGTTGCCGCCCGGACCCGACGTCGGCCCTGCCGAGGGTGCCGCGCTCGAGGACGGAGAGCTGCTCGGGCTCTTCCCCGGAGCCGGTGACGTCGCCGGAGCAGACGGGGAACCGGTCGGGCCGGTGGTCGGAGCCTTCGTCGGCGTGCCAGTCGGCGAGCCGGACGGACTCGGAGAACCGGTCGGCAGTCCGGTCGGGACGCCTGTCGGAGTACTCGTCGGAGTATCCGTCGGACTCGGAGTACTCGTGGGGCTGTCCGTCGGAGACGGAGTCGCCGTCGGCGAGTCAGTCGGCGTCGGCTCTCCCGGCTTGGCGAACCCGAAGTCCACACTGCCCACCGTCGCATCCCGCCCCAGGCTGATCGCCGAAGACGTCAGCGAGGCATCCGCGCCGTGAGCGCCCGAGTACGAATACGTCTGCTGCGCCCCCGAAAGAGCCTGCTGACCGTCCACCACCCGCACCGTGTAGCCGCCGGCCAACAGGGATCGGAAGGCGTAGTGCCCGGCGGCGTCCGTCGTCGTCGTTCCCAAGACGTCACCCGAGGCCGAGACGTCCTCAAGCCGCACCCCCGGGATGCCCGCCTCGGAGGACCCCTGGGCGCCGTTCTGGTCCTGGTCCCACCACACGGTTCCAGCCACCGCTGAGGCGAACAGAGCCGTGGTCACCGCATCCGGCGAGGGCACCGGCTGCGCGAGATCCGGGGACGTGCCGACGCCGAGGCGGTTGCTCACCGAGTCTCCCGCCTTAGCGCCGTCCACATGTGCGGAGAGCTGCACGAACTGGTTCGCGCCGGAGGGCAGGTCGGCCGTGTAACGAACGGCCGTGACCTCCGAGAGCGAGGACGGGCAGTCGCCGCCGGCGGTGTAGCTGTCACACCACACCGTCCCGCCCCCGGCCTGGTTGGAGGCGTCGGCCGGGTTGTTCGAGACCGAGGCCGGAGCCGCCTTCGAGTACTCAGCCTTCACACCCGCCGGCACGGTCGAGCGGTCCAGGACCACATGGCCGGCGGTCTTGGTGCCGTTGGCGTCGCCGTTGTAGGGCAGGACGTCGATCCACTGCGCGCTCGAGACGGGGATGGAGAGCGTGTTGGACAGCCCCATCGTCCAGGTCAGTCCCTCGTCGCGCTGCATCGACGACTTGTCCGCGGCCTTGCTCGCGAGGACCGCTGCCTGCCGCGTCAGCGTCAGGTTGCTGTCCGCGTTCGCAGGGACGTAGCGGACACCCGGATCCGCGTAGTCCACGGTCACCGACGCCGTCTGCCGGGTCTCCGTGGCCAACGGGGACATGCGGACCGGCAGGGTCATCTCCCTGTAGGCCCCCAGTTCGAAGGGCCCAAAGGGATGCGAGGCGGTCGCCGTCACCACCGTCGGGGTGTCATCCTCGCAGCCGGGGCCACCCGCTGCCTGCCCCGGCTGGACCTTGACGGTCCAGTCCGCGCCGAAATCCGGCGTGCCGTTCGGCGAGGCGCAGGGCGGAAGGGTGAACGTCAGCCGCGGAGTGGCGGTCTGCAGGGTTCCGTTCATCTGTCCGCTGACGCCGAACCCGAAGGAACCCGTTCCGCCGGGGCTCACCGTTCCGTTGGCGTAGCCCATGGCATAGGCGTTGAGCTGGGAGGCCGCGCCGATGGAGAACGCGGCGGCGCCGGTCCCCCAGCCGCTGGTCCGGCCCGTGGTCACGTAGCCGTGGTCCCACAGCTGAGGGGTGGCGCCGAACTCGTCGAGATCGGTCCGGTTGAGGTTCGGGGTGAACGGGATGCTGAACTCGATCCCGTTGACGGTGTCCACCGGCGCCTTGAGCGTGATGCGCACGGCGTTGATCGCCCCGCTCACCTTTGAGGGGTCCGTAGTCCACCCGCTGAGGGCGGACGGATCGCCGCAGCTCTGGTCGGCCCCGTCCTGGTGCGAGTAGTAAACGGTGTACTGGCTCGGGGCGAAGGGCTGCGGCCAGTTTCCGGAGAGCTCCGCGACCGTGATGGGCATCGTGGTCTGAAGCGACTGGTCACTCGGGTTCCAGACGTCGCAGGCGTCCACCGTGTACTGCCCGGGCAGGGGGCTCAGGCTCAGCTTCGAGTACGCCGTCTGTCCTGCGAAGAACCCGGGCGTGACGTACCTCGTCTGCCCCTGGGCGTTGCCGAGCGCAAGAGTCGGCTGGGAGTAGCCGTACTGATCCGTCACCCGCTTCTGCACGAGGTCCGCCGGGACGGTGTAGGCGATCTGAACGCGGACACAGTCGTTGTTGGGCATCCCTCCCATGGCCTGGAGCCCGCCCAGCGAGTCCGTGCCCTGGGTGCAGCTCGCCAGCTGCTGGCCGATCTGCGTTCCGCCGCCCATGTTGAGATCGCCCGTCGTGGTCTTGAGGACGGGCGAGTCCTGGGCCACGCGCACCGCGAAATCGGCGTTCAGCTGCGTCCCGGAGCCCGCGAGGGGCACGAGGACGTTCACCGCCGTCGCGAGCCCGACGATGTCCGGTCCGCCGTTCTGCGTGCCCCAGCCCGCGCTCGAGGTCTGCCGGAACTCGAAGGTGTCCGTGGGGTTGCCCTGCGTGTCCGCGAGGAGCGTCCCCGGCGGCGCGCCGACCAGGGCCAGCTTGACGCTCTGCCCGGAGATCGCGGGGATTCCCTTCTTCGCGGACACCCCGGACACGGGGATGCTGTCGCCTGTGACGTAGATGCTCTTCTGGATGTAGTACGCGCCGTTGACCTTGATCGGCGTGGCGACGTCTCCGAGGATCTGGAGGCGGAGATCCGCCTTGAGGTTCCGCAGGGCGGTGAAGCCGGCTCCCGTGGCCAAGGTGGAGGTGCTGCCGTCTGCCGCGGCCTGGAGGATCTGGGCGTCGGGAACCGTTGCGGCCGAGTTCGGAGGGACGGTGTACGTGAAGTCCTGCCGGTAGGAGAGGTTCACGTTCGGCTCGGGGGTGAGCGTGCAGGACGGGTAGGGCACTCCGTCGACCTGCACCATGTCCAGGCCGCCTCGAACGGTCCACTGGCCCGCCCGCGAGATGCAGAACGAGGCCAGGCCGTCGATGGCCGCCTGCGTGTTCCCGCCGAGCACGCCCGAGCCGATCTTGAACACCAGAGTCACGGGAGTGGGGTTCGCGTCGGACTTGATCGCGAGGTCCACCCGGTAGCCGACCTTGTCCAGCGTGCAGACGTAGTCGTCGGCGGCCGTTTCATCGCCGGGCGTGAAGCCGTGGGCGGCGTTGACCACGCACTGGTCGGCGGTGCCCTGGCCGGTGCCCGTGGAGGTCCGCTGGATCGAGGCGGTGACGGTGGGCGCGGCCGCGCGAGCTGCGGGGGCGAAGAGGCCCGTCGAGCCGGCCAAGACAGCGAGGAAGGCGAGGAACGCCATGATCAGACGCCGACGGCGGAGCGAAGCGGGAGCGAGTGACGTGACAGTCATGAGAACTCGTCTCTGGGGATGCGCGAGCGCAGAAGGAACGGGGATCCTCGTCGAGACGAGTTGAGGAGATTCTACTCGAAAAACGACGGTGATTCACAGCACGGGTTAGTTCTCCGTCGTAACTTTCCGTCCCGCTTCTCCGCGCATTCTGCACCCACCCTGGCGCCCGACGCCCGGCCCGCATCGCCTTCCACACCCGTTTCCGCTCGCCCCCGGACCGACACACCCGTTTCCGTACCGCCGGCCGTTCACACCCGTTTCCGCTCGCCCCGGCCTGACACACCCGTTTCCGCTCAAAAATCCGAGCGAAAGCGGGTGTCTAGGAACATTTCAGGGTGCGACGGCGAAAGCGGGTGCGGTTGGCGTGATCCAGACCAATCCCGATGCCGCAGATCAACAGATACCGCACCTCCGACCGCACACAGCAAGGGCGCGGACCCTTCGGCCCGCGCCCTCCCTGCAGACCAGCGCCCAGGTGGAAACCCGGGCGCCGATCTCACCGGCTACCGCTGCTCGCGCTCCTCACGACGACGGCGAGCCACCAGCACACCCGCCG
>NZ_JACWAB010000013.1 GCF_020483305.1 Arthrobacter sp. UM1
CACCCGTGTAGGCCAGCGAACCAGGCGTGTTCACACCGCCCGGATTCGAGCCCTGGCTCGGACCGCCCTGCTGAGGGCCACCCGGCGTCGGGGCCGTGCTGCTGCCCGGAGTCCCATTGCCGCTCGGGCCAGACGTCGGCCCCGCCGAAGGCACCGTGCCCGTGCTCGAGGACGGAGAGCTGCTCGGGCTCTTCCCCGGAGCCGGCGACGTCGCCAGAGCAGACGGAGAACCGGTCGGGCCGGTGGTCGGGGCCTTCGTCGGCGAGCCAGTCGGCTTGTCCGTCGGCGTCGGGGACGGCGTCCCTGTCGGAAGGCCGGTCGGCACGTCTGTCGGCGAACTGGTCGGAGTATCCGTCGGGCTCGGCGTCGCAGTGGGCGAGTCAGACGGGCTAGGGGAAGCCGTGGGGCTGTCCGTGGGAGACGGAGTCGGAGTCGCCGTCGGCGAATCGGTCGGGCTCGGCGAATCCGTGGGAGACGGGCTCGGCGAGGTCGTCGGGCTGTCCGTCGGGGACGGCGTCGCCGTCGGCGAGTCAGTCGGCGTCGGCGCTCCCGGCTTGGCGAACCCGAAGTCCACACTGCCCACCGTCGCATCCCGCCCCAGGCTGATCGCCGAAGACGTCAGCGAGGCGTCCGCACCGCGAGCCCCCGAGTAGGAATACGTCTGCTGCGCTTCCGAAAGAGCCTGCTGACCGTCCACCACCCGCACCGTGTACGTGCCCGCCAGAACATCCCGGAAAGCGTAGTGCCCGGCGGCGTCCGTCGTCGTCGTTCCCAAGACGTCACCGGAGGCCGAGACGGCCTCCAGCCGAACCCCAGGAACACCCGCCTCGGAGGACCCCTGGGCGCCGTTCTGGTCCTGATCCCACCACACGGTGCCCGCGAGCGAGGAGGCGTAGAGAACCGTGGTCACGGCGTCCGGCGAGGGCACCGGCTGCGCGAGATCAGGGGACGTGCCGACGCCGAGGCGGTTGCTGACCGAGTCTCCCGCCCGGGCGCCGTCCACGTGCGCGGAGAGCTGCACGTACTGATTGGCGCCGGAGGGCAGGTCGGCCGTGTAGCGCACGGCCGTGACCTCGGAGAGCGAGGCAGGGCAGTCCCCGCCCGCCGTGTACCCGTCACACCAGACGGTGGTCCCGGCGGCCTGGTTGGAGGCGTCGGCCGGGTTGTTCGAGATCGAGCCCGGCGCGGCCTTGGAGTACTGAGCCTTCACACCCGCCGGCACGGTCGAGCGGTCCAGGACCACGCGGCCGGCCGTCGTCGTGCCGTTGGCGTCGCCGTTGTACGGCAGGACATCGATCCACTGCGCCCCCGCCACCGGAATGGAGAGGGTGTTGGAGAGGCCCATCGTCCAGGTCACGCCCTCGTCGCGCTGAGTGCGCGGGGTGTCCACCACCTTGGTGGCGAGCACCGCGGACTGCCGGGCCAGCGTCAGCGTCCCGGCCGTGTCCGCCGCGGTGTACTTGATGCCCGGATCAACGAAGTCCATGTGGACCGTGGCCACCTGGCTCGTGTTGGCTGCCAGGGCGGACATGCGGATGGGAATCTGCATGTTCCGGACGGAAGAGAGCTCGAACGAGCTGAACGGCCTGGCTGCCGTCGCAGTGACGACCGTGGACGTGTCGTCTTCACAGCCGGCACCGCCAGCCGCCTGCCCCGGCTGGACCTGCACGTTCCAGTCCCCGCCGAAGTCAGGCGTGCCCACGGGGGACGCGCACGGCGGGAGGGTGAACGTCACGCGCGGCGTCGCCTGGTTCAGGGTTCCGGCCATCTCCGCGCGGACGTCGAAGCTGTAGGCGCTCGTCTCTCCCGGACCCACCGAGGCGAACGTGGAGTTCGAGGCGTCGGCGTTGAGGACGTACTTGGCCGCCACGGAGAAGGCCGAGGCGCCGGAGCCCCACCCGCTCGTCCGGCCCGTGGTGACGTAGCCACGGTCCCACAGCTGCGGGGTGGCGCCGTACTCATTGAGATCGGTCCTGTTGAGGTTCGGGGTGAACGGGATGGAGAAGACGAGGCCGTTGACGGTGTCCACGGGGCTCGTGGTGCGGATGCGGACGGCGTTGACCGGTCCAGTCACCTGCGAGGGGTCCGTGAACCAGCCGTCCAGCGTGGACGGATCGCCGCAGCTCTGGTTGGCGCCGTCCTGGTGGGAGTAGTAAACGGTGTACTGGCTCGGGTCCAGGATGGCCGGCGAGGACCCGTGCGCCTCCGCGACCGTGATGGGCATGGTGGTCTGAAGCGACTGGTCATTCGCGTCCCACACATCGCACGCCTCCACGGGATATGTGCCCGGAAGCGGAGAGAGGCTCACCTGGGACACCGCCGTCTGGCCCTCCAGGAAGGCCGGAGTCACATAGGTTTCCTGCCCGCTCGCATTGCCGAGACGCAGGACCGGCTGGCTGTACCCGGTCTGCCCCGTGATGCGCTTGTCCACATAGTCCGAGGGCACAAAGTACTTCATCTGGACACGAGCGCAATCGTTGTTCGGCAGGCTCCCGATGGCGCGAAGGCCCCCGAGAGGATCCGTGCTCTGACTGCAGTCCGCGAGCTGCTGGCCGATCTGCGTTCCGCCGTCCATGTTGCGCTCACCGGTGGTGGACGTGATGACCGGCGAATCCTGGGCCACGCGCACCGCGAAGTCTGCGTCCACGGTGCTCCCGGAGCTCGGAAGCGGGACAAGGACCCGTGCATAGGCCTCAAGGCCGACGATGTACCGGCCGCCGTTCTGCGTTCCGGGCCCGGCACCCTCGGCGGCGCGGAACTGCACCGTGTCGGTCACGTTGCCCGCCGTGTCTGTGAAGAGCGAGCCCGCCGGTGCCCCCACGAGAGCCAGCTTCACACTCTGCCCCGCGATGGCGGGGTTCCCCTTCAAGGCGGACGTGCCCGGCACCGGGATGCTCTGGCCCGAGATCATGATCCCCTGGGACACGTAGTACCGGCCGTTGACCTTGACAGGGGAGGAGACGCCTCCGAGCCCTTGCGCCCGCAGGTCCGCCTTGATGCCGCGGATCACGGTGAAGCCGGCCGCCGAGCCCAGACTCGAGCTCGTGCCGTTCGCCGAGGTCTGGAGGACCTGGGCGTCCGCAACCGTGGCGGGCGAGCTCATGGACGGCGTGACGGAGAAGTCCTGGCGGTAGGCGAGGTTGACGTTGGGCTCGGGGGTGAGGGTGCAGCTCGGATAGAACTTGCCGCCGACCTGCACTGTGCTCGCGCCGCCCTGCACGGTCCACTGCCCAGGCCGGGAGACGCAGAATGCATCGGCGCCCTCGATCGAGGCGTCCGGGTACGGGCTGTTCGATCCGGATCCGATCTTGAAGACGAGCGTCACGGGAGTGGGGTTCGCGTCCGACTTGATGGCCAGATCCACTCGGTAGCCGACCTTGTCCATCGTGCAGACGTAGTCGTCCGCCGGGGTGTCGTCACCCGGTGTCACGCCGTGAGCGGAGTTCAGCGCGCACTGGTCCGCGGTCCCATGGCCAGTGCCGGTGTACGTGCGCTGGATCGTGGCGGTGACGGTCGGCTCAGCCGCCCGAGCGGCCGGGGAGATCAGGCCCAGCGAGCCGATCAGGAGCGCGAACAGCGCGAAGAGAGCAGTGAAAACGCGCCGTGAAGACAGCGGAGAAGGGGCGAGTGACGTGACGGTCATGAGAACTCGTCTCTGGGGATGCGCGGGCGCAGGGAACGGGGAGCCTCGTCGAGACGAGTTGAGCTGATTCTACTCGAAAAACGACGGTGATTCACACCATGAATGTGCTGTTCCTGTTCTCCGCGCTGCCCTCATGCGCCTTCGCCGCGCCCGGGCCCGGGCCCGCATCGCTCGAGGCACCCGTTTCCGCTCGCCGCCGGCCTGACACACCCGTTTCCGCTCAAAGACCTGAGCGAAAACGGGTGTCCAGGAACATTTCCAGGTGCGGGGGCGAAAACGGGTGCGGTTGGCGTAATCCGGACCGATCCAGATGCCGCACACCGACAGACACCGCACCCCCGCCCACACACAGCAAGGGCGCGGACCCTACGGCCCGCGCCCTCCCTGCACCCGGCGCCCAGGGTTGTAAACCCGGGCGCCGCTCTCACGGGCTACCGCTGCTCGCGCTCCTCACGACGACGGCGAGCCACCAGCACACCCGCCGCGATGAGCACGGCCGCCCCCAAGAGCAGGCCACCCACGCGCACACCCGTGTAGGCCAGCGAACCAGGCGTGTTCACACCGCCCGGATTCGAGCCCTGATGCGGGCCACCCTGGTTCGAAGTCCCCGACGTCGGCTCCACCGAAGGCACCGTGCCCGTGCTCGAGGACGGAGAGCTGCTCGGGCTCTTCCCCGGAGCCGGCGAAGTCGCCGGAGCAGACGGGGAACCGGTCGGGGAGCTCGTCGGAGACGCCGTCGGAGCCTTCGTCGGGGAATCCGTCGGGCTCGGCGTGGCCGTGGGGCTGTCCGTCGGGCTAGGCGAACCGGTCGGGGAACCGGTCGGGGCATCCGTCGGGCTCGGCGAAGCCGTCGGGCTGTCCGTCGGAGACGGGGTCGCCGTCGGCGAGTCGGTCGGGCTCGGAGTCGGCGTCGGCGCGGCCGGCCGGAAGAACCCGAAGTCCACGTCGCCGAGCGTCGCGTTCCGGCCGAGGGCGAACGGCGTCGACGTCAGCGAGGCGTTCCCGCCCGTGGCGTCCTTGTACGAGTAGGTCTGCTCGGCGTCCTTGAGCACGTCCTGGTCCGCGACCACGCGCGTCCGGTAGGTGCCGGCCAGCAGGCCGGGGAAGCCGTAGTGCCCGGCGGCGTCGGTCGTCGTCGTGCTCAGGACGTCACCCGAGTCCGAGACGGCCTCGACCTTCACGCCCGGGATGCCCGGCTCGGAGGCGCCGCGGGCGCCGTCCTTGTCCTCGTCCCACCAGACGGTGCCGGCGAGGGAGGAGTCGAAGAGGGCCGTGGTCACCTTGTCCGGGGACGGAACCGGCTGCGCCAGATCCGGGGAGGTTCCGACGCCGAGGCGGTTGCTCACCGTGTCGCCGTTCTTGCCGCCGTCCACGTGGGCCTTGAGCTGCAGGTACTGGCTCGCTCCGGAGGCCAGGTCCATCGTGTAGCGGACGGCCGTGACCTCGGAGAGCGAGGACGGGCAGTCCCCGCCTGCCGTGTAGCTGTCACACCACACCGTCCCGCCGCCTGCCTGGTTGGAGGCGTCGGCCGGGTTGTTCGAGACGGAGGCCGGGGCGGTCTTGGAGTACTCCGCCGTGGCGCCGGAGGGCACCGTGGAGCTGTCGAGGACCACGCGGCCGGCCGTCGCGGTCCCGTTGGCGTCCCCGTTGTACGGGAGGACGTCGATCCACTGCGCGCCGGTCACCGGGATGGAGAGCGTGTTGGACAGGCCCATGGTCCACGTCAGCTGCTCGTCGCGCTGCATGGACGCCTTGTCCACGGTCTTGGCGGCCAGCACGGCGGCCTGGCGGGCGATCACCATGGTGGAGGTGGCATCGCTCGGCACAAACCGCAGGCCCTGATCCACGAAGTCCATGTGGGCCGAGGCCACCTGGGAGGTGGTGACTGCCAGGGCGGACATCCGGACCGGAATGGAGAAAGACGAAAAACTCGCGAGCTCTTTGACACTGAGAGGTCGCTTGGCCGTGATCGTCACCACCGCCGGTTCATCGTCTTCACACCCCGGACCGCCGGCCGGCTTCCCCGGCGTGATGCTGGCGGTCCACAGATCACCCACGGCGGGAGCGCCCTCAGGGGCTGCACACGGCGAAAGCGTGGCGGTGATCCGCGGAGTGGCCTCGCTGAGGGCTCCGGCCGCATTCGCATAGGCCATGAACTGGAACGCTGCCGTCTCACCGGGCTGCACGGAAATGCCGTTGCTGCCCACGACATGGGATTCGAGCGAGTACTTCGTGGCATAGGAGAAGGCCGAGTTGCCGGTGCCCCACCCGGTGCTCCTGCCGGTGGTCACGTAGGCGCGGTCCCAGAGGGGCGGCGTCATGCCGTACTCGTCAAAGTCCGTGCGATCCACGTTCGGGGTGAGGGGAACCGTGAACGTGATTCCCTTGCTCGCTTCAACGGGTGCCTTCGAGCGGATGCGAATGGCATTGACGCCCCCCTGCACCTGCGAGGGATCAGTGCTCCACCCGTCCAGCGTGGACTGGTCCCCGCAGCTCAGGCCCGCGCCGGACTGGTGCGAGTAGTAGACGTCGTACGTGCTCGGGTCGAAGGACGCGCTTCCGTCAGACGGCCCCACCGTCACGGACTCGTTGGTCTGCAGGGACTGGTCCTGCGGATCCCACACGTCGCACATGTCCACAGGGAAGGAGCCCGGCAGCGGCGAGAGTCGGATGACCGAGGTGGCCGTGTCGCCTCCGTTGAACGCAGGGTTGAAGGTCTTCTTCTGCCCGCTCGCATTGGTTGCGGTGATAAAGGCCCCGTAGATGTTGTGGCTGATCACCTTGTTCACGTTCTTGGAGACCATGTCACCCGGAACGTTGTAGTACACGCGAGTCCGCGAGCAGTCGTTGTTGGCCAAGCCGCCGAGCGGGGTGAGGCCTCCCAGCGGATCGGTGCTCTGCGTGCAGTCGGCGAGCTGCTGGCCGATCTGGGTTCCCCCGTTCATGTTGGACTCACCCGTTACGGCCTTGATGACCGGGGAGTCCTGGGCCACGCGGGCCGTGACGTTCACGTCGAGGGTGTCGCTGCTGGTCGGAATGGGGATGAGGAGCTTGGCCAGAGTTCCGATCCGAGCGGGTTCGCCCGGCTGATTCTGGTTCTGCCCCCTGATGCTGTTGAAGAAGGGGATGAGAGTGGTCTCGTTGCCGTTCACATCGGTGACGATCGTCCCCGGAGGAGCGCCGGACAGGTCGATCTTCACCGCAGCGTCCGAGAAGACAGCGCCGCCCTTGGACGCAGAGGTTCCGGGAACGGCGAGAGCATCGCCGGAGATCTCCAGGTACTGGACCAGGTAGTACTTCCCGTTGTAGTTGACAGGCTGGCCGCCGGTCAGCTGGCGCAGGCGGAGGTCGAGAGTCGCCGACCTCAGCACCGTATACCCGGCCGCAGTGGCCGCGGAGGTCTGGGCGCCAGCGCTGTCCGCTTTGATGATCTGCGCATCAGCCACGTTCGGCGAGTCGTCTCCCGCGGTCACCGTGAGGTCTTGGCGGTACGAGATGTTGGCATTCGGCGCGGGCGTGATCGTGCAGCTCGGGTAGTACTTCGCCCCGACCTGGACCATCTGCACATACCCGGATCCGGAAACGGTCCACTGCCCGGGACGACTGACGCAGAAGTCGTCGGCACCGGTGAAGGAGCTGTCTCGAAACGGAGTGTCGAACCCCGGCCCCACCTTGAAGACAAGCGTCACCGGCGACGGGTTCGCATCAGACTTGATCGCGAGATCCATGCGGTAGCCGACCGAGTCATTGGAGCACACATAGTCGTCCGCGGCCGTTTCATCGCCGGGCGTGAAGCCGTGGGCGGCGTTGACCACGCACTGGTCGCTCGTCCCCTGCCCCGTGCCGGTGAAGGTCCGCTGGAGGGAGACGGTGACGGTGGGCGCGGCCGCGCTCGCGGCCGGGGCGAAGAGTCCTGCGGAGCCGACGGCGACGACGGCGGCGAACAGCGCCGCCATGAAGATCCGGAGCCGCCGAAGGGATGTCGAGAGAGGCGTGGAGACCATGAGAGCTCGTCTCTGAAATGCGCGAGAACGCGGGGAACGGGGGTCCTCGCCGAGACGAGTTGAGCCAAGCCTACAGGCAAAATGAAAGCTTTTAACACCAAACAGTCAGTTTACCCTGATAACATTTAGCCATGCCCCATGGCGCCTCCACGGCCCGGTCCCCCCGCCGGCTCCCCCGCCGCCCTTCGATCCGCGAGATCATCGGCGAGACCCTTCTGCTGCTCGGCCTCGTCGTCGTGCTCTTCGTCGCGTGGCGCCTGTGGTGGACCAACGTCGTCGACGGCTCCCGGCAGGAGGCGGAGGCCCACCGGATCGAGCAGCGCTTCGCCTCAGACCGGTCCGCTCAGACCGCTCCGGAGCCCGCGAGCCGATCGCTCAAACTGGGCTCGGGCATCGCCGTCGTCTACATTCCGCGGTTCGGACCGCAGTATTCGCGGCCTGTGCTGGAAGGGGTCGGCGCGGACGTGCTGGACACGCTCGGGCTCGGCCACTACCCGGGCACCGCGGGACCCGGCGGCCTGGGGAACTTCGCGCTCGCCGGCCACCGGCAGACGCACGGCGCGGTCCTGGACAACATCGACCAGCTGCGCGCCGGGGACTCCGTCTACGTGAGGACCGCGCGGGGCTACTACCGGTACCGGTTCGAGAGCGCCAGGATCGTGCTGCCGTCCGAGACCTCGGTTCTCGCGGCGGATCCCCTGCATCCCGGGGCGGCTCCGACGCACCGGTACCTCACCCTGACCTCGTGCCATCCGCGCTTCGGCGACTCGCACCGGTACATCGTCCGCGCCGAGCTTTCCGGCTTCACCCCGGCGTCCGCGTCGCCGCCTGCCGAGATCGCCGCCGCCGTCGGGTCAGCCCACCACGGAAAGGAGTCCCCCTCGTGATCCGCTGGCTCTTCGCCGCTCTGCCCGGACCGCTCCCCGTCCGAATCCTCGTCATGGCCGCGTTCGCGGCGGCCGCCGTCGCCCTGCTCTTCACCGTGGTCTTCCCGTGGGTGGACACGTGGCCGGCGCTCAGGCAGGACGGGACGCTCTAGCCCGGCTCAGCCGGTCTGCGCCCGGCGCTTCCAGCGCCGCTCCGCGATCTTTCCGCCCAGGAAGACGCCCGCGAAGAAGTAGACCAGGGAGCCGGCCACGGCCCACTCAGCGATCGTGTTCAGCATCTGCGCTCCCCCTCTTCATGTTCCGGACCTTGAACACGTACCCGAGCATCAGCCCGAGCAGCAAGGCACCTACAGACAGCAGCAGCGAGATGACGGCGAGCGGTGAAAGCACGGCTCGCGCTCCCCTCAGCGCTTCGGGGCCGGCGCGACCCGAGCGGCGTCGCTCTCTCCCGCGAGCGCGGCGTCCGGGGCGGCGCGGCGGATCTTCTCGAGCACCTGGGTGAGCCGCTGAGCGCGGTCGCGGAAGCGGGCGTCGTCGTCGTGCTCGCGGAGCGCGGCCACCTGGAAGTTGAGCTGGCGGGCGTCGCGGCGCAGGCGCTTGGGGTTCGAGGCGGCGATCTCCTCCTCGCTCATCGCGTCGTAGCGGTTGAGCGTGTTCTCCACCTGCTTGCCGGCCACGCGGGCGAGCAGCAGGACGCCGACCACGAGGACAGCGAGGACGACGAGGACAATCCAGACCCATGCGGGCATTCCGAGACTCCTTCGATCTGGTGAGGCAACCTGCCTTTCCTGAAGCCAGCTTAGCCACCCTCACAAGGTCCGGATGACGGGAACAGGTGGCGCGGAGAAAGCCGCCGTCTGCTTTGATGGGATGCACACAGAACACCGTCCTGAGGAGGTGCCGTGGCCGTTCGCGTGGGGGTGAGCCGCCCTGTCCTCGACTGGGCCCTCGAGCACTCCGCCACAGACCCCGCGGATCTCGCGGCGCAGTTCAACCTGGACGCATGGCGTGAGGGCACGGCACGCCCCACGTTCAAGCAGCTGGAGTCGTTCGCTCGCAAGGCCGGCCTGCCGTTCGGCTATCTGCTCCTTGAGGAACCGCCCGCGCTTCGGCTCCCCATTCCCGATTTCCGGGCAGGGTTCGGCCGCGGGCTTCAGGAGCCGAGCGCCAACCTCTACGCCGTGCTCCACCAGAGCATCCAGCGCCAGGAATGGTTTCGGGAGTACGCGGCGGCCAATGGCCTTCCGAAAGTCGAGGTTGTCAGCCGGGCTGCCGAGTGGAGTCCGGACGCGGCCGCTGCGGACATGCGGGTCGCCCTTGCCTTCGAGCTCCCGCTGCGCAGGGGGAGCCGCTCTGACGTGCGGCGCCACCTCATGCGGGCCTTCGAGAAGCTCGGCGGACTGTGCGTGATCACCTCGGTCGTCGGGAACAGCTCCTCCCGCTCCCTCGATGCCGATGAGTTCCGGGGGTTCGCGCTGGTCGACGACGCCGCTCCCCTCGTTTTCGTCAACGCCGCCCAGACCCTGAACGGGCAGATCTTCACGCTGGCGCACGAGCTGGCCCACGTCTGGTTCGGGCAGAGCGGGATCAGCGATGAAGACAACCGCATTCAGCCGCACTCTGAGGTGGAGCGGCGCTGCAATGCCGCTGCATCGGCATTTCTCGTTCCCAGCGAGGATCTCCGCTCCCAGGCCTCCTCCGTGGGTCCGCTCGAGCTGACGGCAACGCTGGACCGCCTGGCGGACCGTTACCGCTGCGGAACGCTGGTGGTGCTTCTGGCTTTGGAGCGTGAGGGCATGCTTGCGGACGTGGACATGGACGCCGCTTACGAACAGGAGGTGCGCCGCCTCCAGACGTTGACGCAGCCTGCCACCGGCCAGGGCGGGGATTTCCACAACAACCAGCGGTACCGCGCAGGGGAACGGCTCTCGAGAGCTCTCATCCGGGACACCCAAGAAGGACGGACCAGCTTCAGTGAGGCAATGCACCTCCTCAATCTGAGCTCTCCGGCCAGCTTCGACAACTACGCCGAGCGGCTGGGCGTGTGATGCTCCACCTGCTTGACACAAACGTGTTCGTTGAAGCCCACCGCACCTACTTGGCACTGGACGTGGCGCCCACGTTCTGGTCCTGGCTGACGAGCGGCAGGGCGAAGGGCCGCATCGCTTCGGTCCGGCGAGTGCGGGATGAGCTCACGGCAGGCGATGCCGCGGGGAAGAGGTATCCGCTCGCCCGGTGGGCGTTGGATGTCAGCGAGGACTTCTGGCTTCCCGTCACCTCTGAATCCGTGTCCGCCCTGCGCGAGCTCACCGCTTGGGCCGCTGATCCCGCCCGGCCTTACTCCCAAGCGGCCGTCAGCGAGTTCATGGACTCGGCTGACCTGCACCTCATCGCACAGGCGGCCGGCGCGGGAGCCGTCGTCGTCACACGGGAGAAGCCTGACCCGCAATGCCGCAGACGAGTGAAAATCCCTGACGCTTGCGAGCCCCTCGGCGTGACGTGCGTGGACACCTATGCGTTCTTGCGCGCCGCCGGACTTCGCCTCTGAGTCCGCAGCCGCCAATCGGGATGTCCCGGGGCCTGCCAGTCGAGGGCCCGTCTGACGCGTTTCGCAGAGAAGCGCTCCGCGCACCTTCCTCCCCCCAGGGGTACCGGTCCACGGGGTCCCGTCGTACGCTGAGGGCGTGAAGGGACGCTTCACAGCGTCCGGAGCTCCGAACGCAAGGGGGAACCGTCATGGACCGGCCGCACAGCGAGGGCTCAACCGCCCCGGAGCCTCACAAGGCCAGCCCCGGATCGCTCGCCTGGACGCCCGGGCTTCTTGCGCTCTTGGCCGCCTGGGTCCTCATCGACCTCTTCATCCCGCTCATGTCCGTGACCGGCGGCGGGCACGAGGAGAAGCTGACGCTCCTCACACCGGACAACGTGGGCGGCATCCTCTTGCTCGGCGCTTTCCCGGCCGTGACGTGCGCGGCGGCCATCGCCGCTCAGCTCCTCAAGGCGCCGTGGCTCCGGCTCCTGGCCGGGGGCCTCGGGGCGGTGAACGGCATCGTCACCGCGGCAGCCGCCTCGTCGGTCGTCGCGGATGCGAACCGCACGGCCTCCACGCTCGGCAACGGCGCACAGGCCGAGCCGAGATTCGCGCTCTTCCTCCTCTTCCTCGGGGCGGGGCTGAGCCTCCTGACCGGGATCGCGATCATGTTCGCCCAGTTCTCCCGCCGCCGCCCGGGCCTCGAGGGCGGCCGCAATCGCGACGACGAAGAGCTGAACCTCGCCCGCAGCCGCTGACACCGGGCCCCTCCGCTCAAGACCGAGGGCCTAGAGCCCGCGGCTCGACCGCCTCGGCCCCTCGTCAGCTGCGTCCACACCCTCTTTCGCCGCCACACCCGTTTTCCGCTCGAAAACCCGTGCGAAAACGGGTGTCAACGGACAAAAACGGGTGTGGTCCGCCCGGCGGCACAAAAGCGGGTGCGAACGGACCCGAGACCACTCAGGCCGCGCGCGACCCGAGAGCGGACCCCGCCCCCTCCCGGGAGACGACGACGCCGGCCGCCTCGCGTCAGCTGTCCTCGCGCGGCCCCGGGCCCTTGATCTTGGAGAGCTTGCGCACCACGGCGCGCGGAGCCGTCTCGGGCTGGAACCAGACGATCGGCAGCACCACGGCGGCCACCACGGCGATCATGAGGCCGGGCGCCGGGTCCCAGTGCGTCGCGGAGACGACCTGCTCGGCCACGAGCGGCGCGAAGCCGCCGAAGATCGCCGTCGCCGCCGTGTACCCGAGGGCCATGCCGGACATGCGGGCGCGGGACGTGAACTGCTCCGCCACGGTGGACGCTGCGACGGAGCTCCACACGCCCGCCACCGCGGCGAGCACGAGCGCGCCCGTGAGCGCGAGACCCGGGCTGCCCGCGGCCATGATCTGGAACATCGTGAGGGACAGCGCCGCGGCGGCGACGCCCGCCACGAGCAGCACCGGCTTGCGGCCCCACTTGTCGGAGAGCTTTCCGGCGATCGGCGTGACCGCGATGACCGCGACGGCGGCGGCGGTGCCGAGCCACAGCGAGTCGGACTCGCTGAACTTGCCCGCGCTGCTGAGGAACGTGGGCGCATAGCCGATGCCCACGTAGTACGTGATCGAGCCGACCGCCGAGATGGCGAACGTCCGCAGCAGCGCCATCGGCTCCGTGCGCAGCAGGAGCAGGAGCGGGCTGCCCTTGGGGACGGCGTCCTCCTTGACCTCGTTCTCGAACACCGGGGACTCCTCGAGACCCGAGCGCGCGAACAGCGTGGCGCCCGCGAGCAGCGCGCCCACGAAGAACGGGATGCGCCATCCCCACGAGTCCAGGTCCGGGCCGTGGACGAACGTCGTCGTCAGCGAGGAGATGGCGACGGCGAGGAGGCCGCCGATCTCCGAGGACGCGCTCGCCAGAGACGTGATGAAGCCGCGGCGCTTCGGGGCGGCGCCCTCCACGAGGTAGGTGATGACGCCGGAGTACTCGCCGCCCACGCTGAAGGACATGAGGCAGCGCAGGGCCAGCATGAGCCAGCCGGAGAGCGCGCCGGCCTGGGCGTGCGTGGGGAGCAGGGCCGTGCCGAGCATGGCCAGCGTCATGAGGCCCATCGAGACGAGCAGCACCGGCCGGCGTCCGTACTTGTCTCCGATGCCTCCGAACACCGCCGCGCCCACGGGCCGCAGCAGGTAGGTGGCCGCGAAGACGAGCAGCGTGGCGGCCGTGCCGCCGTTGCCGCCCGCGAAGATGACGCGGGAGAGGATCGTGGTCAGGTAGAGGTACAGCGTGAAGTCGTACCACTCGATCACCGTGGACATGCCCGCGATGACCAGGGACTTCTTGGAGATCTCCTGGTGCTGGTCGAGCTCGATGGTCGGCTGGGAAGCTGTGGCGATGGCCACGGGGTACCTCCGAAGTGCGCTGACGTGGCAGGGCTTGTCCCGGACCACTGGGGAAGTGCACAGTGCTCCCCCACATCCTGCCACCCCTGGCTGAGATAGCAAGGGTTCCTTCAGGATGGGACAGAAGGTGGGGCGTTGGCGGCAGGCCCCCTCGCTGCGCACCTCCAGGATTCCGGCCGCACCCGCTTCCGCCGCGGCACCCGCTTCCGCCGCCCCGCATGCGCCAACACACCCGCTTCCGCCGCTCCCGGGCAGCCCCACACCCGCTTGCCACTCCCGGGCAGCCCCACACCCGCTTCCGCCACCACACCCGTTTCCGCTCAAAAACCCGCTCGAAAGCGGGTGTATTGACACAAAAACGGGTGTGAATCGCCGCTGCTGCACGGAACCGGGTGCAACCGCCCACCGGCTCAGGCGCAGCCCCCCCCTCGGCCTCGTCGCCGCCCCATCCGCCGAGCCGGGCGAACCCGTGTCCCCGTGCGCTAGGGTCGCAAACGCAGGCGAGACCGTGCCTCAAGGAGGAAGCGCAGATGAGCCAGGAGAACGCCGAGCCCCAGCCGGAGCCCCACGCCAACGGCCACCCAAGTCCCAGCCCCAACCCCAGCCCCAGCCCCGACCCCGACGCATGGTCCAGGCCCTCTGAGCACCCGCTCCGCACGTCGCACTACGCCCACACGCCCCACTCCGGACCCCAGCCCGCACCAGGCCAGACCCTGCCCTACGACGTCTCGCTCGAGCACATCAGCGGCGTCATCGAGGAGGACCGCCGCGCCCTCCAGCACCACGGGATCGTCCCGCCGGTCCTCCTGCCGCCGCGGCACGACCCGGCCAGCTTCTGGAAACCGTTCCTCTTCCTCTTCGGCTTCCTCGGCCTCATCGTGCTCGTGATCGGGTTCATCGCCCTCTTCGGCGAGGGGCTCGGCCTCACCGGATTCCTCGGCTACCTCATCGTGTTCGTTCCCGGCTGTGCCCTCGTCGCCGCCGTCTACGCGCTGATCCACAAGCTCGTCCAGGACGCCGGCCGCCGTCGCGAGGCCGCGAACTACCGCCGCGGCATGACGCCCGCCGCGCTCGAGCTGTTCGAGGGGCACAACCGCGCAGTCGACGAGCAGAAGGCCACCGGCCGCGCCCCCGAGTGGTACGCCGGCTTCCTGCAGCAGGTCGACGATCAGACCCGCCCCGCCCGAGAGGCCCAGCGCCGCGTCTACGGGTGAGTCCCGCGGCGGCCGTCGTCGTGCGCGCCCGCGTGCCCACCGCCGACGTGCGCGCCCGCACGGGAGCCGCGCCCACGGCTGGCACCCCGCCCCGGGCGCCCCGCGCTCGGCAAGCGTCCGGCCGGCACGGGTAGAGTGGACCGCCGCCTGCGGCTGTCGCTCCGGCGGCGGCCGCGCCGGACCCCGCACCCGAGACGAACGGACTTCCATTCATGCGCAAGGGCAGCCCCCTGAACCCGGCAGAGAACGACGACGATCGGCCCACCGGCTCCCACGTCGTCGGCGAGGACCCCGCCGAGGGCTCCGCCGTTGAGACCCCAGCGCGCCGTCGCGGCGGCTTCCTCACGTGGACGCCGTGGGTGCTCCTCCTCTTCGCAGCGGTGACGCTCGTGTGCCTCTTCCTGCCCCTCGTCAAGGTGGAGATCCCGGGGCACGGGGAGGACTTCGGCCTCTTCTCCACGGGCCCGGCGGCGGACAGCGTCACGCTCGTGGCCGGCGCGGTCCTCACGATCCTGGGCGTGCTCGCCGCGTGGATCATCGGCAAGGCGTGGGCCCGGTTCGCGGCCGGTGTGCTCGGCACCATCACCGGCGTCCTGGCCGGGGTGGAGGGATTCTTCCTCCTCTACAAGGTGAGCCAGACCAACTCGGCCCTCGGCGGGATGGCCGCGGTGCACCCGCACTTCGGGCTCTACCTGCTGTGCGTCATGGCGGTCCTGATGGTCCTGACGGGCATCATGGTGATCGTCCACGCGTTCAAGGTCCGCAGCGCGGAGGACGCCGCTCGCCGTGAGCGCGACACCGAGTTCAAGCGCCTGGCCCGGAGCCACTAGAGGCACCGCCGGAACGGCCTCCCCGACAGCGGCCCGGCCCGTCTCGCCTCTGAGACGGACCGGGCCGCTGTTCGTGTCCCCGCGGGCGCCACCGCGCCTCCTGCGCCGCCCCTCCCGAGCCCTCCCAAGGCCCTCTCGAACCTGTGCCACAGCTATGCGGAACGGGTGAAACAGCCACGAGAAATGGCCAAATCCGACCAATTTCCATTGGCCGCCTATGGAATCCGTTTCAACCTTGCAATAAAATTCTGCAGAATCCCGCGGAATCTGCCAGAAACACGCCATTTGTTCCATTTCTGTTCATGTGACGTGCCCCATTTCTAGACTTTTTCCGGTGCTAGTCTTTTTTCAGCTCGAAGGAAGGCAGGGGTTGCCGATCGGAGAGCCGCTCCTGATCCTTCGCTCTGAAAGTCTCGCCATGACTGCTCTCCGCCAGCGCGCCTCCAGCGCCCTCGCCATGACCGCCCTCGTCGCCGCACTCGGCGCCGGCGTCGCCGCTCCGGCCCAGGCCGCACCGGACCCGGTCGGCAACCTCGCCTCCTCCAGCTGCCCCGCCGCCATCAAGCAGGGCCAGACCAACGGCTGCGTCACCCGACTGCAGAACCTCCTCAACGCCAAGCAGGGCTCCCGCCTCGTGGTGGACGGCGTCTTCGGCAAGGCCACCACGGCTGCCGTCAAGCAGTGGCAGTCCGCGCACCACCTCGCCGTCGACGGGGTCGTCGGCCGCGCCACCAAGGCCTCCATCGACCCGACCAGCGCCCCGGCGCCGACCCCCGTTCCCGCTCCCTCCAAGGGCAGCCACAACGCGGCCGTCGTCGCCTCGGTGAACCAGGTGATGCACGGGTACCTCTACCCCTACGTGTGGGGCGGCGGCCACGGCGCCAAGCCGGGCCCGACCAAGGGCGGCATGGACTGCTCCGGCTTCACCCGCTGGGTCTACTCCAAGGCCT
>NZ_JACWAB010000014.1 GCF_020483305.1 Arthrobacter sp. UM1
AGGAGGGGGGGTGTGGTTGTTGGTCGAGAACCACACAGGGACGCGAGCACACGGACCGTGTGCGCAACACCCACAACCCACACACAAACGTGGGAAAGGCTGGGGTGGTGGTGTAAGTCATCGGCTTATTAGTACCGGTCAGCTCCACGGGTCTTCAGTCCCCGCTTCCACATCCGGCCTATCAACCCACTGGTCTGGGTGGGAGCCTCACACACCACAAGGGTGCATGGAAATCTCATCTTGAAGAGGGCTTCCCGCTTAGATGCTTTCAGCGGTTATCCCATCCGAACGTAGCGAATCAGCGATGCGCCTGGCGGCACAACTGACATACCAGAGGTTCGTCCGTCCCGGTCCTCTCGTACTAAGGACAGACCTTCTCAAATTTCCTGCGCGCGCAGCGGATAGGGACCGAACTGTCTCACGACGTTCTAAACCCAGCTCGCGTACCGCTTTAATGGGCGAACAGCCCAACCCTTGGGACCAACTCCAGCCCCAGGATGCGACGAGCCGACATCGAGGTGCCAAACCATGCCGTCGATATGGACTCTTGGGCAAGATCAGCCTGTTATCCCCGAGGTACCTTTTATCCGTTGAGCGACGGCCATTCCACAATGTACCGCCGGATCACTAGTCCCGACTTTCGTCCCTGCTCGAGATGTCTCTCTCACAGTCAAGCTCCCTTGTGCACTTACACTCGACACCTGATTGCCAACCAGGCTGAGGGAACCTTTGGGCGCCTCCGTTACTCTTTAGGAGGCAACCGCCCCAGTTAAACTACCCATCAGGCACTGTCCCTGACCCAGATCATGGGCCGAAGTTAGATATCCACGGTGGCCAGAGTGGTATTTCAACGATGACTCCGCGAACACTGGCGTGTCCGTTTCACAGTCTCCCACCTATCCTACACAAGCCACAGCGAATACCAATACCAAACTATAGTAAAGGTCTCGGGGTCTTTCCGTCCTGCTGCGCGTAACGAGCATCTTTACTCGTACTGCAATTTCGCCGAGTTTATGGTTGAGACAGCGGGGAAGTCGTTACTCCATTCGTGCAGGTCGGAACTTACCCGACAAGGAATTTCGCTACCTTAGGATGGTTATAGTTACCACCGCCGTTTACTGGGGCTTAAATTCTCAGCTTCACACCCAAAAGAGTGTTAACCGGTCCTCTTAACCTTCCAGCACCGGGCAGGAGTCAGTCCGTATACATCGTCTTGCGACTTCGCACGGACCTGTGTTTTTAGTAAACAGTCGCTTCCCCCTGGTCTCTGCGACCCCGACCCGCTCCACGCCGCACGGGCGCATCACGGTTGGGGTCCCCCTTCTCCCGAAGTTACGGGGGCATTTTGCCGAGTTCCTTAACCATAATTCTCTCGATCGCCTCGGTATTCTCTACCAGATCACCTGTGTCGGTTTCGGGTACGGGCGACACTGAACCTCACGTCGATGCTTTTCTCGGCAGCATAGGATCACTCAATCCCCCACCAGGTGGGGTCCCATCAGATCTCAGGCCCGTGTGCGACGGATTTGCCTATCGCACGCCCTACATCCTTAGACCAACTCTTCCAACCGTTGGCTGAGCTGCCTTCCTGCGTCACACCTGTTAACACGCTTACCTCCCCGGCTCAGGTCCCGCGCTCCCCGCACAGCCGGCACAGACCCAAAAGAGCCTGCACCAGTCACGTGCGGTTCGGGCGGTTAGTCTCACCAGATCAGTATGGGCGGTTCAGAATCGGTACGGGAATATTAACCCGTTGTCCATCGACTACGCCTGTCGGCCTCGCCTTAGGTCCCGACTAACCCAGGGCAGATTAGCTTGACCCTGGAACCCTTGATCATTCGGCGGACGGGTTTCTCACCCGTCTTTCGCTACTCATGCCTGCATTCTCACTCGTGTAGCCTCCACACCTGGTTCACACCGGCACTTCACCGGCCACACGACGCTCCCCTACCCATCCAAGCACCTGAACCACAAAGGCTCGGCTATACGCTTGAATGCCACAACTTCGGCGGTGTACTTGAGCCCCGCTACATTGTCGGCGCGGAATCACTTGACCAGTGAGCTATTACGCACTCTTTCAAGGGTGGCTGCTTCTAAGCCAACCTCCTGGTTGTCACAGCAACTCCACATCCTTTCCCACTGAGCACACGCTTAGGGGCCTTAGTTGGTGGTCTGGGCTGTTTCCCTCTCGACTATGAAGCTTATCCCCCACAGTCTCACTGCTGCGCTCTGACTTGCCGGCATTCGGAGTTTGGCTGACGTCAGTAACCTTGTAGGGCCCATCGGCCATCCAGTAGCTCTACCTCCGACAAGAAACACGCAACGCTGCACCTAAATGCATTTCGGGGAGAACCAGCTATCACGGAGTTTGATTGGCCTTTCACCCCTACCCACAGCTCATCCCCTCCATTTTCAACTGAAGTGGGTTCGGTCCTCCACGACGTCTTACCGTCGCTTCAACCTGGCCATGGGTAGATCACTCCGCTTCGGGTCTAGACCGTGCCACTCAATCGCCCTGTTCAGACTCGCTTTCGCTACGGCTTCCCCCCACGGGTTAACCTCGCGACACAGCACTAACTCGCAGGCTCATTCTTCAAAAGGCACGCCATCACCCCACAAGTGAGGCTTTGACGGTTTGTAGACACACGGTTTCAGGTACTGTTTCACTCCCCTCCCGGGGTACTTTTCACCTTTCCCTCACGGTACTGGTCCGCTATCGGTCATCAGGGAGTATTCAGGCTTACCAGGTGGTCCTGGCAGATTCACACGGGATTCCTCGAGCCCCGTGCTACTCGGGCAACAGCACACAAGAGCGCCAACACAACCGGTTACGGGACTCACACCCTCTCTGGCCGGCCTTTCAAGACCGTTCACCTCGCGCCGCGCATTCCCTGCGACAGGCCGGCAGACCCGTCACGACTGTCCCCACAACCCCGATGATGCAACCCCTGCCGGGTATGACACACCACCGGTTTAGCCTCATCCGCGTTCGCTCGCCACTACTGACGGAATCACTCTTGTTTTCTCTTCCTATGGGTACTGAGATGTTTCACTTCCCCACGTTCCCTCCACATGGCCTATGTGTTCAGCCACGGGTCACCACACACCGTGTGGCGGGGTTTCCCCATTCGGACATCCTGGGATCACCGCTCGGTTATCAACTCCCCCAGGCTTATCGCAGATTCCCACGTCCTTCATCGGCTCCTGATGCCAAGGCATCCACCGTGCGCCCTTAAAAACTTGACCACACACACAACCAGCACACGCTGGCAGCATGGTCACGCACACACAACATGATCAACGATCAAAAAATCACAATCACTCGATGCTCGCGTCCACTATGCAGTTCTCAAACAACAACCCGCACAACCCCCACCAGACACCCCACGGCATCCAGCCCAGCTGAAGGCAGGCCAAGACAACGATTGTTGCCTCAAAACCCAACAGTGCGCCAACAACCCCCGACACCACAGACACCCAGACCTTCCAACCAGCAGAACCAGCCACAGCACACACCCCACAGGGCGCACACCACAACCAGCACCGCCGGCGTACTCGCCGAACATCCACAGCACGGAAGCCACCATCTGCCGAGATTCCACCCATGAGCACCCGCCACGACACACTCGGCCGTGCAACGGGCACGCTGACCGCCAGAACCCCCGGCACACAGACCAGGAACCCTGAAACAGTAGCTGCTCCTTAGAAAGGAGGTGATCCAGCCGCACCTTCCGGTACGGCTACCTTGTTACGACTTAGTCCCAATCGCTCGTCCCACCTTCGACGACTCCCTCCACAAGGGTTAGGCCATCGGCTTCGGGTGTTACCAACTTTCGTGACTTGACGGGCGGTGTGTACAAGGCCCGGGAACGTATTCACCGCAGCGTTGCTGATCTGCGATTACTAGCGACTCCGACTTCACGTGGTCGAGTTGCAGACCACGATCCGAACTGAGACCGGCTTTTTGGGATTAGCTCCACCTCACAGTATCGCAACCCTTTGTACCGGCCATTGTAGCATGCGTGAAGCCCAAGACATAAGGGGCATGATGATTTGACGTCGTCCCCACCTTCCTCCGAGTTGACCCCGGCAGTCTCCCACGAGTCCCCACCATCACGTGCTGGCAACATGGAACGAGGGTTGCGCTCGTTGCGGGACTTAACCCAACATCTCACGACACGAGCTGACGACAACCATGCACCACCTGTGAACCAGCCTCAAAGAGGGGCGGCCATCTCTGACCGTTACTAGTCCATGTCAAGCCTTGGTAAGGTTCTTCGCGTTGCATCGAATTAATCCGCATGCTCCGCCGCTTGTGCGGGCCCCCGTCAATTCCTTTGAGTTTTAGCCTTGCGGCCGTACTCCCCAGGCGGGGCACTTAATGCGTTAGCTGCGGCGCGGAGAACGTGGAATGCCCCCCACACCTAGTGCCCAACGTTTACGGCATGGACTACCAGGGTATCTAATCCTGTTTGCTCCCCATGCTTTCGCTCCTCAGCGTCAGTTACAGCCCAGAGACCTGCCTTCGCCATCGGTGTTCCTCCTGATATCTGCGCATTTCACCGCTACACCAGGAATTCCAGTCTCCCCTACTGCACTCTAGTCTGCCCGTACCCACTGCAGACCCGGGGTTAAGCCCCGGGCTTTCACAGCAGACGCGACAAACCGCCTACGAGCTCTTTACGCCCAATAATTCCGGATAACGCTTGCGCCCTACGTATTACCGCGGCTGCTGGCACGTAGTTAGCCGGCGCTTCTTCTGCAGGTACCGTCACTTTCGCTTCTCCCCTGCTGAAAGAGGTTTACAACCCGAAGGCCGTCATCCCTCACGCGGCGTCGCTGCATCAGGCTTGCGCCCATTGTGCAATATTCCCCACTGCTGCCTCCCGTAGGAGTCTGGGCCGTGTCTCAGTCCCAGTGTGGCCGGTCACCCTCTCAGGCCGGCTACCCGTCGTCGCCTTGGTGAGCCATTACCTCACCAACAAGCTGATAGGCCGCGAGTCCATCCATGACCACTACAAACGTTTTCCACCCGCTGCCATGCGACAGCGGGTCATATCCGGTGTTAGACCCAGTTTCCCGGGCTTATCCCAGAGTCAAGGGCAGGTTACTCACGTGTTACTCACCCGTTCGCCACTCATCCACCCCAGCAAGCTGGAGCTTCAGCGTTCGACTTGCATGTGTTAAGCACGCCGCCAGCGTTCATCCTGAGCCAGGATCAAACTCTCCGTAAAAAACATACGAACACCAGACAACACGAATGGGAAAACACCCGCGCCGCCCGGCACAAAATTCAATCAAGGCAAAAATACGCGGACCAGACCAGGCCACGGGGTGCGACCCGCCGATCCGCCATCTCAACCATAAAAATACGGTCTCGACAAACTTGGCACACTATTGAGTTCTCAAACAACAATCACCAGTCCGGCACCACACCACACACCAGCACCCAAACCAATAGGCACCGCTCACCGCGTGATGATCGCTCCGAAGCAACTTTTCAATCTTACCAGAACCCCCAGCCCCGCGCAACCCCA
>NZ_JACWAB010000015.1 GCF_020483305.1 Arthrobacter sp. UM1
GAGACCCACACCCACCGCGTCATCGCCGCCGGCAAAGACGGCGTGCGGACCAAGGGCGACATCAACGGCGCCGCTGACCCGGGCGCCCTGGACCAGTCCCGGCTCGTCGGCAAGGCCTTCTTCGTCTCTCCCGTGCTCGGGTGGCTCGTCAAGATGACGCCCATCGCCATCCTCGGCCTGCTGCTCGGCCTCTTCTTCACGCGCCGCGTGGAGAGCCCCGTGAAGCGCTTCCAGTACCGCGTCATGGCCTTCTTCCTCGGCCTGGCCGCCTCCATCGTCATCGTCAAGCCCCTCGTCGGAGCCGAGCTCCTGTGGATGCGCGTCGACTCGTCCGGTCGGACGCCGCACGCCACCGCATCCGTGGTGAGCACGGGCCTCTTCCCGATGCGAGTGGTCCCGTTCGAAGACAAGGGCGCCGCGAGCCAGGTCCTGTCCCCGACGGGCACCGTGGGCGAGGCCGTCTCCACCCACCTGGACAAGACCGGCCACTTCGTCCTTCTCCCGCAGCTCGCCCTCACCACCTGGTGGTGGATCGGCCTGGCCGTGTTCTGCCTGACCCCGATCGTGTGGCTGGGCATCCACGCCCGCATGCACCGCAACGACCCAGAGCCCGATCAGCCCTCGGACGAGGCGCCCGAGCCCGAAGGAGCCGCATGAGCCCCCGCCCCGCCTCCAGCCCTCTCGCCCGCCCCTCGGCCACGCTGTGGCTGGTCCTGTCCGCCATCGCCTGCCTGGCCGTCGTCGTCGGCGCGGCCGTGTTCGTCCCCAACACCAACGGCGCGTTCAGCGCGAAGGTCACCAACGCGACGAACACCGCAGGGGCCAAGAGGTTCTTCACCTGCGCCCAGGCCATCAAGGAGACACCCGGCTCGATCTTCGGCTGGCAGCTCTCCTCCCACAACGCCCCGGACATCACGACCAACGGCAACACCGAGGCCTCGGCGAACGACACGTTCGCCTCCGGCGCCGGCAACTACGGCTGCGTCCGCGACACCCCGCAGACCTCGATGGTCTTCAACGGCAACGCCAACGTCGGCGGCAACGGCGTCTCCTCCACGACCGGCTGGTCCACGATCGCCCAGAACGCGCCGAACGCCTACAGCGAGGAGGTGTGGTTCAAGACCACGAGCCCGCAGGGCGTGCTCATGGGCTTCGCCAACGTGGCCAAGTACCGCAACGAGATCAACTACGGCCGGGCGCTGTGGATCAACGCCGCGGGCGTGCTCGTGGCCGGGACCTGGTCCTCGACCGGCCCGACCTACACGACCACCGCCGGCGGACCGGTTGTCACGGACGGGCAGTGGCACCACGCCGTCGTGACCCGCGACCCGGCCGCGAACCTGACGATCTACCTGGACGGCAAGGCCGTGGCCAGCACTCCGGCCGGGCCCACGCCGGGCAACATCAA
>NZ_JACWAB010000016.1 GCF_020483305.1 Arthrobacter sp. UM1
ACCAAGGGCGGCATGGACTGCTCCGGCTTCACCCGCTGGGTCTACTCCAAGGCCTACGGCCGCGACGTCCTCGGCGCCACCACCGCGGCGCAGCAGAGCCGCTCGGGCAAGCTCACCTCCGCCCCTCAGGCCGGCGACCTCGTCCTCTACTCCAAGGGCTCCGCCGGAACGGCGTACCACGTGGCCATCTACCTCGGAAACGGCCGGATCGCGCACGAGCCCAAGCCGGGCATGCGCATGACCTACGGCACGCTCCCCTCCCCGAAGTACAGCACCGCGCACGTCTACTACGTGCACGTCCAGTAGCGCGGACGCCTGAGGGCGACGACGACGGTCGCCCGATCCGAACTTCCTCAGAAATGTCGAACTCCATCCGTCTGATCGCACCACAGCGGCATTCGGTCTAGGTTTTCGCACCCTTTTTCGAGGTCACCTCGAATTCACCTCAAGCACCGTTTTCGGCGCATTCCAATCCTTCAGAAAGAAGACACAGCCATGACTGCTCTCCGCCAGCGCGCCTCCAGCGCCCTCGCCATGACCGCCCTCG
>NZ_JACWAB010000017.1 GCF_020483305.1 Arthrobacter sp. UM1
CCGTCGACGGGGTCGTCGGCCGCGCCACCAAGGCCTCCATCGACCCGACCAGCGCTCCGGCACCGGCTCCGAAGGGCAGCCACAACGCCGCTGTCCTCGCCGCCGTCTCGCAGGTCATGGCCGGCAAGCACTACCCGTACGTGTGGGGCGGCGGCCACGGCGCCACGCCCGGCCCCACCAAGGGCGGCATGGACTGCTCCGGCTTCACCCGCTGGGTCTACTCCAAGGCCT
>NZ_JACWAB010000001.1 GCF_020483305.1 Arthrobacter sp. UM1
TCCGTGTGCTCGCGTCCCTGTGTGGTTCTCGACCAACAACCACACCCCCCCTCCTTGTTGTGTCCGGGCTCGCGCCTGGGTGTGGCAGTGGAGTGGTGCGGGGTGTGCAGGCGGTTTGAAAGGTGTCCCGCCCCCTCGTGGGGGTTGGGTATAGTGTTACGGCTGTCATAGCGTGGGGGAAACGCCCGGTCCCATCCCGAACCCGGAAGCTAAGGCCCACAGCGCCGATGGTACTGCACTCGTGAGGGTGTGGGAGAGTAGGTCGCAGCCGGACAATTCTTTTGTGTGTGGAAGGCCCGTCACCCGGGCGGCCGCCCCCTTGCTGGGTGGCTGTTCTGGGGGCGGGCCTTCCCCCGTTTAACACGAGCTTCGACTGGTGCGCTCGTGTCCTGGGGCGTCGCACCGTCCTGATGGACGGGCCCGGCGGCTGCGCCCAGGGGGGGGCTGGGTACGAGTGCCGAGGCCGCGCACTCGCTACAGTTCAACCGCGTGGGCGGCGGGCCCTAAGACGCGTGCTTGGACTCTTCAGGGGTCAGGACCAGGTCGAGGTACGCGAGCAGGCCGCCGGCTACGTCCACGTGCTCGTCGAGGAGCCATTGCAGCTGCAACCCGTCCCACATGGCCGCGATGCCGGCCGCGGTGGCGGGAATGTCAACGCCCGGCAGCAGTCGTCCTGCTTCCTTCTCTCGGAGCAGGTCGTCGGTGAAGTCCTTCCGGGACTTTCGGAATCGACGCTGGAAATACGGCTTGGCAGGGTGCTCGTCCGTCACCGATTCCCCCACGAGCACGGTGTAGAGGGCGATCAGTCCCGCGATTCGCTCGTTGATGAGGCACTGCCTGCGGATGACATCTCGCAAGGGGAGAGTGCGGTCGACTGGGTGCGGTGTGTCCTCGCCCGTATAGGCGTCGCGCAGCTCCAGTACGGCTTGGAGCAGATGCGTCTTGGTCGGGAAGTGGTGCAGGAGAGTCGCTTGGCTGATGCCCACGCGGTCGGCGACGGCTTGAATCGAACCAGAGTGGTAGCCGTGGCAGGCGAAGACGTCGAAGGCCGCTCGGATGATCTGCTCGCGCCGTTCCCGAGTCTTTCGGTAGGGACCGCGTGGTCCACGGGCGCTCTCCGCCTGAGCCGGTTTGGCGCTGGCTCCATCTCGGGACTGAGTCATGTGCTCAAGGGTACCGATCGCCTGTCGGTGCGCGCTTCACAGCGCGTTCAGCGACCTTCGTGGAGGAGGGGGAGCAGCCACGCGTCTCGGTTGAGGATCTCCGTCTGAAACTCAGATTCCCCGTGCTGTTGTGCCCATTCCAGGCCCCCGAGGAACAAGGCGGCCGAATGGAGTGTGAAGGCACGGCGGTGGGCGTCGTCCCATTCTTCGGCCCTGCCGGTCATCCCGAGCCCGGCGCTGAACGCGCTGTGCAATTCCGGATCGCTTCCGTAGAGCATTTCGAATTCCGCGAATCGCGGTCTGACACCTGCCCTTCCGAAATCGATGAGCCGCACTTCTCCGTCGGGTGTCACCATCCAGTTTCTGGGGGAGTTGTCTGCGTGAGTCGTATAGAGCGGGAGCACTTGTGGCTCGTAGCCCCGGAGGAATGCCGTGCTGGTGGAGCAGACGGTTTCAATCCTCTTCTGCTCCTCAGCCGAGCGGGGCACGTATGCCTCGCCGCTGCGGAACGCCTCGATCCGTCGTGTCAACAGGGAGATGTTTCCGCCGTCGAAGGAGGAATTGCGAGTCTTGGGCTGTCCGTTGAACGCGCGAGTCGCCGTGCCGGCGGCGTGCCAGATGTCCGGATCTTTTGCCTTCGGAGTGTTCAGGGCGATCTCACCGGGCACGTACTCGAGGACGAGTATGCCAAGCTCTCGCGAACTCGCTCTGAGGGCAGGCGCGAACGGCGCACCGGGCTCGATCCACTGCTCGTAGGCCCGGATTTCCCGCAGCATGTGCGGATGGACAGCCGCGAGATGTGGGGAGAGATCCCGGCGTTCGTTCAACGCAGCCCTCGGCCCGGCCGGGTCCTTCGGAGAGGGCCTCGTCGGTGAATTCCATTCCGGCACGGTGTTCTTCACCACCGCGTCACCGAAGATCGAAGAGCAGATCCGTGTCACTGCGAGCCCTTGAATGCCCCAGGAGAGGTCCGCGACGACGTGGAAGGAGCCGACGTTCATCTCCAGCCACGCCAGTTGCGAGGCTGTCCAGGGGCGGCCTGGGCGAGGGCTTTCAGCTGTGCAGGGATCCACTCAAGCACCTTAGCGTCCTCCGATCTGAGTCCCAGATCGGTCGATAGACTAGGGGTTCCGCGCGGGTTCACTGCGCGCCACGATCTCAACGGAGGACATTCACCCATGGCTGGTTTCGGCGATCGAGACTACAACGCCCGCGACGGCCGAGACGGATTCTCTCGCCGAGACGACAGCCGAGGCGGATTCGGCCGTCCGAGGCGCGACGACGACCGCGGTGGCTTCCGTGGCCCGCGCCGGGACGATGATCGGGGCGGTTTCCGTGGACCCCGTCGCGACGACGACCGCGGTGGGTTCCGCGGCGGTCGGGATCGTGATGAGCGAGGCGGTGATCGGCGCGAGTTCCGGCCGCGCCGCGACGACGACCGCGGTGGCTTCCGTGGCCCGCGCCGGGACGACGATCGGGACGGTTTCCGTGGGCCGCGTCGGGACGACGATCGCGGTGGGTTCCGTGGCGGTCGGGATCGTGATGAGCGCGGCGGCGATCGGCGCGAGTTCCGTCCCCGTCGCGACGATGACCGCGGTGGTTTCCGTGGCCCGCGTCGGGATGATGACCGCGGTGGTTTCCGTGGGCCCCGCCGGGACGATGACCGTGGCGGTTTCCGTGGCGCGCGTCGGGATGATGACCGCGGTGGGTTCCGCGGGGGTCGGGATCGTGATGGGCGCGGCGGTGATCGGCGCGAGTTCCGCCCGCGTCGCGAGGACGACCGCGGTGGTTTCCGTGGCCCGCGTCGCGAGGACGACCGCGGCGGCTTCCGTGGGCCGCGCCGGGATGATGACCGTGGCGGTTTCCGTGGTGGCCGGGATCGTGATGAGCGCGGTGGCGATCGCCGCGAGTTCCGTCCCCGCCGCGACGACGACCGCCGTCGCCCCACGGGCCCCAAGGCCCCGTCCATCGACAAGGACGTGACGGGCAAGGAGCTGGACAGGGCCACGCTCGCCGAGCTGCGGACCCTCGAGGCGAAGAACGCGGAGCGCGTGGCGAAGCACCTCGTGATGGCGGGACGCTACCTGGACGACGAGCCTCGCAAGGCGTTCGAGCACGCCTCGGCAGCAGCGTCGAGCGGTGGCCGCGTCTCGCTTGTCCGCGAGGCTGTGGGCGTGGCCGCTTACGCCGCCGGTGAGTACGCCGCCGCCCTCCGGGAGCTGCGCACGTTCCGCCGCATCAGCGGCTCCAGCATCCACCTGCCGCTCATGGCGGACTCCGAGCGCGGCCTGGGCCGCCCCGAGAAGGCCCTGGAGCTCGCGCAGAGCGACGAGGCCAAGGAGCTCGACACGGCAGGCCAGGTCGAGATGGCGATCGTGAGGTCGGGCGCGCTCGGCGACCTCGAGCGCTTCGACGAGGCCCTTGCAGCCCTTGAGATCCCGCAGCTGGACATCAACCGCGGGTTCTCCTTCAGCCCGCGCCTCTTCCGCGCCTACGGGGAGGCCCTCACGAACGTGGACCGTGCCGAAGAGGCGGAGCGCTGGTTCAGCCAGGCCGTCGTCGCGGAGCGGGCCCTCGGTCTGACTGAGGAGGACGAGGACGACGTGGACTTCTTCGACGCAGAGGAGGAGTTCGAGGACGAGGCGCCGTCGGGCACGCGGAAGAGCGAGGACAGCGCGCGCGGCGGCGAGACCGCGGAGCGCGTCGACGAGGACGCCCCGGAGGCCGAGGCCGCCGAGACCCACCCGGGCGGCGCCACGAGCATCCCCCAGCCCGCCGAGCGTGAGCGCGGAGCAGCGGACGAGAACCTTGAGGGCCGTGAGAAGGACCAGGGCGGGGAGACCCCAGGCGCATGACGTTCCGGGACCTGTATGACGGCTTCCTCTTCGATCTCGACGGCGTGGTGTACGCCGGCCAGGGCGCCATCCCGGGGGCGGCCGAGGCGATCTCGGAGCTCAAGGTCAGCGGCTTCGGCATCGGGTTCGTGACGAACAACGCCTCTCGCTCCGAGGCGGCCGTGGCCGAGCACCTGCGCGAGCTCGGGGTGCCGGCCGACGAGTCCTGCGTCTTCGGCTCGGCGCGGACGGGCGTCGAGCTGCTCGGCGAGGAGGTGGAGCGCGGTGCCTCCGTCTACGTCGTGGGGTCCGACTACCTCTCCGGCCTCGTGGCCGAGGCGGGGTACGAGGCCCTCTCCCTCGAGCAGATGGAGCACGGCGCCCGCGCGGACGCCGTCATCCAGGGCTTCGACCCGGGCCTCGGCTGGCGGCACCTCGCCGCGGCGAGCTACGCGATCGCCGGTGGAGCGGCCTGGGTGGCCACGAACAAGGACGCCACGATCCCGCGGGCCGAGGGGATCGCCCCGGGCAACGGCGCGCTCGTGGGAACGGTCGAGACGGCCACGGGCAGGATGCCGGCGGTGGGCGGCAAGCCCCAGGCTCCGATCTTCGAGCGGGCCCAGCGGGAGCTGGGCCTCGAGCGGCCGCTCATGTGCGGCGACCGCCTCGACACGGACATCGCCGGGGCCAACGCCGCCGGCATCGACTCGGCGCTCGTCCTCACGGGCATCGACGGCCGCCAGGACGCGGAGCGCGCGGAGACCGGTCTCCGGCCGACGTACGTCGTCGACTCCCTCACCGCGCTGGTCTCCGGCGACGACCCGGAGCGCCTGCGCCTCGGCGGGGGAGAGCAGTGAACGACGACGGCGCTGCGCGCGAGCCCTCAGCAGACACGTCCCGGGCGGCAGAGAACCGGCCAGAAGAGGACTGGTCGGACGAGGACTGGGCAGAAGCGGACCCGGAGTGGACGCGGAAGGCCGACCGGCTGGAGTCCCGCCTGCGCCGGGGCGAGGTCTCCATGACGGAGGCTGAGGCCGAGCTGCGGCGTCTGCTGGACGACCAGTCGCTTCCGCCGGAGGCCCCGGCGCGCGAATCCGAGCGCGGGCGGATGCGATGAGGGCGCCCCGATGAGGCTGGACCGCGCCCTCGTTGACCGCGGTCTGGCCGTCTCGCGGACGGCTGCGGCGGCGCTCATCGCCGAGGGGCGGGTCGAGCTCAACGGCTCCGTCGCCGCCAAGGCCGGGCAGAAGACGTCCGACTCCGACTCGATCGGCGTCCGCCCCGGTCAGACCCCCGATTTCGTCTCACGGGCCGGTCAGAAGCTATACGGGGCCCTGCGGGCCGTCGGAGACCTCGACGTGCGCGGACTGCGCTGCCTTGACGCCGGCGCCTCCACCGGCGGCTTCACGGATGTCCTGCTGCGGGAGGGCGCGGAGCGCGTCGTCGCCGTCGACGTGGGGCACGGGCAGCTCGTGCCGAGCCTTCGCGGGGACGCGCGCGTGGAGGCCATCGAGGGCCTCAACGTCCGGTTCTTGGAGCCGGAGGAGATCGGCGGGCCGGTGGACCTCACGGTGGCGGACCTGTCCTTCATCTCGCTCACGCTGGTCCTCGAGCCGCTGGTCCGGGCGACGGCGGAGGGCGGCGTGCTCCTGCTCATGGTCAAGCCGCAGTTCGAGGTGGGGCGCGAGCGGATCGGTGCGGGCGGGGTGGTGCGCGAGCCCTCCGAGCGGAAGCGCGCCGTGCGGGCCGTCCTGGAGAAGGCGGAGTCCCTGGGGCTCGAGCTGCGCACGGTCAGCCGCTCCGCCCTTCCGGGGCAGGACGGGAACCTGGAGTACTTCGCCGAATGGGCGCGGCCGGCCGCGCCCGGGAGAGCGGGGCGGAGGCCCGCCCGTAAGATCGGAGTGGACGAGGCGCTGGCGCAGCTCGAGAGCTCCGGCGCCTTCGAGTCCTGACAGCGGACACCTGACAACAGAGAACTGACATCAGGGTCCAGACAGCAGAGCGCACCGCGGACGCCCGGCGAGGCGGCCGCCGAGAAGGGGAGAGCATGAGCGGAGCGGAACAGAGGCGAGTGCTCGTCCGCGCACACCTCGGGCGCCCCGAGGCCCTGCGGGCGGCGTGCGAGACCCTGAGCCAGCTGGAGGCGGCCGGCCTGACGCCGGTCCTGCTCGCGGCGGACGCGGCGGAGTCGCCGCGCCTGACCGAGTCGGCGCCGTCGGCCCTCGTCGTCGAGGCCCTCGCGGACGCGGAGCCGATCGAGGTGTGCATGGTCCTCGGCGGGGACGGCTCGATCCTGCGCGCCGCGGACATCGTGCGGGGGCACGGCATCCCGCTCCTCGGCGTGAACCTGGGGCACGTCGGCTTCCTCGCGGAGAGCGAGAGGGCGGACCTGGCGGAGACGGTGAGGACCGTCTCCGAGCGCCGCTACACGGTGGAGCGGCGCATGGCCCTGGACATCACGGTCTTCGAGGGCGCGCGGCAGGTGCACCGCACGTGGGCTCTCAACGAGGCCGCCATCGAGAAGGAGAACCGCTCCCGGATGATCGAGGTGGTCATCGGAGTGGACGGACGCCCGGTGAGCAGCTTCGGGTGCGACGGCATGTGCGTCTCCACCCCGACGGGCTCGACCGCCTACTCTTTCTCTGCCGGGGGACCGGTGGTGTGGCCGGAGGTGGAGGCGCTGGTCATGACCCCCATCGCGGCGCACGCGCTCTTCGCGAAGCCGCTCGTCATCTCCCCGAGCTCAGAGATCTCCATCCGGATTCTGCAGCGCACGGACGCCCGCGGCGTCCTCTGGAGCGACGGGCGGGACGAGATCGAGCTCGCCCCCGGCTCCCTTGTGAGGATCGTCCGGGCGGACGAGCCCGTGAGCATCGCCCGCGTCAACGCCACGCCGTTCTCCGAGCGGCTCGTGCGCAAGTTCCACCTGCCCACCACGGGGTGGCGGGGCCCCGTCGACGAGTCGAGCGGAACGGAGGAGACCGCGTGATCGAGGAGATCCGGATCAAGGACGTCGGAGTCATCGAGGAGAGCAGCCTCGAGCTCTCGGGAGGGCTCAACGTGCTCACGGGCGAGACGGGCGCCGGCAAAACGATGATCCTCACGGCCCTGTCCATGATCCTCGGTGGCAAGGCGGACGCGTCCCGCGTGCGCGTAGGCTCCGAGAAGGCGAGCGCCGAGGCCGTCGTCGGCGTCTCGACGGCGTCCCGCGCCTGGCGCCGGGCCGAGGAGGCCGGCGCGGTGGACGAGTCCGAGGAGGGGGAGGAGCCCCGCGAGGAGGAGCTCATCCTCGCCCGGACCATGGGCGCGGGCGGCCGTTCCCGGGCCTTCCTCTCCGGGCGCACGGTGCCCGCGGGGGTGCTGGCCGACGTCGGGGGCTCGCTCGTGGCGGTCCACGGCCAGGCGGAGCAGCTGCGCCTCAAGTCCCCGGCGGCCCAGCGCAGGGCACTCGACCGTTTCGGGGGCGAGCGCCTGGCCGAGCTCAAGGAGCGGTACCGCGAGGCGTTCTCCCGCTGGCTGCGTGCCCGGGACGAGTACGAGCGGATCTCTTCCACGTCCCGCGAGCGGCGGGAGGAGGCGCGCCAGCTCCAGGAGGCGCTCGAGGAGATCGATGCGCTGGAGCTGCAGCCGGGCGAGGACGAGTCCCTCAAGGCCGAGTCCATGCGCCTGGAGAACCTGGAAGGCCTGCGCAGCGCGGGCGCCCTCGCGAGCGCGGCCCTCGCGGGGAGCGAGGACGCGGCGGACGCGCCGAACGCCGTCGAGCTCGTGGAGACGGCGCGCCGAGCGCTCGAGGCGGAGAGCGACCCCGCCCTGGAGGCGCTCGCGGAGCGCCTGGCGACGGTGACGGCGGACCTCAACGACGTGGCCGTGGAGATCGCGGCCTTCGTGACGGACCTCGACGTCGAAGGCCCCGGCCGGCTGGACGAGATCCAGGAGCGCCGGGCGGCCATCAACGCCCTGCTGCGCAAGCACGCGCCCTCGGTGGACGAGGTCCTCGCGTGGGCGGACGAGCAGCGTCCGCGGCTCGAGGAGATCGGGCAGGACGACGAGACGCTGGAGCGTCTTGAGCGCGAGCGGGACGAGGCCCTCGCCGAGGCGGAGCGGCTCGCGGACGAGCTGTCCGAGATCCGGCGCGAGGCAGGCCGGACGCTCGCGGAGCGGGTCTCCGAGGAGCTGACGGCGCTCGCGATGCCCTCGGCGGAGCTCTCCGTCTCGGTGGAGCCGCGGGAGGACCTGGACCGCCACGGCCGGGACGAGGTGGCGCTGCTCCTCACGCCGCACGCCGGGGCCCCGGCCCAGCCGCTCGGCCGGGGCGCGTCCGGCGGAGAGCTCTCCCGCCTCATGCTCGCGATCGAGGTGGTCCTCGCGGCGGCGGACCCCGTGCCCACGTTCGTCTTCGACGAGGTGGACGCGGGCGTGGGCGGCAAGGCCGCCGTCGAGATCGGCCGGAGGCTCGCGATGCTGGCCCGGCACGTCCAGGTCATCGTGGTGACCCACCTGCCCCAGGTGGCGGCGTTCGCGGAGACGCACGTGAGGATCCTCAAGGGGGAGTCCGAGGGCGTCACGAGCTCGGACGTCACGCCGCTCGGGGACGAGGAGCGCGTCACGGAGCTCGCCCGCATGCTCGCGGGGCACGAGACCTCGGACGCGGCCCGCGCCCACGCGCAGGAGCTGCTCGAGGACGCCCGCTCCTTCGCCTCCTGAGGAGATCGCCGGGTCCCGAATCGGCGCATTGGTGATAGGCTCGAATTCCGTGGTGCAGCGATCCAAGAACACGTCCAAGTCCGCCCAGACCGTCAAGCAGATCTTCGTGACGGGGGGTGTGGCATCCTCCCTCGGCAAGGGCCTGACGGCGTCCAGCCTCGGCCACCTCCTCCGGGCCCGCGGTCTCAACGTGACCATGCAGAAGCTCGATCCGTACCTCAACGTGGACCCGGGCACCATGAACCCGTTCCAGCACGGCGAGGTGTTCGTGACGGAGGACGGCGCGGAGACGGACCTCGACATCGGCCACTACGAGCGCTTCCTCGACGAGAACCTCTCCGGTGACGCGAACGTCACCACCGGCCAGGTCTACTCGAGCGTCATCGCCAAGGAGCGGCGCGGCGAGTACCTCGGGGACACGGTCCAGGTCATCCCGCACATCACGGACGAGATCAAGCGCCGCATGCGCCTGCCCGCCGAGCCGGTCAAGGGCCGCGAGACGCCGGACGTCATCATCACCGAGATCGGCGGCACGGTGGGAGACATCGAGTCCCAGCCGTTCCTCGAGTCCGCGCGGCAGGTCCGCCAGGACATCGGCCGGAACAACGTCTTCTTCCTCCACGTCTCGCTCGTGCCGTACATCGGCCCCTCGCAGGAGCTCAAGACGAAGCCGACCCAGCACTCGGTGGCGGCCCTGCGCTCCATCGGCATCCAGCCCGAGGCGATCGTCCTCCGCTCGGACCGCGAGGTCCCGGAGGCGATGCGCGCCAAGATCGGCCGGATGTGCGACGTGGACATCGACGCCGTGGTCAACGCCGCGGACGCGCCGAGCATCTACGACATCCCGAAGAAGCTCCACGCCCAGAACCTGGACGCGTACATCGTCCAGCACCTGGGCCTGAAGTTCCAGGACGTGGACTGGACGCAGTGGGACTCGCTCCTCGCCTCGGTCCACTACCCGCAGCACGAGCTCAACGTGGCGCTCGTGGGCAAGTACATCGACCTTCCGGACGCCTACCTCTCCGTGACGGAGGCCCTGCGCGCCGGCGGCTTCGCCAACAGCACCAAGGTCAAGCTGAGCTGGGTTCCCTCCGACCTCTGCGAGACGGAGGCCGGGGCTCGCGAGCACCTCTCCGGCGCGGACGCGATCTGCGTCCCGGGCGGGTTCGGCATCCGCGGCATCGAGGGCAAGCTCGGCGCCCTGCGCTTCGCCCGCGAGAACAAGATCCCCACGCTCGGCCTCTGCCTCGGCCTGCAGTCGATGGTCATCGAGTACGCGCGGAACGTCGTCGGGATCGAGGACGCCTCCTCCACGGAGTTCGACCCGCAGGCGGCCAACCCCGTCATCGCAACGATGGCGGAGCAGGAGCACATCGTCGAGGGCCAGGGGGACCTTGGCGGCACCATGCGCCTCGGCTCCTACGAGGCGAAGCTCCAGAAGGGCTCCGTGGCCGCTGAGGCCTACGGCTCGACGACGGTGCACGAGCGCCACCGCCACCGCTACGAGGTGAACAACGCCTACCGGGAGCAGCTCGAGAAGGCGGGTCTCGTCATCTCCGGCACGTCCCCGGACGGCACGCTCGTGGAGTTCGTGGAGCTGCCGAAGGACGTGCACCCGTACTACGTCTCCACGCAGGCGCACCCGGAGCTGAAGTCCCGCCCGACCAGCCCGCACCCGCTCTTCGCGGGCCTCGTCAAGGCCGGTCTCGAGGCGAAGGCCGCGCGGGGCGAGGGCGCTGAGGGCGAAAAGGCTCCGAAGGCCGGCGGGGACAAGGCCTAGCATGTCCGGCGGCCCCGAGGCCGAATCCGCCCGGCCCGACGACGCCCGGCTCGGATTCCCCGTGCGGGACCGCTCCCGGATCGCGGACGAGCCGAGCGAGCGGCGCATCCTCTCGCGGAGAACTCTTGCGGAGGCCCACGTGCAGACGCTGGTCCGCGAGGAGTTCGAGCTGCGCGCGGGCGAGTCGCTGACGCGGGACTTCGTGGAGCACCCGGGCGCCGTCGTCGTCGCCGCGCTCAACGAGCGCCGGGAGCTGCTCATGATCCGGCAGTACCGGCACCCCGCCAGGATGCTCATGTGGGAGCTGCCTGCGGGGCTGCTCGACGTCGAGGGGGAGAAGCCCCTGGTTGCCGCCCGCCGCGAGCTCGCGGAGGAGGCGGACCTGCGGGCGGAGCGCTGGCACACGCTCGTGGACGTGCACAACTCCGCGGGCGGCTCCACGGAGGCCACGCGCATCTATCTCGCCGAGGGCCTCTCGGCCGTTCCGGAGGGGGAGCGGCACGTCCGGGACGCTGAGGAGTCGGAGATCGAGTACGCCTGGGTTCCCGTCGGAGAGGCCGTGGCGGCCGTCTTCGCGGGTCAGGTGCACAACGTGGGAGCGGAGTTCGGCATCCTCGCCGTAGACCGGCACCTCGCCGGCGGTCCTGAGCTCCGCCCGGCCGACGCGCCGTGGGAGTCCCACCCGGCCCACGCCTCATGGACGGACTGACGGGCGAGAGCGGCGGGGCCGCCGAGCCTGCGGCGTCGGGTCAGAGCCCCGCTGCTGACGAGGCCGCCAGACCGCTCCTCTCGGCGCTCGAGCGCTACCTGCGCCACCTGCGCCTGGAGCGGGGCCTGTCCGAGAACACGGTGACCAGCTACCGCCGGGACCTGCGCCGCTACGCCCTGTACCTCACGGCGCGCGGCGTCACGGCGTTCGAGCAGGCCTCCCGCGACGACGTCCGCGCGTTCGCCGCATCCCTCCGAGACCCCGAGCAGGGGCCGCCGTTGGCGGAGCGTTCGGCGGCGAGGATCGTCGTGGCCGTGCGGGGGCTGCACAAGCACCTCGTGGCCGAAGGGCTCGCCGAGGAGAACCCGGCGGCGCGCGTCAAGCCTCCCGAGCCGCCGAAGCGCCTCCCCAAGGCCCTCACCGTGGGCGAGGTGGAGCGGCTCCTCGCGGTCCCGCGCCTCGACACGCCCCTCGGCCTGCGGGACCGCGCCCTCCTCGAGTTCCTCTACGGCACGGGGGCGCGCATCTCGGAGGCGGTAGGCCTCGCGGTGGACGACGTCGTGACGCTCGACGAGGCCGCGGACTCACCGGGTGACAGCGCGGCGGCGGGCGACGACGACGGCTCCGGCCTCCCCGCGGTTCCCGAGCTCGTGCGGCTGACCGGCAAGGGGGACAAGCAGCGGATCGTCCCGCTCGGCAGCTACGCGCAGAAGGCCCTGCAGGAGTACCGGGTGCGGGCGCGCCCGCTGCTCGCCGCGAAGGCGAAGTCCTCCAACGGGGGAGCCCTGTTCCTCAACGCGCGCGGCGGGCGGCTCAGTCGTCAGTCGGCCTGGAGCATCATCCAGGACGCGGCGGAGAAGGCGGAGATCGCCCAGGAGGTCTCTCCGCACACGCTGCGGCACTCGTTCGCCACGCACCTCGTGGAAGGCGGAGCGGACATCCGCGCGGTTCAGGAGCTCATGGGCCACGCGTCCATCTCCTCGACGCAGATCTACACGAAGGTCACCGTGGACACCCTGCGGGAGGTCTACGCCGTGAGCCACCCGCGGGCCCGGTAGGGATCCAGGGAGTCACGCCCCGCGGGCGAGGGCGGCCGCCGCGACGCCGATCCCCGCCGCCGCCACGCCGCACACGAGCTGCCCGGCGGACTGGAGGAGGGCCGCCTGCTGCTCGGTCCGGTCTCCGCGCTCCCGCCCTGCCTGCCAGCGGGCCGAGGCGCCCACGGCCCACGAGGACCACGTCGTCAGCCCTCCGGCAGCCCCCGCGGCGAGGACCGCGTGCCAGAGCTCCGAGGAGAGGCCGCCCGCCAGTCCGATGAGCAGGGAGCCGCCCACGTTGGCGATCCACTGGCCGAGGGGCTGTCGCCGCACGGCACCGCCCGCGGCCCGCGCCGGCCACCGGACGTCCAGGGCATAGCGCAGGACGCTGCCGAGGCCGCCGGCCACGGCCACGCCGAGGGCGGTGAGGAGAAGGCTCTGGGTCATCGGGCCTCCCGCCCTGCGAATCGGGCGCCCAGCCGCTGTCCCGTCACGGCGGCGGCCCAGGCGGCCGCGACGCTCACGGCGAGGACGAGGATCCCGACCGGCTGGAGGGTGAGGAGCATGACGGCGGAGAAGGTGGTGAACCCGCCGAAGAAGCCGGGGTTGACGAGCGCCTGCACGCGCGGCGATCGCCGGCCCACGACGGGGCCGAGCGCGGCCATCGCGAAGACCCCGGCCGTGTTCGCCGCGACCGTCATGAGGGCAGCTCCCGCGCCGCCGGCGGGAAAGCCGAGCTGGAGCGCCCAGCGCAGGAGGGATCCTGCGGTGCCTCCGGCGAAGACGGCGCCGAGCAGAGCAGGGGAGAGCCGGGCCGGGGAGAAGGCCGAACGGGGAGCCGTCACTCAGCGGCCCCCGGCGTCGTCGGGCTCGACGGCGTCGTCGTGCTCGAAGGGCGCCTGCGGAAGGCGGCAGCCCTCGTGGGGGCCGGAGCGCAGCCACACGTCCTCGTTGACCCCGGCGGCCGCGCGGCCGTCCTCCGCGACGAGGCCGCCCTCCGCCGTGACCCGCACGGAGGCGCCGGGACGGATGCCGGCCTCGGCGAGGGAGCGCAGCACGGTCTCGCTCTGGTCCGAGACGCGCTCGAAGACGCCGGGATGGCCCTCGTCGAGGAGGCTCGCGCGGACGGCCCGCGTCTCCGCGAGGGTGCCGTCCGGCCCGGGGATGCGGTCCCCGTGGGGGTCTTCGCGGGGATGCCCGAGGAGGGCGTCGAGCCGCTCCACGAACCGCTCGGAGACGGCGTGTTCGAGCGCGTCCGCCTCGTCGTGGACCTCCTCCCACGTGTAGCCGAGCTCGCGGACGAGGAACGTCTCGAGGAGCCGGTGCCGCCGGACCACGCCGAGCGCCACGCGGAAGCCCTCCTGGGTGAGGCTCACCGGCGAGTACTTCTCATGGGTCAGCCAGCCGCGCGCCACGAGCTTGCGCACCATGATGGTGACGGACGAGTTGGCCACGCCGAGCTCGGCGGCGATGTCCGAGGACGTCACGGGCGCGCTCGCCCACTCGGAGAGCCCGAAGATCGTCTTGAGGTAGTCCTCCTCGGCCGAGGTGGGGCGGGGGTCGTCGCTCACGCGCTCGTCCTTCCTTCTCTGCCCGGAGCCGGCCGCGGGGCCGGCAAGCGGGGTCTGCCTCTACCGTAGCGGGCCGGGCGGCTGAGAGCGCGGCCACGGGGCGGGTGAGCCGTCAGACCCGGCTGCTGCGCACGAACGTCCACGCGAAGGAGAGGTACGGCAGCTCGAACGGCTCGTCCTCGGGGAAGCCGAGCTCCTCGACGAGGTAGTCGAGCGTCTGCTCCTCGATGCGCCGGCGCTGCTCGGGCGGCGCGGTGCGATAGCTGGAGCGGGTCTTCGCGAGCTCCACGGCCTGCGCCGGCGTGAGCGGCTGGCTGAAGCGCTCCACGACGAGCTCCGGGCTCCGCCACCGCCCGCCGGGCCGCGGAGGCCGCTCCGGCGCGTAGAAGATGTCCCCGGAGCGCATGATCCTCGAGAGCCGCTTCACCCAGGGGACCTCCACGTCCAGCTGGTTCCACACGAGCGCGAGCCGCCCCTTCGGGCGCACGAGCCGCGCGGCCTCCCGTCCCGCCGCGTCCGGATCCGCCCAGTGCCAGGCCTGGGCGTAGGTCACGAGCTCGAAGGCCTGGCTCTCCAGCCCGGTCTCCTCCCCGGCGCCCAGCACGGCGTCCAGCCCCCGCTCCCGCGCGCGCGAGAGCATGTCCTCCGAGACGTCGACGGCGACGACGGCGGCCTCGCGCCCCTGCCCGGCCGCGGCCGCGGCGAGCTGCTCCGTGAAGATCCCTGTCCCCGCGCCGATGTCCGCGATGCGGAGGGGCTCACCGGAGAACAGGCCCTCTAGGCAGGCGTCCGCGATCGCGCGCGGGTAGCCCGGCCGGACGCCGTCGTACTCCTCCGCCCCGGCGCCGAACGCCGCGGCGAGCGCCCGTCGCCGCTCGGCGGAGACGCGGGGGCCGTGGTGCATCAGAGACCGGAGCTGACCGCGCTGCTGCCCGGGGTGCCGGGGCCTTCGGAGGCGCCTGAGCCCTCGGAGGCGCCCGTCTCGGGCGGCAGGGCGGGGGAGAGCGGCTCGCGGTCGGACTCGTCCACGGGCCAGAGGCGCTTGAGGACGTCCTCGTGGAGGCGGCCGTTCGTGGCGAGGGCGTTGCCGCCGAACGGGCCGTCGTTGCCCTCGAGGTCCGTGAAGCGGCCGCCCGCCTCGGTCACGATCGGCGCGAGCGCGGCCATGTCGTGGAGGTTGAGCTCGGGCTCGGCGGCGATGTCCACGGCGCCCTCGGCCACGAGGCAGTAGGACCAGAAGTCGCCGTAGGCGCGGGTGCGCCAGCAAGCACGCGTGAGGTCGAGGAACTCGTCCAGGGTGCCGCGCTCCTCCCAGCCGTGGAGGCTCGAGTAGGAGAACGAGGCGTCCTCGACGCGTCCCACCTCGGAGACGTGGATCCGCCGGGCGGACGTGAGCGAGCGGCCGGTGTACGCGCCGCCGCCGAGGGAGGCCCACCATCGGCGGCCGAGCGCCGGCGCCGAGACGAGGCCCACCACGGGAACCCCCTCGTCCACGAGGCCGATGAGCGTGGCCCAGACCGGGGTGCCGCGGACGAAGTTCGCCGTGCCGTCGATCGGGTCCACGATCCACTGCCGGGCGCCCTGTCCGGTCTCCCCGAACTCCTCGCCGAGCACGCTGTCCCGGGCGCGGGCCCGGCCGAGCTGGGCGCGGATGGCCTCCTCGGCGCCCTTGTCCGCATCCGTGACGTGCGTGGTGTCCGGCTTGGTCTCCACCACGAGGTCCTGGGCCCGGAAGCGCTCCATCGTGAGCGCGTCCACAGAGTCCGCAAGGACATGGGCCAGGCGCAGGTCGTCCGTGTAGTCGCTGGGACGGCGGCTGCCGTCGGCGGGCGTCTGGCTCATGGGTACCCTTTCGTCCTCGGCGGCCCCTGGACCGCCGCTGCTGTGGAGGCTCTCCCTCCGAGCCTACTGGCCGAGCACCTTCTCCTGGGGACCGTCCTCCGACTCGACCCGGAGGAGGCGGCGCAGCGAGGCGAGGCGCTCGGCGCCGGCGGGACCCGCGTGGCCCTCCGCCACCCACGCGTCCAGCGCGCAGCCGGGGTCCTGCGGGGAGTGCCCGCACCCCTTCTCGCAGTCCGCGGCCGCGGGAGCGAGGTCCTCGAACGCCGCGACTACCTGCTCCGGGTCCACGTGGGCCAGGCCGAAGGAGCGCACGCCCGGCGTGTCGATGATCCAGGTGCCCCGCTCCGAGTCAGGCACCCTCAGCATGAGGGCGGAGGAGGACGTGTGGCGGCCCCGGCCGGTGACCGCGTTGACGCCGCCCGTGGCCCGGTCCGCCCCCGTCAGGGCGTTGACGAGCGTGGACTTGCCCACGCCCGAGGGGCCCAGGAGAACCGTCACCTTGCCCTGGCACGCCTCGCGGACCTGCTCCAGGGCGCTTGCAGAGACCTCGGCGCTGCCGCGCGGCGCGTCCTCGTCCGCCGAGTGCGGCGCCGCATCGCCGTCCGAGGCCACGGTGCGGGAGCAGAGGACGCGGAGGTCGAGGCCCTCGTAGGCCGCGAGCAGCTCTGCTGGCTCCTTGAGGTCCGTCTTCGTGATGCAGAGGACCGGCTCGATCCCCGCGTCGAAGGCGGCGACGACGGCCCGGTCCACGAATCCCGTCCGCGGCTCGGGGTTGGCCGCCGCCACGACGATGAGCAGCTGGTCCGCGTTTGCCACGACAGGCCGCTCCACCGGATCCGTGTCATCGGCGCTGCGCCGCAGGAAGGAGGAGCGCTCCTCGATGCGGACGAGCCGGGCGAGCGTGTCCTTGGCCCCCGAGACGTCCCCGACGAGCCCCACGACGTCCCCGGGGACCACGGGCTGCCGCCGCAGCTCCTTGGCCCGGGCGGCGACGACGAGCCGCTCCTCGGGCGTGTCCTCCCCGACGACGGCGCGGTACCGCCCGCGGTCAACGGTGACGACGCGGCCGGGGACGGAGTCCTCGTGCTTCGGGCGGTCCTTGGTGCGGGGGCGGGAGCCCTTCTTGTTGGCGCGGACCCTGACCCTCGACTCGTCCCAGTCCGCGGCGTTGATGCGGCGGCTCATCGGGCGGTCTTCACGAGGGCGTCCCAGGCGGCGGGGAAGTCCGGCATCGTCTTGGCGGTCACGCCGATGGCCTCCACGCGGGTCCCGGGGGCTTTCAGGCCCCATACGGCCGCGGCGGTGGCCATGCGGTGGTCGTGGTAGGAGCGGTGGTCGGCGGCCTGCGGCGAGGCGGTCCCGCGGAGGACGAGGCCGTCCTCCGTCTCCTCGGCCTCGGCCCCGAGCAGGCGGATCTCCGCGGCGAGGGCCGCGATCCGGTCGGTCTCGTGCCCGCGCAGATGCGCGATCCCGGTGAGCCGGGACTCGCCCTCGGCCAGGGCGAGCATCGCGGCGAGGACGGGCGCGAGCTCGGCGGCGTCGTCGACCTCCGCGGGGAGCACGCGCTCGCCTCCCGTGACGGTGAGGGTGCCGGTGAGGGACTCGGCGTCCGGTCCGTCCGCCTCGAGGGAGACGCTCGCGCCGAGCTGGGGGAGGATCTGCCGCCAGCGGTCGCCGATCTGGGTGGTCGAGAGCGGCCAGTTCGGCACGCGCACCGTCCCGCCGGTCACGACGGCGGCCGCGAGGAACGGGCCCGCGTTCGAGAGGTCCGGCTCGATGGCGACCGTCTCCGGCATGCGCAGGGGCGGCGTGACGAGCCACTCGTCCGGGGCGGTCTCCTCGACGGCGGCGCCGAACTCGCGGAGGGTCTGGACGGTCATCTCGACGTGGAGGCGGCTCGGGATCCGGGCGCCCCTGTGACGGATCCGCGCGGGACGGGACTGGGCGCAGACGCCGAGGAGCAGGGCCGAGAGGAACTGGCTGCTCGAGCTCGCGTCCACCTCGAAGGAGAGCTCTCCGGACGGGGTCCCGATGCCCGTGACGCGGAGGGGGAGGTGGGTTGCGTCGTCGTCCTCTCCGAGAGGGTCCACGCGGACGCCGGCGGAGCGGAGGGCGGCGACGAGGGGGCCCATGGGACGCTGCGTGGCGCTCGAATGGGCGGTGAAGTCAGTGGTGCCGGGCAGCAGGGCCGCGACGACGGGAACGAACCGCATGACGGTCCCGGCCTGGTTCACGTCGATGACCCGGTGCGCAGCCGGCGCGGGCCCGAGCCCCACGGGGGTGACCCGGAGGGCGTCTCCGCCCTCCGGCCCCGTGGTCTGCTCGAAGCCCGCGCCCAGCTGCTCGAGCGCATGCCGCATGGCGAGGGAGTCGTCCGACTCGAGGGCGCCGGTCACGGTCACGGGCCGGTCGCCCAGAGCGGCGAGGAGCAGCACGCGGTTCGTCAGGGATTTCGATCCCGGCAGGGACACGGTCCCCTCGACGGGCCGCGAGGCGCTCGGCGCCTCCCAGAGCGGCATGCGCTCGCGGGTCATGCGTTGTGGACGGCCTTCTGCGCCTTGTGGACGGCGTTGTGCGCGCCCTTGGCGACATTGAGGTTGGCCTGGGCGAGCGAGTTCTGGGCGCCGAGCGCCTTGAACTTCATGTCCTGGCCCATGTAGTAGGCCTGGCGCTTGGCCTGCTCGCCGAGGTGCTCGGCGCGCCAGGCGATGCCCGGCTGGCCGTTGGTGTCCGCGGTGGCGAGCATGACGGCGCCGAGGAGGGACAGGTTCTTCAGGAGAGCCTGCATGCGCGTGGCCTTCTCCTCCTTGGTGGAGCCCTTGCCGGCCTCCTTCATCTCCACGAAGGTGTTGACGGCCTGCGTGGTGACGAGGACGCCCGAGGCGAGGCGCGGCAGCTTGCCGGCGGCGAGCAGCACGCCCGCGCCGACCTGCGCGCCGCCGAGGACGCGGGCCACGAGGAGGTTGTTGCGGGCCACGGACTTGGCCTGCGGGGGAGCGACCTTCTCCACCTTGGCGAGAGCCGGGGCGATGTGCCGTGCCGTCTCGTCAGCGTGGCGCAGGCGGTTCACGCCCGAGGCGACGAGGCTCGCTGCGAGAAGGGGACGGGCAACGGAACGAACTGCATTCATGGGGAGGATCTCCATCCATCGAGGCAATATCTGTCCGGCGGGAGCCTCCGGGGAGGCCTGTCCGCCGCTCTGTTGTAACACCCCTGCGCCGGCCCGCCGGAATACCCCGCCGAGCCCGCGCGTTGGGAACTACATGCCCACTACGTTAGCGGAACACGCCGCGTCCGTAACATGGGAGGGGATGACACCCTCGCCCCAGCCTGAGACCACCGCGCGCGACGAGCAGCCGGACCGCGCGTCCGAGACCGAGTCCGAGCGGCGGGCGCGCTTCGAGCGCGACGCCCTCGAGTACATCGACCAGCTCTACTCCGCCGCCCTGCGGATGACGCGCAATCCCTCTGACGCGGAGGACCTGGTCCAAGAGGCGTTCGCGAAGGCCTATTCGGCCTTCCACCAGTACAAGCCCGGCACGAACCTCAAGGCCTGGCTCTACCGGATCCTCACCAACACGTACATCAACATCTACCGGAAGAAGCAGCGCGAGCCCCGCCAGACGAGCGGGGACGAGCTGCAGGACTGGCAGGTGGCGGCGGCCGCCGAGCACACCCCGGGCGGCCTCAAGTCCGCCGAGGCGGAGGCCCTGGACCGCCTGCCGGACAGCAACGTCAAGGAGGCGCTCGCCCGCCTCGGCGAGGACTTCCGCATGGCCGTGTACTTCGTAGACGTGGAGGGCTACGCCTACAAGGAGGCCGCGGAGATCCTCGACGTGCCGATCGGCACCGTCATGTCCCGCCTCCACCGCGGCCGCAAGATGCTGCGGGACTCCCTGATGGACTACGCCGCCGAGCGCGGCATCCGCAAGGCGATGAAGAAGTGAGCGGCCCGCGTCCCCGCACCGGCCACGAGACCTCCGAGGAGAACCGACCCATGAGTGACTGCGAGAAGCTCGGCGACTGCGACGAATCCCGTCTGCAGCGCATCTACGAGTATCTCGACGGCGAGCTGCCCGCCTCCGACCTCGAGGCGGTCAGGGCCCACCTCGAGAGCTGTCCGGAGTGCGCGTCCCAGCACGACCTGGAGTGCGTCATCCGCTCCGTCGTCAAGCGCTCCTGCGGCGAGCACGCGCCCTCGACCCTGAGGGACCGCATCCTCGCCCGCCTCGGCGCCGCCGAGCACCACGAGTAGCGCAGAGCCGGCTCCGCCAGGACGGCTGACAGAGCCGGCGGAGAGCGGCGGCGGAGAGAGCGCAGGCCTCAGGACATGCGAGAGGGCCCCGCGGCGTGTGCCGCGGGGCCCTCTCGCATCTCGGGCCGTGCCGGCCGCCGGGACGGCGACGGCGCTCCCGACCAGGCTCAGAGCCTGGGGCTGAAGCCGTGGCTAAGCGTTGGGACGCTTGCCGTGGTTGGCTCCGCCGCGCTTGCGATCGCGGCGCTTGCGTGCTCGCTTCGACATAGCTGCCTCCTCTAAGGCTCGGACATTCGGACTGTCTGCCATTCTCCCACACGCCGGGGACCCGGCCTAATGGCGCTCCGGCAGGGGAGCGGCGCCCGGTCAGTCGGCCTGGGGCAGCCCCAGCCACTGGTACCAGCCGCGGTGCAGGACGAGCCAGGCCACGAGCCCGTAGGCCGTCTGGCCGAGGCGTCCGCCGTTGGCGTCCAGGTCCTTGCGGAAGTTCTCGTGGCCCACGAGCGGGTTGAACGCGTCCACGTAGACGTGGTTCCTGCGCGTGGTCACGTCCGCGTAGGCGGTGTTGAGCTCGCCGAGCGCCGCGTTGCGCTCCTCGTCCGAGGAGGGCGTGGGCCCCACCACGAAGACGCGGATGTTGTTCTGGCTCGCCGAGTCCAGGATGTTCGCGAGATTGAGGCGGGAGCGGGCCGTGGACTGCGTCTGGTCCAGGTCCCGGTCATTGAGGGAGACGACGAGGCGGTTGTCGGTGTCCGAGCCGCCGAAGCGGCGCCGGGCCTCCTCGAACCACCGGATCGAGAGCTGCTCGACCGTCTCGCCGGGCGCGGGCAGGGCGAAGGCCTCGACGCGAGCGTCCTCGGCCGACGTGCGGGCGAGAACGCGGCCGAACCAGCCGAGGGCGCGGGGGTCTCCAATGCCTGCGAGGCGCTCATCGCCGACGGCGACGATCCGGATCGTCCGATGTTCCACTCAATTCACCTTGTTTCTCTGTGCGTCCGACTGCGGCCGGCGGCCGGGGATGCCGACTGCGCCGTCAACGAAAAGGGGGCAGGCAGCATGCTGCCTGCCCCCATCGTATCTAGGCCCCCGGGAAAGCCTCGCCCACGAGCGTGTCCTGCTCGTTCGTGTGTCGCTTGACCGTGCCGGCCGCCGTGGAGGCGGAGGCCGGGCGGGCGACGATTCCCACCGGGCGGTCCAGCGCCGGGACCAGGTTCATGGACATGAACGGCCACGGGCCCTGGTTCATCGGCTCGTCCTGGACCCACACGACGTCCTCGGCGTTGCCGTACTTGGCGATCTCGGCCTTGATGCCCTCGATCGGCAGCGGGTAGAGCTGCTCGACGCGCACGATGGCGACCGACTCGTCCTTGCTCTTCTGGCGCTTGGCCTCGAGGTCGTAGTACAGGCGGCCCGAGACGAGGAGCACGCGCTTGACCTTGGAGGCCTCGGCCGTGGTGTCCCCGATGACCGGCTGGAACGACCCCTCGGTCAGCGCCTCCACCGGCGTGGCCGCCGCCTTGAGGCGGAGCAGCTGCTTCGGTGTGAAGATGACGAGCGGCTTGACCGCCTTGCCGAGCGCCTGGCGGCGCAGGAGGTGGAAGTGGTTGGCGCCCGTGGACGGGTTGGCGATGACCATGTTGTTCTCCGCCGCGAGCTGCAGGAAGCGCTCGATGCGGGCGGAGGAGTGGTCCGGACCCTGGCCCTCGTAGCCGTGCGGCAGCATGAGGACCACCTTGGAGCGCATGCCCCACTTCTGCTCCGAGGAGGAGAGGTACTCGTCGATGATCATCTGGGCGCCGTTGACGAAGTCGCCGAACTGCGCCTCCCAGACCACGAGGTCCTCCGGAGCCTGCACGGAGTAGCCGAACTCGAAGCCGAGGGCGGCGTACTCGGAGAGCAGCGAGTCGTAGATCTCGAAGTCCGCGGCGTCCGCCGTGACCTTCTCGATCGGGTACCACTCGTTGCCGTTGGCGCGGTCGTGGATGACGGCGTGGCGCTGCACGAACGTGCCGCGGCGGGAGTCCTGGCCCGCCACGCGGACGCGGACGCCCTGCATGGTGAGCGAGGCGAAGGCCGCGATCTCCGCGAAGCCCCAGTCGATGCCGCCCTCGCGCGACATCTGGGCGCGCTTCTCGAGCATCTGCTTGATCTTGTTGTGGACCGTGAAGCCCTCGGGGAAGTCCACGTGGGCCTCGCCGATCTGGGCCAGGGTGTCCTTGGAGATCGCCGTCGAGACCTGCTCGATCGCGTCGTCGTTCGAGGGCTCGGCCTGCTTGACCGCGGGGAGGGCCTCGGTCTGGGCGGCGTGGGTCTCCGCGAAGACCTTCTCGAGGCGCGCCTGGTAGTCCTTGAGCGCCTGCTCGGCCTCTTCCTGCGAGATGTCGCCGCGGCCGATGAGGGCCTCCGTGTACAGCTTGCGGACGGAGCGCTTGGCCTCGATGAGGCTGTACATGAGCGGCTGGGTCATCGAGGGGTCGTCGCCCTCGTTGTGGCCCCGGCGGCGGTAGCAGATGAGGTCGATGACCACGTCCTTGTTGAACTTCTGCCGGTACCGGAACGCGAGCTCGGCCACGCGAACCACGGCCTCCGGGTCGTCCCCGTTGACGTGGAAGATCGGCGCCTGCACCGTCTTGGCCACATCCGTGGCGTAGACCGAGGAGCGGGAGTTGCTCGGCGCCGTCGTGAAGCCGATCTGGTTGTTGACCACGACGTGGACGGTGCCGCCGGTCTTGTAGCCCTTGAGCTGCGAGAGCTGCATGGTCTCCATGACCACGCCCTGGCCCGCGAAGGCCGCGTCGCCGTGGACGAGGATCGGCAGGACCGGGTAGGTGTTCTCCGGCGCGCCGAGCTGGTCCAGCTTGGCGCGGGTGATGCCCTCGAGCACCGGGTTGACCACCTCGAGGTGGGACGGGTTGGCCGCGAGGTAGATCTTCGTCTCGTTGCCGGCGTCCGAGGTGTAGGTGCCGGAGGAGCCGAGGTGGTACTTCACGTCGCCCGAGCCCTGGACCGTGTTCGGGTCCGTGCGGCCCTCGAACTCGCGGAAGACCTGCGCGTAGGTCTTGCCCGCGATGTTGGTGAGGACGTTGAGGCGGCCGCGGTGGGCCATGCCGATGGCGACCTCCTCCATGCTGTCGTCCGCCGCCTGGGACGCGAGGGAGTCGAGCAGCGGGATGAGGGACTCGCCGCCCTCGAGGGAGAAGCGCTTCTGCCCCACGAACTTCGTCTGGAGGAAGGTCTCGAACGCCTCGGCGGCGTTGAGCTTCGTGAGGATGCGCATCTGCTCCTCGCGGCTCGGCTTCGAGTACGGGTGCTCCAGCTCGTCCTGGAACCACTGGCGCTGCTCCGGGTCCTGGAGGTGCATGTACTCGATGCCGGTCGTGCGGCAGTAGGCGTCCCGGAGGACGCCGAGGATGGTGCGCATCGGCAGCATCGGCTTGCCGCCGAAGCCGCCCGTGGGCCACTCGCGGTCCAGGTCCCAGAGGGTCAGGCCGTGGGTCTGGATGTCCAGGTCCGAGTGGCGGCGCTGGACGTACTCGAGCGGGTTCGTGTCCGCCATGAGGTGGCCCCGCACGCGGTAGGCGTGGATGAGCTGCTGGATGCGGGCGACCTTGTTGATCTCGTCGTCCGGATCCACCTGGATGTCAGCGGACCAGCGGACCGGCTCGTACGGGATGCGGAGCGCCTCGAAGATCTCGTCGTAGAAGCCCTGCTCGCCGAGGAGGAGGCCGTGGACGATCTTGAGGAACTCGCCGGAGCCGGCGCCCTGGATGACGCGGTGGTCGTACGTCGAGGTGAGCGTGATGACCTTGGAGATCGCGAGACGGGCGAGCGTCTTCGGGGACGCGCCCTGGTACTCCGCCGGGTACTCGAGGGCGCCGGCGCCGATGATGGCGGCCTGGCCCTTCGAGAGGCGGGGGACCGAGTGCACGGTGCCGATGCCGCCCGGGTTGGTCAGGGAGATCGTGGTGCCCGCGTAGTCGTCTGCGCCGAGCTTGCCGTCCCGGGCGCGCTTGACCAGCTCGTCGTACGCGTGCCAGAACTCCGAGAAGTTGAGCGTCTCGGCCTTCTTGATGTTCGGGACCACGAGGAGGCGGCTGCCGTCCGGCTTCGGCATGTCGATCGCGAGGCCGAAGTTGACGTGGGCCGGCTGGACGGCGGAGGGCTTGCCGTCCTTGACCTCGTAGGAGACGTTCATCGACGGCATCTGCTTGACGGCCTTGACGATCGCGTAGCCGAGCAGGTGTGTGAAGGAGACCTTGCCGCCGCGGGCCCGGGCGAGGTGGTTGTTGATGACCACGCGGTTGTCGATGAGGAGCTTGGCTGGGACCGCGCGCACCGTGGTCGCCGTCGGAACCGTGAGCGAGGCGTCCATGTTCGTGGCGATGGCCTTGGCCGGCCCGCGCAGAGGGGTGACCTTGTCCTCTTCCGTGGACTCGGCCTTCTCCGACTTCTGCAGCTGCGCCGGGATGGGCTTGGGCGCTTCTGCCGGGCGGGAGGACTTGGTGGGCTCCGCGGGGGCGACGGCGGGGGCGTCTCCCGCGACGTCGGACTGGGAGCTGTGGGCCGAGGAGTCCGCCTCGGAGGCCTTCTGCCGGTTGGCCTCATCCTTCTGCGCGTCCGCGGCCTTGGCGCCCTCGGCCTTGTGCGACTTCGCCTCGCCGGAGGCCGCGCTCTTCTGCTCAGCGGGAGCCGGGGCCTTCGCCTGCGGCGAGGACGCCGCCTTCTGCGCAGCGCTGGACTCCGAGGAGTTGGAGCCCATCGACTCGAAGATCGACCACCACTTCTTGTCGACCGAGTTCTTGTCCTTCAGGTACTGCTCGTACAGCTCGTCGACGAGCCACTCATTTCCGCCAAAGTCGTCTGGCAAGCGGTGGCCTTCATTCGTGGGCACTGTGTCTTCGCCTCTCCCGTTGTGGTGTCGCTCTGCAACTCGGGCGCCGCCCGCACCCTCGCGGGGCGCCGCTTCCGAACAGTCTAGTGAGTTCCGGCGGGAAGTGGCGACCGTTCAGCCCAGGGAGATTCAGCCTGTGTTCCGCCTTCGGCGGAGAGGGACGGGTGCCGACGGCGGGAATTCCCTATACTGGCGGAACTATGGATGACCCTCCGCGAGTCTCTTTGTCTGTTCCCTCACATTCCCCCGCCGCTTCCGGCCCCGCCGCCCCGCGTCGCACCGACGCAGCGGCCCCCTGTGCGACCCCGTCTGAGGTGAGGTCCGCGTGAACGAGTGGGTCATGATCGGGATCGGACTGGTCCTCGTCATCGGGACCGGGTTCTTCGTGGCCGTGGAGTTCGCGCTCGTCGCCATCGACCAGTCGAGCGTCCAGCGGGCCATCGACGACGGCGACGAGGGCGCCAAGCCGCTCATGCGCTGCCTGAAGACCCTCTCCACGCAGCTGTCCGGGTGCCAGCTCGGCATCACCCTGACCACGCTGCTCACGGGCTACTTCTTCGAGCCGGGCATGTCCGTGCTCATCGGGAAGGCCATGGGGGGCCTGCCGCTCAGCGCCGGTCTCGAGCGGACGCTCAGCTTCATCGTCTCGATGGTGCTCGCCACGTTCGTGTCCATGATCCTCGGCGAGCTCGTGCCCAAGAACCTGTCCATCTCGAAGTCCTTCGAGATCGGCCGCCGCCTCGCGCCGGCACAGCTCGCCTTCACCGCCGTCTTCCGCCCCCTCATCGCCCTCATGAACGGCTCCGCGAACCGCGTGCTCAAGAGCATGGGCCTCGAGGCCAAGGAGGAGCTCTCGAGCGCGCGCACGCCGCAGGAGCTCCAGTCGATGGTCCGCCACTCGGCCGAGGCGGGGACGCTCGACGAGGAGACGGCGACCTTCCTCTCCCGCACGCTCGCCTTCTCGGACCGCGTGGCCGCGGACGTCATGACGCCCCGCGTCCGGCTCGAGACCATCGGCCACGACGACTCGGTGGCCGACGTCATCGCCACGGCGAGGCGCACGGGCTACTCGCGGTTCCCGATCATCGGCGAGTCCACGGACGAGGTCCTCGGGGTGGTGCACGTCAAGAAGGCCGTCCAGGTCCCGCGTGAGCGCCGGGCCGAGGTCTCGGCGATGGCGATCCGCCAGGAGATCGTCGTCGTCCCCGAGACGGTGGAGCTCGACGAGCTCCTCACGCAGCTGCGCGAGTCCAACCTCCAGTTCGCGCTCGTCCAGGACGAGTACGGCGGCACGGCCGGCGCGCTCACCCTCGAGGACCTCGTGGAGGAGATCGTCGGCGAGGTGGCGGACGAGCACGACCGCATCAAGCCGGGCGTGCTCCAGTCCGTCCGGGGCGACTGGTACTTCCCGGGCCTCATGCGCCCGGACGAGATCTCCGCGCAGGTGCCCGTGCTGGACATCCCCGTGGGGGCCTCCTATGAGACCGTGGGCGGCTTCGTCATGAAGGAGCTCGGCCGCGTGCCCGTGCGGGGCGACGCCGTGGAGCTCGAGGAGGGCGTTCTCACGGTGGAGCGGATGGACGGCCGGCGTGTGGACCGGGTGAGGTTCCACGAGGTCGAGCGCGTCTCGGCCGAGGACGAGGAGGCGCGAGCATGAGCAACCTGATCGGCATCATCCTGCTCGTCCTGCTTCTGGCGGGCAACGCCTTCTTCGTCGCGAGCGAGTTCGCGCTCATGAGCGCCCGGCGCTCGCAGATCGAGCCGCTCGCTGACGAGGGGAACCCGCGGGCCCGCACCACGCTGCTGGCCATGGAGAACGTCTCCCTCATGCTCGCGTGCGCGCAGCTCGGCATCACCGTCTGCTCGCTGCTCATCCTGCTCGTCGCCGAGCCGGCCATCCACCACATCCTCGAGGCGCCGATGCACTGGGCGCACGTGCCGGAGGAGTTCTCGAGCGGCATCGCGCTCGTGCTCGCGGTCTTCCTCGTGACCCTGCTGCACGTCATCGCCGGGGAGATGGTGCCGAAGAACCTCGCCGTCGCCATCGCCGACCGCGCGGTGCTCTTCCTCGCGCCCGCGCTCGTCAGCATGTCCCGCGCGCTCAAGCCGATCATCTGGCTGCTCAACGCGACGGCGAACGGCGTGGTGCGCCTGCTCGGGACCGAGCCGAAGGACGAGGTGGCCTCGACCTTCACCAAGGACGAGCTCGCGAACATCGTGGAGGAGAGCCGCAAGGGCGGCCTCGTCGAGGACGACGCGGGCGTCATCTCCTCGGCGCTCGAGTTCTCGGCGCTGCGGGCCTCGGACGTCATGGTCCCGCTCGAGGACCTGAGGACCGTGCCCGCGGACTGCACGCCGCACGAGTTCGAGGCCGCCGTGCGGGAGACCGGCTTCTCCCGTTTCGCGGTCACGGAGGACGGGGAGCTCACCGGCTACCTGCACCTCAAGGACATCATGGGCATCAGCGAGCTCCACTACGACCACTCGATCTCGGAGAACCGCATCCGGACGCTCGCGAACGTCTCGCTCGAGGACGAGATCGAGGAGGCCCTCAGCCGCATGCAGAAGACCGGGGCGCACATGGCGCGCGTGCTCACGGACGAGCGCGAGACCGTGGGCGTGGTCTTCCTCGAGGACGTCATCGAGGAGCTCGTCGGCGAGATCCGCGACGCCACGCAGTCCGGCGTCCGCCCCTCGCGCCAGGGCTAGCCGGCGCGCGGCCGTCCCGCCGGGCCGGGGCTGACCGCCCCGGCCGCGTCAGCTCAGCCGCGCCGGCGGATGAGGTAGACGGCCGCCCCGAGGGCGACGACGGCGGCCGCCGTCAGGCCTGCGGGCGCCCAGGAGCGCAGCGCGTCCGAGGACTGAGTGGAGTGCGCCCCCGTATCGGCGCCGTTCACGCCGTACGAGGGATCGGACGAGGGCTCCGCGGCTGGCTGAGAGGCGGCCGGCGCGGGAGCCGGTGCCGCAGAGGTGCTCGGTGCCGCAGGGGTGCTCGGTGCGGGTGCCGGGGGAACGGGGGACGCCGGGGCAGACGAGCTCGGCGCCGTCGTCGGCGTCTGGCTCGGGGCAGCGGTCGGCGCGGTCGTCGGAGCGGCGGTCTCGGTCGGGGCTGTTGTCGGCGAGGTGGTCGGAGCGGCCGTGGGAGGGGCGCTCTGCGTCGGCGAGGCGGTGGCGGTGGGGTCCGGTGCCGGCACGGGATCCCCGAGGATCACCTGATAGATCGGCCCGCTGTTGGTGTTGTACTTGACGGGGTCGCAGCCCGGGATCTGCTCGGTGCGGAAGCTGATGTTGAGCGACGCCCAGGCGGAGGGACTCTGCGTGACGGGGATGGTGATCTCAGTCTGCGTGCTCTGAACGGCGCTGGCGTCGAGGAGCGTCGGGGTCTCCGAGGTGATGCGGACGCACTCAGGATCGAAGGTGTCGTAGCGTCCGGCGGTGAGCTGAGACACGGGGACCGTGGCCACAGCCTGCCCGGGCGTCCCTGTGTACTGAGGGCGGAGCACAATGACGTCGGAGGGCGGACTGTCGAGGTTCACGTAGCGGACGTTGACGACGGCGACGTTCGTGGCGTAGTTGACCGAGGCGTTGTTCGACTGCACGATCTGGTTGATGTCCGGGTAGTCGAGGAGCTCCTGAACCGAGTGGAACTCCAGGTACATGCCCGGGGCGGAGACGCTGACCGAGCCCAGATCCCCCTCTTGGATGGTGACGCCGGCGGAGGAGCCCATGATGTTGTCCAGGTTGAAGGCCTGGGAGATGTCGCCGGTGTACCAGGACAGAGGCCGGTGGGGCGTGCCCGTGGAGCCGGAGGAGGCCGTGGTGGGGTTCGCGCCGGCGAGGGTGGCGGTGACCGGAGCCGCCACGGCTGCGGCGAGGAGTCCTGCGGCCAGGATGCGCTTCTTGCTGTTCATGGTGTTTCCCTGCTTTCTGGAGAGGGGAGGCAGAGCTCCAGGGTGGTCTCGGGGTGGATCTCGCACATGTACTCGAGGTAGCCGCGGACGGCGTTGTCCGCCTCGACGGCGTGATGGCGGCCGAAAGGAGGCTCGGCCCGCCACAGGTCCTTGTCGAAGAGCGCCCGCGAGGCGATGTCAAGGGGTCGCAGCGAGTCGTGGAAGACGGTGCAGGCGCGGAAGTCCTCGTAGGAGTCCATGAGCGTGGTGAACGCCATCCTGAGGTCGCTCGAGGCCGAGATGCCCTCGTCCCGGAGAACCAGGGGCGTGACCCACATGTCCGTCATCCAGGTCCGGCCCACGCTGCTCGTCTCGAGAACGGGCTGGGCGGCTTCGCAGGCGGCATAGACGCGGTCGAAGATCTCCGGCGCCGGGTCCTGGATCAGCCACTGCGCCCCGGGCGCGTTCCCCGCCGCCCGGTAGACGGAGAGCTCAGGAACCCTGCACGCCGTGGCCAGGTCCGAGAGGAGCTGCTGCTCGCCCATGAGGATGAAGGGCCTCAGGGAGGCATAGGACTCGGTCGGCGAGCCGAGCCAGCTCTCCGGTCCCAGCCGCTCCGCGCTGAAGCCGATCGGGCCGGTGAAGAGGAGGTCCGAGTCGCAGTAGTAGTAGACGCCGCGCTGCCGGGAGGGGTCTTCGCGGAGCCAGCGGGCGATGAGATACGGCCGGATGCTCGTGGGGTAGCGGGTGAGCGGGCGGTCGTCGTCGTACACCGTGAGCGAGAGGCCGAGGCGCTCGGCGAGCGCCCGGCACTCGGCCGCGTCCTCGGCGGCGGAGCGGGCGTCGGTGTAGGCGATCCAGCAGATCTCCTCGGCCACAGCGTGCTGGGACGCGCTGCGGGCGAGGATCTCGATCTCCCAGCGGTAGCCGGCGAGCGCGGGGCTGACGACGAGGATCTTCACGCGCGTCCTTCGTCCGGGGCGGGCGAGGAGGCCTGCGCGGCCTCGAGGCGGGCGCACATCGCGAGGAAGCGCTCGCGGTGGGCGCTCGGGACGCGGGAGGCGACGGCGGCGGTCAGGTCCCGCTCGAGGGGCGCCTGGCCGGCGACGGCGATGCTCCAGCGCTCGGCGGTCTTGCGGTCCAGCCCCTGCTCGGCGAAGACGCGGGCGGCGGTCTGCGCCTCGGAGGTCTGCGCCTCGGCCGACATGCTCGCCGACTCGGGGTTGACCTCGTAGCTCGTGAGGGCCTCTCCGAGGAGACCGAGCCGCGCTCCGGCGCGGGACATCTCCAGCCAGAGCGCCCAGTCCTCGGCTCCGTCCACGAGGGGGTAGCCCGCGCGGGGCAGGAGGGAGCGGCGGAGGAGGACGGACGGATGGGGGACGGGGTTGTGGAACCAGAGGAGGGCGCCCATGGTGGCGGGGTCGATCTCCGGTGCGGCCCGACCGGGCAGGGCCTGCCCCTCGGGCGTGTGGAAGCGCAGGGCGGTCCCGCAGACGTCGAGCCGGTCCATGTGCTCGAGCTGCGCCGCGAGCCGGTGCGGGGCCATGACGTCTCCCGCATCGAGGCGCGCCGCGAACTCGCTGTCCGAGGCCTCGAGGCCCCGGTTGAGGCTGCCGGCCACGCCGAGGCGGCGCTCGTTCCGCAGCAGGGTCACGCCGGAGGGGGCCTCGACGGGCTCCGCGCTCGCGTCGTCGACGAGCACGGTCTCCACGTCCGCGAGCGTGCTCTCCCGGACGCTCTGGAGGGTGCGCGCAAGGACCTCGCGGGGGCGGTCCCGGACCGGGATGAGAACGGTGATCAGAGGCATGGCATCACGCAGCGATCGCCCGGTACACGCCGAGGTCGGGGCTCTGGGCGCTGAGGCTGAGCTTCGGCGTGCCGTCCGGCGCGAAGACGGTGAACACCTCGGCGTGGCTGCGCCCGAGCCCCCAGCCGACGGCCACGAGCCCGTCCTCGAGCACCCGCGTGCTCCCGCCGAACCGGCTGACGCGCCCCGGAAGCGCGTAGGAGCGGACCTCGGTGCAGCGGCGGTTCTCCTCGTCGAGCGCGACGACGAGTCCGCGGCTCTGCTGCGCCCCGTTGTCGAAGAGGACGAGGGCGCCGTTCTGCACCCTCGCGTCGTGCTGGACGCGGAAGGAGGGAGCGCCGGCGAACTGGTTGCCCTTCCCGCCGAGGACCCAGAGCACCTGGCCGCTCGTCCGCGAGACCTTGATGACGGCGTTCGCGCTGCGGAGGCTGAGGATGAGGCCGCCGTCCTCGTGGAGGGCCAGGGAGTTCAGGTGCCAGGCGTCGTCGGCCCCCTCGATCCGCACGGCCTTCGGCGCGGCGAGTTCCAGGACCTCCGGGTGCTCGGTGCCGAGCCACTCGAAGACCACCCTCCCGTCCTTGACCTCCTGCACATACGGCGCCCACACGGGCCGTCCCCGCACACTGGTCTTGACGTAGTCCTGGAGGATCCAGTGCGAGCGGCTGAGCAGGACGATGTCATGCATCTCCGCGAGGAGCGACGGCCCGGGATGCCTCTGCGTGGGCGTCCGCCGGATCGTCGCGATCTCCTGGAGGCGCCCGTCGGCGAGGACGAACTCGCCGCGGCGGAAGGACTGGGGGTTGGGCGAGCCGTCGTCCACCTGGCGGAAGTACGTGCAGAGCCGCTGGCCGCCGATGTCCCAGGGCAGGAGGTTGGAGAGCTCAGCCGCGGCGCTCGCGGTGTGCGCCACGCGCGAGCCCGCACCGGTGAAGACGGCCGCGAAGGACGTCCCGGCCGGGCGAGGCGCTCCCGAGGGAGGGGACACCGCCGGCTGGAGCGGATAGAAGGAGGTGTAGACCTTCCGGGAGCCCAGCACGGAGACGTCGCCCGTGGCCTTCAGCGAGGGGAGGGGGCTGGCGGGACGCGCGGCCGGGGAACTCGACGCCCCGCTGCGGCCCCGGCTTCCCCCAGCGCACGAGCTCAGTCCGGCCGCCATCGAGATCGCCGCGCCCGCGCTCGCGGCGCGCAGCGCCGTGCTCAGGGCACTGCGTCGGGAGACGGCGGCCATGCGGCTCCTTCGGGTCGGGGCGGGCAGGGGTCAGCTGTTGCGGCGGCGGAGGATGTAGGCGACGGCTCCGGCGGCGACGACGGCGGCCGCGGCTGCGAGGGCGCCGATCCAGGTGCGCTGGCGGGCCTCGGCCTGGGCCTGATCCTGGGCGTGGGCGCCCGTGTCGGCGCCGGTGACGCCGTAGGCCCCCGGGTCAGAGGACGGGGCCGTGCCCGTTCCGCTCGAGTCTGTGGTGCCGGTGCCGGTGGATCCGGTGCCGTTGGATCCGGTGCTGCTGGACCCGGGCGCGGGCGTCGTCGGCTGCGAGGCTGAGGGCGCTGGCGCCGTCGGGCTCGGCGAGGCCGCCGGCGTGCTCGGGGTCGGGGAGCCGGTGGGCGAGCCGCTCGGTGCGGGCGAGGTGGGGCTGGCGGTCGTCGTCGGGCTCGGGGCCGGGGACGGCGGGGTGGTGGCTCCGCCGGGGACGGTGATGGTGACGGTCGCCGTCGTGGTGTGGCCGTCGCGGGCGTCGGTGATGGTGTACGTGAAGGTGTCCGTGCCGGAGAAGCCGGTGTTCGGCGTGTAGGTGTAGGTGCCGTCGTTGTTGTAGGCCACCGTGCCGTGGGCCGGGGCGGTGTTGGCCGTGATGGCGCCCTGGGCGGTCTGCCCGATGGTGTCGTTGTCGGTCGCCTTGACGGTGACGGGGGTGTTCTGGGGCGTGGTGGCGGCGTCGTCGGCGGCCAGGGAGGGCCGGTAGACGATGATGTTCTGCACGGCCTGCGCCTGGCAGCCGTGGATCATCGGGTCGACGAGTCTCCCGCCATCAGCGCATTCCTCGTAGACCCATCCGCTGGACCCCGGAGAGCTCGGATCGGGGCGCAGAACGGGCTGAAGCTGCTCCGTGGCCACCTCGGGCACGGACAGGTGGTACTTGGCTCCCCAGATGGCGGAGTCCTGGCCCTCGGGCAGGAGCTCGTTGAGCTGCGAGTAGTCCACTCGACGGCCGTCGGCGGAGACAGCCAGATGTCCAGGACCATCGCTGAAGTAGACGATGAGGTCGTCCACGGCGCCGGGCCTCTGGCAGATGACGTTCTGTGCGTACGACTCGTCACGGGCGTTGAGCCGGAGGCCGTTGAATGCCGTCACCTGGGACAGAGGGTCGAAGGTGCCGCTCGCGCTGCTGGCCAGCGAGACGTACTGGTCCGCCAGCTGGGCCACGGGGACGTGTCCCCCGCCTCCCCCGGCTGGGCCCACGGTTCCTGCCCACCGAGCCGCGTCCACGGGCGGGGCCGTGACCATGCCCTCGCCCACGAAGGCGCACACGCAGTCTTGGCTGCCTGTTTCGCCCTTGGGGTAGAAGACGGACGAGCCCGGGCCGTCAGCGGTGGCGCCGGTGGGCGCCGGGGCCGGGGCCGTCAGAGTCGCGGGAGCCGCCAGGGCCGAGGGTGCGGCAAGGGCGGCCACGCCCACGCTCAGGGAGGCGGCGGCGAGGACGGTGCGGGCCTGGGACAGGAGGCGGGGAGAGGGGGACATGCGGTCTCCGGGGGATGCGGCTGCGATGAGGGATGCCGGGTGCAGCGGAGGGAATCAGTTGAGATGAATTCTATCCGTTTTTCTGTGATGCGGCCAACGTCCCATCCGGCCGCCGCCGCATTCGCCGGCGTCTTCGGGAGCCAAGGGGAGGAGGCGAGCGGGCCTCGGGGGCGCCGCCGGCTCGGCGCCTAGTCCGTCACCCGCTCGAAGTCCCAGGCGATCACGATGTTCTGCACCGGCTCCGCGCCGTTCTGGGAGGGCTGAAGACAGCCGACGGTGAAGAGGCGGCCCGCCTTGGGGGAGCGGCTCCACTCCTGGGAGAGGGCGGCGAGGGAGCCTGAGCCGGCTCGCCTCGGCGTCATGAACCCCGTGGCTCGGTACACGAGCCAGCGGGTTCCGGAGGCCTTGGTCCGGACCCGCATCTCGTCCCCGCGGCGGAGGGCGAAGGACTGCGAGCGCCAGTCGTAGAGGCCGTCGAAGGCTGCGAAGCCCTCCTGGGAGGTGTGGCCCGCGATGAGCGACATGCCCGCTGCGTGCGATCCCGGGAGCGTCCAGCTGCTGCCCGCGCGGGTGTAGGGGCATGCCTCGTCCACGGCGTCCAGCCGAGGCCAGATCGCGCCCTCCGCGTTGAGCGGGCAGGTCTCGTCCCGCACGACGACGCGGGCGTGCTCCCGCGTGGCCGGAGACGCCTCCAGACGGGGCCAGGCCAGCTCCAACGGAGCGCTCGAGGGGATGTCCCGCGAGACCGGGGTGAACGTGGCCGGCGGCGCTGTCGTCTTGGCAGCCCGGGCCGCGCCGGGAGAGCTCTCCGAGGCCGGGCGCGGGGTGAGCCAGTAGACGCCCCCGGCCGCGAGCGCGGCGAGGAGGAGTGTGATCGCCCAGAAGCGGACCGCTCGTGCCATGCGGCAGAGTCTACAGGCGCTCGAGTCGATGGCGGCCGGCGCGGGGTCCGCGGCTCAGCGCGTGAGGCGCGCGGCCCAGAATTGCGGCTGTCCCGGTGGGGCCCGTAAGCTGATTATCTGAAAACGAGTCGCATTAGAGTCCGCGTCCCCGCGTCGAGACGAAAGCAGTGATCCTCATGTCCCCGCTCCGGGCAAGCTCCCCGTCCGTCCTCTCGCGCCGCAGCGCCCTCTCCCTGTTCGGAGCGGGCGGTCTCGCGCTGGGCGTCGCCGGCTGCGGAGGCGGCTTCTCGGACGCGTCCGGCTCGGCCCAGGGCGGACGGCTCCCCGTCGTCGCCTCCACGGGCGTCTGGGCGGCGGTGGCCTCGGCCGTCGGGGGAGAGCGGGTGGACGCGAAGGCAGTCATCCCGGCCTCTCAGGACCCGCACTCCTTCGAGCCGACGGCCAAGGACCGGCTCGCGGTGAAGCGGGCGGAGGTCGTCATCGTCAACGGCGGGGGATACGACACGTTCATGGACGCGCTCGTCGCGGACTCGGGGAAGAAGGACACCCTGGTCAACGCCGTCACGGACTCGGGCCTGCCGGGCGCGGACGAGGCCTCGCACGCGGAGGAGCACGGCGAGGAAGACGGGCACAGCCACGCGCACGGTGAGTTCAACGAGCACGTCTGGTACAGCCTTCCGGTCCTGGGCCGCGTGGCCGACGCCGTCGCGGACGCGCTCGGGAAGAGGGACTCCGTGCACGCGGAGGAGTACACGAAGAACGCCGCGGCCTTCCGGGAGCGGCTCAGCTCGCTCGAGGCGCGGGTGAAGGACCTCCGCTCGGCCGCACGCGGCAAGAAGGCCATGCTGACCGAGCCCGTGCCGGGGTACCTGCTCGCGGACGCCGGGCTCAAGGACGCCACGGACGAGCGGATCCCGAAGGCCGTCGAGGACGGCTCGGACATCCCTCCCCGCGTGCTCGAGGCCGCGCGCCGCCAGCTCGAATCGGGCTCGGTGGCGCTCCTCGCCGTCAACGTGCAGACCTCCTCTTCGCAGACCAAGGCCCTCGAGGCGGCCGCCCGGAGCGCCCGGGTTCCGGTCCTCTCCTTCGGCGAGACGATGCCAGAGGGGCAGGAGGACCTCCTGGCCTGGATGTCCTCGAACGTCGACTCCCTGTCCAAGGCGCTCGGCCGTGGCTGAGGCGCAGACCGCGCTCAGCCTCCGCGATGCCTCCCTCTCCTTCGGCGGCAGGACGCTGTGGGAGGGCCTCTCCGCCGATGTGAGACCCGGCGAGTTCATCGCGGTCCTCGGAGCCAACGGCTCCGGCAAGTCCACGCTCCTCAAGGCGATCCTGGGGCTCCAGCCGCTCAGCGGAGGCCGGATCGAGGTGGGCGGGGCGCCCGCGCGCAAGGGCAACAGGAAGGTCGGCTACATTCCTCAGCAACGCCTCTTCACCGCAGAGACTCCTCTGCGCGGCCGGGACCTCGTGGGCCTCGGGGTCGACGGCGCCCGCTGGGGCCTGCCCCTGCGCGGCGCGGCGCAGCGCCGCCGCGTGGACGAGCTGCTCGAGCACGTCGGCGCCGCCTCCGTGGCGGACCGGCCCATCGGGACGCTCTCCGGCGGCGAGCAGCAGCGGCTCCGCGCGGCCCAGGCCCTCGCGTCCTCGCCGGAGCTGCTCCTCTGCGACGAGCCGCTCCTCAGCCTCGACCTCGCCCACCAGCGGGGCGTCAGCGATCTCATCGGAGAGCAGGCCCGCCGCGGCACGGCCGTGCTGTTCGTGACCCACGAGATCAACCCGATCATCCGGCACGTGGACCGCGTGCTCTACCTGGCCAACGGCGGCCACCGCATCGGCACGCCGGACGAGGTGCTGCGGACCGAGGTGCTCAGCTCGCTCTACGGGAGCCGAGTTGACGTGGTCCGCGTGGGCGGGCGCATCATCGTGGCCGGGGGCCAGGACAGCGCCCACCACGTGCACGGGGAGGGGCCCGGACACGGCCCGGAGGAGGCGATCGCGTGAGTCTGAACGACGTCATCTCCTTCCAGGACTACGGCGAGCTCCTCCAGATGCTCTACCCCTCGGTCATCGCCGGTGCGGTGCTCGGGGTCGTCGGCGGCGTCGTCGGCGTCTTCGTCATGGCCCGGAACCTCGCGTTCGCGGTGCACGGGATCGCCGAGCTCTCCTTCGCCGGAGCGGCGGCGGCGCTGCTCTTCGGCGGGAGCGTCGTGACGGGGTCCATCGCGGGCTCGGTCATCGCGGCCCTCGTCATCGGCTCGCTCGGGGTGAAGGCGCACGAGCGCAGCGCCGCGATCGGCGTCCTCATGCCGTTCGGCCTCGGCCTCGGCATCCTGTTCCTCTCGCTGTACCAGGGGCGCAGCGCCAACAAGTTCGGCCTGCTCACGGGGCAGATCGTCTCCGTGGACGGCCCGCAGACCGTCACGATGGCGGTGGGCGGAGCCGCCGTCCTCGCGGCGCTCGCGCTCATGTGGAGACCGCTCATGTTCGCCTCGGCGGACCCCGAGGTGGCCGAGGCCCGCGGTGTCCCCACGGGGGCGCTCTCGATCGCGTTCATGCTCGTCCTCGGCGTCACGGTGGCGCTGTCCATCCAGGTGGTCGGGGCGCTGCTCGTCCTCGCCCTCCTCGTCACGCCGGCGGCCGCAGCGGGCCTCGTGGCGAGCCGGCCTCGCGCCGTCGTCGGGCTCTCGGTGCTCTTCGCCGTGGTGTCGGTGTGCGGCGGCATCCTGCTCGCGCTCGGGTCCGTCGTGCCGATCAGCCCGTTCGTCACGACCATCTCGTTCGCGATCTACCTCGTCTGCCGCGTCATCGGCCGCCGCAGGGGGCGCGTCCGCCGCTGACCGGCGGGCCGCCACAGGCGCGGCTGCCCGGGGAGAGCTGTCCAGCGTCAGCTGCTCTGAGGGAGGGGCGGTCTCAGGACTCCCGCGGCTCGGTGCGGGCCTTGCGCTGGCACTCTCCGCACTCGCCGAAGATCTCCATGGTGTGCCGCACGTTGGCGAAGCCGTGCGTCTGCGCCGCGGCCGAGACGAGCTGCTCGACCTCGGGCGCCTCGAGCTCCACGGCCTTGCCGCAGCGCTCGCAGACGAGGTGGTGGTGGTGCTCGTCGGCGGCGCACTGCCGGTAGACGTTCTCGCCGTCCTCGCGGCGCACCGTGTCCAGCAGACCGTCCTCCGTCATCTGCGTGAGGATCCGGTAGGTCGTGGCAAGCGAGACCTTGGCGTCGTGGTCCACGAGATAGCGGTGCAGCTCCTGCGCGGAGACGAAGTCGGGGAGCGTCTCGAGGGCTTCGGCGACGGCGACGCGCTGCTTGGTCACCCGCTGTCCGGTGCTCGTGGTCATGGCGTCCACCCTACCAACGGCGGCCTGTGCGCACGGCGGGGGCCGCGTCTAGCCTGGGGGCATGAGCACCCTCACCCTGACGAAGCATGCGCACGCGCTCGTGACCCTCGAACGGGACGGCGCCAAGGCCGTCGTCGATCCGGGGAACTTCGCTTCGGACGCCGAGCTCGACGAGGCCTTCGCCGGCGCCACCCTCCTTCTCATCACGCACGTCCACCCCGACCACGTGGACGTTTCCCGCGTCGTCGAGCGCTTGGCGGCCCGCCCGGGGCTTCCGGTCCTCGCGCCGCAGCCGGTCCTCGATGCGCTCGAGGAGGCAGGGGCGGATCCCGCGGCCTTCACGGAGGCCACCGGGGAGGGGCGGCGGGAGCTCGGCGGGTTCGGGATCCGCGAGCACGGCGGCCAGCACGCCCTCATCCACCTGCTCATCCCGCTCGAGCGGAACGTGGGCTACCTCATCGACGGCGCCGTCTTCCATCCCGGGGACGCGCTCTCCATCCCGCCGTTTGCCCAGGAGGCGCGCATCCCCGTGCTCCTCGCGCCGACGTTCACGCCGTGGGCCCGCCTTCAGGAGGTCATGGACTTCATCGCGGCGGTCAACGCGGAGCGGGCCCTGCCCATCCACGACGGCCCCCTCACCGGGCCCGGCAGCGAGTTCGCCACGGGCGTCGTGGACAAGGTGGCCTCGCGGTACGCCACGCGGCTCGAGCACTGGGTGCCCGGGGACACCCGGACGGTGGAGTCGGGCCGGGGTCAGCGCTCCTCGAACAGCCCCGCGTAGCGCTCGCCCGAGTCGCAGGCGAGCGTGGCGATCGCGCCGGTCTCGCCCGCCTCGGCCATCTGCCGGGCGATCCGCATGACGCCCGCCGTGTTGGTGCCCGTCGAGGGCCCCGCGTCCAGCCCGAAGAGCGTGCGGTTCTCTCGCATCCAGGCGAAGGACTCCTCGTCCGGGATGCGGAACATCCGGTCGACGACGGCGGGGACGAAGCTCGGCTCGACCCGGGCCCGCCCGATCCCCTCGATCCGGGAGGGGCGGACGTGACGGTTCTCGTCCGAGACCTCGATGCCGTTCAGCTCGGCCCAGTGCGGGTAGAAGGCCGAGCCCTCGGGGTCCACGACGGCGAGGCGGCTCTCCGAGCCGCAGTAGCGGACGTGTCGGCCGATCGTGGCGCTCGTGCCGCCGGTGCCGGCTCCCACCACGATCCACGCCGGGCAGGAGCCCGTCATCTCGCGGGCTTGGGAGAGGAGCTCCTCGGCCAGGTTGTGGTTGGCCCGCCAGTCTGTGGCCCGCTCGGCGTAGGTGAACTGGTCCAGGTAGCAGCCGCCGGTCTCCCGCTCGAGCCGCTCGGCGGCGGCGTACACCGCCGTGGCGTCGTCCACCAGCTCGCACCGGGCTCCGTAGGACTCGACAAGGCGGATCGTCTCCGGAGACGTGCTCGCGGACATCACCGCGACGAAGGGCAGGCCGAGCTCCCGGCAGAAGTGGGCCTCTGAGATGGCCGTGGACCCGGAGGACGCCTCGATGACGGGGGTCCCGGGGCCGATGCGCCCGTTGACGAGGGCGCTGAGCAGAAGCGAGCGGGCGAGCCGGTGCTTGAGGCTGCCCGTGGGGTGCGCCGACTCGTCCTTGACGAGGACCTCGATGCCCGGGAAGCCGTCCAGGCTGTGCCGGGTCATGGGGGTGGGAACGGAGGTGTCCGCGTCCCTGCGGAGGAATGCCACGGCCTCGGCGACGAAGGTCCGCTCTGCGGTACTGCTCATAGTCCGATCCTTTCACGGGCGCCGAGAGCGGGGACAGGGGCCGGTGGCATGATGGGGGCCATGACACCCCAGGCGAAGTCGTCCCTGCCCAAGACCACCGTGGAGAAGGCCGCCCGCGAGCTCGGAGGGCCCCGGGAGCCCGGAGGCCGGACGGTCCCCGCGTTCGGCGGGGTCGCCGCGGACCGCCCGCTCGAGCGCATGGAGATCGAGCGGCGCGAGCCGGACGCGCACGACGTCGAGATCGAGATCGAGTACTGCGGGCTCTGCCACTCGGACGTCCACTCCGTCCGCGGCGAGTGGGGCGAGGTCCGCTACCCCTACGTCCCGGGGCACGAGATCGTCGGGCGCGTGAGGCGCGTCGGCGCCGAGGTGAGCGGCTTCACCGAGGGCGAGCGCGTCGGCGTCGGCTGCCTCGTGGACTCCTGCCGCGAGTGCGAGTCCTGCCGGGAGGGCCTGCAGCAGTACTGCACGGGCAGCGAGCTCGGGGGAGGCGTGCCCACGTACGGCGCCGAGGACTACCGCCACGGCGGCGAGCAGACCCAGGGCGGGTACTCCACTTCCGTCGTCGTCAACGAGGGCTACGTCCTGCGCATCCCCGAGGGCATGGACCCCGCCTCGGCCGCGCCCCTGCTCTGCGCCGGGATCACCACGTACTCGCCGCTGCGCCACGCGGGGGTCGGGACGGGCACGCGGGTCGGCGTCGTCGGCCTCGGCGGGCTCGGGCACATGGCCGTGAAGATCGCCAAGGCGATGGGCGCGGAGGTCACCGTCTTCTCACGCTCGGACGGCAAGCGCGAGGCCGCCCGCGAGCTGGGGGCGGACGCGTACGTGAACTCGAGCGACGAGCAGGCCATGAAGGGAGCCCGGCGCAGCCTGGACGTCGTCATCGACACGGTGGCGGCTCCGCACAGCCTGGACGGCTACCTCGCCGCCCTCGCCCGGGACGGGCGTCTCACCCAGGTGGGGCTGCCGTCCGAGCCCATGCCGCCGGTGAACCCCGCGCACCTCATCATGCGCCGCGTCTCCTACGGGGGATCGCTCATCGGCGGACTCCCGGAGACCCAGGAGATGCTGGACTTCTGCGCGGAGCACGGCATCGCCGCGGACATCGAGACGGTGGAGGCGGACGGCGTCAACGCCGCATACGATCGAATGGTGGCGGGCGACGTGAAGTACCGGTTCGTGCTCGACGTCGCGAGCCTGCGCCGCTGAGCACGCCCCGCCAGAGCCGAGGGAAGGACACACATGAGCACCATCTTCACCAAGATCATGAACCGCGAGATCCCGGGCCGGATCGTCCACGAGGACGAGCGCTGCGTCGCGTTCCTCGATATCGCCCCGCAGACCGAGGGACACGTCCTCGTGGTCCCGCGCGAGGAGATCGACCACTGGACGGACATGCCGGAGGACCTGGCCGCGCACGTCTTCGGCGTGGCGCAGCGCATCGGCAAGGCCCAGCGCCGCGCCTTCGGCTCGAAGCGCGTGGGCCTCGAGATCGTCGGGTTCGACGTCCCCCACGCCCACGTCCACGTCTTCCCCACGAACGAGATCGCGGACCACGACCTGGGCCGGGCCAAGCCGGCCTCGGACGAGTCCCTGGACGCGGCGGCGGAGAAGCTCCGCGCGGCGCTCGCCTGACGCAGAGCGCGCCTGACGCAGCGCCTGCTTGACGCAGAGCCCGCCTGACGCCGCGAGGCGGGGCCGCCGGCGGCTCAGAACCCCTTGAGCTGCTGGCGGACCCGCTTCTCCGAGACGGTGTAGGCGGTCCGCAGGGACTGCGCGAAGAGGCTGACCCGCAGCTCCTCGATCATCCAGCGCACGTGGGCCAGCCGCACCGGGACCGGCCGGGTCTTCGGCACGCGGGAGACGGCCGCGTCGTACTCGTCCTCGAGCGCCTGGACCACGTCCATCGAGGCCGCGTCCTTGGCCATCGCGCTCGGCGCCTTCTCCAGCCGCATCTGGGCTGCCTGAAGGTAGCGCGGCAGGTGCTGCAGCTGGTCGAACCCCGTGGCGGCCACGAACCCCGGGTACACCAGCTGCTCCAGCTGGGACTCGACGTCGGAGTAGAGGGGCACGAGCGCCGGCGTCGGGCTCTTCACCGCGATCGAGAGCGCCATCGCCCTCGCGAGCGTCTTCTCCACGATGGCCGTCACCTGGAACACCGTGTCGATGAGGTCCGCCCGCATCTCGTTCGCGAGCGCCCGGAACGCCTCCCGGCTGCGGGGCAGCCGCTCGGGCTGCCGCGTGAGGAGCTTGTCCACGGCGGCCTGCGTGCAGTCGTCCACGAGGCCCGCCACCGAGCCGTGCGGATTCTGGCTGAAGGTGAGGCGCTCGCGGTTGCTGAGGTGGTCCACCACGTACCTCTGCGGCGAGGGCAGGGTGAGCACGAGCAGGCGGATGAGCCCGGCCCGGTGGGCCGCCTCCGCCTCGGCCTTCTCCGAGAAGATCCTCACGCCCGCGGTCGCGCCGCCGCCGAGCGCCCGCTCGTCCACGAGGGCCGGGTATCCCGTCACCGCGTGGCCGGACACCTCGCTGCCGACCTGCGCGGGCAGCTCGGCCAGGTCCTCGGGCCACTGCGTCAGCCCCGAGCGCTCGCGGGCGGCCGAGTTCCCGCCCGGGCCGCCCGGCTTCGCCCCCGGCACCCCGGCCGCGGGGGCTCCGGGCTTCGGCGCTCCCGCGCCCGACGACGACGGCGTGCCCGACCGCCCCGCAGACCCGCTCGCCGCGGGGGAGTCCTTCCGACCGCCCTGGCCCTTGGGCCCCCGCCGCTTCTTGGCGCCGGAGACGTGGGCCTTGAGCTGCTCCGGGTCCACGGACGCCGCGATGGCGGTCCGGACCTGCGGTGCGAGGTCGTCCTGCAGCTGAGCGAGGTCCATCGACTCGCCGAGCATCCGCCCCTGCGCGTCGAGGACCCGGTAGGTCATGCGCAGGTGGGCGGGGACGCGGGCCCAGTCGAACGCCTCAGGGGCGAGCATGTGCCCCTTGAGCCGGCGGAGGGTCAGCGCGAGCGACTCGGGCAGGGAGTCCCGGGACGGATCGGCGTCCTCCGCGAGGCGGGCCACCGTCTGCCGGGCCACGTCCGGAGCCGGGACGAAGTGCTTGCGCTCGGACTTCGGCAGGGACTTGATGAGAGCCGTGACGAGCTCTTCCCGCAGACCGGGGATGAGCCACTGGAACGGTTTCGGGTCCAGCTGGTTGAGGATGACCACGGGGACGTGGACCGTGACGCCGTCGGCCGGGTTCGCCGTCGCGCCCGGCGCGACGGGGTGGAAGACGTACGTGAGGTCGAGGTCCACGCCGCCGAACGGCCACGTCTTCGGGAAGTCGGACTCGTCGAGGTCGTCCGCCCCCTCGCCGGCGGCGAGGTCCCGGTCCAGGTTCAGCAGCTCGGGGTCTTCGCGGGAGGCCTGCTTCCACCAGGAGTCGAAGTGGCGCTCCGAGACCACGGACTCGCCCACGCGCCGGTCGTAGAACTCGAAGAGGGCTTCGTCGTCCATCCGCAGGCCCGCGCGGCGGGATCGGGTCTCGAGCTCCTCGAGCTCGGCGAGCACGCCGCGGTTGTGGTGGAAGAAGCGGTGGCGGGTGGTCCAGTCTCCCTCGACGAGCGCGTGCCGGATGAAGAGCTCGCGGGCGAGCTCCCGGTCGATCCGCCCGTAGTTGACGCGCCGCTGGCTGACGAGCGTCACACCGTAGAGGGTCACCTTCTCATACGCCATGACGGCCCCGTTGCGCCGGGACCAGTGCGGCTCCGAGTACTGACGCTTGACGAGGTGGGGCGCCACGAGCTCCACCCACTCCGGCTTGATCGCGGCCACCGTGCGCGCCCACAGGCGGGAGGTCTCCACGAGCTCCGCCGCCATGACGAACTCGGGCTTCTTCTTGAAGAGCGAGCTTCCGGGGAAGATGCCGAACTTGACGCCCCGGGCGCCCTGGTACTCGCGCTTGTTCTCGTCGTACGCGCCGATCTGGCCGAGCAGGCCCACGAGGAGGCTCTGGTGCACCTCGTCCTCCCGGCCTGCCGGGTCCACCTCGCCGCCCGGGACGCGGATCCGCATCCGCTTGAGCACGGTCCGCAGCTGCTGGACGAGCTCCATCCACTCGCGCACGCGCAGGTAGTTGATGTGCTCCGCCTTGCACAGGCGGCGGAACGCGCTGGAGGAGAGCTCGGACTGCTTCTCGCGGAGGTAGGCCCAGAGGTTGAGCAGGCCCATGAAGTCGGAGCGGTCGTCGTCGAACCGCTTGTGGAGGGCGGTGGCCTTCTCCTTGGCGGACTCGTCCTGGCTCGGGCGCTCTCGGGGGTCCTGGATGGACAGGGCCGCGGCCAGCACGGTCATCTCGCCGAGGGCGTTCCGGTCCCGGGCCTCGAGGAGCATGCGCGCGAGCCGCGGGTCGAGCGGGATCTGGGAGAGCTGCCGGCCCAGGCGGGTCAGGCGCCCGTTCGGCTCGAGCGCGCCGAGCTCGCGCAGCAGGGCCACGCCGTCCGTGACGGCCCTCGACGCGGGCGGCTGGACGAACGGGAAGGCCGAGACCTCCTTGGCCCCGCGGGCCACGCCGATGCTCGCCATCTGGAGGATGACCGAGGCGAGGTTGGTCCGGAGGATCTCCGGGTCCGTGAACTCGGGGCGGGACTCGAAGTCCTCCTCTGAGTACAGGCGGATGGCGATGCCGTCGCTGACGCGGCCCGAGCGGCCGGAGCGCTGGTTGGCGCTCGCCTGGCTGATGCGCTCGATCGGCAGGCGCTGCACCTTGGTCCGCGGGGAGTACCGGGAGATGCGCGCGGTGCCGGTGTCGATGACGTACTTGATGCCGGGCACGGTGAGCGAGGTCTCGGCCACGTTGGTGGCGAGGATGATCCTCGGCGAGCCGCTGGGCTTGAAGATCCGGGACTGCTCCGCGAGGGACAGGCGCGCGTAGAGGGGGAGGATCTGCGTTCCGGCGAGCCGGCGGCTGCGCTCCACGTGGCCCTCGAGCATCTGGGCGGCCTCGCGGATCTCCCGCTCGCCGGAGAAGAAGACGAGGATGTCGCCGGGCGCCTCCTTCGAGAGCTCGTCGACGGCGTCGCGGACGCCGTCGAGCGGGTCCCGGTCCTCCTCGAGCTCGTCGTCCATGTCCTCCTCGGACTCGGCGACGAGGGGGCGGTAGCGGATCTCCACCGGGTAGGTGCGCCCGGAGACCTCGACGATGGGGGCCGGCTTCGGCTCGCCGTCGTCGTCCTTCTCGCCGTCCTCCGGAGCGAAGTGGGCGGCGAAGCGCTCCGGGTCGATCGTCGCGGAGGTGATGACCACCTTGAGGTCCGGGCGCTCGGGGAGGATGCGCTTGAGGTAGCCGAGGAGGAAGTCGATGTTGAGACTGCGCTCGTGGGCCTCGTCGATGATGATCGCGCCGTACCCGCGCAGGAGCGGGTCGTGCTGGATCTCCGCGAGGAGGATGCCGTCCGTCATGAGCTTGACGCGCGTCTGCCTCGAGGACTCGTCCGTGAAGCGGACCTGGTAGCCCACGGTCTCGCCGAGCTTCTCCCCGAGCTCGTCCGCGATGCGCTCGGCCACGGAGCGCGCGGCGATGCGGCGGGGCTGGGTGTGCCCGATGATCTTCCCGCCGTCGGCGAGCCCGAGCTCCAGCAGCATCTTGGGCAGCTGGGTGGTCTTGCCCGAGCCGGTCTCGCCAGCCACGATGACCACCTGGTTCCCGCGCACCGCCTCCATGATGTCGTCGCGGCGAGCGGAGACGGGCAGCGAGGCGGGGTACGTGATGTCCATGGCACGCGCCAGTCTAGTCGGCGGCGGCATCCCGCCGGCGGCGGAGCCGGCGCTCTCGCCGTCGGCGGAACCGGTGACCTGAACCGGTGACCGGAACGGGGACGGACGCGGCTCAGACGCCCGCGAGCAGGCCGTTGAGCGCCTCCGTCGTCGAAGGGTGCGTGTAGATCCCGTCGCGGAGGTCATCCGCGGTCAGCCCGTGCCGCATGGCCGTCGCGATGAGGTTGACCACCTCCTGCGCGTCGATGCAGAGCAGGCTCGCGCCGAGGATGCGCCGGGAGGCGCCGTCGACCACCACCTGCATGAACCCCCGCGGCTCGCCGACCGCCTTGGGGCGCGGCATGACCGCGATGTCCTTCACCTCGGCCCGCGCCACCCGCACGTCCCAGCCGTGCTCGGCGGCCTGCTCCCGGGCCTCGGCCGCGGTGAGGCCCACGCGGGCGAACGGCGGCGTGAGGAAGGCGGTGCTGGGCACCGGCCCGCGGTTCTCCAGCGAGCGGCCGCGCTCGCCGAGGCCGCGCAGGAGCTGGTCCCGGACGATCCGGTGGTCGTCGAAGGACGTGTACGTGAACTGCGGGCCGCCGTGGACGTCGCCCACTGCCCACACGCTGTCCGCGCTCGTGCGGAGGAAGGAGTCGACGACGACGGCGCCGCGCCCGTCCGTCTCCACGCCCGCGGCCTCGAGGCCGAGCCCCTCGGTGGCGGGCACGCGTCCCGTCGCGATGAGCAGGGCGTCCGCCTCGAGCGTCTCCCCGGGTCCGTGCTCGCCGCCCGCGAGGCGCAGCACCAGGGGAGAGGCGTGGCCGGCGCCCGTGTCCACGGACTCGACGGCGGCCCCGTGGCGGACGCGCACGCCGATGCCCGTCAGCACCTCCTCGAGCGCCGCGGAGGTCTCGGCGTCCTCGTGCGGGGCGATCCGCTCGCCGCGGTCCAGGACGGTGACCTCGGAGCCGAACTCGGCGTACATGTTGGCGAGCTCGAGGCCGATGAAGCCGGCGCCGAGCACCGCGAGGCGGGCCGGGAGGCGGTCCCGGTCGATGAGCTCGGTGCTCGTGAGGATCCGCGGGTCCTCCAGAGGCTTCTCCGGAAGGCCGGGGATCGAGGGGATGCGGGGGACCGAGCCGGTGCCGATGACCACGTGGTCCGCGGTGATCGTGAGCTCGTCGTCGCCCGCTGTGACTCGGACCGTTCGCTCGCCGGTGAAGCGGGCACGCCCGGTGACGACGACGGCGCCGGGCTTCTCCACCATGGCGAGGTTGGCCGCGTTCATCTTCTCCCGGAGAGCCCGCTTGCGCTCGAGGGCGGAGGAGTAGAGGGACTGGGCGTCCGCCTCGTCCGAGGCGCCCCGCCGGGACGCGCTCGCCTCCGCATCGTGGAGCAGGGTCTTGGTGGGGACGCAGCCGATGTTGATGCACGTGCCGCCGTACATCGCGGGGCTCTGCTCCACGAGGGCGACGCTGCGGCCGGCGGCGGCCAGGCCCATGGCGAGGGTCTTTCCGGCCTTGCCGAATCCGATGACGAGGGTGTCGACGTGCGAGGGCGCGTCCATGAGGTTCTCCTGCTCTCCTGCGGGACGGGGTTTCCAGCACATCCGAACACAGATCCCCGGCGGGGTATTCCCGCCGGGGATCGGAAGGCTCGGAGGCGGCGCCGTCCGGGAGAGGCGGCCCCGTTCGGGCGAGGGGCCGGATGCCGCCGGAGAGGCGCCGCCGAGTCAGTTGTCGGTGCGGTGGCCGCTCTCGCGGGCGTCGGTCTCCGCGCCGATGCCGTCGTCCCCGGGCTCGCCCTGGGCGCCGGCCTCGTTGAGGAAGGACTGCTCCTCCTCGGGGGACATGCCGATCCGCGCCTCGCGCTCGCTGCGGCCGTTGGGCTGGTTGGCGTCTTCTGCGTGGTTCGTGGTCATGCCTCGCACTGTACTCCGCGCGGCGGGCGGCGCAAGGGGCAGGGGGACGCACACAGAAAAGCAGCCGGCGCCCGTCACGGGCGCCGGCTGCTGGCGTGGTGCCCGCGACAGGATTCGAACCTACGACCTTCTGCTCCGGAGGCAGACGCTCTATCCACTGAGCTACGCGGGCGGGGCACCTCGACGAGGTGCAGATACGAGAGTAGCAGTTCCGCGGTCGGACAGCCTAAACGCAGACACCTAGAATGGAATCCGTGACTCCTGAACAGCTCTCTGCCGCCCTGTCCGCCGCCCTCCGCGCCGCCGTCGAGGAGGGAGCCGTCCGCCTCCCGGAGGGGGAGGAGGCCCCTGAGGTCCGCGTGGACCGTCCCAAGTCCCGCGAGCACGGGGACTGGGCCACGAACATCGCGATGCAGCTGGCCAAGAAGGCCGGGATGAGCCCCCGCGCGCTCGCGGAGGAGCTCGCACCGCGCTTCGGGCAGATCGAGGGCGTCGCCTCCGTGGACGTTGCCGGCCCCGGGTTCATCAACCTGACGCTGGACGCCGCCTCGGCGGGCCAGCTCGCCGCGGCCATCCTCGAGGCCGGCCCGGAGTACGGGCGCAACGAGTCGATGAAGGGCCGCGTGGTCAACGTCGAGTTCGTCTCCGCGAACCCCACGGGCCCCCTGCACATCGGGCACACCCGCTGGGCGGCGCTCGGCGACGCCCTCTCGCGCGTCCTCGCCGCTTCCGGCGCCGAGGTCACCCGCGAGTACTACATCAACGACGCCGGAAGCCAGATGAACGTCTTCGCCGGCTCGATCCTCTCCCGTCTGCGCGGGCGGGACGTGCCGGAGGGCGGCTACCCGGGCGCCTACGTCCAGGACCTCGCGGACGCCGTCCGGACGGCTCACCCCGCCGTGGACGAGCTGACGGACGAGGCCGCCCTGCCGGTGCTGCGCCAGGAGGGCTACGCCCTGCAGATGCAGGACATCAAGGACACCCTCGCGGACTTCAACGTGGAGTTCGACACGTACTTCTCCGAGACCACCCTCCACGAGGGCGGCCAGGTGGCCCAGGCCGTGGACCGCCTGCGGGAGCAGGGCCATGTCTACGACGACGGAGGGGCCGTCTGGCTGCGGACCACCGACTTCACGGATGACAAGGACCGCGTCATGATCCGCGCGAACGGCGAGCCCACGTACTTCGCCGCGGACGCCGCCTACTACCTCTCCAAGAAGGACCGCGGCTTCACGGAGAAGATCTACCTCCTCGGCGCGGACCACCACGGCTACATCGGCCGCCTCAAGGCCATCGCGGCCGCGGCGGGGGATGACCCGGCCGTGAACATCGAGGTCCTCATCGGCCAGCTCATCAGCGTCAACGGCGCCCGGCTCTCCAAGCGCGCGGGCAACATCATCGAGCTCAAGGACCTCATCGAGTGGCTCGGCTCGGACGCCCTGCGCTACTCGCTCGCCCGGTTCCCGGCCGACTCGCCGATGACCATCGACCCGGACCAGCTGCGCTCGCGGACCAACGACAACCCGGTGTTCTACGTGCAGTACGCGCACGCCCGCTCGAAGTCGGCCGCGCGCAAGGCCGAGTGCGCCGGCGTGACGGGCGAGGGATTCGATCCCGCGGAGCTCTCCTCCGCGGGGGACGAGGCCCTGCTCGCCACGCTGAGCCGGTTCCCCGCCGTCGTCGCCGAGGCCGCCCGCTTCCGCGAGCCGCACCGGATCGCGCGCTTCCTCGAGTCCCTCGCGGGCGCCTACCACTCCTGGTACGGGGAGAACCGCATCACGCCGGTCGGGGAGGCCGAGGTCGAGCCGTCCCATCAGGCGCGGCGCGTGCTCAACGACGCGACGACGCAGGTCTTGGCCAATGGACTCGAATTGCTCGGCGTCTCGGCGCCGGACAAGATGTGACTATGCCCCAGAACCCGCATCCTCTCGCCCCCGCCTGGCTCACGGAGCCGGATGACCTCACCGCACTCCGCCCCGCCGAGTGGGCCGGGGACGTCCGCCGGGAGAAGGAGGGGCCCGCCGAGGGGCAGCTGACCGCCGCCGGCGTGAGCGTCCGCCGGCTCGCGGAGGAGCACGGGACTCCGCTGCTCGTGCTGAGCGAGGCGGACGTGCGCCGCCGCGCCCGCGCCTTCAAGGAGGCCTTCGGGGCCGCGTTCCGCGCCATCGGCACGGAGGCTGACGTCTTCTACGCGGGCAAGGCGTTCCTGTCCGTGGAACTAGGCCGCTGGATTCTGGACGAGGGCCTCAACCTGGACGCCTGCTCGGCCGGCGAGATGCTCGTCGGCCGGAAGGCCGGCTTCCCCGGGGAGCGGATGGGCCTGCACGGCAACAACAAGTCCCGGGCGGAGATCCGCCGGGCCCTGGACTGGGGCGTGTCCCGGATCGTGACGGACTCGCTCGCCGAGCTCGCGCTCGTCGAGGAGGTCGCGCGGGAGGCCGGCGCGGTCGCGCCGGTCATGCTCCGGCTCAAGCCCGGCGTCCACGCCCACACGCACGAGGCCATCGCCACGGCGCACGAGGACCAGAAGTTCGGCCTCTCCATGGCGGCGGAGGGCGGCGGCCGGAGCGAGGCCCATGAGGCCGCGGCGCGGGCCCTCGCGAGTGACAGCCTCGAGCTCCTCGGCGTCCACGCGCACATCGGCTCGCAGATCTTCGAGCCGGCCGGCTTCGAGCTCTCCGCCACGAAGCTCATCACGTTCCTCGGGGAGGTCCGGGACGCCCACGGCGTCGAGCTCGCGGAGCTGGACCTCGGCGGCGGCTACGGCATCGCCTACACGGAGGCGGATGACCCGCGTCCCGTGGAGGACATCGCGGAGGCGAGCGCCGCAGTGGTCCGGGACATGTGCGCGGCCCTGCACCTGCGGGTTCCCCGCGTCTCCGTGGAGCCGGGGCGCGCCATCGTCGGCAGCGCCGGGTTCACGCTCTACGAGGCCGGCACGGTCAAGGACGTCCGCGTCGAGGCGGACGGCGGAACGGCGGTGCGCCGCTACGTGGCCGTGGACGGCGGGATGAGCGACAACCCCCGCCCCGTCCTCTACGACTCGGACTACACCGCGGTCCTCGCCTCGCGGGCCACCACCGCCCCTGCGGCGCTCTCGCGCGTCGTCGGCAAGCACTGCGAGTCGGGGGACATCGTCGTCAAGGACGTCTACCTCCCGGAGGACGTGCAGGCGGGGGACCTGATCGCCGTTCCCGGCACCGGCGCCTACTGCTGGGCGCTCTCCAGCAACTACAACTACCTGCCCCGCCCGGCCGTGGCGGCGGTGGCCGCGGGGGAGTCCCGCCTCATCGTCCGCCGCGAGACGGAGGAGGACCTCCTCGCCCGGGATCTCGGCTGAGCCCCTCGGCTGAGACGCCGGCTGGGCTCTCGGCGCGGCCGGCCCGCGCGGTGCTCCCGGATCCGCCCCCTCTCCACCCACGCTCGAGACCAAGAGAGAAGGACATGCCAACCACCACCCCGACCCTGAACGTCGTCCTCCTGGGATGCGGCACCGTGGGCGCGGAAGTCGCCCGCATCCTCGCCGAGGACGAGGCCGAGCTCACCGCGCGCACGGGCGCCCGCCTCGCGCTCGCGGGCGTGGGCGTCCGGGACACGTCCAAGGACCGAGGCCCGCATGTCAGCCCCTCGATCGTGACGGACCGGCTGGACGAGCTCGTGGACCGCGCGGACGTCGTCGTCGAGCTCATGGGCGGCCTGGACCCGGCCGGCGGGCTCATCGAGCGCGCGCTGCGGGCGGGCAAGACCGTGGTCTCCGCGAACAAGGCCCTCATCGCCGCCCGGCTCGGCCAGCTCTCCGCGGCCGCCGCCGAGTCCGGGGTGCAGTTCTCCTACGAGGCCGCCGTCGCGGGCGCCATCCCGATCCTCCGCCCCATCCGCGACTCCCTGGCGGGAGACCGGATCACCTCGATCATGGGCATCGTCAACGGCACCACGAACTACGTGCTGGACTCCATGACGACGACGGGCGCCGGGTTCGAGGAGGCCCTCGCCACGGCGCAGGAGCTGGGCTATGCGGAGGCGGACCCCACAGCGGACGTGGACGGCCACGACGCCGCGGCCAAGGCGGCCATCCTCGCGTCCCTGGGCCTGCACACGACCTTCCCGCTCGAGGAGGTCCACACCGAGGGCATCCGCAGCGTCACCGCGGAGGACATCGCCTCGGCCAAGGCGGCCGGGTACGTCATCAAGTTCCTCGCGATCGCCGAACGGGTCTCGCGGGGCGCGGAGGAGAGCGCCGCCGTCCGCGTCCATCCCACCCTCATCCCGGAGGACCACCCCCTCGCGAGCGTCCGCGGCGCCTTCAACGCCGTCTACGTCCAGGCGGAGAACGCCGGGGAGCTCATGTTCATGGGCCAGGGCGCCGGCGGCGCCCCCACGGCGTCCGCGGTCATGGGAGACCTCGTCTCCGCCGCCCGGCGCGTGGTGGCCGGCGGACCCGGACGCACGGAGACCGCCGACCGGGCCCTGCCGGCCCTCCCGTTCGAGCAGACCCGGACCCGCTTCGCGGTCTCCGTGGCCGTCGAGGACGAGCCGGGCGTGCTCGCGGACATCGCCCGGGTCTTCGCGGACCACGGGCAGTCCATCGAGTCCATGGTCCAGACCCGCGGCCTGGACGGGGAGCAGAGGCCGGTGGCCGAGCTCCGCATCATCACCCACGACGGGCTGGAGGGGGACCTCCGGGCCACGGTCGACGACATCCACGGGCTGCCGGCCGTCACCCGCCGCCCCACCTTCATGCGCGTAGGAGGAAACTGACATGGCCCACGTCTGGCGCGGAGTCGTCCGCGAGTACGCCGAGAGGCTTCCCGTCACCGAGGAGACCCGTGTGATCACCCTCGGGGAGGGCGGAACCCCGCTCATCGAGGCGCCCAAGCTGTCCGCGCACACGGGCAACCGGGTCCTCCTCAAGTTCGAGGGCATGAACCCCACGGGCTCCTTCAAGGACCGCGGCATGACCATGGCCATCACGGACGCGGTCGCCCGCGGCGCGGAGGCCGTGGTCTGCGCGTCCACGGGCAACACGTCGGCGTCCGCGGCGGCGTTCGCGGCCCAGGCGGGGATCACCTGTGCGGTGCTCGTGCCGAAGGGCAAGATCGCCCTGGGCAAGCTCTCCCAGGCGATCGCCCACGGCGCGGAGCTCATCCAGCTCGAGGGCAATTTCGACGACTGCCTCACGGTCGCCCGGAAGCTCTCGGAGAACTACCCGGCCTACCTCGTCAACTCCGTCAACCCGGCCCGCATCCAGGGCCAGAAGACTGCGGCCTTCGAGGTCGTGGACGTGCTCGGCGACGCGCCGGACTACCACTTCCTCCCCGTGGGCAACGCCGGCAACATCACCGCGTACTGGAAGGGCTACACCGAGTACGCCCAGGACTGGACGGCGGAAGACGGCCGCGTGCTGCCCGCCGTGTCCACCAAGCGCCCCGTCATGATGGGCTTCCAGGCTGCGGGGGCGGCGCCGCTCGTGGCGGGCTACCCCATCACGGAGCCGGAGACCATCGCCACGGCCATCCGCATCGGCAACCCCGCCACGTGGGACGGGGCCGTGGCCGCACGGGACGAGTCCGGAGGCGCCATCGACGCGGTGACGGACGAGGAGATCCTCGAGGCCCACCGCTGGCTCTCCTCCCGAGAGGGCGTGTTCGTCGAGCCGGCCTCGGCCGCAGGCGTCGCCGGTCTCCTCAAGCTGCACGAGGCGGGGCAGGCGCCGTCAGGCGCCACGATCGTCATCACCGTCACCGGCCACGGCCTCAAGGATCCGCAGTGGGCGCTCAAGACAGCCGACGGCGAGGACATCGAGCCCACCGTCGTGGAGAACGACGTCCACCAGGTCGCCACCGCCCTCGGCCTGGCATGAGCGGCTCGCCCAGGCTGCGCCTCGGAGCGGGCGTCGTCGTCGCATCGCCGGCCACGAGCGCGAACCTCGGCCCGGGGTATGACTCCCTCGGCCTCGCCCTGGAGCTGCGGGACCGGGTCAGCGTCTCGGTCTCGCGGGAGGGGCGGGGTGAGCCCCGCGCCTCCGTCGTCGTGCGGGGGCACGGGACGGGGATGCTCCCCGCGGACGAGAGCCACCTCGTGGCCCGCCTCATCCTCGAGGCCTGGGCGGAGCGCGGCGCAGACGTGAGCGGGCTGCGCCTGGAGATCGAGGCGGAGAACGTCATCCCGCACGCGCGGGGGCTCGGCTCCTCGGCGTCGGCCGCGGTCACGGCCTTCTCGGCGGCGGACGCGCTCTTCGCTGAGGAGGACCGTCTCGGCGCCGAGTGGGTGTTCCAGCGCGCGAGCCGCTGGGAGGGCCACCCGGACAACGTGGCCCCCGCCGTCTTCGGCGGACTCACCGTCTCCTGGCCGGAGGACGCGCCCTCCCGCGGCGAGGACAGGCCGCGGTTCCGCACCCACCGGGCGGAGGTGAGCCCTGGCGTGCGCGCCGTCGTCGGGATCCCCGGTTTCGAGGTGTCCACGGACGCCGTGCGGAGGGCCCTGCCGGAGGAGGTGCCCCACGGCGTCGCGGCGGACAACTCCGCGCGCGCCGCCCTTCTCACCCTTGCCCTGACCTCCGCCCCCGAGCTGCTGCTCGAGGCGACGCGGGACTTCCTCCACCAGGACGCGCGCGCCGCCGCGATGCTGCCCTCCCACGAGGCCATGACGAGCCTGCGCGCCGAGGGCGTGCCCGCCGTCGTCTCGGGCGCGGGGCCCACGGTTCTGGCCCTCGTCCGCTCCGATGACGAGCGTGACGCCGCGCTCGCCGAGTTCTCCCGGCGCGGCTTCGAGTGCGTGACGCCGGAGTTCGCCCGTGTCGGTGCTAGGGTGGAGGAAGCAGCCGCTTCCCGGTGAGCCCCTCAGAGGCGCGGGACGTGGCCAGATCCGGTTTTTGACGGGCACTGCGAGCCTGACACGCGCTGCCTTCGCCCTCCAGCTGAGCCAGCCGCTCCGGCGGCCTTCTTCACGGTGACCCAGCGTCTTCGCGAGTTCAGCCGAAGGAGAGGCTCCGCACAGGACGCACGGCGCAGGAAAGCCTGCGCCGCAGCCCGCCATGCACCTTCCGGAATCTCTTCTTGCGAGGCCTTCGAACCTGCCAGGGCGTCTGACGCCCGTCCCACGGCTTGTCCGCTGGTCCCCGATGACACCCATGCGCCCCGAATCTGACGAGGGCGCCCGACGAGGGGGAAGGAACCTTCGTGACCGAATCCACCGACCTCGAAGCAGGCACGGAATCGAACGCCCCTGCGCGCTCCAGCGCAGGCGCCGGACTCGCGAGCCTCAAGCTCGCCCAGCTTCAGAATCTTGCGGCCCAGCTCGGCATCACGGGCTCCAAGCGGATGCGCAAGTCGGATCTCGTGAGCGCGATCCAGGACCACCAGCGCGGATCCTCGATCGTGGCCAAGGACGCCGCTGAGAGCCGCGCCGCAGCCGAGAAGTCCGGCCAGCAGGCCGAGGCGAAGGGCGGTGCTGACCAGAGCGGCGCCGACCAGAGCGAGGCGGGCCAGCCCCAGGGCGGCGAGAAGCCCTCCCGCCGCTCCCGCGGCTCCAAGAAGGCGGAGGCCAGCGCCCAGACCGAGTCTGAGGGCGCCGAGCGCTCCGCGGACGCCGAGGCCGCGGGTTCCGCCCAGGGCTCGGACGGTGAGCAGCAGGACGGCGGCTCGCGCCGCGGCCGCGGCCGTCGCCGCGCCTCCTCCGAGCAGGGCGCCCTCTCCGAGAGCGGCCAGGGCGGCTCGGCGGAGAAGGACGAGTCCCGCGAGCAGAACGGCCGCGAGAAGCAGGGAGGCCGTGAGCAGGGCGGCGCAGACCAGCAGTCCGGCGGCGAGCAGCAGAACGGCCGCGAGCAGGGCGGCAAGGACCAGAACGGCCGCGGCGAGTCCTCCGAGAAGGACGGCGAGCGCTCCGGGCGCGGCCGCAACCGGCGCAACCGCCGCAACCGCGGCGAGGGCGACCAGGACGGCCAGGGCTCCGAGGGCGGCAAGAACAACGACGGCGGCCGCAGCGACAAGTCCGAGAAGCAGGACAAGTCGGACCGGAACGACCGCAACGACCGCAACGACCGCGGCGGCCGTGACAACGACGACGAGGGCGGCGGAGGCCGCCGCTCGCGCCGCAACCGCCGGGACCGCAACCGGAATGACCGGAACGAGCGGCGCCGCCGCGGCGGACACCCGGATGTGGACGACACGGAGCTGACCGAGGACGACGTCCTCCTGCCCGTGGCCGGCATCCTGGACATCCTGGACAACTACGCGTTCGTCCGCACCTCCGGCTACCTCCCGGGCTCCAAGGACGTCTACGTCACGCTGAACCAGGTCAAGAAGTACAACATGCGCAAGGGCGACGCCGTCGTCGGCGCTGTCCGCGCCCCGCGGGACGGCGAGGAGCAGAACCGCGGCAACTCGAACCGCGCGAAGTTCAACGCGCTCCTGCGCGTCTCGACGATCAACGGGCGCCCGGCGGACGAGAACCAGGACCGCGTCGAGTTCAACAAGCTCGTCCCGCTCTACCCGCAGGAGCGCCTGCGCCTCGAGACCGAGCCGAAGAAGGTGGGCACGCGCGTCATCGACCTCGTCTCGCCGATCGGCAAGGGCCAGCGCGGCCTCATCGTCTCCCCGCCGAAGGCCGGCAAGACGATGATCCTGCAGTCGATCGCCAACGCGATCACGACGAACAACCCGGAAGTCCACCTCATGATGGTGCTCGTCGACGAGCGCCCCGAGGAGGTCACGGACATGCAGCGCTCGGTCAAGGGCGAGGTCATCGCCTCGACCTTCGACCGCCCGGCGGACGACCACACGACCGTGGCCGAGCTCGCCATCGAGCGCGCCAAGCGCCTCGTGGAGATGGGCAAGGACGTCGTGGTGCTCCTCGACTCCATGACCCGCCTGGGCCGCGCCTACAACCTCGCGGCGCCTGCCTCGGGCCGCATCCTCTCCGGCGGTGTGGACTCGGCGGCGCTCTACCCGCCGAAGCGCTTCTTCGGCGCGGCCCGCAACATCGAGAACGGCGGCTCGCTCACCATCCTGGCCACCGCGCTCGTGGAGACGGGCTCCAAGATGGACGAGGTCATCTTCGAGGAGTTCAAGGGCACCGGCAACATGGAGCTCCGCCTCTCGCGCCAGCTCGCGGACCGCCGCATCTTCCCGGCCGTGGACGTCAACGCGTCCGGCACGCGCCGCGAGGAGAACCTGCTCTCCCAGGAGGAGGTCAAGATCATGTGGAAGCTCCGCCGCGTGCTCTCCGGCCTCGAGACCCAGCAGGCGCTCGAGCTTCTGACCAACAAGATCCGCGAGACGAACTCGAACGTCGAGTTCCTCATGCAGGTCCAGAAGACGACGCTCGGCTCCAAGGGCGACGACGACTGATCCGTCGGCCGTCGCGCCAGGGAAGAGGGAACCATGTTCGAATCAGTGAAGGGCCTGCTCGACGAGCACGCCGAGCTCCAGGTCCGGCTCTCGGACCCGGCCGTCCACGCGGACGCGTCGCTCGCCAAGAAGCTGGGGCGCCGCTACGCGCAGCTCACCGGCATCGCCGAGGCCCACAAGCGGTACACCCAGCTCACGGACGACCTGGAGGCCGCTCGCGAGCTGGCGGACGAGGACCCGGAGCTCGCCGCGGAGATCCCGCAGATGGAGGAGGACCTCGAGACGGCGCAGGAGCGCCTGAGGCGACTGCTCATCCCGCGGGATCCCAACGACGCCCGTGACGTCATCATCGAGGTCAAGGGCGGCGAAGGCGGCGACGAGGCGGCGCTCTTCGCGGGAGACCTGCTGCGGATGTACGACCGCTACGCCTCCTCCCGGGGCTGGAAGACGGAGATCATCTCCGCCACCGAGTCGGACCAGGGCGGCTACAAGGACGTCCAGATGGCCGTCCACGGCAAGTCCAACGATCCGGCGGAGGGCGTCTACGCCTCCCTTAAGTTCGAGGGCGGCGTCCACCGCGTCCAGCGCGTCCCCGTGACGGAGTCGCAGGGCCGCATCCACACGTCCGCTGCGGGCGTGCTCGTCCTCCCCGAGGTGGACGAGCCGGAGGAGATCGACATCCACCAGAACGATCTCAAGATCGACGTCTACCGGTCCTCGGGCCCGGGCGGCCAGTCCGTCAACACGACGGACTCCGCGGTGCGCATCACGCACCTGCCCACGGGCATCGTCGTCGCCATGCAGAACGAGAAGTCCCAGCTGCAGAACCGCGAGGCCGCCATGCGCGTCCTCCGCTCGCGGCTCCTCGCGCACCAGCAGGAGCAGATCGACGCGGAGAACGCCGAGGCGCGCAAGTCGCAGATCCGCACCATGGACCGCTCGGAGCGCATTCGGACGTATAACTTCCCGGAGAACCGCATCGCGGACCACCGCACGGGCTACAAGGCCTACAACCTGGACCAGGTCCTCAACGGGGACCTCCAGGCGGTCATCCAGTCCTGCATCGACGCGGACGAGGCGGCCCGGCTCGAGGCCCTCGGCGACAGCCAGCAGTGACCTCACCGGCCCCTTCCGGCACCGTGCGCCCGGGCGCCTCCCTCGCGGAGGCCGCCCGGGCGCTCGAGTCTCTGCTCGTCGAGGCCGGCGTGGACTCGCCGGGTGCTGACGCCCGGGCCCTCCTCGGCGAGGCGCTCGGGATGAGCCCGGGGGAGCTCGCCCTCGCCCGCGTTCGCGGCCGGGAGCTCGCGGACCCCGAGCGTGAGCAGCTCATGCGCATGGCCGCGCGGCGAGCCGCCCGCGAGCCGCTCCAGCACATCCTCGGCCGGGCGCCCTTCCGGCGCCTCGAGCTCCGCGTGGGCCCCGGCTGCCTGGTGCCCCGCCCGGAGACGGAGCTGCTCGTGGACCTCGTCGCGGCGCACCTGGACCGGCGCCGTGCCGCGGGGGAGCGCGGCCCCTTCTCGGTGCTGGACCTCGGCACGGGGTCCGGCGCGATCGCGGCGGCCCTCGCCACGGAGCGCGACGACGTCCGCGTGACCGCCCTCGACGTCTCCCCGGAGGCCCTGCACTGGGCGCGGATCAACCTGGAGGGGCTCAACCGGGGCGGCCTCGGCGTGGAGCTCGTCGAGGCGGACGCCACGGTGGGCCGCCCGGAGTTCGAGCGCGCGTTCGACGTCGTCGTCTCCAACCCGCCCTACGTGCCCGAGTCCGAGCGCCCGGAGCAGCCGGAGGCGCTCGCCGACCCGGAGCGCGCCCTCTACGGGGGCTCCCCGGACGGCCTGCGCATCCCGGTGCTCATGGCCGAGCGGGCCGCCGAGTGGTGCCGCCCCGGAGGGCTCGTGGCCTTCGAGCACGCCGAGACCCAGGGCCGGCCCCTCCGGGACCGCTTCGAGGAGCTCGGCTTCGAGGGCGTCCGCACGGACCGCGACCTCGCGGGACGGGACCGCATGACCTCCGGGGTCATGGCTTCGAGTGAGAGGATGGATCCGTGAGCCAGATTTTCGACATGAACGACTCCTCCCAGCGTAGAGAGGGCCTCGCGGCCGCCTCGAGCGCGATCTCGAACGGGCGGCTCGTCGTGATGCCCACGGACACCGTGTACGGCATCGCCGCGGACGCCTTCGCCCCGCACGCGGTGGGCCTCCTGCTCACGGCCAAGGGCCGCGGCCGCTCCATGCCATCGCCGGTCCTCATCCACCGCCCCGAGGCCCTCGACGGCATCGGCGCGGAGATCTCGGAGGAGACCCGGGCCCTGACCAAGGAGTTCTGGCCGGGCGCGCTCACGGTGATCGTCCACCAGCAGCCGAGCGTCAACCTCGACCTCGGCGACGCCATGGGCACCGTGGCCGTTCGGATGCCGGAAGACGACGTCGCCCTCGACCTCCTCGCCTTCACCGGCCCGCTCGCCGTCTCCTCGGCGAACCGCACCCGCCAGCCGGCGGCGACGACGGCGGCCGAGGCCGAGGAGCAGCTCGGCGAGACGGTGGACGTCTACCTGGACCACGGCGAGCGCGGCGCGGGGGAGCATCAGCCCTCCACGATTGTCGACGCCACGGGGGAGACGCTGCGCGTGGTCCGCCAGGGCGCGATCGGCCTCGAGCGGCTCCGGGAGGTGGTGCCGAGCCTCCTCGGCCTCGGCGAGGAATCTGAAGAGGAGCCCGGAGAGGAGCTCCGCGAGGAGTCCGCCGGGCAGCCCGCCGAGGAGGCAGCGCCGGAGACCCCGGAGACGGACGCCGCCGAGCAGCCCGGAACTCCGGAGCGCGGCTCGGAGCACTAGCCTCTAGGGCTGCTCACCCCGCGTGCCGCCGCCGGAGACGGCCTGACCGGCCTGGGCCAGCACGTCGAGGACTTCGCGAGCACCTGCGAGCTCTGCCGCGCGAGGCCACGCGTCCTCTTGGGCCTGCCCGAACCAGAGCAGCTCGGCCCGTCGCGTCACAGCCGCAGCGCGCTGTCCCACGCGTCCGGCCGCGTGCGCGGCGCGCCCCGAGCCGTCTCCGCGGGCCGCGCCGCTGCCCAGGGCTGTTCCGAGGGCGTGCCCGGCTCGGACGGCGAGCCTCGCCAGCGTCCGGGGGATGTGCATCGGGACAGCCGAGCCGTGTCCCCGCGCCGCCCGGATGGCCGAGAGCGTGGTGGCTCCTTCCCACGGCTGCAGGACGGTTTCCGGAACGGAGCGGCTCTCGGCGAGATCCTCCGCGATCCCCGTGACGAGTCTCGCCAGCGAGGCCGCGCTCGTGAGCGGGGTGGGCGCGTCCTCCGCGCAGCCGGCCCAGCGAGAGCGGGCGAAGGCGGCGAACCGCTGCGTCGTCGGGCGCTCGGGGCCCTGGACGCTCGTGGCGCGCAGGACGCACGCGGGCATCCGGCCGTGCTCGCGGACAAGCCGCTCGCCGAGCGCCTTGGAGGCGGAGTAGTCGGAGAACGGCGCGGTCTCCGGCCGGGCGTGCAGAGTGCCCGCGCCGAGCACGGCAGCGGAGGAGAGGTGCAGCAGCGGAGCGCCGGACTGGACCGCGAGCATCGCCGGAAGGAGGGCGTTGGCCCCCATGAGCGAGGAGAGCTCGTGCCCCTCGGGGGAGGCGAGCCCGGCGGCGTTGACGATGACGTCGGACTCGGTGCCCAGCAGTCTCAGCCGCTCGGCCTCCTCCGAGCCGGCGAGCGACTCGAGCTCCTGCGCGCACGCACCCGCCCACGCCGCAAGCGATGCGCGCTTCCATGCTCGGCCGACGCCTGAGGGCGCTGGGACGTCGAGGCGGGGCGCCTGAGCCGTGAGCACCGTGTGCCCGCGTCGCTCGGCCTCGGCGCGGACGTGACGTCCCACAAATCCCGAGGCGCCGAGAAGCCCGATGATCACGAGCCCGCCCCCTTCGGAGCGGATTCGGACGCACGGCCGCCGCGGGCGTCCGGCTCCGGACCGGACTCCCCGCCGAGCTCCCGGCGGAGCGAGCGCGCCGCCCCGAGACCGCGGGCGATGCTCCGCACCGAGGCTCCGGCCCGCCGGGCGGTGGCGCCGAGCGAGGGGCGCTCCGGCCCCCGCAGCTGCGCAGGGACCTCCACGAGCGCGAGACGGGCGAGCTCCTTGGCCACGGTCAGGGCTGTGCCCGCCCCGAACGCAGCCGGGCTGAGCGTCCCCGCCGCCGCGAGGTGCTCCCGCATGAGGGCGCGGTTGCGCACGGCGTAGTAGCGGGAGAGGTCCGAGGCGTCGTTGAGGTGGCGCGGGCCCAGGTCCACGCTCGAGTGGACGCGGGTCTTGCGCAGCAGCGGCTCGTCCGTCACGATCACCCGCACCCGCCGCGAGGCCTCGTACCCGTAGACCGTGTCGTCCGAGTTGATGAAGAAGCGGCTGTCCGGCAGCCCCACGAGGTCGGCCGTCCGCGCCGAGACGAGCGCTCCCTCGAAGCACGCCACGTTCGTCTCCGCCTCCGGGGCGCTGCGCTCGGGCTCGGGAAGCGGGAGGTGGATGCCGGTGGCGGGGTCGAACCGGTGGCGCCAGAAGAACGGCGCGCCCTCGGCCGTGAGCCGCGTGCCGTGGACGAGGTCCGCCTTGAGCCCGCGCTCGCTCAGCCGGGCGAGGCCGCCGGGGATGAGCTCCACGTCGTCGTCCATGAGCCACAGCCAGCGCCGCCCGCGCTCCGCGATTCCGTCCAGAGCCGACGACAGCGCGATCTCCATGCCGGCCCGGAACCCGCCGGAGCCGCCCGTGTTGCTCGCCATCCGGTGCGCGAAGACCGGCACGTCCTCGCCGTTCTCCCGGGCGAGGCGCCCGTCGAGGCCCGCGAGGAGCGCGTCGGTCCCGTCCGTGGAGGCGTTGTCGACGACGACGACCGCGGCCACCGGGCTCGGATCGGCGGCGATGGACTCGAGCAGCCGCGTCAGCATCGCGCGCCGGTTGTAGGTGGTGACCACGGCGATGGTCGAGGAGGGGCAGAGGGCGGGGGAGCCGGCGTAGGGAGCCGTGAGGGGGCGGGGGAAGCTCACGCGCGGTCCCCGTCGTCGTCCCGCACGCGGGCCGCCGGGGCCCGGAAGCCGCGGCCGCGCAGTCCGTCGAGGAAGGGACGGGCCCAGGCCCGGAAGCCTTCCGCGTCCCGCGTCCTCGCGAAGTGCACGGGGTAGCCCACCGCGTCGGCGATGAACGACTTGACCCGGCGGTGGCGGCGGATGAGGTAGCCGCGGTTGCGGAAGAAGTTCTCCCGCTTCATCTCGCTGTCCGGGATGAGCACGTGCCAGCGGTCGCCGAGCACGTGCCGCACCTCGCCCCAGCCCGTGGGATGGGTGAGGGCCGTGCTCGCCACCGTGCCGAACGGGACGCCTGCCTTGCGCAGCCGGACCATGAAGTCCGTCTCGTCCCCTCGGATGAAGAGCTTGAGGTCTGGGAGCCCCACCCGGAAGAAGACCTCCCGGCGCACGAGCGCACCGTTGAAGAAGTGCCCCACTCCCGGGAGGAAGCCGGCCCGCTCCACGGCGGTCCGCTCGAACTCGAGGCGGCCGTCGATCCGGAAGCCGAAGGAGAGGCGGCTCGCGTCCTCGGGGGCGGCCACGATGGGCAGGACCGCGTCGAGATCCCGCTCCTCGGCCTCCCGGGCCAGGGTCTCGAGGCAGGCGGCGTCCTCGGGGTGGGCGTCGTCGTCGAGGATCCACACCCACTCCGCGCCGGAGGCGAGGGCGTGGAGGATGGCGAGCGAGAACCCGCCGGCGCCCCCGAGGTTCGCCTCGCTGCGCACCCAGTCCAGCTCGGTGCCGCGCTCGGAGAGGCGCTCGCGCCGTGCCTCGGCGACGGCGGACGCGGGGCGCGTCCCCGAGTCCACGATGGAGATCCGGGCGATCGGATGGGACTGGGCTGCGAGCGCGTCGAGGAGGGCTCCGACCTCCTTCGGGCGGTCGAAGGTCACGGCGGCCACGGAGACCCGTGCCTCCCGGGTGAGTGCCATGGGGCTCGCTTTCGTCAGGGGCCGGACGCCGAATCGCGTCTACGGGCGCGTCGTGCAGGGGACCGTGCGGAATTCAACGGACTGCTTGTCTAATATTGGCGGGGTGGCACACCAGTCTCAAGTGGCCGCAGAGAGTGTGGGCGCTGGGACGCCCGACGTCGAGGAGAGAAGCACCGCCATGAGCCCTCTGACCCGTTCGTTCGCACCCGGGGAACGGCCGGTCCGGTGGCTTGTCTACCAGCGGATCATCGACGCCCTCTGCTGGGCCGTGGCCGTCATCCTCGGCCTCGTCCTGCGCTACGAGCTCACCGTGGACACGATCGACTGGGCAGGCTACGCCGTCTTCACGGGGATCGCCGTCCTCGCCCAGCTCGTCGTGGGCCATCTGGCGGGCCTGTACCGGGGCAAGTACCCCTTCGGCAGCTTCGACGAGCTGCGGCTGCTCATCGTCGTCATCGGCACGGTGGCGGCCGTCCTCGTCGTCACGAGCATCTTCTTCGGTCTCGCGCTCGACATCCCCCGCTCGTCCGGGATCATCGCCTTCCCGTTCGCGTGCCTCTTCATGGGCGCGGCCCGCTACCTCAAGCGGATGTACGTGGAGGGGCGGGCCCGTCCGGCGGCGGCCGCCCAGCGCGTGCTCGTCTTCGGCGCGGGATTCCTCGGCAGCGGCCTCGTCAACCAGATGATGAAGGACCCCTCGGGCCAGTTCCAGGTGGTCGGGCTCGTCGACGACGACCCCCACAAGAAGTACCTCCGCGTCGCCTCCGTGCCGGTCGTCGGCACCCGGAAGTCCCTGAGAGAGCTCGTCGAGCGGCACAGGGCGGACGCCGTCGTCGTCGCCGTCGCCCACGCCGACCCGTCTCTCCTGCGCTCGCTGACCGAGAGCATCGCGGGCACGGGCGCCCGCCTCATGCAGATGCCCCGCCTCGCCGAGATCCTCGATCCGGGCGAGGAGGACCTCTCGCGGCAGCTCACCGAGGTGCGGATGGAGGACCTGCTCGGACGCACGCCCGTGGACCTCGACGTGCCGAGCCTGCGCTCCTACATCGAGGGGCGGCGCGTCCTCGTCACGGGCGCCGGCGGCTCGATCGGCTCGGAGATCTGCCGGCACGTCGCCGAGCTCGGCCCGTCCGAGCTCATCCTCCTCGAGCGGGACGAGTCCGCGATGCAGGCCACCGCCATCTCGCTGACCGGCTCCGGCCTGCTCACCGGCTCGGAGACCGTCCTGGCGGACATCCGGGACTCGCGGGCCCTCGAGGAGGTCTTCACGTCCCGGCGCCCGGACGTGGTCTTCCACGCGGCGGCCCTCAAGCACGTGCCCCTGCTGGAGCAGTACCCGCTCGAGGCGTGGAAGACCAACGTGCTCGGCACCGCCAACGTCCTCATCGCGGCGATGAACGCCGGAACGGGCACGTTCGTCAACATCTCCACGGACAAGGCCGCGGACCCCTCGACGGCCCTGGGCCACGCCAAGCGCCTCGGCGAGCGCCTCACGGCCTGGGCGGCGCAGGTGAGCGGGGGCCGCTACGTCTCGGTCCGCTTCGGCAACGTCCTCGGCTCGCGGGGCTCGGTGCTGCCGCTCTTCGCCCAGCAGATCGAGCGCGGCGGTCCGGTCACCGTGACCGACGAGCGCGTCGAGCGCTTCTTCATGACCATCCCCGAGGCCACGAGCCTGGTGCTCCAGGCCGGCGCGGTGGGCCGCGGTGGAGAGGTCCTCATCCTCAACATGGGCCAGCCGGTCAAGATCATCGACGTCGCCCGCCAGCTCATCGCACTCTCCGGCCGCGAGATCGAGATCGAGCTGACCGGCCTCCGCCCCGGCGAGAAGCTCACCGAGGTGCTCGTGCGGGAGGATGAGACGACGACGACGCCGTTCCACCCCCTCATCTCGCACGCCGCGGTCAGCCCCCTGTCCCCGGACGAGCTGGACCTCGACCTCTTCCGGCAGGGCCGCGCTTCCCAGCCCGCCACGGAGACCCTTCGCGTGGCCCGGCGGGACCGCTAAGTCCGCGATGACCTCAGACGCCGTCCTCGCCCTCGCCGCCGTCGCGGCCCTCGGGATCTCCGTGCTCTCGCCGACCCTCCTGCGCCCCTGGCTCGAGTCGATGGGCGTGGTCGACGTCGCGAGCGCGCGCTCGTCCCATGTGGGGACCGTGGTCCGCGGCCTGGGGATCGCGTGCGCGGCGGCGTTCGTCCTCGTCTTCGCCCTCGTCCTGGCGCTCTCCCCGTCGGTGCGCGAGCAGCCACTCGCCTGGGCTGTGCTCGTCTCGGGAACGGTGTGCGGCGGTCTCGGGTGGGCCGAGGACCTCTGGGGGGTGGGGGTCGGCCCGCGCTTCCTCGTGCAGGTCCTGCTCGGCGTGGGCGTCACGGCGTGGATGGCGGACGCCGCGGGCGTCTCGCCCTGGTTCGCTGCCGTGGGGGCCGTGGGCGTGCCCGCACTCGTCAACGCCGTGAACTTCATGGACGGAGTCAACGGGATCTCCGGCCTGTACGGTCTCGTGGCGGGAGGCTGGTTCGCCCTGCTCGGGGCGGAGTCGGGCCTCACGTGGCTCACCGTCGGAGGCCTCGTCGTCGCCGCCGCCTACGTGGGCTTCCTCCCGTGGAACTTCGGCTGGTTCCGGTGGCCGGCCTCCTTCATGGGGGACGCGGGCTCCTACCTGCTCGGGGGAGCGCTGGCCGCGATGGCCTTCGGGGCTTTCTTCGCCGGGGTGCACGTCGAGTCCGTGGTGGCGCCCTTCCTCGTGTACCTCGCGGACACCGGCTTCACCCTGGCGCGGCGCATCCTCGAGGGGAAGCCGTGGACGCAGCCCCACCGGGAGCACGTCTACCAGCGCCTGACGGATGTCGGGATGAGCCATGTCGGCTCCGCCCTCACCGTGGTGGGGTGCACCGCGCTCGCCTGCTGGTTCGGCTCGCTCGGCGCGGCGGCGGGCGACCAGCCGGTCAACCCGGCGGCCTTCGCCACCGTCCTGCTCGTCCTCGTCTACCTCAGCCTGCCGTGGGCCCTCGGCCGCTTCGCAGGCCGGAAAGGAAGCGCCTCATGACCGGAGCCGCACAGCGCGGTCTCTCTGACGGCCGCAGGGATGCGGCGCTCGCCCTCTCTCGCCAGCACTGGGGCCAGCTGAGGGACGGCACGGCCGCATCTCTGGCTCTCGCCGTGCTGGCCTGCTCCCTCTGGCTGACGCCGGACCGGGCGGCGGCTCCGTCCGCGATGCTCGGGATCGGGATCGTCTGGGCCTCTTTCGCCGTCTCGGCCGTGATCCTGGCGCTCGCCGCCCGACGCGCTCCGGACTCGCTCGTGCTGCTCGGGATGGGGCTGTACGTGCTCAAGTTCTTCGTGGTGGCCGTCCTCTTCCTCATGGTCGGCATCCCTTCCTGGGCCTCCGGGATCTGGGTGGGAGCCGGGGCTCTCGCGGCGGTGGCGGCGTGGCAGCTGGTGCAGTTCCGCTCCGTCGGCGCCTCCCGGGTGCCGCTCTACTCGAGCGATGAAGACGCGTAGGGCGCGGATCGGGGAGAATCAGGGTATGGCAAAGTACCTCCTTCAGTACGTTCTTGGCGGTGTCCTCGCATGGTTTTTGATAGGCTGGGGGCTGGATGCGTTGTTCGGGATGAACTTCCTGAAGTTCGTTGGCCTGGCGGTTGGAATCGCAGGCGGAATCTACATGGCCAAGCTTCGTCAGCAGCTTGACGAGCGTGAAGCCGGTCCCTCGGCTGCGGAGAAGCAGTCGTCCGCGGAACCGGATGCGCGCTGAACGTCAGGATGGGTGACACCGAGGCGCTGGTCGGCCCGCTCGAAGGCGAGCGGATCGGCAGGCCGAGTGGAGCCGCGCGGATGACGTTCGCAGCGCTCCTTCGACCACATGCTGGCGCCCTGCGGCGCTCGGATGTTGCCCGATGATGGACACAGCAGAGAGGAAACGCGTTGCTCGCGCTTGCACTCCCGGCCGAGGGGGAGAAGTTCACGCCTCCCACCTTGGATGACATGCACCTGCCCCCGCTCTTCCACATCGGGGACTTCGCGTTCTCGAAGCAGATGCTGCTGATGATCCTCTCGGTGGTCCTCATCGTGGCGTTCTTCCGGCTCGCCATCCGCAAGGGCTCCATGGTCCCCGGCAAGCTCCAGTTCATCGGAGAGTCCGGCTACGAGTTCGTCCGCAACAGCCTCGGACGCGAGATCATCGGCCAGGGCTTCCTCAAGTGGGTTCCCCTGCTGTTCGCGATCTTCTTCTTCGTCCTCGTGAACAACCTCTTCGGGCTCATCCCGGTCCTCCAGCTCCCCACCTTCTCCCACGCGGGCAGCGCCTACGCTCTGGCGGCTGTGGTGTACCTGACCTGGATCGGCGTCGGCATCAAGAAGCACGGCCTCGGCTTCTTCAAGCTCATGGTCGTTCCCTCCGGCGTTCCGTTCGCCCTCCTCTTCATCCTGGTGCCCATCGAGATCCTCTCCAACTTCGTGGTGCGCCCGCTGACCCACTCGCTGCGACTCATGGCCACCATGCTCGCCGGCCACATGATCGTGACGCTCGCCGGCACCGGCGCCCACTACCTCATCGCCGTCCAGGAGAACCTCTTCCTCAAGGGCACGGGCATCCTCGTCATCGGCGGATCCGTCGCCATGGGCCTGCTCGAGGCCCTCATCATGGTCCTCCAGGCGTTCGTGTTCACTCTGCTCACGGCCATCTACATCCAGGGCGCGGAGCACGCGGACAACCACTGACCCGCTCGCCTGACCCGGCGAACGCTTCTCAAGTTTCATAGTTTTCCCCCACCATGGGGGAAGGACCTCCCTACACCTCCAGGGAAATCCCTTGGTACCGAAAGGAAAATCAATGACTGGCTCCCTCAACCTCGTCGGTTACGGTCTCGCCGCCATCGGTTCGGCCATCGGCGTCGGCCTCATCTTCGCCGCGTACATCAACGGCGTCGCCCGCCAGCCGGAGTCCCGCCCGGTCCTCAACCAGATCGCCCTCCTCGGCTTCGCCCTCGTTGAGGCCCTTGCCATCCTCGGCCTCGTCTTCGCCTTCATCATCAAGTAAGCCCCGAGGAACCCCAGAGCTCCCCGGAGCTCGTTGACCCTAAGGAAGGGTGAACTATGAACGGATCGCTTCTGATCCTGGGCGAGGGCGCGAGCAACCCGCTCATTCCCAACTTCTGGGAAGTGCTTGTCTCGCTGGTCACCTTCGGCGTCCTCCTGTTCCTCGTCATCAAGTACGTGGCCCCGGCCTTCGAGAAGGCCTACCAGGCCCGCGTGGAGGCCATCGAGGGCGGTCTCGAGCGCGCTGAGAAGGCTCAGGCCGAGGCGGATGCCAAGCTCGCCGAGTACGAGCGCCAGCTTGCTGACGCCCGTGTCGAGGCCAACCGCATCCGCGAGGACGCGCGGAGCGAGGGCGCCCAGATCCTCGCCGAGCTCAAGGAGAAGGCCGCCGCTGACGCCCAGCGCATCACCGAGCAGGCCCACCTCCAGATCGAGTCCGAGCGCCAGGCCGCCGTCGTCTCGCTCCGCAGCGAGGTCGGCACGCTGGCCACGCAGCTCGCGAGCAAGATCGTGGGGGAGGCCCTCAATGACGACGCCCGCTCGCAGCGGGTCGTGGACCGCTTCATCGCGGACCTCGAGACCGAGTCGAACGCAGGTGCAGCGCGGTCATGACGTCTGTTTCGAGTGAATCACTGGCATCGGCTCGGGCGTACCTCGAGAGCCGCCGGTCTGAGCTGACGCTGGAGACGGCCAAGGAGTTCTTCTCCGTCCTCAACGTCCTCGACGCGAACCCGGGTCTCCAGCGCGCGCTGACGGATCCCTCGCGCGAGCCGGCGGACCGCGCGGCGCTCTTCGGCCGGGTCCTCGGATCGCAGGTCTCGGAGACGGTCTCCGCAGCCGCGCAGCATGTGGCGTCCGCTCGCTACTCCTCGCTGCGGGACTTCGTGGACACGTTCGAGACCCTCGGCGTGGACGCTGCCGCGTTCGTCGCCGAGCGCGAGGGCGAGTCCGGTATCGGACGCCTGGAGAACGAGCTGTTCGCCTTCGCCAACACGGTGGAGGAGAGCCACGAGCTCCAGGGCGCGCTCAGCCGTGCCACCGCCTCCGGGGAGGCGCGCCGCACGCTGGCCCGTCGCCTGACGGAGCGTGACTCCGAGCCGGCCCAGGTCTTGCTCGAGCAGGCGGTCATGCACCCGCGTGGCCTCAAGGTCGTCACCCTCGTGGAGCGCTTCGCGCAGTATGTGGCAGCCCGCCACAACCTGTGGGTCGCCCACGTGGAAACGTCGCAGGAGCTGACTCCGGAGCAGAGTCAGCGTTTGGCCGAGTCCCTCACCCGGGTCTTCGGCCGCGAACTGAAGATCAACGCGACGACGCTCCCGTCGCTCATCGGCGGCGTGCGAGTGACCGTGGGAGACGAGGTCATCGACTCCTCCGTCGTCGCCCGCATCAACCGCCTCAAGCAGCGGCTAGCGAGCTAGTCACCACCTGGCGTCGGCGGACCGCCGGCGCCCAAGCTACACACGTCGATCCGATCCGCTCTCCCCAGAGCGGCGCAGGATCCCTAGATACGGAGAGCAGGGAGCACAGATGGCCGAATTGACCATCAATGCCGATGACGTCCGCAATGCGTTGAACGAGTTCGCGGCGTCCTACGAGCCCGGCACGGCAGACCGCGTCGAGGTCGGCCGCGTCATCACCGCGAGCGACGGAATCGTTCGCGTCGAGGGACTTCCGTCCGTCATGGCGAACGAGCTCGTTCGCTTCGAGGACGGCACGCTGGGCCTCGCCCAGAACCTCGACACCCGCGAGATCGGCGTCGTCGTCCTCGGCGACTACACGAACATCGAGGAGGGCCAGGAGGTCCAGCGCACCGGAGAGATCCTCTCGATCCCGGTGGGCGACAACTTCCTCGGCCGCGTCGTGGACCCCCTCGGCCAGCCGATCGACGACCTGGGCGAGATCGTGCCCGAGGGCCGCCGCGCCCTCGAGCTCCAGGCCCCGGGCGTCACCGAGCGCAAGTCGGTGCACGAGCCGCTGCAGACCGGCATCAAGGCGATCGACGCCATGATCCCGATCGGCCGCGGACAGCGCCAGCTCATCATCGGCGACCGCCAGACGGGCAAGACCGCCATCGCGGTGGACGCCATCATCAACCAGCGCGCCAACTGGGAGTCGGGCGACGTCAACAAGCAGGTCCGCTGCATCTACGTCGCCATCGGCCAGAAAGCCTCGACCATCGCGGCCGTGCGCCAGACCCTCGAGGAGAACGGCGCGCTCGAGTACACCACGATCGTCGCCTCCCCGGCGTCCGATCCGGCCGGCTTCAAGTACCTCGCCCCCTACGCGGGCTCGGCGATCGGCCAGCACTGGATGTACGGCGGCAAGCACGTCCTCATCGTCTTCGACGACCTCTCGAAGCAGGCCGAGGCCTACCGCGCCGTCTCCCTCCTCCTCCGCCGTCCGCCGGGACGCGAGGCCTACCCGGGCGACGTCTTCTACCTGCACTCCCGCCTCCTCGAGCGCTGCGCGAAGCTCTCGGACGAGCTGGGCGCGGGCTCGATGACGGGTCTGCCGATCATCGAGACGAAGGCCAACGACGTCTCGGCGTTCATCCCGACCAACGTCATCTCCATCACCGACGGCCAGATCTTCCTGCAGTCGGACCTCTTCAACGCCAACCAGCGCCCGGCCGTGGACGTCGGCGTCTCGGTCTCCCGCGTCGGCGGCGCCGCACAGGTCAAGGCCATGAAGAAGGTCTCCGGCACGCTGAAGCTCTCGCTGGCGCAGTACCGCGACATGCAGGCGTTCGCGATGTTCGCGTCGGACCTCGACGCGGCCTCCCGCCAGCAGCTGACCCGTGGCGCCCGCCTCATGGAGCTGCTCAAGCAGGGCCAGTACAAGCCGTACCCGGTCGCCGAGCAGGTCGTCTCCGTGTGGGCCGGCACGAACGGCCACCTGGACGAGGTCCCGGTCTCCGAGGTCGGCCGCTTCGAGGCGGAGCTCCTCGAGCACCTGCGCCACCGCAGCCAGGTGCTCACCACGATCGAGCAGACCGGCAAGCTGGAGGACTCCACGCTGGACGAGCTCAAGTCCCAGATGGACGAGTTCAAGCGCGGCTTCCAGCCGAGCGAGTCGTCCTCCAAGTAGGCCGCTGACACGGCCGTCCGCGGCGCCTTCGGGCGCCGCGGGCAGCCCGTCGAGAAAGGAACAGCATGGGAGCCCAGATCCGGGTCTACCGCGAGAAGATCAAGTCGACCCAGTCGATGGCCAAGATCTTCAAGGCCATGGAGCTGATCGCGACGTCCCGCATCGGCAAGGCGCGCCAGCGCGTCTCGGCCAGCGGTCCGTACGCGGACGCGATTTCCCGCGCCGTGGCCGCCGTGTCGGCGCAGACCGACATCGACCACACGCTGACGACGCAGCGCGCTGACGTCAAGCGCTCGGCCGTCCTGATCATGACGAGCGACCGCGGCCTCGCCGGCTCGTACTCCTCGTCCGTCATCAAGGAGGCCGAGGCCCTCATCGAGGATCTGCGCTCCCGCGGCCAGGAGGTCGACGTCTACCTCTACGGCCGCAAGGGGCAGGCCTACTTCGACTTCCGCCAGCGGGAGTACAAGGGCTTCTGGAGCGGACACACGGACGCTCCGGTGCACGAGACCGCCGTCGAGATCGGGGAGAAGCTCCTCGAGGAGTTCGTCAAGGGCGCGGAGGAGGGCGGCGTCGACGACGTCCACCTCGTCTACACCCGATTCGACTCGATGGTCACGCAGGAGCCGACCTCCGGGAAGCTCCTTCCGATGACCAAGGAGCAGCAGGAGGAGGCCGAGGCAGGCTCCAAGGGCCCGCTCCCGCTCTTCGAGTTCGAGCCGGACGCGTACAGCGTCCTCGACGAGCTCATGCCCCGCTACATCGAGTCGAAGGTCTATGTGGCCATGCTTCTCGCAGCGGCCAGCGAGCTGGCGGCCCGCCAGCGCGCCATGAAGGCTGCAGGCGACAACGCCGGCGAGCTCATCAAGAAGTTCACGCGACTGCGCAACAACGCCCGCCAGGCGGAGATCACGCAGGAGCTGTCCGAGATCGTCGCCGGCGCAGACGCGCTCAGCGCCTAGCCATCGTCCCGCCGCGGCGGCCAGCGCCCGGCTCCACTGACCACAATTGCCAACAACAGAGAAGTGAGAGAGATGACTGCCCCAACTGCTGAGCATGTTGAGCTTGCAGCTCCTTCTGGTGCCACGGGACGCATCGTCCGTGTCATCGGCCCGGTTGTCGATGTCGAGTTCCCCTCGAACGCGATGCCGGAGATCTACAACGCACTGACCACCACCGTGACCATGCACGGTGAAGAGCACAAGATCACCTTCGAGACGTCGCAGCACCTCGGCGACAACCTCGTCCGCGCGATCTCCCTGCAGGCCACGGACGGCCTCGTCCGCGGCGCCCTCGTCCAGGACACGGGCGACTCGATCTCCGTCCCGGTGGGCGACGGCGTCAAGGGCCACATCTTCAACGTCCTCGGCGACTCCCTGGACGTCGACAACTCGGAGATCCAGGTCTCCGAGCGCTGGCCGATCCACCGCAAGGCTCCGAGCTTCGCTCAGCTCGAGGGCTCCACGGAGATGCTCGAGACGGGCATCAAGGTCATCGACCTCCTGACGCCGTACATCAAGGGCGGCAAGATCGGCCTCTTCGGCGGCGCCGGCGTGGGCAAGACCGTTCTCATCCAGGAGATGATCACCCGTGTCGCCCGCAACTTCGGCGGCACGTCCGTGTTCGCCGGCGTCGGCGAGCGCACCCGTGAGGGCAACGACCTCTGGGTCGAGATGGAGGAGGCGGGCGTCCTCAAGGACACCGCCCTCGTGTTCGGCCAGATGGACGAGCCGCCGGGAACGCGCCTGCGCGTCGCCCTCTCGGCCCTCACGATGGCCGAGTACTTCCGCGACGTGCAGAAGCAGGACGTGCTCCTCTTCATCGACAACATCTTCCGCTTCACGCAGGCGGGCTCGGAGGTCTCCACCCTCCTCGGCCGCATGCCGTCCGCGGTGGGCTACCAGCCGAACCTCGCTGACGAGATGGGCCTCCTCCAGGAGCGCATCACCTCGACGCGCGGCCACTCCATCACGTCGATGCAGGCGATCTACGTCCCTGCTGACGACTACACGGACCCGGCGCCGGCCACCACGTTCGCGCACCTCGACGCGACCACGGAGCTCTCCCGCGAGATCGCGTCCCGCGGCCTCTACCCGGCCGTGGACCCGCTGACCTCGACCTCCCGCATCCTGGATCCGCAGTACATCGGGCACGACCACTACAACACGGCCGTGCGCGTCAAGCAGATCCTGCAGAAGAACAAGGAGCTCCAGGACATCATCGCCATCCTCGGCGTGGACGAGCTCTCCGAAGAGGACAAGGTCACGGTGTCCCGTGCCCGCCGCATCCAGCAGTTCCTCTCGCAGAACACCTACACGGCGAAGCAGTTCACCGGCGTCGAGGGCTCGACCGTCTCCATCAAGGACACGATCGAGGGCTTCAAGGCCATCTGCGACGGCGACGTCGACCACATCGCCGAGCAGGCGTTCTTCAACGTCGGCGGCATGGACGACGTCGAGCGCCAGTGGGCCGAGATCCAGAAGTCGACCAACTGATCATGGCTGCGAAGGAACTCCACGTAGACATCGTCGCGCCGGACTCCTCCGTCTGGTCCGGCCCGGCCTCGATGGTGCGCGTGCGCACCAGCGAGGGCGAGGTCGGCATCCTCCCGGGGCACCAGCCCATGCTGGCCGTCCTCGGCGAGGGCGAGCTGATGGTGGCCGGTGCCAACGGCCAGCGCGAGTTCTTCCACGCCAACGGCGGGTTCATGTCCGTCGAGGGCGAGGACGGCCGAGTCATCGTGGTGGCAGACGACTGCAAGCCGGTGGATGCGCCGGCCGCCAGCAGCCTCTGACGCCGGGACGCGGTGAAACGCTGACCCGAACAACACAGAATCATGGGCTTTCCGCACCTCGTCATCCTGCTCAGCGTCATTGCGGGGCTGGTGGTCGGCGGGGTTCTCGGACGGCGAATGGCGATGAGGGTGCGCCGCAGGCAGCTGCGGGGCACCCTCGCCGCGTTCCCGGCCCTTCTGTCCACGCCGTCGGGATGGGTTGAGGGGACGCTGCGGTACCGTGCCGAGGAGCTCCAGTGGTTCAGGGACTCCTCGGTCACGCCGATTCCGGAGGTGCGCCTGGAGCGCCATCTCCTCGAGATGGACCGCCTCAGGCCAGAGGACGAGCTCGTGCGCAGCCTGGAGAAGGCCCACCCGAATGAGGTCGACAGCGGGTGGGTCGTGGCCCGCTTCAGCTCGCCGTCCCGAGAGACTCCAGTGCATCTGGCCCTGGGGTTCGACGAGTCCGCGGGGATCTGCGCATGGCTCGAGGCATGGGGGACGGTCGGCCGCGGCCACTGGCGCTGACCCTCGCGGAACTGGCGTTCTCCGCTCGGTCGCCCCGTCGAAGGAGCGCACTGTCGAGAGAGCAGACTGCCCGGCTGACAGCGCGGACCGCACAGTCGACTCGGCACGCAGTCGACGCGGCGCTAGCCTGAGACAGCATGCAGTTGAGACACCTCGGCGGACGCAGCACGGGCCTGGGACAGCACAGCGAAGCCCCGGCCTCCATCGGGAGGCCGGGGCTTCACTGTGTATCGGTGCTCTGTGTCCGGCTCGCTGTCCTCTTCCGCTTTCAGCCGAGCATCGTCGCTTGGCGCAGAACTCGGACGCGGATCAGAGAGAAGAGCCCTGAGGGGCCCGCCTCACGGCCGGGGGAGAGGGCTCAGATCAGAGGGGCGTGACACCCATGGCCTGCGGGCCCTTGGTGCCCTCGCCGATCTCGAAGCTGACGCGCTGCTCCGGGTCGAGGGTGCGGAAACCGTTGGTGGCGATCTCGGAGTAGTGGACGAACACGTCGTCGTTCGAGCCGTCCGGCGTGATGAAGCCGAAGCCCTTCTCCGGGTTGAACCACTTGACTGTGCCTTCAGCCATGATGCTCCTTCAAGCATGGGCCGCCTCAGGGAGACGGCGGGGTGGGGATGCAAAGCGAGAAGGAATGCTGGTATTGCTTTCGTGCCTCACGCTTCAGAACCGGCTCAGATCGTGCCCGTTCCTCGTCAACACTTTCACGGAGAAGGGAAGATTGTCAAAATTCTTGCCTCCGTATCGTGGCCTGCGCAATACATAGAGAATTCAAAATGAATAACGGAGCAATTAGAAAAGTCGGCTGTCGGAATCGTCCACGCCGCGCATTTCGTCGTAGTCGAGCGAGAGGCACTCGATGCCCCGGTCTTCGGCGAGGACGCGGGCCTGCGGCTTGATCAGCTGGGCGGCGAAAACTCCCCGCACCGGGGCGAGCCGAGGGTCCCGATTGAGGAGGGCGAGATAGCGGGTCAGCTGCTCGACGCCGTCGATATCACCGCGCCGTTTCAGTTCCACGGCAACGGTGGAGCCCTCTCGGTCTCGGGCGAGGATATCCACGGGGCCGATCGCCGTGGGATATTCCCGTCGGATGAGGGAGAAACCGTCTCCGAGCCGGTGGATCTGCTCGGCGAGCAGCCGCTGGAGGTCTGCCTCGACGCCGTCCTTGATGAGCCCCGGATCGAGCCCGAGCTCGTGCTCCGAGTCATGGTGCATCGCGTGGATGTGGATGATGAGCTTGTCGTCGCTCTTGCCGTGCTGGACGATCCAGGACTCGACCGAGTCCTCGCCCACGCCCGTCTCCTCCGGGGAGGCGATGCGCGTCGTCGCCGGCGGGGACATCCAGTTGAGGGGCTTGTAGGAGCCGCCGTCGGAGTGGATGAGCACCGAGCCGTCGGCCTTGACCATGATGAGGCGCTTGGCGCGGGGGAGGTGGGCCTTGAGGCGGCCGACGTAGTCCACGGAGCATTCAGCAATGACGAGTCGCACGGTCCACCACTCTACTGAACGGCGGAGGGCCTGACGCCTGAGGGGCAGGCGGCGGGCCTGCCTGCGCGGGACCTGTGACCTCCGGACGCCTCCGCGCGGGACTGGCTCGGGCTGGCGCTCGCCTAGCATGGAGGGATGAGCGAGAACGAGACGGAGACCGGCGCCGCGCCGGGCGAGGAGATCAGGTCCAACACCGTGCTGGCGGCCCGCCGCGAGGACATCGAGCTGACCACGGAGGACGGGCTGACCCTCGTGGGAGAGCTCGCCCTGCCCGCGGACTCCGATCCGGTGGCCACGCTCGTCATGTTCCACCCCCTGCCCACGCACGGCGGCTTCATGGACTCCCACGTCTACCGGAAGGCGGCGCTGCGCCTGCCCGCGCTGGCGGACCTGGCCGTTCTGCGCTTCAACACCCGCGGGACGAGCTCGCCCCGGGGCACGAGCGAGGGCTCCTTCGACGAGGGCGTCGGCGAGCGGTACGACGTCGAGGCGGCCCTGCGGTTCGCCGTCGAGCGCGGGCTCCCGGAGATCTGGGCGGTGGGATGGTCCTTCGGGACGGAGCTGACGCTCAAATACGTCTCGCAGCCGGAGAACGCGAAGCTCGTGCGCGGCGCGGTGCTCATCTCGCCTCCGCTGCACCGGGCGGAGGACGCCGATCTGCGGCGCTGGGCGGAGACGGGGCTGCCGCTCGTCGTGATCGTCCCGGAGCACGACGACTACCTCCAGCCGCCCGAGGCCCGTGAGCGCTTCGCGCTCGTGCCGCAGGCGCAGGTCATCGAGTTCGAGGGCTCCAAGCACCTGCTCGTCGGGGAGAAGCACGTCAAGCGGGCCCTGGAGACGATGGCGGCCGCGGCGCTCGGCCTCGAGTCCGTGGACCTTCCGACCGAAGTCCCGGCCGGGCTGGAGGGCTAGAGGCCGCTCACTTGCGGTCCTGCCGCGGCACCACGACCTCGCGGAGCAGGTGCATGACCGCCGCCGCCGTCGGGATCGCGATGAGGGCTCCGAGGACGCCGAGGAGCGAGCCGCCTCCGATGACCGCGATGACGGCCACCGGTCCCGGCACCTTGACCGCCCGCTGCATGATGCGCGGGGAGATGAAGTACGCCTCCACCTGGAGGTAAATGAAGTACGCGATGGCGAACGCGAGCGCCGTTCCCCAGCCCTTGGTGAGCGCCACGAGGGAGACGACGACGAGCGCCGTCGGCGGACCGACGAGGGGCACGACGGCGAGCAGGACCACGATGCAGAAGAACAGCCACGGATACGGGACGCCCACGATCGCCATGACGATGAGCGCGTAGACGCCGTTGAGCAGGGCGACCGTGGACTGGCCGAGCACGTAGGAGCCGACAGAGGCCGTGATGTCCTCGGTGAGCTCCGTGACCCGCTCGCGCCGGGACGCCGGCACCAGGCTGTAGAACGCGGCCTTCATGGACGGGAGCATGACGAGGAAGTAGAGGGTCAGCACGAGGACGATCAGCGTGCCGAACAGGCCGTTGACCACGGCCGTGCCGGCGGCGATGACCTTGTCCAGAATGCCGCCTGCGCCCGTTGCGTTGGACGTGAGGTGGCTGACGCCCGCGTTCAGCTGCTCCTTGATCCCGTACGACTTGTCCAGCTGCTGGAACGTGGGGGAGTGGGACATCTGGTCCACCGTGGCCGGCAGCGACTGGAAGAAGAGGGTGAGCTGCTGGACCGTGATCGGCGCGACGAGGCTGATGAAGGCGGCGACGAGCCCCGCGACGGCCAGGAAGACGATGAGCACGCCTGCGCCGCGCGGGACCCCGCGGCGCACGAGGAAGCGCACCACGGGATCCAGTCCCAGGGCGATGAAGAGGGCGGCGGTGATCCAGAGCGGCAGCGGGCCGGTGTGGATGACGATGTAGTACAGGCCGAGGGCCAGGCCGACGCCGAGCGTGCCGAGGAAGCCCATGGCGACGGGGCTGAGGCGGTGCCGCCCAGGCCTGTCCACTGAGTATGAAGTCACGGTCCCACGGTAGTCGACCGTCCTGGGACACGGCCCCGGGCTCCGCGATAGATTGTCAGCATGTCCATGAACCACGGTGCAGTCCCCTCGTCCTCGTCCCGCCGCCCCGCGGCCTCCGGCCAGGCGTCCGGCGCCCCGGCAGACCCCGGGCTGAGCAGCGCGGCCCTGCGCGGCGCTGTGGACCTCTCCGCCCTGGCGAACCGCTCGGCGGCGCAGCAGGCGTCCGGGCAGCAGCCGGGTGCCGCCGGCGGGGGAGAGGGCGGGCGCAAGCCGCGCTTCGTGGTGGACGTCAATGACGCGAGCTTCGAGCAGCTCATGCAGCTCTCGGGGCAGGTCATCTGCCTCGTGGGCCTGTACGCGGACCAGGTGCCCGGATCCCAGGAGGCCATCGACGCGCTCGTGCCGCTCGTGGCCAAGCAGAACGGCCGGATCGCGCTCGGCCGCGTCCGGGGCGAGGACGCCCCGAGCGTCTTCCAGGCCTTTCAGCTTCAGGCCGTGCCGGCCGCCGTCGCGCTCATCAAGGGCCAGCCGGTGCCGATCTTCCAGGGCAACCCGCCCCAGGACTGGGACTCGATCTTCGCGCAGCTCATCCAGCTCGGCGACGAGCACGGGGTGACCGAATCCATCCCGGACAGCGGAGACGGCGGAGAGGACGGGGACGAGGACGCTCCGGAGCCCCAGCTCTCGGCGGAGGAGCAGGCGGCCCTGGACGCCATCGGGCGCGAGGACTACGCCGAGGCGGAGCGCCTGTACGACTCGATCCTGGCGAACTCGCCGGCCGACGAGGCCGCCAAGCAGGGACGCCTCAACGCGCAGCTGCTCGGGCGCCTGCACGGCGCCGACGTCTCCGCGGCACGGGGGCGGGCCGCGGCGGACCAGGACGACCTCGAGGCCCAGCTTCTCGTGGCGGACGCGGACGTGACCAACGGCCACGTGGAGGACGCCCTGACCCGCCTCATCCGCTTCATCGCCTCGCACGGCGGAGAGGATCGCGAGGCGGCGCGCGCCAGGATCGTGGACCTCTTCACGCTGATCGGCGGGGACCACCCCGCCGTCGGCGAGGCCCGGCGGAAGCTCGCCGCCGCGCTGTTCTGAGCCGCACCAAGGGACGCGCAGGTCATCCGTTCGGATGACGGTCGGGCGGAGATCTCCGCGCGAGATCCGACTTCCGGGCGACGACGCCGCACTCAGCTGATTCATAGACTGGGGGCATGATGCAGACCGCTGCCCTCCCGGCCCTCCAGATCCAGGGGATGACGCGCGCCTTCGGCCAGCAGCTCGCCGTGGACTCCGTCTCCCTCGACGTGCCCTCAGGCTCCTTCTACGCCCTCGTGGGGCCCAACGGAGCGGGCAAGACCACCCTGCTCTCGATGGCCACGGGACTGATCCGTCCGAGCGCCGGCACGGCCGCGGTGTACGGGCAGGACGTGTGGGCCTCCCCGATGGAGGCGAAGCGTCTGCTCGGCATCATGCCGGACGGCCTGCGCCTCTTCGACCGTCTGACGGGGCGGCAGCTCCTCGAGTTCACGGGCCGCCTCCGCGGCCTGGACAAGGCCACCGCGGCGGAGCGGACCTCTGAGCTTCTGGCCCTCATGGACCTGGAGCCCGCCGCGGCGAAGCTCGTCACGGACTACTCGGCCGGCATGACCAAGAAGGTCACGCTCGCCTCGGCGCTCATCCACGGGCCGCGGCTGCTCGTGCTCGACGAGCCCTTCGAGGCGGTGGACCCCGTTTCCGCCGCGAACATCCGGGACGTCCTGGCGCGGTTCGTGTCCGACGGCGGAACGGTCATCGTCTCGAGCCACGTCATGGACCTCGTCCAGCGCATGTGCGACCACGTGGCGATCATGTCCGCCGGCCGCGTCCTGACCGCCGGCACGGTGGACGAGGTGCGCGCCGGGCGGGACCTCGAGTCCACGTTCATCGACCTCGTCGGCGGACGGCACGAGGGAGGGAGCCTCTCGTGGTTGGGACGCTGATCCGCCTCTCGCTCCAGCTGCAGAAGAACCAGCTGACGCGGAGCGTCTCGGCCGTCATCGCTCTCGTGCTCTTGGGGCTGTACGCCCTGGGCGCGCTCGTCTTCGCGATCGGGGCCCTCTTCGGCCTCGGGTTCGTCGAGGACCCCGAGCTGCGGTTCTCGATCCTCGCCCTGCTCGGCTCGGCTCTCGTGTTGCTTTGGGCGCTCGTGACGCCGTTGTTCGTGGGTGTGGACCAGACGCTCGACCCTCGCCGCTTCGCCACCTTGCTCGTTCCTCGGCGGGAGCTCGTGACGGGCCTGCTGCTCGCCGGGGCCATCAACCCGCTCGGCATCGCCACCCTGCTTGTCGGCCTCCTCTGGGGCGCGGCCTCGGCCCGGAGCTTCGCCGGCCTCCTGCTCGGCAGCGTCGGCGGGCTGCTCGGCGCCCTCCTCTCCCTCGCCCTCGCTCGGCTGACCTCGACGGCGCTCTCGGCCCTCCTGCAGAGCCGCCTGTTCCGCGAGTCCTCCATGCTGGCCGGATTCCTTGGTCTCATGTTCCTCGGGCCCGTCATCGGCGTCGGGGGCTTCGTGGCGCAGAGCCCCGAGCTGCGCTCCGGCATCGGCGGGGTCCTTGCCTGGACGCCGATCGGAGCGCCGTGGGTCGTCGGCGCGGACGCGCTCGCCGGCAGCTGGGGCGCCGCTCTGGCCCGCCTCGGCATCGCGCTGGCCTCGCTCCTCATCGTCCTCTGGGTGTGGGGCCGCGCCCTCGAGCGCGAGCTCGCCGAGGCGGGAGCCCCGGCCAAGGAGAGCAGGACCCGGTCGTCGTCGAGCACCTCGGGAGTCATCGGGCGCCTCGGCCGCGGTCCGCTCGGGGCCATGACGGCCCGGAGCCTCGTCTACTGGGTCAAGGACCCCCGCTACTCGTTCTCCCTCGTGGCCATCCCGCTCGTCATCGGCATGATGGTCTTCCAGTCGGCCACCGTGGGCGGGCCGGCCGGGCTGTTCATGATGTTCCTCCTCGGGTTCCTCACCGCGTGGGGACTCGCCATGGACACCTCCTATGACTCCACGGCGCATTGGATCTTCGTGGCCGCGGGCGTTCGCGGGCGGGACGAGCGCCTGGCCCGGGTGCTCTCCTATGCGGTGATCGGCGGAGCCACGATGCTCCTGGCCGGTGTTGTCCAGGGGGTTGCGCGGCACAGCGCCGCCGAGGGCGCCCTCACGGCTCTCTTCGGCGTCGGGGTCTGGTGCATCGCCGCCGGGGCCGGAGTGCTCCTCTCGAGCTTCTTCGTCCAGGAGACGGTGCGCCCCAACGAGTCCGTCTTCACCACGCGCAGCGGCGGTCCGGTGGCCGTGGCCATCCAGTTCGGCGGCCTGGCCGGGATCGCCCTCCTCTCCCTGGCCCCGGGGCTGCTCATCGGAATCGGGCTGGGCACGGACCGGCCGCTCATGGCGTGGGGCGGAGCCGGGCTCGGGCTGCTCATCGGCGGGATCGTCCTCGCCGTCGGGCTGAATCGGGCCGGGGTCCTCTACGACCGGCGGCAGGCGTACCTGCTGGAACAGCTCGTGCGCTTCGACCACAGCTGAGCCGGACCGCGGCCAGGACGGGCAGCGGGGCAGCAGCCGAGACGGCGCAGCGGGGCCGCGGGCTGAGGGTGAGCGGCCGGGCCCCGAGCGGTAGAATGGAGCGCATGAGCCTGCCTCCCGATCCCTTCGAGTCCTCGCCTCTCTCCGAGCCCTCGCACGGCGGGGGAACCGCTACGCTCGAGCGCGAGGAGCAGCGGCAGTCGGCGGAGCCGGGGGACCATGAGCGCTACGCGCACTATGTCCAGAAGGACAAGATCATGGAGTCCGCGCTGACGGGCAACCCGGTCATCGCGCTCTGCGGCAAGGTCTGGATCCCGGGCCGGGACCCGGAGAAGTTCCCCATCTGCCCGGACTGCAAGAAGATCTATGACCAGATGCAGGGCGGGGACGATTCCTAGCGAGGCGGCCTCGGCTCCCTCTCATCCCGTCCCTCCGGTCCCGGAGGGGCTGCGCCAATGGCAGGCCGAGGCCTTCACGCGCTATTTCCAGCTGCGCCGTCGGGACTTCCTGACGGTCGCCACGCCCGGAGCGGGCAAGACCACCTTCGCCCTGACCGTGGCCCGCACCCTCTTCGACCTGCGGATCGTGGATCGCCTCTACGTCGTGGCGCCCACGGACCATCTCAAGCGCCAGTGGGCGGACAACGCGGCCCGCTTCGGCCTGCCCATCGACCCGAACTTCAAGAACTCGGACGGCCAGCACGGAAAGGGGTACCAGGGCGTGGCCGTGACCTACGCCCAGGTGGCGAGCAAGCCGATGCTGCACCGGGCCAAGACCGAGGCGGCCAAGACGCTCGTCATCCTGGACGAGGTGCACCACGGCGGAGACGCGCTCAGCTGGGGAGACGGCATCCGGGAGGCCTTCACGCCGGCCACGTGCCGCCTCAGCCTGACGGGCACTCCGTTCCGCTCGGACACCGCCGCCATCCCCTTCGTTGAGTACGAGCCGGACGCGGAGGGGATCCGCCGCTCCAAGGCGGACTACACCTACGGATACGGGCACGCGCTCAAGGACGGGGTGGTCCGCCCCGTCATGTTCATGGCGTACGCCGGGTCCATGCGGTGGAAGACGAGCACGGGGGACGAGATGTCCGCGGGGCTCGCGGACGAGGTGACCAAGGACGTCGCCGCCCAGGCCTGGCGCACGGCGCTCAACCCCCACGGCGAGTGGATGCCGGCTGTGCTCGCGGCCGCGGACAAGCGGCTGACCGAGGTCCGCCGCACGGTGCCGGACGCCGGCGGGCTCGTCATCGCCACAGACCATGAGACCGCGCGCGCCTACGCCGGGATCCTCAAGGGGGTCACGGGGGAGTCCGCCACGGTGGTCCTCTCGGACGACAAACAGGCCTCGCGCTCCATCGAGGAGTTCGCGGAGGGGACGAGTCGCTGGATGGTCGCGGTCCGCATGGTCTCCGAGGGCGTGGACGTTCCGCGCCTCTCGGTGGGCGTCTACGCGACGAGCACGTCCACGCCCCTCTTCTTCGCCCAGGCCGTGGGCCGCTACGTGCGCATGCGCCGCCGCGGAGAGACGGCCTCGGTCTTCCTCCCCTCCGTGCCCATCCTCATGGCGCTCGCGAACGAGCTCGAGGCGGAGCGGGACCACGCGCTGGACCGCCCCACGGACCCGACGGACCCGGACTTCATTTCGGAGGAGGACCTCCTCGACGAGGCCAACCGGGAGGAGAAGGCCTCGGACACCCTCGAGCGCCAGAAGTTCGAGGCGCTCGACTCCCAGGCGTCGTTCGACAAAGTGCTCTTCGACGGCACGGAGTTCGGCCTCGGCGGAGACGTGGGCAGCGACGAGGAGATGGACTTCCTCGGGATTCCCGGGCTGCTCGACGCCGAGCAGGTCAACATCCTGCTGCGGGAGCGGCAGCACGAGCAGATCCGCCGTCAGAAGAGGAGACCCGCCGCGGAGGCGGAGCCCCAGGGCGCTGTGGACCACCGCCAGCTCAAGGAGCTGCGGAACCAGCTCGCCAAGAGCGTCTCGGCCTGGGCCGCGCGCTCGGGCATGGCCCACGGCGTCATCCACTCGGAGCTGCGGCGGCTGACGGGCGGACCGCCTGTGGCGCAGGCCAACGCCGAGCAGATCCAGGCGAGGATCGAGCGGCTTCAGGACTGGTTCGTGGGCCGGAAGAGGCCGGGCCAGGCCTGAGGGCCGCTCGGCTCGATCGGGCTCAGAGGATGCGCACGCCCGCGTCGGCGAGCTCGGCCTCGGCCGTCCGCGCGGTCTCCTCGGAGATCGCCGCCGTGAGCGGCCCGAGGACCACGGTCTCGAAGCCGAGCCGCCGGGCGTCGAGCGCGGTCTGCGTCACGCAGTAGTCGAAGGCGAGCCCGCAGATGAGAACCGTGTCCACGCCGTGGTCCAGCAGCCACGTGTTGAGGCGGGGACGGTCCTCCGGGCGCTGCCGTGGATCGTCGAGCCGCCCTTCGAACCCGGAGTACGCGGCCTCGAACTCGCCCTTCTTGAACGCCGCGTCCAGCCGCGGCAGAGAGAGCTCGGGGCACAGCTGGGCTCCGGGCGTTCCGACTACGCAGTGAGGCGGCCAGCTGTCCCGGAAGTCGGGCGTCTCGGAGAAGTGGGAGCCCGGGTCGATGTGCCAGTCCTGGGTGGTCACGACGAGCCCGAACGAGCGCGGCGCGGCCAGACACTCGGTGATCCGGCGCGCCGTCTCGCGTCCGCCTTCGACGGCGAGGGCGCCGGACTCGCAGAAGTCGTTCTGGACGTCCACGACGAGCGTCGCGGTCCTCTGCGGGTCCACGGTCATCTCGCTGAGCGAGAGCAGCTCGGTCAGCTCGGCCACGGGTCCGGGGCGCAGAATCATGGGATCAGTCCTCGTAGAGGGTCGGGATGACGGGGTCTCCGGCGGCGAGCCGGGTGTGGGCCGCGGGCAGCTCGGCGAGGGAGGCGCGGTGGCGCTCCGCGGCGCGCACGACGGCGTCGGGGCCCGTGTGCGCGTCGTCGATCTCTCCGCGGTCCACGAGCTGGGTGAGGAGCGGGCGGTCGTCGAAGTCGCTCGCCGGCGGGTGGCCCACGCCGATGACCTCGGCCGTGGCCACGCCCTGCTCGTTCTTGCGGCGCAGCGCGTACTTGCGCCCGCCCACGGAGGCCTTGTCCTTGGCCTTCTTGGCCACGGAGACCCACTCGCCGCTCTCGTCCTGGCGGGCGACGAGCTTGTAGACCATCGAGGCCGTGGGCGCGCCCGATCCGGTGACGAGCTGCGTGCCCACCCCGTAGGCGTTGACGGGGGCGGAGGCGAGCGCCGCGATCGCGTACTCGTCGAGATCGCTCGTCACGACGATGCCGGTCTCGGTGTTGCCGAGCGAGTCGAGCAGGCGCCGCGCCCAGCCGGCCTGGGTGACGAGGTCGCCCGAGTCGAGCCGGATCGCGCCGAGCTCCGGCCCGGCGACCTCGACGGCGGTGCGGATGCCCTGCTCGACGTCGTACGTGTCCACGAGCAGCGACGTGCCCGGGCCGAGCGAGGCCACCTGCGCCTCGAACGCGGCCTTCTCGGAGTCGTGGAGCAGCGTGAACGAGTGCGCCGCCGTGCCCGCCGTCGAGAGCCCGTAGCGGCGGCCGGCCTCGAGGTTCGACGTCGTCGCGAATCCCGCGATGGCAGCGGCGCGCGCGGAGGCGACGGCCGCGTCCTCGTGGGTGCGCCGGGACCCCATCTCGATGCAGGGGCGGCCGCCGGCCGCCACGGTCATGCGGGAGGCGGCGGAGGCGATGGCGGAGTCGTGGTTCATGATCGAGAGCAGAAGCGTCTCGAGGACGCACGCCTCGGCGAACGTGGACTCGACGATGAGCAGGGGAGAGTTCGGGAAGTAGGCCTCGCCCTCGGCGTAGCCGAAGACGTCTCCGGTGAAGCGGAAGCCCTCGAGGTAGGCGACGGTCTCCTTGTCGAAGACGCCGGAGTCGGAGAGGTAGCGCAGCTCGTCCTCGCCGAAGCGGAAGTCCCGCAGCGCCTCGAGGAAGCGGCCCGTGCCGCCCACCACGCCGTACCGGCGCCCGTTGGGCAGGCGCCGGGCGAAGGTCTCGAAGACGCTCCTGCGGTGCGCCGCGCCGGAGCGGAGGGCGGCCTGGAGCATCGTGAGCTCGTAGTGGTCTGTCTTGAGCGCGGTGGAGGCGAACGCCTCGCCGGGGGACGGCGCCATGGTGGAACCTCTTCTGCGTGGACGGCTGAGCGGCCCCGGGGCACGGCCTCCGGCGCGGATGACGCGGGGAGCGAAAAGCCGGTGACCATCGGGGCGGGCATTCCCTAGCATAGAGACTATGACGGACGGAGAGCGGGAGACATCCGGCGGCCTCGGCACGCTGAGCCGGGAGGACGCGGACCTGGGGCTGGACTCGCCCTGGCAGGTGGTCGTGTGGAACGACCCGGTCAACCTCATGGACTACGTGGCCTTCGTCTTCCGCTCCTACTTCCACTACAGCGCGGCGGAGGCGGACCGCCTCATGCTCGCGGTGCACGAGGAGGGGCGCGCCGTCGTCGCCTCCGGCACTCGGGAGTCCTGCGAGCGGGACACCCAGGCGATGCACCGCTACGGCCTCCAGGCCACCTATGAGAGGGCCGACCGTGGCTGAGCGGTTCCGCTACCGCCCGGGCGCGGACGGCGGGAGCGTCGTCGGGCGCCTCGAGCCGGAGGAGATCGCGATCCTCGAGCGGGTGCTCGCGGACGTCGAGGAGCTGCTCGCGCCCGAGGGCGGGGAGGACCAGGACCCCCTCGTCGAGCTGACGGGGTATTCGCCGGCCGCCGAGACGCCCCAGGACGGCGCCCTGCGGGCCCTGCTGCCGGACGCCGCGGAGGACGACGAATCCGCGGGCGAGTTCCGCCGGCTCACCGAGTACTCCCTGCGGACGGACAAGATCGCGGACCTTCGCGCCGCGCGGATGCTCATCGCGGCCGAGTCCCTGCGCCTCAGCCTCGAGGACGCGGAGACGCTCGCGCGCGCGTTCAACTCCGTGGCGATCGTGCTCGCCGAGCGGCTCGCGATCCGATCGGACGAGGACGCTGCCGCGGTCTCCGAGATCGAGGACCCGCAGGACGACGACGAGTTCATGGCCGTCCTCTACAACTTCGTGGGATGGATCCGGGGCGGCCTCTCCGCCGCTCTCATCGACGCCTTGTGACAAACTCAACAGGGGCTCGGGGAGTCCCGTGAGCGGGCCTGCGCCTACGCTGGAACACTAATGAACTCTCGCAGCCTCCCGGACGCGCCGAGCGCTCGTCCGGCCGTCTCCGCAGCGGCCCCCATCGGGATCTTCGACTCCGGTGTGGGCGGGCTGACCGTGGCCAGGTCGCTCATCGACCTCATGCCCCATGAGTCCGTCCTCTACGTCGGGGACACCCAGAACAGCCCGTACGGGCCGCTGCCCATCGCGGAGGTCCGGGCCAACGCGCTCGGCATCATGGACCAGCTCGTCTCCAGCGGGGTCAAGGCGCTGGTCATCGCCTGCAACACCGCCTCGGCCGCCGTGCTCGGGGACGCGCGGGAGCGCTACACGGGCCGGTACGGGATCCCCGTCGTCGAGGTCATCCGCCCGGCGGTCCGGCGCGCGGCCGCGGCGACGAGGAACGGCCGGATCGGCGTCGTCGCCACCGCCGGCACCGTGCGCTCGCGGGCCTACGAGGACACGTTCGCCGCCGCCCCGCACCTCGAGGTCTTCTCCGCGGCGTGCCCGCGGTTCGTCGAGTTCGTCGAGGCGGGCGTGACGAGCGGGCCGGAGCTCATCCGCACGGCTGAGGAGTACGTCGCGCCGCTCAAGGAGGCCGGTGTGGACACCCTCATCCTCGGCTGCACGCACTATCCGCTGCTGACGGGCGTGCTCTCGCTCGTCATGGGGGAGGACGTCACCCTCATCTCCTCGGCGGAGGAGACGGCCAAGGACGTCTACCGCTCGCTCGTGCGGGAGGGCATCCAGGCCCCGGACACCGCCGAGGCCGCGCGGGAGTTCATGGCGACCGGTTCGGCCGCCGAGTTCGAGGTCCTCGCCCGCCGCTTCCTGGGGCCCGAGGTGGCCTCGGTGACGCGCGTCGAGGACGTGCACGCGATCTATCCGACTGCGAGCATCGCGCGGATCACGCCCGCGATGCTCGAGGCCGCCGCCCGCCTCAAGGGCGGCGAGTCAGGCCAGGGCAAGGGGGCCCGAGCATGAGACTGACCGTCGTCGGCTGCCAGGGGAGCTTCCCCGGCCCGGAGTCACCGGCGTCCTGCTATCTGCTCCAGGCGGAGGAGGGGGAGAGGACGTGGAACCTCCTCTTCGACCTCGGCTCCGGGGCGCTCGGCCACGTGCAGAGGCACCTGGACCTGGCCGACATCGACGCGATCTTCCTGAGCCACCTCCACCCGGACCACTGCATGGACGTCTGCGGACTGCACGTGGCGGTCCACTGGAACCCGGACGGGCAGCCGGAGCGGAGGATCCAGATCCACGGGCCCGCCGAGACCGCGGACCGCCTGGCGACCGCCTACGGGATGCCGCTCGATCCCGGCATGCACGAGGACTTCCGGTTCGTGCCCCTCGCGGCCGGCCGGCCCGTCCGGCTGGGCCCGCTCACCGTGGAGCCCTTCGCCGTCCGCCACCCCGTGGAGGAGGCCTACGCCTTCCGCGTCACCGAGACGCAGCCGGACGGCACCCAGACCGTCTTCACCTACTCCGGGGACACGGACTCCTGCGAGGGGCTCGTCGAGGCCGCGCGAGACGCGGACTGCTTCCTCTGCGAGGCCGCCTTCCACGAGGGCCGCGACGACGCGATCACGGGCGTCCACCTCACCGGCCGGCGTGCCGGGCAGGCCGCTGCGGACGCCGGGGCCCGGCGCCTGCTCCTCACCCACCTGCCGGTGTGGAACAGCCCCGTGCGCTCCCTGGAAGAGGCGCGCGAGGCGTACGACGGCGAGACGGCCGTCGTCGCCGCCGGGGTCTCCTACCGGATCTGAGGAGCGCCTCCCTAGGATGGAGGCATGACTGAATCCACCACTGCCCCCGCACCCCGAGCCGACGGCCGCGCCCACGACGAGCTGCGGCCCGTGACCATCGAGACCGGCTGGTCCAAGAACGCCGAGGGCTCTGCTCTCGTCAGCTTCGGGGACACGCGGGTGCTCTGCACCGCGTCCCTCACGGAGGGCGTGCCCCGGTGGCTCAAGGGCCAGGGCACCGGCTGGCTCACGGCGGAGTACGCGATGCTCCCGCGCTCCACGAACACCCGCAGCGCCCGCGAGTCCGTCAAGGGCAAGCTCGGCGGCCGCACCCATGAGATCTCGCGGCTCATCGGGCGCTCCCTCCGCGCCGTCGTGGACCTCGCCGAGCTCGGCGAGAACACGATCGTCCTGGACTGCGACGTGCTCCAGGCCGACGGCGGCACCCGCACCGCCGCGATCACCGGCGCGTACGCGGCCCTCGTCGAGGCCGTCCGGTTCGGACAGTCCAACGGCATGATCCCCGCCCGGGCCGAGGTCCTCACGGACTCGGTCTCCGCGGTCAGCGTGGGCATCGTGGACGGCCGCCCCGTCCTCGACCTCCCGTATGTGGAGGACGTCGCGGCCGAGACGGACATGAACGTCGTCGTCACCGGCGGCGGGTCCTTCGTGGAGGTCCAGGGGACCGCCGAGGGCGCGCCGTTCGACCGAGACGAGCTCAACTCCCTCCTCGACTTGGCGCTCACCGGAACCGAGCAGCTCGCTCGCATCCAGGCGGAGGCGCTCGGCGCCCAGGTCGTCGTGGGCGCGCCAGCGCGCGAGGAGGACGCGTGAGCGGCGCGCGGCTCGTCCTCGCCTCCCACAACAAGGGGAAGCTGCGGGAGCTGCGGGCGATGATCGCCGAGCAGGCCCCCGAGCTGGACGTGGACTCCCTCGTGGTGGACGCCGCGGCGGCCGGCGCCCCGGACGTGGCCGAGACCGGCGTGACGTTCGAGGAGAACGCGCGGCTCAAGGCGGAGGCCATCGCACAGGAGACGGGGCTCGCCGCGCTCGCGGACGACTCCGGGCTCTGCGTGGACGTGCTCGGCGGGGCCCCGGGCTTCCTCTCGGCCCGCTGGTCCGGCCGCCACGGCGACGACGAGGCCAACCTGCGCCTGCTCCTCGCCCAGCTCGCGGACGTCCCGGACGGACACCGGGCCGGGGGCTTCGAGTGCCGCGCCGCGCTCGCGGTGCCGGGCGCCGAGACGGCGGTGACGCAGGGCAGCTTCCGCGGCGTCATCCTGCGCGAGCCCCGGGGAGAGGGCGGATTCGGCTACGATCCGATCCTCCAGCCGGACGGCCGCGAGGAGAGCGCCGCCGAGCTCGATCCGGCCGAGAAGAACCGGCTCAGCCACCGCGGCGCGGCCATGCGGGCCATGATGCCGAGGATCCTCGAGGTCCTGAAGGCGTGAAGACAGAGCGAGGCCCCTTCCCGCGCGGGAAGGGGCCTCGGCGTTCTCAGCGGCAGGCCGGGAGCCAGACGGGGAGTCAGTCCCGGGCGCGCTCCGAGCCTGCGGTGTGGGAGCCGTCCTCGCGCTCAGCGGCCGAGTCGGCCGGGTAGGCGGAACGGCCCTGGCGGCGGGCCTTGACGATCTCGAAGACGATGGGCAGCACGGAGACGAGGACGATGAGGATGAAGATCCCGTCCAGGTGGTCCCGGACGAACGGGACGCGGTCTCCGAGGATGAAGCCGAGCATCGTCACGCCCACGCCCCAGAGGGCTGCGCCGATCACGTTGTAGCGGATGAAGGTGCTGTAGTGCATTTTGGCCACGCCCGCGATGACCGGCGTGAACGTGCGGACGATCGGCACGAAGCGTGCCAGGATGACGGACTTGCCGCCGTGCTTCTCGAAGAAGGCGTGCGCCTGCTCCACGTGCTCGTGGCGGAAGAGCCTCGACTCCGGCTTGTTGAAGACGGCCGGCCCGGCCTTGCGGCCGATCGCGTACCCCACCTGGTCTCCCGCGAAGGCCGCGATGAAGACGAGCAGGGCCAGCAGCACGATGTTCACCTTGATGGTGCCGGTGGCCACGAGCAGGCCCGCCGTGAAGAGCAGCGAGTCTCCGGGCAGGAAGAAGCCGACGAGGAGACCCGTCTCGGCGAACACGATGCCGAGGATGAGGAGGATGACCCACGGGCCCACCCGGGGGTCCGCGAGGAAGACCTGGGGATCGAGCCAGCTCGGGAGGAAGCCGGCGAGGGGGAGGGACGTGTCTGAGATCAGGGAAGTCATGGGCACCGAGTCAGGATACCGGCCCAGCCTGACAAGAGCCCGAGCGGCGCGGCGCACGGCCGGACATGGGCGGACGGGGCGCTCGGCGCACCGGCTCGGCAGCGAACCGGGCATAGGGTGGATCGGGTGAGCGTGGACTTCGTCGCCGTCGACTTCGAGACGGCCAACGGCTTCAGGGGCTCTCCGTGCGCCGTCGGGCTCGTCAGAGTGGCGGGAGGCCGCCCGGAGGCCGAGTGGGAGAGTCTCATCGCGCCGCCGGCGCCGGCCGACGTGTTCGACCCTCGCAACGTCCGCATCCACGGGATCCTCCCCGAGGACGTGCGGGACGCGCCCGCCTTCCCCGAGGTGCTCGAGCGGATCCTCGCGTTCTCGGAGGGCCTGCCCCTCGTGGCCCACAACGCGGCGTTCGACCTGGGCGTGCTCCGCGGTGCGGCCGAGCTCACCTCCTCGCGGCTGCCGAGCCGCCGCTCCGCCTGCACGGTGCAGATGTCCCGGGCGTCCTTCTCTCTGCCCTCACACTCGCTGCCCTTCTCCGCCGAGGCCGCCGGGCATCCGATGACCCACCACCACAACGCTCTCGCCGACGCGCGGGCGTGCGCCGCCGTCGCCCTCGAGGCTGTCCGGCGCACCGGGGAGGGGACGCTCGAGGCGGCGCTCCGCCGCCTGGGCGTTCCGATGTCGCAGCTCGCTCCCTACGATCCCGCCGAGGGGCTCTCCTCCGCGACTGAGCGGGCGCTGCGCTCCGTTCCCGGCCCGTCGGGGGAGGAGGGCGCGCCGGCCGAGTCCTTCGAGCTGCCGTCCCGCCTCGATCCGGTCTCCCCGAATCCCGACGCCGACCCGGCCAATCCGCTCTTCGGCCAGCGGGTCCTCTTCACGGGGCCGCTCGGCCTGTCCCGGGCCGAGGCCTGGCGGCGGGCGGCCGAGTGCGGCGCGGAGCCTGTGGGGGTGCTCTCCCTGTCCACGGACGTCCTCGTCGTCGGCGGGGGATTCGCGAGCGACGACGTCCGGGGCGGCGGGCGTTTCACCTCCTCCACGCTGGAGAAGGCGCTCAAGCTGCAGGCGAGGGGGTTCCGGCTCGAGATCGTGACCGAGGGCGAGTTCATGCAGCGGGTCGGCGGAGCCTGGCCGCCCCATGGCGCGTAGGCGCCCTCGCCAGGAACAGTGATCGACGGGACCGCACGTCTGGGCGCTCCGTGCGGCGCTCGCCGTTCGACGGGGAAGTTGTGAGCGCCCGCTCAAGGTGGGCCCGCTCGCGGTGTCGGCTACTGCTGCAGGAAGTCGATCAGGGCCTCGTTGGCTGCGGCGGGATCATCCATATTGGAGTTGTGCGCGGCGTTGAGAAGGGTAACCAGGATGGTTTCAGCGTTCCGGTCCGTGAGTCGCTGCATGGCTTTCCTGATGTTGCCCGAGCGATCCTGCTCGCCCACGAGTGCCAGAGTCGGGACGCTGAGCCGATATGCGGGGTCGGGCGCCAGGCAATCCGCCCAGAAGCCCATGATCTCGATGAACCGGCGCTTCCCCACCTGGCGCAGACAGGATTCGGCGTAGTCGACAGTTGCGGCCGACCGGCCGCAGACACGAGCGGATTGCCGGACGAGAGCGTTCCAGGGGCAGACGGACAGGACCGCCTTGGTGCAGCGCAGCGCGAGCTTCTCACGAAGGGTCAGAGGGCCGTGATTGTCGGTGCAGTCAATCAGAACCAAGCGGGCGACACGGTCAGGGTGACGGTCAAGGTAGGACTGGGCGAGGTTGCCTCCCATTGACTGACCGACCAGCGTGACTGCGTTCGGCCCAAGAGTGCTGATGAGAGCATGGAGGTCCTCGCACATGTCCGGGTAGCGGAACTCGTCGTTCAGCTTTGACTGACCATGGCCGCGCGCATCCCAACAGACCGCCCCGACGTCGCTTGGCAGCGCCGCGAGCTGCGCGTCGAACATGTGTCCGTCCATGCCCGCGCCATGCAGAAAGACGACCCAGCGGCCGTGCTGAGCTTCTCGACGCCGGTAGTGCACGACGCATCCGGGGCGGTCGAGCACCATTTCTCGAAGGTCCGACATGTCTGACATACTCCCGCCTCAGGCATGGCTTCTTCCTTGTCCGTCATTCCACCACATGCCCACGTCGGCGATTCGTCGCCCTGTGCTGGACACAGTCCGGTGACAACTCGCCCCTGACCGACACGACCGGGATGACGTCGGTCTGAGTCGACTCCCTCCCATCATGTGGGCCCTGAGTCGGGCCGGAATGGTTCGCTCTGGCCGCGGCCGGCGAGGTCAGCCCGCCACGCCGTAGGCGGCGTCGATGCGCGCCGCGGCCGGGGCCAGGACGGCGTCGCGGAAGGAGAGGGCCTCGGGGGCCTCGCTCAGGTGGCGGCCGATCACGGAGCTCGCGGCCGTCCAGGGATTCGGCCGGCACGTGCTGGCGTCGGCTTTCGAAGCGGCCTGGACTTCCGAGCCCCCGCTGGGCGCCGTGCCGCGGAGGGCCCGGGCCAGCCGGAGGACGGAGTCGGCCGCGGACTCGAGCGTCTGCTCGCCGGACTCCGAGATCGCGGCGACGTCCCGGCCCACGCGGGCGAGCGTGTCCTCGTCGAGGTGCGCCATGAGGGCCACGGGGAGCAGGCGCAGAAGAGCGGAGTCGTCGCGGAGCTGCGGATCGAGCTCGGCCGGCGTCAGGGGGTGGGACCGGGTTCCCATCCGCTCGACTCTCATGGCGGCGGCGAAGCGCGGGAACCGCCGCTGCACGCTCTCAGCGGGGATCGCGCGGGCGAGGGAGCCGTCCGAGGCGGAGGCGGCCCAGTGCTCGAGGTCGTCGTCGAGCCCGCGCCGCAGCTGCGGGGGAGCCGAAGGGTCCAAGGGGAGGCCGAGGAGGCGGGAGACGCGCAGGGAGGCGAGCCACGCGCACGCGGCGGGGTCGGCTCCGACGCCGTCTCGCGCCCACTCGAGGACCTCGGCGACGGCGTCCATGCCGACGGCGAGGAGGACGCCCGCCGCGGGGTCGAGCGCAGGAGGAACCGCAGCCGGGCCCAGGGCGGACAGATCGGCGGAGGGCGACTCGCTCGGCTCGTTCAGCATGCGTGCAACCTTATCGTGTCCACCCCTCGTGAAATTCTTGGATCATGCGGATCTTGCACACGTCTGACTGGCACCTCGGGCGCCGTTTTCACGAGGTGGACCTCGAGGAGTCCTTCCGGGCCTGGGTGGACTGGGTGGTCGCCACGGTGGAGGAGGAGAGCGTGGACGTCCTCGTCATCGCGGGGGACGTCTATGACCGTGCGCTTCCGCCCGTCTGGGCGGTGGAGCTGTTCAGCGCAGCCTTGTCCCGCGTCCGGGCTCTTGGGGCCCAGGTGGTGCTCACGGCCGGAAACCATGACTCGGCCTCCCGGCTCGGCTTCGGCGCCGGGATCCTGGGGCGCGGAGGCGTGCACATCGGCGCGGACGTGGAGGCGCTGGACCGGCCGGTCACGCTGACGGGGGCGGACGGGGCCTCCGTGGACTTCTTCCTCATCCCGTACCTGGACACCATGGCCCTGAGGACGGCGCGGCCCTCGTGGCTGCCGGAATCGGAGGGACGCCCGGATGATGCGGACATCCACGCCGCGGCGCTGGAGCGGGTGCGGGCGGCGTTCAGCCCGGAGCGGCCCGCCGTCGTGCTGGCCCACGCGTTCGTCCGCGGCGGTGAGGCGAGTGAGAGCGAGCGGGAGATCCGCACGGCGGCTCTCGGGCTGCGGACCACGCCGCAGCCTGCGGAGCGGGCTGAGGAGACGCCCGGCGGTCAGGCCGAGGAGAGGCGGGCGGAGCGCCAGGGCGGTCTCGGCGAGATTCCGGGCGCGCTGTTCCAGGGCGCCGCGTACACCGCCCTCGGCCACCTGCACCGCCGCCAGACCCTGGGCGAGCGCCTGAGGTACTCGGGCTCACCGCTGCCGTTCTCGATGAGCGAGGAAGGCTATGCCAAGGGCGGGTGGATCGTCGACCTGTCCGCTGACGGGGCGGTGGACGTCCGGCCGGCGGACTTCAGCGGCTTCCGCCCCGTCAAGCGGATCACGGGAACGCTGGAGGAGCTCCTCGCGGATCCCGCGCTCTCGCAGTGGGAGGACGCGTTCGTTGCTGCGGTGCTGACAGACGCGGAGCGTCCGCGCGAGCCCATGCGGGCGCTGCAGACGCGCTTCCCGCACGCGGTGGAGCTCTCCTTCTCCTCGCTCACGCCCGTGGAGACGCGGGAGTACACGGAACGGGTCCGGACGGCGCGCTCACGGGGGGACGTGGTCTCGGCGTTCTACGAGTTCGTCCGCTCCCGCCCTCTCAACGAGTCCGAGTCGGAGGTTCTGGCCGAGGCTCTCCGCCACGCCGCAGCGAAGGAGGCGTCGGCATGAGGATCCACCGGCTGGCCATGACCGGCATCGGCCCTTTCGCGGGCCGCGAGGAGATCGAGTTCGAGCAGTTCGCGCAGGACGGGCTCTTCCTGCTGCGGGGAGAGACCGGCGCGGGCAAGTCCACGGTGCTCAACGCGCTGGTCTATGCGCTCTACGGTTCCACGGGGTCGGGCTCCGGCCGCCTCGTCTCGGACCACAAATCGGTGGAGACAGAGCCGTCGGTGGAGCTGGAGTTCTCCATCGGGGGTCACCGGTTCCTCATTGAGCGCACTCCGGAATGGTCCCGTCCCAGCAAGCGCGGCTCCGGGATGGTCCGCCAGCGCAGCAAGGGGGCCCTCTTCAGCTGGGAGAGCGGCCAGTGGGCCTCCACGAGCACGTCCCAGCAGGAGATCGGGGCCATCGTCCTGGAGACGGTGGGGCTCACGCGGGAGCAGTTCACGCAGGTCATGCTCCTGCAGCAGGGGCAGTTCCAGGCATTCCTCTTCGCCACGGCGGAGCAGAGGAAGACCGTCTTGGAGAAGATCTTCGGCGCCGAGCCGTACGCCTGGATCGCAGAGTGGCTCAAGGAGAAGGCGGCGTCAGCCCAGGCGGGTCTCCGCGAGGAGCGGGTCGCCCTGGAGAACAGGCTCGAGGCCCTCGAGGAGCTGGCCGAGCGGCTGGGCTGGGAGCAGCCCGTGGACACCGCCGAACACCGTCAGCGCCTCGTGGAGGAGGCGCGGCAGCGGCGGGAGGACGCCGCTCTGACGGCCTCCGGTCTGCGTGCCAAGGCAGAGGCCGCTGACGCAGAGGACCGCCGGCACCGGACGCGTCTCGAAGACGCGGCGCGCTGGGACGCGGCGCTGACGGCTGCGTCAGAGCTCATTCAGCAGGCTGAAGAGGCCGTTGACGCCGAGCACAGGCTCGCAGAGCACGCGCGGGCCCTGCGAGCCGTCGAGGCCGAACGAGCCGCATCTCGCGCTGCCGCGGCGTCTGAAAAGGCTGCCGCATCGGTGCGGGAGGCCCTGCAAGCTCGTGCTGAGGTCATCCGGGATGCCCCTGCCTGGGCCCAGGGGCGGGAATGGACGGACCCGGGCGTGCGGGACAAGTGGGCTGAGGCCGAGCGCGCTGCGCGGAGGGACGCCGAATCGCTTCCACCGCTCATGGCGGACGTGCGGGCTGCCGAGGAGCGCTGCCGGCTGAGCCGAACGGCCATGGAGGACGCCGAACGCGAGCGAGCCTCCGCCGCGGAGAGCGCGGAGCAGGCCCGGAAGAAGGCCGAGGAGCTCGGTACCGGCGCCGCAGAGCTCGAACCGGCTCAGAAGGCCGTGGAGCAGGCGAGGAAGACGCTGGACACCGTCCGGAGGCGGGAGCGGGCCCAGGAGGAGGCGGCTCAGGCCGAGACGGAGAAGACCGAGGCCTTGAACGCCTCCACGGCCGCGGCTCAGGCCGTTGCCGAAGGGCGTGCTGCCTACGCCCGGCACGCGGCGGGGAGACTCGCGGCCAAGCTGGAGGAGAACGCGCCGTGCCCCGTGTGCGGCTCGGCAGAGCACCCGGACCCCGCAACGGCTCCGAGCGGCGCTGGCGCTTTGACGGCAGAGGACCTGGACCGGCTCGAGGAGGAGAGCGCCTCTGCCCTGACCGCGGCACGGGAGGCGGAGACCGCAGCCGCGCTGGCCCGGCAGTCCTACGAGCATCTCCGCGAGTCGGCCGGGGAGCAGAGCGTGACGGAGGCCGAGGCAGAGGTGGACGCTGCCGTCGAAGCCGAGAAGAAGGCACGGTCGGACCTCGCTCGCGCCGCCGAAGGAGAGAACGCTGCGCGGAAGGCCGAGGAGACGCTCAAGAAGGCCGAAGTCCGAGTCCAGAAGGCCGCAGCCGAACTCGCGGCCGCCGAGGAGAACGCATCCCTGAGACACGCGTCCCTCGGAGAGGCCCGAGAGAAGGTCGACGGGCATGCCCGCGCCTTCGGGCGCGAAGACGGAGCTTCGGAGCAGCCCGAGCACCTGCTGCCCTTGCTAGACCGGGCTCGTGCGTTCTGCCGCTCCGTCGGGGACGCCGTGGCGGAGGGCGAGCGCGCCACGGCGCTCGCGGACGCCGCGGCGGAGAGAGCCGCGGAGGCGAGCGCCCATGCGGAGTCGCTGAGGGTCTCGGCCGGATTCCATGAAGAGGGACAAGCGGAGCAGGCTCTGCTGGAGGACTCGGCGTCAGAGGAGCTTCGCGCGGTCCTCCGCACTCGTGAGCGTCGGCTCGATCTCCTGAGCGGTGAGGCCGCCCGGCCGGCTGAGGCCGCGTGGGAGGGAAGCCAGACGCCGCACGACCTCCGACGCCTCCTCGACCAGATTCTGGCCCGCTGCGGCGGAACAGCCTCGAACGCGTCCCAGGAAGGAAGCGGCGCGGACGCGGGAAGCGCTCGAGAGGCGCTCCTCAGGCGTCTCCAGGAGTTCGTCATCCAGGTGTCGGCCGAGGCCGGCCGTTCCACGGCTCACCGGGTCGGCGCCGCCCATGCTCGGCTCGTTCTGCGGGGCCTCAGTGAAGAGGCCATCCGCCGCGAGGCCAGGGCCTCGGAGATCGCGGACCAGGCCTCCCGCGGCGCGGCCGCCGTCGCAGAGATCGAGGCTCGCCTCGGGGAGTCCCTGGCCGAGGCAGACCTGCTCCAAGGCCTCGCCGACACCGCCAACGGTCTCGGCCAGGACAACCCCCGCCGCATGAGCCTGCAGATGTTCGTGCTCGCGTCCCGTCTGGAGGAGATCGCGAACGCTGCGAGCCGCATCCTCCAGCCGATGACGAGCGGCCGCTATGTGGTCCGTCTCGACGACGACCGCGTGGGAAACCAGAAGTCCGGCCTGGGGCTCAAGATCCTGGACGACTGGACGGGACAGGAGCGCTCTCCGTCCAGCCTGTCCGGGGGAGAGGTGTTCATGACGTCCCTCGCGTTGGCGCTGGGACTGGCCGACGTCGTACAAAGGGAGTCCGGGGGAATCTCCCTGGAGACGCTCTTCATCGACGAGGGGTTCGGCTCCCTGGACGCGCGGACGCTGGACGTCGTCATGGAGCAGCTGGACGAGCTCAAGAAGAACGGCGGACGCCGGATCGGCGTCGTCTCCCACGTCGCGGACATGCACGAAAGGATCGGCAACCAGGTGGTCGTCACCAAGACCAAGACGGGCTCATCGCTCTCCACTCGCGTGGGAGGAGCGGAGTGACCGCATCCGCCGGCATCCGAGGGGTGCTGCGGGCCGCGGCCCCGGCATTCCTTCTGAGCGCATCGCTCGGGCGCGTTCCCCAGGCCATGATGGCCGTCTGCGTGCTCACCTTCCTTCCCTCCGTAGGGGCCGACTTCGCGCTTGCGGGCCTGGCGGCGGGCGCCGTGGGCATCGGCTCGGCCCTCGGGGCCCCGGTCTTCGGGATGCTCGTGGACAAGACGGGGCCCAAACGGGTCCTCGTCGCCTTCGCCGCCCTCCAGGCTGCGGCGTTCCTGGGATTCATCGCCTCGGCGCCGGCGCTCGCGGGTCAGGGCGGAGGCTGGGCCACCGCGCTGCTTCTGCTCCATGCAGGCCTCATCGGGGCGGCGTGTCCTCAGATCGGTGCCGTGGCCCGCGTCGTCTGGCGGCAGAAGTTCGGCACCGGCCCCCAGATGGGTGCGGCGATGTCCTACGAGAGCACCGTGGACGAGCTTTCGTTCGCACTGGGACCCGTCCTGGTGGGACTCTGCGCGAGCTTCGTCAGCCCGTTCGCGCCGCTCGTGCTCTCGGCAGTCCTCGTCATCTCCATGGTCCTCGTCCTCGTCGGACGGATCCCGGCAGTGCAGATGGACCACGGCAGCGCCGGACCGCGCAGGCTGACGGGCGCGCCCGCAGCAGTCGTGGCCCTCTGCGCCCTGGCCATGGTCTCGATGGGCACTGTCTTCGGCGGCACGCTCACCTCGCTCCTGCCGTTCGCCACGGCGCGGGGGATTCCCGACGCCACGGGTCTCCTGTACGGCGGCATGTCCCTGGCCTCCGCGATCTTCGCCCTCTCCATGCCGCTCTGGTCTCAGAAGGTCCCGCCGATACCCCGGTGGATCGGCCTCGGCGCTGCCCTCCTGGTCACCGCGTTCGCCGTGGGCCGCGTGGACGGAGTCGTGGCAATGGTGGTGGCGCTCTTCATCCTCGGCATTCCCGTTGGGCCCACCATGGTCACGGTTTTCGAGACAGCCGGGCTCGTGGCGCCCTCCGGCATACTCGCCACGGTCATGACGCTGCTCGGCAGCGGAATCGTCGTGGGAACCGCCCTGTCCTCGGCGGCAGCGGGTGCGCTGGCCTCAGCGGGAGGAAGCGCGGCCGCATTCATCGTGCCCTTGGTCGGTGCGGCGGGAATCCTCGTGACGGGGGTTCTTCTTGCGCTGTTCGGGAGGAGAGCTCTCACCGAGCAACGTTGACCCCGGGCAGGGCAACGCCCTGAGAACGGTGGGGTCAGCTGTGGTCAGCCGCAGCCACCCGCTCCAGTGCAGACGTGAGCCCGCGGCGGACCTCCCCGCTCGGCAGGAGGCTCACGTGATCGCGTCCCTCCACGGTGAGGGAGACGGGCGTCCAGGCGGGCGTCGGTGCCGCCGTGCCAGACACGGCAGCGGCATCCACGAGCACCTGCGGGTCGAGGGCCAAGGAATCGTCAGACCCGCGGGCGGCGAACACGAGGCCAGCGGGTGCGCCGTGCTTCTCGAGCACCTGGCGAACCTCGAACGGGGTCGCTCCTGCGGCGCGGATCAGCGGCGCGAGACGCTCGGCAGCGCCCTGGGCCTCGAGCAGCCCCTCGAGAAAGCGCGTCTCCGGAGTGTTCTCGCCGCGGGCGAGAGCAGCCAGGTGATCCTCCGCCGGGACTCCGGCAGCTGAGACAGACCTCACCAGGCTCGGCTCGGCGAGGGCCAGCGTCCACGCCACAGTGGAACCGAGCGAGTAGCCCACGAGGTCAACGGGCCCGCCGTGGTGCTCCGCCGTGCGTCGCAGCTGCTGCAGCGCCCACTCGTCCAACTCCGCACGGGACTCGGACGCGGGGAGAGCGCTCGAGCCGTGGCCGGGCAGATCCGGTGCTGTGGGCGTCCAGCCGGCGCGTTCAAGCGAGCGGATCCACCCGGGCCGGCCGAAGGTCTGCTCCGCGTCTGAGGCGAAGCCGTGGAAGAGGAGAGCACGGCCCCGAGTCTGGTCTGAGCCGCCCACGCCACGAGCTCCAGCTGAGCCGCCCATGCCACGCGCTCCAGCCGAGCCGCTCATGCCACGAGCTCCAGCCGCCCCGCTCATGCGTCGGCCTCCAGCCGACGGGCGACGTCCCGAGCGGCGTCCCGGACGGCCGACGCATGCTGTTCCGTGAGGTCCCGGGTGGACAGGTAGACGGTGGCGATCGCGGCCGGAAGCCCCTGGCCCAGCGGGATCGGCGCGGCACAGGAGCCGAGGCCGTCGATCACCTCGTCGTGGGAGACGGCGTAGCCGCGGCGGCGCGCCTCGTCCGCCTCGGGGCGGTAGGGCGTCTCCGGCCGGAACTCGGCCCATTCGGCGGGGGAGAGGCCGGACATGATCGCGAGACCGGGTGCGCCGTGGTCCAGTCCGTGGCGGGTGCCCGGGCGCTGGGCCAGTGCCGCTCCGGCGGCCACCGCCTCGACGGACTCCAGGGTGATGCACTCGGATCCTTCTGCGACCACGAGGAACGCCGTCGCCCCCGTCTCCGCGCTGAGGCGGTGCAGAGCCGGCACGGCGAAGCGCCGCAGCCCGGACTCCACGCCCTGCGCCAGTGCGGCCAGCCCGTGGTCGGCCCGATACCGGCCTTCCTCGTCGGCCCGGACCAGCCCGTGGGCCTCCAGGGTCTTGACCATGCGGTAGACCACCGAGCGGTGGACGCCGAGGCGCGAGACCACCTCGTTGACGGTGGCGCCGCGCGGGGAAAGCGCGATGACCTCGAGGACGCGCAGGCCGCGGCTCAGGGTCTGCGAGGGCACAGAGGGGGTCTCGTCGGCTGGGGTGTGCACGCTCCGATCCTCTCAGACACCTGCCCGTTCCGCCCGCGTTGCGCCCCCGCCCCGTCCCTGCCCAGCCCGCGTCCCGCTCCTCGGACACGGAGGAGTCGCACTCTGTGCGGAGTCTCACACTTCGTATACGATGTGGGGAACCTCACTTCCGATTTCAGAAAATATCCGTCATCACCGCCGGCCGGCGAGTGGGACAGTCCCTTCTGAAGCCGGACCGGCCCGCAGACCCCATGGGCCGTGACCCCACAACCCCGGGAAGGCCGTCATGACCTCCACCACCGCACCCGTCTCCCGCGAAGAGCGCAAGGTCCTCGCGGGAACGCTCGTCGGCACCACGATCGAGTGGTACGACTTCTTCATCTTCGCTCAGCTCTCCGCAACACTCCTCGCGGCGCTCTTCCTCAAGCCGCTCGAGGCGAGCAACCCGGCCCTCGCGGGCATCCTGGCGTTCGCACTGGTGGGCATCAGCTTCCTGTTCCGCCCGCTCGGCGCCATCATCGCCGGCCGTGTCGGCGACCGGATCGGCCGCAAGCCCACGCTCGTCGCCACCCTCATCCTCATGGGCGTGGCGACGGCGGGCATCGGCTTCCTGCCCACCTACGCCCAGGCCGGGGTGATCGCTCCCGTGCTGCTCATCCTCCTGCGGATCGTCCAGGGCTTCTCCGCCGGCGGCGAGTGGGGTGGCGCGGCGCTCATGGCCGTGGAGCACGCCCCCACGGGCAAGCGCGGCCTGTTCGGCGCCTACCCGCAGATCGGCGTCCCGCTCGGCATGATCCTCGCCACGGGCCTTCTCTTCGGCCTGCGCACCTCGATCTCCCCGGCGGACTTCGCGAGCTGGGGCTGGAGGATCCCGTTCGTTCTCTCGATCCTGCTCATCCTCGTGGGATACCTCATCCGCCGCCGTGTGGAGGATTCCCCGGTCTTCAAGGAGCTCTCCGAGCGCCGGGCCGAGTCCAGCGCCCCGCTCACCGAGCTGCTCAAGCACCACTTCAAGCCGGTGGCGCAGTCCGCTCTCATCTTCATCGCCAACAACGCCGCCGGGTACCTCGTCATCGCGTACTTCATCAGCTACGCCACCAAGGTCCTCAAGATGGAGCCCTCGCCCGTCATCGGGATGACGGCGCTCGCCTCGTTCTCCTGGCTCGTCTTCACGCTCGTGGGCGGCAGCCTCTCGGACCGCCTGGGCCGTGTGAGGACGTTCCTCCTCGGCTACGCCATCGTGGCGGTCTGGATCATCCCGTGCTTCCTCCTCGTGGAGACGAAGAGCCTAGGGCTCTACCTCCTGGCCCTCGTGGTGCTCTCCGCGGGACTCGGCCTCTCCTACGGCCCGCAGTCGGCGATGTACGCGGAGATGTTCCCCGCGCGCATCCGCTACTCGGGCATCTCGATCGGCTACGCCATCGGCGCGATCTTCGGCGGCGCTTTCGCCCCGATGATCTCCGAGGCGCTGTTCGTCGGCACGCACTCGTCCGTGTCCATCGGCGTCTACATCATCGTCCTCTGCGTCATCTCCGTGCTCGGCCTCCTCTGGGCCGGCGAGACGAAGGGGCGGGATCTCTCGATCGACGCCGCCGATCACCACTACGTCAAGGGAGCCTCGGGGGAGCAGGTCCGCTGAGCGGCACCTCGCACCCTGAGCGCGTGAGCGTCCCGCCGCGCTGAGCGCGGGCCGCGGGCAAGCGGGAAGGGCCCCGCCGGATCGGTTCCGGCGGGGCCCTTTCGCGTGCTCGGGGGACTCAGCTCTCCAGCAGTGCGAGCGCCGCGTCCTTGAACTTCCGCGAGGACACGGCGTTCATGTGGTTCCGCCCCGGGATGACGAGCTCCTCGGCGCCCGGCACGAGCTCGACGAGCGCGTGGGCGTCCTGCGCGATCTCGTCCTTCTCGCCGTACGCGATGAGCGTCGGCATCCTGGGCGGGTTGGCCCCGGCGAAAGGGCGGGCCGTGATCGCGTCGAGCAGCGCGGCGAGGCGCGGGTTCTCGGCGGGGTTGAGGCCCGCGGCCGCGAGGACCTGGTGCCGCTCGTCGTGCGCAGGGTCGGTGCGCGGCAGGCCGCCGATGACCACGCGGTCGACGACGTCGGCCGCCTCCCACGCCAGCCGTCCGCCGAAGGAGTAGCCGATGACGGCGCGCCGCCAGGGCTCGTCCGCCGAGGCGGCGCGGGGCGCGGAGTGCTCTTCGATGAGCTCGCGCAGCGCGTCCCCGATCCAGGGCGCCGTGGCCGTGACGGCGTCGGGATCGGCGGCGGCCTCCTCGGCGTCGGGATGCCCCGGGAGCTCGACGAGCCACACGCGTGCCGGCGCGTCGCCGCTGTTGACGAAGGGCTCGAGGGCGCGGAGCCAGCCGCTGCCGTCGAAGGTCCCCCGCCCGGTGGACCCGAGGCCGTGGACGAGCCAGACGTCCCGCCCGGGGTCGCCCTCCGGCGAGGGGCGCCGGCCGGCGACGAGGCGGGCTGCTGCGGTGAGCGCCATCGTCAGTCCTCGTCCAGGTTCGCGTTGAGGCGCACGCGGCGCTTCTTCTTCTTCTTCTCCTCAGGGACGACGCCGATGATCCCGGCCTGCTCGTCCGCGACGGTGAAGGCGATGAGCTCCTCGCCGACCTTGATGACGTCCCCGTCCTCGCCGCCGAGGCGCGCGACGACGCCGGCCTGCGGGGAGGGCAGCTCAAGGGCGGACTTCGTCGTCTCGACCTCGACGATCGGCTGGTTGCGCTCGACCTGGTCGCCCACGGAGACGAGCCATTCGAGGATCGTCGCCTCGATGAGGCCTTCGCCCAGGTCGGGGAGGGGGAAAGAGAGTTCAGCCACGGCGGTACTCCAATGTTCGCTGGATTCCAAAGAGGATGCGGTCGATGTTGGGCAGGTACTCCTCCTCGAGGTCGCCTGCCGGGTAGGGGACGTCGAACCCTGTGACGCGCTCGACGGGCGCCTTGAGGGTGTCGAAGCAGGACTGCGAGGCGAGCGCCGCGATCTCCGCGCCGAGGCCCGCGGTCTGCGGGGCCTCGTGCACGACGACGGCGCGCCGCGTCTTGCCGACCGAGCGGGCGATCGCGTCCGCGTCGATGGGCTTGAGCCACCGGAGGTCGAGCACCTCGGCCTCGATCCCGTCCTCGGCGGCGAGCTCCGCCACCTCGAGGCAGGTGGAGACCTGCGCGCCCCAGGAGATGAGCGTGACGTGCCGTCCCTCGCGGGCCACGCGGGCGCCGGTCAGGTCGCCGGGGTTCTCGAGGTCCACCTCGCCCTTGTTCCAGTAGCGGGACTTGGGCTCCATGAAGACCACGGGGTCCTTGGCGTTCGCGCCGGTCACGGCCTTGAGAAGGTGGTAGGCCTCGTGGGGCGTCGAGGGGGAGACCACCTTGAGGCCCGGCGTGTGCGCGAAGAGCGCCTCGAGGGACTCGGAGTGCATCTCCGGCGCGTTGATCCCGCCGAAGCTCGGGATGCGGAGCGTTACCGGCATGGGGAACGCTCCGCGGGAGCGGTAGTTCATGCGGGCGAGCTGAGTGACGATCTGGTTGACGGCGGGGTAGCTGAAGCCGTCGAACTGGATCTCGGGAATGGGGTGCCAGCCGGCCATCGCGAGGCCCACGGAGAGTCCCACGATCCCGGACTCGGCGAGCGGGGTGTCCCGCACTCGCTCCTCGCCGAACTCGGCTGCGAGCCCGTCGGTCACGCGGAAGACGCCGCCGAGCACGCCGACGTCCTCGCCGAGGACGATCGACCTCGGGTCCTCCGCCATCGTCTCGTGGAGCGCGCGGTTGACGGCCTTCTGGAGGGAGAGGGTCTCAGTCACGGTCGGTCTCCTCCTGCCATGCGGCCTTCTGGGCCGTGAGGGTCTCGGTGGGCTCCTGGAAGACGAAGTCGAAGATCTCGTCCCCGGGGCGGTGGGGCGCGTTGACGGTCTTCTCCCGCAGGTCCTCGACCCACGCGCGGGCCTCCTCGGCGAGCCGGTCCGCCTCGGCCTGCTCCACGCCGGCGGCGAGCGCCTGCTGCGTCGCGACGTCCACGGGGTCCACCGCGCCCTGCTCGTACTCCTGCTGGAGCGAGCGGTACCGTCCGGGATCGTCCGAGGTCGAGTGCGGTCCGCGCCGGTAGGTCATGACCTCGACGACGACGGGCCGCTGCGACTCACGCGCCTCGTCGAGCGCCGCCCGGGAGGCGGTGATGACGGCCTCGACGTCGTTCCCGTCCGCCCGGTATGCGCTCATCCCGTAGCCGGCCGCGCGCTCGCTCACGAACCCGCCGGCCACCTGCTTCGCCGTCGGCGTCGAGATGGCCCAGCCGTTGTTCTGGACGTAGAAGACCACGGGCGCGCCCATCGTGGCCGCGAAGTTCATGGCCTCGTGGACGTCGCCCTGGGAGGACGCGCCGTCCCCGAGGAAGGCGACGGCCACGGAGTCCTCGCCGTTCATCCGCTGGCCGAGCGCCCAGCCGACGGCGTGGAGGCAGGAGCCGGCGACGACGGCCTGGAAGGGGGCCAGCCGAGTCCTCCCGGAGTCGTAGAGGCCGCCGTGCCAGAGCCCCTGGTGGGTGGCCATGTAGGCGGGCATGTCGACGCCGAGGGCGAGCGCCACCCCAGCCTCGCGGTAGGTGGGGAACGCCCGGTCCTGCGGGCCCATGGACCAGCCGATGCCGATCTGGGCGGCCTCCTGGCCGAGACACGGGGCGTAGCCGGGGATGAGCCCCTGCCGCTGCCACCGGATGGCGCCCTCCTCGAGGGCCCGGGACTTCAGGATGAGGCCCAGCACCTCGAGCGCGCTCTCGCGGTCGAGGTGCTGTGTGCTCGGAGTCACAACTGTCATGGAGGTCACCGTAGTGATCCTCCGAGCGCGTATGCAAAGTGGTGAGTCAATCCCGGTCAGATTGTCATGAATGCCCTGTTTTATCCTGAAAAGAGTGTGCAGAATGCTCACTTTTTCAGCTCTCAGGGGCTAGACTTGCCGCATGGCACGCACTGTGGACCACCTCGACGACCGTCTCATCCGCCTCTTCACCGAGAACCCCCGCCAGAGCGTCCTCGAGGCCTCCCGGCTCCTCAAGGTCGCCCGGGGAACGGTCCAGGCACGCCTGGACCGGCTCTCCCGCAACGGCGTCATCGCCGGCTGGGGGCCGCGCATCGACCCTGCGGCGCTCGGCTACGGGGTCAAGGCCTTCGTCTCCCTCACCATCAACCAGAAGCGGGGGCACAGCGCCGTGGCCCGCGAGCTCCACGCCGTCCCCGAGATCCTCGAGCTGCACACGGTGACGGGGGACGCGGACCTGCTCGCCGTCGTCGTCGCCCGGAGCAACCCGGACCTCCAGCGCGTCCTGGACCGGCTGGCGGAGTCGGGGGACGTGCAGCGCGCCTCGAGCGTCATCGTGCTCGAGTCGCTCTTCGAGCAGCGGGCCGAGGGGCTCATCGGGACGGGCGGCGCCGAGGCCGCCGAATCGTGAGACCGTATGTAGGTGACTGAATCACCGAAGGACACGACAGCAGCTCAGGACGCCCCCGCGCCCGCCGTCGCCTCCGTCTCAGCGCGGATGGAGTGCGAGCTGGCCCCCGGCACGGTCACCGTGGCCTCCGTCGCCTTGGCGCGCGGGCACGCCCGGATCCTCGAGGAGAGCCTCGCCGTCACCCTCGACGGCGAGCCGCTCGAGCCCCTCGAGGTCCGCGCCGAGAACGGCGGCCTCCTCCACCGCATCGAGACCGAGCAGGGCGGAACGCTCAGCCTCACGTACTCGGCCCGCGCCGAGCACGGCTTCCTCTTCCGCGACGGCGACCCGCGCGTGGACCCCGAGGAGGAGATCCGCGCCGTGCGCCCCAGCCGGTACGCCCCCTCGGACGTCCTCCTGCCCTCGAGCTTCGCGGAGCTCCCGGCCTCCGACTACCCGGCCGACGACCCGCAGAAGCTCGTCGACGCCGTCGGCGAGTGGGTCAACCGACAGATCGCCTACGTCTCCGGCAGCTCGCGCTTCACCGACGACGCCCGCGACACCTACCTCGCCCGCCGGGGCGTCTGCCGGGACTTCGCCCACCTCGTCGTCTCGTTCCTGCGCTCGCGGAACATCCCGGCCCGCGTGGCGAGCGTGTACGCGCCGGGCCTGCGCCCCATGGACTTCCACCTCGTCGCCGAGGCGCTCGTGGACGGCCGCTGGCGCGTGGTGGACGCCACGCGCCTCGCGGACTCCGACACCCTCCTGCGCATCGCCACCGGCCGGGACGCCGCGGACACCGCGTTCCTCTCCACGATCGGCGGCTCCCTCACCCTGAAGTCCCTCACCGTGAGCGCGGAGCTCGAGGGGGAGGGCGACGGCGACGGCGCGGCGGCCGACGCCGGAGAGTCCGGGGCGGACGCCTAGGAGGCGAGGGCCCGCGCAGCACGCGAGAAGGCCCCGCCCGCGTTCCGTGGAGGACGCGGGCGGGGCCTTCGCTGTGCGGGGAGGCTGAGTCAGCCCAGGTTGAGGGCCTTCGAGGTCTGCTCCTCGACCTCCGCGAGCAGGCGCGGATCGCTGTTGAGGTCCCGGCCGAGGCTCGGGATCATCTCGCGGAGCTTCGGCTCGTAGTCCTCGTACTTGGCGGCGAACGCCCGCTTGAGGAGCTCCACCATGATGGGAGCCGCAGTGGACGCGCCCGGCGAGGCGCCGAGCAGGGCGCCGAGCGAGCCGTCCGCGGACGTGATGAGCTCGGTGCCGAACTGCAGGATGCCGCGCTTCTTCGGGTCCTTCTTGATGACCTGGACGCGCTGGCCGGCGGTGATGAGCTCCCACTGGTCGCCGCGCGCACTCGGCGCGAAGTCCCGGAGGGAGGCGTTCTTGGACTCGCGGGACTTGGCCAGCTCCGTCACGAGGTACTTGGTCAGGTCCATGTTGTCCTTGGCCACGGCGAGCATCGGGACGATGTTGTTCGGGCGCAGCGAGAGGGGCAGGTCGAAGTACGTGCCCTTCTTGAGGAACTTCGTGGAGAAGCCGGCGTACGGCCCGAACATGAGGGCGCGCTTGCCGTTGACGAAGCGCGTGTCGAGGTGCGGGACGGACATGGGCGGGGCGCCCACCTGGGCCTGGCCGTAGACCTTGGCGCGGTGCTGGCTGATGACGGACTCGTCCGTGCAGCGGAGGAACTTGCCGGAGATCGGGAAGCCGGCGAAGCCCTTGCCCTCCGGGATGCCGGACTTCTGCAGCAGGTGCAGGGCGCCGCCGCCGGCGCCGACGAACACGAACCGCGTGCGCACCCGGGACTTCTCCCCGGAGGAGCGGTCCTTGAGATCCGCGGTCCAGGTGCCGTCCGAGTTCTTCGTGAGGTCGGTGACCTCCGTGCCGTAAGCGATGTCCGCTCCGGCGCGGTCCAGGGTGGCGACGAGCTTGCGGGTCAGCGAGCCGAAGTCCACGTCCGTGCCGTGGGGGAAGCGGGAGGCGGCGAGGCGCTGCCCCGGTTCGCGTCCCTCGATGAGCAGCGGGGCCCACTCGCGGATGACCTCCGGGTCCTCCGTGTGCTCCATCTCGTGGAAGAGCGGCTGCGTCCGGAACGCCTCGTAGCGGGCGCGCAGGTAGTCCGCGTGGGCGTCTCCCCAGACGAAGCTCATGTGGGGGAGCGCGTTGATGAAGGAGTTCGGATCCGTGAGCCGGCCCGAGTTGACGAGGTACGTCCAGAACTGACGCGAGACGTGGAACTGCTCGTTGATCTTGATCGCCTTGGAGGGGTCCACCGTGCCGTCCGCGTTCTGCGGGGCGTAGTTCAGCTCGCAGAGGGCGGCGTGGCCGGTGCCGGCGTTGTTCCAGGGATCGGAGGACTCCGTGCCTGCGGAGGACTCGCGCTCCACGAGGGCGATCGAGAGCGAGGGGTCCACCTCCTGGAGCATCGTGCCGAGCGTGGCGCTCATGATGCCGGCCCCGATCAGGAGGACGTCTACGTTCTTTTCCGTGGAGTGGTCAGCGCTCAACTCAAATCCTTACCAGGGGGTGATTCGTCTTCGATTCACGCCTCAGCCTACTCGCGAGGCGGCGGGCAGGTGAAACGCCGCGAGGCGCTCGGAGCGGGCGAGGCGCAGGCGCCCGCGGGTCAGGAGAACCGGACGCCGCTGAAGACCTCGTCCAGCACCGGAGAGGCGGGCAGCCCGTTGACGTCCGGCGCCGAGGCCAGCGCGGAGACGGGGACGACGAGCGGCACAGCGGGGACCGCGTGCGCGATGAGGTTCCCGATCTTCTCGTAGGCCGCCAGGCGGTCGTCAGGGTCCGCGATGGCCAGTGCGGCGGAGAGCCTCGAGGTGAGCTCGGGGCTGTCGAGGCCGAACTCCTCCCGGGCGTTCATGAAGAGCGCGTTGACGAAGTACCCGGGGTCGAGGAACCCGCCGTTCAGCCCCATGAGATGGAATCCGCGCGAGCGCCGGCGGAGCATCTGCGTCGTGAAGCCCTCGGACCAGGGGATGGGCACCGGCTTGATGTTGATGCCGGCGGCCTGCAGCTGCCGGGCCACGATGGCGTAGGCCTTCTCCGGGTAGGGAAGGTAGATGCGGGGCGAGCCCGTCGGGTAGACGAACTCCACCTCCTCGCCCCGGTAGCCCGCCTTGTGCAGGGCGTCCTGGGCGTCGGACTGCGTGAGAGGGACTTCGGGATCGGTGAAGAGCTTGTTGTTCACCCCGAGGCGGGGAGGGAAGAAGCTCTCCGCGATCTTGGTGCCGCTGAGGAACTGAGAGGAGACGAGCTGCTGCTTGGTGACGATCTGCGCCACGAGCTGCCGCACCTGCCTGCTCTTGAGGGCCGGGTGCGCGGCGTTCATGCCGAGGTAGAGGAGCGAGTAGGGGTCCCGGGTCTGCAGGTGCTGGGCGTTGCGGGCGAGCGTCGCGGCCATCCGCGGGGTGACGAGGTCGAACGCGTCGATCTTTCCCGACATGAGGGCCGAGAGCCGCTCCCACTCGTCCGGGTGCACCGAGAAGTCGATCCCGGTGGCGGCGATCGGCGTGCTCTGGTTCTTCTGGAAACGGGTCAGCGAGACGCCCTTCTCCGAGACACGGGACACGGCGAACGGTCCGGTGCCGGAGGGGGTGAAGTCCTGCGGCGCGGTCTTGAGTCCGGCGCCCTCCGCGCGCCTCGCCTTGGTCTGGGCGGGGGAGAGGATCCCGAACCCGATCTGCGAGAGCGCGGGGACCAGTCCCGCGATTCGCTCCGTCGTCTTGAGGACGACGACGTCCTCCGCGAGGATGTCGCATCCCACATACAGGGAGCTGCGCGCCTCGCCGGCGTGGGCCCGGAAGAGGGAGCGGAAGTCGTTGGACGGGTGCGCCGTGTAGACCTCCCGCGGCAGGTGGTACAGGCGCTCGAAGGTGTCCCGGACGGCGGCGGCCGTGAGCCTGCTGCCGTCGTGGAACTCGACGCCGGAGCGCAGCCGGAGCTCCACGGACGTGCCGCCGTCGAGCAGGCGGTAGGAGGTGGCGAGCCGGGGCGCCGAGGCGCCCGTGGCCGGGTCCGTCCCGATGAGCGTCTGCACGCACTGGCGGATGACGCGCTGCGACTCGATGTCGTCCGCCACCGCCGGGTCCAGCGTGAAGACGGGGGCGGGAAGGCCGAAGCGGAGGCGCCGCTCCACGAGGCGCGCGCCGCTCGAGGGCGGCTCCACCTTGGGTGCGCATCCCGCGAGGGCGGGGGCCGAGGCGGCCAGCGCGGCGAGACCGAGGGCCCTTCGGCGGGAGACGGGGCTCCCGGCGCGCTCCGTCGAACGGCGCGGCGCGGGGGTCTCGGTCACAGTGTCTCCTCGTTCCGACGACGACGGCAGCGCGGGCCGCCCGTCAGGCGCCGGGGCGGCGGCGCAGGGTGCGCGAGGGGGGACTTGAACCCCCACGCCCGAAGGCACTGGAACCTAAATCCAGCGCGTCTGCCTGTTCCGCCACTCGCGCGCGAGCAATCAGAATACATGACAGCCCGCGGCACTCCGCGGGCTGTAGAGAGGGATTACGAGTCGATCCCGAGCTCTCGGCGCAGCCGGGCGACGTGTCCCGTGGCCTTGACGTTGTAGAGCGCCTTCTCGATGCGGCCCTCGGCGTCGATGACGAACGTGGAGCGGATGAGCCCCTCGTAGGTCTTCCCGTAGTTCTTCTTCTCGCCCCACGCGCCGTAGGACTCGGCGACGCTGTGGTCCTCGTCGGAGAGGAGCGGGAACGTGAGCCCCTCCTTCTCCGCGAAGGCCTTGTTCTTGGCGGGCGCGTCCGGAGACATGCCGAGGACCGTGATCCCTGCGGAGGCGAAGGAGCGGAGGTCGTCCCGGAAGTCGCACGCCTGCGTGGTGCACCCGGGGGTGGCCGCCTGCGGGTAGAAGTAGAGGAGGACCCGCTGGCCCCGGAGGCCGGAGAGGGAGACGGACGAGCCGTCCTGGTCCGTGGCCGTGAAGTCGGGGGCGGTCTGTCCGGGCTCGAGTCGTGCTGCAGTGCTCATGGTGCCACTGTACTGGCGCAGGGCGGCGCGAGGCACGGGATCCGTGCCGAGGAGAAGGGCATGAGAAAAGGGCCCCGCCTTCTCGCGGAGCCCTTGTTCTGCTGGCCGTGCGCCCCCCGGGACTCGAACCCGGAACCCATTGATTAAGAGTCAATTGCTCTGCCAGTTGAGCTAGAGGCGCATTCGCTGTGAGGCTCGAACCCTTCGGTCCATTGCCCTCGCAACGAAGAACTACTCTACGCGAGTTCAGCGGCAACGCCAAATCGGGAGGCTGAGCGCCGTGTCCTCGCAGGGCGGGATGGCGTCAGAGCGCGGGGTCCAGCTGGGCCTGGCGCACGTCTGCCTCGAAGATCCGCATGAAATCAAGGAAGTCGGCCACGTCGTCGGACTGCTGGAGGGCGAGCTCGGGGCCGTCGTCGTGCACCGGGACCACGTCGTCGACCCGGAACTCCACCGTCTCGCCCCGTGTTGTGATGATCCCCACAGAGGCTCCGGCGACATCCGCGACGACATGGGTCACGTCCGTCTCGGCGATCTGAAGGATCGCCGGCTGCTCCTCGTCCTCGGAGAGGCCGGGGACGTACGGGCAGACGAGGATCTCGCGGGGGACGGGGCGGTAGCCGATGAGGTAGTCGCGCCCGTCGCACGCGCCGAGGCCTCGGCCGACCAGGATGTTGTAGTCGCCGAAGTTGAAGACGCGGGCGTCGAAGTTGCTCCGGAGCAGGGCCTTGGCGCGCGCGTCCGGGGAGACTGACAGTTCTGGAGACATGGGACTCTCGGTGTGGGAATGAGACTCCGCTCACACTACGGGGGCAACCTGGGGGTTGGCCCGAACCGAGGTGACAATCCGGTCACGAATGAGACGGGTGCAACCGGCGCGGAACTGGACAGCCTACGCGACGGAGCCTGTCCTGGCCAGGGGTGCTCCCAGGGCGCATCCGGAGGCCGCGTCCCCTCGCTCCCTTCTCACGCCCGGCTCGCGCCAGGTTGGCGAGCGGTCTCGCCATGTGGTCCCGCGGTCCGGGTCGCGGCGCGCCCCGGCGGGCGCCGGTTCTAGACTGGCCGCATGAGTGCACCGAACCCGAGCCAGAACAGCTCCGGGGCCGCGGCCCCGGAGGAGTCAGACATCAAGCCCCGCTCCCGCGCGGTGACCGACGGCGTCGACTCGGCGCCCTCGCGCGGCATGCTCCGCGCCGTCGGCATGGGGGACGACGACTGGGTGAAGCCCCAGATCGGCATCGCGAGCTCGTGGAACGAGATCACTCCGTGCAACCTCTCGCTCAACCGGCTGGCCCAGGGCGCCAAGGAGGGCGTCCATGCGAGCGGCGGATACCCGTTGCAGTTCGGGACCATCTCCGTCTCGGACGGCATCTCCATGGGCCACGAGGGCATGCACTTCTCCCTCGTCTCCCGCGAGGTCATCGCGGACTCGGTGGAGACGGTCATGGAGGCCGAGCGCCTCGACGGCTCGGTGCTCCTCGCGGGCTGCGACAAGTCCCTCCCCGGCATGCTCATGGCCGCGGCGCGCCTCAACCTCGCCTCGGTCTTCCTCTACGCCGGCTCGATCATGCCCGGCTGGGTCAAGCTCGAGGACGGCAGCGAGAAGCAGGTGACGCTCATCGACGCCTTCGAGGCCGTGGGCGCCTGCAAGACGGGGCGCATGAGCGAGGGGGACCTCGGCCGCATCGAGCGCGCCATCTGCCCGGGCGAGGGCGCCTGCGGCGGCATGTACACCGCGAACACCATGGCGGCCATCGGCGAGGCCCTCGGCATGTCCCTGCCGGGCTCCGCCGCGCCCCCCTCGGCGGACCGCCGCCGCGACGTCTTCGCCCACAAGTCGGGCGAGGCCGTGGTCAACCTCCTGCGCAAGGGCATCCGCGCCCGGGACATCCTGACCAAGAAGGCCTTCGAGAACGCGATCGCCGTGACCATGGCGTTCGGCGGCTCGACGAACGCCGTGCTCCACCTCCTCGCGATCGCCCGCGAGGCCGGGGTGGACCTCCAGCTGGAGGACTTCAACCGGATCGGGGACAAGGTCCCGCACCTCGGCGACCTCAAGCCGTTCGGCCAGTACGTCATGACGGACGTGGACCAGGTGGGCGGCGTCCCGGTGGTCATGCGCGCCCTCCTCGACGCGGGCCTCGTCCACGGGGACGCGCTCACCGTGACGGGCAAGACGGTGGCCGAGAACCTCGAGGCCATCAACCCGCCGGACGTGGACGGCAAGATCCTCCGGGCCATGGACAACCCGATCCACGCCACGGGCGGCATCACCGTCCTCACGGGGTCCCTCGCGCCCGAGGGCGCCGTGGTGAAGTCGGCGGGCTTCGACGCGGAGTCCTTCGAGGGCCGCGCCCGCGTCTTCGAGCGCGAGCAGGGGGCGCTCGACGCCCTCGGCAGCGGCGGCATCGAGCCGGGGGACGTCGTCGTCATCCGCTACGAGGGCCCCAAGGGCGGGCCGGGCATGCGCGAGATGCTCGCGATCACCGGCGCCATCAAGGGCGCCGGGCTCGGCAAGGACGTCCTGCTCCTCACGGACGGCCGCTTCTCCGGCGGCACCACGGGCCTCTGCATCGGGCACATCGCGCCGGAGGCGTCCGACGGCGGCCCCATCGGCCTCGTCGAGGACGGGGACCGGATCCGCGTGGACATCGCCGCGCGCACGCTGGACCTCCTCGTGGACGAGGACGAGCTCCAGCGCCGCCGCGAGCGCTTCGAGCCGCTCCCCGCCCGGTACACCTCGGGCGTGCTGGCCAAGTACGCCAAGCTGGTCCACTCCGCGAGCGACGGCGCGTACTGCGGCTGACCTTCCAGAGGGCCCGTCTCGCCAGGCGGTCCCGCGGGGCCCCCATGTGCTCACCATGTGAGACGTGGGGGCCCCGTTTTGGTGATTCACCTCGCATCGAGCACTATTGAAGCCATGAGACCGAACAGCATTCTCGTCTCCGTCATTTAGACGGTCGCGCACGAGCCCGGGAGAACAGGATCCGCCCAGAGCGGTCCTCCGGACACGTGGAGCGACCGTCAAAGCCCGCTACGCCGCAATGAGGTGTGAGGGCTTTTTTTGTTAGGCCGGCGTCTCGCTTCATGCGGGGCCGGCGGAGCAGCCGACACAGACACGTCGAACCGAGGAAAGCGACAGCACATGAGTGAGCACCAGGCCGCCCCGGCCGCACGCTCCGGCCAGGGCGCCGCGCAGCAGCCCCAGCCGAAGCCCGAGCGCATGACGGGATCCGAAGCGATCATCCGGTCCCTCGAGCTCCTCGGCGTCACGGACATCTTCGGCCTCCCCGGGGGAGCGATTCTCCCCACCTACGACCCGCTCATGGACTCCGAGCGGCTCAACCACGTCCTCGTCCGCCACGAGCAGGGCGCGGGCCACGCGGCCCAGGGCTACGCCATGGTCACCGGCAAGGTGGGCGTCTGTCTCGCCACCTCCGGCCCGGGCGCCACGAACCTCGTCACGGCCATCGCGGACGCCCACATGGACTCGGTTCCGCTCCTCGCCATCACGGGCCAGGTGTTCTCCAGCTTCATCGGCAGCGACGCCTTCCAGGAGGCGGACATCGTGGGCATCACGATGCCCGTGACCAAGCACTCCTACATCGTGAGCCGCGCGGAGGACATCCCGCGCGTCATCGCGGAGGCGTACCACATCGCCGCGACGGGCCGGCCGGGCCCGGTCCTCGTGGACATCACCAAGGACGCGCAGCAGTCCCTCATGGACTTCACCTGGCCGCCGGAGGTGGACGTCCCCGGCTACAAGCCCGTGGTCCACGCGAACCACAAGCAGGTCAAGGAGGCCATGGCCCTCCTCGCCGCCTCGAGCAAGCCCGTGGCCTACGTGGGCGGGGGCGTCATCAAGTCCCACGCCTCGCAGGAGCTGGCGGAGCTCGTCCGCTCGCTCAGCATCCCGGTGGTCACCACCCTGACGGCGCGCGGCTCGTTCCCCGACTCGGACCCTCTGCACCTCGGCATGCCGGGCATGCACGGCAGCGTCTCCGCGGTGCTCGCCCTCCAGGAGGCGGACGTGCTCCTCGCCGTCGGCGCCCGGTTCGACGACCGCGTGACGGGCGTCCTCTCCACGTTCGCGCCCAAGGCGAAGGTCATCCACATCGACGTCGACCCGGCGGAGATCTCCAAGAACCGCCACGCGGACGTGCCGATCGTGGCCGATGCGAAGTCGGCCCTCGCGGGACTCTCCAAGGAGGCGGCCAAGCTCAAGGAGAAGCCCAACTACGGGCCGTGGCTCGCCGCGGTGCAGGGCCTCAAGGCCCAGTTCCCGCTCGGCTACACGGAGTCCACGGACGGGCTGACCGAGGCCCAGCGCGTCATCGAGCGCATCGGCGCGCTGTCCGGCCCCGAGGCGGTCTACGTGGCGGGCGTGGGGCAGCACCAGATGTGGGCGGCCCAGTTCATCGAGTACGAGCGCCCGCACCAGTGGCTCAACTCCGCGGGCCTCGGCACCATGGGCTACGCCGTCCCGGCCGCCATGGGCGCCAAGGTGGGCAGCCCGGACCGCGTGGTCTGGGCGATCGACGGCGACGGCTGCTTCCAGATGACCAACCAGGAGCTCGCCACCTGCGTCATCAACCAGATCCCCATCAAGGTGGCCATCGTCAACAACTCGTCGCTCGGCATGGTGCGGCAGTGGCAGAAGCTCTTCTACAACGAGCGCTACTCGCACACGCACCTCAACACCGGCCACGGGACCCAGCGCGTCCCGGATTTCGTCAAGCTCGCCGAGGCCTACGGCTGCGTCGGCCTGCGGTGCGAGAAGGCCGAGGACATCGACGAGACGATCAAGAAGGCCCTCGAGATCAACGACCGCCCCGTCGTCGTCGACTTCGTCGTCAGCCCGGACTCCATGGTGTGGCCCATGGTCCCGGCGGGCGTCTCCAACGACCAGATCCAGATCGCCCGTGACCACACGCCGGTGTGGGAGCAAGAGGAGGACGTCTAAATGGCCAAGCACACGCTGTCTGTGGCGGTCGAGGACGTCCCGGGCGTCCTGACTCGGGTGTCGTCGCTCTTCGCGCGGCGCGCCTTCAACATCCACTCGCTCGCCGTGGGCCCCACCCAGGTGCCCGGCCAGTCCCGCATCACCGTGGTCGTCGATGCGGACGACAAGGCGCTCGAGCAGGTCACGAAGCAGCTCAACAAGCTCGTCAACGTGATCAAGATCGTGGAGCTGCAGCCGGAGAACTCGGTGCAGCGCGATCACATGATGATCAAGGTCAAGGCCGACGCCGTCAACCGCATCCAGGTGACGCAGGCCGCCGAGCTCTTCCGCGGGCACATCGTGGACGTGGCTCCGGACTCGTTGACCATCGAGGCCACCGGCACCCCCGAGAAGCTCAACGCGCTCCTCGGGATCCTCGAGCCCTTCGGGGTGCGCGAGTACGTCCAGTCGGGCATGCTCGCCATCTCCCGCGGGCCCAAGGCGATGGCAGACAAGACCAAGTCCGAGAAGCGCTGAGGCCCCGCCTCGGCCGCCGGACCAGAACCCACGAACCCAACCCCGACACCGGAGGAACCATGACTGAGATGTTCTACGACGACGACGCGGACCTGAGCCTGATCCAGGGCAAGAAGGTCGCCATCATCGGCTACGGCTCGCAGGGCCACGCCCACGCCCTCAACCTCCGCGACTCCGGCGTCGACGTCCGGATCGGCCTCGCCGAGGGCTCGAAGTCCAAGGCCAAGGCCGAGGCGGAGGGCCTGCGGGTCCTCTCGGTGGCGGACGCCGTCGCCGAGTCCGACGTGGTCATGATCCTCACGCCGGACCAGGTCCAGCGGACGGTCTACGCGGAGTCGATCGAGAAGAACCTCAAGCCGGGCAACGCGATCTTCTTCGCGCACGGCTTCAACATCCGCTTCGGCTACATCGAGGCCCCGCAGGGCGTGGACGTGGCCATGGTCGCCCCGAAGGGCCCGGGCCACACGGTGCGCCGTGAGTTCGAGGCCGGCCGCGGCGTGCCGGCGCTCATCGCCGTCGAGAAGGACGAGTCCGGGCACGCGAAGGACCTCGCCCTCGCCTACGCGAAGGCGATCGGCGGCACCCGCGCCGGCGTCATCGAGACGACGTTCACGGAGGAGACCGAGACGGACCTCTTCGGCGAGCAGGCCGTGCTCTGCGGCGGCGTCTCCCAGCTCGTCCAGTACGGCTTCGAGACCCTGACCGAGGCCGGCTACAAGCCGGAGATCGCCTACTTCGAGGTCCTCCACGAGCTCAAGCTCATCGTGGACCTCATGATCGAGGGCGGCATCGCCAAGCAGCGCTGGTCCGTCTCCGACACCGCCGAGTACGGCGACTACGTCTCCGGCCCGCGCGTCATCGACCCGCACGTGAAGGAGAACATGAAGGCCGTCCTCAAGGACATCCAGGACGGCACGTTCGCCAAGCGGTTCATCGACGACCAGGACAACGGCCGCACCGAGTTCATGGAGCTCCGCAAGAAGGGCGAGTCGCACCCGATCGAGTCGACCGGCCGCGAGCTCCGCGGCCTCTTCGCCTGGCTCAAGGCGGACGACGACTACAACGAGGGCAGCGTCGCCCGCTGACGTCCGGGCCGCGTCCCGGCCCGACGACTTAGCGACAACGGGGTCGCCGCAGCCTCCTGCCGAGCGCTGCGGCGGCCCCTGCCGCTTCAGAGCCTTCCCGCCATCGCCCGCCCGGTCTCCCGGGCCGCGCCTTCCGAGACCCCGACGCACCGCTGACGACCACGCACCGAAGGAACACCGCTGTGACAGACCCCAAGCCCACCGTCCTCCTCGCCGAGGAGCTCAGCCCCGCCACCGTCGAGGCCCTCGGCCCCGACTTCGAGATCCGTTCGACGAACGGCGCGGACCGCGAGGCCCTGCTCCGCGACATCGCCGACGTCGACGCGGTGCTCATCCGCTCCGCCACCCAGATCGACGCAGAGGCCCTCGAAGCGGCCTCCCGCCTCAAGATCGTGGCCCGCGCGGGCGTGGGGCTCGACAACGTGGACGTCAAGGCGGCCACCGAGCACGGCGTCATGGTGGTCAACGCCCCCACGTCCAACATCGTCTCCGCCGCGGAGCTCACCTGCGGCCACATCCTCAGCCTGGCCCGCCGCATCCCCGCCGCCCACCGCTCGCTCACGGGCGGCGAGTGGAAGCGCTCGGCGTACACCGGAACCGAGCTGTACGAGAAGACGCTCGGCGTCATCGGCCTCGGCCGCATCGGCGCGCTCGTGGCGGCGCGCATGCAGGCCTTCGGCATGAAGGTGGTGGCCTACGACCCGTATGTGACGGCGGCGCGCGCCGGCCAGCTCGACGTGCAGCTGGCCGAGCTGGACGAGCTGCTGGAGCAGGCGGACTTCGTCACCATCCACATGCCGAAGACTCCGGAGACCGTGGGCATGCTGGGCGCCGAGCAGTTCAAGCGCATGAAGCCGAGCGCGTTCGTCGTCAACGTCGCGCGCGGCGGCCTCGTGGACGAGTCCGCCCTGGCCGAGGCCCTCGAGGCCGGCGAGATCGCGGGCGCGGGCATCGACGTCTTCGCCCAGGAGCCGAGCACCGACCTCCCGTTCTTCTCGCACCCGCGCGTCGTCGTCACCCCGCACCTCGGCGCCTCCACGGCGGAGGCGCAGGAGAAGGCGGGCGTCGCCGTCGCGAAGTCGGTGCGCCTCGCGCTCGCGGGCGAGCTCGTCCCGGACGCGGTCAACGTGGCCGGCGGCGTCATCCACGAGGACGTGCGACCGGGGATCGACCTGGCCGAGCGCCTCGGCCGCCTCTTCACGGCGCTCGCGAGCGGGCAGGTGGCGCAGATCGACGTCGAGGTGGCCGGCGAGCTGCACGACAAGGACGTCAAGGTCCTCGAGCTCTCCGCGCTCAAGGGCATCTTCCGGGACGTCGTCTCGGAGCACGTCAGCTACGTCAACGCCCCGGTCATCGCCGAGGGCCGCGGCATCGACGTCCGCCTGACGACGACGGCGCAGAGCGAGGACTACCGCAACACGATCACGGTCCGCGGAACCCTCCAGGACGGGACGCGCTGCTCCGTGCGCGGCACGCTCACGGGGCCGAAGCAGCTCCAGAAGCTCGTCGGCGTCAACGGCCACGATCTCGAGATCGGGCTGAGCGAGCACCTCCTCGTCATGCAGTACGAGGACCGTCCGGGCGTCATCGGGGCCTTCGGCCGCATCCTCGGGGAGAACGGCATCAACATCGACGGCATGCAGGTGGGCCGCAGCCGGGAGGGGGACCGGGCCCTCGCGGTGCTCGCGGTGAGCTCCGCCGTGCCGGAGCCCCTGCACGAGGAGCTGCGCAGCGCCGTCGAGATGGACCTCTTCCGCGAGGCGAACCTCGAGGACTGACCGGGGAGGGGGCGGCCCTGCGCCGCTACGATGGAGGGGTGACTGACCCAGTGAAGCCTGCCTACTACCTGACCACGGCCATCGCGTACCCCAACGGGGACCCGCACATCGGCCACGCGTACGAGTACATCTCGGCGGACGCGATGGCCCGGTTCAAGCGGCTCGACGGCTACGACGTCTTCTTCATGACCGGCACGGACGAGCACGGCCAGAAGATGGAGCAGACCGCGCAGAAGCTCGGGCTCACGGCCCGGGAGCTCGCGGACCGCAACTCGGCCGTGTTCAAGACGATGCATGACGAGACTCTGGCGACGTCCTACGACCGCTTCATCCGCACCACGGACGAGGACCACTACCGGGCCGCCCAGGAGATCTGGCGCCGGATGGACGAGGCCGGGGACATCTACCTCGACTCGTACGCCGGCTGGTACTCGGTGCGGGACGAGCAGTACTGGGCGGAGGACGAGACGGAGGTCCGCGAGGACGGCGTCCGCTACGCCACCGCCACGGACACGCCCGTGACGTGGACGGAGGAGGAGAGCTACTTCTTCCGCCTCTCGAAGTACGCGGAGCCGCTGCTCGAGTTCTACAAGGCCAACCCGGACTTCGGCGGCCCGCGCTCGCGCTTCAACGAGGTCATCCGCTTCGTGGAGGGCGGTCTCAACGACCTCTCCATCTCCCGCACGTCCTTCGACTGGGGCGTCCCCGTGCCGGGCGATCCGAAGCACGTCATGTACGTGTGGGTGGACGCGCTGACCAACTACATGACGAGCGTCGGCTTCCCGGACGTCGAGTCCGAGTCCTTCCGGAAGTACTGGCCGGCTGACCTGCACGTCATCGGCAAGGACATCTCCCGCTTCCACTGCATCTTCTGGCCGGCGTTCCTCATGAGCGCGGGGATCGAGCTGCCCAAGCGGGTCGTCATCCACGGCTTCCTGCACAACAACGGCGTCAAGATGTCCAAGTCGCTCGGCAACACGGTGGCCCCGGACGAGTGGGTCGCGCGGTACGGACTCGACGCCGTGCGCTACTTCCTCCTGCGCGAGGTGCCGTACGGCTCGGACGGCAGCTACAGCCACGAGGCGCTCGTGGCCCGCAAGAACTCGGACCTCGCGAACAACCTGGGCAACCTCGCACAGCGCTCGCTCTCGATGGTCGCCAAGAACTGCGGGGCGGCCGTGCCGACGCCGGGGGAGCTGACCCCCGAGGACCAGCGCATCCTCGCCGCGGCGGACTCGCTCCTCGAGACGAGCCGCGCCGCCTATGACCGGCAGGAGTTCCACCGCGCGCTCGAGGCGACGTGGACCGTGCTCGGGGACGCCAACGCCTACTTCGCCGAGCAGGCCCCCTGGGTCCTGCGCAAGACGGACCCCGCCCGCATGGAGACGGTCCTCTACGTGACGCTCGAGGTGCTCCGGAAGGTCGCGCTCCTCGCGCAGGCCGTCATGCCGGTCTCCGCGGGCCGCCTCCTCGACGCCCTCGGCCAGGAGTCCGAGGACGCCCGTCTGCTCGAGGCGTGGAGCCGGGAGATCGCCCCCGGCCATCCGCTGCCGAAGCCGCAGCCGATCTTCCCCCGCCACGAGGAGCCGGAGGAGGCATAGCCTCCGCGGCGCCGCCGCCCGTGCACGCACGGCGAAGGGCGCCCCGCTCGCTCGAGCGGGGCGCCCTTCTCGCTGTCGGCTGCAGGCCGCCAGCCGAGGGTCATGCGGCGGCGAGTCCCTGCGTCGGGGTGACCCGCCCGGCCCGGGCGGCCGGGACGAGGCTCGCGAGGAGCGCGACGGCGAAGGCGAGCCCCACGGTGGCGCCCAGGGCTCCCCAGTCGAGGACCGGAGCGGACGGACCGGCAGAGCGGGCCGCCGGAATCGCGGCCTCGGCTCCGGCCCACCCGTAGACCACGCCCAGGGGGAGGGCCACGGCCAGGGCGGCGGCGGTGAGACCGAGCGACTCCCAGGTCACGATCCGCGCCACCCCGGAGCGCCGCATGCCGAGCGCCCGGAGCAGCGAGCTCTCCCGGGTCCGCTCCCGCTGCGACATGCCCAGGGTGTTGCTCACGCCGATGAGGGCGATGAGGATCGACATGCCGAGCAGGGCGAGGGCCACCGTCACGAGGACGCTGATGCCCTTCTCCATCGTCGTGCGGAGGGCGAAGCCCCCGTCCACCGCGACGCGCGGCACGCCGAGAGCGGTGGCCGTCTTCGCCCGGATGGCGTCCACCTCGTCGTCCTGGACGGAGTCCTTGAGACGGATGGCGAGAACCGGCTGTGCGGCGGCAGGCCGGCCCGCCGCGGCGGAGATCCGCTCGCCCGTGCGGTGGTTGACGACGAGGAGCCGCGTGTTGCTCACCGTGACCGGCTCCCCGAGGCGGACTGCGGACGGCCCCGAGCCGATCGTCGTCGGGAGATCGCGTCCCGTCCCGCTCACGGAGGAGACGCCGTAGACGCGGTTGTCCTCGAGCCCTGCGATGTCGCCGCGGGCGACCTGCCCGGGGTCCCCGGCGGGGAGGGCGTAGAGGACCGAGCCCTGCGGGTCGGCCGGCCGCCCCGCGCCGTCACCGGCCGTGGCGTTCCCCTGGCCCGTGGGACGCTCCCACACGGGCAGGAGCCAGCCGGCGCTCTGGACGCCGTCGATCGCGCGAACGCGGGCGAGGGCGTCCGGACGGGCGGAGCGCACGCTCACGGCGAGGTCGAAGGGCTCGTCGTGCGCGAGCCCCGCCATCGTGGTGCTCCGCGCCGTGGAGACGCCGGTGAACAGCATCGTGACGAGCGTGACTCCGATGAGCAGCGCCGCCGCGGTGGAGGCGGAGCGGCTCGGGTTCGCTACGATGTTCCCGCGGGCCATCCTGGCGCTCGGCGAGCGCCGGACGGCGGCGGGCACGAGGGCGGCGAGCCGCGCGGCGACGCCTCGGAACGCGACGAGCAGCGCGACGGCGGAGAGCACGCCGAGAAGAAGGCCGAACACGAGGGAGTGGCGGAGAGAGAAGAAGACCATGGCCGCCGTGGAGAGAGCGAACACGGCCGTGCTCACCGCGGGGAATCGCGTCCGCCCGAGCGGGGCGGTCACGGAGGACTCGTCTGCGGTGACCGCCTGGAGGGGGCGCACGCGGCGGACCAGGCGAGCCGCGGGGAGCGCGCCGAGCACAGCGGCGCCGATCCCGATCGCCCAGGGGGCTAGGACCGTGACGGCCGTCGGCTCGAAAGGCACGCCCGCGAGGGGAGGAACGGCGAGAGGCACGAGGCGGACGGCGCCGAGCCCCAGCAGCACGCCGACGGAGCCCGAGACCGCGCCGAGCAGAACGGCCTCGGCGAGCAGAGCCCGGACGGACGCGCCCTGCGTGGCGCCGACGAGACGCAGGAGAGCGAGCTCCCGCGTGCGGCGGGCCGTGAGGACGGACATGCTCGTCGCGATGACCATGACCGCCACGAGGAGCGCGATGACGGCGAAGAGGAGGAACGGAAGCGTGCTCGAGCGCCCCTTCTGGCTGGCCCGCTGGGCGTCGAGGTAGTCGGAGCGCGACTCGGCCGTCAGGCCGGCCGGGACGTCCGCCTCCCCGAGCCCCGCGCCTCGGACGAGCACGAGCGTGCTCGGCCAGAGCGGCTGCGAGGCGGGGACGGACCCCTCGGCCACGACGCCCGTCCCGAAGACCCCCTCGGAGGCGGTCGAACCCACGACCCGGAGCGAGCGGGGCGCCGGCTCCGGCCCCTCGCGGCCGTCCGCGGACGGATCCGCGACGTGAGCCTGGACCGAGTCGCCGACCCGCAGGCCGAGCGCGGACAGGGAGTCCTCGTCGAGGGCGATCTCCCGAGGGCCCTCGGGGAGGCGGCCCGACGAGACGCTCTGGCGACCGAAGGCCTCCGGCCGTGCCTCGGCGGCCGTCACGGTGCGGTCCGCCTTCTCGGTCTGCAGCGTGAGCTGCTCAGAGCGGAGCACGAGCGCCTGGCCGCCCGCGGCGGCGGCCTTCTTCTCGAGGGCCGCGGCCGCCTCGTCCGTCATGTGCCCGCTCACCACCGTGTCGGCCCCTCGGGTCTCCTCGGCGCTCTTGACGACGCCGCTGCTCACGATCAGATCGCCGACGCCGAACGAGACGGTGAAGAACGCCACCGAGAGGGCGATGACGACGGCGAGCGGCCCCCAGCGCCGGGCGTTGGCGCGGACGCTCGCGCGCAGCAGCGGCCTCACAGCTCGATCCTTCCGTCCCGCATCCGGATGACGCGGTCCGCGACCGAGGCGGCGGCGTCGTCGTGGGTGACCATGACGAGGGTCCGGCCGTCCTCGTCCACGATCTGGCGCAAGAGCCCGAGCACGGCACGGCTGGAGGCCGAGTCGAGTGCCCCTGTGGGCTCGTCGGCGAAGACGACGTCCGGGGAGCCGAGGAGGGCCCGGGCGATGGCCGCGCGCTGCTGCTGGCCTCCGGAGAGCTCGCCCGGGCGGTGGCCGAGCCGCTCCGCGATGCCGAGGCGCTCGGCGAGGGCCTCGAGGCGGCCCCGCGGCACGGCGCGGCCGGCGAGGCTGAAGGGGAGGGCGATGTTCTCCGCGGCGGTCAGCGTGGGCACGAGGTTGAAGGACTGGAAGACGAACCCGAGCCGGTCCCGGCGCAGGGCCGTGAGGGCGTCGTCCGAGAGGCCGACGATCTCGGTTCCGGCCACGAGGATCGAGCCGCTGTCCGCGGCGTCCAGCCCTGCGAGGCAGTGCAGGAGGGTCGACTTGCCGGAGCCCGAGGGGCCCATGACCGCCGTGAACGTCCCCGAGGGGATCTCGAGGCTGACGCGGTCGAGCGCGGTGACGCGCGCCTCGCCCCGGCCGTAGGCCTTGGTCAGATCGCGCGCTGCGAGCGCGGGGCCGGTCCAGGGCGGTGAGGCCGGAGAGTGCTGCGGGGAGCCGCCGCGGCGGGGCGCTCGCGGAGCGGCGGGAGAGGCGGGCATGCTGTTCCTTCCGGAGGGGATCCGCGGGGCTTTCCTCCGCGGCTCTTCGAGCCTATGGATCCCCGGGCTGCCGCACATCGGGCCCCGGAATGAACGCGGACGAGGGGCGGTCATCCCGGAGGATGACCGCCCCTCGTCTCGGAGACGGAGGCCTCTGCGCTCCGTCGGGAACGCCGCCGGCCTGCTCGGGGTCAGGCGGTGACGACCCCGGCCTTGTAGCCGAGCACCACGAGGTGGACGCGGTCCCTCGCCTCGAGCTTCTGCAGGATGCGGCTGACGTGCGTCTTGACGGTCGGCTCGCTCACGAACAGCCGCTCCATGATCTCCCGGTTGGAGAGGCCTTCGGCCACGAGCTCGAACACCTCCCGCTCCCGCGGGGAGAGGCGCTCCAGCAGGGCCGCCTCGCCGGGAGCCGGGGAGGGCGGCGCGGGCTCGGCCATCCGGGTGAGGAGGCGCTTCGTCGTCGTCGGCGAGATGACCGCGTTGCCCGCGTGCACGGTGCGGATGCCCGCGAGCAGCTCCTCCGGGGGAACGTCCTTGAGGAGGAAGCCGGAGGCGCCGGCGCGGATCGCGTCGAGCGCGTACTCGTCGAGGTCGTAGGTGGTGAGGATGAGCACGCGCGGCGTGGTGGTGCCGCGGGCGGCGGCTGCGGCGACGACGTCCCGCGTGGCCTCGATCCCGTTGCGGCGGCGCATCCGCACGTCCATGAGGACCACGTCGGCCTCGACCCGCTCGAGCAGGGGCCCGATCTCGTCGCCGTCGGAGGCCTCGGCCGCCACCTCGAGGTCCGGCTGGGATCCGATGAGCATGGCGAGGCCTGAGCGGATGAGCGGCTGGTCGTCGACGATGATGCAGCGGATCACAGGGAGGCCTTTCTCGAGGCGGTGTCAGGGGTGCAGGGGAGGACGGCGTCCACGCGGAAGCCGGTGGAGGTGGGGCCGGCGCGCAGGCGGCCGCCGTAGAGGGAGACGCGCTCGGCCATGCCGCGCAGGCCGAGGCGGGAGCCCTCGCCGATGGGCGCGGCGGCGGGCGTCCCGTGCTCCCCGAGGGAGCGGCTGCGTCCGGTGAGCCTCGCCTCCGTCCGCTCCCAGGCGAGTTCCAGCAGCACGGCCGGGCGGGGCCCGGCGTGGCGGACGGCGTTGGTGATGATCTCCTGCGCGGCCCGGTAGAGGACGAGCTCGGCGCCGGGCGGAAGCTCCTCCCGCCGCGGCGTTCCGGTGACCGTGAGCGCGGCCTCCACGCCCTGCTGGCGGCTTGAGCGGACGAGCTCCTCGAGCGAGTCGAGGTCGGGCGCCGCCGAGTGCTCCGCCTCCCCGTCCGAGCGCAGCACGCCGAGCAGCGAGCGCATCTGGGCGAGGGATTCGCGGGCCGTCCCCGCGATGACCCCGAGCGTCCGCGGGCCGGCGGCGGGATCCGCCTGGGCGGCGTAGCGTCCGCCGTCCGCCTGCGTCACGATGACGGCGAGGGAGTGCGCCACGATGTCGTGCATCTCCCGCGCGATCCTCGCCCGTTCGTCCTGCGCGGCGAGCCTCCGCTCCTGCGCGGCCTCCCGCTCGAGCCGCAGGGCCCGGTCCTCGGCGGACCGGAGGGCGAGGCGCCGCGAGCGGGCCACGTCCCCGAGCGCCCAGCCCGAGAGGCCGACGGCGAGCGTCGAGAAACCGAGCACGACGACGGCGACAGGGGGAGTCTCGGTCCAGATCGCGAAGCGGAGGACGCTGAGGACGACAGCCCCGGCGACGATCCCGGCGAAGGCCGCCCGGCGCACCCGCTGAGACCCCAGGGAGGCCGCCGAGTGGGCCACGAGCACCACGAAGGGCGCCGCGGCGAGGGTGTAGACCGCGTCGATGCCGATGGGGACGATGAAGACGGCGCCGAGCAGGCCGGTCCACACGGCGGCGTCGGTGCGGCGGCGGCGCACGACGCTCGCGCCGACGAGCAGGAGCAGACCGAGGAACCCGAGGTCGAACAGTGCGCTCCGGCCTCCGCCCCCGAACGTGCTCTGCGCGATGAACACGGGAACCATGAGCAGGCTGAGCAGTCCGGCGGCCACGGCGTCCACAGTGAGCGCACGGCGCTCCAGGACATGGGAGATGCGGTGGGTCAGGGACACCCTTCGAGGGTATCCGCGCACGGGCCGGCGCGCGTCAGTCCGGGGAATGACTCTGCTCGCTGAGGCGACGGGCGCGTCCGGGCGGAGCGTCTCGCATGTCAAGACGGCTGTGACCGCATGGCGGACACGGCCTACGGTGGGGGCATGACAGCACAGCGCGTGAACCTCGCACTCATCGGCGGAGACGGCATCGGGCCGGAGGTGACGGACCAGGGGCTGCGCGTCCTCGAGACGGTCCTCTCGGGCGAAGGCGTGGACCTCGACGTGACGCCGTACGAGCTCGGAGCGGAGCACTGGCTCGAGACGGGGGAGACCCTCTCGGACGAGACGCTGGAGCGCCTCAAGCGGCATGACGCGATCCTCTTCGGCGCCGTGGGCGCGCATCCCGGCGACGCCAAGGTGCCCTCGGGGCTGCTCGAGCGGGAGATCCTCCTGCGACTGCGCTTCGCCCTGGACCACGCGGTCAACCTGCGGCCGTCCGTCCTCTACCCGGGCATCGAGTCTCCGCTGGCGGAGGCGGGGGAGATCGACTTCGTCGTCGTCCGCGAGGGCACCGAGGGCCCGTACGCGGGCAACGGCGGCGTCCTGCGCGGCGGGACCCCGCACGAGATCGCCACCGAGGTCTCCCTCAACACGGACCACGGCGTCCGCCGCGTGGTGCGGGACGCCTTCGAGCGCGCCCGCTCCCGCCGCGGGAAGCTCACGCTCGTCCACAAGCACAACGTGCTCGTCCACGCGGGAGGGCTGTGGAAGCGGGTCGTCGCCGAGGTGGGCCGGGACTTCCCGGACGTGGAGACGGACTACCTCCACGTGGACGCGGCCACGATCTTCATGGTGACGGACCCCTCCCGGTTCGACGTCATCGTGACGGACAACCTTTTCGGGGACATCCTCACGGACCTCGCGGGCGCGGTGACCGGAGGGATCGGCCTCGCCGCGAGCGGAAGCATCAACCCGGGCCGGGAGCTCCCCTCCATGTTCGAGCCCGTGCACGGCTCCGCACCGGACATCGCGGGGCGCAACATCGCGGACCCGCGGGCGGCGATCCTCTCGGCGGCGCTGCTGCTCGACCACCTCGGCTTCGAGCGCCTCGGGGACCGGGTGCGGGCCGCGGTCCGGGATGACGTCATCGAGCACGCCGCGCGGGGCGGGGGAGGGAAGCGCTCGACGCGCCAGATCGGCGATGCGGTGGTCTCCCGCCTGGCCTAGTCTGTACCTGACCGCGGTTTTCACAACCCCCTGCGACGACTGAGAGCGAGTGGATCGATGCCGATCACGTTCGAGCGCAAGCTCACCTCCACGCCCACCAGCCCCGAGCGCCGTGCCGAGATCCTGGCCAAGCCGGCCTTCGGCTCGGTCTTCACGGATCACATGGCGGTCATCGACTACACGGAGGAGAAGGGCTGGCACAACGCCCGCATCGAGCCGTACGGCCCGCTCTCCCTGGACCCCGCGGCGGCGGTGCTCCACTACGGCCAGGAGATCTTCGAGGGCCTCAAGGCGTACAAGAACGAGGACGGCGTCGTCGGCCTCTTCCGCCCCGAGGCCAACGCGGAGCGCATGCGCCGCTCGGCCGACCGCCTCGTCATGGCGGACCTCCCCGTGGAGACGTTCGTGCAGGCGGTCAAGGAGCTCGTGGACGTCGAGTCGGACTGGATCCCGACGGGCGACGGCGAGTCGCTCTACCTCCGCCCGTTCATGATCGCCACGGAGGCGTTCCTCGGCATCCGCCCCTCGAAGTCCTACACCTTCTGCGTCATCGCCTCGCCGGCTGGCAACTACTTCGGCGGGGAGCTGCGCCCGGTCAAGATCTGGGTGGAGCGGGAGTACGCCCGCGCGGGCCGGGGCGGCACCGGCTCCGCGAAGTGCGGCGGCAACTACGCCTCCTCCCTCAAGCCGCAGATCCTCGCGGCGCAGCGCGGCTGTGACCAGGTGGTCTACCTGGACCCGCTCAACGACAACGCGATCGAGGAGCTCGGCGGCATGAACGTCTTCCTCGTCGTCGACGGCGACACGGTGGTCACCCCCGCCCTCTCCGGCTCGATCCTCGAGGGCGTCACCCGCTCGTCCGTGCTCACGCTCGCGCGGGAGAAGGGCCTCAAGGTCGAGGAGCGCACGGTCACCCTCGACGAGTGGAAGCGCCTCTCCGCCGAGGGCCGCCTCTCCGAGGTGTTCGCGTGCGGCACCGCGGCGGTCATCACCCCGATCGGCGCGATCTACGACGGCGACGAGGTCATCGGCGATCCGGAGGCTCCGACCGGTCCGGTGACGAGCGATCTCCGCACGACGCTGCTCGGCCTCCAGACCGGAGTCGTCGAGGACACCCACGGCTGGGTGACCCGGGTCAAGTAGCGGCCCGGCCGGACGCGCGGACTGTTCGCGCGCCCGGAGAAGGGGCACGGCGACTGTGCGGCTGCACTGATTTCCGCACGAGAGCGGGCGATACGATGGGACACATGCGTATCGCCCGTTTCGTCGTTGATGGCCAGGACCCCGTCTACGGAGTCGTCGAGGGGGAGGAGGGGGCCGAGTCCCTCACCCAGATCGTCGGGGACCCCTTCTACCAGGGGATCCAGCCCACCGGCACCGTGCACCGGATGGAGGACGTGCGTCTCCTCGCGCCCGTCATCCCGCGGAGCAAGGTGATCGGCATCGGCTCCAACTACGCGGACCACGCCCAGGAGATGGGCAAGGAGTCCCAGCGCCCCTCGCCGCTCATGTTCCTCAAGCCCAACACCTCGGTGGCGGGCCCGGGCGATCCGATCACGCTGCCCTCCTTCTCCGAGGAGGTCAGCTTCGAGGCGGAGCTGGCCGTGGTCATCGGGCGCATCTGCAAGGATGTTCCGCCGGAGCGGGTGCCCGAGGTGGTCTTCGGCTACACCGTGGCCAATGACCTCACGGCGCGGGACGCCCAGCGCACGGACGGGCAGTGGGCGCGGGCCAAGGGGTTCGACGGCGCCTGCCCGCTCGGCCCTTGGATCGAGACGGAGCTGGACCCGGACGACGTGCGCGTCACCGGCGAGCTCGGGGACGAGCTGCGCCAGGACGGCCAGACCTCGGACATGGTCTTCTCGGTGCAGGAGATCGTCTCCTTCGCCTCGAGCGCCTTCACCCTGCTGCCCGGGGACGTCATCCTGACGGGCACCCCGGCCGGAGTGGGCCTCCTCGAGGAGGGGGACACGTTCACCGCCGCCGTCGAGGGCATCGGAGACCTGACCAACACCTTCCGCCGCTGAGCCGAGCCCCCGGGCTTCCCGACACAGCCCACACCACCGGAACACCACACTGCACACCACGCGAGATTGAGACGATGACTGACTCCTCCCTGATCCACCCGGCGCCCGAGTCCGAGGGCGTGCGCGTCCGCTTCTGCCCCTCGCCCACGGGCACCCCGCACGTGGGCCTCATCCGCACGGCCCTCTTCAACTGGGCCTACGCCCGGCACACGAAGGGCACGCTCGTCTTCCGCATCGAGGATACGGACGCGGCCCGCGACTCCCAGGAGTCCTACGAGCAGCTGCTCGAGGCCCTGCGGTGGCTCGGCATCGGCTGGGACGAGGGCATCGAGGTCGGCGGCCCCCACGGCCCGTACCGCCAGTCGGAGCGCGGGGCGATCTACCAGGACGTCATCGCCAAGCTCCGCGAGGGCGGCTTCGTCTACGAGTCCTACTCCACCCCGGAGGAGATCGAGGCCCGGCACCGCGCTGCCGGCCGGGACCCGAAGCTCGGCTATGACGGGTTCGATCGAGACCTGACGCCCGAGCAGATCGAGGCGTTCCGCGCCGAGGGCCGCGAGCCGGTCCTGCGCCTGCGCATGCCGGACGAGGACATCGTCTTCACGGACCTCGTCCGCGGGGAGATCGCCTTCAAGGCCGGCTCCGTCCCGGACTTCGTCGTCGTGCGCGCCAACGGGCAGCCGCTCTACACGCTCGTCAACCCGGTGGACGACGCGCTCATGGAGATCACGCATGTGCTGCGCGGCGAGGACCTGCTCTCCTCCACGCCTCGGCAGATCGCTCTCTACGACGCCCTCGTGAAGGTGGGCGTGGCCAAGTTCACGCCGCAGTTCGGGCACCTGCCCTACGTCATGGGGGAGGGGAACAAGAAGCTCTCGAAGCGGGATCCCCAGTCCAACCTGTTCCTCCAGCGGGAGCGCGGCTTCATCCCGGAGGGCCTGCTCAACTACCTGGCCCTTCTCGGCTGGTCCCTCTCCGCTACGGAGGACATCTTCTCCCAGGAGCAGCTCGTCGAGGCGTTCGACGTCCACGACGTCCTCTCCAACCCGGCCCGGTTCGACCAGAAGAAGGCCGAGGCCATCAACGGCACCCACATCCGCCTGCTCGAGCCTGCGGACTTCGCCTCCCGCTTGGCGCCCTACCTCCACGCCGCTGGTCTCATCGGCGAGACGCCGACTGCCCGCGAGGAGGAGATCATCCGTGAGGTGGCGCCGCTCGTCCAGGAGCGCATCGCCCTGCTCGGGGAGGTGCCGGAGATGGCCGGGTTCCTCTTCAAGGCGGACGAGGAGATCGAGGTCGCCCAGGACGCCCTCAAGGGCATGCCGGAGAACGCGTCGGAGATCTGCGAGAAGTCCGCGGACGTCCTCGCGGGCCTGGACGAGTTCACCGTGGAGTCCGTCGAGGCCGCTCTGCGCAGCCTGCTCATCGAGGAGATGGAGCTCAAGCCGCGCAAGGCGTTCGGCCCGCTCCGCGCCGCCCTGTCCGGCCGCCGGGTCTCTCCGCCGCTGTTCGAGTCCATGGTCATCCTGGGCCAGGAGTCGAGCATCCGCCGTCTCAAGGCCTTCGCGGCCTCCCGCTGACGCCGGGGCATCGGGCCGGAGTCACCGCACTCCGGCCCGATTTGCATGTCCCGGTGGTGCCGTGTAGAGTTATTACTCGTTGCGAACGGCGGTGCGAGCCGCGGTTTACAAACATTGGGATATGGTGTAATTGGCAACACTACGGTTTCTGGTACCGTCATTCTAGGTTCGAGTCCTGGTATCCCAGCGAAACTTTCTCCCGTTTCCGTCCTCGAGGGGACACTGCTGAGAAATTGACGGGAAAAGGATCAAGACAGCGAATTTGGACTCTCACAGAGAATCTGGTAAGCTAAAGAGGTTGGTTCGGCGAGATGCTGGGCTGATCAAAGGATAAGGTTTCCGCTCATTCCCTGGAATGAAAAGAAACGCGAATGTACGGCCCCATCGTATAGCGGCCTAGTACTCCGCCCTCTCACGGCGGCAACGCGGGTTCGAATCCCGCTGGGGTCACAAAATCAAGGACCGCGTCTCTTCGGAGGCGCGGTTTTCTTTTTCCGCTCGCCGGGGCTCGGGGATCTCTCGCCGTTTCAGGCCGCCCCGGTTCGCAGTCGCCCCAGTTCGCCGCCGCTCCGATCCGCGCCCCGCCCCGGCAGCCTCCTTCGGAGAACGCCGGCTCTCCCTGACCCGGGATCGGCTCCCGTTTGGCAAGATGGGTGCCGTGACTATCTCAAAACAGGGCACCCCCGAGCCCCATGACTCCCCGCGAGAGGCACCAGACGCCGGCGCCGAACGGCCTCAGGCCACCGGATCCAGCTCCCTCCGCCGCCCGGCGCAGCCGCTCGGCCCTCTCCTCGAGCGGCTCCGCGACGCGCTGGCCACCGTGGACACCTCGCTGACCACGGCCAGCTCCGAGCGCACCCGGCAGGAGGCCGCCGGCATGCTCGAGCAGCTGGACGACTACGTCCTTCCCCGCTTCGCCTCGCTCGACGCGCCGCTGCTCGCCGTCGTCGGCGGCTCCACCGGCGCGGGCAAGTCCACGCTCGTCAACTCGCTCATCGGCCGTCCGGTCACGCGCGCGGGCGCGATCCGCCCCACGACGCGCCAGCCCATCCTCCTCCACCACCCGGGCGAGGAGGAGTGGTTCGAGTCCTCCCGCATCCTCCCGAGCCTCGCTCGCGTCCGCGGACGCTACGCGGACCCCGCCGCCGAGCCCCTTCCCGCGAACCGGGCCGGCGAGGAGCCGGACGCCGCGGCCATCGGGTCCCTGACCCTGCTCGCCGAGGAGCGCGTGCCCGAGGGCGTGGCGCTCCTCGACGCACCGGACATCGACTCCCTCTCCGACGAGAACCGCAAGCTCGCCGGCCAGCTCCTGGCCGCCGCGGACCTCTGGATCTTCGTCACGACGGCGAACCGCTACGCGGACGCCGTGCCGTGGGCCCTGCTCAAGAACGCGGCCCAGCGGGACATCACGCTCGCCGTCGTCCTGGACCGGGTTCCCGCGGGGGTCGTGGACGAGATCGCCCCCGATCTCAAGCAGCTGCTCGCCCAGGAGGGCCTCTCGGACGCGCGGCTCTTCGTCGTCGAGGAGGCCCAGCTCGACTCGCTCAAGATGCTTCCGCAGGGTGCCACGGCGGAGATCGAGGACTGGCTGTCCGAGCTCGCCCGGGACTCGCAGTCCCGCGCGGCGGTGGCCCGCCGGACGCTCGAGGGCGTGCTCAACCAGCTCGCCGACCGGGTCGAGGGGCTCGCCGGAGGACTCGAGGAGCAGGAGTCCTCGCGCAGCCGCCTCACGGAGATCTGCCACGAGAACTACGCGATGGCCGTCGAGGACGTGGTCCGCAGCACCCAGGACGGGAACCTGCTGCGCGGCGAGGTGCTGGCCCGCTGGCAGGACTTCATCGGCACGGGCGAGTTCTTCCGGAACCTGGAGAGCGAGATCGGACGTCTGCGGGACCGGATCGGCGCGTTCATCACGGGCCGGCCGGCCCCGGCCGTCGAGGTCGAGACGGAGATCGAGTCCGGCCTGCACGCCGTCGTGGTCGCAGCGGCCGCGAAGGCGGCGGAGCGGACGGACACGATGTTCCGCCAGGAGCCCGCGGGCCGCTCCCTCGTGGAGGGCCGTGACCTCTCGAGCTCCAGCCCGGGCTTCGGCGAGCGGGCCTCGAGCGAGATCCGCGGTTGGCAGGGCGATCTCCTCGAGCTCATCCGCACTGAGGGCGAGGGCAAGCGGCGCACCGCGCGCATCTCCAGCTTCGGAGTCAACGCGGTGGGTGTGGCGCTCATGCTCGTCGTGTTCGGCTCGACAGGCGGGCTGACGGGCGCCGAGGTCGGCATCGCCGGCGGCACGGCCGTGCTCTCCCAGCGCCTCCTCGAGTCCATCTTCGGCGACGACGCGGTGCGGCGCCTCGCCCAGCAGGCCCGGGAGCAGCTGGCCATGCGGATGCGCGCGCTCATGGCGGAGGAGTCGGGCCGCTTCCTCCAGCTCGTCCCCGGAAACGAGGACGAGGACGCCATGACCGCCGTCCAGGCCCGCTCTGCGGCGCGCGATCTGCGCGCGGCCGCCCTCGCATCGAAGGAGGAGCGCCATGGCGAAAACCGTTGACCTGACGGACCGGCTCGAGGCCCTCGAGGAGGCCCGGGCGCTCGGAGAGGACCGCCTGAGCACGGAGGTCCTCGAGCGCGCGGGCCGCGTGTCCCAGGCGGCGGGGGAGCGGCGCCGCCTCTCCTCGGACCACACTGTGGTGGGCTTCTTCGGCGCGACGGGCAGCGGCAAGTCGAGCCTGTTCAACGCCGTCGTCGAGGAGCAGATCGCCCGCTCCGCCGCGACCCGGCCGACGACGAGCGAGCCGCTCGCCGTCGTCTGGGGCCGCGACAACTCCGAGCCCCTGCTCGACTGGCTCGGCGTGCGTCAGCGCCACGTGCGCCCGGACGGGGACGTGCTCTACTCCTCGGACCGCAGGGCCTCGAACGAGGAGCCCACGGGGCTCATCCTCCTCGACCTCCCCGACTTCGACTCCACGGAGCGCGCCAACCGCGAGGTGGCCGAGAAGCTGGCCGGGCAGGTGGACGTCCTCGTGTGGGTCATGGACCCGCAGAAGTACGCGGACGCCTCGGTCCACCTCGACTTCATCCGCCCGCTCGCCGGGCACGGCGCGGTCATGCTCGCCGTGCTCAACCAGATCGACCTGCTGCCGGCGGACGAGGTCCACCGGGTGCTCTCCTCGCTCCAGGGGCTCTTGCGCTCCGACGGCGTGACCGGCGTGGAGGTCATCCCCGCCAGCGCCCGGACCGGCGAGAACGTGGACCGGGTCCGCAACGCCATCCGGCGCTTCGCGGACGCGAAGGACGCACGGGACGCGCGTCTCACCGCGGACGTCGACGGCGCCGCCGCGGGGCTGGCGCAGTCCTGCGGCGAGAGCGACCCCGCCGGGGTGAGCAAGCGCTCGGTCGCCGAGCTCTCGGAGGACCTCGCCAAGGCCGCCCGTGTGGACGTCGTCACCGACGCCGTGGAGAAGTCCTTCCGGCACCGGGCCCACGCGGCCACCGGGTGGCCCGTCGTCAAGTGGATCGGCCGGTTCCGGCGGGATCCGCTCCAGAGGCTCAACCTCCACCGCTCGGACGTCAATCCGGACGTGAACCGGACCTCGCTGCCGCCGCTCGGCGCGGCCGAGTCCGCCCGAGCCGACTCGGCGGTGCGCCGGTTCGCGGACACCGCCAGCGAGGGGGCGCCGGAGGCCTGGCGCTCCTCGATGCGGCGCGCGGCCCGCTCGCACAGCGACGTCCTTCCTGACCATCTGGACCGGGCGCTCGCGTCAGCCGACCTCCACGCCGGCCGCCGCGCCTGGTGGTGGCCGATCTTCTCCGTGCTGCAGTGGCTCGCCCTCGCGAGCCTCGTGATCGGTCTCGGCTGGCTCGGCGTCATCGCCGCGGCGGGCTACTTCCAGTTCCAGCTGCCCCCGACTCCGCGGGTCGAGGGATTCGCGGTTCCCACGCTGCTCGTGGCCCTCGGCGCCGCCCTCGGCATCCTGCTCGCCCTGCTCGCCGGAGCCATCGCGATGCTGGCTGCGAAGTCCAAGGCCCGCAGGGCCCGGCGCAAGCTCCGGGGAGAGATCGGAAAGGTGGCGGAGACGGACGTCGTGGCGCCTCTCAACGAGGAGCTCGAGCGGTACAGCCGCTTCCGCGGGGCCGTCGGCCGGGCCACAGCCCCTGCGGCCCGCGGACGGCTGGCTGGCCTGCGCGGGCGCCGCGCCCGATGAGCGACGCGCAGGGAGCGAGCTCCTCGGGCGGCGAGGCGGGCCTTCTGGCTCGCATCCTTCCCATTCTCGCGGGGGAGGAGCGCGCCACCGCGGGCTTCCCCTTCCTCGGCCCCGGCGACGACGCCGCGTTCGTGCCCCTCGCAGGCGGCGCTCTCGTCACCGTGGACGCCGTGGTCGAGGGCCAGGACTTCCTCTGGAGATGGCCGTGCGGTCTGGAGCACGACCCGCGGGACGTGGGCTACAAGTCCGTGGCCCAGAACGTCTCGGACGTCAACGCGATGGGCGGCGTCCCCCGCTGGGCTGTGGTCTCCCTCCAGTTCCCGAAGGGCACCCCGGCAGAGCGGCTCGAGGGGATCGCCCGCGGCATGCGGGAGGCCCTCGACGAGCTCGCGCCGGAGTGCCGGATCGTCGGCGGAGACCTGGGCCGGGCGGGGGAGACGGCCTCCACCGTGACCGTTCTCGGCGAGGCCGGGCCGGAGGGGCCGAAGACGCGCTCGGGCGCCCGCCCGGGTGACGTCGTCGCCGTCGCCGGCGACCTCGGCCGGGCGGCAGCGGGCCTCGCGCTCCTGCTCGGGGACCGGGAGATCCCGGAGCGCCTCATGCCCTGGGTGCGCGCTCAGTTCCGCCCTGTCCCACCGATGCAGGCGGGCCCCGCGGCGACGACGGCGACGGCGATGATGGACGTCTCAGACTCGCTCGCGCGCGACGCGAACCGCTTGGCCGAGGCCTCGGGGGCGGCGCTCGCCCTCGACGCAGACGCGCTCGCCCAGGATGCCGATGCGCTCATGGAGCCGGCCGCCTTCCTCGGCGCAGGCCGCGAGCTGGCGCAGGAGTGGGCGCTGATCGGCGGAGAGGACTTCGCCCTGCTGGCCGCGTTCCCCTCGCGGGAGGACTGCCCGCAGGGGTTCCGGGTGATCGGGGAGGTCCGGGAGGCGCGGCCCGGCGCGCCCGCGGTGACCCTCTCTGGCCGCGAGCTCACGGCCGAGGGCTGGGACCACCTCGAGCGGGACTGACGCCGCGCCGCAGCAGCGCTGACACGCCGCAGCGGCGCGCCGCTCCGGTCAGGAGCCGGACTCGCCGCTCGGCTTGCGCAGCGCCTGGGTGATGGCCGCGGCGGCGTTGACCACGGCCTCGGCGTGGAGACGGCCCGGCTGGCGCGTGAGGCGGTCGATGGGCCCCGAGATGGACACGGCCGCGATGACCCGCCCCGAGGGGCCCCGCACCGGCGCGGAGACCGAGGCGACGCCGGGCTCCCGCTCGCCGAGGCTCTGGGACCAGCCGCGTCGGCGGACCCCGGCGAGGACGGCCGGCGTGAAGCGGGCGCCCTCGAGCCCCTCGAGCAGGCGGGAGTGGTCCTCCCAGGCGAGGAGGATCTGTGCCGCGGAGCCGCCCTTCATGGAGAGCTTCGTGCCCACGGGGATCGTGTCCCGGAGGCCGATGGGCCGCTCGGCGGAGGCGACGCACACGCGGGCGTCTCCCTGGCGGCGGAACACCTGCGCGGACTCGCCGGTCACCGTGCGGAGCTGGTTGAGCACGGGATTCGCGGCGGAGATGAGCCGATCCTCGCCCGCGCCGGAGGCGAGCTCCACGAGCCGGCTGCCGAGGACGAATCGCCCGTGCATGTCCCGGGCCACGAGCCGGTGGTGGATGAGCGCGAGCGCGAGCCGGTGGACGGTGGGGCGGGCGAGGCCCGTCGCCGAGACGAGCTCGGCGAGCGAGGTGGGCCCTGCCTCCAGGGCGTTGAGCACTGCTGCGGCCTTGTCGATGACTCCGACGCCGCTCGATTCGCGGGGTGTGTCCATGTGCTGATACTAGAGTCCAAAGTGTGAGATTCACAAACCCGGGCCGTGCCCGCGGCGTGGACCCGTGGTTCAGTGAGAGTGCGCCGCCCCGCTGGGACGGCCTCGTTTCCAGCCCTTGTGAGGAATGGTCGACAGTCATGACACAGCACGCAGAAGCAGGCTCCCCGGCCGGCGCCCGCCCCGAGCGCCCGCTGACCCTGGCCGAGAAGGTGTGGAGGGAGCACATCGTGGTCGAGGGGGAGGGGGACGCTCCCGACCTCCTCTACATCGACCTCCACCTTCTGCACGAGGTGACGAGCCCCCAGGCGTTCGACGGCCTGCGCCAGGCCGGGCGCCGGCTGCGCCGCCCGGACCTCACGATCGCCACGGAGGACCACAACACGCCAACGCTGGAGATCGACAAGCCCATCGCGGACCCGGTCTCCCGCCTGCAGATCGAGACTCTGCGCCAGAACTGCGAGGAGTTCGGCGTCCGTCTGCACCCACTCGGGGACGCGGAGCAGGGGATCGTGCACGTCGTCGGCCCCCAGCTCGGCCTGACGCAGCCCGGCATGACCATCGTGTGCGGAGACTCGCACACGTCCACGCACGGCGCGTTCGGCTCGCTCGCCATGGGCATCGGCACGAGCGAGGTGGAGCACGTCATGGCCACCCAGACGCTCGCGCTCAAGCCCTTCAAGACGATGGCGATCACGGTCAACGGCACCCTGCGCCCTGGCGTGACGAGCAAGGACCTCATCCTCGCCGTCATCGCCAAGATCGGCACGGGCGGCGGACAGGGGTACGTCCTCGAGTACCGCGGCTCGGCCATCGAGGCCCTCTCGATGGAGGCGCGGATGACCATCTGCAACATGTCCATCGAGGCGGGGGCCCGCGCAGGCATGATCGCGCCGGACGAGACCACCTTCGAGTACGTCAAGGGCCGCGAGCACGCCCCGCAGGGCGAGGACTGGGATGCCGCCGTCGAGCACTGGCGCTCCCTCCGGACGGACGAGGGCGCGGAGTTCGACGCCGAGGTGGTCATCGACGGCGACTCGCTCGAGCCGTTCGTCACGTGGGGCACCAACCCGGGCCAGGGCGTGAGCCTCAGCGAGTCCGTCCCGGATCCGCTGGAGATGGACGACGTCGCCCGCGACTCCGCCGAGCGCGCCCTCGCGTACATGGGCCTGACCCCGGGCACCCGCATGAAGGACATCGCCGTGGACACCGTCTTCCTCGGCTCCTGCACCAACTCGCGGATCGAGGACCTGCGGGCGGCCGCGGAGATCGTCCGCGGGCGCACCAAGGCGGAGAGCGTCCGCATGCTGGTCGTCCCCGGCTCGGCGCGGGTCCGCCTGGAGGCGGAGGCGGAGGGCCTGGACCGGGTGTTCAAGGACTTCGGCGCGGAGTGGCGGTTCGCCGGCTGCTCCATGTGCCTCGGCATGAACCCGGACCAGCTCTCCGAGGGGGAGCGCTGCGCGTCCACCTCGAACCGCAACTTCGAGGGCCGCCAGGGCAAGGGCGGCCGGACCCACCTCGTCTCGCCCCTCGTGGCGGCGGCGACGGCGGTCGCGGGGCGCCTCGCCTCGCCGTCGGACATCCTCGAGTCAGCACCGGCAGGAGCGTAGGAGAAGACCATGGAGCCCATCACCACCGTCGACGGCGTCGGCGTCCCCCTGCGCGTGTCCAACGTGGACACGGACCAGATCATCCCGGCCGTCTACCTGAAGCGCGTCACCCAGACCGGGTTCGAGGACGCCCTCTTCGCGTCCTGGCGCCGGGACCCGGAGTTCGTCCTCAACCGTCCCGCGTACGCCGGAGCGCAGGTGCTCGTGGCCGGACCGGACTTCGGCACCGGATCGAGCCGCGAGCACGCCGTCTGGGCGCTCAAGGACTACGGCTTCAAAGCCGTCCTCTCCTCCCGCTTCGCCGACATCTTCCGCGGCAACGCGGGCAAGAAGGGGCTGCTCGCGGCCGTCGTCGAGCAGCAGGACATCGAGCGGATCCAGAAGGAGCTCGAGACGAGCCCGGGCGCGCACGTCCGCGTGGACCTCGCGTCCCAGACGGTGAGCTGCGGGGCCGTGGAGACGTCCTTCCAGATCGATCCGGACACCAAGCGCCGGCTGCTCGAGGGCCTGGACGACATCACCCTCACGCTGACCCGCGAGGAGGACATCGAGCGGTTCGAGTCCTCGCGCCCCGGGTACAAGCCCCGGACTCTGCCTTCAGCGAACTGAACGGGATCCGTCCTATGCTGGACTCCTATGACCCGGACGCCGGCCCAGTCAGCGCGTCCGGGCGCATCCCCAGCAGCGGTAAGGAAGAACTCGTCAAGATGGCCAGTGTGATGACAATTCGCGGAGGCAAGGCCCTGCGCGGCACCGTCTCCGTGCGCGGAGCCAAGAACCTCGTGCCCAAGGCGATGGTCGCGACGCTCTTGGGCGACACGCCCTCCACCCTGCGCAACGTGCCGGAGATCAAGGACGTGGAGGTCGTGACGAGCCTCCTGCGCCTGCACGGCGTCGAGGTGACCACGGACCCCGAGACCGGGGATCTGCACATGGACCCGTCCAAGGCGAAGAGCGCCACGAGCGCGGAGATCAACACGCACGCGGGTGACTCGCGCATCCCGATCCTCTTCTGCGGCCCGCTCATCCACTCGATCGGCCAGGCCTTCATCCCGGACCTCGGCGGCTGCAAGATCGGGGACCGCCCCATCGACTACCACCTCGAGGTGCTCCGCCAGTTCGGCGCCGTCGTGGACAAGACGCCCGAGGGCATCTCCATCACCGCCCCGCGCGGCCTCAAGGGGGCCAAGCTCGAGCTCCCGTACCCCAGCGTCGGCGCCACCGAGCAGGTGCTCCTCACCGCGACGCGCGCCGAGGGCATCACCGAGCTCAAGGGCGCCGCCGTGGAGCCGGAGATCCTCGACCTCATCGCGGTGCTCCAGAAGATGGGCGCCATCATCACGGTCCAGACGGACCGGGTCATCCGGATCGAGGGCGTCCCGGCCCTGCGCGGCTACAACCACCGCGCCCTGCCGGACCGCAACGAGTCGGCCTCCTGGGCGTCCGCCGCGCTCGTCACCCGGGGAGACATCTACGTGGAGGGCGCGGACCAGCAGGACCTCACCGCGTTCCTCAACACCTTCCGCAAGGTCGGCGGCGAGTTCGATGTGGACGACAAAGGCATCCGCTTCTACCACCCGGGCGGGGAGCTCAACCCGCTGGTCCTCGAGACGGACGTGCACCCGGGCTTCATGACGGACTGGCAGCAGCCGCTCGTCGTGGCCCTGACCCAGGCGGACGGCGTCTCGATCGTCCACGAGACGGTCTACGAGAACCGCTTCGGCTTCACCGAGGCCCTGCGCCGGATGGGCGCCACGATCCAGGTGCACCGAGAGTGCCTCGGCAGCATCCCGTGCCGCTTCGGCCAGCGGAATTTCCTCCACTCCGCCGTCATCTCGGGTCCCACCCCGCTCAAGGGCGCGAACATCGACGTGCCGGACCTCCGCGGCGGGTTCAGCCACCTCATCGCGGCCCTCGCGGCCAACGGAACCTCGCGCGTGACGGGCATCGAGGTCATCAAGCGCGGCTACGAGCGCTTCGAGGAGAAGCTCCGGGCCCTCGGCGCGGACTTCGACGTCGAGAAGCTCTGACGCCCCTGACGTGAGACGATGAAGGTGCCGCCGGGCTCCGGCGGCGCCTTCGTCGCGCCCCAAGGAAAGTGTGGTTCTGATGTCCGGCTCGCCCAAGATCGAGCGCGCGTTCAACAACGTCGCGGCCCTCGTCCGGCCGTATCTCGACTCCGTCTTCCGCAAGACCTGGAACGGTCAGGAGAACGTGACGGGCCGCAAGGGCATCATCGTGGTCTCGAACCACCTGACGCAGATCGACCCGCTCGTGGTGGGCCACTTCCTCTACGACCAGGGCCTCATGCCGCACTTCATGGCGAAGCAGTCCATGTTCGGCTGGCCGCTCGTCGGCTCCGTCATGCGCTCCACGAACCAGGTGCCGGTCTTCCGCGGCAGCGCTGACGCGGTCAAGGCCATCGCCGTCGCCGAGGAGATCGTGGCGAACGGGGAGGCGCTCGTCGTCTACCCGGAGGGAACGCTGACGGAGGACCCGGGCCTCTGGCCGATGCGCGGCTACACGGGCGCCGCCCGCCTGGCCCTCGCCACCGGCGCGGACGTGGTGCCGATCGCCCACTGGGGAGACCAGGCCAAGTTCGCCACCCGCCTGACCAAGCCGAAGCGCACGCTGCGCCGGGCCCCGGTCTCCGTCTCCGCGGGCCGGCCCGTGGACCTCGCGGACTTCCGGGACAAGCCCGTCACGCGCGAGCTCCTCGAGGAGGCCACGGAGCGGATCATGGACGCGCTGACCGCCGAGCTCGCCGGCCTGCGCGGCGAAGAGCCGCCCGCAGAGCGGTTCGACCTGCGCGCCGCGCGGAAGCGGAGCTCGGACCGATGACGCGCATCGCCGTGCTCGGCAGCGGCTCCTGGGGGACCGCGTACGCCAAGGTGCTCTCCGACTCGGACCCGCAGGCCGAGGTGGTCATGTACGCCCGCCGCCCGGAGGTGGCGCGCGCCATCACGGAGGAGCACCGCAACCCCTCCTATTTCGAGGACATCGTCCTGCGGGACTCCCTGAGCGCCGTGACGGATCCGCGCGAGGCGGTGGAGGGGGCCGACGTCGTCGTCGTCGCCGTGCCCGCGCAGTCCGCCCGGACGCTCATGGGGGAGATCGCGGGGTCGCTCGCCCCGGACGCGGTCGTGGTCTCGCTCATGAAGGGCCTCGAGCGGGGCACTCACCTGCGCATGTCCCAAATGCTCACGGAGACGCTCGGCATCTCGCCGGAGCGGATCGCGGTGGTCTCGGGGCCGAACCTCGCGCGAGAGATCGTCCAGGAGCAGCCGACGGCCTCCGTCATCGCCGCGGCCAACCCGCTGGTGGCCGCGCGGCTCGCGGAGATGTCGACGACGTCCTACTTCCGCCCGTACACGAACACGGACGTCGTGGGCGTGGAGATCGGCGGGATCGTGAAGAACGTCATCGCCCTCGCGGTCGGGATCTGCGACGGCCGGGGGATGGGGGACAACACGAAGGCGTCCGTCATGACCCGGGGCCTCGCCGAGACGACCCGCCTGGCCCTCGCCCTCGGCGGAAGCGCCCAGACGCTCGCGGGCCTTGCGGGCATGGGTGACCTCGTGGCCACGTGCTCCTCGCCGCTCTCCCGCAACAACTCCGCCGGACGCCTCCTCGCGGAGGGCCTCACGGCCGAGGAGGCGGCCGAGCGGATGGCGCAGACGGCGGAGGGCATCAAGTCCGCGTCCGCCGTGGCAGAATTGGCGGCTCAGTACGATGTCCAGATGCCGATCACCCAGGCCGTGGTGGCCGTGGTGGACGGAGCGCTCACCGTGGACGAGATGGGAGCGCGGCTCATGGGCAGAGACCTCAAGTCGGAAGGCGAATTGTGACGAACACGTCCGAGACGGGCACCGTGGACACCGGCGCGGCGAAGAAGACCGTGGCGGTCTTCTTCGGCGGAGTCTCGAGCGAGCACTCCGTCTCCTGCGTGAGCGCAGTCAGCGTGCTCCGGGCCATCGACCGGGAGCGGTTCGACGTCATCGCCGTCGGCATCACCCGGGACGGCCAGTGGACGCTTGTGGATCCGCAGTCCGTGGACTACCGCTTCGCCCCGGACGCTCCGCTGCCCGAGGTGGCGGCGGGGGAGAGCCTCGTGGCCTTCTCGCCCGAGGCGGGCTCGCGAGAGCTGCTCGAGCTCCGGGACGGGCAGTACCGTTCCGCGGGAGTCGTGGACGTGGTCCTGCCGATCATCCACGGGCCGTTCGGCGAGGACGGAACCCTCCAGGGGCTCTTCGAGCTCGCCGGGGTGCCGTACGCGGGAGCGGGCGTCTTCGCCTCCGCCGCAGGCATGGACAAGGAGTTCATGAAGCTCGTCTTCCGCCACGCCGGCCTCCAGGTGGGGCCGTTCGAGGTCATCGGAGACCGTGAGTGGCGCCGGGACGCAGACGCGGCGCTCGCGCGCCTCGACGGGCTCGACTACCCTCTCTTCGTCAAGCCGGCCCGCGCCGGCTCCTCCCAGGGGATCACCCGCGTGGACAGCCCCGAGGGCCTCCGGGAGGCCGTGGAGACGGCCCGGGAGCACGATCTCAAGGTCATCGTGGAGCAGGGCATCGTCGGCCGGGAGATCGAGGTCGCGGTTCTCCAGGGCCGCGGCACGAACGCCACGCGCGTGAGCCTTCCCGGCGAGATCGCGGTGGACGAGGCCGGATCACACTCCTTCTACGACTTCACGGCGAAGTACATCGAGAACGACGCCGCCCAGCTCTCCTGCCCGGCCGTCATGCCGGAGGAGGCCGTCGAAGAGGTCCGCCGTCTCGGGGTGACGGCCTTCGAGGCGCTCGACGGCGAGGGCCTCTCCCGCGTGGACTTCTTCTACACGCCGGACGGGCGGTTCGTCATCAACGAGATCAACACCATGCCGGGCTTCACCCCGATCAGCATGTACCCGGCCCTCTGGAGCAAGTCCGGGATCGACTACCCGAGCCTCATCTCCGAGCTGCTGGACCTGGCGCTCGAGCGTCCGCTCGGCCTCCGGTAGGCGAGGGCGTCCGCTCCGCCTGCGGTAAGCCGGGGCGCCCGCTGGGTCTGCGCTAGACGCAGCCGGTCAGAGGCAGCGGCGCTTCTGCGGCAGCTCGCCGGCCGCCGTCGAGAGCCCCGGGAGCACGTCCGAGGACGGAACCTTGTCCGCGTCCATGACCACCTGCATGGCGGGCTCGCGCCCGTAGGTGGTGGCCGTCCACGTGTGGGACGGCGTGCCCGTGTTGCGGGCCTCCTTGACCACCCAGTCGATGCCGTCCACGGAGAGGCACTTGTCCGTCGTGGGCGCCGGAGTCTCCGCGCCGCAGCTGACCACCACCCTGGCCGGGTCACCGTAGGCGGTGGTCCCCTGGGACGTGGTGGTCCGGCGCGATCCGCCCGCCACCGTGTCCGGGGTCTTGAGCATCGCGTTCGCGCAGGCCGGGTCCGCCGCCTTCGGGGCGGGGCTCGTGACGACGGCGGCCGAGCACCCGCTCAGGAGAAACGCGGATGCGAGCGCGGCGGCCGAGGCGCCCGCGAGTCGGGCCCGCCCGCTCACTTGCCCTTCTCGTGGTTCTCGGGCGAGGAGAGCCAGTCGTGCATCTTGTCCTCCTTGAGGGCCTTCTGGACGCTCGCCAGCCCCTTCTCGTCCACCTGGACGATCGACTGTCCGTCATCCGACCATCCGATGCCCGCCGTCGGCATCGTCGCGAACTCGATGTCCGAGGTCTTGAGGCCGCGGAGGGAGAGGGCGAGCTTGGTCATGTCATCGAACGTGAACTGTTTGTCGATGGAGATGTAGGGGCTCGTCTCGTCCACGACGCTCTGGATCTTGCGGGGATCCGTCATCGTGTCCTTGGTGATGAGCTTGGCCATGATGGCGCGCATGACGGCCTGCTGGTTGCGCACGCGCTGGTAGTCCCCGTTCGCGTACACCTTGCGCTCACGGCTGAAGGCGAGGGCGAGCCCGCCGTCCATGTGGTGCTTCCCGGGCTCGAGGACGAACTGCGATCCGTTGGAGCGCGTCATGGGCGTGCGCTTCTCCACGTTGACGTCGAGGCCTCCGAGCGAGTCTCCGAAGGCCTTGAAGGAGCCCATGTCCACGACGGCGACGTGGTCGATCCGGGTCTTGAGCAGGTTCTCGATCGTCTGGACCTCGAGCTTCCGCCCGCCGTAGGCGTAGCCGGCGTTGACCTTGGACTTGCCGTGGCCGGGGACGTCCACCCAGAGGTCCCGCATGATGCTCATGACGGTGACGTGCTTCCGGTCCCCGGAGATGTTGACGAGCATGATCGAGTCGCTGCGCTCGTCCGCGCCGCCGCCCGGGACGGCGTCCTTCTTCTCCACCGGCTGCGGCCGCTTGTCCGAGCCGAGGAGCAGGATGTTCATCGACTTGCCGTCCTTGGAGGGGCGGCTCGCCTCGTCCGGGAAGACGTCCTCCAGCTTGTGGGACTTGGACTCGAAGGAGTGCTTGAGGTTCCCGTAGTAGACGGCGCCGATGCCGGCGAGGACGGCGATGATGAGCGCAAGGGCTCCGAGGGCGATCCACACCCCCTTGCGGCGTGACGCGCGGCTCCGCGGTGGGCGGCCCGCCGCGCGGCGGGGCGCTGAGGAGCCCTGCTCCTCCGGGTGGATCTCGGTGTCCGACATGAAGTGAAACGTCCGTTCTGGGGGTCACAGTGGGTCGGCGCGCCGGGCTGGGGCGTGGGGGCCCCGCGCGCAGACGTAGCGGCCAATATACCAACGGAGGCTGACCGGACACTGGACGCAGGGCCTCGCCTGATAGCGTCTGAAGCTGACGTGTCAGGCTGTTCGGCGTAAGGGCGGAGGACCCCACATGGCGGAGAAGACCGCGCGCCAGCGCAAGCTTCCGGAGGCGGCCGCCGTCGCGGCGTGGATCGGCGAGTCGGTCCGCCGCCTCGAGCAGTTCGAGTCGCTCGTCAACGGCATCAACGTGTTCCCCGTCAAGGACCGGGACACGGGCACCAATCTCCTGACCACCGTCCGCGCCGGCCTCGGGGGAGTCGCCGAGGGCGGCGCCGGCGCCACGACCTGGGGCGAAGCCCTGAGCGCGGTCGCGGAGGCTGCGAGCCGCAAGGCCCTGGGGAACTCGGGCACCGTCTTCGTCATCGTCCTCTCCACGCTCGCGGACCGGCTGTCCGAGGTCCGCCGCCTCGACGCGGCCGCGTGGGCCTCGGCGCTCTCGGCCGCAGACGTCCGCGCGTCCAGCGCGATCTCGGACCGGGCCCCGGCGAGCGTGTTCGACGTCATCGCCGCCGCGGCCGCGTGTCCCGCACGCCCCGACTCCGGGCTGGGCGGCCTGCAGGAGCTCGTCGCCGAGCAGACCGCGGCCGCCGCGGAGGCCGTCCGGCGGACCCACGGCGGCAGCGAGGCGCTCGCCCGGTACGGGGTCATCGACGCCGGCGCCGTCGGGCTCCTCGTCATCATGGAGGCGTTCCGCTCCGTCGTCGTCGGCGAGGAGTTCCGGGAGGAGACGGTCACGTCGCTGCCGGGGCTCAGCATCGCCCCGGAGCGAGAGGGCGCCGGCGAGCCGGCGGCCGCGCCCGTGCACGGCGTCGAGGTGGTGTGCACCGTGAGCGCCAGCCCGCTCGACGCCGCCGTCCTGCGCGCCTCCCTCGACGCCCTGGGGGACAGCGTCATCATGACTCCGCTCGGACGGACGGCCGCGGACCCCTCGCAGCGCGTGCGCTGGCGGATCCACGTGCACGTCGAGGAGAAGCAGACCGCCCTCGAGGCGATCGAGGCCGTGGCCGTCCCCGAGGACGTCAGCGTCTCCTCGCTGAGCGAGCACGGCGTGCGGCACCGCTCGTGAGCATCGGGCTGACCACGGAGCTCGCCGAGGTGCTCGGCAAGCGGGCCGCCGGCCCTCTCGCCTCCGAGCTCGGGCTCGAGACGGTCGAAGACCTCCTCGACCGGATCCCGCGCAGCTATGTGGCGCTCGGAGAGCGCTCCTCGCTCGAGGACCTGCCCATCGACACGGACGTCTCCGTCGTCGCCGAGGTGGCCGCACTCTCCACGCGGCGGCTCCACACCCGCAAGGGCACGATGACCGAGGTCACCGTGACCGACGGCGAGCACGAGCTCACCTTCTCGCTCTTCGGCCACTACAAGGCCCACAGCGGCCTCGAGGTGGGCGCGCTCGGGCTGCTGAGCGGCACCACCTCGCTCTACCGGGGTCGGATCACGCTGAAGAGCCCCAAGTTCGCGGCCCTCGGGTCCGAGGAGGAGGCGGAGCGGATCGGCGCCGTGCCCATCTACCCGTCCTCGTCGAAGGTCCCCAGCCGCGCGGTGGAGCGGGCCGTGGCGCTCGTCCTCGCGAGGCTGGGCCTCGAGTCCGTGGTGGGCGAGGGGGACCTTTCCGCGCTCGAGTCCATGGCGGATCTGCCCGATCCGATCCCCGAAGAGGTCCGCAGGCGCCACGGGCTCGTGCCCCTGGCCGAGGCCTACGCTCGGGTCCACCGCCCCGCGCGCCCGGAGGACGCGGCCCCCGGCCGGCGGAGACTGCGCTGGCAGGAGGCGTTCGTCCTCCAGACGGCCCTCGCCCAGCGCCGGCACGCGGCGGCCGCACGCCGAGCGCAGCCCCTCGAGCCCCGAGCTGACGGCGTCCTGGCCCGGTTCGACGCCGCGCTGCCCTTCACCCTCACCCCGGGCCAGAAGTCCGCGGGGGAGCGGCTCGCCGAAGGACTCGCCTCGGAGCGGGCCATGAGCATCCTCCTCCAGGGCGAGGTGGGCTCCGGCAAGACCCTCGTGGCCCTCCGCGCCATGCTCCAGGCCGTGGACGCCGGCGCCCAGGCCGCGCTGCTCGCGCCCACCGAGGTGCTCGCCCTCCAGCACGCCGAGAGCATCCGCTCGCTCCTCGGCTCCCTGAGCGACGACGGCACGCTCTTCCACCAGTCCGATGCGGACGCCGTGCGGGTCGTGTGCCTCACCGGCTCGATGCCGGCCGCCGCGCGCAAGGAGGTCCTCCTCCAGGCGGCTGCCGGGACGGCGGGGATCGTCGTCGGGACGCACGCCCTCCTCTCCGAGGGGGTCTCCTTCGCGGACCTCGGGTTCGTCGTCGTCGACGAGCAGCACCGGTTCGGCGTGGAGCAGCGGGACGCCCTGCGCCGGGACCGCGAGCGGCCCGTCCACATGCTCGTCATGACCGCCACGCCCATCCCGCGGACCGTGGCCATGAGCGTCTTCGGAGACCTCGAGCTCCTCACCCTCGAGGGCCTGCCGGGCGGGCGTTCCCCCATCCAGACCTTCGTGGCCCCGCTCGCCGACCACCCCTCGTGGGAGCCCCGCATCTGGTCTCGGGCCCGCGAGGAGCTCGACGCCGGGCGGCAGGTGTTCGTCGTCGCCCCCAAGATCACCCCGGCCGAGGCGGACGCCGCGGAGGCGGCGGGCCCCAGCGCGAGCGTCGAGGAGACCGCCGCGTGGCTCGAGTCGAGCCGAGTCCTCGGAGAGCACCGGATCGAGGTGCTCCACGGCGCTCTGCCGCCGGCCGAGAAGGCCGAGGCCATGGACCGCTTCGCCCGCGGCGAGTCCGGGGCCCTCGTCTCGACGACCGTCATCGAGGTCGGCGTCGACGTCCCCAACGCGAGCCTCATGGTCATCCTCGACGCGGAGCGGTTCGGCATCTCCCAGCTGCACCAGCTCCGCGGACGCGTGGGGCGCGGGACCCACCCGGGGACGTGCCTGCTCGTCACCCGCCTCGAGCACGGGCACCCGAGCCGGGAGAGGCTCGACGCCGTGGCCGCGACGACGGACGGCTTCGCGCTCGCGGAGGCGGACGTGAGGCTGCGCAAGGAGGGGGACATCCTCGGCACGGCCCAGTCCGGGAGCAGGCGCACGCTCAAGCTCCTCTCCCTCTCCCGGGACGCGGAGACCATCGCCGAGGCGCGGCAGGACGCGGCAGACCTCGTGGAGGCCGACCCCTCGCTTGAGGGCTGCCCCGAGCTGGCGCGCCTCATCGACGAGCGGCTGGGCGAGGACCGGACGGCGTTCCTCGACCGCGGATAGGCGCGGATAAGGTGGGGGAGCACCCCGTCCGCCCTGGAGAAGGAGTCCCATGTCCCGCATCATCGCCGGAGTCGCCGGGGGCCTCAGGCTCGCGTCCGTGGAGGGGCAGGGGACCCGCCCCACAACGGACCGCGTCAAGGAGGCCGTCTTCTCCCGCCTCGAGTCCTACGACCTGCTCCAGGGCGCGGCCGTCCTGGACCTCTACGCCGGCTCGGGCGCGCTCGGCCTCGAGGCCCTGAGCCGGGGAGCGGCGCGGGCGGACTTCGTCGAGTCGCACGCGGGCGCGGCCCGCACGTGCCAGCAGAACGTCCGCACCGTCCTCGCCCGGGTCCCGGGGGCCTCGGCGCAGGTGCACCGGATGAAGGCCGAGTCCTACGCGGCGGCGGCCGGCCGGCCCGTGGACGTGGTCCTCGCGGATCCGCCGTACGACGTCTCCAACGAGGCGGTCACGGGCCTTCTCGCCGACCTCGTGCCGCGGCTCGCGCCGGGCGCCGTCGTCGTCCTGGAGCGAGGCAAGCGCACCGGGGAGCCCGAATGGCCCGCCGGGCTGGCTCTCGACGCCGTCAAGCCCTACGGCGAGACCGTGGTCTTCTTCCTCGACGCCGAGCCTTCAAGAGAGGCGGACGCGGAGGGCAGCGACGAAGGCGCGGCTCCTCAGGCCTAGATCCCGCTCAGAGGCCGAGCGCCTCGTCGAGCTCCAGTCCCCGCCCGGCCCATGCCGGATGAGGTCCGGCGGCGGCCCAGCGGTCCGCGAAGCCCTCCTCGAAGCCGCCGGGCGCCACGAGCGCGATCGAGTTGCCCGGCACCGTGCGGCCCAGCATCTCCGGCTCGGTGCCCAGCACCACCCGGGACTCGTCGCCGGCGGCACGCCTCAGGTGGGCGATCTGCCGGGCTGTGAAGTCGAGCGGCGGGTCGTCCCCGAGGTTCACGGCGAGCAGGCCGCCGGGCCAGGCCTCCCCGCGCGCGTCCGCGCCCGGCTCCCACAGCAGGCGCAGGAGCAGCGCGTAGAACCCCTCCTCGGCCAGGTGGGCGGGGGAGTCCGCGCCGGTGAAGATGTCGACGACGACGAGGTCGAACGCGCTTCCGCCCTGTGCGGCGGTCTTCTCGGCCCACGCGCGGCCGTCGGCGGACACGCACGCGAGAGCTCCGCTGAACGGGAGGCGCTCCAGGACGAACGGCAGGAGCCTCGGCTCGAGGTCCACCGCTGTGTGCTCCCCGCCGGGCCGCCTCGACTCGAGGGCCCGCGCCAGGGTGAGGGCGCCGGCCCCCACGTGGGCGACCCGCAGCGGCGCCCCGGCGGGGAAGAAGGCCTCGATCCCGTTGCGCATGCGGTCGAGGTACGCATAGAAGACCGAGTCGGGGTCCGCCGTGTTGACGTGGGACTGCTCGTGCTCCCCGATGAGAAGCACGTGCGCGCCGGGCACCACCGTGTCCTCCTCGATCCGGGCGTGGGCGTCCGTGAAGCGCAGAGGGACGGAGGCCGGCGCTCGGCCGGGGCCTGCCGCCTCCGTCACCCGCTCCTCCGGGCGTCGGCGGCGCGGACGAGCCGGTCCACGCCGTCGTCGATGACCCGGATGGACTTGCAGAACGCGAACCGGACGAGGCCGCCGCAGGCGTCCGAGTCCGGCGCGGTGAAGGCGGTGACCGGGATGCCCGCCACGCCCGTCTCGGCGGGCATGGCGAGGGCGGCGGACTCGGCGCGGCGGGGGTCGGACGGATCGGCGAGCCACGCCGGCGGCTCGGCGAGGGCGAAGAACGTGCCCTCGGGGGCGACGGGAGTCCAGCCCGCCCGCTCGAGGCCGGTGACGAGGGCGTCCCGCTTGTCCTGGAGGCTGAGGCGCGCGGACTCGATCCAGCCGCGGTCGTCCTGGAGGGCTCCCGCCACCGCGACCTGATAGGCCGGGCTCGTGCAGAAGCTCAGGTACTGCTTGACGGCCCGGACCCGGCCGATGAGCTCTCGGGGGCCGGAGATCCAGCCCGTCTTCCAGCCCGTGACGGAGAAGGTCTTGCCCGAGCTGGAGATGCTGAGCGTGCGCTCGGCCGCGCCGGGAAGGGAAGCCATGGGCACGTGTGGCCGCGCGAACCACTGGTGCTCGTAGACCTCGTCCGTGAGGATGAGGGCGTCCCATCGGTGGGCGGCCTCGAGGATCGCGGCGCGCTCCTCGTCCGTGAACTGCATCCCCGTGGGGTTGTGGGGGTCGTTGACCACGATGACGCGCGTCCGATCGGAGCAGGCCTCCTCGAACGCGTCGAGCGGCACGCGGAACCGGCCTCCGTCCCGCTCGAGGGGGATGCGCACGTGCACGCCCTGGGCGAGAGCCACGTGGGCGCCGTACTCGTCATAGGAGGGGTCGAAGGTGATGACCTCGTCTCCCGGGCTGACCAGGGCGATGAGGGCCGCCGCAAGCGCCTCCGTGGCGCCCGCGGTGGCGAGGACCTCGGTCTCCGGGTCGAGGTCGATGCCGTACCAGCGGCTCTGGTGGGCGGCCACGGCCTCGCGCAGCTCGGGGAGGCCGTTGCCGTTCGAGTACTGGTTGCGTCCGCCCCGGATGGCCTCGACGGCGGACTCGAGGAGCCAGTCGGGGCCGTCCGCGTCGGGAAAGCCCTGGCCCAGGTTGAGGGCGCCGTGCTCCAGCGCCGCCGCGCCGACCCGCTCGAAGATTGTGGCCCCGGGCGCTCCGTCGGGGCCGAGGAGCCCGGCCCCCTCGCTGGCACGCAGCCAGGGAGGCCGCTGCTCGCGGCCGCTGACGGGGGCGTAGTCGAGTCGAACAGTCATGAGGGGTCCTTCCGACGGCGTCGTCCTCCTCAGCATACGAGGGCGTGCTCCCGGCCTCGGTTCGGTAGCGTGGTGTCCATGCGCCGCGCAGTCTGCCCCGGATCCTTCGACCCGCTCCACATGGGCCACGTCGAGGTCATCGCCCGGACGGCGGGCCTCTTCGACGAGGTCGTCGTCGCCGTCGCCACCAACTACTCCAAGACGAGCATGTTCAGCCTCGAGGACCGGATCGAGATGGCCTCGGAGGTGTTCCGAGGGCTGGACGGCGTGTCGGTCGCGCCGATGGGCGCCGGCCTGCTCGCGGACTTCTGCCACGAGATCGGCGCGAGCGCCGTCGTCAAGGGCCTGCGCAACGGCTCGGACCTGGACTACGAGGTCCCGATGGCCGTGACCAACCGCGCGCTGCGGGGCGTGGAGACCGTGTTCCTCCCGGCCGAGCCCCGGTTCGCGCACGTCTCCTCGACCATCGTCCGCGAGGTCCACTCCCTCGGGGGCGACGTGCGGGACATGGTTCCCGGCGTCGTCGCCCGGCGCCTCGGCGCGAAGAGACGGTGACGACGGCGACCCGGCGCGCCGTCGCCCGGCCGATTTAGCCGCAGTGCGCGCGGCCGGGTAAGATGGGTCATTGGTTTGCTGTTTTCTGACGTGCCGGATCCGGCCCTGCCCTGACGGGGAAGGCCAGCGGCACGCATCTCGCGCGAAGGGAGTTGAACGCCGTGGCGAAGAACGCTGAGTCCGGCCAGGGCTCCTCCGCGCTCACGCTCAGCGTCAAGGACCTGAGCCGGAGCCCGGGCACCGGGCGCGAGGTGCAGGAGACGGTGGCCACTCCGAAAGATTTCGGTGTCGCGCTGGTGCGCGTTCCCGAGGGCTCCCCGATGGAGCTCTCGCTGCGGCTCGAGTCGGTCCACGAAGGCATCCTGGTCTCGGGCACCGCTGTCGCAGACGTCGTCGGAGAGTGCGGTCGTTGCCTCGACCCGCTCGACTACGAGATGGAATCGCACATCCAAGAGCTCTACTACTTCGAGGCTCCTGCCCCTCAGGGCGGAGACGAGGACGACGAGCACTACCTGGTCGAGGACGATGAGATCGACCTCGAGCCGGCGCTCCGCAACGCGGTCGTCGCAGCGCTGCCGTTCCAGCCAGTGTGCCGGGATGACTGCGCGGGGCTGTGCGCCCAGTGCGGCGCCCGGCTGGACGAGGACCCGGGCCATCGCCACGAGGTCATCGACCCGCGGTGGGCGGCGCTCCAGCAGCTCCGGGAGCCCGGCGCAGACACCGCACCGTAATCACAAGCCGTTCTAGAGAAATGAGTTAGCCGTGGCTGTTCCCAAGCGGAAGATGTCTCGCTCCAACACTCGCGCACGCCGCTCCCAGTGGAAGGCTGCCGTGCCGAACCTCGTCAAGACCGTGGAGAACGGTCGCGTCTCCTACAGCCTCCCGCACCAGGCCAAGGTCGTCACCGACTCGGCCGGCACCGCCCTGTACTACGAGTACAAGGGCCGCAAAGTCGCGGACGCCTGATCCAGGCTCCGTGAGCGGGTATCACGAACTTCTGAAGCGTCTCGGTGTCTCTCTGGACACCGAGACGCTTCGTCTTGCCCTGACCCACCGCTCGTTCGCGTACGAGAACGGCGGGATCGCCCACAACGAGCGCCTCGAGTTCCTCGGGGACTCCGTCCTCGGCCTCGCCATGACGGCGCGGCTCTACGACGAGTTCCCGGACCACACCGAAGGGCAGCTCGCGAAGCTGCGCGCCGCCGTCGTCTCCTCGAAGGCCCTCGCCCGGGTGGCGCGGGACATCGGGCTGGGGGACTACGTGCGCCTCGGCGAGGGCGAGCTGAAGACGAACGGGCGGGACAAGACCTCCATCCTCGCGGACACCATGGAGGCCGTCTTCGGGGCGGTCTACCTGGACTGCGGGCTGGAGACGGCCCGGGACCTGGTCCTGCGGCTCGTCGGCCCGCTTGTGCATGACAAAGACGCCATCGGCGCCGGCATGGACTGGAAGACCATCGTCCAGGAGCATGCGGCGGCCCACGGACTCGGCGTCATCGAGTACGTCGTCGAGGGCGAGGGCCCGGACCACGCCCGCACCTTCACGGCCGTGCTGCGGATCGGCGGCGTTGAGTACGGCAGCGGCCAGGGCCGGTCCAAGAAGGACGCCGAGCGCCAGGCCGCCGAGAAGACCTGGGAGCAGCTGGACCCCCAGCGCACCGTCTGAGGCATGTATCTCAAGCAGCTCACGGTGAGGGGCTTCAAGTCCTTCGCCTCGGCCACGACCTTCCGCTTCGAGCCGGGCGTCACCGCGGTGGTGGGCCCCAACGGCTCCGGCAAGTCCAACGTGGTGGACGCCCTCGCCTGGGTCATGGGCGAGCAGGGCGCCAAGAACCTCCGCGGCGGGAAGATGGACGACGTCATCTTCGCCGGCACCTCCTCCCGTGCGCCGCTGGGCCGCGCCCAGGTCACCCTGACCATCGACAACTCGGACGGCCTGCTGCCCATCGAGTACTCCGAGGTCACGATCTCGAGGACCCTCTTCCGCAGCGGCGGATCCGAGTACTCGATCAACGACCGCCCCTCCCGTCTCCTCGACATCCAGGAGCTCCTCTCCGATTCCGGCCTCGGCCGCGAGATGCACGTCATCGTGGGGCAGGGCCAGCTCGACCGCGTCCTGCACGCGACGGCGGAGGACCGCCGCGGGCTCATCGAGGAGGCGGCCGGAGTCCTCAAGCACCGGCGGCGCCGGGAGAAGGCCTACCGCAAGCTCCAGTCGACGGACGCGAACCTCGCCCGCCTCGCTGACCTCACGGGAGAGGTGGCCCGCTCCCTCAAGCCGCTCGAGCGGCAGGCCCGTGTCGCCCGCCGGGCCCGGGACATCCAGGCGGACCTCAAGGATGCAGAGGCCCGCCTCGCCGCGGACTCCCTCGCCTCCGCCTCGGCAGACGAGGCCTCGACGGCCGCCCAGCGGGACGAGGCCCAGGCGGACGTCGACCGCCTCGCCGCGGACATCGAGGCCTTCGAGGCCCAGGCGCCCGGCGTGGCCCAGGAGTTCTCCGAGGCCCAGCGCCGTCTCGAGGCGGCCCGCAGCCGCCTGGGAGCGGCGCGCAGGGCGGTCGAGCGGCTCGGCGTCGTGGCCGAGCTCGCCGCCTCCCGGGGCGAGGCGCTGTCCGACGCCCAGAACACCGGCGAGGCCGAGCGCGAGGCGAAGCGGATCGCGGAGCAGCTGGCCGAGGCCGAGCAGGACGAGCAGGATGCGGCCGCCGAGGCCGAGCGGCTCCGCGGCGAGGCCGCTTCTGCCCAGACCGCGTCCCAGGCGGCCGAGCGGGCGCTCCGCGAGGCGGACGCCGTCGTCGCCCAGCTGCAGCGCGAGCAGGCGGCCGCGCGCGAGGAGCTTCTGCGCGTCCGGGGCGCCGCGGAGGCGGTCACGGGACGGGTCCAGTCCGCCCGCAGCGAGCTCGAGCGCGCCCAGGCGCTGGCCGACGACGCGGCCGCGGCGGAGAACGCCGCCCACCGGGCCCTCGCGGACCTGGAGACGGAGGATGACGAGGGCGCGGATGCGCCGCAGGACCCCGCCGCCGCCCAGCGGACGGTCACCGCGGCCCAGGCCGCGCGCGTCAAGGCCGAGAAGGCCCTGGCGGAGGCCCGCTCCTCGGCCCGCGGCGCGGAGTCGGCGGCCGCAGGGCTGGACGCCCGCGCCTCGACCCTCGCCTCGACGCTCGAGGCCATGCAGCCGGACGGGCAGTCCGCTGCGCCCGAGGGGGCACGGCCGTTCGCGGAGGGGCTCGTCGTCGATCCTGCGTGGACGCAGGCGGTCGGGGCCCTCCTCGGCGCGGCCGCGAGCCTGCCCGTGGCTCCCCGCGGCGATTCGGACGCCGCGATCGTGTTCGAGGACGCCTTCCCGAGGGCAGACGCATCGACGACGCCCGAGTCCGGCAACGGCGGGAGCGTGCGCGCGGCGCTCGACGTCGCCCGGCACGAGAGGCACCTGTCCGTCCTCGAGACCCTGCTCGCGGGCACCGCGGTGGCGGCCGACCGCGCAGAGGCCCTCGAGGCCCTGGAGGCGGAGTCCGGCCTGAGAGCCGTGGCGCTGGAGGACGGACTCGTCGTGACGCGAGCCGGCCAGTGGAGGCCGTTGGAGGGGCAGGGCAACGCCGTGGACCTCGCCGCCCAGCTCGCCGAGGTGGAGCGGAAGCGGGACGCGGCTGCGGAGGAGTCCGAGCGGCTCGCCTCCGAGGTCGAGCGCGCGGAAGCCGAGGTCGCCGCCCGGCGGGAGGAGGAGCAGACGGCTCGTGCCGCCGCCTCCGAGGCGCAGACCCGCCATGCCGTCCGCTCCGCGGCCAAGGACTCCGCCAAGAAGAACGCCGCCCAGGCCCGCTCCCGCTCCGAGCAGCTCCACGCCGCGGCCGAGCAGTCCGCGGCCCGGCTCTCCGAGCTCCTCGCCTCCCAGGAGGAGGCCGAGCGCAGGGTGGAGCTCCTCGAGGAGGTCCGCGCGGGGGAGTCGGAGGAGGACGGCCTGGAGCCGGCGCGCCGAGCCGCCCACGAGGCCCGGGACGCCGCGGGGGACGCCCAGCGCGCCGCCACGGACGCGGCGCTTGCGGCCCGCAGCGCGGAGGAGCGCCACCGCGCCCTGAGGCACCGGGCGGGAGAGCTCCGCTCGGGGCTCGAGCGCAGCGAGAAGGCCGCCCGCGCCCAGGCCGCCGCCGAACGGCGCCGCCGGATCCTGCGCGCCCGCGCGGAGCGGGTCGAGGCCCTGGCGAGCGGCGCCGTCGCGGCCGCCGAGGCCGAGCGCGAGGAGGCCCGCGGCGAGCACGGGGAGGCGGAGGAGCGCTTCCGGGAGGCCCAGCGGGCCCACGAGGACCACCAGCGGCGGGGCCGCGCTCGGCGGGAGGAGCACGGACAGCGGGCGGCCGCCCTCGCCACCGCTGAGGCCCACCTCGTCCACCAGAGCGCGCGCCGGGAGGAGCTCGAGCGGGCCGCTCTCGAACAGCACGGCCTGAGCCCCGAGGAGCTGCTGCGCTCCTACGGCCCGGACGTCCTCCTCGAGGACGGGACCGCCTTCGACCGCGCCGAGCAGTCCTCCCGCCTCCGCCAGGCGCAGAAGGACATGCAGGCGCTCGGCAAGGTCAACCCGCTCGCCCTCGAGGAGTTCGCGGCGCTCGAGCAGCGGCACTCGTACCTGGCCGGGCAGCTCGCGGACCTCCGCGGCTCGCGGGCGGACCTGCTCAAGATCATCCAGGACGTGGACGAGACGATCGAGCGCGTCTTCGCCTCCGCCTTCGAGGACACCGCCCGCGAGTTCGTGGACGTCTTCGGGCGCCTCTTCCCGGGCGGCGAGGGGTCGCTCGTGCTCACCGAGCCGGACGACCTCCTCTCGTCCGGCCTCGAGGTCAACGCTCGCCCCGCCGGCAAGAAGGTCAAGCGCCTCTCGCTGCTCTCCGGCGGCGAGCGCTCCCTCACGGCCATCGCCCTCCTCGTGGCCATCTTCAAGGCGCGCCCCTCGCCGTTCTACGTCATGGACGAGGTCGAGGCGGCGCTCGACGACGCGAACCTCGGACGCCTCATCGGCCTCTTCCGCGAGCTGCGGGACTCGAGCCAGCTCATCATCGTCACGCACCAGAAGCGCACCATGGAGGTCGCGGACGCGCTCTACGGCGTGAGCATGAGGGGAGACGGCGTCTCGCTCGTCGTGAGCCAGCGCATGGCCCGGGAGGACCAGCCGGAGGGCGGCGAGACCGGGCGGGGATGAGCTCCCCGGCCCAGTGTGCGATTCTGGGAGGGTGAATGACCTTCTCCTGCCGATCATCCTTGGAATCGTCGCGCTGCTCGTCGTCGCGGGCGTCACGACGGCGCTCGTCGCGGGCCGCCGTCGCGGCCCCCGCTACGAGACCCCGCGGGACGCGGACGACGTCGACGGCCTCGGCTCAGCGCCGTCCGGCACCGCCACGCTGGAGCGGCCGGACGCCGCGCAGGGCCGTCTCCAGCGTCTGCGCTCCCGCCTCGTGCGCTCGAACAACACGATGGGCCGGGCCCTGCTGTCCCTGCTTTCGAGCGACAAGATCGACGAGGACGTCTGGGACGAGATCGAGGAGACGCTCCTCCTCGCGGACATGGGCACCTCGGCGTCGCTCGAGCTCGTGGACCGCCTCAAGGACCGCGTCAAGGTCGAGGGCAGCCGGGATCCGGAGCGCGTCCGCACCATGCTGCGCGAGGAGCTCCTCGCCATGGTGGGCCCGGACATGGACCGCTCGGTCGCGATGGAGACGGCTGGCGAGAAGCCCGCGGTGGTCCTCGTCGTCGGCGTCAACGGCGTCGGGAAGACGACGACGGTGGGCAAGATCGCCCGCGTCCTCGTCGCCGAGGACAAGAAGGTCCTCCTCGGCGCGGCGGACACGTTCCGCGCCGCGGCGGCCGAGCAGCTGACCACGTGGGGCGCCCGCGTGGGCGTGGAGACCGTCTCCTCCCACGAGGGCGCGGACCCCGCCTCGGTGGCCTACAACGCGGTGGCGCGCGGGGTCGAGGAGGAGTCGGACGTCGTCCTCATCGACACGGCCGGCCGCCTCCAGAACAAGGCCGGACTCATGGACGAGCTCGGCAAGATCAAGCGCGTCGTGGAGAAGACCCGCCAGGTGGACGAGGTCCTCCTCGTCCTCGACGCGACCACGGGGCAGAACGGCCTCGTCCAGGCCAAGGTGTTCTCCGAGGTCGTCAATGTCACGGGCATCGTCCTCACCAAGATGGACGGCTCGGCGAAGGGCGGCATCGTGGTGTCCATCCAGCGGCAGCTCGGCGTGCCGGTCAAGCTCATCGGCCTCGGCGAGGGCGCGGACGACCTCGCTCCGTTCGAGCCCGAGGCCTTCGTCGACGCGATCATCGACTAGCCCGTCAGCTCGCCGCCAGCCGGTCAGGCCGCTGCGGAGGCCCGATCCTCCGCGCGGACCCGCATCCAGAGCAGGATGCAGAGGGCCGGGACGGCGGCGAGCAGGGAGAAGCCCCAGCCGAAGCCGGCCGCGTCCGCAATGGCCCCGCCCAGGACGGGCCCCAGGATGGTGCCCACGTCCGTGGCCATCTGCGGCAACGCGATGGCGCTTCCGCCGCGGCGGCTCCCGACGACGTCGGCGAGCGTCGCCTGCATCGCCGGCTGGTAGACCGCCTGGCCGATGCCTCCCACGAGCGATGCGGCCACGAGGAGCAGCCCGTTGGGCGCCCAGCCGATCAGGGCGAAGGCCGCCGCGACGCCCGCAAGGCCCATCATCGCAGGGCGCGGACGTCCCAGGGTGTCGGAGAGCTTCCCGGAGACCGGCAGCATCGCGAGCGTGCCGACGGCGAATGCGGTCATCGCCACGCCCGTCAGCGTGGTGCCGTTGAGCGCGCCGAGCGGGTCCCAGCCCGCTGAAGGCCGGCTCGCCACGAACCCCGCGAGCAGGGGGAGCATGGCCACGCGCAGGCCCATGACCACGAGGCCGTTGGAGAACCCGGAGGCGACCACGGCCTTGTAGCGCAGCTCGCGGAGAGCCTCCCGGAAGGAGAGCGCTTCGGCGGGGGCCTTCTTCTCCTGCTCGCCGGCGGCGGAGGCGAGCCTGCGCTCGGAGCGGATCGAGCCGGCCATGAGCGCGGCGGCCACGAGGAGCGTGCCCGTGTAGACGATGAACGGCGCCCTCAGCCCCAGCTCCGCCACAAGTCCGCCGAGGGACGGGCCCACGATGCTTCCCGCGAGGAACGCTCCGCCGAACGCCGCGCTGGCCCGCCCTCGGATCTCGGGCGGGGTGATGCGGATGAGCAGGCCCGTGGCGGCGATGGTGAACATCGTGGAGCCGATGCCGCCGAGACCGCGCAGGAGCACGAGCAGCCAGAAGGTGGGCGCGAAGGCGGCTCCGAATGTCGAGGCCGCGACGATGAGGAGGCCGCTCATGTAGACGACGGCCTCGCCGCGGGCGCTGACGAGCTTGGACGCCGTCGTCGCGAAGAGGAGGCGGGCCAGCGCGAAGGCGGAGACGACGAGTCCGGTGAGCGAGAGGCTCACCCCGTAGGAGTGCGCGAGCACCGGAAGGACGGGCGAGAGGATGCCGTAGCCGAGCGCCACGGAGAAGGAGCACGCGAGGAGCACGTGCATCTGGCGGGAGAAGCGGGGGCGGTCACTCACTTCAGCCAGCCTACCCGGGCAGGGCGGCTCGGCCTCCGCCCGCCTGCGGCCAGGCCCGGCCGCGTTCAGGCTGCGGGGCCCGGCCGGATCGGCCGTCAGTCGCGGTGCGGCTCCTCGTGGTCCGCGGGGGTCTCGATGGGGGACCACTCGCAGGAGGAGGCCCAGCCCTTCGGGCCGTTCGAGCCGGCGGGGTACTCGTCGAGCGGAACGTGGCCCTTCTCCCAGGCGTGGAGCACCGGCTCCACGATCCGCCAGCAGTCCTCGGCGATGTCGCCGCGGACGGACAGGAGGGGATCGCCCATGAGGACGCCGTCGAGCACCTCGCCGTAGGGCAGGAGGGTCGAGGTGTTCATGTCCGTGCTGAGGGTCGCGCGGTCCAGGGTGAAGATGTCGCCGGGGCCGTTGACGTCGATCTCGAGCTGGAGCGTCTCGGGCGTGAAGCCGATCCGCAGCCGCGTCGGCTCGTCCACGCCGTGGAAGCCGGTGGACAGGTGGGGGACCGGCTTGAAGGTGATGATCGCCTCCTTGCGCATCTTCCCCAGCGCCTTGCCGGAGCGCAGGATGAAGGGCACGCCGGCCCAGCGCATGTTGTCGATCTCGATCTCGAGCTCGGCGAGCGTCTCCGTCTCGTTGGAGGGATCCACCCCGGGCTCGTCCACGTAGTTGGGGATCTGCCTCCCGTCGATGGACCCGGCCGTGTACCGGGCTCGGCGGGTCGTAGCCGCGTACCCCGGTTTGACGCGCGCGGCGCGCAGGAGCGAGCCGATGTGGTCGCGGAGGTTGCGCTCGCTGAGCGAGGCCGGGGCGTTGAGGGCGAGCAGCGCCATGACCTGGAGCAGGTGGGACTGGATCATGTCCCGCAGCGCTCCCGCGTGGTCGTAGTACCCGGCGCGGTTCTCGAGCGCCAGGTCCTCGTCGAAGAAGATCTCCACCTTCTCGATGTGCAGGTTGGACCAGACCGGCTCGAGCAGGCGGTTGGCGAAGCGCAGGCCGAGGATGTTGAAGACCGTGCCCTTGCCGAGGAAGTGGTCCACGCGGTAGACGTCCCGCTCCGGCACGAGCGAGGCGAGGACGTCGTTGAGCTCGCGCGCGCTCTTGGCCGAGGAGCCGAACGGCTTCTCGAGGACCAGTCGGGTGCCCTCCGGCACGCCCGTCTCGGTCAGCTCTTGGCAGGCCTTCTGGCTCACCGCGGGCGGGAGCGCGAAGTAGACGGCCACGGGGCCGTCGAGGGACTCGATGAGCGAGTGGAGCTCGCCCGGCGCCGTGACGTCCAGCTCGTGGTAGCTCGTGGAGGCCTCGACGGCCTCGAGGACCTTCCTGCCCTCCTCGGTCGCCTTCTCCGCGGCCTTGCCGAAGACGTCCTTGACGCGCTCGTGCCACTGCTCCTCGCCGAACCCCGGTCCGCCGGCGGCGGCGAGCTGGAGATGCGGGACCTTGCCCGTGGCGAGCAGACCGGCGAAGCCGGGGAGGAGGAGGCGGCCGGTCAAGTCTCCGGAGGCGCCGAGGATGAGCAGCGTCTTGGCGGGGTTCGCGCCCGGACGGCGCTGCGGGGCGCGGGGAGCGACGTCGGCGGGGTGCGCCACCGTGGAGTCGCTCGGCTCTTGACCTGCCGCGTCGCGAGCGGCCTGGTCTGCGGGGGACGTGGTCTGTGCGGTGTTCTTCGAGGGATGCTCAGTCACACCGCTTACTCTGCCACGCGGCCTGCCGGGGAGCGAGGCCCCTGTGCGCGGGAGGGCGCCGGCGCGCCCGGGGGTTGGTAGGCTGGAGAGTTGAACTCTCCCGCCTGTCCACCGATACCGAGGTAGCGCTTCTCGTGTTCAATTCCCTGTCCGATCGCCTCAGCGAGACCTTCAAGAGCCTGCGCGGCAAAGGCCGCCTGACCGAGGCGGACATCGACTCGACCGTCCGCGAGATCCGGCGGGCTCTGCTCGACGCCGACGTCGCCGTCGCCGTCGTGCGCGAGTTCACCTCGCACGTCAAGGAGCGCGCGCTCGGCGCGGAGGTCTCCCAGGCGCTCAACCCGGGCCAGCAGGTCGTCAAGATCGTCAACGACGAGCTCGTGCGCATCCTCGGCGGCAACACCCGCCGCCTGAGCCTCGCCAAGAACCCGCCGACCGTCATCATGCTCGCCGGCCTCCAGGGCGCGGGCAAGACCACGCTGGCGGGCAAGATGGCCAAGTGGCTCAAGGGCCAGGGGCACTCGCCGGTGCTCGTGGCGTGCGACCTCCAGCGCCCCAACGCGGTCAAGCAGCTCCAGGTCAACGGAGACCGCGCCCAGGTGCCGGTCTTCGCCCCGCACCCCGGCGTCTCGAGCGAGTTCGAGGCGGCCACGGGAGACCCCGTCGCGGTGGCCTCGGAGGGCATCGCCTACGCGAAGCAGAAGCTGCACGACATCGTCATCGTGGACACCGCGGGCCGTCTCGGCGTGGACGCCGAGCTCATGCAGCAGGCGGCGGACATCCGGGACGCGGTCCGCCCGGACGAGATCCTCTACGTCATGGACGCGATGATCGGCCAGGACGCCGTCAACACGGCCATGGCGTTCAACGAGGGCGTGGACTTCACGGGCGTGGTCCTCTCCAAGCTGGACGGCGACACCCGCGGCGGCGCCGCGCTCTCCGTGGCGCACGTGACCGGCAAGCCGATCATGTTCGCCTCCACGGGCGAGGGCATCGGGGACTTCGAGCAGTTCCACCCGGACCGCATGGCCAACCGCATCCTCGACATGGGCGACATCCTCACGCTCATCGAGCAGGCCGAGGCCTCGTGGGACAAGGGCGAGGCCGCCCGCATGCAGAAGAAGTTCGAGGACCAGGAGGACTTCAACCTCGAGGACTTCCTCGCGCAGATGCAGCAGATCCGCAAGATGGGCTCGATGAAGAAGATGCTCATGATGATGCCGGGCGCGGCGCAGATGCGGCAGCAGCTTGAGCAGTTCGACGAGCGGGAGATCGACCGCGTCGAGGCGATCGTCCGCTCCATGACCAAGCACGAGCGCGTGGCGCCGAAGATCATCAACGGCTCCCGCCGCGCCCGCATCGCCAAGGGCGCGGGCGTCTCCGTCTCCGCGGTGAACTCCCTCCTCGAGCGGTTCGCGCAGGCGCAGAAGATGATGCGCAAGGCGGCCCAGGGCGGCGGCATGCCCGGCATCCCGGGCGCCATGGGCGGCCACGGGCCGGGCAAGCGCAAGCAGCAGGCGGCCAAGAGCGCCAAGGGCTCCAAGAAGAAGGGCGGCGCCAAGCCGCGCACCCTCGCGGAGCGCCAGGCGATGCAGCGCGGCGAGCAGGTCCGCAGGCCGCAGGCCCCGAGCGGCTCCTCGTTCGGCGGCTCGTCCGACGAGTTCGACCCCTCGCAGCTCAACCTCCCCAAGGGCTTCGAGAAGTACCTCAAGAACTAGCGTGGCCGCGTTCCTCGACACCGTCTTCGCCCTCGTCTTCACAGACGGCGGCGAGGTCTGGGCCGCCCGCCTCGCGGACGCGCCCGAGTCCGAGCCCTGGTCCCTCCCGGCCGGCCCGTCCGGCCCAGAGGGGCCGCGCGCGATGGCGGAGCACTGGTGCGAGCGCCTCACCGGCCGCCGAGGCACCGCCGGCGAGCTCCTCGCCGTGAGGTTCGACGGCGAGCGCACGGCCTTCGCCTTCGAGGTCTTCCCCGAGGACTCCGCCGAGTCGGGCCCGGTGGAAGCCGGGCCTGCCGAAGGCGTCGTCGCCCGGTCCTACCGGCCGGATGAGCTCGAGGGCCTCCTCGGAGGCTTCGAGCGGGGCGTGTTGACCGCCTCGCTTCGCGCGCTCGAGAGCGCGCGCGTGGTGGAATGGAACGACGGCGGAGAGCGCCGCGCGCGCCGGGTCCCCTCCTGGACGCGCATGATGCCGACTCTGCCCGTGCCCTTCGGCCCGAAGCCGCTCCAGGCTCCGGGAAGGGCGTCCCGCAACCGCACAGGCCGCAGCCGATGACTCAACGCAAGGATCTCTCAGTGGACGTATGTTTCTTCGACGTCATGGTGACGTTCAAGGGCGAGCGCGGGGCCTCCGCGGCGCAGGCCGTGGCGGAGGCCTTCAACGAGGCCGGCGCCGTGGTCGGCCAGTACACCCCGCTCGACGAGCGCGGCGTGACGGCCCTCAACTACCTCGTGCTCGGAACCAGCGAGAACGGCGCCCTCACCGCGGACGCGGACGGCCGCCTGGCGCACGCGACGGACATCAAGCACCTGCTCAAGCGCATCTCGAGCGCCACGGGCGCGCGCGTGGTCTACGTGACCAAGCTCGCCGAGACGGCGCATGACGTGGAGGAGTTCGCGGACATCGAGGACGCGGACGCCGCCCAGGACCTCGTCTTCCGCGAGGCCCGGAGCGTCGCCGTGGGCCAGGTGACCCGGGACTGGGCCCGGGCGGTCTCGGCGCAGGCGTACCAGGACGTCCACCTCGCCAAGCAGGACGGCCAGGACGTGGCCCTCATCGACGGCGGGCTCGACGTCTCCCAGCTCCCGCCGCTCGAGACCACCTCGGCGTTCGTCTACTCGACGCCGCTCGCGATGCTGGCCCGCCTGTACCTCCCGGGCCGCTCGCTCGGGGAGCCCGTCCACGAGGTCAACTTCACCTGGTTCGCGGAGACGGACCCCCTGCGGACCTTCCCCGCCGAGTCCGAGGTCTCCCGCGTGTGGGACGAGGCCCTGGCGCGGCTGCGCTCGGCCGAGCCCCTCGCCGAGGAGCTCTCGGCCAACCCCGAGACGGCCCCGCCCTCGGACGCGGGCGAGCTCTGGTCTTCGGCCGCGGACCCCGCCATCGTCGAGTCGGTCCTCACGGCGGTCGGCCTTCCGGGCCGCGCCGTGCGCCTCGCCCAGCACGAGGGGCGGGCGGAGAACCTCCCGGGCGTGAGCACGGTGCGCTCCTCGAGCGATGAAGTGGAGGCCCTGCGCGAGGGCCCGGCGGACGAGCAGGAGCAGGAGAAGCGGCGCAGCGTCGTCGTCGAGTCCCCGGACCGGACGCTCGCCGTGGGATGGGCGCGCTTCGGCGCCTTCGTGGTGCTCGCGCTCGTCTGCGCGTGGCTCGCGGCCGCGGTGTTCTCGTCCGTGCCGTCCATCGGCATGTGGGTGATCGCGGTGGTGTTCGCGGCGATCGCGGTGGGCCAGGGCGTCCGAGCCGTCAGGCTCTCCAGGGCGCGCAGCGAGGCGTCCGAGCACTCGGACTGACCCGTTCTCCGTCCCCTTCGCCGGGAGGGAATCGCCGGATCGCGCGGGTTACGCGGTTCCGGGGTTTGTCTGGCAGAATGAGACGGTACTTGGAATGCGCAGCTCCCTCTCTCTGACGCATCTCCACGTCTTCGTTCCCGAACGTAGCGGTTCGCCCCACGAGCGTGAAAAGGGAACGGTTACCTAACCAAGGAGTGACCACAACAGTGGCCGTTAAGATTCGTCTCAAGCGGATGGGCAAGATCCGCGCGCCGTTCTACCGCGTCGTCGTCATGGACTCGCGCGCCAAGCGCGATGGCCGTGCCATCGAGGAGATCGGCAAGTACCACCCCACCGAGGAGCCCTCGTTCATCGAGATCAACTCGGAGCGCGCGCAGTACTGGCTCGGCGTCGGCGCTCAGCCGACCGAGCAGGTCGCCGCCCTCCTCAAGGTGACGGGCGACTGGCAGAAGTTCAAGGGCGAGGCCGGTGCCGAGGGCACGCTCAAGGCCAAGGCTGAGAAGCAGGCCTTCGTGGCCCCCGAGAAGGACTCCGTCATCCTCCCCGCCAAGAAGGAGGAGCCGAAGGCCGAGGAGTCCTCTGAGGAGGCTCCGGCCGAGTCGGCTGACGAGACCGCGGACAACACCGAGGCCTAGTCCGTGATCGTCGACGCACTGGACCACCTCGTCAAGGGCATCGTGGATGCCCCGGAGAAGGTGGCCGTCAACCTCAAGGAGAATCGCCGCGGCGAGCTCGTCGAGGTCCGCGTCCACCCGGATGACCTCGGGCGCGTCATCGGCCGTCAGGGGCGCACCGCGAAGGCGCTGCGCACCGTGGCCCACGCGCTCAACGGCGGATCGATCCGGGTCGACATCGTCGACACGGACCGCCGGCGGTAGGAGCACAGCTTCATGACAAGCCCCGCAGGGTCTTCGGATCCTGCGGGGCTTGTGCTTTCACAGGCCCCGCAATCGCGTGGGAGCGGCGCCCCGAACCCGCCGCGCCGGCGAGCGGGAAGGCACAGGACGGGGGAGAGCCCCGCAGGAGAGAAGGACACAACGTGCAGGTAGCAGTCGCGCGCATCGGCAAGCCCCACGGCATCCGCGGCGAGGTCACCGTCCAGGTGCTCACGGACGCACCGGAGGACCGGTTCGTCCCCGGCGCCGTCTTCGAGCTCGCCGGCGTCCCCGGAACGTCCTCCCTCACCGTGGAGAGCGCCCGCTGGAACAAGTCCATCCTCATCCTGGCGTTCGAGGAGATCCCGGACCGCAACGGCGCCGAGGCGGTCCGCGGCGGCCGCCTCATGCTGGACCCGGAGGCCGAGGGCGGGGCCGAGGCCGAGGACGAGTTCTACGAGCACGAGCTCGCGGGCCTCCGGCTCGTCGAGGACGGGCAGGACATCGGCGAGGTGACGGGGCTGCGCACGGGCGCGGCCCAGGACCTCCTCGTGGCCGAGATCGGGGGGCGCGAGGTGCTCATCCCCTTCGTCGCGCAGATCGTCCTCGAGGTGGACGTGGAGGGCGGCCGCGCCGTCGTCGCGCTCCCCGAGGGCCTCGTGGAGCTGGCGGACGGATGAGCATGCGGATCGACGTCCTCTCCATCTTCCCCGAGTACCTCGCGGCGCTGGACCTCTCCCTCATCGGCAAGGCGCGGCAGAAGGGCCTCTTGCACATCGGCGTCCGGGACGTGCGGGACTTCGCGCTGGACCGCCACCGGACGGTGGACGACACGCCCTACGGCGGCGGCGCCGGCATGGTCATGAAGCCGGAGCCGTGGGCCCAGGCGCTCGAGTCCGTGCTGGAGGGCGCACCCGAGGCACAGGCGGGTGAGGCGGATCCGCGCCCGGTGCTCATCGTCCCGTCTCCCGCCGGCCGGGTCTTCGACCAGGCCTTCGCCTACGAGCTCGCGGAGGAGCCGCACCTCGTCTTCGCGTGCGGCCGCTACGAGGGGATCGACGAGCGCGTCCTCGATTGGGCGCAGGAGCGCTTCCGCGTCATGCCGGTCAGTCTCGGCGACTACGTGCTCAACGGGGGAGAGGTGGCCGTGCTCGCCATGGTGGAGGCCGTCGGGCGGCTCGTCCCGGGCGTCGTCGGCAACCCCCTCTCACTTGTGGAGGAGTCCCACTCGGACGGCCTCCTCGAGTACCCCGTCTACACGAAGCCGGCTGAGTGGAGAGGGCACGCCGTCCCGGAGGTGCTCCTCAGCGGCAACCACGCCGCCATCGCGGAGCACCGGCGCCACGAGCAGCTGCGCCGCACCGCCGAGAGGCGGCCCGAGCTCCTCGACGGCCGCTCGACGGCGGACCTCAGCCGCTCGGATCTCGAGGTCGCGGAGTCGGCCGGATTCGCCGAGGCGGACGGCGTGCTCACACGCCGCGCGTGATCTATACTTGAACGATGTGCCCCCGCGGGCGCGTCTCTGCCATGGGGGAGCCGCGTCAACGCGAGAGGGCGCCCCTGCCCGGGAATCCGCTGGCAGGGCTTAGAGCACTGGTGTCCGGCTGCGGCTGGGACACCGCCGATCGAGCGTCAGACCTGTGGCTGGTGGCTCAAGGAGAATCAGATGCACATCCTCGATTCTGTGGACGCAGCGAGCCTGCGCACTGACGTCCCGGCGTTCCGCCCGGGTGACACCGTCAAGGTGCACGTCAACATCATCGAAGGCAAGAACTCCCGCGTTCAGGTCTTCCAGGGCTTCGTCGTCGGCCGCCAGGGCCACGGCGTGCGCGAGACCTTCACGGTCCGCAAGGTGAGCTTCGGCGTCGGCGTGGAGCGCACGTTCCCGGTGCACACCCCGGTCATCGAGAAGATCGAGGTCGTCTCCAAGGGCGACGTCCGCCGCGCGAAGCTCTACTACATGCGCGGTCTGCGCGGCAAGGCTGCCAAGATCAAGGAGAAGCGCGAGAGCAAGTAAGACTCTCCCGCATCGCCCGCACCCGTGCGCCCGGCAACCGCGCCCTCTGCACGCGTGCGGCCTGATCGCCCGAAGCGTCCCCATCGGCTCGTCCGGTGGGGGCGCTTCTGCGTCTTCGCCCTCCTTGCGGCGTTCGCGCTCCTGACGCTCGTGCGGGCGTTCGTCGTGGACGTCTACTCGGTGCCCTCCGAGTCGATGGAGCCGGCGCTGCGGCCGGGGGACCGGATCGCCGTGCTCAAGTGGCCGTGGCAGCGGACGGCGAGGACGGACGACGTCGTCGTCTTCGACGGCCGCGGCAGCCTCGCGCCGGAGTCCCCGGACGGCGCCCGTCGGACGGCCGCGTGGCTCGTGGGGCGCAACGAGGGGGACCAGTTCGTCAAGCGCGTGGCGGCGGTCGGGCCGGCTCGCGTGACGTGCAAGGGGGCCGACGGCGCTCTGCTGCTCAACGGCCAGCCCGCGGGCGCGGCGTCAGCGCCGCTGACCGGGGCGGAGAACTGCGGACGGAAGCGGTTCGACTCGCTTGTCCCCGAAGGGCGCCTGTGGCTGCTGGGGGACAACCGCGCTCACTCCACAGACTCGCGGGACCTGCTCGGCGCGCCCGGCGGCGGGGCGGTGCCGGATGCGCGCGTGGTCGGGAGGGTCATCGCCGTGTGGCACACGGGCGGCGGGAGCTGACACCCCGCCGGCACAGAGGGTCCTCTGGGGTGCTCCCAGGATGGCTTCGCTAAGCTGGGAGGCATGCCTTCGAACGTGCCTGACTCGACCCGTGCCTCGGCCCGCTCCGCTGAGAAGGAGAAGCAGCCGCGGACGTGGGGAGCCCGCCTCCGCGAGTACGGCACGATCATCGCCGTCGCGCTCCTGCTCTCCTTCCTCTTCAAGACCTTCATCATGCGGGCGTTCTACATCCCGTCCGGCTCGATGGAGAACACTCTGCAGGTGGGGGACCGGGTGTTCGTGAACAAGATGATCCAGAAGAAGGACATCAAGCGCGGGGAGATCGTCGTGTTCCACGATGACGCCAACTGGCAGCCCGTCAGCGGCCCGGAGAACCCCCTGCGCAAGAGCCTGGAGTTCATCGGCGTGCTCCCCGCGGACAGCAGCCACTACCTCGTCAAGCGCGTCATCGGCGTGCCGGGCGATCACGTGAAGTCCACCGCGGACGGCAAGATCAGCGTCAACGGCAAGACGATCGACGAGCCGTACCTGTACCCGGGCAACCGGGGCACGGACATCCCGTTCGACGTCACGGTGCCCGAGGGGAAGCTCTGGGTCCTGGGCGACCACCGCTCGAACTCCGCGGACTCCCGGTACCACATGAACGAGCCGAGCCACGGCTTCATCCCGCGGGACTCGGTGGAGGGCACGGGCTGGTTCATCGCCTTCCCGTTCGACCGTGCAGGCGGGCTCTCCGGCGGGGACAAGGCCTTCGAGGGCGTGCCCTCGCCGAGCACGCAGAAGTAGAGGCGGCATGGCACGGAGCGCTGCACCGGACCTCTCCGTGGAGCGCGAGCTCATGGAGCGCTTCGGCGGACCCGTCATCGGCATGGACGAGGCGGGGCGCGGCGCCATCGCCGGCCCGGTGGCGGTCGGCGCCGTCTGGGTGGACCCGGCATCCGCAGGCGTTCCGAGCGCGGAGCTCGAGGGCGTTCGGGACTCCAAGCTGCTCTCTCCGGCGCGGCGCGAGGCGCTGTACGCGGGCCTGAAGGAGGGCGCCGTCGGTGCGGTGGGACTGGCCGAGGCGTCCGAGGTGGACGAGCACGGGATCGTCTCCGCGCTGCGGCTGGCGGGGATGCGGGCGCTGGAGCAGCTGCCGGCGGCGGCAGCGGTGCTCCTCGACGGCAGCCACGACTGGCTCTCCACGCCGGTTCAGGAGGACCTCTTCGCCGCACCCGTGGCGGGCCCGGAGCTGCCGGTGTCCGTCAAGACGAAGGCGGACATGGCCTGCTGGTCCGTGGCCGCCGCGAGTATCCTGGCAAAGGTCGAGCGAGACCGCCTCATGGAGAAGCTCGCGCAGCGGCTCCCCGGCTACGGGTTCGAGCGGCACAAGGGATATGGGACGGCCGAGCACAGCGCCGCCGTCCGCGAGCGCGGCCTGACCGGCGCGCACCGGCGCAGCTGGGCCATCGGCGGCGCGTGAGCGCGGTCCCCACGGAAAGGAGAACGGCATGAGCAACGAGGAGCTCGAGAACTACGAGTCCGACCTGGAGTTCTCCCTCTTCCGGGAGTACAAGGACGTGGTGCAGCTCTTCCGCTACGTCATCGAGTCCGAGCGGCGGTTCTACCTGGCGAACGAGGTGGACGTGCAGGTGCGCTCGGCCGAGGGCGAGGTGTACTTCGACGTCCGCCTCTCCGACGCGTGGGTGTGGGACGTGTACCGCTCGTCGCGTTTCGTGAAGAACGTGCGGATCCTGACGTTCAAGGACGTGAACGTGGAGGAGCTCGCGAAGTCCACGGACGAGCTCAAGCTGCCGGGGGTCTGACCCGGGCCTTCCTCCACAGGCGGGGCTCTCCGGCCTGCGCGGGAGAGTTGTCCACGTTCCGCCGCTTTCCGGCCTGAGGCAGGGCCCTCCGGTGATGTCCTTCTGTGCGAAGGGGGATGTCATGGCCTGGAATCAGAAGCTCGGCAGGGCCGGGGAGCAGCATGTTGCGCGGTGGCTGGAGGACCACGGGGTGATCGTGGTCGCCCGGAACTGGAGGGGGACCGCCGGGGAGGCGGACCTCATCGGGGATGACGGCGCGCGCCTGCGCGTGGTGGAGGTCAAGACGCGCTCCAGCGGGGCGTGCGGCCATCCGCTCGAGGCGATCGACTCCGGGAAGTACCGGAGGCTGTGGAAACTCGGGAACGAGTTCAGAGACGGGTACGCGTACCCGCGGGACATCGTGGTGGACGCGGCGGCCGTGTCCCGGAGGGACCAGCGCTGGACGGTCGAGTACCTCGCGGACGTGCGGCCGTGAGCGGGCAGGGCAGGGCCTTCTCCGTGGCCATCGAGGGCGTCGTGGGCCGCATGGTGGAGGTGGAGGCGGACATCGGGGCCTCGTTGCCGGGGTTCGTGCTCCTCGGGCTGCCGGACGCGTCCCTGCTTGAGGCGAAGGAGCGGATCCGGGCCGCCGTGCGGCACGTCGGCCATCCGCTGCCCGCCCGGAAGATCACGGTCAACCTTCTGCCTGCGGGCATGCCGAAGCGGGGACCCGGCTTCGATCTCGCGATCGTGGCCGCGACCCTGCAGGCCCAAGGGGAGATCCGGCCGAGCGGCAAGACGGTGTTCCTCGGCGAGCTGACCCTGGACGGGCGGCTGCGGCCCATCGGCGGCGTCCTGCCTGCGGTGCTCGCCGCGGTGAAGGCCGGGCACACCGCGATCATCTGTCCGCGCGCCAATCATGCCGAGGCCGCGCTCGTTCCGGGGGCCGAGGTGGCCTCCTTCGACTCGCTGGACCAGGTGCTCGCCGTCTTCGGCTCTGACCGGGTCCGTCCGGAGCCCGTGTCCCCGCGTCCGGCTCCGGCGGAGGTCTCCTCGGGGGCCGAGGCGGCGGACTTCGCCGAGGTCCTGGGCCAGCCGGAGGCGTGCCGCGCCGCTCTCGTCGCGGCGGCCGGCGGCCACCATCTGCTGCTCGCTGGGCCGCCGGGAGTGGGGAAGACGATGATCGCCGAGCGTCTGCCCGGCATCCTGCCCGAGCTGAGCCCGCAGGAGGCCCTCGAGGTGAGCGCCGTCCACTCGGCGAGCGGGCTGGGGTTCCGCGAAGGACTCCTCCGCACCCCGCCGTTCGAGCGTCCCCACCACACGGCGACGGCGGCCGCGCTGCTCGGCGGGGGATCGGGCTGGGTGCGGCCGGGAGCGGCGTCCCGAGCGCACCGGGGAGTCCTGTTCCTCGATGAGGCCTGCGAATTCCAGCGGAATGTCATCGACGCTCTCCGTCAGCCGCTGGAGTCCGGGGTCATCCGCGTGGACCGGGCGCGGTTCTCCGTGGAGCTGCCCGCCGCGTTCCAACTGGTGATGGCCACGAATCCCTGTCCGTGCGGCATGCAGGGCGCCGAGGGGCGGACGTGCACGTGCACCTCGCTCATGCGCCGCCGGTACCTGGGGCGCTTGTCCGGACCGGTGCTGGACCGCATCGACGTGCGCGTGGCTCTGAGGCCGCCGGCGGAGTCCCTTCTCGACGGACCCGGAGCGGCGATGACCAGCGCCGAGGCCCGGGCATCGGTGGCTGCGGCACGGAAGCGGGCACAGGCGAGGCTGCTCGACCTGGGCCACGAGGCCAACGCCCTCGTCTCTGGCCGGGATCTCCGCGGCCCTCTCCGCCTTCCACGAGAGGCGACTGAGGTGCTGGACCGGGCGCTCGCCAGCGGGCTGGTCTCGCCTCGGGGGTATGACCGGATCCTGCGGGTGGCCTGGACCATCGCGGACCTGGACGGCGAGAGCCAGCCCGGAGCCGAACAGGTGGCCGAGGCAGGTCTGCTGCGTGAGGCGGAGGGAGTGAGCCTTGGATAACAGCACGGCAGCGGACAGCACGGAGATGCAGAGGATTGTCGAGGCCCGCGTGAGGATCGGGTCGGTCTGCGAGCCGGGGGACGTGGTGGCGCAGTGCCTCGTGGCCGTGTGCGGCCCGGTCGAGGCGGACCGGCACATCCAGGGATCGGCGCCAGGGCCTCTCGTCTGGGCCGACATCGAGGAGGCTCTCCGCACAGCGGGGTACTCGTCTCCCCGTCAGGCCTACCGGGCGGCGCTGGCCCGATGGTCGCAGAGGACCGGGCGGATCGGGGCGAGCGCGGTGCTGAAGGAGATGGCGGCGGTCGGGACGCGCTTCGTTCCGCCGGAAGACCCGGCGTGGCCGCCCGGGCTCGCGGACCTCGGTCTCAGCGCGCCCTTCGGTCTCTGGGCGCGAGGCCCCTCGGGCGCGGGGGACGGGGACGCCGTGCGGGCCAGGCTCCAGGCCTCGTCTCGCTCGATCTCCATCGTGGGCGCGCGGGACGCGACCGGCTACGGACGGTCCGTGACGCACAGCCTGGCGGCCGCAGCCGCAGAGGCGGGTCTCACGGTGGTCTCCGGAGGGGCCTTCGGCATCGACAAGCAGGCGCACGTCTCCGCGATGGCGAGAGCCCGCCGGATCAGCGCCGATCATCCTCCGACCATCGCGGTTCTGGCGGGAGGCATCGACAAGCTCTACCCGGCCGCCCACACCGAGCTCCTCGAGGACGTCTGCACCGATGGCCTGCTCGTCTCTGAGGCGACCCCGGGAGCCGCGCCCACGAGGTGGCGGTTCCTCCAGAGGAACCGGCTCATCGCAGCGCTCGGACGCGCTCTGGTGGTAGTCGAGGCCCGTCAGCGCTCCGGAGCGCTGAGCACGGCGAACCACGCCTTGGCGATCGGCCGAGACGTGGGGGCCGTTCCGGGCAGCATCGAGCAGCAGGCCTCGGCCGGGTGCCATCAGCTCATCGCCGAGTCAGGAGCCCACCTTGTCAGCAGCCCGGGGGCCGCTCTCAGGCTGCCCGTGGACGCCGAGATGCAACGCATCGTGCCGGAGAGCGTGGCTGCACGCTTTGACCCGGGAGCCGCACCTCCCCGGTCCACAGACGGGATGAGCGAGGAGCAGCAGGCGGTCTACGAGGCCACGCCCGTCCGAGCTGCGGCCGAGATCGACAGCATCGCCCGCGTGGCCTGCGTCCCCATCGGGAGGGTACGGGCTGTGCTGGGCGAGTTCGAGATGGCCGGGCTGGTGACTCGGTCAGCCGGACGCTGGGTGCGGTGCTCGCGGCGGTAGGCAACGGCGTTGCGCAACGCGAGCCGGGCAGTCCGTGGTCCTCCTCCATACGACGTCCTGCCGTGAGCGATTCGGCGCAGCGGACGAGATGAGCGCATGTCGTGATTCCTCGAGCCTGACAGGTGCTCTGCCCGTGGGAAGATGTCAGAACCATGGCAGGAGGCGATCTCACCCCAGACACGGCCGCCCGTGGCGCCCAGGACGCAGGCGGCGGACAGGAGTCTGCCGTGCCTGCCGCCTGGCAGATCGAGGCGTTCGACCGCTACCTCCGCTACGAGCTGGACCTCTCTCCGCGCACGGTCACCGCGTACAGCGCGGACATCCGGCAGCTCGCAGGGGACTGCGCAGGGATGGGGATCACCGACCCGGCCGAGGTCGAGCCCATCGACCTCAGGGAGGCGGTCCAAGGGCGTTTCGAGTCCGGACACTCGCCGCGGAGCATCGCTCGCAGCGTCTCCAGCGCCAAGAAGTACTTCGACTGGCTCGTGCTCCAAGGCGTGAGGGACACCGACCCGAGTACACGGCTTTCCGCCCCGAAGCTTTCGCAGCGTCTCCCCGCCGTGGTCAGCCGCCGGGACATGCAGTCCGTGCTCGAGGCGCGTCCAGAGCAGCACAGGGTTGAAGAGCACGCTCCCGAAGCGCCAGGTGCCGAGGCGGCCGGTTCCAAGGACGCCACAGCGCAGGAATCGACTCCACAGGAGCCCACGTCGGCCGAGCACGCTCTCGCCCTCCGTGACGCCGCCCTCCTCGAGGTGCTCTACGGGACCGGGATGCGCGTCGAAGAGCTGTGCGGCATGGACGTGAGCTCCGTGGACACGGACCGTGGCATCGCCCGCGTCGTCGGAAAGGGAGACAAAGAGAGGGCTCTGCCGCTCGGGCGGCCTGCCCTCGATGCCCTCGACGCATGGCAGCGGGAGGGCCGTCGTCTCCTGGCGAACGAAGGGGAGATGGCGCTGTTCGTGGGCGTCCGCGGCAAGCGGATCGGCCAGCGGCAGGTCCGGGACGTGGTCAATCGAGCGCTCGCCGCACTCGGGACCACGAGCGCTCGCGGTCCGCACGCCCTGCGGCACACTGCGGCCACGCACATGCTGGACCAGGGCGCTGACCTGCGCAGCATCCAGGAGCTGCTCGGCCACGCCTCTCTCACGACGACGCAGATCTACACGCACGTCTCCGTCGACCGTCTGAGGCAGGCGTACCGCCAGGCCCATCCCCGCGCCTGACACGCCGCAGAATCTGCGCGTGCCTCCGGCGCGTCGCTTGCCCGTCGCACAGCGGGGTCGGCAAGATGGAGGGTGCAACAGTGCACACATCGAGTTCCGGATCAGGCCCGTGGGGAAGACGTGCCTAAGGAGGGACCCACGTGAGCACATCATCGTCGTCGAACAAGGCCATGGGAGCCCGCGCTGCGCAGCGCGGGGGACACCAGGCCCAGTCGTCCGCGTCCACACGCGGCACGCTGTTCATCCATTCGGCTCCCAATGCCATGTGCCCGCACATCGAGTGGGCCATCGAGTCCGTGGTGAGCCGCCGCACGGCCTGCGCATGGAAGCCGCAGCCCGTGGCGCCCGGCATGGTCCGCGCTGAGCTCGCCTGGGAGGGCCCCGCCGGTTCGGGCTCCCTCCTCGCATCGGCTCTGCGCGGCTGGCCGCACATCCGCTTCGAGGTGACGGAGGAGGCCTCCGCCGGGAACGACGCCGGCCGTTGGTCCCACACCCCGGAGCTCGGCATCTTCCACGCCACCACGGACGTCCACGGCAACATCATGGTCTCCGAGGAGCGGATCCGCTTCGCCTACGAGCAGGGCGCCGGAGACCCTGCCGTCATGTACCACGAGCTCTCGCTGGCACTCGGCGAGGCCTGGGACGAGGAGCTCGAGCCCTTCCGCCACGCCAACGAGGAGACGGACACCGTCCGCTGGCTCCACCGGGTCGTGTAGCCCTCCCTCGCGGGTCTCGCAGCGGAGGCGCAGACAAGCGGCGTCGGCGAGCAGGACAGACAAGCAGCTTCGGCGCGCAGCACACACGCGCAGGACAGACGCGCAGGACAGACGACCAGGACAGACGACCAGTACAGACGAAAGAGCGGGCCGCGCTCCCTTGGGGAGCGCGGCCCGCTCTTCTCTTCGCCGGGTTCAGCCCCTCAGACCGGCACCGGGGCCGGCGACGTGTGGAACAGGCCGGCCCGTCAGACGCTGCGGATCGCGGCGACGGCGTTGTGTCCGCCGAAGCCGAAGCTGTTGCTGAGCGCCAGGACGTCGCCCTGCGGCAGGGAGCGGCGCTCCGTCACCACGTCGAGCGGGATGGCCGGGTCCTGGTTCTCCAGGTTGATCGTGGCCGGCATCTCCCGGTTGTACACCGCGAGCGTGGTGAGCACGGCCTCGACGGCGCCCGCGGCGCCGAGGAGGTGACCCGTCTGGGACTTGGTCGCCGAGACGGCGATGTTGTTGACGTGCTCGCCGAACGTCGCCTTGAGAGCCGTGTACTCGGGCACGTCGCCCACCGGGGTGGAGGTGGCGTGCGCGTTGACGTGGACCACGTCCTCCGGACGGGCGCCGGCGTCCTCGAGCGCGGCCCGCAGGGCGCGCGTGGCGCCGAGGCCCTCGGGGTCCGGAGCCGTGATGTGGTGGGCGTCCGCGGTGACGGACGTGCCCGCGAGCTCGGCGTAGATCTTCGCGCCGCGGGCCTTCGCGTGCTCCTCTGACTCGAGGACGAGCGCGCCGGCGCCCTCGCCCATGACGAAGCCGTCACGGTCCACGTCGTACGGGCGGGAGGCGCGCTCCGGCTCGTCGTTGCGGCGCGAGAGGGCCTGCATGCTGGAGAAGGCCGCGAGCGTGATCGGGTGGATGGCCGATTCCGCGCCGCCGGTGACGACGACGTCCGCCTTGCCCGAGCGGATCATCTCCAGGGCGAGGTCGAGCGCCTCGGTGCCGGACGCGCAGGCGGAGACCGGGGTCCGGGCCGCAGCGCGGGCGCCGAGGTCCAGGGAGATGGTTCCGGAGACGGAGTTCGGCATGAGCATCGGCACCGTCATCGGCATGACGCGGCGCGGGCCCTTCTCGCGGAGCGTGTCCCAGCCGTCCAGCAGCGTCCACACGCCGCCGATGCCCGTGGCGAACGCGACGCCGAAGCGCTCCGGGTCCACCTCGGGCGTGCCGGCGTCGGCCCAGGCCTCACGGGCGGCGATGACGCCGAGCTGCGTCGAGGGATCCATGCGCTTCAGCTCCACCCGCGAGAGGACCTCGGAGGCGGGGGTGGTGACGCGGCCCGCGATCTTGGCCGGCAGCTGGTATTCCTCGACCCAGTCGTCCGTGAGGAGGTGGATGCCCGCCGTGCCAGCGGTCGCGTTCGTCCACAGTTCTTCGACGGTGCCGCCGATCGGGGTCGTCGCACCGAGTCCGGTGATCACTACTTTGCGAGACATGGCTTGTTCCTTACAGCGGTCATGAAGTCGAGGGAGGGGAAAGGTGAGGGGGTGCGCCGCCCGAGGAGGCGGCGCACCGGGCCGGACTACTTGCCGGCGTTCTCGATGTAGTCGACAGCGTCGCCGACCGTCTTGAGGTTCTTGACGTCCTCGTCCGGGATCTGGACGCCGAACTGCTCCTCGCAGTTCACGACGATGGTCATCATCGAGATCGAGTCGATGTCGAGGTCCTCGGCGAAGGACTTCTCCGGCTTGACGTCCTCGACCTCGATGCCGGTCTCCTCGTTGACGATGGTGGCGAGACCGCTGAGGATTTCTTCCTTGGTAGCCATGATGGGCTCCTTCTTCTCTGAGATGTGGACGCCGGGCGGCGTCCGTGTGGATCGGCGGGGAGGCTGAGCGCCGTCCCGCCTGCCGGCCTCGCAGCCGGCCCCGAGGATGGCCTCGGAAGGGTGTGGGGCTGGCCCGCCCGCGGGCTAGGCCTTCGGCTCGCCCGGGAGGACGACGACCTGGGCGCCGAACACGAGTCCCGCGCCGAAGCCGATCTGCAGCGCGAGCTTCCCGGCGAGCTCCGGCTTCTCGTCCAGCATCCGGCGCATGGCCACGGGGATCGAGGCGGCCGAGGTGTTGCCCGTGTCCTCGATGTCCCGCGCCACGTGCACGGACTCGGGGAGCTTGAGCTGCTTGACCATCTCGTCGATGATCCGCATGTTCGCCTGGTGGGGGATGAACGCGCCGAGCTCCTCGGGCGCCACGCCGGCGTCCTCGAGCGTGCGGCGGGCCACCTTGGCCATCTCCCAGACCGCCCAGCGGAACACGGAGGGGCCGTCCTGGCGGAGGGTGGGCCAGACGGCCGCCGGATCGGAGATCTTCTCCATGTCGAGGAGCGAGTGCGTCATGCCGATCGCGTTCCACTTGTTCGCCTCGGAGCCCCACATCGAGCGGCTGATCCCGGGCGTCTCGCTCGGGCCGATGACGACGGCGCCGGCGGCGTCCCCGAGGAGGAAGCTGATGGTGCGGTCCGTCGGGTCGATGAAGTCCGAGAGCTTCTCGACGCCGATGACGAGCACGTGCTCCGCCATGCCGGAGCGCACGAGCGCGTCTCCCTGCGCCACGCCGTAGCAGTAGCCCGCGCAGGCGGCGGAGACGTCATAGGCCGGGACGGTCGGGATCCCGAGCCGCCCGATGAGCTGGGTAGCCGCCGAGGGCGTCGCGTACGGGTGCGTCACGGTGGAGACGACGACGGCGCCGATCTGCTCCGCGGACAGGCCCGCGTGCTCGAGGGCGGACCGCGCGGCGCTCTCCGCCATGTCGACGACGCTCACCTCGGCCGTGGCCCGGCGTCGCGTGACGATGCCCGTGCGCTGGCGGATCCACTCGTCGCTCGAGTTGATCGGCTCGATGAGCTCGGAGTTCGGGACCACGCGCTCGCCGCGGTACGCCCCCACGCCGAAGATGCGGGAGTGCTCCCGGGGTGTGTACTGGGTCAGCCGGGGCTGCTCGTTCAGCTGTGCGCTCATGCGTCAGAGCCTTCTTCCTGGGTGCGGCCCCCGGCGTGGGCGGCGGCGAACTCGCGCGCCGCGTCCAGCTCGTCAGGGGAGTTGAGGGTGAACCGCTCGGCGGACTTCAGCCCGCGCTTGGCAAGGCCCGCGAGCGTGCCGGCCGGGGCCACCTCGAGGACGCCCGTGACGCCCTGCCGCTCCATCTCCGCCATGCAGAGGTCCCAGCGGACCGGGTTGACCACCTGGTCCACGATGAGGTCCAGGTACACCTTGCCGTGCTCCACGGCCGAGCCGTCCTTGTTGGTGAGGAGGACCTTCTCCGGGTCCTGCGTCACGAGGCCCTCCGCCACGCGGGTGAGGTGCTCGACGGCGGAGCCCATGTACCTCGTGTGGAACGCGCCGGCCACCTTGAGCTCGACGGCGCGGGCGCGAGCCGGCGGGTTCTCCAGCAGCTGTGCCACGGCGGACCGGCTGCCCGCGGCCACGATCTGGCCCGGGGCGTTGACGTTGGCCACGAAGGCGCCGGCCGACTCGATCGCGGCGAGGACCTCGTCCTCCTTGCCGCCGAGGATCGCGGCCATGGTGGTGTCCTCCTCAGCCGCGGCGGAGGCCATGAGGCGCCCGCGCTCGCCCACGAGGGCAGCCGCGTCGTCGTCGGACAGAACGCCTGAGAGGGCGGCCGCCGTGATCTCGCCGACGGAATGGCCCGCGTAGAGGTCCGCCTCGACGCCGAGCGCGCCGGCGGAGACGATGCCCGCGGCGACGATGAGCGGCTGGGCGATGGCCGTGTCCTTGATCGTGGCCTCGTCCGAGACGGTGCCGTGCTCGGCGAGGTCCGTCTTGGAGGCTTCTGACAGTTTCTCCACCTGCTCGCGGACGCTCTCGTCCTCGAGCCACGGGTTGAGGAAACCGGGAACCTGGGAGCCCTGACCAGGGCAGACAATGGCTAACACGAGATCAAGCTTTCCAAACCTGGGCCCCTCGCACTGTCATTGCGATGGACCAACATGACGGGAACTGTTTGTAGGAAGTCTACAACCCGCTCGAGGCGGGGCGGGCGAGCCTTCCCGCGATGAGACCCGCGTGGAGCACGAAGGCCTCTCGCGGGTCCAGGGGGTCCCATCCCGTCTCCTGCCGGATGCGCTTGAGGCGGTAGCGGACGGTGTTCGCGTGCACGTAGAGCGCGCGGCTCGTGGCCTCCATCGAGTGGCCCTTCTCGATGAACACCCCGAGGGTCTCGATGAGCCCCGGATGCGGCTCGAGCGGCGCGAACACGGACTCCACGAGGGCGCGCGCCGCCGACTGGTCCCCGTTGAGGAGGCGCTCCGGCCACAGCGCCTCCGAGGAGACGGGCCTCGGTGCCGACGGCCACGCCCGTGCCGCCGCCATCCCCGCGAACGCGGCCTTGGCGGAGGCGCTCGCCTCGGGGAGCGTGCTCGCCTCCGGCCCGTAGACCACGGGCCCCTCGGCGAAGCACTCGGCCACGGCGGCGAGCGCGCGGTCCCGGTTCTTCAGGCCGCTGAGGACGAGGATCAGCCGGTCTCCCTGCACCCCCACGAGCGAGTCCGAGGCGTGCGCGGCCACCCGGCGGCGCACGGCCATGACCTCGGTGCTGTCCTCGTGCTCCGCGGAGGGGCCGACGACGACGGTCATCGGCTGCGCCGTCGAGAACCCGACCGCCGAGATGCGGCTGCGCAGCGCGTCCGAGTTCTCGCCGCGGATGATCGCGTCCACCACGAGCGCCTCCATGCGCGTGTCCCAGGCGCCTCGGGCCTCGGCCGCCCGCGCGTAGACGTCCGCGACCCCGAAGGCCACCTCGCGCGAGTACTTGAGCACGGCCTCGCGCAGGGCGGGGAGCTCGTGCTCCTCGACGACGGAGGGCGCGTAGGCCTCGACCGAGTCGACGACGACGCGGACGAGCTGGAGCGCCTGCTGCAGGCTGACGGAGCGGGTGAGCTCGGCGGGGGAGTTGGAGAAGATCTCGCCGACCGTCCACCCGTCCGACGTGGGCTCCTCATACCACTCGACGAAGGCCGAGATGCCGCGCTGGGCGATGAGCCCGAGCTGCGAGCGCTCGCGCGGACGGAGCCCGCGGAACCAGGAGAGGGAGCGGGTCAGCTTGATGATGGCCGCCGTGGACATGCGGCCGAGGTGGGAGCGCAGAAGCGCCGCAGTGCGGTCCGAGGGTGCGGACTGCACTGCGGCGCTCTGTTCGGACACGGTCAGATCAGGCGTCGCCGCCGACGGTGCCCGTGGTGCCCTTGTTGACGTCGTCGATGCCGTACTGCTCGTACGCCTTGCGCCAGGTGCCCTCCGGCACCTCGCCGCGGCGCTCGAGCATCTGGAGCGTCTTGACGACCAGCGAGGCGGTGTCCACCTTGAAGAAGCGGCGGGCGGCGGCGCGGGTGTCCGCGAAGCCGAATCCGTCCGCGCCGAGCGAGGCGAACTCGTTCGGGATGAACTGGCGGACCTGATCCGCGACGGCGTGCATGTAGTCCGTCGTGGCGATGACCGGGCCCTCCGCGCCCTCGAGCTGCTGGGCGATGAACGGCGTGCGCTTCTCGCCTGTGGCGAACTCGTGGGCCTCGGCGGCCACGCCGTCGCGGCGCAGCTCGTTCCAGCTCGTCACCGACCAGACGTCGGCGGAGACGCCCCACTCGTCCGCGAGGATCTTCTGCGCCTCGAGCGCCCACGGCACGGACACGCCCGAGCCGAAGAGCTGGGCCCGGGGGCCGTCGTTCTCCGCGCGCTTGAGGAGGTAGATGCCCTTGAGGAGGCCGTCCACGTCGAGGTCCTCGGGCTCGGCCGGCTGGAGGATCGGCTCGTTGTACACCGTGAGGTAGTACATGACGTTCGGATCCTCGTGCTTGCCGCCGTACATGCGCTCGAGGCCGGCGCGCATGATGTGCCCGATCTCGTAGCCGTAGGCCGGGTCATAGGCCACGACGGCCGGGTTGGTCGAGGCGAGGAGCGGCGAGTGGCCGTCCGCGTGCTGGGTGCCCTCGCCGGTCAGCGTGGTGCGGCCCGCGGTGGCGCCGATGATGAAGCCGCGCGTCATCATGTCCGCGGCCGCCCAGATGCCGTCGCCCGTGCGCTGGAACCCGAACATCGAGTAGAAGATGTAGATCGGGATGAGCGGCTCGCCGTGCGTGGCGTAGGACGTGCCCGCCGCCGTCATCGCCGAGACCGAGCCGGCCTCGTTGATGCCCGCGTGCAGGATCTGGCCCTTCTCCGACTCCTTGTAGGCGAGGACGAGCTCGCGGTCCACGGAGAGGTAGTTCTGGCCCTTCGGATTGTAGATCTTGGCCGTCGGGAAGAACGCGTCCATGCCGAACGTGCGCGCCTCGTCCGGGACGATGGGGACGACGCGCTTGCCGAACTCCTTGTCCCGCATGAGGTCCTTGAGCAGGCGCACGAACGCCATGGTGGTGGCGGCCTGCTGCTTGCCCGAGCCCTTGCGGGCGATCTCGAACGTCTTGTCCGAGGGCATCTTCACCTCGTCGTGCTTGACGCGGCGCTCCGGCAGGAAGCCGCCGAGCTCGCGGCGGCGCTCCAGGAGGTACTTGATCTCCGGAGCGTCGGGGCCCGGGTTGTAGTACGGCGGGTTGTAGGGGTCCGCCTCGAGCTGCTCGTCCGAGATCGGGATGCGCAGGTGGTCGCGGAAGGACTTGAGGTCCTCCAGCGTCATCTTCTTCATCTGGTGCGTTGCGTTGCGGGCCTCGAAGTGCGGGCCCAGGCCGTAGCCCTTGACCGTCTTGGCGATGATGACGGTCGGCTTGCCCTTGAACTCGGTGGCGGCCTTGTACGCCGCGTAGACCTTGTGGTAGTCGTGCCCGCCGCGCTTGAGGTTCCAGATCTGCTCGTCCGTGAGGTCCGCCACGAGCTCCTTGGTCTGCGGCGTCTTGCCGAAGAAGTGCTCGCGGACGAAGCCGCCGGACTCGCCCTTGTACGTCTGGTAGTCGCCGTCCACCGTGGTGTTCATGATGTCCACGAGGGAGTTGTCCCGGTCCTTCTCGAGGAGGGCGTCCCACTCGCGGCCCCAGAGGACCTTGATGACGTTCCAGCCGGCGCCGCGGAAGAAGGCCTCGAGCTCCTGGACGATCTTGCCGTTGCCGCGCACCGGGCCGTCGAGGCGCTGGAGGTTGGCGTTGATGACGAAGGTCAGGTTGTCCAGGTTCTCGTTGGCCGCGAGCTGGAGAAGGCCGCGCGACTCGGGCTCGTCCATCTCGCCGTCGCCGAGGAAGGCCCAGACGTGCTGGTCCGAGGTGTCCTTGAGGCCGCGGTTGTGCAGGTAGCGGTTGGTCTGCGCCTGGTAGATGGCGTTCATGGGCCCGATGCCCATGGAGACCGTGGGGAACTCCCAGAAGTCCGGCATCATGCGCGGGTGCGGGTAGGAGGAGAGGCCGTTCGGCGCCTTCGAGGCCTCCTGGCGGAAGGCGTCCATCTGCTCCTCGGTCAGGCGGCCCTCGAGGAACGCGCGGGCGTACATGCCGGGGGAGGCGTGGCCCTGGAAGAAGACCTGGTCTCCGCCGCCCGGGTGGTCCTTGCCGCGGAAGAAGTGGTTGAAGCCGACCTCGTAGAGGGTGGCCGCGCCCGCGTACGTGGAGATGTGGCCGCCGACGCCGATGCTCGGCTTCTGCGCGCGGTGCACCATGACCGCGGCGTTCCAGCGCATCCAGGCGCGGTAGCGGCGCTCGATCTCCTCGTCACCCGGGAACTGGGCCTCCTGGTCCACCGGGATGGTGTTGACGTAGTCCGTGGTGGTCACCATGGGGACGCCGACGCTGCGAGCGCCCGCCCGCTGCAGGAGCGACCGCATGATGAACTGCGCGCGCTCGGTGCCCTCGGACTCGATGAGCCCGTCCAGCGACTCGATCCACTCGGCCGTCTCCTGGGGGTCCGAGTCGGGAAGCTGGTGAGTCAGGGCGCTCACGATGTGAGCGTGTTCTTCGCCTGCAGTCACTGTGTAACCCTCTTTCATGCACATTGCGAGTGGAGCGGCTCTGTCTCCGCCCAGGGGGCTGTGGAGCCGCTGGGACTCTCCGGTGCAGTCGGCTTGGCGGCCCGCGTGCGCGGGCAGATCTGCGTGGACAGTCCACCCCCCACTCTATCCCCACGCGAGGCCCCGCCGCGGCGTGATCAGCGCCGCTATGAGACGCCCCACAGTCGCCGGATCCGGGGCTGTCCGCCCGCGCAATCCGGGTCCGCGGACGCGGACAGGTTAGATTAGGCGTAGGCAGGGCGCCTGAGTCTGGGCGCCGAACCGACATGACTTGGAGGCACGAGGTGAACCCACAGGGTTCCGCGACGAACGATTCCATCCGCCAGGAGCTCGACTTCCCGGACGACTGCCTGGTTCAGGAGTTCGGGTACGACGACGACGTCGACTTCGCGCTGCGCGACGCGATCGAGGAGATCACGGGCGAGGAGCTCTTGACGGAGGAAGACCACGAGGTCGTGGACGTGGTGCTCGTGTGGTGGCGCCAGGGCGACGGCGACCTGGTCGACATGCTCGTCGACGCCCAGGCCACGCTCGACGAGGGCGGCGTCGTGTGGCTCCTCACCCCGAAGAAGGGGCGCGAGCTGCACGTCTCGGCCACGGACGTCGCGGAGTCCGCTCCGACGGCGGGCCTGCACGTGACGCGCACGGCGGGCCTCAGCGAGGACTGGTCCGCCACGCGGCTGGTCGGACGCCGCGTGGGCGCCGAGCGCAAGTAGGCCGCGCAGAGCCAGCGCGAGAGCAGGCAGCGCGCGAGCGCGGGGCCCGCGAGAGAAGAAGGGCGGTCCTCCCGAACCGGGAGGACCGCCCTTCTCGCGTCTGCCCCTGAGGGGCCGGGCTGCGCCCGAGACGCTACGGCGTCGCGACGTCGTCGTGCTCGAAGGCCTCCGTGTCCACGTTGCGGCGGACGACGAACCATCCGGCGACGAGGAGGACGGCCACGGTCGGCACGCCGGCGAGGACCGCGAGGCGGGCGTGGAGGTCCTCGCTGAACGCGAGCATGACGAGGACCATCGCGAGGAACGCGAGGCCGAAGATGTTGAGCGCCGGGGCCCCGCGGAGCTTGAAGTCCGGGCGGTCCATCTCGCCGCGCTTGGCCTTGCGGACCATGGCCCAGTGGGAGAGCAGGATCATGGACCAGACGCCGATGATGCCGATGGTCGCGATCTCGAGGACGATCTCGAACGCCTCGGACGGCCAGAAGTAGTTGATGGCGATGCCGACGAGCCCGAATCCGGCGGTCGTGAGGATGGCCGCGAACGGGACGTGGGTCTTGCTCATCTTCTGCAGGTAGCGCGGCGCGGTGCGGGCCATGCCCATCGAGTGCAGCACGCGGCCCGTGGAGTAGAGGCCCGAGTTCATCGAAGAGGCCACGGCGGAGATGAGGACGACGTTCATGATGTCCGCCATGTGCACCGGGCCGAGGTGGAAGCCCACGCGGTCGAGGACCGTGACGAAGGGCGATTCGCCGGCGGTGTACTGGCTCGAGGGCAGCAGGAGCGCGAGGAGCGCGATTGTGCCGATGTAGAACGTCAGGATGCGCCACAGGACCGAGCGGACGGCGGAGGGCATGACCTCCTTGGGGTTCTCCGACTCGCCGGCGGCCACGCCGATGAGCTCCATCGCGGCGAAGGAGAAGATGACGCCGGACATGAGGGTGAAGGCCGGGAGGACGCCGTTCGGGAAGAAGCCGGACTCGGTGATGTTGTGCAGGCCGGCGGTCGCGTGGTGTGCGGAGTCGCTGAGGTCGGCGCGCGTCACGATGAAGTAGATCGCCACGAGCATGAAGGCGATGATGGTGGCCACCTTGATGATGGAGAACCAGAACTCCATCTCGCCGAAGATCTTCACGCCGATGAGGTTGACGGCGAGGACGATGGCGAGCGCGATGAGCGCCAGGGCCCACCTGGGCATGGTGTCGCCGATCGCGGGCCAGAAGACGAGGAACCCGGCGATGGCCGTGGCGTCGGCCACGAGCGTGAACGCCCAGTTGAGGAAGTGGAACCAGCCTGCGGCGTAGGCGGCCGGCTCTCCGATGAACTCGCGGGAGTAGGCCACGAAGGCGCCCGGGGTGGGGCGGTGGAGGACCATCTCGCCGAGCGCGCGCACCACGATCATCGCGACGGCGCCGCAGATGGCGTAGGACAGGATGAGCGAGGGGCCCGCCGAGTGGAGGCGGCTGGCCGAGCCGACGAACAGGCCCGAGCCGATGGCGCCGCCGATGCCGATCATCTGGATGTGGCGGTTCTTGAGGTGCTTCGCGTAGCCGTCGCCGGCGGGGGGGTGCGTCTCCGCGGCCCGCTGTTGTGTCGTGTGAGCCAAGTCGAACGGTCCTCGTGTGGTGGTCGGATGGGACAGAAAAAGGCACCTGGAGTGGTGCCGCTCACTCACAGTACTGGCAATCACCCCTGCCACAAACGCGGGCGCCGCCGAGCGGGGTGCGGCTCACAGGTTTCCCGGTCTGGGTGTTCCGCGCCACAGCGGGGAGAATTCAGGCCTCACGGGGCCGGGACGGGAAGAGCCCGCCGCATCACTCCGTGATGCAAATCACGGGTGCGGCGGGCTCTCGCGGACGGACTAGTGGGTGTCTGCCGCCTCCACCTCGCTGAGGTCCCCGCTCCACTGGGTGTGGAACGTCCCCTCTGCGTCCACGCGGCGGTACGTGTGGGCTCCGAAGAGGTCCCGGAGGCCCTGGGTGAGCGCAGCGGGAAGGCGCTCCGCCCGCAGGGCGTCGAAGTAGGAGAGGGAGGAGGACATGACCGGCGCGGGAACGCCCGTGAGGGCCGCATGGGCCACGATCCGCCGCCAGGACGGCAGCGCGTCCTCGAGGGCGCCCCGGAACTCCTCGGCGAGGAGGAGGCTGACGGGCTTGGCGCCGTCCGCGTACGTCTTCATGATCGTGTCCAGGAGGTCCGCGCGGATGATGCAGCCCGCGCGCCACAGTCCGGCGATCCGCGAGATGTCCAGGGTCCACCCGTACTCGTCCGCGGCCTTGAGGAGCATGTCGATGCCCTGGGCGTAGCTGACGAGCTTGGTGGCGTAGAGGGCCTTGCGGACGTCTTCGACGAACGCCTCGCGGTCCTCCGGCGCCACGTCCGGCTCGAAGGCGGAGCCGAAGTCCTTGTGGGCGGCGGCGCGCTGCTCAGGCTGGGAGGAGAGGCCGCGGGCGAAGACGGACTCGGCGATGGCGGAGACCGGCGCTCCGATCTCGAGGCCCGAGATGACCGTCCAGCGGCCCGTGCCCTTCTGCCCGGCCGCGTCCACGATGACGTCGACGAGCGGCTTGCCCGTCTTGGCGTCCGTCTGCTTGAGGACGCGGGAGGTGATCTCGATGAGGTAGCTCTCCAGCTCGGTGGCGTTCCAGCGCTCGAAGACCTCGGCCTGCTCGGCGGGCTCGAGGCCGGCGGCCTGGCGCATGAGGTCGTACGACTCGCCGATGACCTGCATGTCCGCGTACTCGATACCGTTGTGGACCATCTTGACGAAGTGCCCGGCGCCGTCCGTCCCCACCCAGGCGCAGCAGGGCTCTCCGCGGAAGTCCGCGGCGATCTTCTCCAGCATCGGTCCGAGGGAGCGGTAGGACTCCTCCGAGCCGCCCGGCATGATCGAGGGGCCGTTGAGAGCGCCCTCCTCGCCGCCGGAGACGCCGACGCCCACGAAGTGCAGCCCCTTCTCCGCGAGGGCGGCCTCGCGGCGGCGCGTGTCCGCGTAGTGGGAGTTGCCTGCGTCGATGACGATGTCTCCCTCGTCCAGCAGCGGAACGAGCTGCTCGATGACCGCGTCCACCGGGGCTCCGGCCTTGACCATGACGAGGACCCGGCGGGGGCGCTCCAGCTTCTGGACGAGCTCTTCGAGGGAGTCGGCGCGGACGAAGTCCCCCTCGGAGCCGTGCTCCTCGAGGAGAGCGTCGGTGCGCTGCGGGCTGCGGTTGTGGACCGCCACCGTGTAGCCGTTGCGGGCGAAGTTCCGGGCCAGATTGGCTCCCATGACCGCGAGGCCGGTGACGCCGATGTCCGCGAGTTTCATGCTGCAGCTCCTGAAGAGGGTCTCGAACCGAGCCGCCGGGGGAGTCCGGCGGATTGGGGGCGTGCCCTTCTCCAGGCTATAGTCAGATGTCCGGCGGCGTCAGCCGCTGTCCACAGGGGCCTTTAGCTCAGCTGGTAGAGCGTCAGTCTTACACACTGAATGTCATCGGTTCGATCCCGGTAGGGCCCACTCCCACGGCTGCGCTTACGGCAGCTGCGCCTGCGTCTCCTCGTCGTCCTCCGCCGCGTACTCGGCCGGGTCCACGCACGGCTGCGGGTGCTCCGGAGCCTGGTCCTTGCGGTTCTTCGCCGGGATGCCCGTGAGCACGGCCCCGGAGGCGGAGTCCTTGACGACGACGGCGTTGGCGCCGATCGCCGAGTCGTCCCCGACCGTCACCGGGCCGATCACCTTGGCCCCGGCCCCGATCGTGACGCGCGAGCCGATGGTGGGGTGGCGCTTGACGCGCTCGAGCGAGCGGCCTCCCAGCGTGACGCCCTGGTAGATGAGGACGTCGTCCCCGATCTCGGCCGTCTCCCCGATGACCACGCCCATGCCGTGGTCGATGAAGAACCGGCGCCCGATCCTCGCGCCCGGATGGATCTCGATGCCCGTCAAGGCCCGCGTCACCTGCGAGACCATCCGCGCCGCCGGGCGCAGCCGCCTCTTCTGCCACATCTGATGGGCGAGACGGTGGGACCAGATGGCGTGCAGTCCCGAGTAGATGACGAGATTGTGCGCGTCGGACCCCGAGGCGGGGTCCTGGCGGCGCGCGGTCTGGAGGTCCTCGCGCAGGGCGCTGAGGATCTTGGCGGGCAGCTTCACGGTGCGGAGTCTCTCCTCGGTCGGTCTCGGTCTGGGCCGGCGGGGCGCGCGGACCCTGGGGTCAGCGCAGGTCCTCGTAGAGCGCGGTGGAGATGTAGCGCTCGCTGAAATCCGGGACCACGGTCACGATCAGCTTGTCCCGGTACTCCTCGCGGCTCGCCATCTGCAGCGCGGCGAACACGTTGGCGCCGGCCGAGATGCCGCCGGCGATGCCCTCGAACCGGCCGAGGTCCCGCGCGGTGGTCAGGGCGTCGTCGAGCTCGACGTCGAACACCTCGGAGTAGACGTCCCGGTCGAGGACGTCGGGGACGAAGTTGGCCCCGAGGCCCTGGATCTTGTGGGGGCCGGCCTTCCCGCCCGAGAGGATCGGGGAGTCCGCGGGCTCCACCACCGCGATCTTGACCTCCGGCGCCCGCTCGCGGAGCACCCGGCCTACGCCGGTCACCGTGCCGCCCGTGCCGACTCCCGCGACGAACGCGGCGAGCTCGCCGTGCGTGTCCTCGAGGATCTCCTCGGCTGTGGTCTCGGCGTGGACGCGGGGATTCGCCTCGTTCTCGAACTGGCGCGCGAGCACCGCGTTCGGCGTGCTGGCCACGATCTCCTCGGCCTTCTCCACCGCGCCCCTCATGCCGTCGGCCCCGGGGGTGAGGACGATCTCGGCGCCGAACGCCTTGAGCATGATGCGGCGCTCCACGGACATGGTCTCCGGCATCGTGAGGACCACGTTGAAGCCCCGCGCGGCGCCCACCATCGCAAGTGCGATGCCGGTGTTGCCGCTCGTGCCCTCGACCACCGTGCCGCCGGGCTTCAGCTGCCCCGAGGCCATGGCCGCGTCGATGATCGCGGCGCCGATGCGGTCCTTGACGCTGTTCGCCGGGTTGGCGGACTCGAGCTTCACAGCCACCCGGCCGGGCAGCCCCTCCGTCAGCCGGTTGAGCATGACCAGGGGAGTGCCCCCGATGAGCTCCGTGACGTCCTGGTAGATCCGGCCGTGTGCCGGGCGCTTCACATCTCCCACGCGAGTGCTCCTCAAGTCGTGTCTCGAATCGTCTAGGTCAGGTCAGGCCGGCTGCGGACGGATCCAGTCCTCGAAGGCCCGGCGCGCCTTCGAGAGCTTGGGATTGACGATCACCTGGCAGTATCCCGCATCCGGGAACTCAGCGTAATAGTTCTGGTGGATCGGCTCGGCCTCGAAGAACTCGCCGAGGGGCTCCAGCGCGGTCACGATCGGGTCGTCCCACAGCCGCGCGGCGCGCTCGCGGGCCGCCTCGAAGTCCCCCGCGTCCCGCTCGCTCGCGGCGAAGACCGCGCTGCGGTACTGCGTGCCGACGTCGTAGCCCTGGCGGTTGAGCGTCGTCGGATCGTGCATCGCGAAGAACATGTCCAGGATCACCGAGGCGGGGATGACCGATTCGTCGAAGGAGACCCGCACGGCCTCCGCGTGGCCCGTCCTTCCGGAGCAGACCGACTCGTACGTCGGATGGGGCGTCCTGCCGCCGGTGTAGCCGCTCGTCACCTCGGTCACGCCCCTCACCTCGCGGTAGAGGGCGTCGAGGCACCAGAAGCAGCCGCCGCCGAGGACGAGCGTGCGGATCGGACGGGTCTGGGTGTCGGTGTTCTCAGCCATCACTGCCTGCAACGCCCGGGCCGCCCGGCTCATTCCCGCCTGTGGCATCATGCCTCACATGAGCCAGAACCCGCGCCCGGACGCCGAACAGCCCCGCTTCTCCGACCTCGTGGACCTCGTGGACGGCCTCTGGCCCTTCAGCCTCACCGAGGACTGGGACAGGACCGGCCCCGTCGCGGGCCGCATGCAGCGTCCCGTCTCGAAGGTGCTCGTCGCCGTCGACCCGGTGGCCGAGGTGGTGGACGAGGCCCTCGAGGGCGGCTACGACGCCCTCCTCACCCACCACCCTCTCCTGCTGCGCGGAGTCAGCTCCGTCTCGGACGAGGGGTACAAGGGCGAGCTGCTCACCCGCCTCATCGAGGGCGGGTGCGGTCTCATCGCCGCCCACACCAACGCGGACCAGCCGGAGGGCGGCGTCTCGGACCTCCTGGGGCAGGTCCTCGGGCTCCGGGACATGGAGCCCCTCGTGCCCGCGAAGGGGAACGACGACGTCGAGGCGCCCGCGGGCATCGGCCGCGTGGGAACGCTCGAGCAGCCGATGGCGCTCGCGGCCTTCGCCCGCCGCGTGGCCGGGGCCCTGCCGAGCGTGGCCGGCGGCGTCCGGGTGGCGGGCGACGCCCAGGCCGAGGTGCGGCGCGTGGCGCTGTGCGGAGGCGCGGGGGACTCCCTCTTCGACGAGGTGCGCGCGAGCGGAGCGGACGTCTTCGTGACGTCGGACCTGCGCCACCATCCCGCTTCCGAGGCCCGCGAGGAGGCCAGGGGCGGCACGCCCTATCTCATTGACACGGCGCACTTCGCGAGCGAGTGGGTGTGGGTGCCGTTCGCGGCCGAGGCTCTGAAGCGGGCCGCCGCGGAGCGCGGCTGGGAGATCGAGACGACGGCGAGCGAGGCCGTCACGGACCCCTGGGACTTCGTGCTCGTGCCGGACCGCCGCTAGGGACGCCCCGGGGCCAGGCCGCTCTTGACTGCACCGCGCCCCTCGGGACCGAGCCTCTTCAGGGCGGACCTGCTCCCGTTCAGGACTGCGCGAACGAGTGGTCCTCCGGGAGGACGAGCGTGAGCGAGCGGGGCTTCGAGCGGTGGGCCTCGCCCAGTCGGACCTCCCACCCGCGCGGAGCGAACTGGGACTTGGCCCAGTCCCGGAGGGCCTGGGCGGAGCCGAGCCGCTCCCCGGACTCGAGGAGGGCGCGGACCGCCTGGCCGCGCGTGTGCTTGGCGAAGTGGGAGACGACCGCGAGCCGGTCCCCGCGCCTCTGGACCACGTCGAGGCCCACCCACTGCGAGGGCTCGGGCTTGAACATCCCCGCGTAGGTTCCGCTGCGGGCGTCGACGACGAGCCCGCCGCTGCAGTCCTCGGCGAGCGGCTCGGCGAGGTGCCGGGACCACCAGGTGGCCAGGGGAGAGCCGAGCGCGGGGGTCTTGAGCGTCCCCGAGGCCCGGTAGGCCGGGATCCGGTCCGTGAGGCCGAGAACGCCGAAGGCGGCCGAGAAGACCCGGACCTGGGCGTGGGCTCGGCGCTTCGCGGCGGGGGAGAGGTCCTCATACCCGAGGGCGTCGTAGAGGACCCCTTCATAAACGGAGGCCGCAGCGGCCGCGGGCGCGGTGCGCCAGGACGCGTTGGCCCTGACGAGTGGCAGGAGCTTCTCGGAGACGCCGAAGCGGGCGGCGGCGTCGTCGTGCTCTGACGCCGAGGCGATGGCCTCGAGGGCCTCCTCGCGGGAGTCCGCCAGCTCCGGGAAGGAGAGGGCGTCCAGCCGGACGGGCGTGCCGCGCGCGGGGGCGCGCTTGGTCTCGGAGGGCGGGAGGAAGAGGCGCACCGGTTCATCGTATCGAGCCGTAGAATGGACTGCTGGACGGGACGCGAGGACGATCGCGGCGCCTGAGGGCGTCGAGGAAAGTCCGGGCTCCGCAGAGCGCCATGGTGGGCAACGCCCACTCGGGGAGACCCGCAGGCCAGTGCCACAGAGAACAGACCGCCCGCTCGGCTCGTCCGGCGCGGGCAAGGGTGAAACGGCGGTGTAAGAGACCACCAGTGCCGGGGGCGACCCCGGCAGCTCGGTAAACCCCATGGGGAGCAAGGCCAGACAGGGCGCGTTCGAGGGCTGCTCGCCCGAGCGTCCGGGTAGGCCGCTAGAGCCGCTCAGCAATGGGCGGTCCAGAGAGATGATCGTCACCGTGACGCTGGCGACAGCACACGGCACAGAACCCGGCTTACATCGCGTCCCGTCCCTCGATCCCGATGCGCCCCCGGTAGACTGAGGGGGCGATTCTCCGCGCGGCAGCGCCGCCGCGGCGAGGCTGACGTGCACAGCGAGGTGCACGCCCCCACCGAGGAAGGAACAACGATGTCCCTGAACCCCGAGTCCGAGCCGGACGTCTCCGAGAACACCGCGGGTCTCGACTCCGCAGACACGCTCAACGAGTGGATGGACCGCGAGTCCCACGCCGAGGCCATGATCCCGCTCCTCGGCACCCTCTACCGCCGCAACAACGTGGTCCCCTCGATCCACGGCCGCGCGCTCATCAACCGCTCCGCGATCGGCATCCTCAAGCTGCACCGCTTCGCGCGGCAGATCGACGGCTCGCCGCTCGACATCGCCGAGACCCTCCCGCTCGTCAAGGAGCTCGCGGAGATGGACCTCGCGGCGTCCTCGATCGACGTGGCCCGCCTCACCGTCAAGTACGGCAAGGAGGGCAACGGCCGCTCGCTCAAGGAGTTCCTCGCGGACGAGCTCGCCGAGATCGCCGGCAAGGGCGGAGAGGGCGCCCGCGAGCCGCGGGACGTGGTCCTCTACGGCTTCGGCCGCATCGGCCGCCTCGTGGCCCGTCTGCTCATCGAGCACGCCGGCGGCGGCTACGGGCTGCGCCTGCGCGCCGTCGTGGTCCGCCCCACCGGCAAGAACGACCTCGCCAAGCGCGCCTCCCTCCTGCGCCGCGACTCGGTGCACGGCCAGTTCGACGGCACCATCACGGTGGACGAGGACAACAACACGATCCGCGCGAACGGCACGCTCATCCAGTTCATCTACGCCAACGACCCGGCGTCCGTGGACTACGAGCAGTACGGCATCAAGAACGCGATCGTGGTGGACAACACCGGCAAGTGGCGGGACGAGGAGGGGCTCGGCCAGCACCTGAAGTCCAAGGGCGTGTCCCAGGTGCTCCTCACGGCTCCCGGCAAGGGCAGCCTCAAGAACATCGTGCACGGCGTCAACCACAAGGACATCGAGGAGACGGACTCGATCCTCTCCGCGGCGTCCTGCACCACGAACGCCATCACCCCGGTGCTCAAGGTCCTCAACGAGAAGTACGGGATCGTCCACGGCCACGTGGAGACCGTCCACTCGTACACGAACGACCAGAACCTCATCGACAACTTCCACAAGGGCGACCGCCGCGGCCGCTCCGCCGCGCTCAACATGGTCCTCACGGAGACGGGCGCCGCGTCCGCCGTCGCGAAGGCTCTGCCCGAGCTCAAGGGCAGGCTGACCGGCAACGCGATCCGCGTCCCCACGCCGGACGTCTCGATGGCCATCCTCAACCTCCAGCTCGAGACCGAGGTGGAGAAGGACGAGGTCAACGCCCACCTGCGGGACATCAGCCTCAACACGCCGCTGCGCAAGCAGATCGACTACACGTCCAGCCCGGAGATCGTCTCCACGGACTTCGTGGGCTCCCGCCAGGCGGGCGTCGTGGACGGACTCGCGACCATCGCGCAGGGCAAGAGCCTCGTCATGTACGTCTGGTACGACAACGAGTTCGGCTACTCCTGCCAGGTCCTGCGCTGCCTCGAGACGATGGCGAACGCGAGCTTCACGCTCTACCCGCCGCTCGAGAGCTGACCCCCGGCGTCTCGCGTCCAGCCGGCGCGAGACGTCCCGGACAGCGTGAAGGCCGGCTGCTCGGATCCTCTCGGAGGCGAGCGGCCGGCCTTCGGCGTTCCGACGACGACGGCGGGCGCGTCCCCGCCCGGCCGGATCAGTGGCCGAACGGGTCCTCGTCCTCGCCCGGCGTCCACGTGTTGCCCGGCACGAGCCAGTGGCGGTTCTTCATGAACTTGAACGCCCGCTTCTTGTAGCGGTCCTCGAGGCGGTCCACGTAGAGCTTGCCGTCGAGGTGGTCCGTCTCGTGCTGCATGACGCGGGCGAACCAGCCGGTCGCCTCGAAGTCCAGCGGCTCGCCGTTGCGGTCCAGGCCCGTCACGCGCACCCACTCGGCGCGCTTGAGGGGGTAGGTGGCGCCGGGGACGGAGAGGCAGCCCTCGGACTCCTCGTCCGGGTCGGGGAGCACCTTGGAGACCTTGCCCAGCTGGAGGCGCGGGTTGATGACGACGCCGCGCTCGGGGACGCCGTCGTCGTTGGCGAACTCGTAGGTGAAGAGGCGCAGGCCGACGCCCACCTGGGTGGCGGCGAGCCCCACGCCGTGGGCGGCGTCCTGGGTCTCGAACATGTCGTCGATGAGCGTCTGGAGATCGTCGTCGATCACCGTGACCTCGCGGGTGACGGCGTGGAGCACGGGCTCGCCGTAGATGGTGATGGGGCGAATCGTCATGGGTCCTCCGTGGGGCGTGAAAAAAGACCGCCTCCTGCGGGGGAGGCGGTCTTGTTCTGCGCTCGAGCCCGGCCGGGCGACCGTGCATGCGTGCGCTGCGGGGTGAGTAACGGGGCTTGAACCCGCGACCTTCTGGACCACAACCAGACGCTCTACCAACTGAGCTATACCCACCGTGGAGTGCGTTTCAGCTCCTCCGACGGCGACCGCCGGGGCGCTGAGCAGCGTGTTCAATCGTACACGACGAACGGGCTGAAGACCTAAACGGGCGGCTCGGCCGCGTCAGGAGTCCTGGGCGGAGGCCGAGCCCGCGGGGCTCTCCAGCACGGAGGCCGCGATGCGCTTGGCCGACTCGGAGTCGGGGCCCGGCTCGGGCACGAACACGGCCTCGCGGTAGTACCGCAGCTCGTTGATCGAGTCGAGGATGTCGCCCAGTGCGCGGTGATTGCCGGTCTTGGCCGGGGACTGGAAGTAGGCCCGCGGGTACCAGCGGCGGGCGAGCTCCTTGATCGTGGAGACGTCCACCACCCGGTAGTGGAGGTGCTCGATGACCTTCGGCATGTCCCGCGCGAGGAAGCTCTTGTCCATGCCCACCGAGTTGCCACCGAGCAGCGCCTTGCCGGGCTCGGGGCAGTGGCGCCGGATCTCCGCGAGGACGATCTCCTCGGCCTCCTCCATGCCGAGCCCCTCGGGCAGCTCGGTGAGCAGACCCGAGCTCGTGTGCATCTGGCGGACGAAGTCGTTCATGTGCGCCATCGCCTTCTCGCTCGGCCTGATGACGACGTCGACCCCCTCGCCGAGAACGTTGAGCTGCGAGTCCGTCACGACGACGGCGACCTCGATGAGCGCGTCCTCCACGAGGTCCAGCCCGGTCATCTCGCAGTCGATCCACACGATGTTCTCTTGAGAAATAGCCACGGGACCACAGTACGGGACGGGCCCGGCGGCAGGCTCGCGGCGGGGTCCCCTTGGTAAGATTCAAAAACCTGTGCGGCGTGCGGGAAACAGCCCCGTGCCCGTCCGTGCAGGCCGTCCGACTTCTCCGACTTCACGAGGACATCCGTGGCCAACCAAGCGCGATCCATGAGCGGGCTCAACGTCGCCCGCCAGCAGGGTCGCCCCGGCGCACAGCCGCTGCGCCGCGGCCTGGGGCACCGGCTGCACCGCCGCTTCTCGGAGCAGGGGGAGGCCGAGGGGCGTCCCTGGGTGGCCATCTGGCAGGGCTTCGCCGGATCGATGATGCTCCTCGCGGCCTCCTTCGGCGTCGGCTGGGTCTCCAACTCGTCTTATGTCCTCACCTCGCTGCCGCCCGTCATCTGGATGCGGTACGAGCTTCCCGGCGTGATCACCTCGGTTGTGGTCCTCGTGCTCGGCGGCATGCTGCTCGTGCGCTCGTGGCTGCGGCTCGGCAGCCGGCTCGGCGACTTCAGCGGGCCGGGCGACAAGCGCACCGTCCGCTGGGCCACGGCTCTCTGGGTGGCGCCGATGTCGCTCAGCCTTCCCCTCTTCAGCCGGGACGTGTTCGCGTACATCGCCCAGGGGCTCATGGTCACCAACGGCCTCAATCCTTACAAGGACGGCTACTCGCAGATCACGGGCTACCTCCAGATCGGGGCGGACGACCTCTGGTCCCAGTCGCCGACCCCGTACGGTCCCGTGTGGCTGTGGATCGAGTCCTGGGCCGTGTTCTTCGGGCAGGGCGAGCCTCTGCCGAGCATCGCGGTGTTCCGCCTCATCTCCCTCCTCGGGTTCGTCATGATGTGGTGGGGCGTGGCCAAGCTCGCCGCGGTGCACCGGGTCAACGTGGCGCGGGCGGAGTTCCTCTCCGTGACCAACCCGCTCGTGCTCACCACCTTCGTGGCCAGCATCCACAACGACGCGCTCATGATGGGCTGCGTCATGGTGGGGCTCTATCTCATCGCGAGGAAGTACCGGCTGCTCGGCATCATCGTCTTCACGATGTCCATCGGCATCAAGCCGATCACGATTCTGCTGCTGCCCTTCATCGGGCTCATGTGGGCGGGGCGGGGAGCCTCGTGGCCCAGGAAGATCGCCTTCGCCGCGCTCACGATGGCCCTCAGCCTGGGGGTCATGGCCGTGCTCGGCTACCTCGTCGGCGGCGGCTTCGGCTGGGTCTCCGCGCTCAAGACGCCCGGCAGCGTCTGGATCTGGTACGCCCCGGTGGGCCTGCTCGGATTCCTCGTGGCCATGATCGGCAATGCGCTCGGGCTCAACGGCGCCAGCCTCACGGACGCGGTCAATCTGCTGGCCAAGATCGGCGCGCTCGTCGTCGTCGCCAAGGCGTTCCTCACAGGGGAGGACTCCCGGCTCATCCGGCGGATGGCGGTGGCGCTCGCCGCCGTCGTGCTCTCCGCCTCGATGATCCAGGGGTGGTACGTCGTGTGGCTGCTGCCGCTCTTCGCGGTCTCCGGGGTGCGCTCGGACTGGCAGTACAAGGTGCTCTCCTTCGTCACGCCGTTCTTCGTGGCGTACTCGCTGTGCGATCAGCTGGACGTCTTCCCGTACCTGGGGAACATCGACCTGACGAGCGCCCGGAACCTCGCGGCTGTGATCGTCATCGCGTTCTGCGTCTACCTCGTGGCGCTCGACGTGAAGACCAAGCACCTCTTCGACGTCCACTGGCCGCGGACCGGCGATTTCGTCCGGTTCGGCAAGCGAGCGGCCTCGCGGACCGGGAGCGAGATCAAGCGGCTGCGCGGCCAGGACGGCCAGGCCGACGTTCCGGCACGCCCGGCCGAGCCGCCTCACACTCGGGAGTAGGAGCCGCCGTTCTGTAGGGTGGGGCCTATGGACAGCAACGGCATGCCGAACTACGAGTCCACGTACCTCGCCACGTTCCAGGTGGGCGGCTGGGACGCAGACCCGTACACCGTCTCGGGCTCGAACTCGGATCTCTCCCAGGTGCAGTCCACCAAGGACTTCGAGGGGGACATCGAGGGCGTCAGCTACGGCCGGATGCTCATGGCCGGCAACTCGATCGGCGCCGGCTACGTGGCCTCCGAGGTGTTCGTGGGCGCCGTGGGGGACCGCACCGGCTCGTTCGTCTTCCAGCACTGGGGCCTCGCCGAGGGCGCCGCGGCCGCCTCGAGCGGCAACATCGTCCCCGGCTCCGGCACGGGCGAGCTCGCAGACATCTCCGGCCACCTCACCGTGTGGCAGGATGCCGACGGCGTTCACCGCATCCGCCTCGAGATCCCCCAGCGGTAGACTGGACGGGGCCCGCGAGGGCCCTTTCGGGGCAGCACTCGCCTCCAATGCCTCAGTAGCTCAGGGGACAGAGCAGGAGCCTTCTAAGCTTTTGGTCGCAGGTTCGAATCCTGCCTGGGGCGCTCAATTCCGGGGTTCCCGGCCCACCCGACAGCGGGCCGGGGCCCCAAACTCACCGAAAACTCACCGTTTACTCCAGCCATCCGCTGATCCTTCCTTCCTTTCAGCAGGCACGCGAGCCGGGCCGCCTCCGCCGATGCGGAGGCGGCCCGGCTTTTTCTGCCTCCGCGTCCTCCACAGGACGGCTTCGTGCGGCCGTCGAGCGGAGTTGTCCACGTTCGGCAGGCCCCCGGCTCGGGGGCGGGCTCCCGACTGCCACGGTGTTCCTGGAAGCGCTCCGGCTTCCCTGATCCGAGTCCTCGTGAGGGCTCCCGCTACGGAAGGAACACCATGTCCAACGTCACTCTCTACGGGACCGTGGGGACGTCCGTCGAGTCCGGAACCACGGCCACGGGCCATCCCACCGCGCAGTTCCGGCTGGCTCTGAACCACCGCTACTTCCAGAGCAAGTCCAACGAGTGGATCACCGGCCCCACATCGTGGGTCACCGTGCTCGCCTACCGGCGCCTGGCGCAGAACCTGCACACGTCGGTGGGCAAGGGAGACCGCGTCATCGTCACCGGACGGCTCTCCGTCCGGGAGTGGCAGGCGCAGGACGGCTCTCGGGGGCGCACGGTGGAGATCGTGGCCGAGAGCGTGGGCCCGGACCTGCGGTTCATGACCTGCAATGCGCGCAAGGCGGACTCCGGCGCCGACCTCCCGGGGCACAGCTCGGCGCAGGACGCGTCTGCGGAGCATCTGGCGTCTGAGCACGGAGGCGATGGCCTCGGCGAGGCGGAACTCGGCCAGGGCGCCCACGACGCGCGGGAGTGTTCTTCGTCGTCGGCCGGCTGCGAGGCCGGCGGACCCAGCGGCCTGACCGCCGGGGGCGGTTTCGAGGAATCCGGGGCCGCACCGGACTTCGGGCTGAGCCCGGACGAGCGCCGCGCTTCCTCCCTGTCCGCGGCGTGAGCCGAGATCTCCCGCCTGACTCCCACCGACCTGCTCACCACTGAGGACTGCACTCATGAACACTGACACCTCTCGCCCCGCCCCGAGCCGCCGACGTCCCCTCGAACGGCGGACCCGTGCGGCACGCCGGGCCGCGGCCGGACTCGCGCTCGGGGCGGTCATCGCCGGCGACGCCGGGATGGCCTCGGCCGCACTGGCCCCGCAGAGTCCCGGGTTCGCGCCCGTGGAGGCCCGCCACCTCCAAGACGCCGCCGGTGAGTGGCTCGGCCTCGCGCCGGGGGCTGTGGTGGCCAACAACCAGATCGTCCAGATCAACCTCAAGGTCAACGCCAACAGCTCCGACGGCTCGCGGCGCGAGCTGCCCACCTCGGCGCGGGTGACCCTGACGAACGGCGTCTTCCCGGCCAGCACGTCCGCCATCCCCGGGGTCCGGGTGGCCGAGGACCGCAAGACGGCAGACGTCGACTTCGGGCGCGTGCCCGGCGGCGGCGCTCGGCAGCTGGCCCTGGACGTCATGGCGTACGGAGACGCCGGGTCCGAGCTCTCCGCCGTCGTGACGCCGAATGTCGCCGCGCCGATCCGCCTGCCTGCGCTTCGCGTCAACGCGGTGAGCAGCGCGGGGCTGACCCTGGCCGGGGGCGGCTACCACTGGGGGATGGCCAAGGGAACGCGGGATGAGTCCGTCGACACGCACGTGGGACTCTCGGTTCCCTCGAACGGCGCGCCGCTCGCTCCGCGCATGAGCTTCGAGCTCTCCGCCGAGGGACCGGAGGGCGACGAGTTCGAGCTGCTCCGCCCCGACCCTGCCGATCCCGTGCTGTTCACGGGGCACGGCCCCTTCCCCCACGGCCTTCCGGCCCGCCCGGCGGTCAAGGTCGTCAAAGACGAGAAAGCCCGGGTCTTCCGCGTGACCGTGGACGGGCTGACTCCTCCGGAGACGGAGAAGGGCGGACCGGCGGGACAGGCTGCCGGTACCGGGTCCGAGGGGGTGCGCTGGCTCTCCGCGTTCCGTCTCCGCTTCAAGTACGCGAACGCGGACCGCCGAGCGGAGAAGCGGGACAAGGAGTACGAGGTCCGTCTGACGGCCAAGAACGTCGAGTTCCGCACTGCGGCCGGCGATCCCGTGGCCGAGACGTCCCACGGCAATGCCACGACCACTCACCGGGGCACGTCCTCGCCGGGCACCGTGGGGGTGCAGTACCTGCCGCTCTCGGTCCCGGAGCTCGTGCCGGATGAGCGGAATGCCGCCCTCACGATGCGCAAGGGCTCGGGCTGGCTCGAGGCCCAGCCGGGAGACCAGGCGATCGTGGTGGCCAAGAGCGGGCTGAACCGCCACACGACGCCCCAGACTGCAGGGCAGAGGACGGCGGTCACGATGTATCTGCCCATCGACACCGGATACACCCGGTTCGCGGGGGACAAGATCGGCGTGATGCGCTCCGGCAGCCCCATCGCGTTCTACGAGAGGCGGAACCTGCCGCCGTTCATCAAGTGGTCCACGGACCCGGTCACCTCGTACACCGCCGACCTGAGCGCCTTGAGGTACACCAGCGGCGGAGCGATGCCGGACAACGCCACCGTCGTCGCGCTCGAGAACCCGCCGGAGGCATACCGGAGTGTCACCAACCCGGCCCCGGACCCGCACCTGCGCGTGGACAACCTCTATGTCCCGGTCGAGTTCACCGCGGACCGCCTCAACCGCGACTTCGACGGGCGGGTGCTCCTGCCGGTCGGGTTCCAGATCGGCTCGGGGGCGGGCGCCGCCCGCGCGGACGGCGAGTTCAGGAGGCCGTCTGTCACAGGCGTCACGGCTTCCCTGACTGCCCCCGTGGGACGCCACCCGGAGGTCACCGGACGGACGTACACCCTCGACATCGTCAACCTCTCTCCCTTCCACACCGCGTCCACGGTGACGTCCTCCAAGGAGCGGCTCAACGCGGGAGAGTCCGCCGACATTGAACTCGGCGACGGCGCCGTGTCCCGCCATCCGAGTCTGGCTCCGAACCGCAACGATCCCCACCGGCTCAAAGGCACGGCCGTCTTCCCCGCCACGCTCGAGGTGGACCGCTCCTCGCTTCCTCAGGGAGCGGAGCTCCGCACCGCTGAGGACGGAACGACCAGCCTCTCCTACGAGGTGCAGGCCAAAGCCAACACGCCTGCCGTGACCAAGGTTCGCGTCAAGGCCAAGACCAACGGGGCCGTGGCGCACATCCGCCACACCACCCAGAACGTCTCCGCGTTCGTCAACCAGAAGCTGGACAGCATGAGCGCCAGCTCGTCGCTCGAGCTGCCGCTCGCGGGAGTGAACGCCACTGTTCTGGAGAAGCGCCCCTTCGCCGAGAGCATGGCCTTCGACGGCGAGAACGCCTGGGTCATCGAGGAGAGGAACCAGACGGCCGGTACTGCGGACCGCGTCGCAGTGGTGGACATCCTGCCCTACAACGGAGACCAGAACGGCACACGGTTCTCGGGGACAGCCCTCTCCACGAAGCCCGTCACCGCCGGACCCGGCGTCCGAGTGCTCTACACGGACGCGGATCCCGCCACCCTCGAGAGGGACCCTGCCGCCGAGAGCAACGCCGGCCGTTCCCTCGACAGCCCGGCCTCGCACTGGAAGGACGACGTGCCGCCGTCGGGCTACACCGGAGTCCTGCTCCTCGCCGAAGGGCAGAAGAGCGGAAGTGCCCTCACCGCCTCGATCCCGTTCAAGGCGGCAGGAAACCTGCCCGGCGACCGGTACGACAACACCGCCTGGGCGCGCTCCGGCACGGGCGGAGTCAACACCGAGCTGAAGATGATCCGTTCCGCCCAGGCCGTCTCGCCCAAGGAAGCCGCGGTCCTCCAGATCCACAAACGGCCCGCGGAAGGCGCGCAGCCTCGAGCCGGGCAGGAAATCGCCTACGAGATCGTGGTCCGCAACGGCGGCACCACGCCGGCCACGGACGTCTCCGTCACCGATCACGGAGGAGGCGGGATCGACCCCGCCTCCATCCGGATCGAGGGTGCTGACGCGGCCTCGCCCGCCCGCCTCGAGATCGGAACACTCGCAGCAGGCGAGACGCGCACTCTCCAGGCCACGGCCCTCATCCTTCCAGGCCACGAGGGCAAGGAGGCATCCAATCGAGTCACCGTGGAGAACCCGAGACACCCTGCCGCTCCCGATCCCGCGTCCTGCACCCCGAACCTCACCGCAGAGTCCGACACCGACGGTTGCGACGTCAGCACGCTCCCCGTGCCCACCGCAGCCAGACTCCACATCGACAAATCCGTCACCGCCTCCGGCCCCCACACGCCCGGACACGAAGCCGAGTTCACCGTCCGGGTGCGCAACAGCGGGCAGACCTCCGCCGAGAACGTCACGGTGACTGAGCACGGCGGTGAGAACCTGGACCCGGCGACCATCGCGTGGGGCGCAGCGCCGGAGGGCACCACCGTCACAGGGGAGCGCTGGCTCATCCCCAGTCTCAAAGCAGGAGAGACCAAAGAGATCCGAGTCAGAGCCCGCACCCGCGTCCCGAACGGGGCGGGGACTTCCGAGACGGCCGCGCGCAACCGCGTCAGCGTCGACTCTCCAAGCGTGCCCCGGCCGAACGGCGACGACCCCGCCACACGGACCTGCACGCCCAACGCGGACCTGGACAGTGACGGCGACGCCTGCGACGAGGAGAGCATTCCCCTCGCGGCCCCCGCGCTCGCGGTGACTCCGCCGTCCCCGCAGGCCACTGCAACCGGGCCCCTGCCGCCCAATGAGCCTGACGAGCCGACACCGCTCCTGCTCTCCACAGGCCACGCGGGGGCAGCCGGCGGCGCCGCGCCAGGCGGTCTCATCGGAGCCGCCGTGAGCGCCGCGGTCCTCGCCGCGATGGCCGGGGCGCTCGCGGTCATCCGGCCCTTCCGCATGAAGTCGGAGCGCACTGACTCCTGAGACCGCGATAACCCGGGGCCTGCCGGGAAATCCCCGGCAGGCCCCGACCCACACTGACGTCCGAGTGAAAGAGCCGTGGATGACATGACCGAAGCACGTCGAGCCCGAGGGACCCGCGCACCCCAGCCCTGCCGCAAGCGCTCGCGGTTCCGATGGACCGCGCTCGCGGTCGTGTTCATCGTCGGAGCGGCTGCGTTTTTCGGAATCGGAGGAGAGACCGCAGTCCGGTGGGCCCAGTCGTTCGTCTCCGGGCTCTGGGGCGGCTCTGAGAGGAGCGCGTCCGGCGAGCGGGTGGCTGTCGCGCCGGACGGCACCCGGACGGCTCCGGCCGCGGCACGGGAGTTCCGCGGGGCTGAGTGCGGCGAGCTGTCCCCTCGGCGCGAAGCACGCCCGGAAGGCGGGAGCTGGGCAAGCCCCGCGCTCGGTCAGGGAGGCAGGCTCCTCGAGCGCCGGGGAGGGAGCGCGGTGAACCTGCCTGATGCGCCGGACGGGATCATCTGGAGGGACGGAGCCGAGCTCGAGGACTCTTCCGGTGCCGTCCTCACAGCGGGGCACGTGGACGACGACGAAGGCCGTCTCTCGCCTTGGGGCAGCCTCCACAGGCTGAAGCCCTGCGACCGGGTCTACGTGGCAGGGGAGAGCGGCCGCGTCCACGAGTTCGCCGTCACGGATCTGTATACGACTCCACAGCGAGACCTGCCCGTGGAGGACGTCTTCCGCAGGAGAGGGCCCAAACGACTTGTCATGATCACGTGCTCAGGCCCCACGGTTCAGGACGCCGGAGGCCCGTTCCGCTTCCGGTACCAGCACAACCTGATCGTGCAGGCCGTCCCCGTGCCCGAGCGGCGGGCCGAGGGAGAGTCGAGAAGCACACCCGCTTCCGCCGCGGCGGAATGGCGGGCCTCCACGGGCACGCACTAGGCTGGGCGCATGGCCGAGTTCATCTACACCATGTCCCATGCCCGGAAGTCCGTGGGCGAGAAAGTCATCCTCGACGATGTGAGCATGTCGTTCTTCCCCGGTGCGAAGATCGGCGTCGTCGGTCCCAACGGCGCAGGAAAGTCGACCATCCTCAAGATCATGGCGGGGCTCGACACCCCCTCCAACGGCGAGGCCCGCCTGAGCCCCGGATACAGTGTCGGCATCCTCCTCCAGGAGCCGCCGCTCAACGAGGAGAAGACCGTGCTCGGAAACGTCCAGGAGGGCGTCGCCGAGATCTACGGCAAGGTCCAGCGCTACAACGAGATCTCCGAGGAGATGGCGAACCCGGACGCGGACTTCGACGCCCTCATGGAGGAGATGGGCAAGCTCCAGGAAGCCATCGACGCGGCTGACGCCTGGGACATCGACAACCAGCTCGAGCAGGCCATGGACGCGCTGCGCTGCCCTCCGGGCGACGCGGACGTGAAGGTCCTCTCCGGCGGCGAGCGCCGCCGTGTGGCGCTCTGCAAGCTCCTTCTCCAGAAGCCGGACCTCCTGCTCCTCGACGAGCCCACCAACCACCTCGACGCCGAGTCGGTCCTCTGGCTCGAGCAGCACCTCGCCACCTACCCGGGCGCGGTCCTCGCGGTGACGCACGACCGCTACTTCCTGGACCACGTCGCAGAGTGGATCTGCGAGGTGGACCGCGGCCGCCTGTACCCGTACGAGGGCAACTACTCCACGTACCTCGAGAAGAAGCGCGCCCGCATGGAGGTCCAGGGCAAGAAGGACGCCAAGCTTGCCAAGCGCCTCGCCGACGAGCTCGAGTGGGTCCGCTCCAACTCCAAGGGACGCCAGACCAAGTCCAAGGCCCGCCTCGCCCGCTACGAGGAGATGGCCGCCGAGGCGGAGCGGACCCGGAAACTGGACTTCGAGGAGATCCAGATCCCGCCGGGACCGCGCCTCGGCTCGCAGGTCATCGAGGCCTCGGACCTGAAGAAGGGCTTCGGGGACCGCATCCTCATCGACGGCCTCTCGTTCTCCCTGCCGCGCAACGGCATCGTCGGCGTCATCGGACCGAACGGCGTCGGCAAGACAACCCTCTTCAAGACGATCGTGGGACTCGAGTCCCTCGACGGCGGCGACCTCAAGGTCGGCGACTCCGTCAAGATCTCCTACGTGGACCAGAGCCGCGGCGGCATCGACCCGAACAAGTCGCTCTGGGAGGTCGTCTCCGAGGGGCACGACTTCATCCAGGTCGGCAACGTCGAGATGCCGTCCCGCGCCTACGTCTCGGCGTTCGGGTTCAAGGGACCGGACCAGCAGAAGAAGGCCGGGGTCCTCTCCGGCGGTGAGCGCAACCGCCTCAACCTCGCGCTCACCCTCAAGCAGGGCGGCAACCTCCTCCTGCTCGACGAGCCCACGAACGACCTCGACGTCGAAACCCTCGGCAGCCTCGAGAACGCGCTGCTCGACTTCCCGGGCTGCGCCGTCGTCGTCTCCCACGACCGCTGGTTCCTCGACCGCGTCGCAACGCACATCCTCGCCTACGAGGGAACTGAGGAGAACCCGTCGAACTGGTACTGGTTCGAGGGCAACTTCGAGGCGTACGAGGCCAACAAGGTGGAGCGCCTCGGCCCCGAGGCGGCCAAGCCGCACCGCGTCACCCACCGCCGTCTCACGCGCGACTGACGCACACTGAAACGCGGAAGGCCCCCGGGATCGGATCCCGGGGGCCTTCCGCGTCTGCGCGGCACTCATGGCGCGCGGCGCGCCGGCGGCACGCAGGCGGGCCCGCTTCAGTCCGCGAGGTGCATGAACTTCTCCGGCACGCGAATCATCCCCTCCTGGCCCACGGACGCCACGAGCAGGCCGTCCCGGGTGTAGATGCGGCCGGTGCCGAGGCCTCGCGCGCCCGTCGCGTTGGGGGAGTGCTGGACGTAGAGCAGCCAGTCGTCCACGCGGACGTCCCGGTGGAACCACATCGCGTGGTCCAGGCTCGCGATGGACATGCCCGGGATCGCCCAGTTGAGCCCGTGCCGGCGCAGGACCGGCTCGAGCAGCGTGTAGTCGCTCGCATAGGCGAGGGCCGCTCGTTGCACGGCCTGCGGTCCCTCCAGAGCGGTGAACGTCTTCATCCACACGGCGTTGTCGGGGCTGATCTCCAGCTTCTCGCTCGGCAGGTACAGGGGCTCCTGGACGTGCCGGACGTCGAAGGGACGCTGCTCGGCCCAGAACTTCGCGGCGGGGTGGTCGATCGAGCCGAGGAGCTCGGCCGTCGAGGGCAGGGACTCCGGGTCGGGGGCGTCGATCGGGACCGGGTCGTAGTGGTCCACGCCTTCGTCGTAGTCCTGGAAGGACGCGATCATCGAGAGCAGCGTCCGTCCGTCCTGGAAGGCGTGAACGCGCCGCGCGGAGAAGGAGCGGCCGTCGCGCAGATTCTCCACGCCGAACTCGATGGGCCGATCCGCGTCCCCGCCGCGCAGGAAGTATCCGTGCATCGAGTGGATGTAGCGGCCGTCCGGCATGGTGTCGTTCGCCGCCATGATGGCCTGGCCGATCACCTGGCCGCCGAACACGCGCGGTCCGGGGTTCGGAGCCACGGCGCCCTCGAAGAAGTCCTCGCCGGACTCCTTGACGCCCAGGTGGCGCAGCTGGAGCACCTTGCGCAGGTTCTCCGTCGGGTCGAACGGGAGGCCGGGGGTCGTGTCCGTGTTATCCGTCTGTTCGTTCACCTTGCCATTCTAACGACGCCAGCGGCGGCGATAGGCTCGACTGAAGACGCATTCAGCGGATCCCGCCACACGACCCGAGGAGAGCGATGCACACGATCACCATCCAGATGCGCTGGGGAGACATCGACCAGTACCGGCACGTGAACAACGTCCGCTACGCGCAGTACCTCGAGGACGCCCGTGTGCTGCTCATGCACCAGCCCATCGCCGACTTCGCACCGGACCACCCGCGAGCGGCCGAGTCCATCTGGGACCTGCTCAAGCCGGACAACGTCGCGTTCATCGCCCGCCAGGAGATCGAGTACCGCGAGGCCACCGAGTACTCCCCGGAGCCGCTCGAGGTCCTCATCGGCGTGAGCTCCATCGGCGGATCCAGCTATGACTTCGCCTACGAGGTCCGCCAGGACGGCCGTCTCAAGACGGTCGCGGAGGTGAGCGTCGTCGTCGTGGACAAGGACTCGGGACGGCCCGCCCGCATCACCCCGGAGCTCAAGAGCGTCCTCGAGGCCCTGCGCTGCGACCCTGCGCCGCTGCGCCGCCGCCGGAGCGGAGCATGAGCCGCCCGCTGCTGAACCTGGGGGACCGGGAGACGGCGCTGGACCTCGCGTCCTTCCTCCGCCGCGCCCGTGCGCTCGACGACGACGGCGCCCGCCTGACCCTCGTCCCCGGCGAGGGCGCTGACGCGCCGGCCCGGCTCGACGTCACGGTCCCCGTGCTCACCCGCTCCGGACTGCTGGACGCCGGTCCAGAGGTCTTCGCGGTCCGCTCGTGGAGCGTGCCCCCGGGCCACCCGGCCGCGGACGCCGTGTTCGAGCACGGCGCGCTGCTGGACCGCCTCGAGCGGGGAGACGGCACCGAGTGGCCGCTGCCGCCGTCCGAGATCCACCGCGCGTGGGCCGGACAGGCGGTCCCCCGGTCCGGCTGGGCCCGTGCGGGAGTGCTCGAGCCTGCGGCCCTCAAGGACGCAGACGCACGGGGCACGCGGGAGATCGCGGAGGCCCTTCCCGAGGCGCCGGGGCAGGCGGTGCTCGCCCAGGCTCGGCGGGCCGTGTGGGGCCGTGCGGACGAGGCGCTCGGCGGACTGCCCGGCGCCGTGGGCTTCGCCGCGGTCAAGCTCGGCTTCCTCTCAGCGGGGAGCTCGGAGCCGGTCCCGGTCCTCACCCGGCAGGACCACGTCCTGGTGTCGGGACGGTACGGGAGCGTCGTCGTGCGGATTCCGGGGCTCAGCCCGGAGCGTTGACGAGGGAGTGGGCCGCCCGGTCCAGGTAGTCCCAGAGCGTGGCCTCGTGCAGGGGAGAGAGCTCCAGCGAGTCCACGGCCGTGCGCATGTGCGCGAGCCAGGCGTCGCGCGCCCAGGAGTCGATCGTGAACGGCATGTGCCGCATCCGCAGACGGGGGTGGCCGCGCTCCTGGCTGTACGTGGTGGGGCCGCCCCAGTACTGCTCGAGGAACATGAGGAGCCTGCGGCGCGCCGGACGGAGGTCTTCCTCGGGGTACATGGCCCGGAAGCGCTCGTCCTTCTCCACCTCGTCGTAGAAGACGTCCACGAGCTTGGCGAACGTCTCGTGACCGCCGATCTGCTCGTAGAAGGTCGCCGCGGGGGCGGCCCAGTCGTCCTTCTCCACGGCGCGGAGGCCCAGGTTACGGCGCGGAGCGGCCTGAGAGGCAGGCTTCCCGCCCGGCTGCGACCCGGGCCGCGGTTCGGGCTGGCGTTCCGGCTGCGAGGCGTCGGCGCTGGTCTGATCCGTCATCGCGGGTCCTCCTGGGTCCTGTTCTGGGGTGCGGTCGTGCGGTGAGGCCCCTCGGTCGCCTCGGTCCGCGGAAGGCGGCCGGTGGGCGGGGCCGAGGACGCGCTCGGGTCCTCGGCCGGCCTGGTCACCGGGATGGCTGTGGTGGCTGTGCCCTGCGAGCGGTTGGCCACGCGGAGGATCTCCCCGTTGCGCAGGTACCAGATGGCGCCGTCCTCGGCCTCGACCGTGGTGATCCGCAGCGACATGGCCCGCACGCGGCCCACCACCTCGCTCGTCTCGATGAGGTCGCCGATGCCGAACTGGTCCTCGAGCGTGATGAAGATGCCCGCGAGATAGTCCCTCAGGATCTGCTGGAAACCGAAGCCGACGGCCACTCCGACGATGCCGACGCTCGTGAGCAGGGGAGTCGCCGGGTACTCCCACACCTGCAGCAGGGTGAGCAGCGAGACCACGACGACGACCACGGTCACCGCGTTGGTGAGCAGCGAGGCGATCGTCGTCGTCCTCCGCTCCCGGCGCTGGGACTCGCGACGGCGCTGTGCCGGCGTGGAGCCGCGCAGGGCCATGAGGCGCACGAAGCCCGGCGCACCGGCCACGGCCCGGAGCATTCGGTGGATGAACAGCCTCGAGGCCAGGATGATGAGCACGGCCACGAGGAGCACCACGGCGGTCTGGACCACCTGCTGGCTGACCGTTCCCAGCCAGGCGGCCGCGGACGGAGTCGGCTCGGGCCCGTTCATGCCCGGTCCTCCGCGGCGGCATCGGCCCCGGCCGCCCCATGCCCAGCGGACTCGACCCGCACGGGGAAGGAGACGCTGCGGGCGATGAAGCACACCGCGTGCGCCCGCTCGTGCAGCCGCTCGAGGACGTCCGCCTCCAGGGGCTCGGCCGCGGTCACCTCGGGCCGCAGGACAACCTCCTCGAACTGGCCCGAGTGGTCCGGGTTGAGGGCCATCCGCCCGACGGCGCGGTCTGTGTACCCCGTCACCGTCACGCCCTCGAGCACCGCCTGGTGCAGGAAGGAGAGCATGTGGCAGGAGGAGAGCGCGGAGACGAGCAGCTGCTCCGGGTTCCAGCGCTCCGCGTCCCCGTGGAAGGCGCGGTCCGCGGACACCGCCAGCTCGCCGGGGCCCTCGGCCGAGGCCGTGTGCGCCCGGGAGTAGGAGCGGTAGTCCGCGGTGCCCCGGTCCGAGGACCAGGCGGTGGTGATCTCGAAGAGATGGTCGGTGACGCTCATGTCCTCGAGCCTATCGGCCGAACCTCAGCGCTCGCCGGGGAAGGCCTCCTGGATCCGCAGGGCGCGCTCGAGCCCGTCGTGGGACTCGAGCAGCATGCGCTTGAGCGCCGCGTCCGAGTCTCCGATCCGGTCGATGTAGGCGCGCGAGGCGGCCACGGTCTCCGGGGAGACGGCCCGCATCGGGTAGAGGCCCCGGGCGAGGGTCTGCGTGACCTCGTGGGAGAGCTTGCCCTTGATCTCGTCCAGCCGGCGGAAGTACTCGTCCGCGAAGCGGGCGTGCTCCCGCGAGTCCAGGCCGCCCTGGAAGCCCGCCGCAGCCATGCGGAGGGTGAGGTTGGGGATCGAGCGGTCCGTGAAGAGCCTCTCGAACGTGCGCGCCCGGCTCTCCTCGCCGAGGATGCCCGCACGGGCGGCGGCCGCCTGCTCCGCGCCGCTCGCCGTGTCGTCCGCCGCGAGCATCTCCGCGATGTCCTCCTCGCCGGCGGCCCCCGCCGAGACGAGCGACTGCAGGAGCGTCCACTTCATCGACTCGTCCAGCTCGAGGCCCTCGAGGACCCGGCGGCCCTCGTAGACCTCGCGCACGATCCCGGCGTGCTTCCCGTCCTTCGCCGCGAACGCGAAGAACTGGGCCAGCTGCAGCTGCATGTCCGAGCCCGGCTCCGCCGCCTCGAGGGCCTCGAGAGCGCGGGCGGCGGTCTTCTCCGCCACGGCCGCGCGGTCCGCCGGCGCCACGTAGGTCTGCAGGGCGGTGCGGGCGTTGCGCAGGGTCATGGAGACCACCGCCGACGTCGTCTCCCGCGGGACGTTCGAGAGCACGATCTCGAGGAAGTCGCGCGGATCGATCTCCGCGTCCCGGGTGCCCTCCCAGGCCGCGCCCCAGAGCAGGACGCGCGCAAGCGAGTCCTCGACGTCCGCGAGCCGCTCCTTGGCCACCGCGAAGGAGGACTCGTCGAGGCGGATCTTGCCGTACCCGAGGTCGCCGTCGTTGACGAGCACGATGTCCCCGGCGGCCGCGCCGACGAGCTCCGGAACCTCGGTGCGCTCGCCGTCGACGTCGATCTCCGCGTGCGCCGTCCGGCGGATGACCCCGCCCTCGTCGGTGTAGACGCCCACGCCGATCCGCTGCGGCCGCAGGGTCGGGTACCCCTCCGGGGCGCTCTGCACGACGGCGAAGGAGGAGTACTCGCCCCCGGAGACCTCGAACTCCGCCCCGAGCGTGTTGACGCCGGCGGTCTGGAGCCACGCGCGGCCCCACGAGGAGAGATCGCGGCCCGAGGACGCCTCGAGCTCGCGCAGGAGGTCCGGCAGCTCGGTGTTGCCCCACGCGTGCTTCGTGAAGTACTCCCGCACGCCCGCCATGAACTGCTCCTGGCCCACCCAGGCCACGAGCTGGCGCAGCACCGAGGCGCCCTTGGCGTACGTGATGCCGTCGAAGTTGACCTGCACGTCGTCGAGGTCGCGGATCTCGGCGACGATCGGGTGCGTCGTCGGCAGCTGGTCCTGCGAGTACGCCCACCACTTGTCCGTGGCGGAGAACGCCGTCCACGCCTCGGAGAACTCCGTGGCCTCCGCCGCGGAGAGGGTGGCACATGAACTCGGCGAAGGACTCGTTGAGCCAGAGGTCGTTCCACCACTTCATCGTGACGAGGTCGCCGAACCACATGTGGGCGAGCTCGTGGAGGATCGTGATGGCGCGGCGCTCCCGCACGGACTCGGGCACCTTGCCGCGGAAGACGTAGGACTCCAGATAGGTCACCGCGCCGGCGTTCTCCATCGCGCCCGCGTTGAAGTCGGGGACGAAGAGCTGGTCGTACTTCGTGAACGGGTACGGCGTCCCGAACTGCTCCTCGTAGAACGCGAAGCCCTGCCGCGTCAGCTCGAACACGTTCTCCGCGTCCATGTACCGGGCCATCGACCTGCGCGTGTACACGCCGAGGGCGATCTCCCGGCCGCTCGAGCTCGTCAGCGAGGAGTGCACGCCCGTGTACGGGCCCGCGATGAGCGCCGTGATGTAGGAGGACATGCGCGGCGTCGGCTGGAAGTCCCAGCGCGAAGCGCCCTCGTGCGCGCGGACCGGCTCCGGAGTCGGCTCGTTGGAGACCACCTCCCAGTGCTCCGGCGCGGTCACGGAGAACGCGAACTCGCTCTTGAGGTCCGGCTGCTCGAACACCGCGAACATGCGGCGCGAGTCCGGCACCTCGAACTGCGTGTACAGGTAGACCTCCCCGTCCACCGGGTCCACGAACCGGTGCAGGCCCTCGCCCGTGTTCATGTACAGCGCGTCCGCGTCCACCACGAGCTCATTCTCCGCCTGGAGGTCCGGCAGCTGGATGCGCACGCCGTCGGAGACCTCCGCCGGGTCCAGCTCGCGCCCGTTGAGCGTGACCGAGCGGACCGAGTCCGTGACCGCGTCGATGAAGGTGGACGCCCCCTCCCGCGCGGAGAAGCGCACCGCCGTGCGGGAGCGGAACACCTTCTCGCCGACCGTGAGGTCGAGCTCCACCCGGTAGTCGTGGACGTCGGTGACGATCGAGGCGCGCTCGACGGCCTCGGCGCGGGTCAGGTTCATTCCAGGCATGAAGGCTCCCTTGGGACGTGGATCACAGATGTTCAAGAGTCATTGAGCATTCTGCCACCCGCGGCGCTCGCGGGATACTGTGGGGGAGTCCGCGCCCGACGACGTCCACTGGGGAGAAGCGCATGCGAGTCCACATCGCCACCGACCACGCCGGCCTCGAGCTGAGCCACGCCCTCATCGAGCACCTCTCCGCGCAGGGCTACGAGATGGTGGACCACGGCCCCCAGTCCTACGATCCGCTCGACGACTACCCGGGATTCTGCATCGCGGCCGCGCAGGCCGTCGTCGCGGACCAGGAGGCCGGCGTCGACGCCCTCGGGATCGTCCTCGGCGGCAGCGGCAACGGCGAGCAGATCGCGGCGAACAAGGTGCCGGGCGTCCGCGCGGCGCTCGCGTGGAGCGAGGCCACGGCCAAGCTGGCCCGGGAGCACAACGACGCGAACGTCGTCGCCGTCGGCAACCGCCAGCACACCATTGAGGAGGCCACCCGGATCATCGAGTGGTTCCTCGCGGAGCCGTTCAGCGGGGACGAGCGCCACGTGCGGCGGATCGGCCAGATCGCCGAGTACGAGCTCGAGCGGGGCTAGACCCGCGGCGGATCGGCGGGGCGCGGCTTCCGGTAGGCGTCCCGCATGTGGTCGCTCGTGAGGAAGTCCGCGATGCCGATCATGACGATGCTGAACACGATCTGCTCCGTCACCATCCACGCCGGGTAGAGGCCCGGAATCGCGCTGAGGACGAGCGTGATGACGGGGAAGATCTGCGAGAACAGCCGCAGGCGCATGTACGCCCAGCGCCAGCCGAGCGAGGCCCGCCAGCCGAAGTAGAAGAGCGTGGCCGTCATGCCGAGCACGACGACGGTGCGCATCCACACCGCGAAGGGGACGCGGTGTCCTTCTCCGGCGAGGACGAGCGCGAAGACGACCGCCCCTGCGCCGAGGAGCAGCTCGAATCCCAGGAGCCAGAAGACCCAGGTGTAGGCGCGGCGGGTGCGCGCGTGGAGGCGGCTCTCCTCGGGGATGCGGTACTCGGCGTCCTTGCCGCCGGCGAGGCGGTCGAGCTTGAGCAGGAGATCGGATGTGGACGGCATGAGGCCACGCTATCGGGGCCTGGGGCCGGCGGGACGTCAACCGAACGGGTGAACCGGGCGGAGCGCGCCGTGCCCAGGGGCCGGCGACCGCCGTCAGCGCATGACGGAGCTGAGCAGGAGGCTCGTCTCCGAGCCGACGATCCCCTCGATGCCGCGGAGCCGGCGCAGAAGGGCGTCGAACGCCCCGAGCGACTCGCAGCGCACCTCCGCCACGAGGTCCCAGTTCCCGTTCGTCGTGTGGAGGGCGGAGATCTCCGGGACTCCGCTGAGCCGTGCGATGACCTGGTCCGTGGTCTGCCGCTCCACCTGGAGCATGCAGACGGCGCGAACCGCCTCGGCGTCGGCGTCGTCTCTCACGCGCACCGTGAAGCCCACGATGACGCCCCGGTTGGTCAGCGAGTCGATCCGCTTGGTCACCGTGGCGCGGGAGACCCCGAGCTCCTCGGCGAGAGCCGCGATGGGGGCGCGGCCGTCCCTCCGCAGGGCGGCGAGGAGGCGGTGGTCGAGGTCGGTCAGGGAAGCCATGATCACAATGCTAATGACTCCTGTGCACTCTGTTCATCCGGGTGTCACTCTGCGAACGCTTTGGCCATGACGAACGGCAGGAAATTTCACTAGTCTCGGTTCCGTTCTCTAGATTCCGCATGTTTTCCCTGCCTGAAGGAGGCTGAGCGATGACCCAGTTCGTCGACGTGACCAGCATGTCCCGCTGGATCCAGCGCGAGGGCGTTGAGAAGATCATCGGCACGATGGTCGAGTACCTCGAGCGCGACTTCTCCCGCTGGGAGAAGTTCGACAAGATCCCGCGCGTGGCAAGCCACACGCCGTTCGGCGTCATCGAGCTCATGCCCACCTCGGACGGCGAGGAGTACTCCTTCAAGTACGTCAACGGGCACCCGTTCAACCCGGCTCGCGGCTTCCAGACCGTCACGGCGTTCGGCGTCCTGGCGGACGTGGACAACGGCTACCCGACGTTCCTCGCGGAGATGACCCTGCTCACCGCCCTCCGGACCGCAGCGACCTCCGCGATGGTCGGCCGGAAGCTCGCCCGCCAGGACTCGAAGGTCATGGCGATGATCGGCGCGGGCTCCCAGGCAGAGTTCCAGGCCCTCGGCTTCCGCGCCGTCCTCGGCATCGAGACGCTGCGCGTCTTCGACATCGACCCGAAGGCCGTGGAGAAGCTGCGCCGCAACCTCGAGCCGCTCGGCTTCGAGATCACCGTGGCCGCGTCGGTGGACGAGGCCGTCGAGGGCGCCGACATCATCACCACCTGCACCGCGGACAAGGCGCAGAACACCATTCTGAGCGACGCGCAGGTCAAGCCCGGCGTCCACCTCAACGCCGTCGGCGGCGACTGCCCGGGCAAGACCGAGCTCGAGGCCGGCATCCTCCGCCGCGCCGACGTGTTCGTCGAGTTCCCGCCGCAGACCCGCATCGAGGGCGAGATCCAGCAGGTCGAGGCCGACTTCGAGGTCACGGAGTTCTGGAAGGTCCTCACCGGCAAGGCGGAGGGCCGCACCTCGGACGAGCAGATCACCCTGTTCGACTCCGTCGGCTTCGCCATCGCCGACTTCTCCGCCCTGCGCTGCCTGCGGGACTGGACCAAGGACACGGACCTCCAGGCCTACATCGAGCTCGTCGCGGACCCGGAGGACCCGAAGGACCTCTACTCGCTCGTCAACGCGCTCAAGCCCGTCGGCTGACGGAGGCCTCGCGGCGGGCGTCGGCTCGCCCCGAGAGAGACGAGGAGCCCGGTCCCAGGCATTGTGCCTGTGACTGGGCTCCACGCTGTCCGGCAGGGTCTCCGCGCCGGCTGCTCCTCGGCGGTGACGTCCGCGTCGAGAGGGGGTGCCTGCTTCGAGAGGACGCTGCCTACTTCGAGAGGGCGTCGACCGCGTCAGAGATCGTCGCGCCCGGGTGCTCCTCCCGGTAGCGCTTCAGCTCCGCGGGGCTCGCGGTGTTCCTGCGCCTGGGCGGCCTGCCGAGCGCCGACGACGGCGTGAAAGCCCAGAGGAGGACCGCTCCGGCCGCGAAGACCAGCGCCAGGACGGTGCTGTGCAGGATGAAGCAGGCCACGGCCGCCATCGCGAGCGCGGCGAACAAGACGGCTGTTGAGGTGTGCTTGCCCATGGCTCCACTCTCTCAGGCCTCAGGACGTCTCACGCGGAAAGCGCTGGGCGAAGTCGCGGGCGACGTCCCGCATGAACGCGAATTCGACGCCGTCGTGCCCCGCGATGTGGTCGAAGAGCCGCTCGAGCATGAGCAGGTTCTGCGGCCGGCCGGAGACGTCCGGGTGGATTGTGATGGGGAAGACGCCGTAGTCCATCTCCCGGTAGACCCAGTCAAACTGGTCCCGCCAGAGGGTCTCGATGTCCCGCGGCGAGACGAAGCCGTGCGAGTTGGGGCTCGACTTCACGAAGAGCATGGGCGGCAGGTCGTCGAGGTACCAGGAGGCGGGGATCTCGATGAGGTCGGTCTCCTCGCCGCGGACGAGCGGCTTCATCCACTCCCTGGCCGAGGCCGCGTCGTAGTCGATCTTGGTCCACGAGTCGCCGACTCGCACGTAGTACGGCGTGTGGTCGTTGTGCATGAGCGAGTGGTCGTAGAGGAATCCGCGCTCCAGGAGGATCTCGTTGGTCACCGAGGAGAACTCCCACCACGGCGCGACGTACCCCACGGGCTTGGTCCCGCTGCGGCGCTCGATGAGGTCCGTGCAGTAGTCGAGGATCTCTGTCTCCTGCTCGCGGGTCATCGCGATCGGGTTCTCATGCGCGTAGCCGTGCACGCCGATCTCGTGACCCGCGGCCACCACCTCGTCGAACTGCTCGGGGAACGTCTCCACCGAGTGACCGGGCCAGAACCAGGTGACGGGCATCTCGCGGCGCTGCGCCAGCTGCAGCAGCCGCGGCACGCCGATCTCGCCGGCGAAGAGCCCTCGGGAGATGTCCCCAGGAGAGTCCTCTCCGCCGTACGAGCCGAGCCAGCCTCCCACGGCGTCGACATCGATTCCCACAGACACGTAGATCTTCTTGGACATGTGCGTTCCTTTCGGGGATGGTCAGCGCAGCTCGCTGAACCGTCGGGTGAAATCGGTGAGGCTTGGCCTGCCGGCGAGCAGACACGCGGCGAGAATCCGAGCCTGGAAGGGATTGAGGCGCCCCGCGCTGACGGCTCCGGCGGCGATGAGGTCCACCCCGCCGCCGTTCCCGTAGACGGGGAGCACGGGACCGGCGAGCGCGCGGCTCGCGAGGACGACCGGGAGGCCTCGGCGCGTCAGGTCGGCTACGGCCTCTGCGAATCCCGGACCCGCGTTGCCCAGACCCGTGCCCGCGAGGACGACGCCTGCTGCACCGCGCTCCGCCGCGTGGAGAAGCGCCTCAGGGGCCGACCCCGGGAACGCGGTGACGATGTCTACTCGGGTCTCGCCGAACGCCGCCGGCGGCAGCGGAACGCGGCCTTTGCGCTCGGGACGCGCGACGACGTCGATCTCCTCCCCGGCGAATTCGGCGACGACGGCGCCGCCCTCGAACGGCTGGCTGGCCAGGGTATGTGCCTTGCGGGCGCCTCGCGCTGACTGGACGAGACCGTCGAAGCACACGAGCGCCCCCATGCCGCGAAAGCGCGGGTCGGCAGCCACCGCGATGGACTGGCGGAGGTTGCGGGGGCCATCGGTGTCCGCGTGGTCGGCGGCGCGCTGGGCGCCTGTGAAGACGACGGGCGTCTCGGTGTCGTTGACGAGGTCGACGAGAAACGCGGACTCCTCGAGCGTGTCTGTGCCATGGGTGACGACGATGCCGTCCACGTCAGGATCCCCGGCGCTTCTGAGGACCGCCGCGGCGATCTCGCGCAGCTCGCCCAGACCCAGGCGGTAGCTGCCGACGGTCAGGACGTCTTCAGACGTGACCTCGAGGCCGCCTCTGCCGGGTTCCGCCGTCGATCCCGCGTTCGCCGCGAGCTCGCCGACCCCGACAGAGGCCACCGAGCCCTTCGGAAGGGCGTGCCCTCGGTCGCCGTCGTGCTCTGGGGCGTCGTGGCCGCCGGAGCGGGACGCGATGGTGCCGCCGGTGCCGAGGATGTGGACGTGGGTCACGATGTTCTCCTCCCGTGGCCGTGATCACGCGGTGGCCGCGTCAGTGCGATCCGGAGCGACGTCACAGCGCGCACCCTGCGTGATAGGCCACACACAACACGAATACCAACGTGGTCTCCGCCCCTCAACCTTCAGCTCGGAGGGCGGACGGCGCGGACCCGCCGCCAGGGGCGTCCCGCGGTCCGGCTGCAAAGCCACGATGACGGCGAGGATCGGACCGACGTAGGGGACCGAGAGCGCTACGAGGAAGAGGACGCCCATTTCCGTGCGCGAAAGGCGTGTCCGTCGCAGGAAGATCACAACCAAGGCGGCCAGGGCGAAGGCCGGCATGCCGCCCACGAGCAACGTGGTGATGAGGGAGGAGAAGGGGTCCGGTTGCGGGTTCATCCGACCTCGATTCCGTGGCGCCAGAGTGATCCTGTGGCGTGAATCATAACATGCGTGCGCGCAACGGTCGGAGCTGTGGTTTTGTGGAGGGAAATGAGGAAGAGTCGGTTCATGGACTCCGCACCCCGCGTCTTCGTCATCACGCTCACGTACATTCGCCCGCTCGAGGAGATCGACGAGGCCCGCCAGGCACACCTGGAGCACCTCCGCCGTGCGTTCGCCTCCGGCCTTTTCCTCATGGCCGGCCCGCAGGTTCCCCGCACAGGAGGTGTGATCATCGCCCGCGGGGACCGCGAGACCGTGGACGCCCACATGGCGGCCGACCCGTTCGTCACGCTCGGGCTCGCAGACGTCCACGTCACAGAGTTCGCGGCGACGTGGACGGCGGAGGCCTTCCGATCCGCCCGCTATGTCCAGGCGGACTCCGAGGAGGAGGCAGTGAAGCTGCTCGACTCCCTTGAACTGGGACAAGTCTCCCCGGGGAGCGGGATAGGGAGGTCCTTGCAGAGGAGCCTCCGGGCCGGAGCGCGGCGTCTGAAAGCGGCCGCCCACCGGCTGGGGCTCGTTCCGAGGAGACCGGACCCCGTCATGGTCGTTCTCGTCTTCGAGGAGGACGAGGACATTCCGGAGACACGGGCAGAACGTTTTCGCCTCCGGGCCGTCCATGGAAGCGAAAATGAGGCCGATGCCGCGCTCTCGCGTCTGGAGGCTGAGGAAACCAGGGCTTCCTTCTGCATGTACGGTCTTCAGATTCACGACGTAGACCGGCCCCTCCAGCAAGGGGATGTCCTTCATGCGATCTGGGAGGGCGCCGAGACGGAGGCCGAAAGCCGTGAGCCGCGAGATCCGGCGCCCAGCCTGGTCTACGCTGACGAATCCGAAGCCGATGAGGTCTATGCGCGGATCCTTGAGTCCGAACCGCGGGAAGCGCCCCGGCGTCACAGGCTCACTGTCGGCTGGACCGACTCCGAGCGGTCGCACCCTGAGAGCTCGGATGGCGGAGCGGAGGGTTGACGGTCGGCCTGGTGGCCGAGTTAGGATGACGCCTATGTGGACGCCGACTTCTCGCTGCGGATCGTGCCGCCGTCGTCGTCCCGCCGGTCTCGTCTGGATCGAGTGAGCGGCGGGCCGCGCTGACGCCAGCGGCCTGGTCGCGTGCGCGCACAGTGCTCCTTCACCCTGCCCGGTGGAGTCGAAGCCAGCGCGCTGAATCCGAAGGCGGATGACCCTGAAGGGCGTTTCTCGCACTTGTCCGGTCCGTGCCTCCCGAGGCGTGCGTCCTCGGCGGCCTCTTTGACCGCTCTCTGCGTGTTCCGTCTCGTTCAGCGCCTTCCGCCTCGTGGTCCCGGCTCTTGCTGTCGCAGTGCATTTCCTTTTCGACATCACGACTACGCGTCGTCTCCCGGCGGGGCGGCGCCTCGGCCGATCACGGCCAGGAAAGGACCATCATGAAGCGATTCGAAGGCAAGCGGATCGTCCACACCGGCGGAGCCTCCGGAATCGGGCGGGCCACAGTGCTGCGGCTGCTCGAAGAGGGCGCCACCGTCTTCACCGTCGACGTCTCGGAGGCTGGGCTCGCGGAGACCACATCGGCGGCCTCCGGCCTCCAGGGGAAGCTCGTCACGCACCCTGCCGACCTCGCGAGCGAAGAGCAGATCGTCACCGCCGCCGAGGCGGCGGTCGAGGCCCTCGGCTCGGTTGACGTTCTCATCAACGGGGCGGGCGCAATGCGCCCGAAGGCTGCGGGCGCGTCCGAACGAGCTGCGTTCCAGTGGCTCCTCGATGTGAACTACCTTGCCCCCGTCACGCTCATCCGCGAGCTTCTGCCGCACATTCCGGACGGCGACGGCGTCGTCGTCAATGTCACCTCCACGTCCGCAACGAAGGCGCACCCTGGGATGACGGGGTACGCCGCCTCTAAGGGCGCGCTGCTGGCGTATTCGGTCTCCCTTGCGGCTGAGCTGGCCCCGCGCCGCATCCGCGTGGTTCCGGTCTCGCCGGGCGGCATCTCCACGCCGCTCTCGGCGTCGGTCTCCGCAACGGAGGGGATCGACTTCGAGTGGTTCTCCCGGATCCACCCGCTGTGGGGCGAGATGGGCAAACCGCGAGACATCGCTGCCGCCATCGCCTTTGCGGCGTCGAGCGACGGCGCGTTCCTCAACGGCGTCGAGCTCCGAGTCGACGGCGGAGCGCACACCTGATGGGGAAGGAATGAGTGATCGGGGCCGGCGGGACGAGAGCCTCGCCGGCCCCGAGCTTCCTCGATTCTGATCTGCGGACTCCTCGAGTTCAGAACACGTTCAGAACTCCGTGCTATGTTGACGGCTATGTCAGCCCCTCAGCTTCACCGGAAGACCTTTGCCTCCTCTGAGCTCAGCCGCAACACGGCCCGTGTCTTCCGTGAGGCTGAAGAAGCCCCCGTGGACCTGGCGCGCAGAGACGGGGAGGCGATGCGTCTCATGACGGCGGCTGAAGATGATCGCCGTACGCGGCTCCTCAGGCTCGCTGCTCAGATCATCGCGGTGACGACGAAAACGGATGGGACCCTTGCCGAGCGTATGGGCTACGGCTTTCCCTGGATGGCCGCCCTGCCCGAGCAGGCTCGTGTGTCTTGTGCCGAAGAGCTCGTGGAGTCCGCACGTGCGTCGTTCGCCACCGACCAGCCTCACTGTCTGGAAAAGACCGTCGATGAGTGGTGTGAGACGGCGCGTGCGCTGGCCGCTGGCCTGACTCCAGAGTCGGATCGCGACGACGAAGAGCTGGACGAGCCTGTGGAGCTGTCCCTTTGAGCGGAGACAATGCGTCAGAGGCGCCGTACAAAGTCGTCTTTCTCCGGAAGAAGGCCAAGCAGACCTGGGATGAGTGGAAGCGATCGAACAGGTCGGAGGCGAAGGCGGTCGTCGAAAACCTGACCACGAGTCCTTTCACTCACACGCCTGGGATCACGTACCGCCTGCGCGAACCCGCTTAGACGTCCGCCCGATATCGGCTATTGCCGAAGACTGAGACCGCAACACGAAGGGAAACACACACCGTGCGAGGGTTCGTCCGACGCCTGCTGGGGTTGCCTGGCTCGAAGAGAGAGGAGTTTCTCGGGCGGATGGTGTTCTTCGTCTACGAGGAGCAGCCCGAGGGGGTTCACCACCTGCTCGGAGCCTTCTCCAGCGCCGCCGAGGCCGAGGAGCTCGTCTCCCGCCGGGAGTCTGTGGTACCTCGGGATTCCTTGGGCTGGTACCACATGTCATTTCAGGACCATGACGAGCCGTTACCCAGCGGTGATCCGGTCTTCGCCGTCTGGTTCGGTGCCGAATCGCAAGAGGAGAAGGACGAAGAGGTCGATCCTTCACCCAGCATGGTGTTCGTCGAACGCGAGCATGCGCAAGAGGTCTGCGACCGGCTCAACGAGGGGACGCCATTCGAGCCGACCCGGCTTGTAGAGCTTACCCTCGGCGAAGTCCGCCCCATCGGATTCCATGCCGAGGAGCAGGCGAAGCCATAGGGAGTCTTCCCCTCGAACAGCAGAAACCCCGCCAGATCAACGATCTGACGGGGTCTGTCTTATGGAGGGGATGACGGGAATCGAACCCGCGTCATTAGTTTGGAAGACTAAGGCTTTACCATTAAGCTACATCCCCGCGAACGGGACCGGTGCTGACCGGAACGCTGCTCAAGAACAGTAGCAGAACGGCGGCGAGCTCCCAAACCCGGGCCGCCGGGACGAGGCGGGACGGCCCTGAAGGCCCGCGAGAGCGCGGCTCGCGCCCGTGTGGGGGGATTCGGCCAATCTCGCGGGCGCGCGGTAGAGTCAAGGGTTGTATGACCGCGAGACGGGGTGTAGCTCAGCTTGGCTAGAGCGCGCGCTTTGGGAGCGTGAGGCCGCAGGTTCAAATCCTGTCACCCCGACCAGAACGCCGGTCGGCGGTCCTCCGCTGCACTGGCCGTTCGCAGACCCGATACCAAAACGTTCAGGAGATCATCGACGTGAAAAGCGCTGTCGAAACCCTCAACCCGACCCGCGTCAAGCTGACGGTCGAGGTGCCGTTCGAAGAGCTGAAGCCGAGCATCGACAAGGCCTACAAGCAGGTCGCCGAGCAGATCAGCATCCCCGGCTTCCGCAAGGGCAAGGTCCCCTCCTCGGTCATCGACCAGCGCATCGGCCGCGGCTACGTCTACGAGCAGGCCATCAACGAGGGCCTCAACGGCTGGTACGCGAGCGCCCTCGAGGAGCAGGACCTGCAGCCGCTCTCCCGCCCCGAGGTGGACATCACGGATGCGCCGGACCCGGAGAAGAAGTCCGGTGACCTCAAGTTCCAGCTTGAGATCGACGTCCGCCCGACGGTCGAGCTCCCGAGCCTCTCCGACCTCGAGGTCGAGGTCGACTCCGTCAAGGTCGAGGACAAGGACGTGGACGCCGCCCTCGACGAGCTCCGCGGCCGCTTCGGCACCCTGAAGACCGTGGACCGCCCGGCGAAGAAGGACGACTTCCTCACCATCGACCTCACCGCGAAGGTTGACGGCGACGAGGTGGACTCTGCCGCTGACCTCTCCTACCAGGTCGGCTCCGGCACGATGCTCGAGGGCATGGACGAGGCCGTCACGGGCCTCTCCGAGGGCGAGGACGCCATCTTCACCACGAAGCTCGCCGGCGGCGAGCACGCCGGCCAGGACGCTGAGGTCAAGGTGGTCGTCAAGGCCGTCAAGACCCGTGAGCTCCCGGAGGCCGACGACGACTTCGCGCAGATGGCCTCCGAGTTCGACACGATCGCCGAGCTCCGCGAGTCCACCAAGACGCAGGTCGAGCAGCAGAAGCGCATGGAGCAGGGCGTTCAGGCCCGCGACAAGGTCATGGACGCCCTCATCGAGAAGGTGGAGGTCCCGGTTCCGGACTCCTTCATCGACGAGCAGGTGGACCAGCACTTCCAGCAGGACGGCTCCGAGGGCCACGACAGCGAGGACCACCGCAAGGAGGTCCGCGAGAACACCGTGGCCGCCTTCAAGCGCGAGGTCATCCTCGACGCGGTGCTCGAGCAGAACGACGTCGAGGTGGGCCAGCAGGAGCTCATCGACTACATCTTCCAGACGTCGCAGCAGTACGGCATGGACCCGCAGCAGTTCGCACAGATCATCGACCAGGCGGGTCAGCTGCCGATGGTCATCGCCGATGTCCGCCGCAACAAGGCCCTGAGCAAGGTCGTCGAGTCCGCGAAGGTCAAGGACTCCGCGGGCAACGCCGTCGACCTCTCCGAGGTCCTCGGCACGCAGGAGGAGGCTGCGGAGGGGTCCGAGGACGCCGCCGAGGCGAAGGACGAGAAGAAGGCGGACGCCAAGAAGTCCGCCCCGAAGAAGTCCACGGCCAAGTCCAGCGCCACGAAGTCCGAGGACAAGAAGCCTGCGGCCAAGAAGTCCACGGCGAAGTCGAGCACCTCGAAGACCAGCACGGCGAAGTCGAGCACCTCGAAGACCAGCACGGCCAAGTCGAGCACGGCGAAGTCGAGCACGGCGAAGACGGGTGCCAAGAAGACCGCTGCGAAGAAGGCTGAGGACAAGAAGGCCGAGGACGCCGAGTAAGACCGGCTGCCCGGCCTGCCCCGCACGAGCGGGAAGCCAGCGCGAGCGGGGCGGGATCCACACGGGTCCCGCCCCGCTCGCTCGCATTCCAGGGCCGCCCGGCCGGATCCGGAGCGGTCCGGTGCGGGGCTGCGCCCCATGCGCCAACAGCGAAACGCCCGCCGCCCCTCTCAGCGCGCGCGGGAAAAGCCGATAGTGTCCATATCAAGAACACCGGGCGGAGTCCGGCTCGCGGCCTGTCCGCGAACGGCGGCCCCGGCCACGGTCTGTCGGCTGACGACGAGGAGAACATGATGACCGAAGCGACACAGACACCCAAGGCGGCCCAGGAGACGGCGCTCGCCACGCGGGACGACTACATCTACAACCGCCTCCTCAAGGAGCGCATCATCTGGCTCGGCTCGGATGTGCGCGACGACAACGCGAACCTCATCTGCTCCCAGCTCCTCATGCTCTCCGCAGAGGACCCGGAGGCGGACATCTACCTCTACATCAACTCGCCCGGCGGCTCGATCACCGCGGGCATGGCGATCTACGACACGATGCAGTTCATCCCGAACGACGTCGTCACCGTGGCCACGGGCCTCGCCGCGTCGATGGGCCAGTTCCTGCTCTCCTCGGGCACCAAGGGCAAGCGCTACGCCACGCCGCACACCCGCATCCTCATGCACCAGCCGCTCGGCGGCATCCAGGGCACGGCCACGGACGTCCGCATCCAGGCCGAGCTCATCATGGACATGAAGCGCGTCATGGCGGAGCTGACGGCCGAGCAGACGGGCCAGCCGCTGGAGCGCATCCTCGAGGACAACGACCGGGACAACTGGTTCACCGCAGAGCGCGCCCTCGAGTACGGCTTCTTCGACAAGATCGCCTACAAGGCTGCGAACGTGTCCGGCGGCGGTGGAACGGACGAGGACGCCTGAGGCGCCGTCTGACCCCGTCCCGAACGACTTCCAGGAGAGAAGAATGAACAACCACGCAGGCGTCAGCTTCCCGATGCCCTCCAACCGCTACGTCCTCCCGCAGTTCGAGGAGCGCACGCCCTACGGCTTCAAGCGCCAGGACCCGTACACCAAGCTCTTCGAGGACCGGATCGTCTTCCTCGGCGTGCAGGTGGACGATGCGAGCGCCGACGACGTCATGGCGCAGCTGCTCGTGCTCGAGGCCCAGGACCCGGACCGAGACATCACGCTCTACATCAACTCCCCGGGCGGCTCCTTCACCGCGATGACGGCGCTGTACGACACGATGCAGTACATCCGCCCCGAGATCACCACGGTCTGCCTGGGCCAGGCGGCCTCCGCCGCGTCCGTCCTGCTCGCGGCCGGCACGCCCGGCAAGCGCCTCGCGCTCCCGAACGCCCGCGTCCTCATCCACCAGCCGGCCATCGGCGGCGGACAGGGCCAGGCCTCGGACCTGGACATCCAGGCCCAGGAGATGATGCGCATGCGCGAGTGGCTCGAGCAGACCATGGCCCTCCACACGGGCAAGGACGCCGAGGCCATCTCGCGGGACATCGAGCGGGACAAGATCCTGACCGCCAAGGAGTCCCTGGAGTACGGCATCATCGACCAAGTCCTGGACTCCCGCAAGGTCCGCAAGCCGGCCATCAACACGCCGGAGTAGACGGCGGTGCAGACCGGACTGGGGGAGTGCTCTCGGTCCGGTCCACGGCGCGCGACGGCGCGAGGCGCGGCTCCCCGCCGGGTCTCTCCGCCGTCCGCGCGGCCACCTGCCGTAGGGTAGACGGTGCGGACTCGGCGCACCCCTGCGCCGCACGCACAGTTTCCCCGTCAAAGTGAGGTTTCAATGGCGCGCACGAACGAGAGCGCTGACCTGCTCAAGTGCTCCTTCTGCGGAAAGAGCCAGAAGCAGGTCCGCCGGCTCATCGCCGGCCCCGGGGTCTACATCTGCGACGAGTGCATCGAGCTCTGCAACGAGATCATCGAGGAGGAGGTCGCCGAGATCACGGATCTCGGCCCCTCCGAGTTGCCGAACCCCCGGCAGATCTTCGATTTCCTCGAGGAGTACGTCGTCGGCCAGACGGGCGCGAAGCGCGCCCTCGCCGTCGCGGTCTACAACCACTACAAGCGGATCCACTCGAGCTCCGAGCAGCGCACCAAGGCGGCCGCGCTCGCGCCGGACCTGGACGAGGTGGAGCTGTCCAAGTCCAACATCATGCTCATCGGCCCCACGGGCTGCGGAAAGACGTACCTGGCGCAGACGCTCGCCAAGCGGCTGAACGTCCCGTTCGCCGTCGCGGACGCCACGAGCCTCACGGAGGCCGGCTACGTGGGCGAGGACGTGGAGAACATCCTCCTCAAGCTCCTCCAGGCCGCGGACTTCGACGTGAAGAAGGCCGAGCAGGGCATCATCTACATCGACGAGATCGACAAGATCACGCGGAAGTCGGAGAACCCCTCGATCACGCGGGACGTCTCCGGCGAGGGCGTGCAGCAGGCGCTCCTCAAGATCATCGAGGGCACGGTGGCCTCGGTCCCGCCGCAGGGCGGGCGCAAGCACCCCAACCAGGACTTCATCCAGATCGACACGAGCAACGTCCTCTTCATCGTCGCCGGCGCGTTCGCCGGGCTCGAGGACATCGTGGGGGACCGGGCCGGCCGCAAGGGCATCGGCTTCGGCGCCACGCTCAAGGAGAACGTGGTCTCCGGCGAGTACGGGGACGTGCTGCCCGAGGACCTGCTCAAGTTCGGGCTCATCCCGGAGTTCATCGGCCGCCTTCCCGTCATCACCACCGTGAACAAGCTGGACGAGGACGCCCTCATCCAGGTCCTCACGGGGCCGCGGAACGCGCTCGTGAAGCAGTACCAGAAGATGTTCGCGCTGGACGGCGTCTCGCTGGAGTTCGAGCAGGACGCGCTCACCGAGATCGCGCAGAAGGCCTTGGAGCGCGGAACGGGCGCCCGCGGCCTCCGCTCCATCCTCGAGGAGACCCTGGCGGGGCCGATGTTCGAGATCCCCGGCCGCGATGACGTCGAGCGCGTCACGGTGACGCGGGACAGCGTCCGGGGCGAGGCCGAGCCCTCCCTCGAGCTGGGCGGCAAGAAGCGCCGCAAGAGCGCCTAGCCGCTCCCTGTTCGCTCGAAGCGGGACGCTGGAAGGCCCCGCCGGTCAGTGCTTCAATGTTGGAGGACCCCGATGAAAGGACTCCGCCATGACCGACCGCGTTGACTTCTGGTTCGACCCGCTCTGCCCCTTCGCCTGGGTGACCTCCCGCTGGATGAAGGAGGTGGAGAAGGTCCGCGACGTCGAGGTGGACTGGCACCTCATGTCCCTCGGCATCCTCAACGAGAACAACGAGGACAACCACCACCACGGCGACTCCAGCTCCATGTGGATGGTCCGCGTGGTCCAGGCCGCTGTGGACGAGAACCCCGCGAACGCCGACCGCCTCTACACGGCGCTCGGCGAGGTGCACCACGAGCAGGGCGTGAAGGACCGCCGCGAGGCCATGGAGAAGGCGCTGGACCGCGCCGGCCTCAGCCCCGAGCTCGTGAAGGCCGCCGAGGACGAGTCTCTGGACGCGAAGATCCGCACCTCCCATGACGCCGCCCTCGAGAAGGTGGGGGACGAGGTGGGCACGCCCGTCGTCGCCGTCGGCGGCACCGCGTTCTTCGGCCCGGTCATCACGCGCGTTCCTCGCGGCGACGCGGCCGGAGAGCTCTTCGACGGCGCCCGGACGCTGGCCGCATACCCGTACTTCTTCGAGCTCAAGCGCTCGCGCACGGAGATGCCGCAGGTCGGCTGACGTTCCGGGCAGCGCAGCCCGCGGTTGAGACGGGCGAGCAGGCCCGCTGAGTGCCGCTGGCCGCCCGCGTCGCGAAGCGGAAAGGCCCCCGCACCGTCCGTCTGGACGGCGCGGGGGCCTTCTGCATGCGCCCGGGTGCCGGAGCCGGTGCCGGTCAGCCGTTCCAGACGGCGACGGCCCCCGAGTGGCCCGCGAGAACCGCCCACACGGTGGCGGCCACCGCACAGAGGGAGGTCGCGGCGGCGAGGAGCGTCTCGATCCAGGGGCGCCGCTCCACAAGACCGCGGATGCGGGCAGGAGAGCTCTCGGAGACGGCGAACCAGCGCGCCGTCACGAAGGCGGCGAGGGCGAACGCGAGGTTCCGCGCGGTCTCGCCGAGCTCCCGGTGCTTGTCCACGAGTCCGCTGGACCCGACGCGGTGCAGGAGGTCCTCGCCGGTGAAGGTGGCGAGCCACGCGGAGACCGCCGCGATGACGGCGAACGCCACTGCGAGGAAGCCGAAGCGGCGCTCCCACCGCCGGGAGAACAGGCCGGGCAGGACCACGATCAGCGTCAGCGGGATGAACACCACCGGCACGTGGACGAACAGCGGGTGGAGGGGCAGAGACGCGGCGAGCATGCTACTCGGCGCTCTCCACGATCAGCTCGACCTCGGACACCGTCACGTCGCCGGAGCCCTCGCGGACGTCGATCGACTCTGCGTTGGCGGCGGCCCGGAGGTCGCCGAGGCCCGTCGTGAGACGGGCGGCGTCCGCGGAGGCCGCCGTGACCACGGCGGAGCGGACGGGCGTCCGCTGCTTCACCTTGGCCTCGGACTTCGCCTTGCGGAGACCGGCGAGCGCGCGGCCCACCACGGGCAGCATCCCGGCGTCCCCGCCGGCGAAAGCAGAGTACTCCTGCGGCGTCGGCCAGGACTCGTGGTGCACGGACCCCCGGCGCCACCAGGAGTAGACCTCCTCGGTGGCGAACGGCAGGAACGGCGCGAAGAGGCGCAGGAGGGCGTCGAGCGTCGTCGCCAGCGCGGCGCGGACCGAGTCGCGGCCCTCCTCGCCCTGGGCGCCGTAGGCGCGGTCCTTGACGAGCTCCACGAAGTCGTCCGTGAACATCCAGAAGAAGGACTCGGTCAGGGCGAGCGCGCGGGCGTAGTCGTACTGCTCTAACGCCCGGGTGGACTGCTCCACCACGGACGCGAGCTCCGCGAGCAGGGCCTTGTCCAGCTCGTTCGTCACCGCGTCCGCGCTGCCGCGGGCCACGTCCGCCTCGGTGGCGCCGAGGTTGAGGACGAACTTGGAGGCGTTGAGCAGCTTGATGGCCAGGCGGCGGCCGATCTTCATCTGCGCCACCTCGTACGCCGTGTCCGCGCCGAGCTTGGCGGAGGCGGCCCAGTACCGGACGGCGTCCGCCCCGTACTCGCTGAGCACGTCGGTGGGCACCACGACGTTGCCCTTGGACTTGGACATCTTCTTGCGGTCCGGGTCGAGGATCCAGCCGGAGATGCCCGCGTGCTTCCACGGGGCGCACTTCTGCAGGGCGTCCGCGCGGACCACGGAGCTGAAGAGCCAGGTGCGGATGATGTCGTGGCCCTGCGGGCGGAGGTCGAACGGGAAGACCTGGGAGAAGAGCCTCTCGTCATGGCCCCAGCCGCCCACGATCTGCGGGGAGAGGGAGCTGGTGGCCCAGGTGTCCAGGACGTCCGCATCGCCCACGAAGCCGTGGGCGGCGCCGCGCTGGTCCTCGGTGAACCCGGGCGCCGGCTCGGCCGCGGGGTCCACGGGGAGGGCGCTGATCTCGGGGAGGATCGGCTGATCGTAGTCCGGCTCGCCCTGCGCGTCCGCCTTGTACCAGACGGGAATCGGCACGCCGAAGAAGCGCTGGCGGGAGACGAGCCAGTCTCCGTTGAGGCCCCGGATCCAGTCCTCGTAGCGGGCTCGCATGAAGGACGGGTGGAAGTCGATCTCCCGGCCGCGCGAGATGAGGCGCTCACGGCGGTCCGCGTCCCGCCCGCCGTTGCGGATGTACCACTGGCGGGAGGAGACGATCTCGAGCGGCTTGTCGCCCTTCTCGAAGAAGTTGACCGGGTGGGTGATCTTCTTCGGCTCGCCGTCGAGCAGTCCCTCCTCCACGAGCATGCCGACGACGGCCTCCTTGGCGGAGAACACCGTCTTGCCCGCGACGTTCTCGTAGTTCGCGCGGCCGGCCTCGGACGTGATCCACTCGGGGGTCTCGGCGCGGAAGCGGCCGTCGCGGCCGATGAGCGTGCGCGTCGGCAGGCTGAGCTCGCGCCACCAGGTGATGTCGTTCGCATCGCCGAAGGTGCAGATCATGGCGATGCCCGAGCCCTTGTCCTGCTTGGCCAGGGCGTGCGGGTGCACCTCCACCTCGACGTCGAAGAGGGGAGAGGTGACGGTCTTGCCGAAAAGGTGCCGGTAGCGCTCGTCCTCGGGGTGGGCCACGAGCGCCACGCAGGCGGGCAGCAGCTCGGGGCGGGTGGTCTCGATGAAGACCTTCTCGCCGTCCTCCGCCGTGAAGGCGTAGCGGTGGTACGCGCCGGGCATCTCCCGGTCCTCGAGCTCGGCCTGCGCCACGGCGGTGCGGAAGGTGACGTCCCACATCGTGGGCGCCTCGGCCATGTACGCGTCGCCGGCCTGGAGGTTCTCGATGAAGGCGCGCTGGGAGACCGCCCGCGAGTGGTCGTCGATGGTCCGGTAGGTCATGGACCAGTCCACGGAGAGGCCGAGCGTCTTGAAGAGGTGCTCGAAGACCTTCTCGTCCTCGACGGCGAGCTGCTCGCAGAGCTCGATGAAGTTGCGGCGGGACACCACGTCCCAGTCACGCTGGTTCTTGGCCGGCTTCTCCGGCGGCTGGTAGCCCGGCTCGTACTTGATCGCCGGATCGCAGCGCACGCCGTAGTAGTTCTGGACGCGGCGCTCGGTGGGCAGGCCGTTGTCATCCCAGCCCATGGGGTAGAAGACGTTCTTGCCCGTCATGCGCTGGTAGCGCGCGAGCACGTCCGTCTGCGTGTAGGAGAACATGTGCCCCACGTGGAGCGAGCCGGAGGCCGTGGGAGGCGGGGTGTCGATCGAGTAGACCTGCTCGCGCGTGGTCTCGCGGTTGAAGGCGTAGGTCTTCTCGCTGACCCAGCGGTCCGTGAGCTTGGACTCGAGGCCCTCGAGAGCCGGCTTGTCGGGGACGGAAATGGGCGTGTCTGTGCCCTGCGGGTTCTCAGTCATGGGCTCCATTCTTCCATGCGGCGCCTCGCCGCCGGCGGTGCGCCTCCTGCATGCGGAGGGTGTTCTTCATCCCGTCGGAGACGGCTGCGCAGCCGCGGGCTAGGCTGACGGCATGAGCACTCGCATCGCAGTCGTGACAGGAGCATCCACGGGCATCGGAGAGGCGAGCGCGCTCGCCCTGGCCGAGGCCGGGTTCGAGGTCTACGCCGTGGCCCGCCGGGCCGAGCGCCTCGAGGCGCTCGCCCAGCGGCATCCGGACATCCACCCCTACCCCTTGGACGTCACGGACGAGAACGCCGTGCAGCGCTTCGCGGAGACCGTTCGGGAGGCGGGCGGCGCGGACACGCTCGTCAACATCGCCGGCGGCGCCCGCGGCACCGAGTGGGTGGCCGAGGCGAAGACCGAGGACTGGGAGTGGATGTACCGCGTCAACGTCCTCGGCACCATGATCGTCACCCGCGCGTTCCTCCCACAGCTGCGGGCCGCCGAGGGCACGGTCCTCAACCTCACCTCGACGGCGGGGCTCGTGGGCTACGAGGGCGGCTCCGGCTACAACGCCGCCAAGTTCGCCGAGCGCGGCATGACCCGAGCCCTCCGCCTCGAGGAGGCCGAGCACAACGTCCGCGTCATCGAGGTGCTCCCCGGCATGGTGCACACCGAGGAGTTCTCCCTCATGCGCATGGGCGGGGACAAGGAGGCCGCGGAGAAGGTGTACGCCGGCGTGGAGAAGCCGCTCACGGCCGAGGACGTGGCGGACGTGGTCCGCTACGCGGTGACCGTTCCCCACCACGTGAGCCTGGACGAGATCGTGCTGCGCCCGGTGGCCCAGGCGGCCCAGCACAAGGTGGTCCGGAAGGGCTAGCGCCCGCCGTCGCGGGGATGAAGAGCGATGTTGGCCCCCGGCGCGGGAGAGCCTAAGATGGAGGAGATCAGCATTGACCCGGCCATCACCGGCGAGCTTTCGGAAGAACAGGCGTATGGCTCCAGGCGGACGTGACCTTCAGGGCGCGGACCGCCGCCCATGGAAGCCCCCGGCCCGCCCCTCGCGGGGCGGCCCGGCGCCTCAGTAGACCCGAACGGGTGTGCCCGTCACAGCACTGAAACAAGCGGCACTGTGCCGATGCCCCGGGGAAGGGACGCATCGTCGCGGTGCAAGCGAGGTGGTACCGCGGAGGTCCCGCCGAGCAGGTCAGCCTGGGCCTCTGAGCCCGGGCCGGCCTGCTTCGCGTGGCGTTCGTCCTTGCACTCCCGGCTATTCACGTCTGAGACAAGGACCGCGATGAGCACCTACCCGAAGGTCAGCGCCACCGGCGAGACCCGCACCCCGTCCTCGCCCCGTTTCCCGAGCATCGAGCAGGCCGTCCTCCGCTACTGGGCCGAGGACCAGACCTTCCAGGCGTCGATCGACAACCGCCCGGCCGGAGAGAACGGGGCGAACGAGTTCGTGTTCTACGACGGCCCTCCCTTCGCCAACGGCCTGCCGCACTACGGCCACCTCCTCACGGGCTATGCCAAGGACCTCGTGGCCCGCTACCAGACCCAGCGCGGCCACCGCGTGGAGCGCCGCTTCGGCTGGGACACCCACGGCCTGCCCGCCGAGCTCGAGGCGATGAAGCAGCTCGGCATGACGGACAAGAAGCAGATCGAGGAGATGGGCATCGACCGCTTCAACGATGCCTGCCGCGCCTCCGTCCTCCGCTACACCGAAGAGTGGAAGGACTACGTCAACCGCCAGGCCCGCTGGGTGGACTTCGAGCACGACTACAAGACGCTCAACGTCGAGTACATGGAGTCCGTCATCTGGGCGTTCAAGCGCCTCCACGAGAAGGGCCTCACGTACCAGGGCTTCCGCGTCCTGCCGTACTGCTGGAATGACGAGACCCCGCTGTCCAACCACGAGCTGCGCATGGACGACGACGTCTACCAGCAGCGCCAGGACCCCACCGTCACGGCGGCCTTCGCCCTGAACGGCGCCAAGGCGGACGAGCTCGGTCTGGCCGGCGTGTTCGCCATCGCGTGGACCACCACGCCCTGGACCCTGCCCACCAACCTCGCCCTCGCGGTGGGGCCGGACGTGGACTACGCCGTCGTCCCGGCCGGTCCCGGCGGAGCGGGCCTGGGGGAGCGCTTCGCGCCGTCGTCGTCGTTCCTCCTCGCGAAGGACCTCCTCGGGGCGTACGCGAAGGACCTCGGCTATGAGGACGCAGAGGCCGCGCACGCGGCCGTGGCCCGCACGCTCACGGGCCGCGAGCTCGAGGACGTGGAGTACCTCCCGCTCTTCGACTACTTCACGGACGCCGAGCAGCACGGCACGGAGAACGCCTGGCGCATCCTCGTGGCGGACTACGTCACGACGACGGACGGCACCGGCGTGGTCCACCAGGCGCCCGCCTACGGTGAGGACGACCAGGCGGTCTGCGAAGCGGCCGGCATCCCCGTGGTGCTCTCGGTGGACGAGGGCGCGCGCTTCCTGCCGCTCTTCTCCAAGCCGAGCCCCTCGGGGTCGGAGGAGCTCGCGGAGATCGCGGGCGTGCAGGTGTTCGAGGCGAACAAGGCGATCGTCCGGGTCCTCAAGGAGAAGGGGCTGCTCGTCCGGCAGGCCACGTACGAGCACAGCTACCCGCACTGCTGGCGCTGCCGCCGGCCGCTCATCTACCGGGCCATCTCCTCGTGGTACGTGGAGGTCACCAAGGTCAAGGACCGGATGCTCGAGCTCAACCAGGAGATCAACTGGATCCCGGGCAACGTCAAGGACGGCCAGTTCGGCAAGTGGCTCGAGAACGCGCGGGACTGGTCCATCTCCCGCAACCGCTACTGGGGCTCGCCGATCCCGGTGTGGGTCTCGGATGATCCGGACTGCCCGCGCATGGACGTCTACGGCTCGCTCGCCGAGCTCGAGGCGGACTTCGGCCGGATGCCGCTCAACCACGAGGGCAAGCCGGACCTGCACCGCCCGTTCATCGACGAGCTGACGCGGCCCAACCCGGACGACCCGACCGGAAAGTCCACGATGCGCCGCGTCCCGGACGTCCTGGACGTCTGGTTCGACTCGGGCTCGATGCCGTACGCCCAGAACCACTACCCGTTCGAGGCGGAGGAGTGGTTCGACACGCACAACCCGGCGGACTTCATCGTCGAGTACATCGGCCAGACGCGCGGCTGGTTCTACACGCTGCACATCCTCTCGACGGCGCTCTTCGACCGGCCCGCGTTCCGGAACGTCATCAGCCACGGCATCGTGCTCGGCTCGGACGGCAACAAGATGTCCAAGTCGCTGCGCAACTACCCCGACGTCTCCGAGGTCCTGGACCGTGACGGCTCGGACGCGATGCGCTGGTTCCTCATGTCCAGCCCGATCCTGCGCGGCGGCAACCTCATCGTGACCGAGGAGGGCATCCGCGAGGGCGTCCGCCAGGTCCTCCTGCCGCTGTGGAGCGTCTGGTACTTCTTCACGCTCTACACCAACGCGGCCAACGGCGGCGAGGGCTACGAGGCGCAGGAGCGCTTCAGCTCCGAGGACCCGCTGGACCAGTACATCCTGGCCGCCACGGGCCAGCTCGTCGAGGACGTCCGCACAGCGCTGGACGCCTACGAGGTCTCGGACGCCACGGACGCCCTGCGCTCCTACACGGACACCCTGACCAACTGGTACGTGCGCCGCTCGCGCGAGCGGTTCTTCGAGGAGGATCCGGCGGCGTTCGACGTCCTCTTCACGTGCCTCAAGACGGTGTGCGAGGCCGCGGCGCCGCTGCTGCCCCTGGCGGCGGAGGAGATCTGGCGGGGCCTCACCGGAGGCCGCTCGGTCCACCTCGCGGACTACCCGGACGCCTCGCGGTTCCCGCGGGACGAGGAGGGCCTCGAGGCGATGGGCCTCGTGCGCCAGGTGGCCTCCACGGGCTCCGCGCTGCGCAAGGCGGCCAAGCTGCGCGTGCGCCTGCCGCTCGCCGGAGCCTCGCTCGTCATTCCGCAGCCGGAGCGGCTCACCGAGGCGCACACAGCGATCCTGCGGGACGAGCTCAACCTCAAGTCCCTCGACGTCCGCAGCGCGGACGAGGAGGACGCCGCGGACTACGGCATCAGCCAGCGGCTCGCCGTCAACGCCCGCGCTGCCGGCCCGCGCCTCGGCAAGAGCGTCCAGCAGGCCATCAAGGGCTCCAAGTCCGGCGACTGGTCCGTCGCCGAGGACGGGACGGTCACGGCCGGCGGGCTCGAGCTCCAGGAGGGCGAGTACACGCTGGAGACCGTCGTCGACCCGGAGAAGGCCGACGGCGGCGCCGCCGCCGTCCTGCCCGGCGGAGGCTTCATGGTGCTGGACACCGCGATGACCCCGGCGCTCGAGGCGGAGGGCACCGCCCGCGACACGATCCGCCAGATCGCCCAGGCCCGCCGCGACGCGGGCCTGCACATCAGCGACCGCGTGGTGACCACGATCCGCGCCAACGCCGAGCTCATCGGCGCGCTCACGGAGAACCAGGAGCTCGTGGAGCGGGAGACGCTCTCCACCGCCCTGGTCTTCGAGGAGACGGACGCGGCCCAGCCCGAGATCTCCGTGGAGGTGGCCCAGTGACAGACCGGTTCGAGGCCGCAGACCGCTCCGATGCGCTGAGCGTCTACGCAGAGCTGCTCTCGCGAGCGCCGGAGAACAAGATGGAGCCCCGCATGGAGCCCATGTGGCGGGTCATGGAGCTTCTGGGCGACCCCCAGAACGCCTACGAGTCCATCCACATCACCGGCACCAACGGGAAGACCTCCACGGCGAGGATCATCGAGGCGGGCCTGCGTGCGCACAACCTGCGCACCGGCCGGTACACGAGCCCTCACCTGACGTCCGTCACCGAGCGGATCTCGATCGACGGCGAGCCCGTCTCGGACGAGACCTTCGTGCGGATCTGGGACGAGATCCGCCCGTACGTGGAGATGGCGGACGCCGAGCTCGAGGCCGAGGGCGAGCCGCGGCTCACCTATTTCGAGGCCCTCACCGTGCTCGCCTTCGCGGTGTTCGCGGACGAGCCGGTCGACGTCGCCGTCGTCGAGGTGGGCCTCGGCGGGATCACGGACGCCACCAACGTGGTGAGCGGGCGGGTCAGCGTGGTGACGCCGATCAGCCTGGACCACACGGACCTCCTGGGGGACACCGTCCGGGACATCGCCCTGGAGAAGGCCGGCATCCTCAAGCCCGGCGGGTTCCTCGTCTCCGCGGCGCAGGACCGGGACGCAGCCAACGTCCTCCTCGAGCGGGCCCGTGAGCTGGAGATCCCCTTCCGCTTCGAGGGGGTGGAGTTCGGCGTCGAGTCCCGGCAGGTGGCCGTGGGCGGCCAGGTGGTGACGATCGACGGGATCGCGGGCCGGTACGAGGACCTCGTGCTCCCGCTCCACGGCGAGCACCAGGCTCAGAACGCCGCGGTGGCCGTGGCCGCTCTCGAGGCGTTCCTCGGCGGGGGAGAGAAGGAGCTCAGCATCGAGGTGCTCCGCGAGGCCTTCGAGCAGGTCGCCTCGCCGGGCCGCCTCGAGGTGGTCCGCACCGCTCCCACCGTCATCCTCGACGCCGCGCACAACCCCGCCGGCATCCGTGTCACGGCCGCGGCGCTCAAGGAGGCGTTCACGTTCTCGCGGCTCGTGCCCGTCGTCGGCATCCTCGGGGAGAAGGACGCGGCCGAGTTCCTCGCCGCCTTCCGGCGGGAGCTGGACGACCTCGCCGGTCCGATCGTCCTCACCGCCTCCACCTCGCCGCGCGCCGTCCCTCCGGCCGAGCTGCGCGAGTTCGCGCTCGCCGCCGGCTGGACGGAGGAGGAGATCTCCGTCGAGGCTGACCTCGTGGACGCGCTGACCCGCGCCGTCGCCCTGGCCGAGGAGCCGGGCGACTTCGCCGGCGGGGTCCTCGTGACGGGGTCCATCACCGTGGTCGGAGAGGCCCAGGTGCTGCTCGCCGGGGGAGGTGCCGCCGATGGCGCGTGAGTCGATCCGCCAGCGCCTCGAGCGCCAGCAGGCCGAATGGCGGCCGGGCATCCCGAAGCCCCGCCGCAGCGTCCGGACGATGTTCGCCTCCACGGTCCTCGTCCTCCAGGCCCTCGCGGTGGCCTTCGCCACGCTCGCGATGATCGGTCTGTACCGGGGCAGCGCCGCTCTGCCGTGGCTGCTCGCAGGAGGGGCTGCGCTCGCCGTGGCCCTCGTGGCGTGCTGCGCGGTGCTCCAGAAGCCCTGGGGCCTCAAGGCGGGCTGGGTGCTCCAGGTCCTCACCTTCGCACTCGGCCTCGCGATCCCGCTCATGCTCATCGTGGCCGCCGGGTTCACCGGCTGCTGGATCTACGCGCTCGTCAAGGGCCGCCAGATCGACGCGGAGAACGCCGAGCGAGACCGTCTTGAGGCCGAGTACCGCCGGGAGCATCCGGACGAGTCCGAGAGCCCCGAGGGAACGCTGTAGGGGTCTTGCCGCCCCAACGGCCGCGATAGCCTGGAACCCCGGCCGTCCGCCGATCATCCACCCACCCACCGAACCACCCAAGGAGCACCTCGCATGACCGCAGAGCGCACCCTCGTCCTCGTCAAGCCGGACGGCGTTGAGCGCAGCCTCACCGGCCAGATCCTCGCCCGCATCGAGGCGAAGGGCTACCGCGTCACGTCCCTCAAGATGGTGGAGGCCGAGCGCTCCGTGCTCGAGGCCCACTACGCCGAGCACGAGGGCAAGCCCTTCTACGAGCCCCTGCTCGAGTTCATGTCCTCCGGCCCGGTCGTCGCCGCGGTGGTCGAGGGCCACCGCGTCATCGAGGGCTTCCGCTCCCTCGCCGGCACCACGGATCCGACGACGGCGGCTCCGGGCACCATCCGCGGCGACTTCGGCCGGGACTGGGGAGAGAAGGTCCAGAAGAACCTCGTCCACGGCTCGGACTCCGTGGAGTCCGCCGAGCGGGAGATCGGCATCTGGTTCGCCTGATCCGCTGAAACGAGCGCGGCCGGCCGGGCCGGCGTGCTGCGCTGACGCGCCCCTCACAGCGGGGCGGGCCGAGAAGGGGCTGTTCCTCAGGGGACGGCCCCTTCTGCCGTTCCCGGCGGCTGTGCACCCGCCTCAATTCCGTCCGTGCGTCTTGTGCCCTTGCCCAGAGACATGACAACCGTGCGTGTGTCTAATGGAAGCACCGAGACTGATGGGGGAGTGAGGTCATGGGAAGGGAGTCTGCATCGGCGATCTTCTGCCGATCAGGGGCAAAACCGGCAGGATCTGGAGGTATTTGCGCCTCATCGGCAGAGATCCGCCGGTGCGCGAGATCACGCCGGGTGCGGATGAGGTCTGCTGGGATGTGCCCCGTCCTGCCGGGCTCGAAGGACGCGGCGGCGTTCTTCCGCGGGCCCAGAGGGTGAACCATGAACAAGACCACGGCCCAGGCGCTCGGGGAGGCCATCCGTGCCGCGCGCCGCGCGGAGGGGCTCTCGCAGGAGACGCTCGCGGCACTGGGAGGCATCTCGGAGAGGACGCTGAGGGACATCGAGACGGGCCGCGGCAGTCCCTCGCTCCGTGCGGTCATCGCCGTCTCCGCGGTGCTCGGGCTGACCGTCCGGGCCTGTCCGTGAGCTCGATCTTCTCCGCGCCCGTCCTCGAGGCGGACCCCAAGGCATCTCCGGTCCTCGCCGCGGACGTGTGCAAGAAGGGTCGGCGGGTCGCGGTGCTCCGGCAACGGGAGGACGGCTGCGTGGAGTTCTCCTACTCCCCTCAGCTGCTCGCCGCGGAGACCCCGCCGCTGGCTGTGGCCACCACGCTGCCGGTCGGCACAGAGGTGCTCGAATTCCCTGAGGGAGCCCTGCCGCCGTACTTCGCGGGTCTTCTGCCGGAAGGGAGGCGGGTCGCCGGGCCGAGCTGCAGCGTGAAGTCGAGCCCGCCGAGCGAGCTGGGCATCCTTCTCGCCCTCGGCGCCAGCGTCCCCGGGGACGTCTGCCTCCGTCCGGCGGGGGCACCGGTGCTCAACGCCGGACGCCTCGCGAGCAGGCAGCCGTTCGTCATCCCGGAGAACCGCCGCCGGTTCGGCTGGGCGCTCAACCAGATCCGCCACCTCGAGGCTGCGCGGCGGATGCGCTGTCCGGTGGTGGACGCCCGTGCCGTGCGCTGCGGAGACGGGGACCGGATGCTCGTCATCGAGCGGTTCGACTCGGCTCCGGACGGGACGCGGCTCGCCTTTGAAGACGGGGTGCAGGTGCTCGGCCTCTCCCCGCAGGCCAAGTACAGCCCGAGCGCGGAGGAGCTCGTCCTGCAGCTGAGCCGGCACTGCGTCGCACCGCAGGCCGCCCTGCGCACGTTCTACCTCCAGATCGTCTTCGCGTGGATCATCGGCCACGGAGAGATGCACGCCCGCGCCCTCGGGATCCTCGAGCGGCCTGGCGGAGGCTGGGGGCCTGCGCCCATCACCTCGGCCGAGTGCAGCCTCCTGTACGGGGACGAGTCGATGGCGCTCAGAGTCGGCGGCAAGGCGGAGGGACTCACAGGACGTGACTTCAGGGCCTTCGCCGCGGAGGTCGGGCTCCCGTGGAAGGCGGCGCGCCTCGCGGACGAGCTGGCGCTCAGGGCCGCGGCCACCATCCGGCTCGGCGGACTCCCGGCGCCCGCCGTCTCGGCCCGCACCGCCGTCCAGGAGCTCGAGAGGCGCAGGCGCTCGCTGCGCAGCCCGTGACGCCGGACCGTGACGCCCGGCCTCGGCGGGGCGGTCAGTGGCCGGTGGTCTCGTCCTGGCCGTGCTCGGGGCCGCGCGCGGCCGGCTCGAGCACGGTGATGTTGCCGGGTCCGGGCTTGGTTCGGCCCACGCGCTCCGCGGGGATCTCGGCCCCGACATCCGCGATGACGGACTCCAGCTCGGCCCCAGCCGGCACCACGCAGCTGCCGAGCAGCACGGAGCGGCGGACGGAGGCGCCGGGCTCCACGTGCACGCCGGGGCCGATGACGCTCTCGGAGACTGCCCCCTCGACTCGCGCGCCCGCGCACACCAGGGCGTCCCGGACCTCGGCCGAAGGGCCGATGCTGGCCGGCGCGGACGTGCGGGGATTCGTCGTGATGGGCCAGTCGGCCCGCGTCAGCTCCAGTCCGCGCCCCGCCACGAGGTCCATGTGCGCCTGGAAGTAGGAGTCCACGGTTCCGATGTCCCTCCAGTAGCCGGTGTGCCGGTACTCGAACACCTTCCCCCGCTCCACGAGGGTGGGAACGATCGACTCCCCGTAGTCGCCGAGCGTCTCTCCCTCGATGCTCGGGTCCGGATCGTGCTCTTGCTCCTGGGCGGCGACGAGCTCGTCCGTCACTCTCGCAAGCACCGAGACGTCGTAGACGAAGATCTCCGTGGCCACCACGCTGCCCTGGGGATCGTCCGGCTTGTAGTCGTAGCGGGTGACCCGGCCGTCGTCGTCGGTCTGGACCACCCCGTAGCGGCCCGGGTGCTCGGAGACCTCGGTGGTGACCACCGTGAGTTCCGCGCCAGTGGCGCGGTGCTGCTCGAGGACGGGCCGCAGGTCGAGGAGGTAGAGGTGGTCCGCGGAGAGGATCACGGCCTCGTCGGCTCCGAAGGACTCGAGGAGCGGCGCGTGCTGGTGGAGGACGTGCCCGTTGCCCGCGGCGAAGCCCTCCTCGATCCGCCCCTCGGCCGGCGGGAGGATCTGGAGGCCGTGGCGCGTGCCGTCGAGGTCCCAGGGGCGCCCGCCGGCGAGGTGTCGGTTGAGGGTGAAGGGGCGGTACTGCTCGGCGATCCAGACGTCCTGGAGCCCCGAGTGCGCGAGATTGGACAGGACGACGTCGATGATCCGGTACGAGCCCGCGAACGGGACGGCCGGCTTGGCCCGCGCGTCCGTGAGCGGAGAGAGCCTGGACCCCTTGCCGCCGGCCAGGACGAGGGCCACGGTGGAACGAGCGGGCTGGTCGGGGAACGGATGCGCCATCGCGGGGCCTTCCTCGTGCGGGGTGCGGTCGGGGCTCGTGAGGGGTGCGTGCGGTTGTGGTCTCAGCCTAGGGGACGCGTCCCCGTGCCGGTGTTGAGCACTCGAGTTTCCGCGCCGTAGAGTCTCACCGTGACCACCGCACCCCCGCGCACCGTGCGCATCCTCGTGCTCTCGGATCCCGGGATGCCCACCCGTTCCATGTCCCGCGTCGAGGACCGCTTCCGCAAGCGCCTCCAGGCCACGTTCGGCGCCCAGACCGAGCTCCTCGTGAGGACCGGTCTGTTCCGCATCAAGCCCGGCAACACGCTGGACCTCTCCTGGGCGGAGAAGGTGTCCGCCGAGTTCGAGAGCGTGGACGCGATCTTCATGCTCACCGAGATGCCGCGGCACTCGGGAGAACGGGCCGTGGCCGCCGAGTTCTTCCCGGAGCCCAACGTCGCAGTGATCTCCTGTCCCGCGCTCGGAGTCGTCAACACGGAGGGGCGCCTGCTCAACCTCCTCGTCAGCTGCACGTTCCAGATGGCGAGCGCCCGCATGCACGCGCCGGAAGAGGGGCACGAGCTGCCGTTCTCCACGTGGAGCCACCACAAGGAGCGCGGAAACAAGGTGCTCCACGTCAACATGTACACGGGCGGCGTCCGCACGGTGCTCGGCATGGCCCGGGCCAACCAGCCGCTGCGCACCATGACGAAGCTCTCCAGCGCTCTCGCGGGTGCCCTGGCCACAGGCGCGTTCGGCCTCTTCTACACGTCGATCTGGCAGATGGCGAACTACCTCAGCGAATGGCGCATCGGGTTCATCGGCGTGCTCTCGATGTTCGTCATGGTGGCCTGGCTGATCGGGCACAACCGGCTGTGGGACCGTCCGGGCCCGGGGCGCAAGAAGTCGATCACAGTGGTCTACAACCTCTCCACCGCCACGACCCTCTTCTTCTGCGTCTTCATGCTGTATGCGGCGCTCGTCGTCGCGATCTTCGTCGGCAGCCTCATCATGATCAGCCCCGAGTTCCTGTCCCACATCCTCAAGGAGCCGCACGTCACGCCGCTCAACTACGTCAAGCTGGCGTGGCTGAGCGCGGCGCTCGGGGTGTTCGGCGGCGCCATCGGCTCGAGCTTCGACTCGGAGACGGACCTCCCGCCAGCTGACGCACGGCCGCCGCGAGGCGCTGCGGTGGTACACGGAGGACGAGCTCAAGCTGCTCGGCTGACCGTCCCTGGAGAGCCAAGGTCCGGGGCGCCCCGGGATCAGACGAAGGCGTCCATGAAGATGACGAACACCGTGCCGAACACGAGCAGCTCGGCCACCGCGGTCACCACGAACGTCCAGTGCTCGAAGAACCGCCGCACGCCCTCCGGCGCGGGCAGTGTCCCGGTCAGGAGGTTCCGGCGGAGGGTGTAGAAGAACATCGGCATCGAGAAGAACCAGACGATCATGCAGTAGATGCACAGCGCGCCGATGACGAACACCGCGGAGTAGAACAGCCAGCCGAGCATGACCAGGCAGAGCAGCAGCCCCGTCTGGAGCGCGATCCAGAACCACCGCGAGAACCGCGCCCGCGCCAGGAGCGCGGCGCCGATGGCGACGACGACGGCGAAGCCCACCAGGCCGATGAAGGGATTCGGGAAGCCGAAGAGGGAGGCCTGCCAGGACTTCATGACCGTGCCGCAGGAGATGAGCGGGTTGAGGTCGCAGCTCGTGACGTATCCCGGGTCCTTGTACAGGTTCAGGCGCTCGGCCACGAGGGCGGCGGAGGCCAGCCACGCGCCCAGGCCCGTGACCACGAGGGTCCAGGCGAGTCCGCGGTCCAGGCGGGAGAGCGGGGCGGGGTCGGAGTTCTCGTCTGCTGGGGTGCGGCGGGTCGGGGTGTCGTCCGTGCGAGTGCTCATGGCCTCCACGGTACTCGCGGTGACGGGCGGGGCGCGCCGAGGCGTGCCCGGTTCGGCGTCAGACGTGAGAACATGGGGGTGGTCCGAGACGCCTGCCACACCAGGCGGCCCGGCCCCGTCGGAGCGCCAGACGCGGAGCGCTCACCGGACGGCCGCCGCGCGCATCACGCGCGGAGAGCGGCTGCAGGGCAAAGGAAAGCCCCGGTGAGCCGGTTGACGCAGCCAGGGCGCGCAGCCGACGGCCCCCAGGGGCAGAGACGAAGGATTTCACGGTCCGCCGCAGGGCTTCGCCCGCGGACGGCCAGGATGCCCGGCGCGAGGGTGTGGCCCCGCGCCGAGGAGAAGAGAAGCGAGAGACGCATGGCAGAGAACACGGAGAACGGGCCCGCAGAGTCCGGGGAGCCGGCGGCGGGAGAGGTTCCCGCGGAGCAGCAGACAGCGGAAGCGCAGGCGGACCAGGGACAGACGGACGCTGAGCAGTCCGAGGCCTCGGAGAACAAGGGCTCGGAGAACAAGGACCAGCAGGCGGAGCCGGCACCCGGCGAGGCCTCGGAGAGCGATCCCGCTGACGAGGACGAGTCCGGTGACGCGGAGGGCGCCGAGTCGTCGTCGCTCTCGATCGACCCGTTCGACCCGTTCAGCATCCCCTCGGAGGTCGAGTCGCTCATCGTCGAGCAGATCTCCGCTGAGGTGAAGGAGCGCTCCGGGCGGAAGAAGCGCGGAGGCGGCGAGGGGTCGAACGGACCGGACGCGGGCTCGGATGCGGGCGAGTCCGGCTCGTCGCGCCGCCGTCGTCGTCGCCGTCGCGGGGAAGAGGACCTCGAGCTGATCGGCGGGGAGGACGAGGACCCGCCCAACACGGTCACCCGCGTCCGCGCCCCGCGGGGAGTCGCCGAGGGCACGGGCCCGGAGAACGTCACGGCGGTCAAGGGATCCACCCGTCTCGAGGCCAAGCGCCAGCGCCGTCGCGAGTCCCGCGAGGGCGGCCGCCGCCGCACGGTCATCACCGAGGCGGAGTTCCTGGCGCGGCGCGAGAGCGTCGAGCGGACCATGGTGGTGCGCGAGCGCAAGGACCGCATCCAGATCGGCGTCCTCGAGGACGGCGTGCTCGCGGAGCACTTCGTCTCCAATACCACCCAGGACTCGCTCATCGGCAACGTGTACCTGGGCAAGGTGCAGAACGTCCTCCCGTCGATGGAGGCGGCGTTCATCGACATCGGCCGCGGGCGCAACGCGGTGCTCTACGCGGGCGAGGTCAACTGGGATGTCGTCAAGCTGGACGGCAAGCCGCGCCGGATCGAGAACGCCCTCAAGGGCGGGGACTCGGTCCTCGTGCAGGTCTCCAAGGACCCGGTGGGCCACAAGGGCGCCCGCCTCACGAGCCAGATCTCGCTCCCGGGCCGCTACCTCGTCTACGTGCCGGACGGCTCGATGACGGGCATCTCCCGGAAGCTCCCGGACGTGGAGCGCGCCCGCCTGAAGAAGATCCTCAAGGAGCACCTCCCGGCGGACGCGGGCGTGATCGTCCGCACCGCGGCCGAGGGCGCGAGCGAAGAGGAGCTGACCAACGACATCAACCGCCTCCGCGTCCAGTGGGAGGGCATCAAGGAGAAGGCCGGCTCGACCAAGACGCTTGCGCCGGAGCTGCTCTACGCGGAGCCGGACCTCACCATCAAGGTGGTCCGGGACGTCTTCAACGAGGACTTCACCAAGCTCGTGGTCGCGGGGGAGAACACCTGGGACCAGATCGAGGCCTACGTGACGTACGTGGCCCCGCACCTCGTCGACCGCCTCGAGCGCTGGGAGGGCGAGGAGGACGTCTTCGCGAGCTACCGGATCGACGAGCAGATCAACAAGGCCCTGGACCGCAAGGTCTTCCTGCCGTCCGGCGGCTCGCTCGTCATCGACCGGACCGAGGCGATGACTGTCATCGACGTCAACACAGGCAAGTTCACCGGCTCCGGGGGCAACCTCGAGGAGACGGTGACCAAGAACAACCTCGAGGCCGCCGAGGAGGTCGTCCGGCAGCTGCGCCTGCGGGACATCGGAGGCATCATCGTCATCGACTTCATCGACATGGTGCTCGAGTCCAACCGGGACCTCGTGCTCCGCCGCCTCGTGGAGTGCCTCGGCCGGGACCGCACCAAGCACCAGGTCGCCGAGGTCACGAGCCTCGGCCTCGTCCAGATGACGCGCAAGCGCATGGGCACGGGCCTGCTCGAGGTCTTCGGCGAGCAGTGCGCGGAGTGCGCCGGCCGCGGCGTGGTCACCCACGAGGAGCCGGTCATGCACCGCCGTCCGCTCTCCTCCGGCTCCGGCAAGTCGGAGGGCGGCCACCACCGTTCCACCCGCGCCGAGCGCCGCCGCAACCGCAAGCAGCGGATGCAGGAGAGCGACCAGGGCGGTCCGTCAGCCGAGGAGACCCAGGACTCCCCGAAGGACGCGGGATCCGGCCGCAAGGACAAGCAGGAGCGCGGCAGTCGCCGGGACACGTCGGGCGAGGACAAGGCCGCCGAGGAGAAGTCGAAGACCAACCGCGCCACGATGGCCTCGATCCACGCGGCGTCCGTCGGCGGCGGCCGGCGCCTCGCCCCGGGATCGCTCGCGCCGAAGGACGGATCTCAGAGGGGCGCCGGAGAGAGCGCGATCGAGGAGAGCGCGGCCGAGGCCGTCAAGGCCGCAGACCGCGCCGAGGCGGCCGAGCAGGACGCCCGCGGCGAGGCCCTCGAGTTCGGCGACGAGAAGGTGGCCCTCCCCACGGGCAAGGGCTCCGGGCGCGGCCGCTCCCGCCGCTCCACGGCGAGCCTCGACGAGCTCGACGACGTCTTCGCCGGCAAGGGCTCCTCGGACTCCGGCCAGGACGCGGGCCAGGGGGACGCGGACGACGACGGCGAGCGCAAGGGCCGCAAGCCCCGCCGCCGCGGCGGCCGCAGCCGTGGCCAGGGCCGCGCCCAGCAGGACGAGGCTCGGCAGGGCGAGGCTCGGCAGGGCGAGGCCCAGGCGACGGCGGACGAGGCCGCATCGAGCCGGTCGGGCTCGGAGCGAGCGCGTGCGAACGAGTCGGCTCCGAAGGCCGAGCGTCCAGCTCGGAAGGCGGACCGGCCCGCTGCCGCGCAGGACGCGTCGTCGTCGGCGGCCCCGGCCGCGCCCCGTCGCCGCCGTCGCGTGGCCTCGAGCGCCCAGGGCGCCTCGAGCGTGAGCGTCGCGGAGCGGGAGCAGTCCGCCTCGGGCGCGGCGTTCACGGCGTCGGCGTCCGCGCCGTCGGAGAAGAGGGAAGGCTCTGCCGCGGCCGCTCCGGTCATGCTCGGCGTGGGCGTCTCCGCCTCGGAGATCGCCCGCCAGGGCAAGGAGTAGCCGACGCGCCGAAGATCCAGGAATTGGAAGGGCTATGCTCCGTGCAGTAGACTGGATCTTCGGTGCTTTAGCCTCCAACTGACGGAGACCGCAGACTCGCGGGCGCGCAGCGCACGCCGCGGGGTCGGTCACAGGGTTGTCGGTGTGGCTTGAGGCCATGCCGAGAGGCATCCCCTGAAGGGTCCGCTGGGACGCGTGGGCGGTCGGGACACCGCCCCGAGCGAGCATCACCCGGACGCCCAGGGGCGAATCAAGAATTTGAACGTCTAGAGAAGTGAGAACCAAGTGGTGTACGCGATTGTCCGTGCCGGTGGCCGGCAGGAAAAGGTGTCCGTCGGAGACCTCGTGACCCTTGACCGCGTTGCCTCGGAGGCCGGCAGCACCATCGAGTTGCCTGCTCTGCTATTGGTGGACGGGGACAAGATCACGTCGGCAGCCGATGAGCTCGCCAAGGTGAAGGTCACGGCCGAGGTGGTTGAGAACCTCCGCGGCCCGAAGATCGTCATTCAGAAGTACAAGAACAAGACCGGCTACAAGAAGCGCCAGGGCTTCCGCGCCGCTCTGACCAAGGTCAAGGTGACGTCGATCGCCTAGTCGGCGCTCCCGTCACTCACCCATCCGTTTCCGAAGGTAGGCAAGAGACATGGCACATAAGAAGGGTGCGAGCTCCACTCGCAACGGCCGCGATTCCAACCCGCAGTTCCTCGGCGTGAAGCGCTTCGGCGGCCAGTCCGTCAACGCCGGCGAGATCATCGTCCGCCAGCGCGGCACGCACTTCCACCCGGGCGCCGGCGTGGGTCGCGGCAAGGATGACACGCTGTTCGCCCTCGAGGCGGGCGCTGTCGAGTTCGGCACGCGTCGCGGTCGCCGGGTCGTCAACATCGTCGCCGCTGCGCAGTAGCATCACGCGCTGCCGCAGCACGGCAGAAAGGGCCGCGAATCCTCTCGGGTTCGCGGCCCTTTCTCCATCTTCTGCCACCGGTCACTCCGGCGGCTCATAGACTGGGGGACAAGCCCCACGAGAGGAAAGCTGATTCCATGGCCGAGTTCGTAGACCGGGTCGTCCTGCACGTCTCAGGAGGCAAGGGCGGCCATGGGTGCGTGTCCATCCGCCGCGAGAAGTTCAAGCCGCTCGGAGGCCCGGACGGCGGCAACGGCGGCAACGGCGGAGATGTCCTGCTCAAGGCGGACCCCCAGGTCACCACGCTTCTGGACTACCACCACTCTCCGCACCGCAACGGCGGCAACGGCATGCCAGGCATGGGAGACCACCGGGACGGCAAGCTGGGGGAGACCCACACCCTGCCCGTCCCCGTGGGGACCGTGGTGAAGACCAAGGACGGCGAGCTCCTCGCGGACCTCGCCGAGCCCGGTGCCGAGTACGCGGCGGCCCGCGGCGGCATCGGAGGCCTCGGCAACTCGGCCCTGGCCTCGACCAAGCGCAAGGCCCCCGGCTTCGCCCTGCTCGGCACGCCGGGCACGGCCCAGGACATCGTGCTCGAGCTCAAGTCCATCGCGGACATCGCGCTCGTCGGCTTCCCGAGCGCGGGCAAGTCCTCGCTCATCGCGGCCATGTCCGCCGCGCGCCCCAAGATCGCGGACTACCCCTTCACCACGCTCATCCCGAACCTCGGCGTGGTCCAGGCGGGAGACGTCCGGTTCACCACCGCGGACGTCCCCGGCCTCATCGAGGGTGCGGCGGACGGACGCGGCCTGGGCCATGACTTCCTGCGCCACGTGGAGCGCTGCGCGGCGATCGTCCACGTCCTGGACACCGCGTCCCTGGAGTCGGACCGCGACCCGATCTCGGACCTCGAGATCATCGAGGCGGAGCTCGAGAAGTACTCCGTGGACATGTCCTTCGACGAGTCCGAGGCCGTCCCGCTCAACGAGCGCCCCAAGCTCGTGGTGCTCAACAAGGTGGACGTGCCGGACGGCCGGGACATGGCCGAGTTCGTCCGGGGAGACCTGGAGTCCCGGGGCTACCGCGTGTTCGAGGTCTCCGCAGTGGCGCACGAGGGCCTGCGGGAGCTCGGCTTCGCCATGGGCGAGCTCGTCTCCCAGGCGCGCGCCGCGCTCGAGTCCAAGCCAGAAAAGGTCAGCCCGGAGATCCTCCGCCCCAAGGGCTTCCGGTCCAAGGGGGAGAAGAACTTCACCATCCGGCGGGAGGAGCGCAATCTCGAGCCGCTTTTCCGCGTCATCGGCGAGAAGCCCGAGCGCTGGATCATGCAGACGGACTTCCAGAACGACGAGGCCATCGGCTACCTCGCGGACCGCCTCAACCGCCTCGGCGTGGAGGACGAGCTGTTCAAGATGGGCGCCAAGCCCGGGGACGCCGTCGTCATCGGCACGAGCGAGGACGCCGTCGTCTTCGACTGGGAGCCCACCATGGCGGCCGGCGCGGAGCTGCTCGCCTCCCCGCGCGGCACGGACGTCCGCCTCGAGGAGATCATCCGGCCCACGCGCGCCCAGAAGCGCGAGGAGCACGAGGAGCGCAAGCAGGCCAAGGCCGAGGCGCGCGCCGAGCTCGAGGCGGAGCGCCGGGCCGGCATCTGGACGGAGTCGGTGGACGAGCGCCGCGCCGCCCGCGAGGCGGCCGAGCGCCAGGACGCGGACGGCGAAGCCCGTGAGCCCGCAGGGCTCGACGACGACGAGGACTGAGCCGTGTCCGAGCTCGACGCCGCCCATCACCCCGTGGCCTCCGCACGCCGGATCGTGGTCAAGGTCGGCTCGTCCTCGCTGACGAGCCTCACGGGCGGCATCAGCCGGGCGGCGCTCCACGGGATCGTGGACGCCCTCGCGGAGGCCCGGGCGCGGGGGACGGAGATCGTGTTCGTCTCCTCGGGCGCCATCGCCGCGGGCCTGGCGCCGCTCGGCCTCGCGAAGCGCCCGCGGGACCTCGCCACCCAGCAGGCCGCCGCGACGGTGGGCCAGGGGCTGCTCATGCACGCCTACGCGGCTCGCTTCCAGGAGCACGGCCTGCGCGTGGGGCAGGTGCTCCTCACGAGCGAGGACCTGGTGCGGCGCTCCCACCACGTCAACGCCTTCCGGGCGCTCGAGCGCCTGCTCGCGATGGGCGCCCTGCCGATCGTCAATGAGAACGACGCCGTGGCCACCCACGAGATCCGCTTCGGGGACAACGACCGCCTTGCCGCCCTCGTAGCCCACCTCATCAAGGCCGATGCGCTCGTCCTCCTCTCCGACGTGGACGCCGTGTACTCGCGGCACCCGGCCCAGGGAGGCGAGCGGCTGCCCGTCATCGCGTCCGCCGCAGACCTCGCGGGCGTCGAGACCGGCGCCGGCGGCTCGGGGCTGGGGACCGGCGGCATGGCCACCAAGATCTCGGCCGCCTCCATCGCGGCGGACTCGGGCGTGAGCGCCCTCGTCACGAGGGCGGGCCTCATCCGGGAGGCCCTCGCGGGCGACGACGTCGGAACGCTCTTCCCCGCGCGCGGCCCCCGGCAGCCGGTGAGGAAGATGTGGCTCGCGCACCTCGCGGACTCCCACGGCAGCGTCCACGTGGACGCGGGAGCCGCCCGAGCGCTCGTCGAGGGCCACAAGTCCCTGCTCGCGGCCGGCGTGACCGGCGTCACCGGGGAGTTCGACACCGGGGACCCGGTAGACGTCGTCGGCCCCGAGGGGACGGTGGCCCGGGGGATCGCGGCCTACGAGTCCCGGGAGATCTCCCGCATGATGGGACGGCGGACCCGGGACATCCTCGCCGAGCTGGGCGAGGGCTATGATCGGCCTATCGTGCACGCGGACGACCTCGCCGTCGTCGTCGAGAACCCCGGCGCAAGGAGCTGAGCATGGCCACGGACACCGAGTCGCAGCTGATCGAGCGGGCGCGGAGGTCCAGGGCCGCGGCCTCCGCCCTCGCGCAGGCGCCGCGCCGCGTCAAGGACGCCGCGCTGGAGTCGGTGGCGCGGGCGGTGGTCGCGGAGGCCGAGCGCATCCTCGCCGCGAATGCCCGGGACGTGGAGCGTGAGGCGGCCGCCGGCATGCCGGAGCCCCTCACCGATCGCCTGAGGCTCACCCGGGAGCGGATCGAGGCGCTGGCGGAGGCCATCGGCGTGGTCGTCGGGCTCGAAGACCCCGTGGGCCGCGTCCGCCAGGGGAAGACCCTGCCCAACGGGCTGAGGCTGCGGCAGGTGAGCGTGCCGCTCGGCGTCGTCGCGTGCGTGTACGAGGCACGGCCGAACGTCACGGTGGACATCGTGGCGCTGGCCCTCAAGTCCGGCAACTCGGCCATCCTGCGCGGGGGCTCGGCGGCCCGGGAGACCAACACCGTGCTCATCGAGGTGATGCGCGAGGCCGTGGAGGAGGCGGGGATCCCGGCGGACAGTGTCATCGGGATCGACGACCTGGGGCGGGAGGGCGTCAACGCCCTCCTCGGCGCCCGCGGCCACATCGACCTCCTCATTCCGCGCGGCGGCAAGGGCCTCATCGAGACGGTGACGCAGAACGCGCGCGTCCCGGTCATCGCCACGGGGGACGGGAACGTGCACATCGTCCTCGACCGCAGCGCCCGGACGGACGAGGCCGTCTCCGTCCTCCTCAACGCCAAGACCCAGCGCACGGGCGTGTGCAACGCCGTGGAGACGCTCCTTCTGCTCGAGGGGGCTGAGGCGGCGCCGGCCGTGCTCGAGGCGCTCCTGGAGGCGGGAGTCCGGCTGCATGCGGACGAGCGCGCCCGGGCGCTGCTGGGCGGACGAGGCGACCCATCTCAGGTGCTGCCGGCCGCGGAGGCGGACTGGGAGACGGAGTACCTCGACATGGACCTGGCCGTGAAGACCGTGGACACCCTCGACGAGGCGATGGAGCACATCGCCCGCTATTCCTCCGGGCACACGGAGGCCATCCTGACGGATTCCGTGGCGAACGCCGAGCGGTTCCAGCGGACCGTGGACTCGTCCACGGTGGTCGTCAACGCCTCCACGCGCTTCACCGACGGCGGCGAGTTCGGACTCGGCGCGGAGGTGGGGATCTCGACGGCGCGGCTGCACGCGCGCGGGCCCATGGGGGTGGAAGAGCTGACCACCTCCAAGTGGCTCGTCAACGGGGACGGACACGTCCGCGCCTGACCGCCTCCCGATCCCGCCCGGCCGTGTGAACGGCGCCAGCACGCCTCTGCCCGTGTGTCCGGGCCTGCCGCTGGCCCGTTCTCCTCGCCGAGGAACTAGAATGGACACCAACTGATCAGGAACACACCAAGGAGCGCCCAGTGCATTCGGTCCTCAACTCGGTCTTCGTCCTCGGCTCGGAGGGCGGCCACGCCATCCACGGTGACGCCGTGGTCATCGGCGTCATCATCTTCGCCGCGCTTATGCTCGCCATGTTCGTGACCATGTCCTTCAGCCGCGTGGCCAACCGCCACCCTGAGACGCCGGCTCGCGTTGACCCGCACCGCGTGGTGCACTCCCGCCAGTCGAAGCACTAGCGGCGTCCGCTGGACGCGCCTGACGTGACAGCACTGCAGGAACAGCCCAAGCGCCTGGGGATCATGGGCGGCACGTTCGACCCGATCCACCACGGGCACCTCGTGGCTGCCAGCGAGGTCGCGGCGCGGTTCGACCTCGACGAGGTCATCTTCGTCCCCACGGGACGTCCGTGGCAGAAGTCGGACCAGTCCGTCACCTCGCCCGAGCACCGGTACCTCATGACCGTGGTGGCCACCGCCTCGAACCCGAGCTTCAAGGTCTCCCGCGTGGACATCGACAGGGACGGGCCCACGTACACCGTGGACACGCTCCGTGACCTCGCGGCCCAGTATCCGGAGAGCGAGCTCTTCTTCATCACCGGAGCGGACGCGCTCGCCAAGATCATGTCCTGGAAGGACGTGGAGCTGCTCTGGGACCTCGCCACGTTCGTGGGCGTGACCCGGCCGGGGCACGTGCTCTCGGACCAGGGGCTCGAGGGAGTCGAGCTCCTCGAGATCCCCGCCATGGCCATCAGCTCCACGGACTGCCGCGAGCGGGTCCGTGAAGGACTTCCCGTCTGGTACCTCGTACCGGACGGAGTGGTGCAGCACATCGCCAAGCACCGCCTGTACGCACAGGACACCGATTCACCGGCGGAGCCGCTTGCCGGCCCCGCAGCCTCGAGTTCTTAGGGGATGACGAGCATGTCGAGCAACGACGAGTCCAGCACGCAGCGGCCCCGCCGCGCCCGCCGGGCCGCCGTCCGTCCGGACGAGCAGGCCGCTGGCGCGCCCGCCGCGCGCAAAGGGGCCCGCCGGAGCGCCGGTGCCGGGGGAACCGGTGCGGAGGCCGCTCGTTCCGCGTCGGCCCGCCCCGAGGCAGAGACCGTTGTGACGGCCACGGACGCCCCCGCCGTCTCCGCAGAGAACGCGGCCCCGGCCGGGGGCTCGAGCGCTGTGAGCCGCTCTTCGTCCGAGATGCGGTCCGCCTCCGCGGACACGGCTTCGGCTTCTGCGCCGACGGCGTCTGCAGCCAGTTCTGTGCGCGATGCCGGGTGGAGCGGGTTCAAGGCCTCGCGCCGTCGTCGTGAAGAGCAGGAGGGCCGGGCCGAGCGGGGAGCGAAGCCCGGGGAGAGCGCAGCCCGGGAGCAGCGCGAGGCGCCCTCGGCGCCGGCCGCGGACCGCTCGAAGCTCGACGCCGCGTGGAAGGACCCGAATCCGCAGACGGGACGCCTCTCCTCGCTGGCCGCTCCGGGATCCGGGACGGAAGGCACGGAGCAGGACGCCGCCGTGCAGCAGGCCGAGGCGGACCGCCGGCATGCCGAGACGCCGGGCGGAACCAGCAATCTGGCCATGGTCACGCCGTTGGACTTCGAGAAGCGCGAGGACGGCTCGCGCGGGGCCATGAAGGCTCCGCCCACCACGAGCATCTCCGTGGTGAGCCGCCCGGCCGATGGAGCCGGCCCTGCGCAGGGCGCCCCGGTTGCTGGCTCCGTGTCTGCGCCGTCGCCCGCGGCGTCGGGCGAAGGCCAGTCTCCGGCTGACGCGGACTCCTCTGCCGCCCCCGCCGGTGCGGACGCGCATGACGGCCTGGCGCAGGAGCGCTCCGAGGCGGAGGCCGCGCGCACCCGTTCCGGGGAGACGTCCGAGGCGGAGGCCGCCGCCGCGGAGACGCCCACGGATGCTCTCAAGCCGCCGCACGAGCCTGTGCGCGCGGGCGACTCGAATGGACTGGATCCCCTCGACCCCTCCGACCGCACCGGCCGGGGCAAGCGCTTCGGCGTGGAGATCGCCCTGCTCGCCGGCGGCGTCGCCTCGCTGGGCGCCGCCATCATCGTCTTCCTCAACCGCTGAACCACCCGAGACCATCAAGGAGCCCTGTGGCACTTCCCGCCAACACCCGCGAGGCCGTTCTCACGGCCGCTCGCGCCGCTGAGGAAAAGCTCGCAACCGACATCCGCGCGTTCGACGTGCACGAGACCGTGGGCCTCGCCGACGCGTACTTCGTGGCCACGGGAGAGACCGAGCGGCAGGTCAACGCGATCGTCGACTCGGTGGAGGAGGCTCTCAGCACGGAGCACGGCCTGAAGCCGGTGCGTCGCGAGGGCCGGGCGCAGGGCCGCTGGGTCCTCCTCGACTTCGGGGACATCGTCATCCACGTCCAGCACGGCGAGGACCGCGAGTACTACGCGCTCGACCGCCTCTGGATGGACTCCCCGGCTGTGGACCTCTCCGAGGCTCTTTCCTCGTCGCGTGGCGGCTCCAGCGCCGTGGACCCGAGCACGGCCGGGCTCGACGCCTAGGAGCAGCCGTGGGCCGTCTCACCGAACCCCGCCGCGCCGCCCGCCGGCTCGTGCTCATGCGGCACGGCCAGACCGACTGGAACGCCCAGTTCCGTTTCCAGGGGCGCACGGACATCCCGCTCAACGCCGAGGGCCGCGCCCAGGCTCAGGCGGCCGCGCCGTTCGTGGCGGCGTACCGTCCGAGCCGGATCGTGGCCTCTCCGCTCGAACGGGCCCTCGTGACGGCGCAGGCCGTGGGGGAGCGCGCCGGTCTCGCAGTGGAGACCGATGCGAGGTTCCAGGAGACGTTCCTCGGCGAGTGGGAGGGAATGGTCAACGACGACGTCGTGGCCCAGGACCCCACCGGCGTGGCGCGCTGGCGCGCGGGTGAGCCGGGCTTCCGTGCGGGCAGGACGGGCGAGTCCAAGCTGGACGTGGCGCGACGGGCCTCTGAGGGCCTCGAGGAGATCATGCGCACGGCGGAGCCCGGATCGACGACGCTCGTGGTCATGCACGGCGGAGCGGCGGCGGCCCTGATCGGTGCCCTCATGCACCTGGATCCGCGCGACTGGCCGCGGTTCCAGGGGCTCGGCAACTGCGCCTGGAGCGTCCTCAAGGAGGACCTTGCGGGCGTCAACCGCTCCGAGATCTTCGAGCGCGGAGCGGCCGGCGTCGGCGACGTCCCGCAGCAGCGCCGCGAGGCGTCCGAGGGCGAGACAGCCGGCTTCGCGGACATCTCCTGGCGGCTCGAGCACCACAACCTCGACGCAGGACTCCTCGATTTTGCAGGCCGCGGATCCGTGTAGTAAGCTAATGGAGTTGCCGCGGCGAGGGCCGGGGAAACGGAAAGTGAATACGGGGGTATGGCGCAGTTGGTAGCGCGTCTGCATGGCATGCAGAAGGTCACGGGTTCGAATCCCGTTACCTCCACAGAGTGAAGGGCCGCACCCGAGAGGGTGCGGCCCTTTTGTCTGCCGTCCGCGGATCGCCTGGGTTCTCCGGATCGTCGTTCAGGCGCGGAAAAGGCCGGGCCCAGGCGCTGCGCCCGGACCCGGCCCCCAGAACAGTGCGGCTTAGGAGTTCTTGCCGTCGTTCTCCGGCTCGTCCGCGTAGGAGTGCGCGCCGGTTCCGCTGTACCTGCCGCCCTGGGTGATGACGTATTCGGGGCGGATCTCCGTTCCCTCGAACCAGCTCTCCAGGATCTCGCGGGTGCCGGCCGCGTAGCGCGCCTGGCCGGAGAGCGTGGCGCCCGAGGTGTGCGGCGTCATGGCGTTGTGGACCATGGACCGCCACGGGTGGTCCGCCGGCGCCGGCTGGGGCTCCCAGACGTCGCCTGCGTAACCCGCGAGCTGACCGGAGTCCAGCGCGCGCACAATGGCGTCGCGGTCCGCGATGGCGCCGCGGGCCGGGTTGACGATGTAGGCGCCGCGCTTCATGGTGCCGAGGAGCTCGTCGTTGAGGAGACCGCGGGTCTCGTCGGTCAGCGGGGCGTGGACGCAGAGGACGTCAATGTCCTTGACGAGCTCGTGGATGCTCTCCTTGTACTCGAGGCCGAGCTTCTCCTCGTACTCGCCCGGCAGACGGAAGCGGTCCGTGTAGCTGAGCTTGACGTCGAACGGGGCGAGGCGTTCCATCACGGCGCGGCCGATGCGGCCTGCCGCGAAGACTCCTACGCGCATGCCCTCGAGGTCGTAGGAGCGGGTGACCGCGTCCGCGATGTTCCAGGCGCCCGCCACGGACAGACGGTGCTGGGCTACGAAGTCGCGGACGAGGACGAGCACCTGCATGACGGTGTGCTCTGCCACGCCGATGCTGTTGGAGTAGGTGACCTCGGCCACGGTGATGCCCTTGGCGTTGGCGGCGTTGAGATCAGTGTGGTCGGACCCGATGCCCGCGGTGACGACGAGCTTCAGCTTCTTCGCCTTCTCGATGAGATCCGCGGTGAGGTAGGCGGGCCAGAAGGGCTGGGAGATGACGATGTCAGCGTCGGGCAGCTCTCGCTCGAAGACCGAGTCCGGGCCGTTCTTGTCACTCGTCACCACAACGGTGTGGCCCTCCGCCTCCAGCCAGTCCTTGAGGCCGAGGTTGCCGGAGACGCAGCCGAGCAGGGTGCCGGGCGTGAAGCCGAGCGCCTTCGGCGTGGGGAGGGTGTCGCCGTTGGGGTATGCCGTGATCTCGGGGAGACCGGTGCGAGCGTAGTTGGGCGGGTAGCCGCCCACGGGATCGGGGAACAGAACGATCAGGATCTTGGCCACAATTCCTCCTAGGGATGAGAAGCCCGGACGGATGTCCTTGCTCTTTCAGCCTAGGAAGGCACGGTCCGGGCGACAACGAACATCAGGTTGTCGTGACACAACCGAGCATTGTGGCTAGTGTGGTGGCATGTTCAGCCGGGAGCTTCCAGACCTCCGCGCCCTTGAGCTGCTCGAGGCAGTGGCCCGGACCGGTTCGATCACTCTGGCGGCGGGAGAGCTCGGTGTCAGTCAGCAGGCCGCCTCGCACCGCCTGCGACGCCTCGAGGCGAGGCTCGGCCGGGAGCTCGTCACGCGAGCCTCGCGCTCCTCGCATCTGACGGGCGACGGCGCGGCGGTCCTCACGCTCGCCCGGCCTGCCCTCGCAGCGGCGGAGGCGTTGGACCAGGGGCTGGAGCAGTTCCTCTCGGCCGAGCAGGAGCTGCGCATCGCGGCGAGTCTCACCATCGGAGAGTACTTCCTGCCCGCCTGGATCATGGAGTACGCCCACGAAGGGCACGACGCACGGCGGATCCGCTCCATCGCCATCAACACGCGTGAGGTCACTCGACTCGTCGCGGACGAGGAGGTGCAGCTCGGGTTCGTCGAGGGGAGCGCACCGCCGCGGGGACTTCCCTATGCGTTCCTCGCGGACGACGAGCTCGGCGTGTACGTGCACCCGAGGCATCCTTGGGCGCGCCGCGGCCGGATCAGCGCGTGGACACTGGCGGGGACGGGGCTGGCGACTCGCGAGGACGGCTCGGGCTGCCGGGCTGTGGTGAGAAGCGCCCTCGCAGGCCACGGGGTGGAAAAGGAACAGATCGCACCACCGGCGCTTGAGCTCCCGAGCAACATCGCGGTGCTCGAGGCAGCCGCGGCGGAGATGGCGCCCGCTGTGGTGAGCACTCGGGCCGCGGCGCACTATGCGAACGGCGGCCGTCTCGTCCGAGTCCGGGTGGAGAAGGTGGAGTTCCACCGACAGCTGGGGGCCGTCTGGAGGCGGGGCGCCAACCCGCCAGGCGCCGAGGCGCAGGCCCTCCTCGCAGCGGCCCGGCGACACGAGGGAGGATCTGCCCCGAACGGCGCAGCCCGGACGCCGTTGGCCTGAAAACGGCCCGAGCGGCGCTCACGCTGGAGACCCTGCGCCGCGTGTGGGCCGCAGCGTGGCCGTTCAGGGCACCTGATACCCCGCGTCCCTCGCGTCCGTGACGAGCATGTGGCCGGGGGCGTGGGCGATGGCAAGCGGCGGCCGGGACTCCCGGACCGCCGCTTGCGGCGTCACGCCGCAGGCCCAGAAGACCGGGATCGTGCCGGCGGGGATCTCCACGGGGTCCCCGAAGTCCGGTGCGGAGAGGTCCGTGATCCCGAGCTCCTCCGGGGCGCCCACGTGGACCGGGGCGCCGTGGACGGCGGGGTAGCGGGAGGTGATGCGGACGGCGTCGGCCACCTGATGGGCGGGGATGGGCCGCATGGAGACTACGAGGGGGCCGCTCATGCGGCCTGCGCTCTCGCAGCGGCGGTTCGTGACGAACATCGGGACGTTGACGTCCTGCTCGATGTGCGCGATCCGGATGCCCTCCTCGATGAGCGCCCGCTCGAAGGTGAAGGAGCAGCCGATGATGAAGGTGACGAGGTCGTCCCGCCAGCGCTCCGTGATGTCCGTGGGGGTGTCCACCGCCTCGCCGTCCTCGTAGACGACGTAGCGGGGGAGGTCCGTGCGGATGTCTCCTCCGGCGAGGAGCGGGCCCTCGGTCTCGCCGGCGTCGAGGACGCCGAGGACGGGGCACGGCTTGGGGTTGCGCTGCGCGAAGAGCAGCACGTCGAAGGCGTAGTCCTTCGGGACGATGATGAGATTCGCCTGAGCGAACCCGTCTGAGACGCCGGCTGTGGGACGGGCGAGGCCGCCGCGGAACGCGCGGCGGGCCTCGCCCGGAGTCCAGAGGCGCGGTGCGCCGTCGTGCATCAGGACCAGAGCTTCCCGAGGCCGGCGAGAGAGTTCCAGCCGAGGTAGAGCGTCAGGAGCCAGGCGAGGACGCCGATGACGAGCAGCCACTTCGGGTAGCGGTAGCCCTGCATGAGGTCCCGGCGGCGCCACGCCACGAAGAGCAGCACGGCGAAGCCCACCGGGAGGATGAGGCCGTTGAACGCGCCCGCGAAGACGAGCAGCTGCTGCGGCGCCTTGCCGAGCACCACGAACAGCACCGCGCAGACCGCGATGAAGCCGATGGTGAGGAGGTTGCGCGTGCGGACCTTTCCGTCCGCCTTCGTGATGAAGGAGACGGAGGTGTACGCGGCGCCGACGACGGAGGTGAGCGCGGCCGCCCAGAGCACGATGCCGAACATGCGGACGCCGATCTCGCCGGCCGCGTGGCCGAACGCCTCGGCGGCGAGGTTGCTGCTCGTGAGCGCGACGCCGCCGGCGACGACGCCGAGGATCGCGAGGAAGAGGAGCACGCGCATGACGCCCGTGACGATGATGCCGAGGACCGAGGAGCGGGTGATCTCCTTGACGCGCTCCTCGCCGCGGATGCCGGAGTCGATCATGCGGTGGGCGCCGGCGTAGGTGATGTAGCCGCCCACGGTGCCGCCGATGAGCGTGGTGATGACGAGGAAGTCCACCTTGTCCGGCATGACGGTGTTCTTGAGGGCGTCGCCGACAGGCGGTGCGGCCTGGACCGCCACGTAGAGCATGAGGAGGATCATGACCGCGCCGAGGAGCACCACGATGCGGTCGAGCGCCATGCCGGCGCGCTTGGACAGGAAGATGAGGATGGCGATGACGGCGGAGATCGCGCCGCCGATGGTCGGGTCGACGCCGAGCATGGCGTTGAGGCCGAGGCCGGTGCCGGCGATGTTGCCGATGTTGAAGACCATGCCGCCGACGAAGACGAGGAACGCGAGGAACCAGCCGAGGCCCGGGAGGACGGTGTTGGCCAGGTCCTGCGCGCGCATGCCCGTGACGCCGATGACGCGCCACACGTTCAGCTGGACGGCGATGTCCACGAGGATCGAGATGAGGATCGCGAACGCGAACGCCGCGCCCATCTGGACGGTGAAGACGGTGGTCTGGGTGATGAAGCCGGGGCCGATGGCGCTGGTGGCCATGAGGAACATGGCACCGAGCAGGGCGGTCTTGCGGTGCTTGGCCGCATCGGGGAGCTCGGCGGCCTCGGCGTGCTGGGGACGGTCGACGACGTGCGAACCGGCCGCGTCATTGCGGGCGTGCTCGTCGCGCGAGTGTGAAGTGGGAGACGTAGGCATGCGCCCAATCATAGGGGTCAGTGACCCCCGCCACCAACCTGGTTCCCTGAGGGGTCGAAGACCGGTCCTGAGGCGAGGGCTCAGGGGAGTGGGGGAGTCCGGGATCACGCGGATCTGAGGCCGCGGAGAGGCTCGTGCAGTCTGAAAGCCGAGTGGTCAGTTGAATTTAGGGCACCGTTTTTATAAAGTATATGACGTAACACAGTACGACTGCCCCCGGTCACAACGAGAAGGAACGAAAGTGAGAACCGCCAACATCCCCGGCCATCAGCACATCCCCGCTGGCATGTCAGTCAACGATCTTCCCTTCCGGAGCCAGCCGGTGCGGACGATCGCCCTCGGCAGCCTGCCCGCCATGCCGCCCGACGATGTGTGGGACAAAAAAGAGGCGGCCTCGGACGTCCTCTGGATCAGCGTCCGGGAGGAGGCGGACGGGTTCTTCGCTGTCGAGGAGAACGCCCGGTGGCTCGCCGAGGTGCTCCGGCTGCGCGTCCCCGTGGAGATCTCGGTGAGCTGGCCCCAGCTGTTCGACCTCGCCGACGTGCTCGGCCGGCTCAGCTCTGAACTGGTGGACGCCCCCATTGTCGTCAGCCCCCGCGGCGGCATGCCCATGCTCCACCCGCTCAGCGAGTGCAGCGCCGTCCGCTGGCGCCTCTGCACGGCGGAGCTCGCCCGCGTCCCCGCCGTGTTCATCAAGCTGAGCGGCATGTACGACGCCTGCGCGGACGGGCTCGCCTTCCGTCGCGTCCGGCTCCGTGCCCGCCCCTACATCCGCGCCGTCATGCGCACGTTCGGAGCGGAGCGCTGCATCATGGGCCTGCCGCGGCAGGGCGCTGAGCTTCAGAGCGCTGAGGAGCGCGAGGCCTGGGTGGAGGACATCCTGGCGTCCATCGACCTCGTCTGCGCGGAGGGCTCTTTCGGGGATCGCACGGCCGACGACGTCACGGACCTCATGTTCCGCGGCAACGCGAAGTGGGTTTACGGCTGACACTGTCTCTTCCTGGCTTTGTTCGAACGTGCCTGCTGCGTGGGGGCGCTGCTGATGGCGGCGTCCCGCGTGGCGGCCTGAGCAGCAGTCAGGAGAGCGGTGCCCGCGGATTTGCGCTGCGAGGACTGGGGCGACTAGCCTGGTGATGTTCAGCCGTTGCGGCGGCTGAGGGGCTATAGCTCAGTTGGTAGAGCGCTTCGTTCGCATCGAAGAGGTCAGGAGTTCGATTCTCCTTAGCTCCACTCGCATCACACAGACGAGAACCCCGGTTCCTGCGCATTGAACGCAGGGCCGGGGTTTTCTCATGCCCCATTCCTTTTCCGGGGGGTGCAGTCTGCACCGAACAGGCGTTCCCTGACCCGCCTTCCAGAAGTGCGTGGCATCACCCTGTGGTCCGACCATCGGTCTATACTTGACTCTGATTCTCAACGCCTCGTGGAAGCCCGTTTGCCATGACCGCTGTCAGCCCCGCCGCCCGCCTCGTGCGCGGCACCCTGGCTGCAGCCGTCAGCACCCTTGCGGCCTCCGCCTCCCACGGCATGGCGGACGGGGCCGCGCTCTTCACGCTCGGCACCCTCGTGGCCCTCTGCCTCGCCACGCCGTTCTGTGTGGCGTTGGCCGGCCGTGAGCTCTCGCTCCGGCGTCTCAGCGTGGCCGTCATCCTCAGCCAGACCGCCTTCCACGGGCTGTTCCGCCTCCTCGGCCACGGGCCGCACCCGGCCCACGGTGCACACGGCGCCCACGCTCCGCACGCGGCCCACGCGGCCCACGCCGCCCACACCCCCGAGGCCGCCGGATCCCATCTCTCGCTCCACGCCGGCCATAACGCCTCGATCCCGCTGCCCGAGGCTGGCACCGGGGCCATGGAGCACCACTCCCTGTTCTTCGACGGCAACGCGAGCATGGCGCTCAGTCACCTCGCAGCCGCCCTGGCCACCATCGCGGTCCTGCGCCAGGGGGAGCAGGCACTGGCCCTCGTCTGGCGCCTGCTCGCCCTCGTCCTTCCTGCGCTTCCGGTGGCGCCGCGCGCCGTTGTCGTCGGGCCGCAGTCTGCGCGACCCGTGCATTTCTCGCCCCAGCCGCTCACGGACCTGGGGCTGGTCCTCTCGGGAGTCGGGCGGCGGGCGCCGCCGCTCATCGCCGCGGCAGTGTGACCCTGCGCCTCGCATCGCCCTCCGCATCAGCGGCCTCGAGCCCACGTCATCGGACGCGGGCCGACGCGAGCTGACCCCGGGAAGGCGAGGGGCGCTCCGCCGTCGTGCCGTGACGCACTCCACCAGAGCGCCCACGGGCCCTGACGGCCGCGCGAGGACTCCCGCCGCGCCTCACACTCGCCGCTCTCTCGCGGACGCCGAACCGAAGGCGTCCTGTTCACCGTTTCCACGGCCGCCCGGTCCGCACCCCAGTGCGCGCCGGATGCCCGGCCGTGCCCTCGGGCGCGCACACCCGCCCGGGGCCGCAGAGAGAGAACCAACCATGAGCACTCAGACTCAACCGGACCTGTCGGCGCAGACGCCGCAGGCCACACCGCCCAGGACGGGCTCGCGGGCCGCGTCCTCGTCCAACGCCTTCCTCCAGCTGCTGCGCAGGCTCCACTTCTATGTGGGGATCTTCGTGGGGCCGTTCCTGTTCATCGCCGCGCTGACGGGGGTGGCGTACGCGATCGCGCCCGCGGTGGAGACGCAGCTGCACAAGCACGAGCTCACCGCCGCCTCGCCCGCGCAGACCGTCTCGCTCGACGAGCAGGTCAAGGTGGCGCAGAAGAAGCAGCCCGGACTCGACGTCTCCGGCGTCATCCCGGGGGAGGGCGGCGCCTCGACGCGCGTCCTCTTCAAGGACCCCGGCCAGCCCTCGGCGAGCTACCGGCCCACGGTCTTCGTGGACCCGTCCAACGGCGACGTCCGCGGCGAGACCGTCCTCTACGGCAGCAGCCTCGCGTTCCCGGAGCGGACGTGGCTGTCCGTGCTGCACAAGCGCCTGCACCTTGGCGAGCCCGGTCGCGTCTACTCGGAGCTGGCCGCCGCATGGCTCGGGCCGGTGACCATCGCGGGCCTCATCCTCTGGTGGAAGCGGCGCAAGAGCGGCGCGCACAAGGCCACCTCCCCGTGGGCCAAGACGACGCGCAACCACTCCACCGTCGGCGTGGTCATGGCGCTCGGCTTCCTCTTCCTCTCCGCCACGGGCCTGACCTGGTCCGCCTACACGGGTGCGAACGTCAAGGACGTCCGCACGGCGCTCTCGTGGACGACTCCCAAGGTGGACGCCTCGCTGGGCGCCGGCGCCGCGGCCTCCGGCGAGGGCGGGGAGCACGCGGAGCACGGCGGCTCGGGATCGTCCGGGTCCTCCGGAAGCGGTTCGTCCGGGGCCGGTTCGGCGCACTCCGGCCATGCGGGCCACGAGGGGCACGCGGGGCATGAGGGCCACGGCCCGGCGAGCACCGCCGTCGTCGGCACGTTCGCGAAGGCGGCTGACGTGGCCCGGAACGTCGGCCTCGAAGGCCCCTTCGAGATCGCCCCGCCCACCGAGGGCAAGGGCTGGGCGGTCAAGGAGATCAGCCGCTCGTGGACGGTCGGCTCGGACGCGGTGGCGATCAGCCCCGCGACCGGCGACATCATCGACTCCGTGCCCTTCCGCAGCTTCCCGCTCATGGCCAAGCTGACCGACTGGGGCATCCGCCTGCACATGGGCTTCCTCTTCGGCCTGCCGAACCAGATCATCCTCGCGGCGATCTCGGGCGCGCTGGCCCTCGCGGTGGCGCTCGGCTACCGGATGTGGTGGATGCGGCGGCCGACCCGCGGCGCCTCCTTCCTGGGCGGCGGCCGCGCCCCGATCCGGGGATCGCTCCTGCGGCTCTTCCGCGCGCGACCCGTGACGACGACGGCGGTGGCCCTGCTCTGCGCCGTGTGGGCCGTGTTCGTGCCGCTGCTGGGCGTCAGTCTGGTGCTGTTCCTCGCCGTGGACGTGGTCCTCGGCTGGCGGCAGCGGCGGAGGGCGGAGGCTGCGCTGAACGGCTGACGGGGTGAACGGCTGACCCACACCGCTCAAGTGTTGCGACTCGGAGGAATGGCAGTGTTCATTCCTCCGAGTCGCAACAGTTAAGAGGGGCGTCTGCTCAGAGGGGGGGCTGCTCCGAGGGGGCGTCACTGAGTGAGGGGGGGCATTTCAGGTCATCTCTCAGCGACAGGGCGGCCAAAGGCCTTTCACAGTGCGTCTGCCCAGGATGGAGCCAACGCAAAGAAAAGGCCCTGAGGGGTCCTAGCAGAGGAGAGCCCCATGAACGTTTCCAGTGATTTTCTCGCCACAGCCGTCCCCGCCGTGAATGCGGTTCTGGGAGCGCTGTCCGCGCTGGCCGTCGTCGTCATGGCTGCGGGAACCGCGGCGACGACTGCGGCCTCCCGCCGCTGAGCAGCGCCGCCGCCTCCGACCCCTCGCGCACGCCTCGCGCCGGCGCCCCGCTGGGCGGCGCCCCTCTGGCCGGCACCCCTCTCGTTTGTTGCAAGTTGGAGGAATACGCCCCCTCATTCCTCCAACTCGCAACAAACGAACCCGGGATGGGAGCGGGAGGGGGACGGGACTGCGAGCAGAAGGAGAATCGGATCCGGAAGAGCCGGGTCCCAATCACTCCAGCAGGTGCTGAAGATAACGCCCCGGCTCGGCGAGGTAGCGCTTCCAGTTCTGGACCAGTGCCAGCTCCTCCCAGGTGCGCTCCCTGAAACCCCATTCTCCGAATTCCAGAATGCGCGCGCCGGGATAGGACGCGAGGATCGGAGAGTGGGTGGCACAGAGGATCTGGCCCCCGTTGCGCGTGACCTCGCCGAACGTGGCGAGCAGCCGGAGAGAGGACTGGAAGGAGAGGGCCGCCTCGGGCTCGTCCATGCAGTAGAAGCCGACGCTCGAGATGCGGTTCTCGATGAGGGCCGCGAAGGACTCGCCATGGCTCATCTCGTGGAATGGGGGCTCCGGCCGTGTGGGGCTCGGGGTGTCCGCGACGTACGAGTAGTAGGAGTGCATGGTCTCCGATCGCAGGAAGAAGCCGTAGCGCGGACTTCCGATGCCGCGCCGCACGGCGAGCCACGAGCCGAGCGAGGACTCGGATCGGCGAACCGAGTTCCGGGAGTGATGGGTGCCGCCCTGTGCGTTCAGCCCGTACGCCTCGGCGACTGCCTCGACCACCGTGGACTTGCCGGACCCGTTCTCACCGACCAGGAAGGTGACCTCTGGATCCAGCTCCAGCCCCTCGGCCAGGAGAAGGGCGACGGCGGGAATGGAAGCCGGCCATTCGGTGCGCAGGCTGTCCGCGGCACTGGCTGCGTGGACGGAGAGCACAGGCGGCTGAGCGGACATGGATCAGAGGCTATCAATCGCTCGGAATGCCAGCGTCCCGGGTGCTTTCAGGTAGGTCGCCTAAGGTCAGACCTTACGCAGAACGCCGAAGCATGCCGAGCCATGCCGCGGCCATGCCGCGGACCCGCGCACCGAAACAGCGGGCCCACGCGCACTGCCCAGCACCACCCCGAGATCGACTCAGGAGAGCGAACGATGAGCCAGACCTCCCCAGCCCGTGACGTCTACGAAGCCGCCGTGGAAGGCGCCCAGGCCGGACCGCTCCGCCGCGCCGCCGCATGGCTTGCCGGGGCCGTCGAGGTGGTGTTCGGCAGCGACGGCACGCTCTCGCGGAAGGCGGAGGTAGTGGTGCGCCGTCGGGGAGACGGGGCCGAGGTGCACCGCAACGGCGCCGTCTCCTTCGAGGAGGCGGAGTACGAGCTCGCCGGGTTCAAGGCGGACCTCGACTCGATGACGCAGGAGCAGTTCGAGCGGGAGCGCCTCGGCCGGCGCTGACCGGTCCCCGCCGCTCGTTTGCTTCCTTCGCGTTCAGCGTCTGGTTTTTCCTCCCGCCTCTGCTCTTTCCTCCCTCGTCTGTTGCGAGTTGGAGGAATAGGCCCGTTCATTCCTCCAACTCGCAACAGATGAGGCCGGGGGGGGCGTGAGGCTGTACGGGAGGCTGCGCACGAGCCTCTGCGGGCCGCCCCTGACCCACTCACCGGGCGCCCGGCGCCGTCTCCCTCGCCGCCTGGGCCGCCGCCTCCAGCACCGCCGTCACCACGGCCGCGTTCTTCGCGTTCCGGTGGGAGAGGGCGAACACGCCCCGGACGAGCCGGATGTGGCTGTTCGTGCGGACGTCCAGCCCACGGCTCGACGCCCGGCAGAGCACTCCCCTCGGAATGAGCGCCGCTCCCACCCCCGCGCGCACGAGCTCGAGCGAGGCCCGGAAGTCGTCGGAGTGCGCCACGACGCGCGGCCCCTCGGCGTCGAAGGCGAGCGCCCGCTCCATGATCGCGGCGTCCGCGGTGCCCGGGTGGTGGACGATCCAGCCGAGGTGGGCCAGGTCCGCGCCGCTCGCGTCCGCGGGCACGCGCCACGCGGCGGGGAGCACGACGTCGAACGGCTCGTCCTCGATCCAGTCCCGCCGGTAGGCGCCCGTCACCGCAGGGGAGCCTGCGCCGAGGTGGAAGACGAGCCCGATGTCCAGCCCCGAGCTCGCCCGGTCCCCGCGCATGAGCTGGTGGCCCACCACGGGCGGATCGGCGATGACGTAGCGCGCGGTGATGCCCTGCGGCTCGAGGAGGCGCTGGAGGGGATCGGCGATGCGCTGGGCGAGCGAGGCGAAGAGGCCGATCGCCACCACCCGCTCCTGCGTCTGGACCGAGGCGCGCAGCTTGAGGGCGTCGATCTCCGCGAGCACTCGCCTCGCCTGCTCCGCGGCGGCCTCCGCGCCGGGGCCGGGCTCAAGCCGGCGCGCGTGGCGGACGAACAGCTCGGTGCCGAGATCGCGCTCCAGCGCGGCGATCTGCTGGCTGACCGCGGACGGGCTGAGCGCCAGGGCCTTCGCCGCGGACGTGATGGATCCTGTGCGCATGACGGCGAGGAACGCCTCAAGGTGCTGCGAGCTGGTCATGTGGGGGCGAACCTCCGGTGGTGCTTGTTCCTCCGAGGGTATCGGGCGCGGGCGACGACGGCGAGGGGCGGGGCCGACCGCCGTCGTCGTCACCACAAGATCTAGTGGGACGCCGACTAGGCGCGACACGCGGGACACGCGCGACGCGCGGGTCAGTCGGACGGGTTTCGGGTGTGCACACGAGGTGGACAGCGATGGCCACAGCCTGTGCACAAGTGGGGCCGGGACCCGGCCTCGGGAGGTGCTCTGGGCCGGTTTCGCGCGGGTCTCGGGGACGGGGCTGCGCGGGCCCTCCTGTGGACGACGGCGTGGAAAACCCCACCTTTGTGACTTACAGTGGTGTAACACAAGGTCTTGTGGTGCTCCCCGGCGCCAGACACAAGATGTAGTATCGATTGAGCCGCCGAGGAACACTCCCGCGGCCAGCAGATTTAGCTCGAATCGGTGAGGAGTCCCCATGTCTGTGACCGTCTACACGAAGCCCGCCTGCGTGCAGTGCAACGCGACCTACCGCGCTCTCGACAAGAAGGGCGTCGAGTACACCGTCATCGACGTGACCGAGGACTCGGCCGCGCTGGAGCACGTCCGCTCGCTCGGCTACATGCAGGCCCCCGTCGTCGAGACGGCGGACGACCACTGGTCCGGCTTCCGCCCGGACAAGATCGCCACGCTCTCCCAGAGCTCGGCTGTCACGAACGTCGCGTAGCCATGGCGGCGGTCGTCCCTGAGCAGACGACCTCCGCGCGGCTCATCTTCTTCTCCTCCACCTCCAACAACACGGCCCGCTTCGTCGAGAAGCTGGGCGTCGACGCAGCGCGCATCCCCCTCCAGGCCAAAGAGCCCCGCCTCAAGGCGACGCAGGAGTACGTGCTCGTCGTGCCCACGTACGGAGGGGAGGAGGGGAAGAGGTCGATCCCCCCACAGGTCGTCTCTTTCCTCAATGACCCCGAGAACCGGGCGCTCCTGCGCGGAGTGATCTCCGGCGGGAACACGAATTTCGGCACCACGTACTGCATTGCGGGCGACAAGATCGCGGCCAAATGCCAGGTGCCTCTCCTCTACAAGTTTGAACTCATGGGCACGTCCGAGGACGTGACCCGCGTATCCGAAGGGCTGGACCGGTTTTGGAAAGCACGCTCGAGCACGGTGTGAAGACAGGCAAGAAGGACATCGCGCCCAAGTACAAGGGCCTCGGCTACCACGAGCTCAACGCGATGCTGAACCTCTATGACGAGGACGGAAAGATCCAGTTCGAGGCGGACCGCGAGGCCGCCCACCAGTACTTCCTCCAGCACGTCAACCAGAACACCGTCTTCTTCCACTCGCTGCACGAGAAGCTCGAGTACCTCGTGGCCAACGAGTACTACGAGGAGGAGACGCTGGAGAAGTACTCCTTCGAGTTCGTCAAGAGCCTCTTCAAGCTCGCCTACTCCAAGAAGTTCCGGTTCGAGACCTTCCTCGGCGCGTTCAAGTACTACACGTCCTACACGCTCAAGACGTTCGACGGGAAGCGCTACCTCGAGCGCTACGAGGACCGCGTCTGCATGGTGGCCCTCTACCTCGCGCAGGGCGACGAGAAGCTGGCCGAGAGCATGGTCGAGGAGATCATCGCGGGCCGCTTCCAGCCGGCCACCCCCACCTTTCTCAACGCCGGCAAGAAGCAGCGCGGCGAGCTCGTCTCCTGCTTCCTCCTGCGCATCGAGGACAACATGGAGTCGATCGGCCGCTCCATCAACTCCGCGCTGCAGCTCTCCAAGCGCGGCGGCGGCGTCGCGTTCGCGCTGACCAACATCCGCGAGGTGGGCGCGCCCATCAAGCAGATCGAGAACCAGTCCTCGGGCGTCATCCCGGTCATGAAGCTCCTCGAGGACAGCTTCTCCTACGCCAACCAGCTCGGCGCGCGCCAGGGAGCCGGCGCCGTGTACCTGCACGCGCACCACCCGGACATCTACCGCTTCCTCGACACCAAGCGGGAGAACGCGGACGAGAAGATCCGCATCAAGACCCTCTCGCTCGGCGTCGTCATCCCGGACATCACGTTCGAGCTCGCGAAGCGGGACGAGGACATGTACCTCTTCTCCCCGTACGACGTGGAGCGCGTCTACGGCATGCCGTTCTCCGACGTGAGCGTCACGGAGAAGTACTACGAGATGGTGGACGATTCCCGCATCAAGAAGTCGAAGATCCGCGCCCGCGAGTTCTTCCAGACGATCGCGGAGATCCAGTTCGAGTCGGGCTACCCGTACGTCATGTTCGAGGACACGGTGAACCGGGCCAACCCCATCGAGGGCAAGGTCATCATGTCCAACCTCTGCTCCGAGATCCTCCAGGTCTCGAGCCCGACGACGTACAACGACGACCTCTCCTACAACGAGACCGGCAAGGACATCTCCTGCAACCTCGGCTCGATGAACATCGCCAAGACGATGGACTCGCCGGACTTCGGCGCCACCATCGAGACGGCGATCCGCTCGCTCACGGCCGTCTCGGACCTCTCCGACATCAACTCGGTCCCGTCCATCGCCAAGGGCAACGAGTCCTCCCACGCCATCGGCCTCGGCCAGATGAACCTCCACGGCTACCTGGCGCGCGAGCGCGTCCACTACGGCTCGGAGGAGGGCCTCGACTTCACGAACGTCTACTTCTGCACGGTGCTCTTCCACGCGCTGCGGGCCTCGAACCTCATCGCGCAGGAGACCGGCCGGACGTTCGGAGGGTTCGAGAACTCCAAGTACGCGAGCGGCGAGTTCTTCGACAAGTACACCGAGCGGGAATGGACGCCGACGACGGCGCGCGTGGCCGAGCTCTTCGAGGGGATCCACATCCCCACGCAGCAGGACTGGCTCGAGCTGAAGAAGCTCGTCATGGAGCACGGCATCTACAACCAGAACCTCCAGGCCGTCCCGCCGACCGGCTCGATCTCCTACATCAACAACTCGACCTCTTCGATCCACCCGGTGGCCTCGAAGATCGAGATCCGCAAGGAAGGCAAGATCGGCCGCGTCTACTACCCGGCGCCGTACCTCACGAACGAGAACCTGGACTACTACCAGGACGCGTACGAGATCGGCTACGAGAAGATCATCGACACGTACGCCGCCGCCACGCAGCACGTGGACCAGGGCCTGTCCCTGACCCTGTTCTTCAAGGACACGGCGACGACACGCGACATCAACAAGGCGCAGATCTACGCGTGGAAGAAGGGCATCAAGACCCTCTACTACATCCGCCTCCGGCAGCTGGCCCTCGAGGGCACGGAGGTCGAGGGCTGCGTGAGCTGCATGCTCTGACCGGGGTTGGGAGGGCTGGTGCTCCTGCGCCGGCCCACCCCCTTCTCCGGCTTGCGCACCCGGTACTTCCGCTTGAGCACCCGGTTCTCCGGCTTGCGCACCCGCTGGTGTCAGGATTCAGCTCGAATCCTGACACCAGCGGGTGCTTAAGCGAGAGCTGAGCCCAGTCCGTGGGCTTGTGCACCCGGATCGTTCGGATTCTGGCTCTAGAACCGAACGATCCGGGTGCAGAGCTCTCTGGCTGACCCTTAGCTACTCTCTAGCGGCTCCCTGGCCGGTCTCTCGCTGGCCGGAAACCCGTCAGCGCCCCGCGCCGCGCTGGCGCTCCAGCCCCTCCGCCATGCCCCAGGCCACGAAGCGGCGGCTGAACAGTCGCGGCACGAACGCCGCCGCCTTGTTGCCGGCTCCGGAGACCACGCTCGGCGGCGGGTTGCGCCGGCCGAGCGTCCTGATGGCCGAGTCCACGACGCTCGCGGCCGTGCTCCGGGGCAGGCCCGCGTCCGCGGCGTGGCCCGCGACGTCGAAGAACTCGGTCTCCGTGGGGCCGGGGGAGACGGCCAGGATCTTGACGGGGTCCTTGCGGTGCTCCGCCCAGAGGGCCTCCGTGAAGGAGAGGACGTACGCCTTCGTCGCTCCGTAGACGGCCATGTAGGGGATGGGCTCGTAGGCCGCCACGCTCGCGAGGTTGATGAGGAATCCGCCCTTGGTCTGCGCGAACTCGGGCAGGAACTCCCGCGTCAGCTCGGTCAGAGCGGCCACGTTGAGCTGCGCCATGCGCGCGGCGTCGTCGGGATCCTGCTCGGAGAAGCGGATCTGGCGGCCGAAGCCCGCGTTGTTGACGAGGGCGTCCACGCGCAGGCCGCGGGAGCGGATCTCCTCGTGGAGTCGGGACGCGGCGCCGGGCTCGGTGAGGTCCGCCGTGACGGGCGTGGCGGTCACGCCGTGGCCCGAGGACAGCTCGGTTGCGAGGGCCTCGAGCTTCTCGGCTCGGCGGGCCACAAGGATGAGGTCGGCGTGCATGGCGGCGAACCGGCGGGCGAACTCCTCGCCGATGCCGGAGCTTGCGCCGGTGATGAGGACGGTGGCTGGGATCTCGGTCATGCCGCCAGACTAGGGGCGCAGACTGGGAGCCGGCCAAGCGCTCCGCGCGGCCAGAGGACCACGCAGCCGTGCCGGCCCGGGCCGCAGAGCGTGCCGCCCCGGCAACTCGAACCGCCGGCGATAGAGTGAGCCGCAACACGCATTCGACCGCCGGAGGAGCCATGACCCACCTCATCAACGCCCAGGAGAACGTCGTCAGCGAGGCCCTGGACGGCTTCGGGCTGCTCCAGCCGAACGTGCGGCGGCTGGCCGGGCGGAACGTCGTCGTGCGAGCGGATCAGGCCGTGACGGAGGCGAACCGGTCCACGGTTCCCGTGGCGCTCATCTCGGGCGGCGGCTCGGGGCACGAGCCCGCGCACGCCGGATACGTGGCAGACGGGATGCTCGCGGCGGCCGTGGCGGGGGAGATCTTCTCCTCGCCGAGCGTGGACGCGGTGCTGGACGCCATCCGCGCGGTGACGGGGGACGCGGGAGCGCTTCTCATCGTCAAGAGCTACACCGGAGACCGGCTCAACTTCGGCCTCGCCGCGGAGATCGCGCGGAGCGAGGGGCTGGACGTCGAGGTGGTCGTGGTCGGCGAGGACGCGGCGCTCGGGGATTCCGATTCGCACGCCGGCCGTCGCGGGCTCGCCGGGACCGTGTACGTGCACAAGATCGCAGGAGCCGCGGCCCGCTCGGGCGCGCCTCTCCGGGAGGTGGCCGAGCTCGCCCGCGCCGTGGCCGCCCGTGTCCGCACGTTCGGCGTGGGCGCCTCGGACGTGGAGGTGCCCGGCGCCGCGGCGGAGGGCCGGCTCACGGAGGGAGAGGTGGAGCTCGGGCTCGGCATCCACGGCGAGGCCGGAATCGAGAAGGCCGCCTTCACGAACGCCGCGGCCCTCGTGGACGAAGTCTCAGACCGCCTCGTCCGCGACCTCGGCGACACGAACGGCGCGCCCTGCGCCGTGCTCCTCGGCAATGTCGGCGGCACCAGCGTTCTCGAGATGGGCGTCCTCGCCCGCGAGGCCTATCGAGCGCTCACCGAGCGCGGGGTGCGCGTCGAGCGGTTCGCCCAGGGGCCCGTCATGACCTCGCTCTCCACCCGCGGGTTCTCCCTCTCCGTGCTGCCGCTCGAGGACGGGTGGCTCGAGCGGCTCGACGAGCCCACCGAGTCCCTCGCCTGGCCAGGCCGCGCGGGCACGCCCGCCCATACAGAGCCGCTTCCGGTCCCCTCGGAGCACGAAGTCCAGGACCTCGGAGACCCCGACGACGACGCAGCGGCGCGCATCAACGCCGTCTGCACGGCGATCCTCGAGGCCGAGGGGGAGTTGACGCGGCTGGACCAGGTCGTGGGGGACGGCGACCTCGGCCAGGCGCTCGCCCGCGGCGCGAAGTCCTGGCAGCGGGAGCCGGTCCGGGGCGACGCCGCCGCGATGCTCCGCGAGTGGTCCACGAGGATCCGGCGCGACGTCGGAGGGACCTCGGGGCCGCTGTACGCCGTCGGGCTCCTGGCGGCCTCGGAGGCGGTGGCCGAGGGCAAGACCTGGGCCGAGGCGTTCCGCGCGGGCGTGGACGCGGTCATGGAGCTCGGCGGAGCGAAGCCGGGGGAGAAGACGATGGTGGACGCGCTCGACCCGGCTGCGGACGCGGCGAGCGGCGGCCTGTCGGCGGCTGTGGAGGCGGCGAGGACCGGGGTGGAGCGGACCCGCCACGAGACGGCGTCCAAGGGCCGCGCCAGCTACCTCGGCGAGCGGGTCAAGGGGGAGCCCGACCCCGGCGCGGTGGCGGTGGTCGTCTGGCTCGAGGCGCTTCAGGGCGCGGGGCGCTAGGCGACGACAACAGCTCAACGAGGAGCAGCGACACCCCATGACTCAGCAGCATGACGACTGGTCTCCGACCCAGACCTGGACCGCACACCGCGCGTGGCATCGCACGAGCCGGGTGGTGCTCGCCGCGGGAGCGCTCGCGCTCGCCGTCGCGATGCTGTTCACGGGCCCGGGGTCCGGGTTCAACGCCGCGATGATCCCCTTCTCTGTCATTGCCCTGTTGTGCGGAGCCTTCCTCGCGGGATTCGCCGTTCCGACCGTCCGGGTTCAGGCCGCGCCCGCCGGTCTTGTGCTGCGCGGGCGGGTGTTCCAGGAGGAGCACGTTCCGTGGGAGGACATCACCGGGGTCCGAACCCGTTCAGACGCGCCCGTGCCCCGCGTCCCCGCGTTCCTGTACGCGTTCGTGCGCGAGTCCCGCCCGCCGGAGACGGTGCTGGACATCGGCGGCCCCGCCGTCATGGTCGCCACGGACGAGCGCGTCTACACCGTGTCCTGTCCTGACCCGGACGCCGTGGCGGGGGTGGTCCGCGGTCGGCTTCCGAGCGTGCCGATGAGCGCTGATGATCGCGCGACGACGGACGCTCGGCGCCGGGGCGTTGCGGCGTCGTACCTCGTCGGGACGGCCTGTGCGGAGGCCCCGCCGCGAGAATCGCCGCTCGGCGCTTCGGAGCTGGAGAGGGGCGAGGGCGCAGACGCGTTCGAGGCGAGCACGCCCACGCGCCTCTGGGGACTGCCGCTGTACGGCCTCGAGTGGGGGCTGGTGGCCTGCGGAGCCGTGCTCGTCCTACTGATGCTCCTCGGCGTGGGGCCCAAGGCCGTGCTGATTCCGGTGTTCGCCGTGGTGCTCGGCGTCTACGCCGTGGTGCGGGTGTTCGCGACGCGCATCTCCGTCATCACACTCAGCCCGCGGGGGATCAGGCTCGTGAGCCGCGGCGGTCAAGACCAGGACGGCTCGCGGATGAGCCGTGTGCGGGCCTTCCGCTGGGCCGAGGTCGAGTCGATGCGGGCCGTGCCCGTTGCAGAGCTCCCCTCGGACCTCACGCGCCTCGGCTGGTTGCGGGCCTCGAACGGGTCGTATCTCGGCGGACCCGCCGTGGAAGTCGTCTCGGCGGGACGCGCTCATTACGCCAGCGCCGACGATCCGTCCGCCGTTGTCGCCGCCGCAGAGCGCATGCGGAAAGGCCGTGGCAGCGGTGAGCGCTCGGGAGAGACGGCATGAGCCGGGGAGTGGCGGCGCGGCAGGCCGAGTCCGGCTCCGCTCCCGTCTTCGAGACCGCAGCTCGCCGGTACCTGCACCGCACCAGCCGGGTGGTGCTTGCAGCGGCGTTTCTTGGTCTGGCTCTGTCCATCCCGGCGCTGGCCAAGCCCGGCATTCCAAGGGGGCCGCTGTTGTTCTTCTCCGCGCTGATGGTGGCGGCCGGTCTCGTCCTGATTCCGATGGCGACGCCGACGGTGCGCGTGACCTGCACTCCCGAGGGGATCCGGGTCCGCGGCGTGCCGTTCCGCTCGGTTTCGATCCGCTGGGAGGACGTCGTCTCCATCCGCGGAAGACGACGGCGGCCGCCGCGCGTCCCGGCGTTTCTCTGTGTGCTGGCCCATGTTTTCAAGAGCACGCGCACGCTCAACGACATCGGCGGACCGCGAATCGTGGTCCGGACGAACAGGGCCGAGTACAGCATTTCCTGCCCGGACGTTGACGGCTTCCTCGCGGTGGCGGGGGAGTGCTGCCCTCAGGCTGTGGTGTCGCCGCCGGGGCGACAGCAACGCGATGACGAGGCCTCGTCGCCGGACACGGGATTCTGACGGCTCGGAGCGGTAGATTGGTGCCCATGAGCGACCACCTCCTGTCCCACGTCGAAGCCATCAACTGGAACCGCATCACGGATGAGAAGGATGTCGAGGTGTGGAACCGCCTCGTCAACAACTTCTGGCTCCCCGAGAAGGTTCCGGTGTCCAACGACGTGCAGTCGTGGGCCACGCTGACGCCCGAGGAGCAGCAGCTGACCATGCGCGTCTTCACGGGCCTCACGCTGCTCGACACCATCCAGGGCACGGTCGGCGCAGTCTCGCTCATCCCGGACGCACTCACGCATCATGAGGAGGCGGTCTACACCAATATCGCCTTCATGGAGTCGGTGCATGCGAAGTCCTACTCCTCGATCTTCTCCACGCTCTGCTCCACCCGGGAGATCGACGACGCCTTCCGCTGGTCCCGTGAGAACGAGAACCTGCAGCGCAAGGCCAAGATCGTCATGGACTACTACCACGGCGAAGACCCCCTCAAGAAGAAGGTGGCCTCCACGCTCCTCGAGAGCTTCCTCTTCTACTCGGGCTTCTACCTCCCGATGTACTGGTCCTCCCGCGCCAAGCTCACGAACACCGCGGACATGATCCGCCTCATCATCCGCGACGAGGCCGTCCACGGCTACTACATCGGCTACAAGTTCCAGAAGGGCCTTGAGGGCGCCTCGGAGGAGCGCAAGCAGGAGATCAAGGACTACACTTTCGAGCTGCTCTTCGAGCTCTACGAGAACGAGGTCCAGTACACGCACGATCTCTACGACGGCGTCGGCCTCTCCGAGGACGTCAAGAAGTTCCTGCACTACAACGCGAACAAGGCGCTCATGAACCTCGGCTACGAGGGCATGTTCCCGTCCTCCGTGACCGACGTGAACCCGGCCATCCTCTCCGCGCTCTCCCCGAACGCCGACGAGAACCACGACTTCTTCTCCGGCTCCGGCTCGAGCTACGTCATCGGCAAGGCCGTCACCACCGAAGACGAGGACTGGGACTTCTAGCTTCCACTTCCCCGGAGGCTCCCTCCTCCCCGAACGACGAGGACGGCCCCCGCCCAGCCCAGCGCCCGGCGGGGGCCGTCGTCGTTCTCTGACCGGGTACCCTCCTCTGGGCGTTCGCTCCTTCTCTCGGGCCGTCGCTTCTTCTCTCGGCAGGATCCCTCCGCCTTGCCGCGCAAGGGAGACGGGGGAGGGCAGTTTCTTTGACGTCTTCCGTCAAACGAGTACCAAAACTGGTACGTCTTTGCCATCAACACCACATGAGACTCCACTTCGGACCTCGCCTGGCTGTCTTTTTTTTTGGGGGGGGGGGGGCAGGAGCTCGGGGCGGCGACTCTCTGGGTGCCGGAGACTGTCTGGGCGGCGGCAACTACCTGGGTGACGGACTGCGGCCCTCTCAAGCTCCGAGCGAAGCGGTGCTGCTCTGAGGACTCGGGGCGGCCTCGAGCAGGACACAGCCGCAGCGGACCGCGGACGGTAGTGGGGATCCCATGCGAAGATGTGTCAATTCCGTACCAGAAATGGTACGCTTTTGCCACAAAGTCAAAAAGAGTCTGGTCTCCCCGGCGGCAGGAGTCCGGGGAGACCGGTTGAGCGGGCGGAGAGCCGGCAGAGAGCGGGAGCGCTGGGGAAATGAGGGACCGGGAGCCAGAGAGCGCTGACCTCACGAAGCGGATCACCGCTCGGAAGGTCTTGCGGACCATGGCGGAGGACAACTACGGCGTGGTGACCGTGGCCATGGCGGCAGAGGCGGACATCCCGGCTGTGGAGGTCAGGAAACTGGCGTCGCGGGGTGCGCTGGAGGCACTCGGGCAAGGGGTGTACTTGCACAAGGAGGTGCCGCAGACGCTGCCGGAGACCTGGCTTGCGGCGGCGGTGGCGCTGTGCGGACCGGGAGCTTACCTGAGCGGGACGGCGGTGATGACGCTGCTCGGCGTCGGCGCCTTCGGGCGGCGGCCGTTCGACTTCATGCGGAATCCCGTCAGCGTGGGAACACAGCGGAGAGTCCGGCGGCGGCTTCCCGAATGGATCTCGCTTGAGAGGCGCACGGACATCCGCGAGGAGAGCCTCGTCTGGATCAAGGGGCTGCCCGCGACCCGGCCGGTGCTCGCCCTGGCGGAGGTGGAGCGGAAGGTCGCTCCGCTCGCGTGGTTCGAGCTCGTGCGCGAGGTGGACGCGATGGGCCACCTGGAGACCGGGAACCCGTCGGAGCCGGACGGGCCGACGGACTGGAACGACGCGATCATGCGCATCCCTCTGGCAGAGGAGAGGCTTCCCGGAGACGACGCCGAACTCCGCGGCTGACGCACTGGACGTCGGCGCAAGTCCGACTGGGGCACGGCACGTTGGCGCAAAGGCGACTCGCGCGCTGCCCGGCAGACGAACGGCCCGGCTGAATCAGCCGGGCCGCACGGTCACAGAGCGGAGCTCGTCAGGTCAGGTCCACCGGTGCAGAGATCCGCGAGTCCAGGTCCATCTCCTTGAGCGGGACGACTCGTGACCTGGTCACGAGGCGGTGCCCCAGCCAGAGCAGCAGGAACGCCGGAATGCCGATGTACGCGGAGAGGACGGCGAGGAGGTCGCCCTCGCCGACAGCCGTGTACCCCTGGCCGATGATGATGATCACGCAGGTGAGGAACGCGAGGATCGGTCCCACCGGATAGAACGGCGCCTTGTACGGCAGCTCGTCCAGGGAGCGGCCTTGGAGCACGAACGCCTTTCTGAACCGGTAGTGGCACACCGAGATGCCCAGCCAGACGATGAACCCTGCCAGCGCTGAGACGTTGAGCAGCCACTCGTACGCCTTGCCCTGGCCGATGAGGCTCGAGAGGAACCCGAAGAGCCCCACGCTCGCCGTCGCCATGAGCGCCGGGATGGGAACGCCGCGTCGGCTCACCTTGGCGAAGACCTTCGGCGCGGTCCCGGACACCGCCATGCCGTAGAGCATGCGGGTCGAGGCGTAGAGGCCCGAGTTGCCGGCCGAGAGGATCGAGGTCAGGATGACCGCGTTCATGAGCGCCGCCGCGAACGCGATGCCCGCGTTCTGGAACACCATGGTGAACGGGGAGAAGGCGATGTCCGTGTCGTCGTTCTTGAGCAGGTTCGGGTGCGTGTACGGGATGAGGAAGCCGATGACCGTGATAGCGCCGATGTAGAAGATCATGATGCGCCAGAACACGGTGCGGATGGCCTTCGGGACGTTCTTGCCCGGGTCCTTGGCCTCACCGGCCGCCACGCCCACGAGCTCCGTGCCCTGGAAGGAGAAGCCCGCGATGAGGAAGATGCTGAACACCCCGAGCAGTCCGCCCTTGAACGGCGCCTCGCCCTCGGTCCAGTTCTTGAACCCCGGCGACGTTCCGCCCATGATCCCGAAGATCATGAGCACGCCGCAGATGAGGAACGCGATGACCGCGATGACCTTGATGGCCGCGAACCAGAACTCGCCCTCGCCGAACGCCTTCGCCGAGAGCGCGTTGAGTCCCGTCAGCAGCACGAGGAACACAGCCGCCCAGACCCAACCGGGCACGTCGGGCAGCCAGTACCCCATGACGAGTCCTGCCGCCACGAGCTCCGCGGCCACGGTGATGGCCCAGTTGAACCAGTAGTTCCAGCCGAGCGCGAACCCGAAGGACGGGCTCACGAACCGCTGGCCGTAGGTCTGGAACGAGCCGGCCGCCGGCAGGAAGGACGCCATCTCGCCGAGGGACTGCATCATGAGCAGCACCATGACGCCGATGAGCGCGTAGGCCGCGAGCGCGCCGCCCGGGCCGGCCTCGGCGATCGAGCCGCCGGAGGCCACGAACAGGCCGGTTCCGATGGCTCCGCCGATCGCGATCATCTGCATGTGCCGGCTGGACAGCCCTCGCTTGAGGTGCTCTTGCCCGGTCTCCTCGGCGGGGATCTCCTCCGCAGGGGCCTGCCCCGGTGCGGTCTTCTCCGGCGCCGTCCGGGGGACGGCCGAGCTGCTCCCGGCAGCGCGAGAGCCGCCCGGGCCGGGGTGCCCTGCGGGCGTGGGTTCAGTGGTCATCAGATCTCCACAACTGAGCGCAGGACCTTGCCCTGGCGCATTTTCTCGAAGGCCGGCTCGACGTCCTGGATGCCGATGCGCTCGGAGACGAACGCGTCGAGATCCAGCCGGCCGAGCAGGTACTGGTTGACGAGCATGGGGAAGTCCCTGCTCGGGAGGGTGTCGCCGTACCAGGCGGACTTGATCGCGCCGCCGCGGCCGAAGACCTCGTCGAGCGGGATGTCCCAGCTGGTCCCGGGATCGGGGACGCCGACCATGACGAGCCGGCCGGCGAGGTCGCGGGCGTAGAACGCCTGCTGGAAGGTCTCCTTGACGCCCACGGCGTCGATGACGGCGTCCGCGCCGAACCCCCCGGTCAGGGAACGGATCTCCTCGACGACGTCGTCGACCTGCTTGGCGTTGACGGTGTGCGTGGCGCCGAGCGAGCGGGCGGTCTCGAGCTTGTCGTCGTCGACGTCGACGGCGATGATCGTCGTCGCGCCCGCGAGCTGAGCCCCGGTGACGGCGGCTGTGCCGACGCCGCCGCAGCCGATGACGGCCACGGACTCGCCGCGCTGCACGGCCGCGGTGTTGAGGACCGCGCCGATGCCTGCCATGACGCCGCAGCCGAGGAGGCCCACGGCGGCGAGCTGCTTCTCGTCGAGGGCGTGCTCCAGCTTGGTGCACTGGCCCGCGGCCACGAGCGTCTTCTCCGCGAACGCGCCGATGCCGAGCGCGGGCTCGAGCTCCGTGCCGTCCTTGAGGGTCATCTTCTGCTCGGCGTTGTGCGTGTCGAAGCAGTACCACGGCTGCCCCTTGGCGCAGGCGCGGCACTCGCCGCAGACGGCGCGCCAGTTGAGCACCACCGTGTCGCCGACCTCCACGTTGGTCACGCCCTCGCCGATCTCCGCGACGACGCCGGACGCCTCGTGGCCGAGCAGGTATGGGTAGTCGTCCCCGACGCCGCCGGCCTGGTAGTGGGCGTCGGTCTGGCAGACGCCGCAGGTCTTGACGTCGACGAGCACCTCGCCGGGGCCCGGGGAGGGCACCAGGATCGTCTCGACCGTGGCTGGCTCGCCCTTTCCGTGGACGACGACCGCTGACACTTCATGCATGGGGATAGGACTCCGAACCGTCTTGGGTACAGTCTCGGCCCCGCGCTTCCGCGGCACGACGCGCCTGAGCGGGCTCAAGCCGTGTCGCCGGGGTCACACCGGGCTGGTGACAAGGCTATCGTGTGTGGCATGCCGAGGGGGCTCCGTTTCAGACTGTGAGCTTCCCGGGTCAAGATTGAGAGAGAAGCGAGGCGCCGTGGCGGCAGAGAACACAGGGACGACGACGGGCGGCGAGGCCGCCGGGGCGATGTACGTGAGGACGGCCCAGGAGGACGCCCGCTCAACCTTCCGCTCGACCGTCCGCGCCCAGGGCGCCTGGAACGAGCACGAGCAGCACATGGGCCCGGCCTCGGGCCTGCTCGCCCACGAGATCGACCGCTTCACGCGGGACGCCCAGGAGCAGGGCCTGCGCATCGCCCGCATCAGCTACGACATCCTCGGCCTCATCCCCGGCGGGGACGTCACGGTGGAGCTCGCCGTGGAGCGTCCCGGCCGCACCATCCAGCTGGTCCGGGCCGAGATGATCGGCGCGGACGGGCGTCCCTGCATCCGGGCGCGCGCCTGGCTGCTCGTCACGAGCGACACCTCCGAGGCGGCCGGCCTGGAAGACGAGGCGATGCCCGCCCTCGAGGACTGCCGCGAGATGGACGGCTCGGCGGTCTGGCCCGGCGGATACATCGCGCAGCTGCGGCTCCGCCAGCATCCGGACGCCCGCCCGGGACGCGGCCAGACGTGGGTCTCCTCGAGCTTCCCGCTCGTCGAGGCAGAGGAGGCGCCGTTCGGCGAGTTCATTCGTGACCTCGATGCCGCGAACGGGATGGTCACGCGCACCAAGCCGATGGGCGGCGGCTACGCCTTCCCCAACGTGGACCTGCAGGTGCACCTGCTCCGCGCACCGGAGGGGGAGTGGAAGGGCCTGGACACCCGCGTCTCCTTCGGCGCGGACGGGGTCGGGCTGACGAGCTCGGTGGTCCATGACGCGACCGGCGTCGTCGGCCATCTGGAGCAGACGCTCACCGTCCGGCGAGTCGGCGCTTGAGCCGGGACTTCGGCACGAGCTCGAAGCCTGCGTCCGCGTAGCGGGCGCGGATGGCCGCGTCCGCCTTGTAGAGGCTCCAGCCGCGCTTGAGGAGGAATCCGAGCGGCTTGCGGGCCTCGCGGACGTCCCGGACGAACCGGGCGAGCGCCGTCCACGCCGCCGGCTCCACGATGTAGTACGCGGAGACCTCGACCCCGCGCTCCCGGAGCGCGCCGAGGATCTCGGAGGAGAAGAGGCCCTCGGCGATGATCGGGCCGTCCGTGCAGCCGAGCTCCTGGGCGCCGATGTACGCGCTCTTCGAGATCGAGTAGAGCGGCAGGTGGGCGTGCCCCGTCTCGGCGAGCTGGGCGAGCATGTCCGCCGCCGCGTCCGCGTTCCAGGTGCCGGGATGGTCCCAGTCGATCTCCCCGTAGTCCGTGACGGGCAGCGGGCTCTCCGGCGTGTGCTCGGAGCCCTCCCGGTAGAAGTGGTCGAGCTCGACGTGGGGACGGCCGTAGGTCCGGGCCAGGTAGGACTTGCCTGAGCCGGAGGCGCCGCCGATCAACACAACTGGAAATGGCACGCCTTCCATTATGGCCGTCGGTAGCCTTGGTCTATGCCTCTTCCCAGCCTGCGCGTCCTCCAGCCCGCCGAGTCCCTCGGAGCGGCGGAGGACCTCGCCGGAGGCATCTCCCTCCTGCGGTCCGTGCAGGCGGACGGGGGCCCGACGACGCTGCGCCTCTACCGGCCCGTGCCGACCCTCGCCTTCGGCCAGAGGGACACCCGCCTGCCGGGGTTCGCGGCCGCCGAGGAGGCCAGCCGCGTCCACGGGTTCGAGCCGGTCATCCGCAAGGCCGGAGGGCGCGCCGCCGCGTACCACCGCGGCACCCTCATCGTGGACCATGTCGCGGCGGAGCCGGACGCCATGCTGCGCCACAAGGCCCGCTTCACGGAGTTCGGGGAGCTGTTCGTCCGCGTCTTCCGCCGCCTCGGCCTGGAGACCAGAATCGGCGAGATCCCGGGGGAGTACTGCCCCGGCGAGCACTCGGTCCGCGGAGAGGCCGCGGACGGGACGCCGATCAAGCTCGTGGGCACCGCGCAGCGCGTGGTCCAGGGGGCGTGGTTCTTCTCGTCCGTCGTCGTCGTCGAGGACTCGGAGCCGATCCGGCAGGTCCTCACGGACGTCTACGAGGCGATGGGGATCGAGATGGACCCCTCCACGGCAGGGGCCGCGGAGGACTCCGGCGTCCCGGGCGTCACCGTGGAGAGCTTCACCCGGGCCCTGTTGGGGGAGTACGCCGAGGCGTACACCCTGCAGGGGCTCGGCTGAGGCAGCCCAGTCCCGCGCGGGCTCGAGAACGCGGCAGGGCGCCGGCGGCTCACGGGGACTGAGCGGGCAGCGCGTCCTAGTGGCCGCGCTCCTTCCACTCGTCGAGGCTCGGCTTCTCCGCGCCGATCGTCGTCGAGTCCCCGTGGCCGGGGTACACCGCCGTCTCCTCGGGCAGCTCGAAGAGTGTGTGCTCAATCGAGTCGATGATCTTCTCGAAGCTGGAGAACGGACGGCCCGTGGCTCCGGGACCGCCCGGGAAGAGCGTGTCCCCGGTGAGGACCCAGCCCGCGGCCGGCGCGTAGAGGCACACGGACCCCGGCGTGTGGCCCGGGGTGTGCAGCACCTTGAGCTGGAGGCCGGCGATCGTGAACTCCTCGCCGTCCTTGAGCTCGCCGCCCGGCTGGGCGTGGCCGCGGACGGTTCCGTGGTCCTTCTCCCACAGCATCCCGTCCTCGCTGTGGAGGAGCGGGAGCGCGTCCACGAGGTCCGCGAGCTGCGGGGCCCTGTTCGTGTGGTCGAGGTGGCCGTGCGTCAGCAGGATCGCGGCCACCGTGCGGCCCTTGGTCGCCTCGGCGATCGCGTTCGCGTCGTGCGAGGCGTCGACGACGATCACCGTGTCGTCGTCGCCCAGCAGGTAGACGTTGTTCTCGAGCTCGATCTGCTCGCCGTCGATGACGTACGGGCCCGAGGTCACGAGCCGTTCGAGGCGGGTCGAGCCCTCACCGGTCCAGAGAGTCTCCGTGGCCATGGTCTAAGCACCTGCCCTTTCCTTGACTTCTGCGAGAGACGGGTTCGTGGCGGACGAGCCGTCGGAGAACACGAGCGTGGGGACGGTCTGGTTGCCGTCGTTGACGCTCTCGACGAGCTCGGCCGTGCCGGGGGTGTCCTCGATGTTCACCTCGCGGTAGCCGATGCCGGCCTTGTCCATCTGCCGCTTGAGGTTGCGGCAGTAGGAGCACCAGCTCGTCGTGAACATCGTGACCTCGCCCGGAGCGGGCGTGAATTCTGCAAGATCAGCCATACTGTGATTCAACCACGGGCGGGGGCGGCGAATTCCAGCCCTCCGGCCCGGTCCCCGGAGAACACCCAGCGAAGGAGCGCTCAGATGTGCGGACGGTTCGTCATGGCCAAGGCGGCGGGGGACCTCGTCGCCGAGTTCGAGCTGGATCCCCACAGCGGGGAGATCATCCTCCGCGAGTCCTACAACGTGGCGCCGACCGCCGACGTGCCTGTGATCGTGCGCAAGGCGGGTCAGGGGCCCGAGGGCGGCACGGGCCCCCGCGAGCTCGAGGTGGCCCACTGGGGGCTCGTCCCGGTCTGGGCCAAGGACATGTCCTTCGGATCCCGCGCGTTCAACGCCCGCAGCGAGACCATCCGGGAGAAGCCGACGTTCCGCAGCGCGGTGAAGCGCAAGCGCTGCCTGGTCCTCGCCGAGGGCTACTACGAGTGGCTCAAGCCGGACACGCCGAAGGGCCGGAAGCGCCCCTTCTACATCAGCCCGGAGGACGGCTCCACGATCGCCTTCGCCGGGCTGTACGAGTGGTGGCGGGACAAGGACGCGGGCGAGGACGCCCCCTGGCTGCTCTCTTGCACCATCATGACCGCGGCCTCGCCGGACCCGGACGAGGGCGGGGTCCTGGGCGAGCTCGGCCGGCTCCACGACCGCCTTCCCGTGCCGCTCGATCCGGCCTTCTTCGACGAATGGCTGGACCCGGAGAACGACGACGCCGAGACGCTCGTCAACACAGCGGTGGCCGGCGCCTTCGACGTCGCGAGCGGCTGGCGCATGCACGAGGTCGGCACGGACGTGGGGAACGTCCGCAACAACAGCCCCGAGCTGGTGCGGCCGGTCAGGCCTTGATCGAGCGGGTCACCTGGAACTTGCGGTTGCCGCCGATCCGCTCCGTGGGCCCCACGATCCTCCGCAGCCGCCCCGAGTAGGCGAGCGGCTGGTTCCACACCGCGAGGAGCGTCCCGCCGGGGCGGAGCACCCTCGCCGCGGCCTCGAAGAGCTTGACGGCGATGTCCTCGGTGACCGTGTTGCCAAGGTGGAACGGCGGGTTGAGGACGATGAAGTCCTCGCTCGCGTCGAGCCAGGAGGAGAGGGCATCGTCGGCCATCGTCTTCACCTCGACCCCGTTCGCGGCCGCAGTGAGCCGTGTCGAGCGGATCGCCGCGTGCGAGACGTCCGTGGCGGTGACGCTCACCTCGGGGTCAACGAGCTTCGCGTACGCGCTGACGGTTCCGTTCCCGCAGCCGAGGTCCACGATGCGGGGCGGGGTGGAGGACGCGAGCTCCTCGCGCAGCAGCGGCAGCAGGACGCGGGTGCCCGGGTCGATCCTCGAGGCGCCGAACGCGCCCGGCACGCCGACCGCCGTGAGACGCAAGCCCCGATCCAGCGTGTGCACGGTCCGCTCCTCGAAGCTCAGCTGCGGCAGCCCCGGCCTCGGGCCGGTGCACCACACGAGCCGGGCCTTCTGGCGGGCGCGGGACCCGGCGACGTCCTCGAAGGACTCCGCCAGCGCGGTGTTGAGCCCGGGGGAGAGGTGCTTGACCATCCCGGCGAGCACGAGCGCTCGACAGCCGGGGAGGCGGGCCACGGCGTCAGCCCACTCGTCCGCCACCGCATGCGCCCGGGGGACTGCGCCCACGGCGAGGAACGGATCACCGGAGAGCGCCGCCGCGAGCCCGTCGAGGTCCTCGAAGGCGACGAGCTCGGCGAGGCCTTCCCGCGCGGCGTTCTGGAAGACCGCGCTCCGGTGGACCTGCGAGTCCGTCACAACGAGGACGGGCCCGCCTCCCGGACCGTGCGGACCTGCCGACTGCCTCCCGGCTGGTCCCGCCTCGTCCTCGTCCGGCGTCCGCAGAGCCGCGGCGAGTCCGAGCGCCATGGCGCCGTAGCGCTCGCCGAAGACCACGATCCTCGGCGCGTCCTTCTCCTCCGCGAGGGCCGCGAGCACCGCGTCCACGAGGAGGCGGTCGGCCGCGTCGGCCGCCACGAGGTTCTCCGCCTCGACGTCGGGCCAGCGCGAAAGACGGCCGTACAGCTCCGCGAGCTCGGCGGCGGTTTCGCGGGGAGGGTGCTGACGAAGGGGCTCAGCCATCGATCCACGCCTCGCCTTCTGCCCGCGCCGTGACCTCGCCGTGGGAGAGGGAGGCGAGCAGCGCGTCCAGGTCCGTCGAGGCGTCGCCTGCGTCACCGAGGTGAAGGGTGACGGCGCGGCCGTAGTCGGTCCCGGTGACGGCGAACCCGGCTCGGCGCACCTCGGCCTCGATCCTGCCGGCTTCGGCGTGCGGAGCCTCGACGGCGTAGAGGGCCATCCGCCTCCGGGCGGTCCACCTGGCCTCGGCCACCGCCTCCGAGACAGAGGAGGAATAGGCCCGTGTCAGGCCTCCGGCGCCGAGCAGGACCCCGCCGAAGTAGCGGACGACGACGGCCGCCGTGTCGGAGACGGGCAGCCCGGCGTCGCGTCCCACGGGCGTCACCTCGGCGAGCGTGAGTGCCTCGAGCATGGGACGGCCTGCCGTGCCGGAGGGCTCGCCGTCGTCGTTCGAGCGCTGGACGCGGCGGTCCGGGCCCGCCGCGAAGGCCGTGCAGTGGTGGCGGGCGTCGGGGAAGCGGCGGCGGACGTCCGCGAAGAAGGCGCGGGCCTCCTCCTCCGACTCTGCACGGGAGAGCAGGGTGATGAACCGGGAGCGCTTGATCTCGATCTCGCGCTCGAGCGGGCGCGCGAGGACCGCATAGGCGTCGGCGTCAGGCATAGCGTCCAGTCTAGGCTGGGCACCATGAGCAAGCCTGTGCGCCCGGTGCCCCTCTTCGCGCTGACCGGCGGGATCGCGGCCGGCAAGTCCACCGTCGCGGAGCGGCTCGCAGAGCGCGGAGCGGCCGTCATCGACGCGGACGTGATCGCGCGGACCGTCGTCGAGCCGGGGCGGCCGGCGCTCGCCGCCGTCGTCGAGGCGTTCGGGGAGGGGATCCTCACGCCCGAGGGCAGGCTGGACCGGCCGGCCCTCGGCGCCCGCGTCTTCGGAGACGCGGAGGCTCGGGAAAGGCTCAACGGGATCCTGCACCCCGCGATCCGGGAGGAGGCGGTGGCGCAGACGGAGCGGGCCCGCGCGCAGGGAGCCGAGGTGATCCTCCACGACATCCCCCTCCTCGCCGAGACGGGACGCGGCCCCGAGTTCGCGTTCGCGGCTACCGTGGAGGCCGACGACGAGACGCGGATCTCCCGCATGGTCCGCGACCGCGGAATGACTGCGGAGGACGCCGCTGCTCGGATCGCCGCCCAGGCAACGCGGTCCGAGCGCGAGGAGATCGCCGACGCCGTCCTCGAGAACACGGGGAGCCGGGAGGAGCTGACGACGACGGCGGACGCCCTGTGGAACCGGATGCGGGCGCTGTCCCGGAACGTGACGCACGATGAGCCGGCACAGCGGATCGGCGGCCCTGCGCTGGTGCCGGCAGCGGAGAGGGACTGGGTGCGGACCGGGCGGAGGCTCTGCGCGCGGATCGCGTGGCACGCCGGGGACTTGGCTGCGGGGGTCGAGCACGTCGGCTCCACGGCGGTTCCGGGGCTCGAGGCCAAGGACGTCGTGGACCTTCAGCTCGAGGCGCCCTCGTGGGACGCGGCCGAGCGGCTCGCCGAGCCGCTGGCGGCTGCAGGGTTCGTGCGCAGGCCGGACGTGGTCGGCGACACCCCGCACGGAGGCCTCTCGGCCGAGCACTGGCGGAAGGCCTTCTACCAGAACGCCGACCCGGGGCAGGCGGTCAATCTCCACGTGAGGGTGAGCGGGACGGCGTCGCTCGAGTTCGCCCGGGTTTTCCGTGACGCGCTGTGCGAGGACGGCCGGCTCCGCGAGGAGTACCGGCGGGAGAAGCGGCGTCTGGCGCGGGAGCACGCGGGGGAGGTGGACACGGCGGGCTATGCGGAGGCCAAAGAGGCGTGGTTCGAGCGCGTCGCGTGGCCGGTCTGCGAGGCTCGTGTTCTCCGTCGGCTGAGTCCGTCTGCTTAGAGTGTCCACCCCTCCGCGTAGTCTGAGGATATGAGCCTGGCACAGAAGATCAATCGAGTCGTCGCCCCGTTCGAGGTCGTCAGCCAGTATGAGCCGGCCGGTGACCAGCCGCAGGCCATCAACGAGCTCGCGGAGCGTCTGGAGAACGGTGAGAAGGACATCGTGCTCATGGGCGCCACGGGCACGGGCAAGTCCGCCACCACGGCCTGGCTCATCGAGAAGGTCCAGCGGCCCACGCTCGTCATGGTGCAGAACAAGACGCTCGCCGCGCAGCTCGCCAACGAGTTCCGGGAGCTGCTGCCCAACAACGCGGTGGAGTACTTCGTCTCGTATTACGACTACTACCAGCCGGAGGCCTACGTCCCGCAGACGGACACCTTCATCGAGAAGGACTCCTCGGTCAATGAGGAGGTGGAGCGCCTGCGCCACTCGGCCACCAACTCCCTGCTGACCCGCCGGGACGTCGTCGTGGTGGCCACGGTCTCCTGCATCTACGGCCTCGGCACGCCGGAGGAGTACGTCTCCGGCATGGTCACCCTGAGGCAGGGCGAGGAGATGGATCGGGACGAGCTGCTGCGGCGCTTCGTCCAGATGCAGTACACGCGCAATGACCAGGACTTCCACCGCGGCACGTTCCGCGTCCGCGGTGACACGGTGGAGATCATCCCCATGTATGAGGAGATGGCCGTCCGGGTCGAGTTCTTCGGGGACGAGATCGAGGCCATTTACACCCTCCATCCGCTCACCGGGGACGTGATCCGGGAGGAGACGGAGATGTACGTCTTCCCTGCCTCCCACTATGTGGCCGGGCCGGAGAGGATGGCGCGCGCCATCAAGGACATCGAGGACGAGCTGGCGGAGCGCCTCAAGGAGCTAGAGTCGCAGAACAAGCTCGTGGAGGCCCAGCGTCTTCGCATGCGCACCACGTATGACCTCGAGATGATGCAGCAGATGGGCTTCTGCAATGGCATCGAGAACTACTCGCGGCATATCGACGGCCGCGGGCCCGGCACCGCCCCGCACTGTCTCCTGGACTACTTCCCGGATGACTTCATGCTCGTGGTGGACGAGTCCCACGTGACCATCCCGCAGATCGGGGCCATGTATGAGGGAGACTCGTCCCGCAAGCGCACCCTCGTGGACCACGGCTTCCGCCTGCCGAGCGCCCTGGACAACCGGCCGCTCAAGTGGGACGAGTTCCTGGAGCGGATCGGCCAGACGGTCTACCTCTCCGCGACCCCGGGCAAGTACGAGCTGGGACAGAGTGACGGGGTCGTGGAGCAGATCATCCGCCCCACGGGCCTTGTGGACCCGGAGGTGGTGGTCAAGCCCACCAAGGGACAGATCGACGACCTCCTGGAGCAGATCAAGGTCCGCACGGAGAAGGACGAGCGCGTCCTCGTGACCACCCTGACCAAGCGCATGGCGGAGGACCTGACGGAGTACCTCCTGGACCACGGGGTCAAGGTGGAGTACTTGCACTCGGACGTGGACACCCTCCGGCGCGTCGAGCTGCTGCGCGAGCTTCGCCTGGGGACGTTCGACGTCCTCGTGGGCATCAACCTTCTCCGCGAGGGCCTGGACCTTCCCGAGGTCTCGCTCGTCAGCATCCTGGACGCGGACAAGGAGGGGTTCCTCCGCTCCACCACCAGCCTCATCCAGACCATCGGCCGCGCGGCCCGCAACGTGTCCGGGCAGGTCCACATGTATGCGGACACGGTCACCCCGTCCATGCAGTTCGCCATTGACGAGACCAACCGCCGCCGCGAGATCCAGATTGCCCACAACAAGAAGCACGGGATCGACCCGAAGCCTCTGCAGAAGAGGATCGCGGACATCACGGACCAGCTGGCGCGCGAGGACGCGGACACGGACTCTCTGCTCAGCCAGTTCAACTACGGCAAGGGCAAGCGCGGCTTCAACGCGACGATCACGGACGAGCAGCGCGCCAACCGGGAGAAGGCCAAGGGCTCGGATGCGGCCACGCGGGTCCGCCAGGACGGGCTGTCCACCGGTGGCGCCGAGGACCTGGTCTCGCTCATCCAGGAGCTCACGGACCAGATGAACCAGGCGGCCGAGGAGCTCCAGTTCGAGCTGGCGGCGCGGCTGAGGGACGAGCTCGCGGACCTCAAGAAGGAGCTGCGGCAGATGAAGAGCGCCGGACACGCTTAGGTGCCGGCCGGGGAGGCCCGCTAGGATGGCACGCAGACGTAGGGGAGTATCCCACTTGCGCTGTGGACGTCAGCACGCACGGCACCTGCACTGAGCGGGAAGGCCGCGCCGGGCACAGCGAGCAGCCCCGATGCTGCCGGAGAGACTTGCGCACCTGGTGACCCCGGTACGTCGCGCCCTTGTACGGCCCTGCCGGGCGATCCGCTGACCGCCCGCACGCACACGGAAGGCCATTCCGCCCATGCTTCAGCTCCCTCTCTGGTTCGAGATCGGCTCCTTCGCCGTTCTCGGACTTATCCTCCTCGCAGACCTCCTCCTCGTGGTGAAGAGGCCGCACGAGCCCTCGATGAAGGAGGCCGGCCTCTGGGTCGGCTTCTACGTCGCCCTCGCGCTCGTCTTCGCCGGCCTCATGTACGTCTTCGCGGGACACGAGCACGGGACCCAGTTCATCGCAGGCTGGATCACCGAGTACAGCCTCAGCGTGGACAACCTGTTCGTCTTCATCGTCATCATGGCGCGCTTCTCGGTGCCGCGGAAGTACCAGCAGGAAGTGCTCATGGCGGGCATCATCATCGCCTTGGTGCTCCGCGGGGTCTTCATCCTCGCGGGAGCGGCCATCATCGAGCAGTGGTCCTGGGTCTTCTACATCTTCGGGGCGTTCCTCCTCTGGACCGCCTACAAGCAGGCCACGGATGACGGCGAGGACGAGGCGGGCGAGAACCCGCTCATCGCCCGCCTGCGCAAGGTGCTCCCCATGAGCGAGCAGTTCGACGGAGGAAAGCTCCGCACCCGGGTGAACGGCAAGACGGTGTTCACACCCATGCTCGTGGTGTTCGTGACGATCGGCCTGACCGACCTCATGTTCGCCTTCGACTCGATCCCGGCCATCTTCGGCCTGACGCAGTCGGCGTTCATCGTCTTCACGGCCAACCTGTTCGCGCTCATGGGCCTCCGCCAGCTCTACTTCCTGCTCGGCGGGCTCATGGAGCGCCTCATCTACCTCAAGCACGGACTCTCGCTCATCCTCGCCTTCATCGGCGTGAAGCTCATCCTTCACGCGATGCATGAGAACGAGCTGCCGTTCGTCAACGGCGGCCACCCGATCGAGTGGGCCCCCGAGATCGGCACCTTCGTGTCCCTCGCCGTGATCGTCGGCATCATCGCCGTCGCGACCGTCGCGTCGCTGCTCAGCCCCCAGGGCAAGGTCGCCCAGGCCAGCGCGAATCTCCGCAAGGCGTTCGAGGACTACGAGCGGGCTCACCGCGAGTACGCGGCAGAGCAGGAGGTGGAGCCCACAGGCGGCACGGAGAAGCCAGAGCTGCGCCAGGCCGAGGGTCAGCTTGTCGGCGCCTACGAGAACGCGGTGGCCGTCAACGATCGGACCTCCAAGGCGGACGTCGAGTTCCCTGAGACGGCGGAGGACCAGCCCTCCCTGTCCGAGACGGTGCGAGGACTCAAAGACCGCGGTGTGACCAAGGAGGACGCTTCCAAGAAAACCGCGGAGGACCGCGCACGCTGAGCACGGCGCAACGGATGATATAATCATCTCAACCGTTCAGCCCGCCCCAGCCCCTGCTGGGAGCGGGCTGGATCTTTCTTCGGTCAAGGAATCGGACAAGGATGAGGATGCCGAGGACACTCAAACCCCCAACGTCAGCAGCCGACCAGATCGAAGTCCTGATCAGGCGTGGTATGGCCGTTGAGAGGGCTCAGGCGGAGCAGTGGCTTTCGAACGTGAGCTACTACCGCATGTCGGGCTATTGGCACCCTGCCCGTCTCGAAGACTCAGGCAATGACCGCGGCGACCAGTTCAAGCCAGGGACGTGTTTCGCTGATGCGGCTGCGCTCTACGAAGCAGACCGAAAACTGCGAACCCTCCTCCATGACGGGTTGGAGCGAATTGAAATCGCGTTGCGGACACGTATCGGGGAAGCGCTGACTCTCGAGGGCCCGCTCACTTATACGCGACCTGAATTCTTTCGTCCTACTTTCGACCACGCGGAGTGGATGTCGGTGGCCGAAAAACGAATTTCACGCTCCCAGCGCTGGAACGAGTCGATTCGCCACCACGACCGAGAATATGGGGGACAGTACCCTTTCTGGGTCCTGGCCGAGGTGCTTGACTTCGCGGATGTCTCCAAATTGTTCGCCGGCTTGAGAGCTCCGGTGCAGCGATCTGTTGCTGAAGGACTCGGCATCGCCGTCGACAGGAGTCTCCTTTCAGAGCGACAGTTCAAGAAGGCTTCGAAGAACTCTCCGCTGGCACGGTGGTGTGAACAGCTGACCGTGGTCCGCAATCTCTGTGCGCATCACGGGAGACTGTGGAACAAATCGTTTGTTCCGGCACCGACCCCGGTCCTCAGGGTTCTGCCTGGCTTCCACTCTCTTCCTTCCGGGCAGAACGAGCGCGTATTCGGCGTGCTCGTCGTGATGAGCCAGCTCCTCCGGGTCATTTCTCCCGGAACAACGTGGCCCAACAAGGCTGCACGCCTCGTCAACACTGACTTCGTCCCGAATCCGCCGGTGACACCGGAAGGGCTCGGAATCACCGAAGGATGGAACGGAGAATTCTAATGGATCGGGCTGTCCTCAGACCGGCTAGCCGATCTGCAGCTCGCCCATCTCCTCCCAGCCGGTTCCCTCGACCTGCCGGCTGATGATCTTCGGCGTGGACTCGAGGGCCGGGCGCATCTTCTCCAGGCCGTCCTTGAAGTGCTGGCTCGTGACATGCGGCTCGGCCCCCTCGTCCGTGAAGGCCTCGACGAGCACGTATTCGCTCGGCCGCTCCACGTTCCGGGACCACTCGAACCAGAGGTTGCCCGGCTCCTGACGGGTCGCCTCGGTGAACTCCCGGGTCCGCTCGATCCAGTCCTCGGCGAACTCCGGCTTGACGGTGAACTTCACGACGATGAAATACATGCCTCCACCCTAGGACAGCAAGGCACCCTCGTCGTCTACTGCGCAGACGGCAGGCCGATCCGCCCGGCCAGCTCGCGGAAGATGACCGCGCCGTCCTGGGCGATGCCGTCGTGGTGGAGGTCCGAGCGCTCGTACACGCTCGTGCCCCGGATGGCCTCGGCGGCGGCGAGAGAGAGGCCGCGGTCCACGTAGATGTCGTCCGTGTAGACGCACGCCGCCACCGGCACCTCGTTCCGGGCGAGCTGCGCGCGGTCGTAGAGCGGCCCGAGCTGCGGGTCCTCCGCGATGATCTGCGCGGCTTCCCAGAGCGGGGCCGTGGCCGGGTCGGTCTCCACATGCCAGGGGTAGACCATCTCGCCGGTCAGCCGCGGCACCTCGTCCTCCTCGCCGTACCCGCCGAGCTCGCGTCCCACCCGCCATGCGGACCAGTCCGTGGCCGAGTCCTCGGCGTAGATGCTCTCGTGCATCACGGTGTAGAGCGGCGTGCTCTCCTGCGAGAAGACCTGCCACACGGCGCGCTTGAACGCGTCCGTGAGCCCGCGGCTGCCGTCCGCCCGGGTCTCGAACGCCTCGGAGAGCAGGTAGTGGAGCTGGTGGACGCGGGTGTTGCCGCCGAGGTACATGCCGAGCCGCTGGACGTGTCCCGGGCGCAGCCGGATCCCGTCGATCCGCTCGTCCGCCTCCCGAACCCGGCGCATGATCTCAGCGAGGTGCTCCCGGTCCTCGGGGTACCAGCCGAAGAACTCGTCTTCCCGGCGGGCCACGTCGGCGTAGGTCGCGCGGTAGACGTCGTCGACCCCTGCGGTCAGGGGCGGCAGGCCGCCCGTGAGCATGGAACCGGCGAGGGACTCAGGGTGGTTCGACAGGTACGTGGCGGTGAGGAAGCCGCCGTAGCTCTGGCCGTGCGAGTACCAGGTCTCGGCGCCGAGAGCCCGGCGCAGGCGCTCGGCGTCCTCGACGATCGAGTCGGCCCGGAACCTCCGCAGCGTCTCCGCCTGCTCCTCGGGCGTGCCGCCGAGCGTGTTGCGGTTGAGCGAACGGCTCTGCCCGGTGCCGCGCTGGTCCAGCTGCAGGACGCGAGCGTGCTTGGTGGCCTCGCCGATCCACCCGCCGAGCGAGCCGTAGCGCGTTCCGCCGCTGCCCGGGCCGCCCTGGAGGTAGACGAGCCAGGGGAGCTTCTCGAACTCGCTGCCGGGCCGCCGATACTCCCGCGCGAACACCTCGATCTGCTCGCCGTCCGGCCGCCGGTAGTCGAGCGGGGCGGTCACCCGGTGCTCCGTGATGAGCGCGTCGGAGCCCATGCTCCGCGTGGGGCCTTCCCGGTATCCGAGGCTCTCTGCCATGCGTGCGTCCTTTCGGTTCAGTTCCCGGCGAAGCCGGCTCGGGTGATGCGGACGACGGCGGAGCCGGACTCGTCCGAGGCGTCGAGGTCGATCTCCGCGTCGAGGCCGAAGTCCCGGTTGCCCTCCGGGTCCTTGAGGATCTGGCGGGCGGTCCAGAGGCGTCCGGTGCGGCGGAGGATGAGGAGGTCGGCGGCCCGCGCGGCGGGGGAGTCGTCGATGTCCTCGTACTCCTCGAAGTAGTCGTCGAGCGCGTCGGCCCAGTCGTCCGCCGTGAGCGTTCCCCCGGCGGCGGCCTCGGCGTCCGCGAGGGCCTTGTCCTGCTCGTCCGCGAAGAGCCGGACGCGCCGGAACAGCTCGTTGCGCACCATGACGGTGAACGCCCGCTCGTTGGAGGTGATCCCCGCCGGCGCGGGCGGCGTGGGGGAGGCGTCGTCGTCGGCGTCCTCCGGATGGGAGAGCTGCTCCCACTCGTCGAGGAGGGAGGAGTCCGTCTGCTTCACGAGCTCGCCGAGCCACTCGAGGATGTCCTCGAGCTCGTCGGTCATGGCCTCGCTCGGGATGAGGCGGCTCATCGTCCGGTAGGCGTCCGAGAGGTAGCGCAGGAGGATGCCCTCGCTGCGTGCGAGCCCGTAGTGGTTGATGAACTCCGGGAAGTTGAGGGCCCGGAGGTACATGTCCCGCACCACGGACTTCGGGGAGAGCTCCAGGCCTGCGAGCCACGGCGCGCCGTGTCGGTACGTCTCGAGGGTGGAGGTGAGGAGCTCCTCGAGGGGCTTCTCGAACGTCACCTCGTCGAGCTTCGCCATGCGCTCGTGGTACTCGAGCCCGTCGGCCTTCATGGCGGCGAGAGCCTCGGTCCGGGCCTTCTTGTGCTGCGCGGAGAGGACCTGCCGCGGATCGTCGAGCACCGCCTCGATGACGCTGAGGGCGTCCACGGCGTAGGAGGGCGAGTCCGGGTCGAGGACCGCGAGGACCGCGAGCGCGAACGGGGCCAGCGGCTGGTTGAGGGCGAAGTTCTCCGGGACGTCGGCGGTGAGGGAGTACCGGCGCCCGCAGGAGTCCCGGTTCGGGTGGCGCGCGATGAGGTCTCCGGCCCAGAGCTCGCGGAGGATTCCGAGGCCCTGGCGCTTGAGACCCGCATGGGAGCCCGGAGCCATGTGCGAGTGCTCGATGAGGTGACGAGCGGAGTCCAGGGGGTCCTGGCAGCGCGCGAGGAGGTTGACGGCCATCGAGTGGGTGATGCGCAGGCTGGGGGAGAGCGGCTCCGGGTCCGCGGAGACGAGCTTCTCGAACGTGGGCCGGCCCCAGGAGACGAACCCCTCCGGCGGCTTCTTCTTGGCGACCTGGCGGAGCTTCTTCTCGTCGTCGCCGAACTTGGCCCGGGCCTTGTCCATGGCCTTCTTGTTCTCGATGGCGTGTTCGGGCGCCTGGACGATCACCGTGCCGGCCGTGTCGAAGCCGGCGCGGCCGGCCCGCCCGGCGATCTGGTGGAACTCCCGAGCCTGGAGGATGCGGGACTTGGACCCGTCGAACTTGGACAGGGCCGTGAGCACCACGGTGCGGATCGGCACGTTGATGCCGACGCCGAGCGTGTCCGTGCCGCAGATGGCCTTGAGCAGCCCCTTCTGCGCCAGCTGCTCCACGAGCCGCCGGTACTTGGGCAGCATGCCGGCGTGGTGGACGCCGATCCCGGAGCGCACGAGCCGTGAGAGCACTTTGCCGAACCCGGCGGAGAAGCGGAAGTCCCCGATCACCTCCGCGATGGCCTCCTTCTCCTCCGGCGTGACGAGCTTGAGGCTGGCCAGGCCCTGCGCCCGCTCGATCGCCTCGAGCTGGGAGAAGTGCACCACGTACACCGGGGTCTGGCGAGTGGCGACGAGCTCGGCGAGCTGGTCCTGCAGCGGCTCCTCGGAGTAGGAGAAGTGAAGCGGGATGGGCCGGTCCGCATGCGCGACGACGGCGACCTCCCTCCCCGTCTCGGCCGGAAGCCGCTCCTCGAAGCGGGAGACGTCTCCGAGCGTCGCGGACATGAGGAGGAACTGGGCCTGGGGGAGCTCCACGAGCGGGACCTGCCAGGCCCATCCGCGCTGCGGATCGCCGTAGAAGTGGAACTCGTCCATGATGACGCAGCCGATCTCCGCGTCCGCGCCGTCCCTCAGCGCGATGTTCGCGACGATCTCGGCGGTGCAGCAGATGACCGGGGCGTCGGCGTTCACCGAGGAGTCGCCCGTCACCATGCCCACGTTCTCCGCGCCGAAGACGCGCACGAGGTCGAAGAACTTCTCGGAGACGAGGGCCTTGATCGGCGCGGTGTAGTAGCTGCGGCGCCCGCGGGCGTAGGCGAAGAGGTGGGCGGCGAGGGCCACCATGGACTTCCCCGAGCCGGTGGGCGTGGAGAGGATGACGTGCCGGCCGGCGGCGAGCTCCATCGCCGCCTCCTCCTGGGCCGGGTACAGGCTGAGCCCCCGGCTCTCGGCGTAGGAGACGAACGAGGCGAGCAGGTCGTCCTCGCCCGCCTTCCGGTAGGCGCCGAACAGGCCGCGGTACTCCGGTGTGTCGGGTCTCTCGGGGAGGAAGTCGGTGATCACCCCTCCAGCCTAGGGCGTTCCGCGCGGTCGCGGGGGAGTCGGGCAAGGGGCCTGCGCCCGGCATGACCTCTCCGGCCGGTGGCGGCAGGACTAGTCTTGCGGTGAGAAGCGCCGGGCGCTCGCGCCGCCCGGCCTGAGCCGAAGGAGGCGCGCGTGGCCGATTCACCGTCTTGGGACCCTGAGCAGTATGCGGTGTTCGGAGACCACCGCACACGGCCGTTCCTCGATCTCATCGCGCAGATCCGTCCGGAGTCGCCTCCTTCCCGGGTCCTGGACCTCGGCTGCGGCACCGGCAACCAGACGGAGATCCTCGCGGACCGCTGGCCTGAGGCGGACGTCGTCGGGCTCGACTCCTCGGCGGAGATGCTGCGCACCGCCGAGCGGCGGAGCCGCCCGGGGCTCCGCTTCGAGCTGGGGGACATCAACACGGCGGACGTCTCGGAGGCCGACGTCGTCGTCTCCAACGCCGCGCTGCAGTGGGTGCCGGAGCACCGGCGCCTGCTCGGAGAGTGGGCGGAGAGCATGAGGCCGGGGTCCTGGCTGGCCGTCCAGGTGCCCGGCAATTTCGACGCCCCCTCCCACCGCATCATGAGGGAGCTCGCGGCCGAGGAGCCCTTCGCGGGGCCTCTGCGCGGCGTGCTGCGGCACGAGGACGCGGTGGATACATCCAACGCCTATTTGCTAAACCTCGCGTCACACGGTTTCATAGTGGATGCGTGGGAGACCACGTACTCGCACGTTCTCCAGGGGGAGAACCCGGTGGTGGACTGGGTTCGGGGCACGGGGCTGCGCCCGGTTCTCGAGAGTCTTCGCCCGGAGATGCGCGCTGAGTTCGAAACGGAATATGCGAGGCGGGTTCGCGCGGCGTATCCGCCCGCCGATGTCGGCACGGTGTTCGAGTTCCGCCGGATCTTCTTCGTCGGACGGAAACGGCCGTCAACAGCCTAAGGAAACCCATGGAATCCCCAATCCCCACGTGGCTCTCGAAGGCCTCTCTGCAGGAGTACCCCGGGCCTCCGGTCGTGCAGATCACCGGCGCTGTCGTGGACGCCATCAACCGCGCGGACGCCGAGGCGGGAGATCAGCTCCCGCCCGTGCGCAAACTGGCGCTGCACCTTGGCGTCGCGGTGAACACGGTGGCCAAGGCCTACAAGCGCCTGGAGGAGTGGAACCTCGTGGAGGGGAGGGGCCGCGCGGGGACGGTGGTCTCCACGGACTCCGTCAAGGTCCGGTACGACGTCCAGCAGATGGTCGCCTCCCTCGTGAAGCTCGCGCGCCGCTCCGGCGTCTCGGCAGAGGATCTCCACGCGATGCTCGACGCCGCGATCGGGCGCCAGAAAGACGCGGCTTCGTCTGCGGCGAACTGAGTTGAATCGAACACCCGTTCGACTAGGCTGGCACAGTGACCTCTCAGCAGACTGACGCAGCCGCCCCCCACCGCTCATCCCTGAACCGCCTCGTGGTCCAGGGCGCGCGCGAGCACAACCTGAAGAACGTCAACCTCGAGATCCCGCGCGACGCGCTCGTGGTCTTCACGGGCCTCTCGGGCTCCGGCAAGTCCTCCCTCGCGTTCGACACGATCTTCGCCGAGGGCCAGCGCCGCTACGTGGAGTCCCTCTCCGCGTATGCCCGCCAGTTCCTCGGCCAGGTGGACAAGCCGGACGTGGACTTCATCGAGGGACTGTCTCCCGCGGTGAGCATCGACCAGAAGTCGACGAGCAAGAACCCTCGCTCCACCGTCGGCACCATCACCGAGATCTACGACTACATGCGCCTGCTCTGGGCGCGCATCGGCCGTCCCCACTGCCCGGTCTGCGGAGAGGCCATCTCGAAGCAGTCTCCTCAGCAGATCGTGGACCAGCTGCTCGAGCTGGAGGACCGGACGCGGTTCCAGGTGCTCGCGCCCGTGGTGCGCGGGCGCAAGGGCGAGTTCGCGGACCTCTTTCCGGACCTGGCCGCGCGCGGGTACTCGCGCGCGAGGGTGGACGGGAAGACCGTTCAGCTGCAGGACCCGCCCAAGCTGGCCAAGCAGTACAAGCACACCATCGAGGTCGTCGTGGACCGCCTGGCCATGAAGGAGGGAGTGCGCCAGCGCCTCACGGACTCCGTGGAGACGGCGCTCGGCCTCGCCGAAGGCCGCGTCCTCATCGAGTTCGTGGACCGCCCGGAGGACGCGCCTGACCGGGTCCGGGCGTTCTCGGAGAATCTGGCCTGCCCCAACGAGCACCCCCTCGCCCTGGACGAGGTGGAGCCGCGCAGCTTCTCCTTCAACAACCCCTTCGGCGCGTGCTCCGAGTGCTCCGGCATCGGCTCCCGCCTGGAGGTGGACGAGGAGCTCGTGGTCCCCGATCCGGACCTCTCTCTCGCGGAGGGCGCCATCGCGCCCTGGTCTCTCGGCGCGGCCACCACGGAGTACTGGGTGCGGCTCATGTCGGGCCTCGCGAAGGAGCTCGGCTTCTCCATGACGGAGCCGTGGAGCAGCCTGCCCGCCAAGGCCCGCAAGGCCGTCCTCCACGGCAAGGACTACAAGGTCACCGTCGCCTACCGGAACCGGTTCGGGCGCGAGCGCAAGTACACCTCGGGCTTCGAGGGCGTCGTCGCCTACATCCACCGCAAGCACGAGGAGACGGAGTCGGACCACGCCCGGGACCGCTACGCGGAGTACATGCGGGAGATCCCGTGCCCGGCGTGCAACGGCGCGCGGCTCAACCCCACGGCGCTCTCCGTGACGGTGGACGGACGGTCCATTGCGGAGGTCTCGGCGCTGCCGATGGGGGAGGCGTCCGCCTTCTTCTCCGCCCTCGAGCTCACACCGCGCGAGGCGCGGATCGCTGAGCAGGTCCTCAAGGAGATCGACGCGCGCCTGAAGTTCCTCCTCGACGTCGGTCTCGACTACCTCAACCTCGAGCGCTCGGCGGGCACGCTCTCGGGCGGAGAGGCTCAGCGCATCCGCCTCGCCACGCAGATCGGCTCCGGCCTCGTGGGCGTCCTGTACGTGCTGGACGAACCGAGCATCGGACTCCACCAGCGGGACAACCGCCGGCTCATCGAGACGCTCACCCATCTGCGGGACCTCGGCAACACGCTCATCGTCGTCGAGCATGACGAGGACACCATCCACGAGGCGGACTGGATCGTGGACGTGGGGCCCGGCGCGGGAGAGCACGGCGGCGTGATCGTGCACTCCGGCTCGGTCGAGGGGCTCGTGGAGAACACGGACTCGATCACGGGCGACTACCTTGCGGGCCGCCGCGCCATCGAGATCCCGTCCGAGCGCCGCCCGGTGGACCGCAAGCGGATGGTGCGCGTCGTCGACGCCCGGGAGAACAACCTCAAGAACGTCACCGCGGACTTCCCGCTCGGCGTGCTCACGGCCGTCACCGGCGTCTCCGGGTCCGGCAAGTCCACGCTGGTCAACGACATCCTCTACAAGACCCTCGCGAACAAGCTCAACGGCGCCAAGCAGGTGGCCGGCCGCCACAAGCGGGTCGAGGGCCTGGAGCACCTGGACAAGGTCATCCACGTGGACCAGTCGCCCATCGGCCGCACGCCGCGCTCCAACCCCGCCACGTACACGGGGGTGTTCGACAACATCCGCAAGCTGTTCGCGGAGACGAGCGAGGCGAAGGTGCGCGGATACCAGCAGGGCCGCTTCTCCTTCAACGTCAAGGGCGGCCGCTGCGAGAACTGCTCGGGAGACGGCACCATCAAGATCGAGATGAACTTCCTGCCGGACGTCTACGTGCCCTGCGAGGTCTGCCACGGCGCCCGCTACAACCGCGAGACGCTCGAAGTCCACTACAAGGGCAAGAACATCGCCGAGGTCCTCGACATGCCCATCGAGGAGGCGGCGGAGTTCTTCGAGGCGTTCGCGCCGATCCACCGCCACCTCAAGACGCTCGTGGACGTGGGACTCGGGTACGTCCGCCTCGGCCAGCCCGCCACCACCCTCTCCGGCGGCGAGGCGCAGCGCGTCAAGCTGGCCTCCGAGCTCCAGAAGCGCTCCAACGGCCGCTCGGTCTACGTGCTGGACGAGCCCACCACGGGCCTGCACTTCGAGGACATCCGCAAGCTGCTCCTCGTGCTCCAGGGCCTCGTGGAGAAGGGCAACTCGGTCATCACGATCGAGCACAACCTGGATGTCATCAAGGCGGCTGACTGGATCATCGACATGGGCCCGGAGGGAGGATCCGGCGGCGGCGAGGTCATCGCGGCGGGAACCCCGGAGGAGGTCGCCCAGGTGGAGGCCAGCCACACCGGGCGCTTCCTCGCGGAGATCCTCCCGCAGCGCTGATCCCGGGCATCGGCCCCTGCGGCCGATAGAGTTGGACCACCCCGGGAGGGCCGGACGCGGACGAGAACGCGGAAGAAGAGGAGCGATGAAAGCCTACGACGTCACCTACCAGGCCGTGCGCACGGCCATCAAGGGCCTGTGCCGTCCCACGATCACGGGGATCGAGAACGTCCCCGAGACCGGCTCGTTCATCGTGGCCTCGAACCACCTCTCCTTCCTCGACTCCGTCATCATCCAGGCCCTCATGCCCCGTCCCGTCTCCTTCTTCGCCAAGGCGGAGTACTTCACCACGCCGGGTGTGAAGGGACGCCTCATGAAGTCCTTCTTCACGGCGGTGCGCTCCATCCCCGTGGAGCGCGGGGAGCAGGCGGAGGCCGTGGCGGCCCTCAAGACCCTCCTCGGCATCCTCGAGAAGGGCGACGGCGTCGGCATCTACCCCGAGGGCACGCGCTCCCGGGACGGGCGCCTCTACCGCGGACGCACGGGTGTCGGCTGGCTCGCCCTCGCGTCCGGCGCGCCTGTGGTCCCGGTGGGCCTCATCGGCACCGAGCGCCTCCAGCCGGCGGACAAGAACTGGATCCGGCCGCAGCACTTCACCATGAAGATCGGCGCTCCGCTGCAGTTCGAGCACCTCGGCCAGAAGCACGCCCTGCCCGCCCGGCGCCAGGCCACGGAGGCGGTCATGGACAGCATCGCGGCGCTCACAGGACAGCCGCGCTCGGACAAGTACAACGAGCGCCCCGCGGCCGCGGTCTAGGCGTGGCCGACCCGAAGTCCTACCGTCCCGCCCCGGGGGAGATCCCCACCCAGCCGGGCGTCTACCGCTTCCGCGAGGCCAACGGCCGCGTCGTCTACGTCGGCAAGGCGAAGAGCCTGCGCTCCCGCCTCAACTCCTACTTCGCGGACCCCGCGGGCCTCTCGCCCAAGACCCGCCAGATGGTCACGACGGCGGCGAGCGTCGAGTGGACCGTCGTCGGCTCCGAGCTGGAGGCCCTCCAGCTCGAGTACACCTGGATCAAGGAGTACGCGCCCCGGTTCAACATCATGTTCCGGGACGACAAGAGCTACCCCTATCTCGCCATCTCCATGAACGAGCGCTTCCCGCGCGTGCAGGTCATGCGCGGGGACAAGCGCAAGGGCGTCAAGTACTTCGGCCCGTTCCACCCGGCCAAGGCGATCCGGGAGACCATGGACACCATGCTGCGCGTCTTCCCGGTCCGCAGCTGCACCGCCGGAGTCTTCAACCGGGCCGAGCGCTCGGGCCGGCCGTGCCTCCTCGGCTACATCGGCAAGTGCTCGGCCCCGTGCGTGGGCCGGATCAGCCAGGAGGAGCACCGGGAGCTCGCGCAGGAGTTCGTCTCCTTCATGAACGGCCACACGGGCCCGACGACGCGCGACCTCACCCGCCGCATGAAACAGGCCGCGGCGGAGCAGGACTTCGAGCTCGCGGCCCGGCTCCGGGACGACCTGCAGGCTCTGACCCGCGTCTTCGAGCGGAACGCCGTCGTCCTCGCCGAGTCCGCGAACGCGGACGTGTTCGCCTTCGCGGTGGACGAGCTCGAGGCGAGCGTCCAGGTCTTCCACGTCCGGGACGGCCGCATCCGGGGCCAGCGCGGCTGGGTCATGGAGCGCGTCGAGGACGTCTCGGACGAGGCGATGGTGGCGCAGCTGCTCACCCAGGTCTACTCGGACATGCAGGACGCCGAGCGCATCCCGCCGGAGGTGCTCGTGCCCGTTCTGCCGCAGGACGAGCCGGCAGTCTCGGCCGCCCTCGGAGAGATCCGCGGAGCCCGGGTCCGCATCCGCGTGCCGCAGCGCGGCGAGAAGGCGGAGCTGCTCGGCACGGTCCGGGAGAACGCCGAGCAGGCCCTCGCCCTCCACAAGTCGCGCCGCTCGAACGACCTCACCCAGCGCTCGGCCTCCCTCTCCGAGCTGCAGGACGCGCTGGGGCTGCCCGAGCCGCTCATGCGGATCGAGTGCTACGACGTCTCGCACGTCCAGGGCACCAACGTCGTCGCCTCCATGACGGTGGTGGAGGACGGGCTTCCGCGGAAGTCCGAGTACCGGAAGTTCTCCATCCGCGGCGAGGCCGCCCGGGATGACACGGCCTCCATGCGGGACGTCATCCGGCGCCGCTTCTCGCGCCTGATCGAGGAGGAGAAGTCTCCCGAGGCCGTGCCGAAGTTCGGGTACCGCCCCAACCTCGTCGTCGTCGACGGCGGGCCGCCGCAGGTCGCCGCCGCGCACGAGACCCTCCAGGAGATGGGGTTGGAGGACATTTACGTCGTGGGCCTCGCCAAGCGCCTCGAGGAGGTCTGGATCCCCGAGGACGAGTTCCCCGTCATCCTGCCCCGCGCGAGCCAGGGCCTCTACCTGCTCCAGAGAATCCGAGACGAGGCCCACCGGTTCGCCATCACGTTCCACCGCAGCAAGCGCAGCCGCTCCATGACGGCCTCGCTCCTCGACGGCGTGCCCGGGCTGGGGCCGGCCCGGAAGGCGGCGCTCATCGAGGAGTTCGGGTCCGTCTCCCGGCTGCGCGAGGCGACCCCGGAGGACCTGACCCGCGTCAAGGGCGTGGGGCCGGCCCTCGCGGAGAGCATCTCCGCGCACCTCGCGGCGGAGGGAGAGGACTCCGCTGCCGAGCCGGAGGAGGCCGGCTCCCAGCGGGAGAAGAGCCAAGAGCGGTAGCCTGGAGGAAACGCCGCTCGACTCTAGGAATGCAGCCGTGAGCTCTTCACCCCTCGTCGTCCCGGACTCGTCCGAGATGCTCGTCGTGACCTCCCTCTCGGGCGCCGGCCGGACCACCGCGGGCAACGCCCTCGAGGACATCGGCTGGCACGTCGTGGAACAGCTGCCTCCCCAGATGATCGAGGTCTTCGCCACCTCGCCGTCCGTGGAGACGCCCATCCCGAGGCTCGCGGTGACCACGCTCATCACCTCCGAGGAGCTCGCGCAGAAGCAGGCCGAGGCCGTGGACCGCCTGCGCGAGCGCGGCATCCGCGTGCGCACGCTCTTCCTCGAGGCGGAGGACGAGGTGCTCGTGCGGCGCTTCGAGGCAGGCCGCCGCCCCCACCCGTTCGTGGGCCCGCGCCGGATCCTGGACGCCATCGCGGCCGAGCGGGAGGTCATGGAGCCTCTGCGCCGGGACGCGGACCGGGTGCTGGACACCACGGGGTTCAACGTCCACGACCTCACGCGAGCCATCCGCGAGCTCTACGCGGAGGAGGAGCGGATCGCGCTCGAGGTCACCGTCATGAGCTTCGGCTTCAAGCGGGGACTCCCCATCGACGCGGACATCGTCGCGGACGTGCGCTTCATCCCGAACCCGCACTGGGTGCCCGAGCTGCGCCCGCTCACCGGCGAGTCGGAGGAGGTGAGCGGCTACGTGCTCAACGCGGACGGCGCCGGCGAGTTCCTCGACAGCTTCGAGGACGCCCTCCGCCCCGTGTTCACCGGCTACGTGCGGGAGAACAAGTCGCACGCCCTCATCGCGGTGGGCTGCACGGGCGGCAAGCACCGCTCGGTGGCCACGGCCGTCGAGCTCGCCCGCCGGCTCGACCAGATGCCAGGGGTGCGCGCCCGCGCCCACCACCGCGACCTGGGCATGGAGTGATGTCGGTCTTCACGGGCGCGCTGCCCGTCGTCGCCCCCGGGTCCGCCATGCGCGGGACCCCGCGCGTGGCCGCTCTCGGCGGCGGCCACGGCCTCTCCGCCACCCTCCAGGCCCTCCGCTACGTCACGCCGGACATCTCCGCGATCGTCACCGTGGCCGACGACGGCGGGTCCTCGGGGCGTCTGCGCCGCGAGTTCGGCGTCCTGCCGCCGGGCGACCTCCGCATGGCCCTCGCCGCGCTCTGCGACGACACGGACTGGGGGCGCACCTGGCGGGACGCGATGCAGCACCGCTTCTCCCCGCTGCCGGAGCAGGAGTCGGAGCTTGAGGGCCACGCCCTCGGCAACCTGCTCATCATCTCCCTCTGGGAGCTCCTCGGCGACCCGATCGCGGGCCTGCAGTGGGCCGGCGCCCTGCTCGGCGCGCGGGGCCGCGTTCTGCCGATGTCCCGGACGCCGCTCGTCATCGAGGGAGACGTCCTCGTAGGGGAGCCCGGGTCCCAGACGCGAGAGCGCGTGGTGGGGCAGTCCGCCCTCGGCCACGCGAGCCGCCGCCAGACGATCGAGCGGATCTCCCTGACTCCCTCGGACGCCGTGGTCTGCGACGAGGCGGCGGACGCGATGGACGAGGCCGAGTGGATCGTGGTCGGCCCCGGCTCCTGGTACACGTCCGTGCTTCCGCACCTGCTGCTGCCCTCCGCGCGGGACGCCCTGTGCGAGGCCCCCGGCCGCAAGATCCTCACGATGAACCTCGTCGCGGAGACACAGGAGACCGCCTCCATGACGGCGGCGGACCACATCCGGGTCCTCTGCGAGACGGCGCCGGAGCTGCGCTTCGACGTCGTCCTCGTTGACCCCGCCGTCGTCGACGACCGAGAGCGCTTCGAGGAGTGCGCGCGTGAGTTGGGAGCGACGGTCAAGTACGCTCGACTGGGCCGGGCCGAGAGCCCCGAGGCGCACGACGTCCTGCGCCTCGCGACCGCCTACCGCGAGATTTTCGAGGAACACGAGGAGAAGTAGCCAGGTGTCACTGACCGAAGCCGTCAAAGAGGAGCTCTCCCGACTCGAGGTCACGAAGGCCGCGGTGCGCAAGGCCGAGGTCTGCGCGCTGCTGCGGTTCGCGGGCGGTCTGCACATCGTCCAGGGCCGTGTGGTCATCGAGGCCGAGGTGGACTCCGCCGCGACGGCGCGGCGCCTTCGCCAGGCCCTGGCCGAGCTCTACGGCGCGCCGAGCGAGATCCTCGTGGTCTCCGGCGGCGGGGCCCTGCGCAAGGGGAGCCACTACGTGGTCCGCGCTTCGCGCAACGGCGAGGTTCTGGCCCGCCAGACGGGCCTGCTCGACGGCCGCGGCCGCCCCGTCCGGGGCCTTCCCGCCGCGCTCGTCAACGGCTCCCTGGCCGAGGCCGAGGCGGTGTGGCGCGGGGCCTTCCTGGCCCACGGCTCGCTGACCGAGCCGGGCCGCAGCTCGTCGCTCGAGATCACGTGCCCCGGCCCTGAGGCCGCGATGGCCCTCGTCGGAGCCGCCCGCCGCATGGAGATCGCCGTCAAGCCGCGCGAGGTCCGCGGCGCGGACCGCGTCGTCGTGCGCGACGGCGACGCGATCGCCGCCCTCCTCACCCGCCTGGGGGCCCACGAGACCCTCCTCGGGTGGGAGGAGAAGCGGATGCGCCGGGAGGTCCGGGCCACGGCCAACCGGCTCGCGAACTTCGACGACGCCAACCTTCGCCGCTCGGCGCAGGCCGCGGTCGCCGCGGGACAGCGCGTGGAGCGCGCGCTCGAGATCCTCGGCGAGGACGCGCCGGAGCACCTGCGCTACGCCGGCCAGCTGCGCGTCGAGCACAAGCAGGCCAGCCTCGACGAGCTGGGCCGCCTGGCCGAGCCGCCCATGACCAAAGACGCGGTCGCGGGACGCATCCGCCGTCTGCTCGCCCTCGCCGACAAGCGGGCCGCAGAGCAGGGGATCGCGGACACGAGCTCGCGCGCGAGCTGACTCGCCCCGCCCGGGGCGGGCAGATCAGAGTTTCCGGCGAATCCGGGAATGAGCCTGGCCAATGCGGCGTTGTCCGTGAATAGGATGGACACGCAAGCCATCCCCACCGATGTAGGAGGAAAAGTGACTGTCTACACTCTGCCTGACCTTCCGTATGACTACGCCGCGCTTGAGCCGCACATCTCGGCGCGCATCATGGAGCTGCACCACGACAAGCACCACCAGACCTACGTCGACGGCGCCAACAAGGCCGTCGAGGCGATGGCGGCGGCCCGTGAGAACGAGGACTTCGCGAACGTCGGCAAACTGCAGAAGGACTTCGCCTTCAACCTCGGCGGCCACACGAACCACTCGATCTTCTGGAAGAACCTCTCTCCGGAGGGCGGCGACAAGCCCGAGGGCGAGCTCGCCGCTGCGATCGACGACGCGTTCGGCTCGTTCGACAAGTTCCGCGCGCACTTCACGAACGCGGCCACGACCATCCAGGGCTCCGGCTGGGCGTTCCTCGCCTACGAGCCGATCTCCGGCAAGCTCGTGGTCGAGCAGCTCTACGATCAGCAGGGCAACGTCCCGGTGGCCCAGACGCCGCTCCTCATGCTCGACATGTGGGAGCACGCCTTCTACCTCGACTACGTCAACGTGAAGGCGGACTACGTCAAGGCGTTCTGGAACATCGTCAACTGGGCGGACGTCGCCGAGCGCTTCGAGGCCGCCCGCAACGGCGCCTCCAAGCTCATCACGCCGTAAGGCCTCGCGGCCTCACCGGTCGCGCAGCACAGGCGGACCGGCGCCCCGAAGTCTGGGTGACCGGATTCCGCCGTCGGCTTGAGGGCCCCGCGCCCCTCCTCACGGGAGGGGTGCGGGGCCCTTTCCCGTGTTCGCTCTCGGAGTGATCCTGCCGCCCGGAAATCGCCGACGGACACTGCGCGAACCGGGTGAACAGGTCTAGGATGGACAGTGACCAGAAGGCACAGCGTCGTGTCTGGAGAACCCCCTAGGTGAAACAGAAAGGCGCTTCCCATGACCATTCGGGTTGCCATCAACGGCTTCGGCCGCATCGGCCGCAATTTCCTCCGCGCTGTCGTCGCGGATCCGGGCGAGATCGAGGTCGTCGCGATCAACGATCTGACGGACAACGCAACGCTCGCGCACCTCCTCAAGTACGACTCCGTCTCGGGCGTCCTCCCGGTCGAGGTCTCCCACACCGACACGGCGCTGATCGTGGACGGCAAGGAGGTCAAGGCCTACGAGGAGAAGGACCCGGCGCAGCTGCCCTGGGGCGAGCTCGGCGTGGACATCGTCATCGAGTCGACGGGCCGCTTCACGGACGCGAACCAGGCCCGCAAGCACGTCGAGGCCGGCGCCAAGAAGGTCATCATCTCGGCGCCTGCCAAGAACGAGGACGCCACCGTGGTCATGGGCGTGAACGAGGACACGTATGACCCCGAGAAGGACGTCATCATCTCGAACGCGTCCTGCACCACGAACTGCCTCGCGCCGATTGCCAAGGTCATCAACGACAACTTCGGCATCGTCCGCGGCCTCATGACCACGGTCCACGCGTACACCGCGGACCAGAACCTCCAGGACGCTCCGCACAAGGACCTGCGCCGCGCCCGCGCCGCCGCCCTCAGCATCATCCCGACCTCCACGGGCGCCGCGAAGGCCATCGGCCTCGTCCTCCCGGAGCTCAAGGGCAAGCTGGACGGCTTCGCCATGCGCGTGCCGGTCCCCACGGGCTCGGCCACGGACCTCACGGTGACGCTCGAGCGCGAGGTCACCAAGGAGGAGGTGGACGCCGCGGTGAAGAAGGCCGCTGAGGGCGAGCTCAAGGGCATCCTCGAGTTCTCGGACGCGCCGCTCGTCTCGCAGGACATCGTCCACAACCCGCATTCGTCGATCTTCGACTCGGGCCTGACGCGCATCGTGGGGGACCAGCTCAAGATCGTCTCGTGGTACGACAACGAGTGGGGCTACACCCGCCGTCTCGTGGACCTGGCCAACTTCATCGGCGAGAAGCTCTGAACGGTCTTCTCCCGCCGCTCAGCCCCAGGCAGAGACGCCTGCCCGGTCCTGAGGCCGGAGGAGCGTTGAGCTCCGAGCGCTGACCCGAGCGCTGACAGGGGCAGCCCCGGGCCCCGCACGCACCCGTGACACCGGGCCGCGTGCGGGGCCGCGCTGCATCTGAGGCGATAGGCTGGACGGACACAGAGTCCGCGACTCACCGAGACGAAGAGGAGCGCGCAGATGAGCGCACAGAACCTTGATGCCCTGCTCGAATCCGGCGTGAAGGGCCGGACCGTGATCGTGCGGTCTGACCTGAACGTGCCTCTCAAGGACGGCGCCGTGACGGATGACGGGCGCGTCCGCGCCTCGATCCCCGTCATCGAGAAGCTGGCCAAGGCGGGCGCCCGCGTCGTCGTCGTCGCGCACCTCGGCCGCCCGAAGGGCGAGCCGAACCCGGAGTTCTCCCTGAAGCCCGCCGCGGACCGGCTCCGCGAGCTGTCCGGGCTTCCGGTGGAGCTGGCCGCGGACGTCTCGGGCGAGGACGCGCAGAAGAAGGCCGCGGGGCTCGAGGACGGCCAGGTGCTCGTGCTGGAGAACGTGCGCTTCGACGCCCGGGAGACGAGCAAGGACGCGGGTGAGCGCGAGGCCCTCGCCGCGGAGCTCGCGGCTCTCGCGGGGGAGAGCGGCGCGTATGTCGACGACGCCTTCGGCGCCGTCCACCGCAAGCACGCCTCGGTGTTCGACATCGCCTCGAAGCTGCCGGCCTACACGGGAGACCTCGTCTCCACGGAGCTGGAGGTTCTCCAGCGTCTGACCGAGCACCCGGAGCGCCCGTACGTGGTGGTGCTCGGAGGCTCGAAGGTCTCGGACAAGCTCGCGGTGATCGAAAATCTGCTGGACCGCGCGGACACTCTGCTCGTCGGCGGCGGCATGGTCTTCACCTTCCTCGCCGCGCAGGGGCACGACGTCGCGGCGAGCCTCCTCGAGAAGGACCAGATCCCCACGGTGCAGGCGTACCTGAAGCGGGCGGAGGAGCTCGGCAAGGAGTTCGTGCTCCCCACGGACATCGTCGTGGCGGCGTCGTTCGCCAAGGACGCGGAGCACGAGGTCGTGGACGCGGACAAGATCGGCGAGTCCCGCTTCGGCGAGTCCGGACTGGGGCTCGACATCGGGCCGAAGTCCGCCCAGGCCTTCGCCGAGAAGATCCGCGGAGCCAAGACGGTCTTCTGGAACGGGCCGATGGGCGTGTTCGAGTTCCCCGCGTTCGCCAACGGCACCAAGGCCGTGGCCGAGGCCATGACGCAGACGCAGGGCTTCGGCGTCGTGGGCGGCGGAGACTCCGCCGCCGCGGTCCGGCAGCTCGGCTTCGCCGATGACCAGTTCGGCCACATCTCCACCGGCGGCGGCGCCAGCCTGGAGTACCTCGAGGGCAAGTCCCTCCCCGGCATCGAGGCCCTCTCCTAGGCCTCGCTCAGGCCTCATCGAGTCTCCGGAACCGAAAGGACCGAACCATGACTGTCATGAAGGACGGAAGCTACGTCCGCACGCCGCTCATCGCCGGCAACTGGAAGATGAACATGGACCACGTCCAGGGCATCACGCTCCTGCAGAAGCTGGCGTGGACGCTCCAGGACGCGCATCACGACTTCGCCCGCGTCGAGGTCGCCGTGCTGCCCCCGTTCACGGATCTCCGCGGTGTCCAGACCCTGGTCAACGGGGACGAGCTTCCGGTGCGCTACGGCGCCCAGGACCTCTCGGAGCACGACGCCGGCGCGTACACCGGTGAGATCTCCGGGCAGTTCCTCGCGAAGCTCGGTTGCACGTATGTGCTGGTGGGCCACTCGGAGCGTCGCTCCCTCCACCGCGAGGGCGCTGAGGTGCTCCGGGGCAAGATCCAGGCCGCCCTGCGGCACGGGCTCGTTCCCATCGTGTGCGTCGGCGAGCCGCTTGAAGTGCGCAAGGCCGGGGAGCACGTCGAGTACACCGTGAACCAGCTGCGTGAGACCCTCGAGGGCCTCACTGCGGAGCAGGTCAAGGACCTCGTCGTGGCGTACGAGCCGGTCTGGGCCATCGGCACGGGTGAGGTGGCGAGCGAGCAGGATGCGCAGGAGATGTGCGCCGCTCTGCGCCGGTCGATCGCGGACGAGTTCTCGCCGGAGGCCGCCGAAGGCGTTCGCCTGCTCTACGGCGGTTCCGTCAAGGCGGCGAACGCCGCGGCGACCCTCGGGCAGACCGATGTGGACGGCGTTCTCGTCGGCGGTGCCAGCCTCGACGCATCCGAGTTTGCTAACATCGTCAGGTTCGAACACCACGTCGTGGCCTAGCGGCCGCACATCGAAAGGACACCGTGGACGTTCTCAAGATTGTCCTCCTCTGCGTTCTCGCGCTGACGAGCCTCCTGCTGACCAGCCTGGTCCTCTTCCACAAGGGTCAGGGCGGCGGTATGAGCGACGTGTTCGGCGGCGGAGTGAGCTCTTCCCTCAACTCGTCGGGCGTGGCGGAGCGCAACCTCAACCGCCTCACCGTCACCGTCGGCCTCATCTGGGGCCTGACCATCGTGGGCCTCGCGCTCATCGAGCGGTTCACGCAGCAGGCGGGCTAGAGCCCCCCGTAAGCCGGCCGCAACCCGGGCGGAAGTTCCGGCCACGCGTCAGCGGGGCTTCAGCCAAGGCTGAACCACCGCTCCGTGCAAGGCTTTACCTACCCCCAACGGGCAAGGCTGCACCACTGATACGGGCAACGGCCCGACCCCTCCAGGGGTCGGGCCGTTTTCGTGCTGTGGCCAGCCGTGGCCGGTCTGGCGTGTGAGCGCTGTCGACTGCGTCGGGCCGGTCCCGTTACGCCGCCCCGCTCAGCAGCTCCCAAGCTCGCCTAGCCCCCCCCAAACCTGGATTTGTGGCGCGTTTCGTGCGAAATCGGGGCTGAAATCGCACGAAACGCGCCACAAACGCCAGCCAGGCCTGATGACACGCACGAAACGCGCCACAAACGCCAGCCTGGCCCGATGACACGCACGAAACGCGCCACAAACCCGGGATCCTGACAGGCTGGGCCCGGTCAGAAGCCCCTCAAACGCCCCTCAGAAGCCCCTCAGGCGCCCCGCTCCGCCGCCTTCGAGTGAGCGGCCTCGTCGAGGAACCAGCGCGTCGACTCCACGCCTGCCACGGCGCCCGCCGGGACCACGTCCGCCGGCTCGCCCGCGAACGCAGCGGCCACCGGGTCCGCCTTGCCTTCGCCCGTGACGACGAGCCAGACCTCGCGCGCCGAGCTGATCGTGCTGCGCGTCAGCGAGACCCGCTCCGGCGGAGGCTTGGGGGAGTCGCGCACGGCCGTCGTGAGCCCCTGGGCGTCGATGAGACCCGTGCCGGGGAAGAGCGAGGCGATATGCCCGTCCGGGCCCATGCCGAGCAGGAGCACGTCGAACCGCGGCAGCGTCGAGTCGGCCGCGGCGTGGGCCGTGAGCTCGCGCGCGTAGGCCTCAGCGGCCTCCTCGACCGTCTCGAACTCGCCGGCCGCGCCCATCGCGTGGATGCGGTCCTCGGGGACGCCCACGTGGTCGAGGAGAGCCTCCCGGGCTTGCTTCTCATTGCGCTCGTCCGAGGCGCGGGCCACGAAGCGCTCGTCGCCGAACCAGAACTCCACCTTGGAGAAGTCCGCCTCGGTGAAGCCGTTCTCCACGAACGCGCGGACGTCTCGCAGCACCTGGATGCCGATGGTCCCGCCCGTGAGCACCACGCTCGCGACGCCGAAGGAGCGCTGCGCCTGCTCGATCGAGCTGAGCAGCTCCCGAGCGGCTCGCTGGCTGACCGCCGTGTCCGTGGGCAGGACGGTGATGGGATCCTTAGCGTTCACTGGGACGCACACTCCTCAGGGTTGAGCGGATGACGGGGCTGCGGACCACCTCGCCGAAGACCACGTCCGGGTCGAGCCGCCGCAGCTCTTCGGAGAGGCACTCGTGCAGGGGGCGCTCGGGAAGCGAGATGCGCTGGACCCGCTGGTGGGGCTGGTAGAGCTCCACGACGCCGTCGCCGCTGCGCACCAGCTCGATGTCTCCCTCAGGCCGGGAGATGCGGATGCGTCGGATTCCCTCGGGGATCCGGTTCGGGGCGGCCGCCACGGTGACGCGGGCGCGCAGCTTGGGGGAGAGCCAGGCGGCGAGGAGGGTGGTGCTCGGCGAGTCCGGCGCGCCCTCCACCGTCACCTGAGTGATGGTCGATGGGTCGATCTGGTCGAACGTCGCCGCGAGCTGCCCGCGCCAGAGGGTGAGCCGCGTCCAGGCGAGGTCCGTGTCGCCGGGCTCGTAGTGCTCGGCGATGCTGAGCAGGGCGTCCTTCGGCTTGCTCGCCGCGAAGGAGTCGGTGATGCGGCGGGTGGCCATGCGGCCGAGCGCGCGCTCCTCGGGCGCCTGCGCGACGCCGTCCGGCCACCACACCACGATCGGCGCGTCCGGCAGGAGCAGGCCCGAGACGAGGGACTCCGGCTTGGCGCTGAGCGGACCGTGCGCGTGGAGCACGATCACCTCGGACGCGCCGGCGTCTCCGCCGACTCGGATCTGCGCGTCGAGCCGGGCCTCGCCCTTCGGGTCGCAGGCCACGAGCACCACAACGCGGCACGGGTGCTCCCGGCTCGCGCGGTTCGCGGCGTCGATGGCGTCCTCGAAGCTCTCGGAGCGCACCTGGACGAGCAGCGTCAGCACCCGACCCACGGCGGTCACGCCGCCTTCCTTGCGGAGCCGGTTGAGGGCCTTGCCCACCTTGGAGACGGTGGTCTCCTCCAAATCCACGATCATGGGCGGCGCCACGTCCTTCCGTCTCGGGCGAGCAGGTCATCGGCGGAGTCGGGTCCCCACGAGCCGGGGGAGTACTGCTCCGGGCGGGTGCCGCTCGCGGCCCACGCCTCCTCGAACGGGTCGAGGATCTTCCAGGAGAGCTCCACCTCCTCGTGGCGGGGGAAGAGCGGCGGCTCGCCGAGGAGGACGTCGAGGATGAGCCGCTCGTACGCCTCCGGGGAGGACTCGGTGAAGTTCTGCCCGTAGCTGAAGTCCATGCTCACATCGCGGACTTCTCGCTGGGTGCCGGGCACCTTGGAGCCGAAGCGGATCGTGGCGCCCTCGTCCGGCTGGACGCGGATGACGACGGCGTTGTGCCCCAGCCCCGGCTCGCCCGCGTAGAGCCCGCCCGGCGCCTTCTTGAAGACGACGGCGATCTCCGTCACCCGCCGCCCGAGCCGCTTGCCCGCACGCAGGTAGAAGGGGACGCCGGCCCAGCGGCGCGTGTTGATGTCCAGCCGGATCGCCGCGTAGGTCTCCGTGGTGGACTCCGGGTTGAAGCCCTCCTCGTCGAGGAACCCGGTGACGCGCTCTCCGCCCTGCCAGCCGCTGGCGTACTGCCCGCGCGCGGAGTTCGCCTCGGGGTCGTCCGGCACGACGACGGCCGCGAGGATCTTCTCCTTCTCTGCCCGGAGGTGCTCCGCGGCGAACGAGATCGGCTCCTCCATCGCCGTCAGGGCGAGGAGCTGGAGGAGGTGGTTCTGGATGACGTCGCGGGCAGCGCCGACGCCGTCGTAGTAGCCCGCGCGGCCGCCGATGCCGATGTCCTCGGCCATCGTGATCTGGACGTGGTCCACGTTGGAGGCGTTCCAGATCGGCTCGAAGAGCTGGTTGGCGAAGCGCAGCGCCAGGAGGTTCTGGACCGTCTCCTTGCCGAGGTAGTGGTCGATGCGGAAGATCGAGTCGGCGGGGAAGACGGACTCGACCACCTTGTTGAGCTCCCGCGCAGAGGCCAGGTCGTGCCCGAAGGGCTTCTCGATGACGACGCGCTTGAACGGCCCGCCCTCGGGCTGCTCGGCGAGGCCGTGGCTGTTGAGCTGGGCGCAGACGTCCTCGAAGCTCTTCGGCGGGATCGAGAGGTAGAAGGCGTGGTTGCCGCGCGTGCCCTGGGTCTGCTCCAGCTCCTCGAGCGTTTCGCGGAGGGTCTCGAACGCGTCGTCGTCGTCGAAGCCTCCGGAGACGAAGCGGATGCCGGCGGCGAGCTGGTTCCAGACGTTCTCGTCGAAGCCGGTGCGGGTGTGGGCCTCGACGTGCTCGCGGACCTCCTCCGCGAACCGCGCGTGGGACCAGTCGCGGCGTCCGAAGCCGACGAGGCCGAAGCTCGGCGGCAGGAGGCCGCGGTGTGCGAGGTCGTACACGGCGGGGAGGAGCTTCTTCCGGGCGAGGTCGCCCGTGACCCCGAAGAAGACGATGGAGCTGGGGCCGGCGATGCGGTTGAGCCGGCGGTCGCGGGGATCCCTCAGCGGGTTCGCCGTCCCATCCGCCGTCTGCGGGCGGCCGCTGGGGCGGCGCGCGGGGTTCTTCGGTGCTGTCACGTCTCTGGTGCGCCTTCGGGGTTCAACGTCAGTGGTCTCGTCGTGCGGACCGCGGGGTGCCGGCCGCTGCGGGTGCGGGGGAGAGGCGCGTCCCGCCCGGAGAGCCCGGGCGGGACGCTGCGCCGCTACTTCTTGGCGGCGTCCAGCTCCTTCTGGAGGTTCTCGAGGAGGTCCTCCCAGGAGGCCACGAACTTCTCGAGCCCCTCCTTCTCAAGCTGGGCGACGACGTCGTTGTAGTCGACGCCAGCAGCGGCGACGGCGTCGAGGACCTTGTTCGCCTCGTCGTAGGACCCGGTGATCGTGTCCCCGGTGACCTTCCCGTGGTCGGCCACCGCGTCGAGGGTCTTCTCCGGCATGGTGTTGACCACGTTGTGGGCCACGAGGCCGGTCACGTAGAGCGTGTCCGGCAGGCTCGGGTCCTTGACGCCCGTGGAGGCCCACAGGGGCCGCTGCGGGTTGGCGCCCTTGGACGCGAGGAGCTCCCAGCGCTCGGTGGCGAAGGCCTGCTCGTACACCTGGTAGGCGAGCTGGGCGTTGGCCACGCCGGCCTTGCCCTTGAGCTTCGCCGCGTCGGCGTCCTGCGAGGCGTCGAGGCGCTTGTCGATCTCCGTGTCCACGCGGGAGACGAAGAAGGACGCCACGGAGTGGATCCTCGAGATGTCCTTGCCCGCCTCGAGGGCCTTCTCGAGGCCGAGCTGGTAGGCGTTGATGACCGCGCGGTAGCGCTCGAGGGAGAAGATGAGCGTCACGTTGACGCTGATCCCGGCGGCGATCGTCTCCGTGATCGCCTCGAGTCCCTCGACGGTGGCCGGGATCTTGATGAGGACGTTGTCCTTGCGGATCTTCTCCGTGAGGCGCTTGGCCTCCTCGATCGTGGCCTTCGCGTCCCGGGCGGAGCGCGGGTCCACCTCGATGGAGACGCGCCCGTCCACGCCCTGGGTCTTCTCGAAGACCTCGGTGAAGACGTCGGCCGCGTTCGAGACGTCCTGCGTGGTGATCTCGAAGACCGCCTCCTCGAGCGGCGTGCCCTTCGCGGCCAGCTCGTTCACCTGGTCCTGGTACGCGGCGCCGTCGGAGAGCGCTGCGGCGAAGATCGAGGGGTTGGTGGTCACGCCCACCACGTTCTTCTCGGCGATGAGCTCCTGGAGGTTCCCGGACTTGAGGCGGTTGCGGGACAGGTCGTCGAGCCAGATGGAGACGCCCGCGTCGCTGAGCGCCTGGGTGTTCTTGTTCTGCGTCATGCGTGTTCTCCCTTTCGCGGAGAGGTCTGTGCTTCTGCGGTGCGGCTCGCGCTACTCGCCTGCGGCCGTGATGGACTCCTTGGCCTTCGCGACGACGTTCTCCGCCGTGAAGCCGTACTTCTCGAAGAGGACCTTGTCCGAGGCCGAGGCGCCGAAGTGCTCGATGGTGACCGTCCGGCCGGCATCGCCCACCATCCGGTCCCAGGACATGGCGTGCCCGGCCTCGACCGCCACGCGGGCCTTGACCGAGGGGGGCAGGACCTCGTCCTGGTAGGCCTTGGACTGCTGGAAGAACCACTCGTGGGACGGCATGGAGACCACGCGGGCGGTCACGCCGTCTTGCGCGAGCTGCTCGCGGGCCTGGACGGCCAGCTGCACCTCGGAGCCCGTGGCGATGAGGAGCACGTCCGGCGTGACGTCCTTGCCGTCCTTCTGGGCCTCCGCCAGCACGTAGGCGCCCTTGAGGACGCCTTCAGCGGACGCGAGCTTCCCCTCGCCGCGCTCGAAGACCGGGAGGTTCTGACGGGAGAGCACGATGCCCGCCGGGCGGTCCGTGTGCTCGAGGATGCCCCGCCAGGCGTAGGAGACCTCGTTGGCGTCGGCGGGGCGGACGATGTCCAGATCCGGGATGGCGCGCAGCGAGGAGAGCTGCTCGATCGGCTGGTGGGTGAGGCCGTCCTCGCCGAGGCCGATCGAGTCGTGCGTCCACACGTAGATCGACGGCGAGCCCATGATCGCCGCGAGCCGGACCGCGGGACGCTGGTAGTCGGAGAAGATGAGGAAGGTTCCGGCGAACGCGCGGGTCTTCGAGGAGATCGTGATGCCGTTGACGATGGCCGCGGCGGCGTGCTCGCGGATGCCGAAGTGCAGGACACGGCCGTACGGGTCGCCGTCCCACTTCTTCGTGGTCCACTTCGTCGGGATGAAGGACTTGGCGCCCTCGATGGTCGTGTTGTTGGAGCCGGCGAGGTCGGCGGAGCCGCCCCACAGCTCGGGCAGCACCGGGCCGAGCGCGGTCAGCACCTTGCCCGAGGCCGAGCGGGTGGACACGTCCTTGCCCGCCTCGAACTCCGGGAGGGCGTCCGTCCAGCCCTCGGGGAGCTCCATCTTCTGCACCCGCTCGTGGAGCTCGGCGAGATCCTGGTGCTTCTGCGCCCAGGCGTCGAACTCCTTCTGCCAGGCCTTGTGCTCCTCCGCGCCGCGGTCCTTGACCTTGCGGGCGTGCTCGAGGATCTCCGGCTCGATCTGGAAGCTCTTCTTCGGGTCGAAGCCGAGCAGCTCCTTGACCGCCGCGAGCTCCTCCCCGCCGAGAGCGGAGCCGTGGACACTGCGGGTGTTCTGCTTCGTGGGGGCGGGCCAGCCGATGATCGTGTTGAGCGCGATGATCGACGGCTTGTCCGTGACCTTCTTGGCCTCCTGGACGGCGTCGAAGAGGGACTGGACGTCCTCGTGGTACTCGTCCTCGGCGCGCCAGTCCACGCGCTGGGTGTGCCAGCCGTACGCCTCGTAGCGCTTGAGGACGTCCTCGGAGTAGGCCACGTCCGTGTCGTCCTCGATGGAGATCTGGTTCTGGTCGTAGATGACCACGAGGTTGCCGAGCTCCTGGTGGCCCGCAAGGGAGCCGGCCTCAGCGGTGATGCCCTCCTGGAGGTCGCCGTCGGAGGCGATGACGTAGACCATGTGGTCGAACGGCGAGGTTCCGGGCTCCGCCATCGGATCGAACATGCCGCGCGTGCGGCGCTGTCCGTAGGCGAAGCCCACGGAGGTGGCGAGGCCCTGGCCGAGCGGGCCGGTGGTCATCTCGACGCCGTTCGTGTGGTGGTACTCCGGGTGGCCCGGGGTCAGCGAGCCGAAGGTGCGGAGGGACTCGATGTCCTTTATCTCGAGGCCGTAGCCCGAGAGGTAGAGCTGGAGGTAGAGCGTCAGAGCCGTGTGCCCCGGGGACAGGATGAAGCGGTCGCGGCCGGGCCACTGCGAATCGTTCGGGTCGTGGCGCATCACCTTCTGGTAAAGCATGTAGGCCACGGGGGCGAGGCTCATCGCCGTGCCCGGGTGGCCGTTGCCGACCTTCTCGACGGCGTCCGCGGCGAGGACGCGGATGGTGTCGACGGCGCGCTGATCCTTCTCGCTCCATTCGAGCTTCTGCTCAGTCATGTCTGCGTGACCCTTTCGTCTCTGAGGTCTGTTGCCCTTGTCCATCGAGTCTAGTGTCCGTCCGCCCACGGTGAAGGGCGGTTCGGCATTCGGCCTTTTCCCTCCGCAGAGCGTAAACTCAAGGTTGAATATTCCTGCCCTCGGCTCGTGGACGGTCGGCGTCGTCGTCGGGCCGTTCGGGCCGCAGGTCCCCGGCAGCACGAAGAAAGGTGCCGCACCCGTGCACGTTGCCCTTCCGCAGCAGACTCAGCACCGCGTCGAGTCTTCGTCCGAGCCTGCCTGGCAGCGGAAGACGAAGGCGTACGTTTCGCTGACGAAGCCGAGGGTCGTGGAGCTGCTGCTCGTGACCACGCTGCCCACCATGATGTTCGCTGTCGGGGGAGCGCCGGACCCGTGGGTGGCGCTCGCCACGATGATCGGCGGCGCGCTGGCCGCGGGAAGCGCCTCGGCGTTCAACTGCTACATCGACCGCGACATCGACAAGCTGATGCACCGCACCGAGAACCGGCCGCTCGTCACAGGCGAGGTCTCGCCGCGTGAGGCGTTCGTGTTCGCGAGCGTGCTCGGCGTCGTCGCCATCGCGCTGCTGTGGTTCGGGGCGAACCCGCTCGCCGGGCTCCTCGGCATCGGGGCGATCTTCTTCTACGTGGTCATCTACACGATGATCCTCAAGCGCCGCACAGCGCAGAACATCATCTGGGGCGGCGCCGCCGGCTGCTTCCCGATCCTCATCGCCTGGGCCGCCGCCACGGGCACGGTCGAGGTCGGGGCGTGGATCCTCTTCATGGTGGTCTTCCTCTGGACGCCGCCGCACTACTGGCCGCTGTCCATGAAGTACGGCGAGGACTACCGGAATGCGGACGTCCCGATGCTCGGCGCCTTTGCAGGCGGGCGCATCGTCTCGGCGCAGGTGGTGCTCTATGCGTGGGCCACGGTTATCTGCTCGCTGCTGCTCGTTCCCGCGTCGGGCGCCGGCTGGGTCTACGGCATCGGTGCCGTCCTCTCGGGCGGATGGTTCATCTACAAGTCCCACCGCCTCCGGCACCTCGCGCTCACCCAGCGCATGACGAACAAGTCCGCCATGAGCGTCTTCCACGGATCGATCATCTACCTCTCGATCCTCTTCCTGGCCCTGGCTCTGGACCCGTTCGCCATGAGGCTCTTCCAGTAGGGTCTCGGACAGCGGGCCCTCGGACTGCTCGGCCTGGGGCCGGGACTGCTAGCGCTTCGACTGTGTCAGCGCCGCGCGTCAGACCTGTACGTCAGAGGTGCGGACTCGTGCGCATTCGCTCATCCTCGTCCGGGGACGGTATCGCGCTCCTTCGGTGCGGACGGCGTGCAGGGGCTCGGGGAACAGCTTCCTCGGGGACATCCTCCTCGGGGACAACTCTTCGGCCGAGAATCCCGTCTGCGCACAGGCGCGGACCGAGAACGCCTGGATTCCGGAACGCCTCGATCCTGAGACGTCCCCATCGCCCTCGAAATGCACGTGATCGAGGGCGATGACACCCCAAAACGTGCACGCTCCCTTTTCACACCCGGTTCTGAGCAATACACCCGCTTTCGCACGCCATTTTGAGCGGAAAGCGGGTGTGGTGGCGAAAAGGGGTGTGGCGCGGGGCGAGGGGGCCAGAGCGCTCGGTCCTGGCGCGTTGGCGGTGGGTGCAGGCCGACGGAACGGCGGGAACTCGAGGCCCGGTCAGCGGCGCGAGGAGTTCAGGCTCCGAACGGAGGCACTCGGCTGGTGCAGCGCACTCGGTTGCGTGCGTCGTTAACTCATCACACCCCGTTCTGAGCAATACACCCGCTTTCGCACGCGATTTTGAGCGGAAAGCGGGTGCGAAGGCGAAAAGGGGTGTGACGGCGCTGAGGGGGGGGGCGACGGCGCAGGGGGGGCGGCGAAAGCGGGTGCGAAGGCGAAAAGGGGTGCAGCGGCGAAAGGAGGGGGGGCGACGGCGCTCACGGGCGCCGCGGTGCTGCCCCCGGACTCAGGCCTCGCGGGGCGAGCGGACCGCGTGGGCCACGTTCGCCGTCGCGGCGACGACCATCGTGGAGCCGATCATGTGGACGGCCACGACCGCGATGGGCAGGTGCATGAAGTGCTGGATGTACCCGATGACACCCTGGAAGAGGACCACGCCGAGAGCCAGCCACACCGTCTTGGCGGCTCGCTTGTCCTCGTGGCCGAGCTTGACGCCCAGGATCACGAGCAGCGCGATGAGGATGTAGATGAGGGCGGAGTGGAACGGCGTGACCACCTGGGGGTCGAGGCCTGTGCGGGCGGCGCCGTGGTCGCCGGCGTGCGGGCCGGACCCGGTCAGGATGGTGCCGGCGATGAGGATCGCCGCCGTCGTGAGGCTGACCAGCCGCGCCAGCACGATGTTGGTCCGGCCCGTCGTGTGCCGCGGCGTCCCGTAGACGCGGTTGCACAGCAGAGACGCCCAGGCCACCAGCGGCATCGAGATGATGAAGTGCGCGGAGACCACCCACGGATTGAGGTGGCTCAGCACCGTCACCATGCCCACGATCGCCTGGAAGGGAACGAAGAGCAGGAGCGAGAGCGCGAGGTAGCACAGGTCGCGGCGGCCCGTGCGCCACACGGCCAGGATGGTCAGGGCGGCCACCACGATGAGCACGAACGTGAGAAGCCGGTTACCGAACTCGATGTAGCTGTGGATGCCGAGCTCGGGGGTCGCCGTGAGGGAGCTCGCGGAGCAGCGCGGCCACGTCGAGCAGCCGAGGCCGGATGCCGTGAGCCGGACGAGCCCGCCCGTGAGGACGATGAGCATCTGCGAGGCGAGCGAGGCCACCGCGAGGCGCCGGGTGTACGGCGTGAGCGTCCTCGGCATGAGGCGGTCGAGGAGCGTGGCGTCCTTGCCGCGGGGTGCGCGTGCCGGGTGAATGCTGGAGTGCGAGGTCATGTCTATGCGGTCCAGGTGAAGGTCTTGACCACGCCGAACGTGCAGACCGCTCCCCAGACCGTGAGGACGAGGAGCGCGAAGGGATCCCACGCGCCGTGGCTGAGCGCGGCGCGGAAGGAGTCGGCGAGGGCGGAGGTGGGCAGGAGCGGAATGAGGCGGTCGAGCGGCGCGGGCATCGTGTGAGCGGGCACGAGCAGCCCGCCGACGCCCGCGAAGACGATCCAGAGGAGGTTGGTCACGGCGAGGGTCGCCTCCGGGCGGACGAGGCCCGCGATGAGCAGGCCGAACGCCGTGAGGGCCCAGACGCCGAGCAGCGCCGAGACGGCCAGTGGCAGGATCGCCGAGGGCTGCGGACGGAGTCCGAGGACGAGGGCGATCCCCCCGATGAGGAGGAACTGGAGCACGACGACGGCCAGGACCGCCCCCGTCTTGCCGGCCAGGAGGCCGAAGCGCCCGAGGGGCGTGGTCGCCGCGTGGGTCAGCACGCCGTAGCGGCGGTCGAACCCAGTGGCGATCGCCTGGCCCGTGAACGCCGTGGAGACGACGGCCAGCGCGAGCGCGCCGGGTGTGGCCGCCTCGATGCGGGGCACCCCCAGTCCGTCCAGCACGGGGGTCTGGGACAGGGCCACGAGGGCCAGCACGGGCATGAAGGCGATGAGCACGAGCTGCTCGCCGTTCTTGAGCATGGCGAGCGTCTCCCACCGCACCTGGTTCGCGATGCGGGCGAGCGGCGGAGCGGCAGCGGTTCTCACGCGTCCTCCCGGGCGGTCTGGAAGAAGATGTCGGTCAGGTTGGCGTGCGTCAGCGAGAGCGAGACCGGCGGCTCCTCGGGCGTCCGGCCGCAGGCGGAGGCGAGGTCCAGGACCTCGCGCGGCACGTCCCCCGTGACGACGACGCTGTGCGAGCGGGGCGTCCGCTCCTCCTGCACCTCGAGCCCCCGCCGGCGCGCGGCCTCGAGCAGCGCGGCCACGGCCCGTTCCGCATCGGGGTGGGCGGTGAGCCGCAGCGTCCGGCTCGAGCTTCCGGCGACGAGCTCCTCGACGGTGCCCGACTGCCGCACCTCTCCGCGGGACATGATGTGGACCGTGTCAGAGAGGCGCTCGGCGTCGTCGAGCAGATGGGTGGTGAGCACCACGGAGGTGCCCTCCGCGCGGAGCCCCTCGACGAACTCGACCACGGTCTCCCGGGAGATCGGGTCCAGCCCCGCGGACGGCTCGTCCAGCATGCAGAGCTCCGGGCGTCCGACGACGGCGGCCGCGAGGGCGACCCGCTGCCGCTGGCCCCCGGAGAGCCGGCGGATCTGGGTGCCGGCGAACTCGTCGATGCCGAGGGAGCGGGCCAGCTCGTCCACGGGCCGCGGCGAGGCGTAGAAGCGGCTGAGGTGCCGCAGGAAGGGCAGGGGGCGCGAGGCCGGGGGAAGGCCGGTCTCCTGGAGCATGACGCCCACGCGGGCGCGCAGCTCGGGCGAGGACGCAGTCACGTCCGTGCCGAGCACCTCGGCCGAGCCGGAGGTGGGGGAGACGAGTCCGTGGAGGACGTTGAGGAGGGTGGACTTGCCGGCGCCGTTGGTCCCGAGGATCGTGGTGATCTCGCCGCGCTCAGCGGTCAGGCTGAGTCCGCGCAGCGCCTCGACGCTGGAGTGGCGGGAGGAGAACGCGACGCGGAGGTCGTCGACGCGCACAGCGGGGCCGGGTGAGGATCGCACCAGACCATTCTATGTCCGCCGCGGGATTTCTCTACGGAGCGTCGAACCCGCTCCGAGCGTCCAGGAGCAGCGCCTCCCGCCGCTGCGGGAGTCTTTCGGCCCTCTGTGAACTTAGCCGCGCCTTGCTAGCCGTGGCGCAGGCAATACGTGATGATGAAGTGGTGTATTCGGAGACCGATGGCGAGACAGGGACGCGCGAGCGGGTGCTTGCGGCCGTGCTGCGGCACGGCCCTGTCTCCGCGCTCGAGCTGGGGCGCCTGCTCGGGCTGACCGCAGCCGCCATCCGCCGGCACCTCGACGCCCTCCAGAAGGAGGAGCGCATCGAGGTCAAGCTCGTCCGCGGAGAAGGGGGAGCGGGACGTCCCGCCCGCCGCTTCGTGGCCTCCCGCCGCAGCCATGACGTGCTGGAGGACGACTACTCCGCGATCGCCGTCCAGGCCCTCCACGCCCTCGCGGAGATCGGGGGCGAGGACGCCGTGCGCGCCTTCGCCAAGGAGCGGTTCGAGGACATGTACGCTCGGTACGCTCCGCTCGTCGAGCAGGCGGGGCCGGACGTGGGCGCGCGGGCCCGCGCCCTGGTGGAGGCCCTCACGGCGGACGGGTTCGCGGGAACCAAGAGAGACGTCGGAGCAGGGCTTCCGGCGGCCATGAAGAGCGTCCAGGTCTGCCAAGGACACTGCCCCATCCAAGACCTCGCAGCAGAGTTCCCCGAGTTCTGCGCGGAAGAGACCACTGTCTTCGCCAAGCTCCTCGGCGTGGACGTCAGACGGCTGTCGACGCTGGCCACCGGCGGGCACGTGTGCACCACGCACGTCCCCGTCAGCCGGCGCCGGCCGCAGCAGACACCAGGTGCGACACCGAAGTGACCCAACAGATGAAGGAAGGTGCGCGATGACCGAGCAGATCGGACAGAGCCAGCACACCGACACCACGATCTCGGACATCCTCGAGAAGAACCCCGAGCTCCACGGCATCGGCAACTACGAGTACGGCTGGTCGGACAAGACCGACGCCGGCGCGAACGCCCGCCGCGGCCTCGACGAGGACGTCGTGCGCGACATCTCCTCGAAGAAGTCCGAGCCGGAGTGGATGCTGGACCTGCGGCTCAAGGGCTACAAGTACTTCGAGCGCAAGCCGATGCCGGACTGGGGCGCAGACCTCTCGGGCATCGACTTCGACAACATCAAGTACTTCGTCCGCTCCACGGAGAAGCAGGCGCAGACGTGGGAGGACCTCCCGCAGGACATCCGCGAGACGTACGAGAAGCTCGGCATCCCCGAGGCCGAGCGCGCCCGCCTCGTGGCCGGCGTGGCCGCCCAGTACGAGTCCGAGGTGGTCTACCACCAGATCCGCGAGGACCTCGAGGCGCAGGGCGTCATCTTCATGGACACGGACACGGCCCTCCGCGAGCACCCGGAGTTCTTCGAGGAGTACTTCGGCACGGTCATCCCGGCCGGCGACAACAAGTTCGCGGCCCTCAACACGGCCACCTGGTCCGGCGGCTCCTTCGTGTACGTCCCGAAGGGCGTCCACGTGGAGATCCCGCTCCAGGCCTACTTCCGCATCAACACGGAGAACATGGGCCAGTTCGAGCGCACGCTCATCATCGCGGACGAGGACTCCTACGTCCACTACATCGAGGGCTGCACGGCGCCGATCTACAGCTCGGACTCGCTGCACTCCGCCGTCGTCGAGATCATCTGCAAGAAGGGCTCCCGCGTCCGGTACACGACCATCCAGAACTGGTCCAACAACGTGTACAACCTCGTGACCAAGCGCGCCATCTGCGAGGAGGGCGCCACGATGGAGTGGATCGACGGCAACATCGGCTCCAAGGTCACGCAGAAGTACCCCGCGGTCTACCTCACGGGCGAGCACGCCAAGGGCGAGACGCTCTCCATCGCGTTCGCGGGCGAGGGCCAGCACCAGGACACGGGCTCCAAGATGGTCCACCTGGCGCCGAACACCTCGAGCTCCATCGTCTCCAAGTCGGTGGCGCGCGGCGGCGGCCGGGCGGCGTACCGCGGCCTGGTCCAGGTCCGCGAGGGCGCCAAGAACTCGAAGAACTCGGTGGTCTGCGACGCGCTCCTCGTGGACACGGTCTCCCGCTCGGACACCTACCCGTACATCGACATCCGCGAGGACGATGTCACGCTCGGCCACGAGGCCACGGTGTCCAAGGTCTCGGAGGACCAGCTGTTCTACCTCATGAGCCGCGGTCTCGCCGAGGACGAGGCCATGGCCATGATCGTCCGCGGCTTCATCGAGCCGATCGCCCGCGAGCTCCCCATGGAGTACGCGATCGAGCTCAACCGCCTCATCGAACTCCAGATGGAAGGGTCTGTGGGCTAAGACATGACGCTTGACAGCAAGAACGTAGAGACCGGCGAGGGCCGGGTCGCCATCGAGGGCATGGACCTCGAGGGCGAGCACCTGGCCCCCAACGTCGGCGGCACGGAGCAGCACGGCGCCAAGGCGCACTCGGACGGACGCGGCGTCACCAAGCCCGCGGGCTCGCGCGGTGAGCGCGTCTCGAGCTTCGACCTCGCCCAGTTCCCGCTGCCCAAGGGCCGCGAGGAGGAGTGGCGCTTCACCCCGATCGAGAAGCTCCAGTCCCTCATGGCGGACGGCGTGGAGAGCGGCTCGCTGAAGAACGAGTTCCAGCTCCCCGAGGGCGTGACGCAGCGCGGCATCTCCGCCGAGGAGATGCGCCAGATCGTCGAGATGGCCCCGGCGGACCGCCTCGCCGCCACCGCGGTGTCCAATGCGAAGGGCTCCTGGCTCATCGACGTCCCGGCGGAGACGGAGCTCGCCGAGCCGCTGCGCCTCAAGATGACGGGGCAGGGCGGGGACCCGGTCTTCGCCCACCTCGTCATCCGCGTGGGGAACTTCTCCAAGGCGCTCGTCATCCTCGAGCACGAGGGCACGGCGGACGTCAACGCCCTCGTCTCCGTGGTGACGGGCGACTCCTCGGACGTCCGCGTGGTCACCACCCAGATGTGGGACGACGCCGCGACGCACGCCGCCCAGCATGACGCGCTCGTCGGACGGGACGCCACGTTCAAGTACGTGACGGTCTCCCTCGGCGGCGGCCTGGTGCGCCTCAACACGAACGTCCGCTTCGCGGGCCCGGGCGGAGACGCCTCCGTCTACGGCCTCTACTTCGCGGACGCGGGTCAGCACCTCGAGCACCGCTCGTTCGTGGACCACAACGTGGGGAGCTGCACCTCCAACGTCCTCTACAAGGGGGCGCTGCAGGGCGAGAGCGCGCGGACCGTGTGGGTCGGCGACGTCCTCATCCGCAAGGAGGCCGAGGGCACGGACAGCTACGAGAAGAACCAGAACCTCGTGCTCACCGACGGCGCCCGCGCCGACTCGGTGCCGAACCTCGAGATCGAGACGGGCCTCATCGAGGGCGCGGGCCACGCGTCCTCCACGGGCCGGTTCGACGACGAGCACCTCTTCTACCTCATGGCCCGCGGCATCCCGGAGAAGGAGGCCCGCCGCCTCGTCGTGCGCGGCTTCCTCAACGAGATCATCCAGAAGATCGGCAGCGAGGAGCTCGAGGAGCGTCTGCGGGACGCCGTCGAGGCCGAGCTCGCCGCGAGCGAGAACTGACGCCGTGAGCGCCGAAGTCGCCGCACAGGTCAGCGACCTCAAGCCGGGCAGCGCGCTGCGCGTCGTCGTCGGCGGGGTCGCCGTCGCCCTGGCGCGGAACTCGGACGGCGAGATCCACGCTCTCGCCGACCGCTGCTCGCACGACGACGTCAGCCTCTCCGAGGGGGACGTGGTCCGGAACCGGATCGAGTGCTGGGGCCACGGCTCCGAGTTCGATCTGGAGACGGGCCAGCCCCAGCAGCTTCCCGCGACCGAGCCGGTGGCAGTGTACCCCGTGCAGGTCGACGGAGACTCCATCCTCGTCGACACGTCCCGGACCCTCAACGGCCTGTGACGGCGTCGACCGATCTTCCAACGAAAAGGACCCACACTCATGTCGACTCTTGAAATCAAGGACCTGCACGTCTCCATCGAGACGGAGCAGGGCAGCAAGGAAATCCTCAAGGGCGTCACCCTGACCATCAAGACGGGCGAGACGCACGCGATCATGGGCCCCAACGGCTCCGGCAAGTCCACGCTCGCCTCGACCATCGCGGGTCACCCGCGCTACGAGGTCACGGGCGGCGAGATCCTCCTCGACGGCGAGAACGTCCTCGAGATGTCCCCGGACGAGCGGGCCCGCGCCGGCCTCTTCCTGGCGATGCAGTACCCGGTGGAGGTCCCGGGCGTCACGATGACGAACTTCCTCCGCACGGCCAAGACCGCGATCGACGGCGAGGCGCCCTCGATCCGCCACTGGACCAAAGACGTGAAGAACGCGATGGAGAAGCTGCGCATCGACGCGGACTTCGCCAACCGCAACGTCAACGAGGGCTTCTCCGGCGGCGAGAAGAAGCGCGTCGAGATCCTCCAGCTCGAGCTCTTCAAGCCGAAGTTCGCAGTCCTCGACGAGACCGACTCGGGCCTCGACGTCGACGCGCTCAAGATCGTCTCCGAGGGCGTCAACCGCGCCCAGGAGGAGAACGAGATGGGCACCCTCCTCATCACCCACTACACGCGCATCCTCCGCTACATCAAGCCGGACTTCGTGCACGTGTTCGTGGACGGCCGGGTGGCCGAGCAGGGCGGCCCGGAGCTGGCCGACCAGCTCGAGGAAGAGGGCTACGACCGTTTCATGGCGAAGGCCTGATCCCGATGGCCGGAGCAGAGCTGACACCGCTCGAGGACGTGGAGGAGGCGCTCAAGGACGTCATCGACCCGGAGCTCGGCGTCAACATCGTCGACCTGGGCCTCCTCTACGGCCTGAAGTACGACGACGAGGGCACCCTCCTCATCGACATGACGCTCACCACGGCTGCCTGCCCGCTGACGGACGTCATCGAGGAGCAGACCTCGAAGTCGATCTCGCCGCTCGTCGACGACTACCGCGTCAACTGGGTCTGGATGCCGCCGTGGGGTCCCGAGCGGATCACCGAGGACGGCCGGGATCAGATGCGGGCCCTCGGGTTCAACATCTGAGTCGCGTTCCACCGGATCCCGCCTGAGACGGCATGAGAACGGCGCCCCTCCGCACGGAGGGGCGCCGTTCTCATCTCTGCGGCGTCAGGATCCCGGCGGGGTCGTGGGACCCCAGCCGGCTCAGGACCCCGGCCGGTCGAGGTCGGCCGCGCGGAAGGTGTTGCACGCGCCCATGCTCTGGGCCCTGTAGCCCTGCATGAACCAGGCCTGCCGCTCGGCGGAGGAGCCGTGGGTCCACGCGTCCGGGTTGATCCGGCCGGACGCGGTCTCCTGGATGTGGTCGTCTCCCACGCTCGCGGCGGCGGCCAGGGCGTCCTTGATCTGGGTCTGCGTGATGGGCTTGATGAAGGTCTTGCCGGACTCGGGGTCCTTGGTTCGGGCCGCGTGGCCTGCCCAGAGTCCCGCGTAGCAGTCGGCCTGCAGCTCGGTGCGCACCGCTCCGGACGACTTGCCCTGCGGATCGTGCTGGGACTCGCTCAGGTCGCCGGCGAGGTTCTGGACATGGTGGCCGTACTCGTGCGCCACGATGTACATCTGCGCGAGCGGTCCGGAGGAGCCTCCGAACTGGCGGGTGAAGTCCTTGTAGAAGCTCGTGTCCACGTAGGCCGTCTCGTCCACGGGGCAGTAGAAGGGGCCGGTGTCCGAGGTCGCCTGTCCGCAGCCCGAGCGGGTCTGGCCGGAGAAGAGCACGGCCTCCGGGCGGTGGAAGCGGATGCCGTTGTCCGCGGTCTCCGTCTTCCAGTACTCGTCCAGGCTCTCCATCGTGGCGATGAGCCGGCAGCCGTCGTCGGAGTTGGCGGCCTTGCCGCTCGTGCAGCGGGCGGAGTCCGCCTGGGGCTGCTGCTGGGACTGCGCGCCCCCGCCGCCCTGGCTGCCCGAGTCTCCGCCCTGGTCCAGGACCTGCGGCCCGAAGATGAGGGCGAGGATGAGCCCGACGACGCTCACTCCGCCGCCGGCCACGAGGCCGCCTCGGCCCCCGCCGCCGCGCTGGTCCGAGACGCGTCCCGGGTCGATCTGCACATCGTCATTGAAGCTCATGGCTCAAGAATAGACAGACCTTGAGGTTTCCTCAGTGTTTGGGCCGCGTCGTCTCCTCGTCGGGCGGCAGCATGCGGGCGGCCATGGCCTCGCTCATGGCGATGGTGGAGGCGACGCCCGCCATGGCAACAGGCACGCCGACGCTCCTCGGCGAGCGCTTGAGGCCTCGGGCGGCGTGCGCGGCGGAGACGGACTCGACCACGCCGCCGAGGACCGGAACCGTGCGGATGAAGAGCGCGACGGCGAGCGCGAAGGTCTGCGGCTTGGCCCCGAGGGGGCGGAGCCTCTCGGCCGCGGCCACGAGCGTGTCGACGAGGTCGCTTGTGCGGGTGGTGGCGACGAGCAGCCGGGCCGCGAGCATGACCGCGACGACGGAGGAGCTCTGTCCCGCGACGAGCATCCAGCCGTCCCCGTCCGCGGGGGAGCCGACGAGCCGGACGAGCGCCAGGGCGCCCACCACCCACAGCGCGGGCCGCACCCACAGGCCTGCGGTCCGCCAGGGGAAACCGGCCCAGACCGTCAGGCCGAGCACTCCCGCGAGCAGGAGGAGTCCCGCGCCGAGACCGGCCGCGGCCGGTGGGATCCTCCACACGAGCGAGGCTGCGAGGGCGAGGACGGCGAGTCCGAGCAGCTTGGGCCCGGGCGAGAGCGCGTGGAGGCGGCGGGCGTCCCCGAGGCGGCCGGGCTCGAACACGCCCAGTGCGAAGTGGCGGCCTCTCACAGCGGCTCCGCGTCGGCCCGCTCGGCGTAGCGCCGGACGACGTCCGCGGCCGCGCCGTCGTCGACCACCCGACCGCCGTCCACGGCGAGGGCGCGGGGGAAGCGCGAGGCGACCCCGAGATCGTGGGTGGCCAGGAGAACCGGAACGTCGAGGGAGTCCACGAGCGCTTCGAGGCGGCGGGTGTGGATGCGGTCGAGGAGGGTCGTGGGCTCGTCGAGAACGAGCAGTCCCGGCTCCGCTGCGAGGACGGAGGCCAGAGCGACTCTCTGGCGCTCTCCGCTGGAGAGCTCGTAGACGCTGCGCTCGGCGAGGTGCCTTGCGGAGCAGCGCTCGAGCCAGCCCAGGGCCGCCGCGCGCTGCTCCGCGCCCCGGAGGCTGCGCAGGGAGAGGCGGACGTCCTCCAGCGGCGTCGGAAGCAGCAGCTGCGCCAGCGGGTCGGAGAAGACGAAGCCGACGTGGGAGCGCGCCCCGGCCAGGTCCTCGGCGACGTCCACCCGGCCCTCCTCCGTCTCGAGCGTCAAGGTGCCCTCATCCGGGACGGCGAGTCCGTTGAGCAGCCGGAGGAGCGTGGACTTGCCGGAGCCGTTGGGGCCCACGACGGCGATGCGCGGCGAATCCAGGACGAGCTCGGGGACCTCCAGGAGGACGCGGTCCCCGTCCCGCACCACGACGTCCCGGTAGACCGCCCGGTGCACCCTCCGCCGCAGGGGAGCGCTGGAGGGGGTCATGCCGAGCGCGGCGCCACGAGCTGCCGGCGGAACGCGGAGAGGACCGCGAGGGCGATCACCGCGGCGAAGACCACCTTGAGGAGGTCCGGGAGGATGAACGCGGCCGTCACGGCGAGGGCCTTGGGCAGCGTGAAGCCGGCCACCGCGATGAGGCCGATGACGCCGCAGAGGTGGATGACGGCCACGCCCGCGATCCCCGCCCCGAGAAGGACGGCGAACGCGGCCCCGGTCCGGCGGCGCGAGATCGCGCCGTGCGAGCGCGCGGCGAGGGCTCCCATGACGGCGGCTGCGGCGATGTAGCCGAGCAGGTATCCGCCCGTGGGGCCGACGACGACGGCTGCGCCCGACTTGAACCCGGCGAAGACCGGCAGTCCGATGACCCCGAGCAGCACGTAGAGGGCCGTTCCCGCGGCAGCGGCCCGAGCGCCGAAGAGGAAGGAGATGAGGCACAGCGCCACGATCTGCATCGTGAGGGGCACCGCCGGGGTGAGGTGGAAGGCCGGCACGAGCACGGAGGCGGCGAGGAGGGCCGCGCCCATGACGACGGCCGCGAGCTGTCCGCTCGGGCTGCGCAGGAGGAGGGGACGGCGGGCCGCGCGAGACGGCCGCCCTGAACGCTGTTCAACGGCGGGCGCGGTGGGGCGAGGCGAAGAAGACATGGTGCTCCCGTGGAGTGTGTGCGGTCCGGGCCCTAGAATGTTGGGGTTGCCCGATCACTCCCACGATACGCCAGGAGCGCCCCTCGCATGATCACCGTCACCGACCTGGAACTGCGGGCCGGAGCCCGTCTGCTCATGGACGAGGTGAGCTTCCGGGTGGACAAGGGGGACAAGATCGGCCTCGTGGGCCGCAACGGAGCCGGGAAGACCACCCTGACCAAGGTGCTCGCGGGCGAGGCCCTTCCTGCGGCGGGCACTGTCTCCCGCTCGGGGGAGATCGGCTACCTTCCCCAGGACCCGCGCACCCCGGACATGGAGCAGCTCGCCCGAGACCGCATCCTCTCCGCGCGAGGCCTGGACGGCGTCGTCGCCAAGATGCGCCGCACGCAGGACGAGATGGCGAGCGAGGACCCGGACACGGCCGCCAAGGCCATGAAGCGCTATGACCGGCTCGAGGCCCAGTTCCTCGCGCAGGGCGGGTACGCCGCGGAGTCCGAGGCCGCGGCGATCTGCGGGAACCTGGCCCTCCCGGACCGTCTCCTCGACCAGCCGCTGCGCACCCTCTCGGGCGGCCAGCGCCGCCGCGTCGAGCTGGCCCGGATTCTGTACTCGGACGCGGACACGATGCTCCTCGACGAGCCCACCAACCACCTCGACGCGGACTCGATCGCCTGGCTGAGGGACTTCCTCAAGAGCTTCGAGGGAGGCATCATCCTCATCTCCCACGACGTGGGGCTGCTGGAGGCCACGGTGAACAAGGTCTACCACCTCGACGCGAACCGGGCGACGATCGACATGTACAGCCTCGGCTACAAGAAGTACCTGCTCCAGCGCGAGACGGACGAGAAGGCCCGGCGCCGCGAGATGCAGAACGCGCAGAAAAAGGCCTCGGCCCTCATGGCCCAGGCGGAGAAGATGCGGGCCAAGGCCACCAAGGCCGTCGCGGCGCAGAACATGATCAAGCGCGCCGAGCGGATGCTCGCCGGCGTCGAGGGGGAGCGGCAGCAGGACCGCGTGGCCGCGCTGCGCTTCCCCAAGCCGGCGCCGTGCGGGAAGACCCCGCTCACGGCCACGGACCTCTCCAAGTCCTACGGCTCGCTCGAGATCTTCACGGGCGTGGACCTCGCCATCGACCGTGGCTCGCGCGTGGTCATCCTCGGCCTCAACGGCGCGGGCAAGACCACGCTGCTGAGGATGCTCGCCGGGGTCTCCGAGCCGGACACCGGCGAGGTGACGGCGGGCCACGGCCTCAAGGTGGGCTACTACGCCCAGGAGCACGAGACCCTGGACCACAGCCGGACCGTGCTCGAGAACATGAAGTCCGCGGGCGGCCACCTCAACGACACGGAGGTGCGGAACATCCTCGGCTCGTTCCTCTTCCAGGGGGACGACGTGGACAAGCCCGCGGGCGTCCTCTCGGGCGGCGAGAAGACCCGTCTGGCCCTGGCCACGATCGTGGCGTCCTCCGCGAACGTGCTCCTGCTCGACGAGCCCACGAACAACCTGGACCCCGCCTCCCGCGCCGAGATCCTCGGAGCCCTCGAGACCTACGAGGGCGCGGTGGTCATGGTGAGCCACGACGAGGGCGCCGTGGAGGCGCTCAACCCCGAGCGCGTCGTCGTGCTGCCGGACGGGTTCGAGGACCACTTCAGCCCGGACTACCTCGAGCTCGTCACGCTCGCGTAGCCGCGCGGAACCGGTGCGCCCGCACTGGTTCAGCCCTCCCAGTGCTCGAGGAGCGCGTCCTCCTCGTCCTCATCCGTCCGGTGCCGGCGCCTGCGCCGCTTCCGCTCCTCGCGGCGCTGGGCGTTCTCGGCCGCGCGCAGAACGGGGTTGACCACGGGCTCCCGGCGCTCGCCGGCCTCGCCCGTCTCGTCCTCGCCCTCCGCCTCCGCGTCCCGGGCCCTCATCTGGGCCCCCCACTCGCGGTCGTCGTCGGTCTCGATCGCGTGACGGCGGGCCGCATAGCCGAAGCCCACGAACGCGAGGATGCCGAAGGTGTTCCACTGAAGGGCGTAGGAGAGGTGCGTGCCGTCGTCCACCTGCGGACGCTCGGCGGGGCGGAGTGCCGTGGCAGGGGCGGGCTTCTCCTCCTTGAGCTGGCCGTAGGCGCCCTCCTGGACGGGCAGCCCGGTCAGCCGGGCCACGCCGGGCAGCTCGATCGTGGCGATCTGGCCGTGCGGCGCGCTCCGGTTGAGCGCGGGCTCGCTCGGCCGGAGGCGCGCCACCACCGTCACCGTGCCCTGAGGCGGGGCGGGGACGTTCTGAGGGCGGCCCTTGCCGGCGCTGGCAAGCGGCACCCAGCCGCGGTCGATGACGACGACGTCCCCCGAGTCGGTCTTGAACGGGACGAGGACGTCATAGCCCGTGTCGCCGTCATTGGTCCTGTTGCGGACGACGAGCTGCTTCTCCGGCACATACCGCCCGGTCAGCCGGACCTGGCTCCACTCCTGCACGGGGTCGAGATGCCGGAAGGCTCCCTTCAGCTCCTCGTAGGACTTCGGAGCCGCGTCATAGTTGGCCGTCACCTTGGCGTTGACCGCCCGCACCTCGTCTCGCCGGTGGAACTGCCACTGGCCGAGCATCCAGCAGACCACGGCCACGGCGCAGGCGAAGAGGAACCACCCGATCCAGGAGCCGCTGACGAGGAAGCGCCACCGGTCCCAGCCACGCAGCGGGCGCGTGAGCCGCTCCTCGGGAAGCGGGGCGCTCACGCGGAGAGGCTCTCGGTGGAGCGGTACAGGCCGCGCTCATTGAGGTACGCGGACAGCCAGGCCTCGTGGTCCGGGCAGGCCAGCCACGTCTTGCGGCGCTCGGGCCTGTGGATCCTGGGGTTGTTCCAGAGGAGGGCGGCCGTGGCCCGCTGCCGGCATCCGCGGCGGGAGCACTGGCGTTCGGGGGCCTCTTCGGGCCCGGTGCCCATGAGATCTTCGAGGTTCACTGGGCGGTCCCTCCTTCAGGCCGTCCGTCCGCGCGGGTGCTGCCGTGCGAGCCGTGCGGCCGCAGGAACTCGTCCCTGGCCTCGTCCCGCTCGGGCTCGACGACGATCACGGTGTCGTCTCGGCCGCCGTCCTGCGAAGCGGCCCCGGACGAATCCGACGCGGACGCGGACGGCTGGGAGTCAGCGCCGTCGAAGCCCCAGTCTCTGGGGTCCTCCCCGCCGGCCGACGACGACGCGGGCGCCGCGGAGGGGAGCGCCTGGGACTCGTAGGACGCCATCTGATCCAGGCGGCCTCGCATCTCGGCCCCGGCGTTGGCCGCGACCACGGCGAAGTAGGGGATGAAGATGGCCCCGACGGCCAGCACGGCCTTGGCCCACGGCTGCGGGACGAAGAAGATCAGGACGAGGCAGACCACGCGAATGGTCATGGAGAGCACGTAGTTGCGGCGGCGGCGGGCGAGGTCCTCTGCGTGGGACGTCGGAGCGCTGGTGATGACGTATTCCCGGCCGTCATCCGCGGAGCGCTTGCGCTTGGGGCTCATCGCGGCCACCTCCCTGAGGTCATCGGCACTTCGGCCAGCGGCACACACCGGACTCTCCATCATCGCACGCCCGCCTGTGCGGTCACTGGAGAAGCCGAGGCCGGTAAAGTGAACGCCTGTGACGAACATTCAGGAGAACTCAGAGCCCCGTTCCGTCCTCATCACCGGCGGAAACCGCGGAATCGGCCTCGCAATCGCCAAGGCGTTCGCCGCCCAGGGAGACAAGGTCGCCGTGACGTGCCGCTCCCAGGCGGACCTCCCGGACGGCATCCTCGGCGTGCAGGCGGACGTCACGGACTCCGCGTCGATCGACTCCGCCTTCAAGGAGGCCGAGGCGGCGCACGGCCCGGTCACCGTCGTCGTCGCCAACGCGGGCATCACGAACGACCAGCTCCTCATGCGCATGTCGGAAGAGGACTTCACGTCCGTCATCGACACGAACCTCACCGGCGCGTTCCGCACCGTCCAGCGCGGCATCAAGGGCATGCTGCGCAAGAAGACGGGCCGCGTTGTCCTCATCAGCTCGGTCTCCGGCCTCTACGGGGCGCCGGGCCAGTTCAACTACTCCGCGTCCAAGGCCGGCCTCGTGGGCATGGCGCGCTCGCTCACGCGCGAGCTCGGCAGCCGGGGCATCACGGCGAACGTCGTCGCCCCCGGATTCATCCGGACGGACATGACGGACGCGCTGAGCGAGGAGAAGCGCAAGGAGTACCTGGAGAACGTGCCGGCCAAGCGCTTCGCGGAGGCGGACGAGGTGGCCAAGGCGGTCACCTGGCTCGCGAGCGACGACGCCTCCTACATCTCCGGCGCCGTGATCCCCGTCGACGGCGGCCTGGGCATGGGCCACTAGCCTCCCGCCGGACACCAGCAGACTGCGTCCCTTCGCACGCGCGGCGTGCACCCCATCGAGAGCAGAGGACTTCACATGACTGAGAACACCGAGGCACAGCACACCGGAACCGAGAGCACGGGAGCGCTCGCGCAGAAGGGCGCCATCGTGACGGGCTCGTCCCGTGGGATCGGAGCCGTCGTCGCGCGCCTTCTCGCCGAGCAGGGGGCGGGCGTCGTCGTGAACTACCGCCAGAAGGCGCCGCGCGCCAACAAGGTGGTCGGCGAGATCGAGGCTGCGGGCGGCCGGGCCGTTGCCGTCCAGGGCGACCTGACGAGCGATGAGGGCCGCGAGGCGATTGTCGGCGCCGCCGTCGAGTCCTTCGGCCACGTGGACGTGCTCGTCCTCAACGCCTCCGGCGGCATGGAGTCCGGCATGGGGGAGGACTACGCGCTGCGCCTCAACCGGGACGCCCAGCTCGCGATGCTCGACGCCGCGCTGCCGCACATGCCGCACGGGTCCCGCGTGGTGTTCGTCACGAGCCACCAGGCGCACTTCATCGAGTCGCACCCCACCCTGGACGCCTACGAGCCCGTGGCCCGCAGCAAGCGTGCCGGCGAGGTGGCGCTGCGCGACCGCGCGGAAGAGCTGGAGAAGAAGGGCGTCTCGCTCGTCGTGGTTTCCGGCGACATGATCGAGGGCACCGTCACGGCCACCCTCCTCAACCGCGCGGAGCCGGGCGCCATCGAGGCCCGCCGGGAGGCCGCCGGACGTCTCTATTCGGTGGAGGAGTTCGGCGCGGAGGTGGCCAAGATGGCGACGGCGGATGTGCCCACCGGCCACACGGAGTACGTCGGCGGTGCCGCCCACTTCGGCGTCTCGGAGGCCTAGGCCGGGCCTCCTCCCACCTGAACAAGAATGGAGCGATCCGTGCGGAATCCAGGGTGATTCTGCACGGATCGCTCCATTTTCGGCCGCGACGCCGCCACACCCCTCCGGGCGGCGGGCAGTGCCGGCCCGTCAGGCCCCCGCAGCCGCTGGGGGAGTCGGGTTGAGGTTGACGATCGCCGCAAGGGCGCCGAGGTGCCGGACCTCGAGCCGGAGATGGGCGGCCTCGGCCAGGACCGGCTTGGCGCAGAAGGCCACGCCGAGGTCCGCGGCCTGGACCATGAGCACGTCGTTCGCGCCGTCGCCGACAGCGACGCGGGCCGTCGTCTCAGGCCCTCCGAGCCGCAGGCAGAAGTCCCGCTTGGTCTCGGCCGTGACGATCTCGCCCTCGACGGCTCCCGTCAGGCGTCCGTCCTCGACGCCGAGCCCGTTGGCGAGCGTGTCCGTGAGGCCCCATTCCTCGGCGTGAGGAGTGAGCACCCGCGTGAATCCGCCCGAAACGGCTCCCACGGCGTGCCCGCGGGCCGTGGCGAACGCGATGAACTCGCGGGCGCCCGTGGTGGGAGTGATGCTGCCGGCCGTCTCCTCGAGGACCGACTCGGGCAGGCCCTCCAGCGTCTTCACCCGGGCGCGGAGGGACTCAGCGAAGTCCAGCTCTCCGCGCATGGCTGCTGCGGTGACCTCGGCCACCTGCTCGCGCTTGCCGGCCCGCTCCGCCAGGAGCTCGATGACCTCTTGCTCGATGAGCGTCGAGTCGACGTCGAACGCGATCGCCTTCGGTCCGGGCGCCGCGGCCGGGCCGACGACGAACGCGAACTCGCCCGGCTCCGCCTGCTGGGAGAGCAGTTCACCGAGTTCGGGCAGCGATTCCTCGGGCGCCCGGCCGGTCCAGGAGCAGGCGGCGAGCACGGGGTCCGTCGTCGTGTCCTGGTGCGTGTTCATGACGCCGCCGCGGCTCGCGGCGAGGTCGCGCAACAGCGGCGGGACCTGGGCTCCCGGACGGACCGAGAACCAGGAGGCGCGCCACCACGCTAGCGGCGCCTCTGGCTGAGCGGGGGGAACCTGGGCGGCAGGGGCGAACTCGTTCTGCATGGGGCCAGCGTATCCCGCGAATCGCCCGAGGCTCCGCGATAGGCTGGGACGCATGACTGACGTGCTCTCGCTCCAAGACGTCACCGTGGTGCGCGGTGGGAAGAAGCTCCTCGACTCGGCCAGCCTCACCGTCAAGGAAGGCGAGCGGTGGGTGGTCATGGGCCCCAACGGCGCGGGCAAGACCACTCTGCTCCAGATGGCGGCGGCTCGCCTGCATCCCACGAGCGGCACGGCGGAGATCCTCGGCGAGACCATGGGCCGCGTGGACGTGTTCGAGCTGCGCCCGCGCGTGGGGCTCGCCTCGTCCTCGCTCACGGGCCACATCCCGGACGATGAGAAGGTGCTGGACGCCGTCGTCACCGCGGCCTACGGCGTCACGGGCCGCTGGCGGGAGGAGTACGAGCGGTTCGACGAGCGCCGCGCCTTCATGCTCCTCGAGAAGTGGGGTGTGGGCACGCTGTTCCACCGCCGCTTCGGCCAGCTGTCCGAGGGGGAGAAGAAGCGCGTACAGATCGCCCGCGCGCTCATGACAGACCCCGAGCTGCTCCTCCTGGACGAGCCGGGCGGCGGGCTGGACCTGGGCGGCCGCGAGGACCTCGTGGCGCGGCTCAACCACCTGGCGCGCAACCCTGACTCTCCGGCGATGGTCGTCGTGACGCACCACGTCGAGGAGGTCCCGCCGGGGTTCACCCACGCGGCGCTCATGGCGGACGGCAAGGTGGTCCACGCCGGCGAGATCGACTCGGTCCTCACGGACGAGAAGCTCTCCGAGGTCTTCGACATGCCCCTCCAGATCCGCGAGGTCGAGGGCCGTCGTTTCGCCTCGGCCCGCTGACCCGCGTGCCGTGCCTCTGACCCGCCGCGCCCTGTCCGCCCGAAGCTAACCCGATGAGCCTTCTCGACGTCGTCCTCATCGCCCTCGCGGGGCTGTGGGCCGGCGGCATCAACGTCGTCGTCGGCTCGGGCACGCTCGTCACGTTCCCCGTGCTCGTGGCACTCGGGTTCCCGCCCGTCACGGCCACGATGTCCAACGCGATGGGCCTCATCGCCGGCAACGCGTCCGGCGTCATCGCCTACCGCCGCGAGCTGAAGACCGTCCGCCGAGAGCTCGCCGTGCTGGCTCCGGCCTCTCTGCTCGGCGGCATCGCGGGCTCTTCGCTCCTGCTGCACCTGCCGGAGTCGGTGTTCGGGTACGTGGCGCCGTTCCTCACGCTCGTAGCGATCCTGTGCGTCGTCTTCCAGCCGAGGCTCGCGCGGATCGTGGCCGCGAGGCGCGAGGAGGCCGCGCAGAGCGGCCCGACGGCGGAGGGGAGCGCTGTGCAGGGGGAGGCGAGTGCGCGGAAGCCCCGCCGCCGCGTCACGCCGCTCACCGTCCTCCTCGTCTTCCTCACGGGCGTCTACGGCGGGTACTTCGTGGCGGCGCAGGGCGTGCTGCTCATGGGCATCCTCGGCATCTTCCTCATGGCCGGGATCCAGCGCGAGAACGCCCTCAAGAACCTCCTCGTCATGCTCGTCAACCTCGTGGCGGCCGTCAGCTACGTGCTCCTCGCCTTCGACCGCATCAACTGGTGGGTGGTCCTCGTCATCGCCGTCTCGAGCTTCGCAGGCGGCACGCTCGGCGGGAAGATCGCCCGGCGGCTCAAGCCCGTGGTCCTGCGCGGCATCATCGTGGCGCTCGGCGTGGTGGCCCTTGCGGTCATGATCGGGAAGCTCGTGGCATGAGCGGTTCGAATCTGCGCTGGCTTCCCGAGGACGCGGACCCCCGGGAGCTCGCGAACCTCACGGCCGACGACGACGGCGACGCCGCCCTGCTCGCTGACTTCGCCCGGCTCACGGACGCCGCGCTGCGCCAGAAGCAGGACGTGGAGCGCGGCCGCTTCATCGCGGAGACCACGCTCGTGGTCAAGCGCGCCCTGGCGGCCGGATACCGGCCCCGGTCCTTCTTCCTCGCGGAGAAGCACCTGCCGGACCTCGAGGAGGAGCTCACCGCGTGGCCGGACGTTCCCGTGTTCGTCGGCTCGGAGCGCGCACTCGAGCGGATCGCGGGCTTCCACCTCCACCGCGGAGGGCTGGCCTCCTTCTGGCGCAAGCCGCTGCCGAGTGTGGGGGAGCTGGCGTCACGGGCACCGAGCCGCTCCCGCGTTGCGATTCTCGACGGGCTTGTGGACCACACCAATGTCGGGGCGTGCTTCCGCTCCGCGGCGGCGATGGGAGTCGACGCAGTGCTGGTCACACCTGACTGCGCAGATCCGCTCTACCGACGAGCGATTCGCGTCTCGATGGGCACCGTCTTCCAGGTGCCGTGGACCCGGCTCGCTGCATGGCCTTCAGGCGTGGAGGAGCTCCAGGCAGAAGGCTACGTTGTGGCGGGAATGACCTTGGGTGCGGGGTCAATCACCCTCGACGAGCTCGTGGCCCAAGACCATGATCGTCTGGCCCTCGTGTTCGGCAACGAGGGCCATGGACTCTCAGCAGCCACGGAGGCCGCGCTGGACAGGCGAGTGATCATCCCGATGATGGCGGGCGTCGATTCGTTGAACGTTGCTGCGTCCTCGGCCGTGGCGTTCTACGCAACTCGGTGATGTAGCTGATCCGTACTCATTCGAGGTGACGGTTCCAGAAGTGATCATCGGCCCAGCCTTGAGAGATGCCCATTCCATCGAGGTTCCACTTCGGTCGGGTCCTGAGCAGGTCATGAAGTCTCAGGGCCCATGTGCTGTGAGGGGAGATGGTGTCGAGTACGGACTGAAGTGAGACCAGAACCGGATATAGACGCTTCCTGGACTGGACAGGCAACGAATCGGAGCTCGTCAGCCATGAGATTGTCGAGGAGGTCGGGATGGCAGGATAGACGCCGAGCCCCACGTTCCACAGGCGGCCGTGGTGAGCGCAGATGTTTCTGACCCGAACGTACGTATGAAGCCAAGATTCCAGAAGCGGTGCCGTGAGCCCCAGGCTCTTGGCCACCGTCGTGCGGTCAGAACGACGCCGCAGATTTCGGTAAGAATTGGCCAGCTGACCGATCGTCAGAGTTTCGACAACAAGCCAAGATGGCGGCAACTCGGGCTGCGCATAGGTAGTCAGGTAGTGCTCCAGGGCCGAGCGGTGCACCAACGAGCCATCTTCCGTTTCTGGTATCCCGCGCAGTCGCTCATCGCAGGTGCTTTTCACGATGCTCAACAGCCTGGAGTGCTTTGACTGGTTCGCGAAATGCTCCCCCTTCATATACCAGTGGGGATCGGAATAGGCTGTGGACATGTGGTCCGTCAGCGCGGCACGGATTGTTACCTCGACTCTTTCGAGTGCGTCCAACACCAGCAAACGCAGAGCTCGGTCGAAGACGTAGAGATCCAAAACGTCGTCGAAATCTGTTCCCTCGCGGAAGTGATGATCAAGATTCTTTTTCCGAAAGGGGATCGTATATGGCGAGAGGCGGTAATAGCCGATCTGGCGAAGATAGCGGGCAGCCCTTTCCGGGTCTGGGATGACCAGCCCCCGTGTGGAGAGAAGCCTGATGAGATCGTCGAGGTCTAGCGCCGGCTTGTCGAATGTGCGGGTGCCCCGTGGACGGGGCAGCCGTGCCGCGTTTTGCGATCCCGTCACAGGGGCACCTCCTGGCCGCAGGCAAAGAAAAATCCCCCAAGTGCGCATCGCGGAGAGGCGTGGGGGATGTGGTGCGATCAGCTTAGCACGTCGCGCCAGCGCGCAGGAGCAGGTTGCCGCCGCCGTGGCGTTTTGGGAGACCCGGGTGCGAGTCCGGTAGACTGCAAAGGTTGCTCGGCAATCCGAGACACGCTACCGCGACCCTGGCAAAAACCAGGCGCACGATTCCCAAAGGATTGATCATGAAGAAGGACATCCACCCGAAGTACGCTCCGGTCGTCTTCCGGGACCTCGCTTCCGGCGAGAAGTTCCTCACCCGCTCCACCGTCTCCTCGGACAAGACGATCGAGTGGGAGGACGGCACCACGTACCCCGTCATCGACGTTGAGATCTCGGCCGCCTCGCACCCGTTCTACACGGGCAAGCAGCGCATCATGGACTCGGCCGGCCGCGTCGAGCGCTTCAACCAGCGCTTCAAGAGCTTCGGCAAGAAGAAGTAGTCTTCCCGCCGCACGGAAAGGCCCCGCTCGCTTCGGCGAGCGGGGCCTTTCTCTGTCAGGGGCCGCTGTCTCGGCCCTCAGTCGCTGCCTTGGGCCCAAGCTTCGGTCCCGGCCTCGATCCCGGGCCGAGGCGCCATGGGCCTCCCTACACCGCGTCCCGCGACCGCCGCTGCGCCCGCAGTTGAAGCCTCAGCGTGTGCAGATTCTCCTCGAGGATCCGTCGCAGCGCGGCGGGCGCGGACGTGTGCTTGCCGAGCCACTCCTCGAGGGAGTCGACGAACGCGTGCGTGCCGTTCCCGTCCGCGTCGAGGTCCAGCGGGAAGAACCCGCCCACGAGCCGTGAGGCGATCTCCTGCGAGCGCGATTCCCAGACGGGCAGCAGCCGCTCCGTGTAGTCGGCCCGGATCGGGTCCAGCACGCGGGCGTCATCGCGGCTGAAGCCGGCGGCGAGCGCCGAGATCGAGTCGTTGGAGAGGCTCTCGTCCTCCCAGGCCTCGTCCCAGACGCGCTGCTTGTTCTCCGCGCCGGGCCGCGCGGCCCGGGCCTGGATGCGCATGCGGGCGGCGGAGGCGGACGGCTTCGCGTCGTACCGGGCCTGGATCCGCTCCTCGTCGAGCCGCCCGGCCGCGGCGAGGGCGGCGGCGAACTGCCACAGCACGTCGTCGTCGGGCTCGAAGCCCGGCAGGGAGAGCGAGCCCTCGAGCAGAGCCTCGGCATCGTCCGTCCGGTCCGTCCGGGCGACCGCCGCCGCGGTGAGCGCGTACTCCTTGCGGTGGCCGGCCGGCGTGTCCTCGCTGCGCAGGCGCTCCCACGCCGCGTCGGCGATCTGCGCGGTGAGCTGCGGCCGCTCGCTCGCGGGCGCGAACCGCCGCGCCGCCAGCACAGCCCGCTGGAGCATGACCGTGGCCAGACCGACCTCCTCCGTGGAGGCGGCCACGCGCAGGGCCACGCCCACGAAGTCCCGGGCCGGCAGCTTCCCGGCCCGCAGCATCTCCCGGAGGTTGGAGAGCACGACGGCGAGCGCCAGCGGATCCTCGATGAGGTGGGCGTGCTCCACGAGCGTCTTGACCGTGATCTTGTCGAACTCGACCGTGGCGTAGGTCAGGTCCTCGTCGTTGACGAGCAGGAAGGACGGAGCCTCCGGGAGCTCGAGGCCCGCGAGCTCCGGCACCTCCGCCGAGCGGCCCTGGAGCTCCACGCGCGTGGTCCAGGTGCGGACCATGCGGCCGTCCTTGAGCTCGTACGCGCCGATGCCGAGCGTGTGGGGCCGGATCACGGGGATGCCGCTCACCGGGTCCTCGGAGCTCTGGTGGAGGACGGCCTTGGCGATCCGCCCGTCCTCGCCCCGCTCGACGGCGAGGGAGAGCCGGGAGACCCCGGCCGTCTGCAGCCAGAGGGCGGCCCACTGGCGCATGTCCTTGCCGGTGGCCTCCTCGAGGACGGCGAGGAGGTCCGCGAGGCGGGCGTTGCCGAACGCGTGGCGCTCGAAGTAGGTGCGGGCGGCGGCCATGAACGCCTCCTGCCCGGCATGGGCCACGAGCTGCTTGAGCACGGAGGCGCCCTTGGCGTAGGTGATGCCGTCGAAGTTCTGGCGGGCCGCCTCGAGATCGGGAATGTCCGCCACGATCGGGTGCGTGGAGGGCCCCTGGTCCATGTCGTACGCCCAGGCCTTGCGGCGGTTGGCGAACGTCACCCAGGACTCCGGGCGGCCGAGGGCCTCGGCGACGGCGAGCGTGCCCATGAAGTCTGCGAAGGACTCCTTGAGCCAGAGGTCGTCCCACCAGACCATGGTCACGAGGTCGCCGAACCACATGTGGGCCATCTCGTGGAGGAGGGTGTTGGCGCGGGACTCGATCTGGAGGGCGGTGGGCGTGCCGCGGTAGAGGTATTCCTCCGTGAAGGTCACGAGTCCGGGGTTCTCCATGGCGCCGAGGTTGTACTCGGGGACGAACGCCTGGTCGTACTTCCCGCCCCACGGGTACGCCGAGCGGAACACGTCCTGGTACCAGGTGAGCCCCTTCTTGGTCTGCTCGAACAGCGTCTCGCTGTCGAGGAGGTCCTTGATGGAATCCCGGCAGAACAGGCGCAGGCTGATGTCGTGGGCGTCCGGCGTGGCCTCCGTGGCCATGTCGGCCGTCCACCGGTCCTCGGCGATGAAGTACGGGCCGGCCAGGATGGTCGTGATGTACGTGGAGAAGGACTGCGTCGGCTCGAACTCGACCGTGTCCGCTCCCTCGCCCTCGGTCCGGCGGCGCGCGGGCGCGTTGGACTCGAGCACCCAGCCGGAGGGGCCGGTGAGCGTCAGCTGGTAGACGGCCTTGAGGTCCGGCTGCTCGAAGGTCGCGAACACGCGGCGGCAGTCGGCGGGCTCGTACTGCGTGTAGAGGTACGTCTGGCCGTCCGCCGGGTCCCGGTAGCGGTGCATGCCCTCGCCCGAGCGGCTGTAGCGGCTCTCGCCCTCGATCCGCAGCTCGTTGCGGCCCTCGCGCGGCGTGAAGCGGACGCGGCCGGGCGTCACGGCGGCCTCGAGCTCGAGCTCCTCGCCGTTGAGGCTGACCCGGTGCACGGCGGCCGCCTCGTAGTCGGCGAAGACCTCCTCCGCCGCCGCGGCGGTGAAGGAGATGGTCGTCGCCGAGCCGAAGGTCTCGACGTCCTCGTCCGGCGCCCGGGTCACGTCGATCTCCATCGCATAGGAGACATCGGAGACGATCTCGGCGCGGCGGCGGGCTTCCTGGCGGGTCAGATTCTGAGCATGCACGCAGTCCACTCTATGTGTCGCGCGTCATCTTTTCACTCGTCTCCGTGCGGAGACGGCGCCGGGAGTCAGCCGGAGAGCGTCGTCGACATGGCCACGAGCCAGCCGAGCACGAGGATGGCCGCCCAGGCCGCGAGGGCAGCGGCGAGCGCGCTGCGGCCGCGGTTCCACAGGGCCTGGGGGTCCACCGACGCGCCCAGGGCGGCGAGCGCGAGGGCGAGGGCCGTGTCCCGCAGCAGGCCGACGCCGTGGAGCACGCCCTCCGGGATCGGCAGCCAGGTGCGGGCCGCGAGCGCGAGGACGAACCCGAGGACGAACAGCGGGACGATCGGGGCGGCCTGCCCGCGCCCCTCGGAGTCCCGGCGGCCCCAGCGGCTCGCCACCGCGGTGACCGGGGCGAGGCAGACCACGCGGATCATCTTGACGGCCACGGCGAGCGCGACGACGGAGCCCGCGGCGCCGGCCACGAGCGCGTCGGAGGACTGGGCGGCGGCGACCACCTGGCCGACGTCGTGCACGCTCGCCCCGATCCACGCCCCCGCGGCGGGCGCGCTCGGGTGCGTCAGCGCGATGAGGAGGGGCATGAGGCCGATGGCGAGCGAGCCGCAGAGGGTGACGAGCGCCGTCGGGATGGCGGTCTTGCGGTGGTCGATCCCGCGGGCGGCCGCCATCGCCGAGATGGCGGAGGCACCGCAGATGCTGAACCCGGTGGCGAGGAGGAGCCGCTCGTCCCGGTCCATCCGGCGGCCGAGCGCCCACGTCACGGCGAGGGACGCGGGCACGACGAGCACGGTGGCGACGATCGGCAGCCAGCCGAGGCGGGCGATGTCTCCGAGGGAGGCCACGAAGCCGAGGAGAACCACGCCGAAGCGCATGAGCTTCTTCCCGGCCCAGGCGATGCCGGGCTCGGCCCGCTCGCGCAGCCCCCGGGTGCGGGCGAGGCGGGTCGCAGCCCAGGAGAGCGCGAGGCCCGCGAGGAAGGAGAGCGTCAGCCAGGGGACCGCGGGGAGGGCCGAGTGGAGGAGGAGAGCGAGGGCCGCCGCGCCGGCGGAGAAGAGGACGCCTGGAGCGAGCCGGGAGAGGGCTGAGGATCCGGAGGTGGCCATGTCCGGCATTCTCCCACGGGGCCCGCCTGCCGGACGCGTGTGCATCGGGGGCCTCGACCTGCAACACTGCCGGTATGGCAGATCTCTTCAACGGCTACCGGGAGCAGGTGGCCGCCGCGCCGTGGTTCGACGAGATGTTCGATCGAGACGGCCGCGCCCGCCCGGAGGCCGCACAGGTCAACCGCGTGCTGGAGTCTCTCACCCTGCAGGACGTGACTGCGCGGGCGGACTCGATGGCCCGCACGTTCCTCGACCGCGGCGTCACCTTCGACTTCGCGGGCGAGGAGCGCCCGTTCCCCCTCGACATCGTCCCCCGCGTCATCGACGGCGCGGTCTGGGATCCGCTCGAGGCGGGCGTGGCCCAGCGCGTCAAGGCCCTCGAGGCGTTCCTGGACGACGTCTACGGGGACATGAAGGTCGTCGAGGACGGGATCGTGCCGCGCCGCCTCATCACCTCGAGCGCCCACTTCCACCGGGCCGTGAGCGGGTTCCGTCCCGTGGGCGGCGTCCGCGTCCACATCGCGGGCATCGACCTCATCCGGGACGCCCAGGGCACCTTCCGCGTCCTCGAGGACAACGTGCGCGTGCCCTCGGGCGTCTCCTACGTCCTGGAGAACCGCCGGGCCATGGCCAAGGGACTGCCGGAGGCGTTCACCGACCAGGCGATCCGCGGCGTGGACGAGTATCCGCACCGCCTCCTCTCGGCGCTGCGGAAGTCCGCGCCGAACGGGGAGGAGGACCCGACCGTCGTCGTCCTCACCCCGGGCGTGTACAACTCGGCGTACTTCGAGCACACGCTCCTCGCGGGCCTCATGGGCGTGGAGCTCGTGGAGGGACGCGATCTCATCGTCCGCCACAACCGCGTGTACATGCGCACCACGGGCGGCGAGCAGCGCGTGGACGTCATCTACAAGCGGATCGACGACGACTTCGTGGACCCCCTCCAGTTCCGCACGGACTCCCTGCTCGGCTGCCCGGGCCTCGTCAACGCGGCCCGCGCGGGGAACGTGACCATCGCCAACGCCATCGGCAACGGCGTGGCGGACGACAAGCTCATCTACTCCTACGTCCCGGACCTCATCCGCTACTACCTGGGCGAGGAGCCGATCATCCCGAACGTGGACACGTACCGCCTCGAGGAGAAGGAGGCGTTCGAGTTCACGATGGACCGCCTCGACGAGCTCGTGCTCAAGCCCGTGGACGGTTCGGGCGGCAAGGGGATCGTCATCGGCCCCAACGCCTCCAAGGACGAGCTGGACCGCCTCCGCAAGCAGGTCACGGCGGATCCCCGCGGGTGGATCGCCCAGCCCGTCCTCCAGCTCTCGACGGTCCCCACGATGTCCGGCTCGAGCTTCGGCCCCCGGCACGTGGACCTCCGTCCTTTCGCAGTGAACGACGGCGAGGACGTCTGGGTCCTTCCCGGCGGGCTGACGCGCGTCGCGCTCAAGGAGGGCTCGCTCATCGTCAACTCCTCCCAGGGCGGCGGATCGAAGGACACGTGGGTCGTGGACGGCCGCCGTCCCGGCGTCGGCCCCCTCACGCCGGCCCCGGTGCGCGAGCGCACGAGCGTCTGGCCGCTCGAGAAGGGCCGGCTCGACTCGGCCGAGGAGCAGCAGCAACAGCAGGCAGGAGAGCAGACATGCTGAGCCGCATCGCCGAGTCCCTCTTCTGGATCGGCCGCTACGTGGAGAGGGCGGACGGCACCGCCCGCATCCTCGACGTCCACCTGGAGCGCCTCAACCAGCTGGCGCCGGAGGACCAGTCCCTGCTCGCCGCGGACCTCCTCGGCGTCATGGGCGCCCGCCCGCGCGAGGCGGGGGAGCTGACCCTCGAGGACGTCGTCGCGGCCCTCGCCAACGACCGCCAGTCGGCCACGTCCATCGCCGGCTCCCTCGTGGCCGCCCGCGAGAACGCCCGCCGGGCCCGCGAGACCGTGTCCTCGGCGCTGTGGGAGAGCCTCAACACCACGTGGTACGGGCTGAGCCAGCACCGCAAGGACGTCGTGGGCACGTACCGCTTCTGCCACTGGGTGCAGGAGCGGACCGCCATGGTCCGGGGCATCGTGGACTCCACGATGAGCCACGACGAGGCCTGGCAGTTCCTCGTGCTCGGCCGCAGCCTGGAGCGCGCGGACATGACGGCCCGCATGCTCTCGACGGGCGAGCTCGCCGGGGCCGGCCTGTCCTGGGTGACCATGCTGCGCGGCGCGGGCGCCTACGAGTCCTTCCTCCGCTCCCGCCGCTCGGCCTTCGGGGACGAGCACGCGGCGGAGTTCCTCCTCCTCGACCGCCTCTTCCCGCGCTCGATCGTCTTCTCGCTCCGCGAGGCGGAGAAGGCGCTGGCGAGCCTGGACCCGAGCTTCCAGCGCGTCGGGTTCATCAACGACGCCCGCCGGGTGGTCGGCCAGGCCCGCACCTTCCTCGAGTTCCACCGCGCGGAGAACCTCCTCGAGGAGGTCCCGGAGCACATGGACCGGGTCCAGAAGGCCTGCGCCGAGGCGAGCAACGCGGTGACGCGCACCTACTTCACACACGACGTCGACCTTGCCTGGGTGGGGGAGAACCGATGACCCGACTGCACATCCGCCACAGCACGGAGTACCAGTACAACGACACGGTCACGCACAGCTACAACGAGGTGCGCATGACCCCGCTCACGGACTCGCAGCAGGTCGTCCTCGACTCCACCGTGGACGTCAAGCCCTCGAACGCCGTCGTCATGACGTTCAAGGACTACTGGGGCACCCGCGTCTCCGCGTTCGACGTCCAGGTCCGGCACACGGCCATGAGCGTCGAGTCGACGACGACGGTGGAGATCGCCCGCGCCGAGCCGCCCCTGACCGCCGACAACCAGGCCGACTGGGAGGAGCTGCTCAGCGAGGACACGGTCAACCGCTTCGCGGACTGGCTGCCGCAGTCCGGGCTCTCGGAGCCGGGCGAGGAGGTCCGCTCGATCGTCAAGGGGATCGCCCAGGGCAAGTCCCCGCACGAGGCGGCGGTGGCCGTCTTCGCGTGGCTGCGCGGCGAGATGACGTACGTGCAGGGCGTCACCGGGGTGCGGACGAACGCGCAGGACGCGTGGGAGCACCGCAAGGGCGTCTGCCAGGACCTCTCCCACCTCAGCATCGGGGCGCTGCGCTCGCTCGGCATCCCGGCGAAGTACGTCTCCGGCTACCTCCACCCGCGCAGCTCCGCAGGCATCGGCGAGACCGTGACGGGGCAGTCCCACGCGTGGGTCGAGTGGTGGGACGGCGAGTGGCGCTCCTGGGACCCGACCAACCACAAGCACGCGAGCGACTTCCACGTGACCGTGGCCCGCGGGCGGGACTACCGGGACGTGACGCCGCTCCGCGGACTGCTCAACGGAGGCCGGGGATCCACGCTGAACGTCTCCGTGGAGATCACGCGCCTCGCCTGAGGCGGCGCGTCCCGCGCCTCACTCCGGGACCGGGTCTCACCACGGGACGAGGTGTCACCCCGCGACCAGGGCTCACCACGGCACAGGCCGGTAGTCCTTGAGGAACACGCCGTACAGGTCCTCGCCGGCCTCGCCGCGGACGATCGGGTCGTACACCCGGGCCGCCCCGTCCACGAGGTCGAGCGGCGCGGACCAGCCCTCGCGCGCCATGCGGAGCTTGTCCGCGTGCGGGCGCTCGTCCGTGATCCAGCCCGTGTCCACGCTCGTCATGAGGATGCCGTCCGATTCGAACATCTCCCGCGCCGAGGTGCGGGTCAGCATGTTCAGGGACGCCTTGGCCATGTTCGTGTGCGGATGTCCCGCGCCCTTGTAGCGCCGGCCGCCGAACTGGCCCTCCATCGCGGAGACGTTGACCACGTAGGTCCGCCGGTGCGCAGACGCGCGGAGCGAGGGCCGCAGGCGGGAGACGATGAGGAACGGCGCGGTGACGTTGCAGAGCTGCACCTCGAGCAGCTCGAGCGCGTCCACCTGGGAGACGGTCTGCGTCCAGGAGTTGGAGTCCGCCGTGTCCGGGATGAGGCCGCCGGCGTCGATCGCGGTGCCGAGCTCGTGGCGCTCGAGGGAGGCGTGTCCCATCTCCATGCCGGCCCGCGCCACGTCGAGCGCCTCGAGGGGAGCGGCGCCGAGGACGGCATGGGAGCCCGGAGCCGCGAGCTGGCCGGCGGCGCCCAGGGGGTGCCGCTCGTGCGCGCGGCCGAGCGTGACGGTCTCGGGAGCGGGCAGGGTTCCGCCGTCAGCCGCCGGAAGCGCGGCGGGCAGATCCTCGTCCTCGCGGGCCACGATCGCGGAGTAGGCCCCCGCCGAGCGGCGCACGGTCTGCGCGGCGTTGTTGATGATGATGTCGAGCGGGCCCTCGGCGGCGAGCCGGTCCGTGAGCCGGATGACCTGGGCAGGGTCACGGAGGTCGATGCCCACGATCTCCAGCCGGTCGATCCACTCGGCCGCGTCCGGCATGAGCGCGTACCGGCGTGCCGCGTCCTTCGGGAAGCGGGTGGTGATGACCGTGTGCGCGCCGTCCCTCAGCAGGCGCAGCGCGATGTGCATGCCGATCTTCGCCCGGCCTCCGGTGAGCAGCGCCCGCCGCCCCCGCAGGTCGGTCCGCGCGTCCCGCTTGCCGTGGGAGAAGTCCGCGCACTCGGGGCAAAGTGCGTGGTAGAAGGAGTCCACCTGCGTGTAGGGCTCCTTGCAGATGTAGCAGCCGCGCGGAGTCCGGAGGTGCCCTGCGATCCGCGTCGTCGAGCGGGAGGTCAGCTGGGAGCCGCGCGTCTCGTCGTCGATCCTCTCCGGCGAGGCCGTGGCGGTGGCCTCGAGCACCGAGCGGTCGAGGTCCCGGACGTGGGCGCGCGCGACGTCACGGCGGTACTTCTTCACCGCCTTGAACATCTTGCCCGTGGCCCGGCGGACCGCCACGTAGTCCGGGTGGTCCTCCGGGAACTCGTGGATGCGCGCGAGCACGCGCAGGCAGGCCTCGACGTCGGAGGGGTCCAGGGGATCGGCGTCTGGGAACGGCACGGAACTGCTCATAGCCGTTCAAGGATACCGAAGGCCCCTCCGGCGGACCGGAGGGGCCTTCGGGGCACCGCGCCGTGGCGGGCTCGCCGCAGCTGGCTCGCCGTTGCGGGCGCGCGGGCGCAGGCTACTTCTTCGGCGCCTTCGCCTTGGCGTGCAGCACCTTCTCGTCGATCGGAGCGTCCGACGACGCGCGCAGAGCGTGGTAGTACGCCTGCGCCTCGTCCTGGCGCTCCTGCTCGCTCCCGCTGGAGATCGGCGCCCGCCGGTGCTCCTGCGTGTAGCCGAACGCCGCCACGAGGTCCGCCGCGTGCGGGCGGAGCTTTTTGAGGAGGCGGTTGATGTACTCGCTCAGGGTCTTGGCCCGCTGCGTGGAGATCCGGCCGTTGATGAGGTGCCAGGCGAGGTTCTCCTCGATGAGGCACAGCCCGAACAGGTCTCGGACGATCGTGAGCACCGAGCGGGTGCCCTCGTCCTCGATCCGCTCGAGCGCCCGCGTGAACGCCTCCCACTGGAGCAGCTCGCCGTGGGCCTTGGCCGCTGCGATGAGCTCGTCCTGGTGGCTGTTGAACTGCTCCGCGGCCTCTTCCGCGCTCAGCTTCCGGCTGCCGCGCAGGTCCATGGCGACGGCAGCCACCATGGTGTTGACCCGGTCCGTCAGGAGGTCCCGCTGGGTGGCGGGGTCCCGCAGCGCGATCGCGGACTTCCGCTCCGAGCCCGTGTCCGCCACCGTCTGCGCGAGGCGCCGCAACCCTGAGCGGCTGAGCGCCGCCTCGGCGGCCTGGTTGGCGATGTACTGGGCGCGGCCGGACGTGTCCAGCTCCTTGAGGTGACGGGCGTAGTCGCCGAGCAGGCGCTTGGCCACGAGCTGGAGCAGCACGTTGTTGTCGCCCTCGAACGTGGAGTACACGTCGAGGTCCGCCCGGAGGGACGTGAACCGGTTCTCCGCCATGAAGCCGGCGCCGCCGCACGCCTCGCGGCACTCCTGGAGGATGTCCAGGGCGTTCCAGGTGGAGACCGGCTTGAGCGCGGCCGCGAGCGTCTCGAGGTCCTGCCGGGACAGGTCCGTGTCGTCCCGCCCGGAGAAGACGTCGTCGAACTTCTCCAGGAGCTCCTCGTGGGCGAAGCTCATCGCGTACGCCTTCGCGATCCGCGGGATGAGGCGGCGCTGGTGCCGCTGGTAGTCGAGGAGCACCTCCTCGCGGATCGGCGAGGCCGTGGTGAACTGGCGGCGCTCCTGGGCGTACTGGACCGCGATCTGCAGGGCCAGCTTCGAGGCGTTCGTCGCCGCGCCGTCCAGCGAGACGCGGCCCTGCACGAGCGTGCCGAGCATCGTGAAGAACCGGCGCCCCGGGGAGGCGATGGGGGAGGAGTAGGTGCCGTCCGCGGCCACGTCCCCGTACCGGTTGAGCAGGTTGGCGCGCGGGATGCGGACGCGCGTGAAGTGCAGGCGGCCGTTGTCGATGCCGTTGAGGCCGCCCTTGACGCCGTCGTCCTCGCCGCCCACGCCCGGCAGGAACTCGCCCGTCTCCGGGTTCCGGATGTCCACGTAGAAGGCGTGCACGCCGTGGTTCACGCCGCGCGTGATGAGCTGGGCGAAGACGACGGCGGCCACCCCGTGCAGCGCCGCGTTGCCGAGATAGTCTTTCCACGCGGCCGTGAACGGCGTGTGGATCTCGAACTCCTCGGCCTCCGGGTCATACGTGGCGGTGGTGCCGATCGAGGCGACGTCCGAGCCGTGGCCTCGCTCGGTCATGGCGAACGCGCCGGGGATCTCGAGCGAAGCGATGCCCGGCAGCCAGCGGTCGTGGTGCTCCTGGGTGCCGAGGTGGAGCACGGCCGCGCCGAAGAGGCCCCACTGCACGCCCGCCTTGATCTGCATGGACGGGTCGCCGGTCACGAACTCCTCGAAGGAGGCGATGTTGCCGCCGTGGTCGTCGCTGCCCCCGAACCGGGCCGGGAACGCGCGCTGGACCGCCTTCGCCTCCACGAGCTTCTTGAGCTGGCCGAGCACGCGCTCGCGGTGCTCCTCCAGCCCGAGCCCCTCGATCTTGTGGAACGCGGGGTCCTTGACGAGCTCGCGGGAGGCGGAGCGGGCCTCGGCGTACCGGCCGAGCAGGGCCTTCTCGAGGAGGGGGACGTCGATGCGGGCGTCAGCGTCGTCGTGGACGTCCCGCGAGGCCGGGATGGTGTGCTTCTCAGTCATGGTGTCTCCATCTAGCGGTGGGAGGAGGGACTTGTGGGGAGGGACGCCGACGGCGCGAGCCCGTAGGCCAGCCAGCCGGTGATGAGGTCCCGCATCTCGGCCAGGGACGGCCGGGCGGCGGGAGGGGAGTAGAGCCACGTCTCCGCGGCGGATCGGATGAGTCCCACGCTCGCGTGGGGCCAGTAGGCCAGGACGGCCTCGCGCTCGGACGGCGAGGTCTTCTCGGCCTCGCCGAGGACGTCGGCGAGGGACTGGGACATCAGCTCCGTCACGGTCTTGAAGAAGCCCCGGATCTCGTCCGAGGAGAAGTCCTGCGTGACGAAGGCGTACGTGTTGGGGGAGCGCTCGATGAGCTGGAGGTAGGCGCCGAGCATCCTCCGCAGGGCGTCGAGCGCGTGCTCTCCGTCCTCGACGGCGGCCACGAGCTCGCGGCGCACCCGGCGCAGGACGCGGTCCGCGACGGCCTCCTGGAGGCCCGCCTTGTCCTCGAAGTACCGGTAGAAGACGGACTTGGACGTGCCCGCCGCGGAGGCGATGTCCTCCATCGAGGCCTGCGGGCCGAGCTCGTCGATGGCCCCGATGGCGGTCTTGACCAGCTCGCGGCGCCGGGCGGCGCGGTGGGCGTCCCAGCGGCGGCTGCGGCCGTCGTCGTTGGATTCAGTCTTCACGGTACCGAGCGTATCAAGTACGCTGGGTTTCGGGTACAGGGCCCTTGGCCCGAACACACCGTCCCCGCAGATCGCGGGGACCGCGAGCACTGGGAGAGACATTGAGCACCAACAGCCAGAACCGCTCCGCCGCGGCGGGCGCGGCCGCACAGGGCAAGACCCGCAAGGCCGTCGTCGTCGGCGGCAACCGCATTCCGTTCGCCCGTTCCAACGGGGCGTACGCCCACGCCTCCAACCAGGACATGCTCACCGCCGCCATCGACGGACTGGTGGCCCGCTTCGGCCTGCAGGGCGAGCGGATCGGCGAGGTCGCCGGCGGCGCCGTCCTCAAGCACTCCAAGGACTTCAACCTCATGCGCGAGTCGGTCCTCGGCTCGCAGCTCTCCTCCGACACGCCGGCCTTCGACGTCCAGATGGCCTGCGCCACGGGCCTTGAGGCGGTGGCCTCGCTGAGCGACAAGATCAAGCTCGGCCGCATCGACTCCGCGATCGCCGGCGGCACGGACACGACGAGCGATGCGCCGATCGTCGTCTCCGAGGGGCTGCGCCAGACCCTCCTGGAGCTCTCGCGGGCCAAGACCGCGGGCGCCAAGCTCAAGGCCGTCAGCCGCCTCCGCCCCAAGGACCTCGCCCCGCAGGCCCCCGGCACGGGCGAGCCGCGCACCGGGATGTCGATGGGCGAGCACCAGGCGATCACCACCCACGCCTGGGGCGTCACCCGCGAGGAGCAGGACGAGCTGGCCCTCACGAGCCACCAGCGCCTCGCGAAGGCCTACGAGAGCGGGTTCTTCGACGACCTCGTGACGCCGTTCCGCGGCCTCGCCAAGGACAACAACCTCCGCGCCGACTCCTCGATGGAGAAGCTCGCCAAGCTCAAGACGGTCTACGGCCGCCAGTTCGGCGAGGAGGCCACCATGACGGCCGGCAACTCCACGCCGCTGACCGACGGCGCCTCCGCCGTCCTGCTCGCGAGCGAGGAGTGGGCCCAGGCCCACGACCTCCCGATGCTCGCCGACGTGGTGGACGTCGAGGCGGCCGCGGTGGACTTCGTCCACGGCGAGGAGGGCCTGCTCATGGCTCCCGCCTACGCCGTGCCGCGCCTGCTGCAGCGCAACGGCCTCACGTTCGAGGACTTCGACTTCTTCGAGATCCACGAGGCCTTCGCCGGCACGGTGCTCTCCACCCTCAAGGCCTGGGAGTCGCCGGAGTTCTGCCGGGAGAAGCTCGGCCTCGACGCGCCGCTCGGCAGCATCGACCGCGCCAAGCTCAACGTGCACGGCTCCTCGCTCGCGGCGGGCCACCCGTTCGCGGCCACCGGCGGCCGCATCGTGGCCACGCTCGCCAAGTCCCTGCACCAGAAGGGCTCGGGCCGGGGCCTCATCTCGGTCTGCGCCGCCGGCGGCCTCGGCGTCGCCGCGATACTGGAGGCTCACTGACCATGACTGACAAGTACGCAGAGCTCGTCCACGCGGGCCTCGGCAAGGAGCTCGCCTCGCGGCTGGGCCTCCCGCAGCCCGCGCGCCTGCGCCGCTACGAGCCGGGACAGCCCCTCATCGAGGGCACCGTCCTCGTGCTCGGCTCGAGTGCGGGAGCCGACGCCCTCGCCCGTCTTCTCCACGAGGAGGGGATCGACGTCCGCCGCCACCCGGATTCGGCGAGCCGCTTCGCCGCGGTGATCCTGGGGCTCGACGACGCCCGGCGCCCCGCCGACCTCGGCGAGACCGCGCTCGCCGCAGGCGCGGCCCTCAAGAAGCTCGGCAAGAGCGGGCGGGTCGTGGTCCTCACGCGTCCGGCTGAGCATGAGGATCCCGCCGTCGCCGCGGCCCGTCAGGGCACGCTCGGCCTCATGCGGTCCCTCGCGCACGAGATGCGGCACGGCGGCACGGCCAACGCCGTCGTCCTCGAGGACGGGCTGGACTTCACGGTCCCGTCCGCCTGGGGTGCCGTCCGGTTCTTCCTCTCCGGGCGGAGCGCGTACGTGAGCGGCCAGCCCCTGCGCGTCGACAGCGCGGAGGGGTACACGCCCGCGGACCCGGATCGCCCGCTCGAGGGCAAGGTCGCAGCGGTGACGGGCGCGGCCCGCGGCATCGGCGCGTCCATCGCGAAGGCGCTCCGACGGGACGGGGCCCAGGTCATCGTCGTGGACGTCCCGGCGGCGGGGGAGCAGCTCGCCGCCGTGGCCAACGAGGTCATGGGCACTGCGCTCCAGCTGGACATCACGGCCGAGGACGCGGGACAGCGCATCCTGGACCACGCGCGCACGCGCTACGGCTGGCTGGACATCGTGGTGCACAACGCGGGCATCACACGGGACAAGCTGCTCGCCAACATGGACGAGTCCAAGTGGGACTCGGTCATCGCGGTCAACATCGAGGCCCAGCTGCGGATGAACGAGGCCTTCCTCTCCTCCGAGGCGTTCGCCAAGGACGGGCGGATCGTCTCGCTCGCCTCGACCTCCGGGATCGCCGGAAACCGGGGGCAGACCAACTACGCCACGTCCAAGGCGGGCGTCATCGGCATGGTCGCGGCCACCTCGCCGCGGCTCCAGGAGCGCGGCGGCTCCATCAACGCCGTCGCGCCGGGCTTCATCGAGACGGACATGACCGCGAGGATGCCGTTCGTCACGCGCGAGGTGGCCCGCCGCCTCAGCTCCCTCCAGCAGGGCGGCCAGCCCGGGGACGTGGCCGAGGCCATCGCCTTCCTCGTCTCGGGCGCGGCCGGCGGCATCAGCGGGCAGACCCTGCGCGTCTGCGGCCAGAACCTGGTGGGGGCCTAGGCATGGGAGACGCAGTGACATCGCACCAGCGCACCGTTGAGCTTCCGGCTCTCGGCCCGCTCTACGCGCAGGCAGCGCGGCAGGCGGTGGCGGCCAAGCTCTCGCGCGGCCGCCGCGGCAGCGCCCTGCCGGAGACGGTTCTCGTTTCTGAGAACGTGAGCCCGGACCGGGAGGCCGACCGGCGCCTGCGGGAGACCGCCGGCGGCCGGGCGGGGGAGCACGCCTCCGCCGAGTACCTCCACGTGCTCGGCTTCCCGCTCGCGGTCAAGCTCATGCTCGAGCCGGACTTCCCGCTGCCCGTCCTCGGGATGGTCCACCTCGTCAACGAGGTGGAGTATCTCGCGCCGGTGGCGTTCGACGACGTCCTCACCGTCCGGGCCCGCGCCGAGCGTCTCGCTCCGCATTCGGCGGGGACGACGGCGGACGTGGTCGTCGAGATGCTCCGCGGGGACGAGCTCGTGTTCTCGAGCCGCGCGACCAACCTCGCCCGGGGCGTCTTCCTCGCCGGGAAGGCGGAGAAGCAGGCCCAGGAGCCGCTGGAGCTCTCGGGGCGGACGGCCCAGTGGACGCTCGGGGCGGACGCCGGCCGAGCCTGGGCGGGGGTCTCGGGAGACTACAACCCGATCCACCTCTCCGCCCTCACGGCGAAGGGGCTGGGCATGCCCTCGGCGATCGCGCACGGCATGTACACGGCCTCGCGGGCACTGGAGTCCTCCCTGCCGCCCGGAGTCGAGGCCGGATTCCGCTGGACCGTGCGCTTCATGGCGCCCGTGCGGCTGCCGGGTCGAGTGGACCTGCGGATCGACGTCGAGCGCGGTGCGCCCGAGCGGTTCGCGGGGTCCGACGTGAGCGCCGTCCGGTACACGGGGTGGAGCGCGAAGACGGGCAAGCCGCACTTCACGGGCGATGTGGAGCAGCTCGCTGCGTCGGCGAGCGCCTGATCGTTGCCCTCGAGGCTCGGCGGCGAGCCTCGATTTGGACTTCCGGCGGCGCACTGGTAGAGTCTTCTCCGTTGCTGACAGCGGTTCAGGCCGCTGGAAGTCACCTGCGCGGGTGGCGGAATAGGTAGACGCGCTAGCTTGAGGTGCTAGTCCACGTATAAGTGGGTGGGGGTTCAAGTCCCCCCTCGCGCACAGAACAGATCCTTCGGGATCGGAGCGGCCCCGGAACCACACAGTTCCGGGGCCGCTTTTTTCTCGTCACATTCAAGGGCCGCCAGGCGTGGCCGCGAAAAGACCCCGGTGATCGCATGCAAACAGGTGTTTGTACGTGAAGAGACCGTGCGATAAGGTCCGGACATGGATGCACACAGACGTTTGTCTCCGGATATCGGGCTGTTCGCCAGGAGGCTGATTCTTCACAGGCCGCTCGGGCTTGTGCCGTCCCCGAGCAGCTGATGTCCGTGAACACGTCGAGGACCTTGTACTGGTCCAGCACCGTGTCCATGGCCGTCACGGCTCTGTTCATCTCGCAGTCCAACGACTTCATCCTCGTCAAGACACTCGCGGGCACGCCGAGCGACGTCGGGGTGGCCAACGCCCTCGAGACGGCCGCCTTCCTCGTCCTCTCCCTGCCCGCAGGGCGGCTGCTCGTTCGCTGGCGAACCGCCTCGATCCAAGCGGTCACTGCTGCGGGTGACGCTCTTCTCCTCGCGGTGCTGCTCGGGGCTCTCGTGCAGGGGACGCTCACCGTCCCGCTGCTCTGGACTCTGTCCGCTGCCGCCGGCGTGTTCGCGGTTGCGCACGGCATTGCGTCGTCGTCCATGGTCAGCCGCATGTTCGAGGAATCGCTCCTGGCCAAGGCCGCGTCCCGGCGGAGCGCCCTCGTCCAGACCTGCGGCATCGTGATCCCGGCACTCTCAGGACTGACCTTGGAGGCAGCCGGGCCCTCGCCGCTCGTGGCTGCGGCTCTGCTGCTCGCCTCCCTGTCCGCCGTCCTCATGCTCCGGCTTCGGACGGGAGAGCCGAAGCCGGAGGAGATCGACTCTGACGGCGCGGCGGCTCGTAGGGACGGAGACCAGGGCTCGCCCAGCCGCCAGGGAAGGGGCATCGTCCAAGGTCCCCGCGGGCGCCAGCTCCTTGCGCTCTCGGCCGCGCTGCTGCTCTCCAATTCGGGGCTCGCGCTCGGGAGCAGCGTGACCACGGTCTACGAGAACCGGATTCTCGGCCTGGGCTTCGACGCGATCGGCGCGGCGGTGGCCGCCGGCGCGGTGGGTGGTGTGCTCGGGGCCCTCGCCGCGGAGCCGCTCATGGCGCGGATCAGCGGGCGCGTTCTCCGCAGCGGAACCTGCGCGGTCCTCGGGCTCTGCGTCGCAGTCCTGTGGGCCGCGGCGGACACGGGGGAGCTGGCCTTCTGGGCCGTGGCGGGGCAGTCCGCCCTGTACGGCTTCGTCATGTCCGTCTTCAACGTCGCGATCTTCACCTGGGCCAGCACCGCCTTTCGAGGTCGCGAGACTCCACGGGTCATGGGGCTGCTGCAGACGGTCGGGTACGGGTCCGTGCCCGCAGGCGCTCTGGCCGGGGGAGCGCTCGGCGACGTGATCGGTCCTCGGCAGACGCTGCTCGTCTGGCTTGTGCTGGTCCTCGCGGCGCTGGCCGTCGCCCTGCTCCCGGTCGGCCGCGAGGAGTCCGGAGAAACGCCGTCGGAGGCCCGTGGTTCGGAGGCGGCTCCCGCGCCTGGTAGAGTTGATCGAGTTGCTGACGGAGGCTCCCGGCCTTCGGAATCACCACCTGCGCGGGTGGCGGAATAGGTAGACGCGCTAGCTTGAGGTGCTAGTCCACGTATAAGTGGGTGGGGGTTCAAGTCCCCCCTCGCGCACAGAAGGGTTCAGATCGAAACTTCAAGGATCTGAGCTCGAAACAATCCCGGCCAAGAAATTGGCCGGGATTGTTTGTTTTCCTTGGCTTCTTGCACTGACTTAGGTTCAGATCACCCGGGAACAAGAGGACATGAAAACCTACGGGGACTACTCCCTGGCCCTGCATGAGCAGCGCAACTCCATCGAGGCCGACCCTGCTCTCACAGACGAAGTTCGGCAAGTGCTCGTAGCCGGACTGGAACAGACCTTCAAGGCCATGCAGGCCCTGCCAGCGGCCCGACGGGTCCTTGGCTGAGCTGCACAGGTGAGAGAATAACCGAGTTCACTTTTTTGTGAGGAGAAATAGTCATGTTTGAGACAGAGTTTCAAGGCCCAGTGGCCATCGCCCAAGGCAGCACCCACGAGGGAGTAGCTGAAGGGGTGCTATGGGCGGATGAACAGATGCGACCCGGGCAGAAAGTCACTTGTTGGTTCCCCTCTCAAGCAACTTATACAGGGGAGCTGACGCCAAGGAGTCTGGACCGAACCCCAGGCTTCCAAGTCTGTATCAGCAAAGACGTCACGATCCTCAACGCCTCGGGCCCTGTACTTGCTTTCTACGCGAACCCGAAAGACATCTCCAGGCTGATGGCCACCCGAGACATGACTGCCCTGTGCGTTCTGTATTGGAGTGACCCCCTAGAGACGTGGTCGGAACTTCTGGGGGCCCAGCGTCTAACGACGCACATTGACCCTACAAGAGGCCTCGGCCGAGAAGAAGAGCCACCTCTGACTGACGGCATGATTGAGGCTCTAGACAACACGGGCACCCAGTTGAACCAGAGCAATTCTGTAGACGGCGGATACGAAAAGCGCGACCTGCTGAACGGGCTGAAGAATCTCAAGACTGAGTACGGGCAGTTGCCGGCATCTCGAATGGCCCAGTGGGCGATGGCTCGTGGATGGAAGCGCGATAACCCTATGCGACTGGAACAGATGGTGAAGGACCTGAACGCAGGGAAGCAGCTACGGGCACCGCGGATTTAACCCAGCAGAACTGGTCGGTTGCTGGTTGATCCATTCAGCCTCTTCACGGTTAGGCCAATAACGGCACATCTGCTGGGACGTGACGGGCCCCTCGGCGATGCGGGTGTTTGCACCGGTTGGTGTAGCCGTGTATGAGCCATGGGCTTCATAGACCGTCGTAGGCGGATGGCCGGGCATGGAGGCTTCCTCGAATGGCTCTGAGAACTTCACATTCGAGATTGTGTGCTCCCACTTCTTGCCTTCGTTGTAATCGACAACACGCGGTAGCGCCGCAATGCAGGTCTTCTTCGCTTCCTGTGTGATCTCTTCGCTCGCATAGCTGCGAGACGGGGAGGGGCTGGGGTCGTCGCGTCGTCATCCGGTTATCTGCAACCGCGCGACCTTTCCCATCCTTCTTCCCTGTGTCGACAAGGGCTTGACGTTGTTGACAGTGTGTACGACGTAGACACGTCAGTTACAGGGAAAGCCAAGAGTGTCACTGACGTGGAGGAATGGGCGTGCAGGGCCCACACGCCCCATTCCTGGCCCTGACACGAACACCGTCGCCTACAACGGGAGCGTGGAACAGGCCTTCTTCCACGACTTCGAGTATTGGGCGAGCGATGATGTGAACGTCCTGGCTCCTCGCGACCACCAGCTCACGCGCATGGCTGGCCAGTTCCTCTGCGCCATCTTCCGAGGGATGGGCGTCCGCTTCTTCTTCACGGAGAAATGGACGGCAGAGAAGATGAGCAACGATCGAAACAAACTGCCAGTCAACGCTGAGGGGGCACCGGACTGGGCTGGTATGGCAACCGTCATGGAGGGCATCGTGGATGCCTCGAAGCAATTTCTTGCCGCCCTGTCGACAGTGCCCTACCGCCCGCGAACCATCAGTGAGGCGTACTGCATCTCGAAAGGCTACGTGGTGACGGATGGGCCTGCACTCACTTTGGTCGGCACGGGGCAGGGCGCGGTCGGGTTCGTCGCCTTCCACAGCGAGCCTGTGGTCGTCAGCAACAACGCGAAGCTGCTCCGGCCCATTGAAACGCTCACCGAAAACCAGTTGCTGTTCCTCGACGCAGTGCTGAACGGGCTCAGGTCCCGCTTCTCCTACGGCGACATCGCCAGCATCGGCCGGTGCCTGCGCATGGAGATCAAACTTCCTGCCGACACTGATGGCCTGCCGGACTGGGCCCGCATGGAGACCCTGATGGATAGCGTGCTCGATCGCGTGAGGGGTCGGGTAGATCAGCTCTCCGCACTTGCCGCGCTCGATCCGCCGACGGAGGCGGAGGAGGGCTAATGAAGGTCGGCTACGCCCGCGTGAGCACCCGCGACCAGGGGGCTCCCTGGAGGGCCAGGAGGCCGCTCTGACGGGCGCTGGATGCTCCAAGGTGTCACGGACCGCCTGAGCGACGCGCGGGCCGACAGGCCCGGCCTGGCGGCTGTGCTCAAGTACCTGCGCGACGATGCCGACGAGGTGCTCGACATGGCCCGTCTCGAATGGCTCGGGCGGTCCCTGCCTGAGGCCCTGCGTACGGTCCAGCAGCTACCTTTTCCTGGGTTGGTCTATGTCAAAACGCTATTACTGAGTGACCCTATTACCCATATGCCGTCCAAGAGAGAACAACCCAGTACAGTCACCTCAGTTACGCACTACACCCATTACTGGTAAATCCGCTGTACTGACGTTGCAACAAGAGGTGAGGGATAACGAGTCTTGCCCGCTGCCCTCATCGGGTGAGAATGGGGTGCTCCGGTCTTTCGACACGCCGGACTGTTGGGGAAGGTTGCCCACCCTTGTTGGGGAAGGTGTTTCAGAAACCAGAAATCCGGGTTCGATGATGCCTGTGTTTCCAAGGGCCCTGAGTCGAGGGACAGTTTCGATCTGAACCCACAAGTTGCCTCACAATGAGGCGATTGTCCAGCGGCATTCAGCAAACGCTGACACGGGACAGAAAAGGGAGAGGCCCGGAACCGTTCGGTTCCGGGCCTCTCCCTTTTTCAATGCCGGGCTCGGCCGGCCGCCGGGCCTGTCAGAGCTCCCGGGATCCGGAGAGCGTGTGCGTGTCCCAGCCGCCCGTGCCGATCTGGCCCTGGTAGCCGGGGACGTCGCCGCGGAAGTCGTACCGGCGGACGTTGCCGGCGTTGTCGCGCACGATCCAGATGTTGGATCCGGGCTGTGCGGCGGCCAGCTGGGTCATCGGCGCCCATCCCCAGCCCACGGTCTTCGCCGGGGCGGGCACGAACTGGCCCGAGTTGTAGCGGCGGTAGACGCGGAGGCTGCCGTCGCCGTAGCGGGCGACGATCTCCTGGGCGCCCGTGCCATCGGTCTGTGCGAGGCGCGGGACCAGGCCACGCCAGCCGTTGCCGATGACGCCGGTGTAGGCCACCCCGCTGCCGTTGCCGGTGTACCGGCGGAGGGCGCCGGTGGAGTCCACGGCCAGGATGGAGTCGAAGCGGTCGTTGTAGGCGTACTGCCCCACGGTGATGTCGAGCCCCTGCCAGCCGTTGCCGATGACCTGGGGGCCGGAGAACGAGCCGTCAGAGCGCCCGTAGCTCACGGCCAGGACGCCGGAGGCCCACTGGGAGACGAGGTCCCGCACGCCGTCGCGGTTCCAGTCCGAGACGTGCACCGAGATGGCGCTCTGCCATCCGCTGCCGGCGATCTGGGTGCGGGTGTTGAGGTTCGAGACGCCGTTCGGGTACCGGTAGAGCGCGCCCGTGCCCTTGTCGACGACGGCGAGGTCGTTCGGCCCCAGCGGCTGACCGGTCGGGGTGGACGGCGCGGCGGACGCGGTGCCGAGCGGCGTGTACCCGGCGTTGTTCACGAAGCTGCGGAACTGGGCCTGGCTGCCGCCGTACACGTTCTGGTCGCCGGCGAAGGCGCCGCTGTCCGAGTACTGCCAGATGTCGTAGTCGCGCCAGCCGGTGCCGCCGGGCATGGGGCCGACCTGGCTCGCGTACGAGGCGAGGTGGAGCGGGGACCGGGAAGCCGAGGGCAGCGAGCCCACGCAGGTGTTCCACCACATGGTCGCCGAGTAGATGGCCGGGTACCGGCCGGTCCGCTGCTTGTAGCGCTCCTGGAACTGGGTGATCCAGGTCCGCATCTGCTGCTGGGACAGGTTGAAGCAGGAGTTGCCGAGCGCGGGGTACGGGTTCCACTCGATGTCCAGGAGACCCGGCATCGTGCGCCCGTCCGCGCTCCAGCCGCCGCCGTTGTCGACGAACCAGTCCGCCTGAGCGGCGCCGCTCGACTGGTTGGGCAGGGCGAAGTGATAGGAGCCGCGTGCCATGCCGGCGTTGTAGGCGCCGGTGTACTGGGCGCCCCACGCGGGGTTCTTGTAGGCGCCCTGGCCCTCGGTCGACTTGACGTAGGCGAACTGGGAGCCCTTGGCCCGCTCCGTGTTGAAGTTGACCCCGGTCTGGAAGCTCGAGACGTCCTGGCCGAGGATGGACCCGGCCTGCCACGGGGTGTTGCCCATGGGGACGGCCTGCGCGTAGGAAGCCGTCTGGGCGGAGGGAGCGATGAGGTTCTCGCGGAGCGCGGCGACGCTCGAGGACTGCGACGCGGTCTTGGCCCCGGCGGGCTTCGACGCCGCACCGGGCGTCGAGGGAGCATCCTGCGCGCCCGAACCGTTCTGCGCGTACTGGCGCAGAGCAGCCTGATCGAGGAAGCGGGACTGGCCCATGACGGCGCCGTGCTTGCCGATCTGCGCCTTGAGCGAGCCCTCCTTCGGGGCGGGGACGGCGCCGACGACCTTGTCTTCCTTGGTCACGTCGGCAGCCGGCTTCGTGTCGCCCGAGGACAGCTTCACCTCGGTGCGGTTGAGGTTCTCGTCAGCGCCCGAGTCCGCCGGCGCGCTCGGCTGGGAGCTGCTCTTGTCCGCAGGGGAGGACGGCGCAGGCGAGGACGGGGCCGTCGTCGTGCTGGAGGGCGCGCTGGGGGAAGGCGCGGGAGCCGAGGGAGCGGCTCCCGCCGCACCGCCGGTGGCGGTGGCGACGGCGAGGAGAGTGGTGGTGATGACAAGCGGTGTTCGTTTGAAGAGGTTCACAGGCAGAGCTTTCTGAGATGGGGGTCTCTGGACCGAATCCAGCCCCGCTGGGGGAGTCAAGGCGATCACCGGTCTCGCTCTCCACTGTGACACGATGCCCGCCAACGCGGCAGAGGTTGGTTGAAGGTCTGAAGGGCGCTTTTCTTTCCTGCCGTTCTCAGATCGTGACCAGCAAGCGGAAGCGGGGGCACAGGCGACATGACAAGATGGAGGTGCAAGAGACCGGGATCACTTGAGGGTTTCCGGTCACCAGATGAATCGGGGGAGTCCTGTGCTGTTCATTCTCATCGTCCTCGCGGTGATCGCCGTCCTTCTCTTCTTCTCGCTGTTCATCGTGCGGCAGAAGACCGCGGCCGTCGTCGAGCGCCTCGGCCGCTTCAACCGGGTGGCCATGCCGGGCCTCAACATCAAGATCCCGTTCATCGACCAGGTGGCGCAGCGCGTCGACCTCCGCGTCCAGCAGATCGACATGGACATCGAGACGAAGACCGAGGACAACGTGACGGTGCTCGTCCGGACCTCGGTCCAGTTCGAGGTCGCGGCCACGGACCCGTACAACCCGCACGGCATCAACCCGCAGGGCGTCATGGCCGCCGTCTACTCGCTGAGCAACCCCGGCGCCCAGATCCGCACCTATGTGGCGGACGCCGTGCGCGGCAAGGTGCCGAACATGTCGCTCGACGAGACCTTCAGCGACAAGGCGGCCATCGCCGAGCACGTCTCCACGGAGCTGGCGCAGCGCATGAGCGGCTACGGCTTCCACATCCTCAACACGCTCGTCCCGGACGTGGCGCCGACGGACGCTCGCGTGCTCTCCGCGATGAACAACGTCATGGCCTCGCTCCGCGAGAAGGAGGCCACGATCAACAAGGCCCAGGCCGAGAAGTCCGCCACGATCATCCGCGCCGAGGCGGACCGCGACCGCTCCCGCCTCGCCGGTGAGGGCGTTGCCCTCCAGCGCAAGGCGATCGCCGAGGGCCTCGCGCAGTCCGTCCGCGAGATCGGGGACGCCACGAACGGCGACGCCGCCAACTCGCTCGCCGTCCTCATGTTCACCCAGCAGGTGGACGCTCAGATGGCCTTCGCCGAGAAGGGCAACGCGAGCACGGTGCTCCTCCCGCCGGCCGCCGACCAGTTCCAGAACACGTTCGCCTCGATCCAGTCCGCGATCCTCGCCGCGAACGAGTCGAAGGACCACATGGCGGAGCACCGCCGCTCCAACGGGTCCCACTCTGGTGGCAGCCAGGCCTGACCGCCTGACAGCAGTCGAGAGCGCCGCGCGTCCGGTCCCCGGCCAGGGGATTGGGGGCGCGGCGTTCTCTCCGTAGGCTGGCGGGAGAACCGATTCGGGAGGAGCGCAGGCATGGGCCGCGAAGCCACAGACAACCAGACCGGCGGGGGAGTCGGGGAGCTCCCGGACGAGCGGGCGCTCGACGACGTCGTCGAGATCTGCCGGGACCTCATCCGGATGGACACGTCCAACTACGGGGACGGCTCGGGGCCCGGCGAGCGCAAGGCGGCGGAGTACGTCGCGGAGCGGATGACCGGGGCCGGTCTGGATCCACAGGTCTTCGAGTCCGAGCCGGGCCGGACCTCCGTCGTCGCGCGCATGGCCGGCAAGAACCCTGACCTTCCGGCGCTCGTGGTGCACGGGCATCTCGACGTCGTCCCCGCCGCCGCGGAGGACTGGAGCGTCGACCCGTTCTCCGCCGAGGTGAAGGACGGCCTCATCTGGGGGCGCGGAGCCGTGGACATGAAGGACATGGACGCGATGATCCTCGCCTCAATGGAATCCCTGGCGCGCACCGGAACCCGCCCGGAGCGGGACATCGTCTTCGCGATGTTCGCGGACGAGGAGGCCGGCGGCGTCCACGGCGCCCAGTGGGCCGTCCGCAACCGTCCCGAGCTCTTCGAGGGAGCCACGGAGGCCATCAGCGAGGTCGGCGGATTCTCCGGCGAGATCGCGGGACAGCGCGTCTACTACGTGCAGACGGCGGAGAAGGGGCTCGCCTGGCTGCGGCTCCTCGCGCACGGCCGGGCCGGGCACGGCTCCCAGATCAACACGGACAACGCGGTCACCCGGCTGGCCGGCGCGGTGGCGCGGATCGGGGAGCACCCGTGGCCCATCGAGTTCACCAAGACCACGGAGCAGTTCGTCAGCATCGTGGAGGAGATGACGGGGGTGGACTTCGACGAATCGGACCCCTCCGCCTTCCTCGAGCAGCTGGGGACGGTCTCGCGCTTCGTCGGCGCCACCTTCCAGAACACCGCCAACCCGAGCCTGCTCAAGAGCGGCTACAAGGCCAACGTCATCCCGGGGACGGCCGAGGCCCAGATCGACGTCCGGACGCTGCCGGGGCAGCAGGAGGACGTCCTCGAGATCATCCGGAAGCTTGCGGGGGAGCACGTCGAGGTGAAGCCGATCCACCAGGCCACCTCGCTCGAGGTCCCGTTCGAGGGAGACCTCGTGGACCGGATGGTCGAGGCGCTCGGCGCCGAGGACCCGGGCGCCCCCGTGCTGCCGTACACGCTCTCCGGAGGCACGGACAACAAGTCCCTCTCGGAGCTCGGCATCGCGGGCTACGGCTTCGCGCCGCTGCGCCTGCCCCGCGAGCTGGACTTCACCGCCATGTTCCACGGCGTGGACGAGCGGGTCCCGGTGGACTCGCTGGTCTTCGGCACGAAGGTCCTGCATCGTCTCCTGACCTCGTACTGAGGCCCCTGCCCCGTCTCACTCCGCGCCCGGCCCTGACCGAGGGGCCGGGCGCGGCGTATTGTTATGGCATGAGTCACTCGGCTGAACAGGCACTCGACGCTCTCGTCACGCTCCTGCGGGAGCACCTCTCGGCGGTCCGCGAGTCCCGCGGGGACGGCGACTTCGCCGTCGAGGCGCTCTACGACAAGCTCACGGACGCCTATGACGACTATGCGGAGGCGCTCGACGACGAGTTCGGCGAGTCCCTTCCGTTCGACGTCGTCGACGACGAGGACTGACCCCGCCCGCCCCGGGGCGCGCCTGAGGGGCCGCCGGCGGACAGCCCCTGCACAGCGCTTCCGTTTAGAGTGAGAGCGTGCAGTGGATTCAAGCGATCATCCTCGGGCTCGTGCAGGGCCTGACCGAGTTCCTCCCCATCTCCTCCAGCGCTCACCTGCGGATCGTCGGCGAGCTCTTGCCGGACAGCCGTGACCCGGGAGCGGCGTTCACCGCGATCACCCAGCTGGGCACGGAGACGGCCGTCCTCATCTTCTTCTGGAAGGACTTCGTCCGGATCCTCACGCAGTGGTTCCGCTCGCTGACCAAGAAGGTGCCGAGCAGCGATCCGGACGCGCGGATGGGATGGCTCATCATCATCGGCAGCATTCCGATCGTCGTCTTCGGCCTGCTGCTCAAGGACCAGATCGAGACGGGCTTCCGCAGCCTCTGGATCGTCGCCACCACGCTCATCGTCTTCGGCGTGGTCCTCGGCATCGCCGACGCGGTGGCCAAGCAGCGCCGCACGCTGGACGAGCTCACCCCGAAGCACGGCATCCTCTACGGCCTGGCCCAGTCGCTCGCCCTCATTCCGGGCGTCTCCCGCTCCGGCGGCACCATCACGGCGGGCCTGCTCATGGGCTACACGCGCGAGGCGGCGGCCCGGTACTCGTTCCTCCTCGCGATGCCCGCGGTCTTCGCCTCGGGTCTCTACGAGCTCTACGGCGCGCTCAAGGAGAGCTCGCCGACCGTGTACACGATGCCGCAGACGCTTCTGGCCACGGTCATCGCGTTCGTCGTGGGCTACCTCATCATCGGGTGGTTCCTGCGCTTCATCTCCCACAACAGCTTCCGTCCGTTCGTCTGGTACCGGATCGGGCTCGGCGCCGTCCTCTACGTGCTGCTCGGCACCGGCGTCATCCCGGCCTGACCCCCCCCACGGACACCTCACTCCCCGTCGAAAGGACTCCGCGCGTGCGAGCCTGGTCCTCCGCTCCCGTCCCCGCCGTCCCCGGCCGCCCGCCGCAGCTCTCCCTCTGGGACACCTCGCGCGGCGAGCGGGTCGAGCCGAACATCTCCGGCACGGCCGGACTGTACGTCTGTGGCATCACTCCGTATGACGCCACGCACATGGGACACGCGGCCACCTACGTGGCCTTCGACCTGCTCGTGCGGCAGTGGAAGGACGCCGGCGCGGACGTCGTCTACGTGCAGAACGTGACGGACGTAGACGATCCGCTGCTGGAGCGCGCCACCGCCACCGGCGTCGAGTGGACCCGGCTCGCGGAAGAGCAGACCGACCTCTTCCGTACGGACATGGAAGCGCTCAACGTCATCCCGCCCACTCAGTATGTGGGTGCCGTGGAGAGTGTTCCGCTCATCGTCGACGGCGTGGAGCACCTCCTCGCCGAGGGCGTGGCCTACCGCGTCCCGGGCACCGAGGGCGGACCGGACGGTGACGTCTACTTCGACGTCGAGGCTGCGCAGCGCGTCACCCCGACGACCGAGGCAGGCGCCTGGGTCCTGGGTCAGGTGTGCGGCTACGACGAGGCAGAGATGCTGAAGCTCTCCGCCGAGCGCGGGGGAGACCCGGACCGCCCCGGCAAGCGCCACCGGCTGGACCCGCTGCTCTGGCGGGTCAAGCGCGAGGGCGAGCCCGCCTGGGACGGCCGTTCGCTCGGCGAGGGACGCCCGGGCTGGCACATCGAGTGCTCGCTCATCGCGCGCAAGCACCTTCCCGCGCCCTTCACCGTCCAGGCCGGCGGCTCCGACCTGCGCTTCCCGCATCACGAGATGTCCGCCGCGCACGCCTATGCGTCAGACGGTGTTCCCCTGGCCGAGCACTATGCCCACGCCGGCATGGTGGGCCTCGACGGCGAGAAGATGAGCAAGTCCAAGGGCAACCTGGCCCTGGTGAGCCGGCTCCGCGAGCAGGGCGTGGACCCGATGTCCGTCCGTCTGGCCCTCCTGGCGCACTCCTACGGCACGGACTGGTTCTGGAGCCAGGAGGTGCTGAATGAGGCCGAGGCGCGCCGCCGCCGGTGGACGTCCGCCCTCGAGGCCGAGTGGAGCGAGTCCGAGGCGGAGGCGCTCATCGCGAAGATCCGCGAGGCCCTTGCCGACAATCTCGACGCGCCCCGGGCGCTCCAGGAGGTCGACGACGCCGTCTCGCGTGTCCTCACCGCTGCTCAGACGGCCGAGGGCGCGGCGCGGGAGAACGACGGCGCCGGCCGCGTGCGGGAAGCCCTGGACGCGCTGCTCGGAATCCGGCTGAACGCGGCCTAGCCCGGCTGTCCGGGGGCCGCGTCTCCGGTGCCGCCGCTGTCCGATTCGTCATCGGAGTCGTCGTCGGCGCGACCGCCCGCGTCGTCGTCGTTGTACGCCCGGAGGTACTGCTCGAACTCCTTGGCGATCGCCTCGCCGGAGGCCTGGGGGAGGGCGGCCGTGGCGTCCACGGCCGAGTCGACGGCCTGCTCGAGCTTGTGGACGTACTCGGAGATGTCCGAGTCCGCCTCGGCGAGCTCGTTGACCGTGCCCTCCCACTCCTCGGCGTCCTGGGCCAGCGTTCCGTCCGGCCAGACGCGCCCGAACAGCTCCTCGAGCGCGGACAGCAGTGCGAGCTCCGCCTTCGGGGACGGCGCCTGGCTGACGTAGTGGGGGACCGAGACCCACACCGAGACGGCGGGCAGACCGGAGCGGGAGAACTTCTCGCTGAGGATCCCGAGCATGCCCGTGGGCCCCTCGTAGACCGACTGCTCGATCCCGAGGATGCGGCGCAGCGGCTCGCTCTCACTCGTCGTCGACGTCGGGAGCGGACGCGTGTGGGGCGTGTCGGCGAGCATCGCGCCGAGGAGCACGACGGCGTCCACGCGCTCCCGGGCCACGATGCCCATGATCCGTTCGGCGTAGGACTTCCAGAGGAAGCTCGGCTCGTGTCCGTAGGCGACGATGAGCCTGAGCCGCTCGCCGGTCTCGCCGGCCTCGTAGAAGCGCACCCCCGGCCAGGCGACCGTCCTTCGGCCGTCCGTCTGCCTGCGGACGCGCGGGCGGAGGACCTGGTAGTCGTAGTAGCGCTCGTCGGACAGAGACTCGAAGCTCGAGGCCTCGGTCAGGCGCCGAATGCGCCGCAGGACGCCGCTCGCGGACTCGCCCGCGTCATTCCATCCCTTGAAGGCCAGCACGAGGACGGTGCGCGGGGACTCGGACTCGCCGCCCTGCACGGCGCTCATCGCGTCGAGAGCGTCGAGGAGGGTCTGCTGGTCGTCAGGATCGCCGTGCTCGGTCATGCCCTCCAGCTTATGTGCCGAACGTAGACTGGAGCGCATGGCCACCACTCGCCCCGAAGACGCTGACATCCCCGTTCCCGCCGCGATCCTCTGGGACATGGACGGGACCATCGTGGACTCCGAGCCGTACTGGATGAACGCAGAGACGGAGCTCGCGCGGCAGCACGGGGTCGAGTGGACGCACGAGCACGCTCTCCTCATGGTGGGCAACGCCCTGCCCGTCTCGGCCGAGATCCTCCAGAGGCACGGCGTCGACCTCGGCACGCGCGAGATCGTGGACACGCTGACGCGCCGCGTCGTCGAGCAGACGCAGGAGAGCATCCCGTGGCGCCCGGGCGCGCGAGAGCTCCTGCTGGACGCCCGGACTCGGGGGATTCCCTGCGCGCTCGTCACCATGAGTGAGGAGCCGTTCGCGCGGGCCATCGTCGACGCCCTCCCGGAGGGGACGTTCGACTCCGTTGTGACCGGAGATCGCGTGGAGCGGGGCAAGCCCCACCCCGACGCCTACGAGCTCGGGTTCGCGGAGCTCGCCGAGCGGAACCCCGGTCTGGATCCCGCCCGGACCGTGGCCATCGAGGACTCCTGGCCCGGCTATCAGGCCTCCACCGCCGCCGGATTCCCCACGCTCGCCGTACCCCTCCACGCACCGCTTCCCGAAGACCCCTCGCGCGTCGAGTGGGACTCCCTCGAGGGCCGGAGCGCGGCCGACGTGGCCCGAGCCGTCCTTCCCGCGCGGCAGCGGGCGGGGGAGCGGGAGAGCGCCGGATGAGCGGACCCGGTCCCCGCCAGGAGGGCGGACTCACCGTGGGGCGGGTCTCCGGCGTCCCCGTGACCGTGGGCTGGTCCTGGCTCGCCGCGGCCGCGGTCATGGTCCTCGCCTTCGGCCCGAGGCTGGCTTCGGAGCTCGGCCGGGGCGCCGGATACGCGATGGCCGCGGCCTACGGGGTCGTCCTCCTTCTGTCCGTCTTCGTCCACGAGCTCGCGCACGCCGTCGTCGGCAATCGCAAGGGCCACCGGAGCGAGCAGATCGTCCTCACCTTCCTCGGCGGGCACACGCGGATCGCCGGGCCCCGCGGCCGGCGGCCGCGCAACGCGGACCTGCTCATGATCGCCCTGGCAGGGCCCTGCGCCAACATCGTCCTGGCCGCGGCTGCGTGGCTCGGGATGCTCGCGCTCGCCCGCGGGCCGGAGACGCTCCTCCTCAGCCCCTCGGGCACCTGGGCCGCCCAGCTGCTCTGGGCCGTCCTGTGGGCCAACCTCCTCCTCGGAGCCTTCAACCTCCTGCCCGGCGTTCCGCTCGACGGCGGACAGCTCGTCGAGTCCGCGGTCTGGGCGGCCACGGGACGCCGCCGTCGGGGAACGGCGGCAGCGGCCTGGGCCGGGATCGTCATCGGCCTCGGCCTCGTCTCGTTCGCCGTCGTCCTCTTCCTGCGCCGCGTCGACCTCGCCGTCGCCGTCGGAACCGCACTGACGGGGGCGTTCATCGCCTACGCCGCCTACCGGCAGCTCCAGCGCGTTCCGCTGCTCGCGTACCTCGACTCGTGGGACGTGTTCGAGCGTCTGCGGCCGGTCGCCGGCGTCATCGCCGCGGACGCCCCCGTCCCGGCCGGACTCGACCGGCTGCTCGCCGTGGAGGACGGCGGCCGGATGATCGGCTACCTGGACCCCCGCGGCGCGAGTGGGCCGCTCGTCTCCGACTCCATGCTCCTCGTGGGCGCCGTTCTGGAACGGGACGCCGAGGTGGCCGACGTCCTCGACGCGTTCCGCGATGAGGACGTCTGGGCGGTCGGCGTCGTGGAACGCGGCCGCTGCGTGGGAGTCTTGACCAGAGAAGACCTGAACATCGAAGCCCGCGATCTCACCGAGCGGGCCGAACTCGACACCGACGAGAAGGACGCATGACCGAGACCCCAGAGATGCCCGGAACCGCCTCGCCGACGGGCGCCGACGCCCGCCGCGGCCTGTTCCGCCCCGGGGACCGCGTGCAGCTGACGGACGAGAAGACGCGGCTCTCGACCATCACGCTCACCCCGGGCGGCGCCTACCACACCCACCGCGGCGTGCTGTGGCATGACGAGATCATCGGTCTCCCCGAAGGAAGCCGCGTCTCCAACTCCGAGGGCTTCTCCTACCTGGCGCTCCGGCCTCTGCTCAGCGACTTCGTCCTCTCGATGCCCCGCGGCGCGGCCGTCGTGTACCCGAAGGACGCCGGGCAGATCGTGACGATGGCGGACATCTTCCCCGGCGCCCGCGTGGTCGAGGCGGGTGTCGGGTCGGGCGCCCTCTCCATCTCCCTCCTGAGGGCGGTCGGCGACGGCGGCGTCCTCCACTCCATCGAGCGGAGGGAGGAGTTCGCCGACGTGGCCAAGGGCAACGTGACCACTTTCTTCGGCGGCGAGCACCCCGCGTGGAAGGTCTCCATCGGGGACTTCCAGGACCGCGTCGTCGAGCTGGAGGAGCCCGGCTCCGTGGACCGCGTCGTCCTGGACATGCTCGCCCCGTGGGAGTGCACGGACGCGGTGGCCACCGTCCTCGCGCCGGGCGGGGTCTGGATCAGCTACGTCGCCACCGCCACGCAGCTCTCCCGGACGGCCGAGGCGATCCGCGAGGACGGCCGCTTCACCAACCCCGTCTCCTGGGAGTCCATGGTCCGCGGCTGGCACGTCGAGGGACTCGCCGTGCGCCCGGACCACCGCATGGTGGCCCACACGGGATTCCTCCTCGTCACCCGCCGGCTGTCCGACGGCGCCGAGCCCGTCTACCCGGCCAAGCGGACCTCGAAGTCCGACTTCCAGCCCGAGGACGTCGAGGCCTGGACGCCTGAGCGGGAGTGGGAGCCCGGGGAGATCGGCGAGCGGGGCGTCTCCTCGAAGAAGCTCCGCCGCGCCGCGAAGGACGCCGCGTCAATGGTTCAGCGGGGAGCGTTCCGGATTGTGAAGGGAGGCGAGGAGCATGACGGATGAGACCCAGGCGCAGCGGCGCGAGGCCGTCCTGCGGGACAAGATCCGTCAGCTGGACCGCCAGCTGGCGCAGGCCACCACGTCCAACTCTCGGCTCGTCGAGGCCCTCGGAACGGCCCGGGACGAGCTCCGCCGCCTCAAGACCGCGCTGGACCAGGAGGACGAGGGGACGCTGGCCTATGCCACCGTCGTCGCCGTGCGCCCCGCCCGGCCCGAGCCGATCGAGGGGCGGCCCACGGCCACGAAGGCGGCTCGGGCGGCCGGCGTGGACGTCATGCAGCAGGGCAGGAAGATCCGCGTCCGGATGTCGCCCCTGCTCGCCCTGGAGACGGTGAGCGAAGGGGACGAGGTCCTCATCGACGAGGCCATGCAGATCGTGGCCGTCTACCCGCCGCAGACCACGGGCGAGGTGCTCACGGTCAAGGAGGTCATGGGGCCGGACCGCCTGCTCGTGACCACGCGCTCGGACGAGGAGCGGGTGCTCTCCCGCACCCGCGGACTCGTCGGCCAGCGCATCCGGGTGGGCGACGGCGTCGTCGTCGACCTCCGGACGAACACCGCCACGGGACGGGTCGAGCGCCAGGAGGTCCAGGACCTCGTCATGGAGGAGCGGCCGGACGTCACGTACGCGGACATCGGCGGCCTCGCGGAGCAGATCGAGGAGATCACGGACGCCGTCGAGCTCCCGTTCCTCCACGCGGACGAGTACCGCAGGCACGAGCTCGCGCCGCCCAAGGGCATCCTCCTCTACGGACCGCCGGGCTGCGGCAAGACCCTCATCGCGAAGGCCGTGGCCAACTCGCTCTCGGCGCGCGTCGCCGGGCGGAAGGACGCAGGGGAGGGCGAGCGCCGCAGCTGGTTCCTCAACATCAAGGGCCCGGAGCTGCTCGACAAGTACGTGGGCGAGACGGAGCGCCACATCCGCACGATCTTCGCCCGGGCCCGCGAGCGAGCCGCCTCCGGCCATCCGGTCATCGTGTTCTTCGACGAGATGGACTCGCTCTTCCGAACCCGCGGCTCGGGCGTCTCCTCGGACGTGGAGACGACGATCGTCCCGCAGCTGCTCGCCGAGATCGACGGCGTCGAGCGGCTCGACAACGTGATCGTCATCGGCGCGACGAACCGCGAGGACATGATCGACCCCGCGATCCTCCGCCCCGGGCGCCTCGACGTGAAGATCCGCGTCCAACGGCCGACGAGGGACGGTGCGCGCGACATCCTCGGCAAGCACCTGACCGCGGGGATCCCGTACGCCGAGGGGGAGTCGGCCGAGTCCCTCGCGGACGCCGCCGTGGAGGACGTGTTCGCGCGGACGCCTGAGCGGGCGCTCGTGGAGCTCACGTTCGCCGGGGGAGAGACGGCGAGGCTCTACTTCTCGGACTTCGTCTCCGGCGCCGTGCTGCGCAACATCGTCGACCGCGCCAAGAAGTTCGCGGTCAAGGACTCGATCCGCTCCGGCGAGACCGGCCTGACGAGCGCGCACATCGCACGAGCCGTGGCACAGGAGTGCCGCGAGCTCGAGGACCTGCCGAGCTCGGCCAACCCGGAGGAGTGGGCCCGCGTGCTCGGCCGCCGCGGAGAGCGGATCGTGGCGCTGCGCAACCTCGCCCACACGGACCCGGGCCGCGCCGACGGAGTCCCCCGATGAGCGTGCGGCGCGTCATGGGAGGAGAGTCCGAGTTCGGCCTCACCTCCCAGGGCATGACGGACTCCTCCCACGCCTACCTCTCGGCGGTGCTCGTCTCGGCCTACGCGGACTCAGAGGAGGAGCGGGCCCGGGCCGAGGGGCGCCCTGGCTTCCTTCCCTCCGGCGGCTGGGACTACTCCACGGAGCGGCCGCTCCGGGACGCGAGGGGATTCTCCATGAGCCGGGCGTCCGCCCACCCGAGCCAGCTGACGGACGCTCCGCCCGTGCTCGACGCCGAGCAGGTGGCCGTGGCCGGCACGTCCCGCTCCTCGCGCCCCCGCGTTCCGCTCGTGAAGCGGGGCCGCGACGAGCTTGTGACCAATGCGGTCCTCACCAACGGCGCCCGGTTCTACGTGGACCACGCCCACCCGGAGTACTCCTCCCCGGAGGTCCTCACTCCGCGCGAGGCGGTGGCGTGGGACCTCGCTGGGGACGTCGTCGCCATGCGGGCCGCCACGGCGGCGGAGGCCGGCGGCCTGCCGCACATCGATCTCTTCAAGAACAACACCGACTCGAAGTCCAGCTCCTACGGCACGCATGAGAACTACCTCGTGGACCGGGCCGTGCCCTTCGACGAGCTCACAGAGCGCCTCACGCCCTTCTTCGCCACGCGGCAGGTTCTCTGCGGCGCAGGCCGGGTGGGGATCGGTCTGCCAGGCGGGCCCGTGCACTACCGCCCTGGATTCCAGGTCTCCCAGCGCGCCGACTTCTTCGAGGAGGTCGTGGGGCTCGAGACCACGCTGCGCCGCCCCATCGTCAACGCCCGGGACGAGCCGCACGCGGACGAGCTCCGCTTCCGCCGGCTCCACGTCATCATCGGGGACGCCAACCTGGCTCCGGTGTCCGTGCTGGTCCGCTTCGGCTCCACCTCGCTCGTCCTCAAGCTCATCGAGGACGGCCTCGCCCCGGACATCCGCTTCGAGGACCCGGTCCGCGCGCTCCAGACCGTCAGCCACGACATCCCCGCCGATGCCGGCTCCACCGCGGAGACCCTGCGGGGCGCCTTCCGCTCGCCCCTTCCGCTGGAAGGCGGCGGGAGCACGACGGCGCTCGCCGTGCAGCGCGCCTTCCTCGACGCGGCGGAGCGGGCCTACCGCGGGGCGGACGCAGAGACGGACGAGGTCCTGGACCTCTGGGACCGGCTCCTGACCGGGCTCGAGACGGACCCGATCAGCCTGGCCGCGGACGTCGACTGGATCGCGAAGTTCCGGATCGCCGACGCGGTGCGGCGCCGCGACGGACTCGACTGGGACGACGTCCGGCTCCACGCCCTCGACCTCCAGTATGCCCTCCTCGATCCGGAGAGGGGACTCGCGCTGCGGCTCCGCGCCTCCGGGGGACTCCGAGCGGTGGCCTCCGAAGAACAGGTCCTCTCCGCCGTGGCCGCGGCTCCGCGGAGCACGCGGGCGGCGGCGCGCGGGTTCGCCGTCGAGCACCATGCGGACACCCTCGTCTCGGCCTCCTGGGACACGCTGACCTTCGCCCTGCGCGGCTCCAGCGCGCCCTCGAGGATCTGGATCGGCGATCCGCTCGTCGGCGACGGCGAGCTCGTGGACTCCGTCCGCGGACGCCCGGCCGCCGACTTCGCCGCAGCCCTGGCCGATAGACTGGCCGCCCCTGACGAAAGGACCGCACCGTGAGCTCTGAGTCCATCCATCCGCAGTCCGGCGGACAGCGCCGCGAGGAGACCGAGGCGGGAGACGTCTTCCCGGCCGAGGGCGCGCGCCGCAGCGCCCCGCAGGCGAACACCGAGAACCTCGACGACATCCTGGCCGACATCGACTCGGTCCTGGCCTCCAACGCCGAGGACTTCGTGAGCGGGTTCGTCCAGAAGGGCGGCCAGTAGGCCATGCAGACGCGGATCGTCGGGATCGAGACCGAGTTCGGCCTCTCGTTCGCGGCGCGCAGCGGCCGCAGGATCTCGCCCGAGGAGCTGGCCCGGATCCTCTTCAAGCCCGTGGTGGCCTGGGGTCGCAGCTCCAACGTGTTCCTCGAGAACGGATCGCGCCTCTACCTCGACGTCGGCTCGCACCCGGAGTACGCCACGGCCGAGTGCTCGAGCCTCGCCGAGCTCATCGCCCAGGAGAGGGCCGGGGAGCGGATCGTCTCCGACCTCGCCGCGCAGGCCTCCCAGACGCTCGACGCCGAGGGGTATGACGGCGACGTCTACCTCTTCAAGAACAACGTGGACTCCGTCGGCAACTCCTACGGCTGCCACGAGAACTACCTCATCAAGCGCTCGCTCGAGCTGCACCGCCTCTCCGCGTGGCTCGTCCCGCTCCTCGTGACCCGCCCGCTCATCGCAGGAGCCGGCGGCTTCGTGCAGGGGGAGCGGGGACCGCGGTTCGTGCTCTCCCCGCGCGCCGAGCACCTCTGGGAGCCGGTCTCGAGCTCGACGACGCGCTCCCGCCCCATGATCAACACCCGGGACGAGCCGCACGCGGACGCGCAGCGCTACCGGCGCCTGCACGTCATCTCCGGGGACTCCTCGATGGCCGAGCCCACGGTCCTGCTCAAAGCCGGCACGGTGTGCCTCGTGCTCCGGATGCTCGAGGCGGGGAAGGTCCTGCCGGACGTCTCGATCGCCAACCCCCTGCGCGGTCTGCGCGAGGTCTCCCTCGGCGGCGGCGCGCCCGTGTCCCTGGAGCTGGCGGACGGCCGCAGGATGACCGCCCTCGAGGTCCAGCAGACCTTCCTCGAGCAGGCGCGCACGTTCTGCGAGGCGGAGGGCGCGTCCGCCGAGGAGGAGCAGGTCCTCTCCCTGTGGTCGCGGGTCCTCGACGAGCTGGAACACGCGGTGCCGGCAGACGGCGGAGGGCTCGCGGAGACCGGCCCGGCTCTGCGCTCCCACGTGGACTGGGCCGCCAAGAAGGGCATTCTCGACGCGTTCGCGGTCCGGGACGGCCTTGAGCCGGGAGACCCCCGCCTCAGCCAGCTCGACCTCGCCTATCACGACGTGAAGTCCGGGCGCGGCCTCGCCTCGATCCTCGAGCGCTCGGGCCGGCTCGAGCGGATCGTCGGGGAGCAGGACGTCCTTGCGGCCATGGACCGGGCGCCGTCGACGACGAGGGCCGCCCTGCGCGGGCGGTTCCTCTCCGAGGCCCGTGCGGCCGACACGCCGGTCACCGTCGACTGGATGAACCTCAGGGTCAACGCCCGCCCGGACCTCCCGCTGGCCCTCAAGGACCCGTTCGAGACGGACACGGCGCGGATCGAGCCGCTGCTCGAGATCATCCGCACCCTCTGACGGTCCGCCCCCGGTTCCTCCGACACAGCGGACGAGGCGGGCGCGAACACGGTATTGACAGGAACTCCTGCCAGAATGACGGCTGGAGTACGAACCACGATCGAAGGACCACATCCGTGCGCAGAAAGCTCGCCATCGCGGCCGTCCCGCTCGCCCTCGTCCTCGCAGGCTGCTCGGGCACGAGCACGCCCGTCGGTGACAAGAAGGGGACCGAATCGCTCAAAGCGGACGTCAAGGGGGACGACCAGGCCCCTGACGTCACGTTCGACAAGCCCATGAACGTCAGCGAGGACACCGTCAAGGTCCTCAAGCAGGGCGACGGAGAGCAGATCAAGGACGGCGACCGCGTCATGTACCGGCTTGCCGGCTATGACGGCAACTCGGGCCAGAAGGTCAACGACACGTACAGCTCGAAGCAGGACTCGCCGCTCATCTACGGCGCCCAGCTCCAGCAGCAGTCGAAGGCCCTCTTCGACGGACTCAAGGACCAGAAGAAGGGCGCGACGGTCGCCTTCGTGCCCAAGGCCCAGTCCGACCAGCAGCGCGGCGTCATGGTCTTCACCATCACCGACGTCCAGCACCCGCCGGAGTTCAAGGACTTGAAGGCGGGCGAGCAGTTCGGCGACAAGACGGCCACGGACAAGATCGGCGTCAAGTACGGCGACGACTCATGGGTCCCGAAGGTCTCCATCGACAAGAAGCTCCAGGCGAAGGCTGCGGCCGCCCGCCTCTTCGGCGAGCCCAAGAAGGACGGCGCCACGATCCAGGACGACTCGAAGGTCACGCTCAAGACCTCGGTCATCGACATCGCCTCCGGCAACCAGGCGCAGGACACCTATTCGCCGGGCTCGAAGCCGACGGCGCCGACGATGGCCGACCTCAAGAAGGAGATGCCCGTCCTCTACCAGGCGCTCAAGGGCCAGAAGGAGGGGCAGACCCTCGTCTACGTCCCGAAGGCGGACAAGGGCCAGCAGGCTTCCGCCATGGTCCTGACCGTGGCCGGCGTGGAGAAGTACCACAAGCCGCAGAAGCTCTCGGCGGACCAGGTCAAGAAGCTGCGCTCGGAGGGTGCCCTGCCCACCATCAAGGAGCAGGGAGCCAAGAAGACCCCGTCCATCGAGTTCCCTGAGGGCAAGAAGGCCCCGCAGGACCTCGTGGTGGAGACGGTCAAGGAGGGCTCCGGCCCCGCCGTGAAGGCCACCGACTCCGTGACGGCCACGTACTCGGGCTGGGCCTGGGACTCCCACAAGAACTTCGACGAGAACTTCACCAAGAAGCCGACGTCGTTCGAGCTGGACAAGGTCATCAAGGGCTGGACGCAGGGCCTCGAGGGCCAGAAGGTCGGCTCCACGGTCATGCTCTCCATCCCCAAGGAGCTCGCTTACGGCGAGCAGCCGCAGGGTGACGCCCAGGGCGATCTCGTCTTCTACGTGAAGATCGAGAAGGCCGAGGCTCCCAAGAAGCAGCCGGCCAAGTGACCGCATCCCGGTCGCACGGCCTCTGACCACCAGAACCCCTGAGCACGAGGAGAGGAACACACATGTCGTTCGGACAGCGCGAATTCGACCGCACCAAGCCCGAGATCGACTTCCCCGGCGAGGAGGCTCCGTCGGAGCTCGTCGTCGAGGACATCATCGAGGGCACCGGCACTGAGGCGGTGGCCGGGAAGACCGTCTCCGCCCACTACGTCGGAGTGGCCCACTCCACGGGCGAGGAGTTCGACGCCTCGTGGAACCGCGGCGCCCCGCTCGACTTCGTCGTCGGGGTGGGACAGGTCATCCAGGGCTGGGACCAGGGCCTGCTCGGCATGAAGGTCGGCGGCCGTCGCAAGATCACGATCCCGCCGCACCTCGCTTACGGCGACCGCGGCGCGGGCTCGGTCATCAAGCCGGGGGAGACGCTCATCTTCGTCGTCGACCTCATGGCCGTCCGCTAGAGACCGGCTCACCCGCTGAGAACGCCCCGCTTCCCGCCGCACAGAGGGACGCGGGGCGTTCTATACCCTGGAACCATGAGCTCTGCCCCCTCTCCGAGCGGTCCGACTCGGCTCGACCGCGCCGTGGAGCGCTGCCTCGCGCTCTGGACGGCGCTCAGCGCCTCGGAGCTCGGGCTGACCTGGCCGGAGATCGCCTCCTCGGTGGAGGGATACGAGCACCGGGAGAGCAGCCGCAAGACCTTCCAACGGGACCGAGCGGCCCTCGAGTCCGCCGGTGTGGCGTTCGAGCCCGGGGACTTCTCGCGGGCCGACTACCGGTACCGCCTCCGGCCCCGGGCGCAGGCGCCGCGCCTCTCGGCCGCGGAGCGGAGCGCGCTCGGCCTCGCCGCCCTGTCCCTCTCCGGCTCGAGCGTGGGCCGGGCCGCCCAGCTCGCCGCGCAGCGTCTGGGCGCAGCCGGCGCGGACGCACCGGATCCCCACAGCCCGGACGCGAGCGCTGCGGCGCCCCTTGAGGCCTGGAGGCCCCTGCTGCCCGACGACTCGGACTGGCTCGACGTGTGGTGCTCCGCCATCGCGGACCAGGGCGCCGTCTCCTTCCGGTACGCCAACGCCCGCGGCGAGCGCTCTGCCCGGGCGGCGTGGCCCTGGACCGTCTACGTGCATGCGGGCGAGTGGTACGCCACGGCCTTCGACCTCCGCCGCGGCGAGCCTCGGGTCTTCCGTCTCGACAGGATGGCTGACGTCGAGCCGATCGCCTCCGCGGATCGCCTCGCCCCCGATCCGTTCACCCCGGCCGAGCGGGCTGCCGCCGTCCGCGAGCTCTGCGCGAGCATTCCGGAGAGTCCCCGGGACGAGATCCTCGTGGCCGTGAGGGCAGGCCACGCGCCCGTGCTCCGCGCGGCAGGCAGCCCGGACGGGCCTGCGACGGCGGACTGCCGTGCGGCCCTCGGCGAGGACTGGACAGCGCTCAGGGTCGAGGGGCGCAGACGGGACACCGTCCTCTCCGCCGTGCTCGCCGCCTCCGGGGAAGCCGCCGTCCTCGGACCGCCCGACCTGGCGGCGGATCTCGAGGACGCGCTGGACGCGCTCGAACGCGATCACCGTCCGGACGCCGAGCAGCCCCGCGAGGCGGAGGACGCCCGCGGGTCCCGGGTGAAGACCACCGCCCAGGACCGCATCTCCCGCTGCCTGGCGCTGCTCACCGCCCTCGAGGCCCGTGGAGGCGGCTCGGTCCGCGAGCTCGCCGAGGCCACGGCCTCCGAGCCCGAGACCGTCCTCGAGGACGCCTGGGCGCTCTCCCTGGCGGCGGGTCCGTCCTCCCAATGGTGCGAGGTCAGCGTGTCCGAGGACGAGGAGCACGTCTTCTTCGCCTCCGTTCCCGATGCAGCGGGCGTCCCCGCTCCGCCCCTGCGCGAGCTCATCCCGCTCATCTCGGCTCTCGGGGCCCTTCTGCGCGACGTCGACGGCGGAACGGCCGCCCACGATGCGCTCGCCGGTGCGCAGCTCAAGCTCCTCGCGGCAGCGGAGCGCCCGGAGCTCGCCACGGCCCTCCTCACGGCGGGAAGCCGGCGAGGTCATGCCGATTCCGGGCCGGCCGCCGTCGTCGTCGAAGCGCTGCTCGAGGGGCGGCTTCTCGAGTTCGAGTACCTCAAGGACACGGAGGCGGACACGCGCAGACGGCGCGTCCGGCCGGTCAGGCTGCTCGAGTCCGGCCGCCGGGCCTACCTCGTGGGCCTTGAGGAGGGCTCCTCGCGGGCCAAGCACTTCGCTCTGGAGCGGTGCTGGGGAATCTCCGCCGTGGAACCGCGTGACGGTGGGCCGGGCGAGCCCCCTTCTGCCGACTCGGACGCCTCGTTTCCGCCCGCGCGCCTCGAGATCGAGCCGCCCCGCTGGGGGACCCGGCGCCAGAGCGCGCCCTCTGTTCGGATCGCGGCGAAGTCGGGCCCTCACGGGTCCGCGCGGGCGCTGCTCCAGGACTTCGACGCGGTCCGGGTGCGTCCGGCCGAGGACGGCCGGCTGCTCGGAACCGTCAAGGTGTTCCGCGGGCCCTTCGTCCGCGAGGTGCTCTCCGCCGCCGGCCAGATCGCCGTGGCGGAGGGAGGAGAGCTGGCCGCCGAGGTGCTCGCCAGTGCACAGGCCGTCAGGAAAACCCAAGCCGGGACGCGTAGAATCGTCTGAGCACTCTGCTTCCGAAAGGACTCCACTCATGGGCGCCATTCAGCCAACCCACATCGCCGCAATCGTCGTCGTCGCGCTGCTGCTCTTCGCTGCTCCGAAGCTGCCGCAGATCGCCCGGAACCTCGGCGAGTCGATGCGCGTGTTCCGGTCCGAGGTCCGCCAGATGAAGGACGAGAACGGGGATGAGAAGGACAAGCGGGACGGGAGCCACTCGGAGGACGGCACGGTGACGGGCCGCGTTGTCGACGGTGACCGCAAGTAGCCTCGATGGCTCGCGCTCATCGTAAGCACAACCCCGAGGGGCACATGTCCCTCGGCGAGCATCTGAAGGAAGCCCGCAACAGGCTCTTCATCGCGCTCGGCTTCGTCATCGCCGGGTCCATCGCGGGAGCCTTCCTGTGGAAGCCCGTCTACGAGCTCATCCAGCGGCCGGTCCAGGCCGCGGCCCGCGGACACGGAAACATCAACTTCGGCACCCCTACACAGAGCTTCGACCAGTTCCTGCAGGGATCCATCGGCATCGGCGTGGTGCTGTCCTCGCCGTTCTGGCTCTACCAGATCTGGGCGTACCTCCAGCCGGGGCTGACCAAGAAGGAGCGGCGGTACTCGCTCGGCTTCCTCTTCGCGGCCGTCCCGCTCTTCCTCGGGGGCGTCTACATCGCGTGGCTCATCTATCCCCACGCGCTCAAGGCGCTGTTCGCCTTCACCCCCTCCGGAGCCACCAACCTCCTCTCGGCGTCCGAGTTCATCCAGTTCGTGGTGCGGCTCCACCTCGCCTTCGGCGTCTCCTTCCTGGTGCCGCTGGGGCTCGTCGGCGCCAACATGCTCGGCTTCATCTCCGGCCGCCGTGTCGTCAAGGCGTGGCGCATCGTGGTCTTCGCGTGCATGGCCTTCGCCGCGATGGCCGCCCCGGGCCCGGACCTCTTCCCGATGTTCGCCCTGGCCGCCCCGATGCTGCTTCTCTTCTTCCTGGCCGTGGGCATCTGCCTCGTCAATGACCGCCGCCGCGCCAAGCGGGAGGCGGCCCGGCCGGCACCGGACACGGTGAGAGCGCTCTCGGACATCTGACCCGCTCGCGCCGGAGAGCCCTCTCGGGAAGCGTGAGGTCTGCTGCCTGCCACCCCGGATTCCTCTGATTCCTCCCGCCGCGAACCACGGCCCGAGCCTCTCGGCTCGGGCCGTTTCGGCGTCCTCCCGCTGTGTATCGTGGGGAACATGACCAGCCCAGCCGAGCGATACCACCAGATGAAGGAGCGCCACGCTGAGGCCCGCACCGAGCTGAGCCGCTTCCGCGCTCAGCAGGACTTCCCGCTGGACAGCTTTCAGATCGAGGCGTGCAAGAGCATCGAGCAGGGCAGGGGAGTGCTGGTCGCCGCCCCCACCGGGGCAGGCAAGACCGTCGTGGGCGAGTTCGCCATCCACCTCGCCCTGGCCCAGGGCAAGAAGGCCTTCTACACCACGCCCATCAAGGCGCTCAGCAACCAGAAGTTCCAGGAGCTCTCGGACGAGCTCGGCGCGAACCGGGTGGGGCTCCTCACGGGGGACACGTCGATCAACGGCGAGGCCGACGTCGTCGTCATGACCACCGAGGTGCTGCGCAACATGCTGTACGCGGGCTCGAGCACTCTGGAACGGCTCGGGTTCGTGGTCATGGACGAGGTCCACTATCTTGCCGACCGCTTCCGCGGCGCCGTCTGGGAGGAGGTCATCATCCACCTCCCGGAGTCCGTGAGCGTGGTGTCCCTCTCGGCCACGGTCTCCAACGCGGAGGAGTTCGGCGCCTGGCTCGGCACCGTGCGCGGCGAGACGGACGTCATCGTCTCCGAGCACCGCCCGGTCCCGCTCACCCAGCACGTGCTCGTCCGGGACCGCCTCGTGGACCTGTTCGAGGAGCAGGTCTCCTTCGACGAGGTCTCGCATGCGGCGCGCACGCCCGTGGTGAACCCCGAGCTCGTCCAGCTGGCGAAGCGCTCCTCGCCCGCCTCGTTCGGCCACGGCGGACGGGGACGCGGGGGAGGCCGGCGCGGTCACCGCGGCCGCCCGCCGCAGCGTCACGGCGGGTCGGGCAAGGTGTCCCGCCCCCGCATGATCTCGAGTCTCGAAGAGCAGGGGCTCCTGCCGGCGATCGTCTTCATCTTCTCCCGCAAGGGCTGCGAGCAGGCGGTCCGGCAGTGCGTCGAGCACGGCCACGTGCTCACCACCAAGGAAGAGCGCCGCGAGATCCAGCGGGTCATCGACCAGGCGGCCAGCCACGTGGCCACCGAGGACCTCGACGTCATCGGGTTCTGGTCCTGGCGCGAGGGGCTCATGAAGGGCTACGGCGCCCACCACGCCGGCCTGCTCCCCGTCTTCAAGGAGGCCGTGGAGCTGCTCTTCGCCGGCAACCTCATCAAGGTGGTCTTCGCCACGGAGACGCTGGCCCTCGGGGTGAACATGCCGGCCCGCAGCGTCGTGCTGGAGAAGCTGGACAAGTTCAACGGCGAGTCCCACGTGGCGGTCACGCCGGGGGAGTACACGCAGCTCACCGGCCGGGCCGGCCGCCGCGGGATCGACGTCGAAGGCCACGCCGTCGTCGTCTGGGACCGGGACGCGGACCCGGCCCAGATCGCCGACCTCGCCTCGACGCGCACCTATCCGCTCAACTCGAGCTTCGCGCCCACGTACAACATGAGCATCAACCTCGTGGCCCAGTTCGGCCGGGACCGTGCGCGCAGCATTCTCGAGTCCTCCTTCGCCCAGTTCCAGGCGGACCGCGGCGTCGTCGGGCTCGCGCGGCAGGTGCGCGAGCGAGAGAGGGCGCTCGACGGCTTCACCGAGGCCATGACGTGCGAGAAGGGCGATGTCCGCGAGTACATGCAGATCCGCCGGGACCTCTCGGACGCGGAGAAGAAGGCCAAGCGCAGCTCGCGCCGGCAGATGAAGAGCGCGGTCGCGGCCTCGCTCGAGTCCCTGACCCTCGGAGACGTGGTGAGCGTTCCGAGCGGCCGCCTCAAGGGCAAGGGCGTCATCATCGACGTGGACGCGCAGAGCCTCAGCCCTCGTCCCACCCTCCTCACCCTGCAGAGGACCATCCGCCGCATCGGCGTCGACGATCTCGCAGAGCCGGTCGACGTGCTCACGAGGATGCGGATCCCCAAGCGCTTCACGGGGCGCTCCCCGAAGGAGCGCCGCGACCTCGTGGCGGCCCTCAAGGACGCCCTGGCCCGGGCGGAGCCGGCGCCGCCGCGCAGGCCTCAGTTCGCCACCGCGCAGGATGCGGAAGCCGGCGCGGACGTGGCGGACCTCCGCTCGCGCCTGCGCCAGCACCCCGTCCACCGCTGCCCGGAGCGCGAGGAGCACGCGCGGTGGGGCGAGCGGTACCTCAAGCTGCAGAGAGAGACCGAGGCGCTGCGCTCCAAGATCAGCGGCCGCACCAACACGATCGCGCGCCAGTTCGACCGTGTCTGCGAGGTGCTCATGTCCACGGGCTACCTGACCCCGGAGGCGGAGGTCACGGAGGCCGGGGACACGCTGCGGCGGATCTACGGAGAGCGGGACCTGCTCACGGCGCAGATGCTCAACGCGGACCAGTTCGAGGCGCTGGCGCCGGGCGAGCTCGCGGCGCTCGTCTCCACGCTCGTCTACCACGGGAAGCGGGAGGCGCCCCCGGGGCGCCCGGTCCTTCCGACGCACGCCCTGCAGGAGCGTTACGGCGCCCTCGTCGGCATCTGGTCCCGGGTCACGGACGAGGAGGAGCGCGCCCGCGTTCCGCAGATGTCGGATCCGGACCCGGGCCTCGCGCGCGCCGTCTACCGCTGGTCCCAGGGGGACACCCTCAAGCGCAGCCTCGAGGGCTCGGACCTCTCCGCGGGCGACTTCGTCCGGTGGGCCAAGCAGGTCATCGACTCCCTGGACCAGATCCGCGCGGCCTCGCGGTCCCAGGACGTCAGGGCCACGGCCGAGGAGGCCGTGGACGCAATCCGCAGGGGAGTCGTCGCCTCGTCGTAAGGTGGTCCGGACGCCCATTCGACGAAGGAAGAACGTGACGAGCACCCTCTACACCAACGGAGCGATCCACTCGACGGCAGACCCGGGCGCGAGCGCCATGCTCGTCACGGACGGTCTCGTCGAGTGGGTGGGGGACGCCCGCTCCGGGATCGTGCCCGAGGGCGCCCGGCGTGTGGACCTCGAGGGCGCTTTCGTCGCCCCGGGCTTCGTGGACTCCCACGCCCACGCCATCGGCGTCGGGCGGACGGCCGTGGAGGTGGATCTGCGGGACTGCCGGCACGCCGTGGACGTCCTGGACCGCCTGGCGGAGCGGGCCGCCGCGAGCGGACCGGACGAGACCGTCCGCGGCTTCGGCTGGGATGAGACCCTCTGGACCGACCCTGCGCTCCCCACTTTCTCCGAGCTCGAGCGCGCCGTGGAAGGGCGCTGCCTCTACGCGCCCCGCGTGGACTCCCACTCGGCGCTCGTCACCCGAGCCTCCTACGACCGCGCCCGCATGGAGCTGCCGCAGTCCGGCCCCGACGAGCCGGGCGTCGTCGACGGCGCCGCCCGCACCGAGATGGCCCGCACGTTCAACGCCCTGAGCGAGTCCGAGTCCGCCGAGGCCGCCCGCCTCGGCCTCGCCGAGTTCGCCCGGACCGGCCACGTCGCCGTCGTCGAGAACGCCGCGCCGCACCTCGGCGGAGAGCAGGACGCCGTCAGCCTCAAGCGCGCCTCGCTCGAGACGCCCGCTCCGGCGCTCTTCGCGCTCTGGGGCGAGCTCGTGGACCGCGAGGAGGACGCGCGGCGGATCGTCGGCGAGCTCCACGCGCGGCTCGGGATCGAGGGGGTCGAGCCGTGGGTCCTCGGCCTCGCAGGGGACCTCAACGTGGACGGCTCCATCGGCTCGCGGACGGCCGCGCTGCGCGCGCCCTACCTGGACGGCGAGGACAACGGCATCGCCTACCTCACGCCGGAGCAGGTCCGGGACCACTTCGTCGCCACGACCCGGGCCCGGCTCCAGGGCGGATTCCACGTCATCGGCGAGCGCGGCATGGACATCGTCCTCGAGGGCGCCCAGCTCGCCGTGGAGATCGTCGGCCAGAGGGCGTTCGCCGCGCGCGGCCACCGCCTGGAGCACGCGGAGATGACCGACGACGACGCGCTCGCCCGCATGCTCGCCCTCTTCCTCACGTCCTCGGCCCAGCCCGGATTCGACGCAGCCTGGGGCCGGCCCGGCGAGCTCTACGACCAGCGCCTCGGGGACCGGAGGCTCACGATGAACCGGTTCGCCTCCATGTCCCGGCTCGGCGTCCCGATGGCGTTCGGCTCCGACGCCCCGGTCCTGGCTCCGGACCCCTGGGGCCAGGTCAAGGCCGCCATGGACCATTCCAACCCGGCCGAGTCCGTCACGGCGCGGGCCGCGTTCAACGCCCACACCCGAGGGGCGTGGCGCGCGCTCAACCGGCACGCCTCCGGCGGCCCGCGGCACGGCGAGGGCCAGCTCGTCCCCGGCGCGCCGGCCTCGTTCGCCGTCTGGGAGATCGAGCAGCTCGCCATCCAGGCGCCCAACCCGACGGCGAGCGCGTGGTCCACGGACCCGCGCTCCCGCGTTCCGATGCTCCCCGCCCTGGACACGGACTCAATGCCCCGGGCACTTCGGACCGTGTCGGACGGTGTCACCATCTTCGATTCAGGCGAGCTCGCCTAGAATGGATCAGAGCAATGCAAGCGGCGCACTCGTCCCCGGGGCGCCCGTCCCTCGCGCAGAGCGCGAGTGAGAGGCTGTCCGTGCGAGTTCTCACGATTATCCCGACCTACAACGAGATCGAGTCCCTGCCCAGGACCGTCGCCCGCCTCCGCGCTGCCGTCCCGGAGGCTGACATCCTCGTGGTGGACGATTCCAGCCCGGACGGCACCGGCGAGTGGGCCGATGACATGGCCTCGCGGGACGAGCGCATCCACGTCATGCACCGCGCGGGCAAAGAGGGCCTGGGCGCCGCCTACATCGCCGGCTTCCGCTACGCCCTGGAGAACGGCTATGACGTCATCGTCGAACATGACGCGGACGGCTCCCACCAGCCGGAGCAGCTTCCCCGCCTCCTCAAGGCGGTGGAGGACGGGGCGGACCTCGCCATCGGCTCCCGCTGGGTGCCGGGCGGCAAGATCGTCAACTGGCCGCTCTCGCGCAAGCTCATCTCGCGCGGCGGCTCCTTCTACTCCCGCGTGATGCTCGGCATGCCGCTGCGGGACATCACCGCCGGCTACCGCGCCTACCGCCGCCGCGCCCTCGAGGCCCTGGACTTCGACGAGATCGAGTCGGTCGGCTACGGCTTCCAGGTGGACATGACGTTCCGGATGCACAAGCTCGGCATGAAGATCGTCGAGGTTCCCATCACGTTCATCGAGCGGGAGCTCGGCACGAGCAAGATGAGCGGAGACATCGTCCGCGAGGCCATGGTGAACGTGACGCGCTGGGGCGCAGGGGAGAGGCTCGGCCAGGCCAAGCGGCTCGGCCAGGGGCTCTCCGAGCGCGTTCGCCAGGCCCGCCGCCGGTAGGGCCATAGCGGGTCCATCCGCCGGAAAGGCGGGCGGACGCAGTGAGCGGACACAGCAGCCTGACACAGCGAAGGGGCCGTCACCCGATCGGGTGACGGCCCCTTCCTCGTGTCCGGGCGGGCTGACCTGGGTCGGCTGACCTGCGCCGGCTACTTCTTCTTGGCGCCCTTGGACGCCGGAGCCTTCTTGGCGGCCTTGGCCTCGGCCTCAGCCTGTCCGCGACGCTCGCGCAGGGCGGTGAGACGGTCCTGGAGGATGACCTCGAGCTCATCGATGCTGCGGCGCTCCAGGAGCATGTCCCAGTGCGTGCGCTGCGGCTTCTCGTTGGTCTCCTCGGGCTTGGCGCCGTTGACGATGACGGCTTCCTTGCCGGTCTTGGTGGTCCACACGGACGGGACCTCCGCCTCGGTGGAGAACGTCACGAAGAAGGACTCGCCGTCTTCCGTCCGGTACTCGATGTGCTGCCGCGGTGCCGGCTCGACTCCGGCCTCAGTCTCCATGGACTGCGACCCGAGTCGCATTCCTCGCAGGCTGCGATCGCTCACGTCATCCTCAATTCTTCGTTCCGATTCACGGACGGCGGCTCTGAAAGAACTGCCAAAACCCCTAGTCTACCGGCTCATCGGCCCGCTGGCGGGTCGATCGCCCGCGGCGGAACCCGTGAGACCGTATCGGCTGATCTCGAACCGGGCCGTGACGGCCGCTGTCGGCGGACCGCCGGGTGTCGCGCCCCGAGCCTCGAGGATCCGGGCCAGGATCTCCTCCCGCGTGCTGTGGTGCCCCGCGGGCCCCATGAACGCGAGATCCGCGAGGACCCCCGGCTCGGTCTCGAGCCGGGCCTCGACCACGCTGCGCCCGTCCCGTCTCAGACCGGTCTCCGCGGCGGCGGCATCGAGGGCGGCCGCCTTGTCTCCGGCCTGGCCGAGCATGATCCCGAGCTCTCTCGCCTCCGCGAGGTGCCCCTCGGCCGGGGTCACGACGACGACGCTCCCGCCGGGCGCCAGCACCCGTGCGAACTCGGGGAAGTTGTGCGGCGCGAAGACGTTGAGGACGGCGGCCACGGCGTCCTCGGCCAGCGGAATCGGACGCCACAGGTCCCAGACGAGGGCGAGCGTGCGGGGCAGCCTCGCAGCCCGGCGGACCGCATGCTTGGAGAGGTCCAGGGCGAGCACGGACTCGCTGTCCAGCCCGTGCGCGTAGTAGCCCGTGCCGCATCCCGCATCGAGCAGAGGCCCGTGGGGGAGAAGCTCGTGGAGAGCGGTTTTGAGGGGCGCGTAGAGGCCCGAGGACTGGACCCGCTCACGGGCCGCGATCATCTCGCCGGTGTCCGCCGTGAACCTCGTGCCCGCGCCGACCATGAGGTTGACGTACCCCTGGCGCGCCGCATCGAACCGGTGTCCCGCTCGGCAGACGAGGGACCGGTCCCTGGGGTGCAGGGGAGTCGGCGCCGAAGGGCTGCACTGCGGACAGCGGACGCTGCCGCGCTCGAGAAGGCCGATGCCTGCGAAGAAGGACACCTCGCAAGCCTAAGGGAACCTAAACTTAGAGGTGAGGGTCCTCACGCGAAGGAGAAGATTATGTCAACCTCTGACGCCGCCGCACTGCTCGTCGTCGACGTGCAGGAAGCAGTGCTCGAGCACGCCTGGGAGCGGGACCACGTCATCGCGCGGATCAACCACCTCATCGAGCGCGCCCGCGCCGAGCACGTCAGCATCGTCTGGGTCCAGCACCATGACGAGGAATCGCTCGCGCGGGGCTCGGCGGGATGGGCCGTCCACGGCGGAATCGACGGGCCGCGCTCTGACGAGCAGATCGTGGAGAAGACCCACGGCGACGCGTTCGAGGGCACGGAGCTCGCTCGCGTTCTGGGCGGGCTCGGCGTGGGACGGCTCGTCGTCGTCGGCGCCGAGACGGACGCCTGCATCCGCTCGACGATCCACGGCGCGTTCGCACGCGGCTACGACGTGACCCTGGTGGCGGACGCGCACACGGCCAACGACAAGACGGCCTGGGGCGCGCCGCCGGTGGCGGACGTCGTCGCACATCTCAATCTCTGCTGGCGGTTCCAGACCGGCGAGGGAAAGACGGCCCGCGTGGCGGAGTCCGTGGACGTGGACTTCGACCAATCCTGAGCCTTCTCCAGAACGCCGATAATATACATTATGTCAACTTAGCGTTCAGTCCGCCGCGCGGGGCCTCTCCCGAGGGCCGCCGTCATCGCGTCCGGGCCGAGCAGCGCCGATCCCCACGCCAGCGCCGACCCGACGCCCACCATCGCTCCCGCGAGCGTGTCCGTGAACCAGTGCACGCCGAGGTACAGGCGCGTGCCCGCGACCACGGCGATCATGAGCGCGGCGAACGCCCAGACCAGCGCCTTCCAGCGGCGCCGGACGATCATGACGACGACGAGCGCCGCCGTCGAGAACGCCAGCGAGGCGATGCCCGTCGTGTGGCCCGAGGGAAAGCCGAAGTCCACCTCGGTGACCAGGTGGTCTGTGAGCGGCGGACGATCGCGCTTGAACAGGAGCTTCAACAGGAACGTGACGGCAGCCGATCCCCCGACCGCCCCGAGCACGTACGCCGCCGAGCGCCAGGTTCCGGTGCGCCACCAGAGCAGCCCGCCGATGAGCACCGACAGGACGATCGTCCCCACGGGGCTGAAGATGTTCGTCACGACGACGGCGGCGCTGGTGATCCAGGCCGACCGGTGCTCGATGAACTCGTCGAGCACGCCCGTGTCCTCACGGGTCGAGAGGCCCACATGGACCACAAGGCCGAGGGCGACGGCGAGGAGGACGAGGGCCGCTCCGGTCCAGAAGGGCCAGGCCAGGGTTCTGCGCAAATAGGTCACCTCATCATTCTCGCCGACTCCCCCTATGGAGAGACTGTGCCTCGCCCAGCTCCAGGGCATGAGCCTAAGATGTGAGAGCACGCATCTCACCCCAGGGAGTCCTCATATGAGCACCGCGCCTCGGCGCCGCTGGGCCGTCCAGGCTGTCCTCGACGTCGTCCTCGTCCTCGCCTTCGCCGCCATCGGCCGCTCGAGCCACGGGGAGTCGCCAGACCCCGTCGGGATCCTGACCACTGCGTGGCCCTTCCTCGCCGGGCTGGCGCTCGGCTGGCTCGTGAGCCGCTCCTGGCGGGCGCCGCATGCGCTCGCTCCGGCCGGCCTCACGGTCTGGCTCGGAACGCTCGCGTTCGGCATGGCCCTGCGCGCGGTGACCGGCGGCGGCGTGGCCGTCAGCTTCATCATCGTCGCGGGCGTCTTCCTCGCCCTCGTCCTCCTCGGCTCGCGCGCCGTCCTGGGCGCCCTCGCCCGCCGTGAAGAAAGGAACCCACAGGCATGATCACCGCGATCGTCCACATCCAGACCGACACGTCTCTCATCCCGGAGACCGCGCAGGAGCTCGCCGCCTTCCCCGAGGTCGAGACCGTCTACTCCGTCACCGGCGAATGGGACCTCATCGCGATCGTCCGCGTCGCCGAGCACGAGGCCCTTGCAGACGTCATCTCCGACCGTCTCTCCAAGGTGCAGGGCGTGGCCGAGACGAGCACGAACATCGCGTTCCGCACGTACTCGGACGCGGACCTGGACCAGGCCTACGACCTGGGCCTCGGAGACTGAGGCCGCGGGCCCGGAGGGGGCACGGCGATCGCTCCCCCGGGCCGTCTAGGCCTGCTGCGCCCTCTGGGCCGCCGCCTGGGAGCACTCCACCCAGGCCTCGAGCTTCTCGATCGCCTGGCCGTTCTCCAGCACCTCGCGGACCCGCTCGATCTTGTCTCGGAGCCTGGATTCGAGCGAGCCGTCCGCGGCGGCGTCGAAGGCCACGAGCCCCGCGGCCGCGTTGAGCAGCACCGCGTCCTTCGGGGCACCCTCCTCCCCCGCGAGAGTCCGGCGCGCGACGTCCGCGTTGTGGCGCGCGTCGCCGCCCGTCAGGTCGGCGATGGTCCACGTGCCGAGCCCGAGCTGCGCCGGCTCCACCTCGCACCGGCGCACCTCCCCGTCCCGGACCTCCCAGACGGTGGAGGGCGCGGTCACCGTGAGCTCGTCCAGGCCGTCCTGCCCGCGGAAGACGAGCCCGCGGCTCCCCCGGCGCGCCAAGACGCCCGCGATGAGCTCCGCCGTCGTCTCCTTCGGGGTGCCGATCGCCGAGGCCGCAGGATGCGCGGGGTTGGTGAGGGGGCCGAGCACGTTGAAGATCGTCGGGACCCCCATCTGCTTGCGCGCCGCGGCCGCGAAGCGCATCGAGGGATGGAAGACCTGGGCGAAGACGAAGGCGATGCCCACCTCGCGGAAGATCCCCTCGACGTCTGAGGCCGGGGCCTCGAGGCTGACGCCCAGGGCTTCGAGAACGTCCGCCGAGCCGGACATCGACGAGGCGGAGCGGTTGCCGTGCTTGACGATGGGCGCGCCCGCCGCGGAGGCGGCGATCATCGACATCGTCGAGATGTTGACGGTGTTGAGCTGGTCGCCGCCCGTGCCGACGATGTCGAGGCTCTCCCCCGAGACGCCCAGGGGACGCGCATGGCGTCGCATGGCGTCGGAGAAGCCCGCGACCTCCTCCACCGTCTCCCCCTTGGCGGCGAGGCCCATGAGCAGGGCTCCGAGCTGCGCCTCCCCCGCAAGGCCGGACATGATCGAGTCCATAGCCCACACCGACTGCTCGTAGGACAGGGAGTGCCCTGCGAGCAGGGGGCGGAGAAGGGACGGCCAGGTGGTCTCAGCTGCTGCGGCGTTCACGACTCAAGGCTATAACTACGGCGCGTAGAAAATCTTTTCGGCCTCGGATCCGCGAGATTCCGGGCTTCTGGCCCCTCCGACAGTGGCTCACACCGTGTTGCGTTGGGATTCACAGTGAATTTTTAGACATAATGGCAGAGTGACATCTGCGACCAATGCCCCAGCTCCCGCGACCAGCGCGACGCTCAACCGGCCCAACATGGTCTCCATCGGAACCATGGTGTGGCTGGCGAGCGAGCTCATGTTCTTCGCGGGCCTCTTTGCCATGTACTTCTCGCTTCGCGCAGCGCTCCCCCAGGAATGGGCGGAGGAGGCGGCCAAGCTGAACGTGCCGTACGCGCTCGTCAACACGATCATCCTCGTGTCGAGCTCGGTCACCGCCCAGTTCGGCGTCTGGCGCGCGGAGGAGATGCAGCCCCGCCGCCGTGGAGGGATCTTCTCCTTCGGCAAGTGGGGCATGATCGAGTGGTTCTACCTGACCTTCGTGCTCGGCGCGATCTTCGTGGGCGTCCAGGCCTTCGAGTTCGCCACGCTGGTCAACCATGAAGAGCTGTCGATCTCCACGAACGCCTACGGCTCCGTCTTCTACCTGACCACGGGCTTCCACGGCCTCCACGTGGTCGGCGGACTCCTCGCGTTCCTCCTCATCATCGGCCGCGCTTACCTCGCGAAGCGGTTCGGCCAGTTCGAGGCGACGGCAGCCATCGTCGTGTCCTACTACTGGCACTTCGTCGATGTCGTCTGGATCGCTCTCTTCTCCGTCATCTACTTCCTCAAGTAGAGCTCGGCTCGCGAACAATAGTTAGGAAACTCTCGTGAAGTCACGTTCACTGAACCGGCGCCACCCCTTCGCGATCTTCGCGCTGCTGGTCCTGGCTCTGGTCCTCACCGGCGGCACCTACGCGTTCGCCACGAAGTCGAATGATGCGAAGGCCGAGTCGAGCTCGAGCGCCTCCGACGTCGAGTCGGGCCAGAAGCTGTTCGCAGCCAACTGCGCGACCTGCCACGGCCTCCAGGGACAGGGCACCAAGTCGGGTCCGTCGCTCGTCGGCGTCGGCGCCGCTTCGGTCGACTTCCAGGTCGGCTCCGGCCGCATGCCGATGCAGATGCAGGGCCCGCAGGCCATGCGCAAGCCGCCGCAGTTCAACGACGAGCAGATCAAGCAGCTCGGCGCCTACGTCGCCTCGCTCGGCCCCGGCCCGTCGGTCCCGACGAACGAGCAGCTGGACTACAGCAAGATGTCCTCCGAGGACATCGCCGAGGGCGGTCAGATCTTCCGCACGAACTGCGCCATGTGCCACAACGCCGCGGCCGCAGGCGGCGCGCTGACGCGCGGCAAGTTCGCGCCGACGCTCCAGGGCGTCTCCTCGAAGCACATCTACGAGGCCATGGTCACGGGCCCGCAGAACATGCCGGTCTTCTCGGACTCCAACCTCAGCCCCGAGGAGAAGAAGAAGGTCATCGCCTTCCTCAAGACCAGCGAGGAGCAGGGCTCCCCGGGCGGAGCGAAGCTGGGCTCGCTCGGACCGGTGTCCGAAGGCCTGTTCATCTGGACGGCCGGCCTCGGCGTGGTCATCGCCTTCACCATCTGGCTGACGTCCCGCTCGCACTAGAAGCTTGAACGGGCTCGGCCCGATCTGAGGTAGCACAAGTGAAAATCAAACTCGACAACATGGATTGGAGGAACCGTGAGCTCGCATAAGGACTCTTCCCACGCAGTGTCCAGAACGGCTGACACTGCGGACCGCTTCGCGGATCCGGGAATTCCCCCTCACGGTGATCGCGTCACGGACACCGATCCGCACGCCGCGAAGGCGGCGGAGCGCCAGGTGGCCCTGCTGTTCGGCTTGTCCGTCCTGGGCACCCTCCTGTTCTTCTTCGCGTACTTCTGGATGAAGCCCGGCGCGGAGAACCACATCGCAGGCGTCCGCACGCAGAACCTCCTCCTCGGCCTCGGCACGGCGTTCGCCATGTTCGGCATCGGCATCGGCGTGGTCCACTGGGCGAAGACGCTCATGCCGGACCACGAGATCGCCGAGGACCGTCACGAGATCCGCCCCGAGCAGGACCGCCAGGACGCCTCCGCGATCATCGACCAGGTGATCGGCGAGTCCGGCATCGCCCGCCGTCCGCTCATCCGCAACAGCCTCATCGCGGCCGGCGCCCTCGCGCCGCTTCCGGCCATCGCGATGTTCCGCGACCTCTCGCCGAACATCGACGTCGACCAGCTGCGCCACACGCTCTGGAACAAGGGCGTCAAGCTGGTGCGCGATCCCGACGGCACCCCGATCCGCGCCGCGGACGTCCAGCTCGGCTCGGCGTTCCACGTCATCCCCGAGAACCTGGAGTCCGCTGAGCACAAGCTCAACGAGAAGGCCAAGGCCGTTGTCCTCCTCATGCGCCTCGACCCGGACGAGATGCACATCTCCCCCGGTCGCGAGAACTGGCACGTGGACGGCATCGTCGCCTACTCCAAGATCTGCACGCACGTCGGCTGCCCCGTTGCCCTCTACGAGCAGCACACGCACCACCTGCTGTGCCCCTGCCACCAGTCGACGTTCGACCTCACCCAGGAGTGCAAGGTCATCTTCGGCCCGGCAGGCCACGCCCTTCCGCAGCTTCCGATCGAGGTCGATTCGGACGGCTACCTCGTGGCCCAGTCCGACTTCCACGAGCCCGTCGGCCCGTCTTACTGGGAACGAGGTTAAGACATGTCGAATACTCCCAACGACACGTTCGTCCCCGCGACGAAGCTCGGCCGGTTCGCCAACTTCGTCGACTCCCGCACTGGCGGCTCCGCCATGGTCAAGGAGTTCGGCCGCAAGATCTTCCCGGACCACTGGTCCTTCATGTTCGGCGAGGTCGCGCTCTACTCGTTCGTCATCCTGTTGCTCTCGGGCACGTTCCTGACGTTCTTCTTCGACCCCTCGATGGCTGAGACCCACTACTCGGGCTCGTTCATCCAGCTCAAGGGCGTCGAGATGTCCGTGGCCTACCACTCGGCCCTCGACATCTCGTTCGACATCCGCGGCGGCCTCTTCATGCGCCAGGTCCACCACTGGGCCGCGCTCATGTTCGTGGCCTCGGTGTCGGTCCACATGCTCCGCGTGTTCTTCACCGGCGCCTTCCGCCGCCCGCGCGAGCTCAACTGGGTCGTCGGCGGCGTCCTCCTCATCCTCGCGATGGCGGAGGGCTTCACCGGCTACTCGCTCCCCGATGACCTGCTCTCCGGCAACGGCCTGCGCATCATCGACGGCGTGATCAAGTCGATCCCGATCATCGGCACGTACATCTCCCTCTTCCTCTTCGGCGGGGAGTTCCCGGGCAGCGACATCATCAGCCGCCTCTACGTGCTCCACATCCTGCTCATCCCGGCCATCATCCTGCTCATGATCGTCATCCACCTCTTCATGGTTGTCGTTCACAAGCACACGCAGTACCCGGGTCCGGGCCGCACCAACTCCAACGTCGTCGGCTTCCCCGTCGGCCCGGTGTACGCGGCCAAGGCAGGCGGCTTCTTCTTCATCATCTTCGGCATCATCGCGATCATCTCGGGCCTGTTCACGATCAACCCGATCTGGAACTACGGTCCGTACGATCCGTCCCCGGTGTCCGCAGGCACGCAGCCTGACTGGTACATCGGCTGGGTCGACGGTGCTCTCCGCCTGATGCCGGGTGTTCTGGGCAACTTCAGCTTCGAGTGGAACATCCCGTTCCCCTGGGGCAAGAACACGCTCGTGCTCAACGTCCTCCTGCCGGCCCTCGGCCCGGCTCTGGGCCTCCTGACGCTCATGTTCACGTGGCCGTGGATCGAGCGCTGGGTGACCAAGGACAACCGCGAGCACCACGTCCTCGACCGCCCGCGGAACGCGCCGTTCCGCACGGCCGTCGGTGTGGCAGGCTTCATCTTCTACTGCACCCTCTGGGCTGCGGCCAGCTCCGACCTCATTGCCACGCACTTCCACGTGTCTCTCAATGACGTCACCTACTGGCTGCGCGCGCTCTTCTTCCTCGGTCCGATTCTCGGCTTCATCATCACGCGCCGCGTCTGCCTTTCGCTCCAGCGCAAGGACCGCGAGATCGTGCTGCACGGCCGCGAGACCGGACGCATCGTGCGCCTGCCGCACGGCGAGTACCAGGAGATGCACGAGTCGCTCGACCCGTACAAGCGTCACCGTCTGGTGCACTTCAACTCGTACGAGGTCATCCCGGCGACGCCGGACATCGACGGCAAGCTCTCCGGCAAGGAGCGCCTGCGCGGTCGCCTGTCCCGCCTCTTCTTCGAGGATCGAGTCGCACCGGTGACCCCGGCGGAGCTTGAGGAGGCCCATCACGGCCACCACGGCTCCGTTGAGGGCCAGGGCTCGCACAAGGCGATCGGACACTAGTCCGAGGCCCATTCCGGCGCACAAGGCCCGCTCTCCCCTCCGGGGAGGGCGGGCCTTTCTGCTGCGTCTCCCTCCCGCCCCTCACTCGTTCCCATCCCGTCGAGCAGCATGACGAGCGCGGCATGCTCCTGGCTTGGAGCGCTCTCAGATCAGCTCTGCCACCGGCCCCTCATGGACCGCCTCATAGATGGCGTTTCGGATGGCGTTGGCCTCAGCGGAAGTCAGAGTCCGGTCGATGGGACGCAGCATGATCCGCAGGAGGAGGTTGCCCTGTCCGTCACGCGTGCCCAGCCTGGTGCGCGCAGCTTTCGGCAGCTCTTCGTGCCGTGTGCTGCCGAGCACCTCGAGCGACTCGACGAGCTCAGCGTCGTCGCCGAGGGCGAGACGCACCCGGTCTCCCAGCGTCTCTGCGTCCTCGTCAGCATCGACGACGACGGAGATGTCCCGACGCGCCGTGGAGCACGTCGATCTGCAGGCCGCCAAGCGTGTACGGATGCGTCACGGCGGTTGTCCTCCACTGCGCGCCCGGGAGCACTGCCTCGACCAAGCGGCCGGCCATCGTGCGCAGGTCCTCGTCGCACAGGTCCTCGTCGCGCAGTGGTGACCTGCTGCGGAGGCGCCACAGGTCCACCTGGTGCGGCTCCCCCACATGGATGCGGTCCACAGCGTCGCGACGGTAGACCAGGCCGGGCGCCACGAGCAGCTCGTCGACGCCGGTCCTGCCCGCATAGTCCTCAAGAGCGCGCGGAAGCTCAGCGCTCATGTGGCTGCGGAGCATCACCGTGGGGCTGATGTAGCGGGTGTAGCGCCGGGCCCGCGTGACGTCATCCGGCCTATAGCCGAGGCGATCGCAGTTGTCCCGAACCGGAACAATCGGCGAGCCGCGCAGACATCGGATGGAGGTGCCCCCATCGGCCTTCAAAGCGTCCAGGACTGCGTTCAGAAGGGCCTGCATGGCGTGAGGCCCTTGGCCTGGGTCGGTCAAGTCGCGCACGGTGAGCGCACGGTGGAGCTGGTCAGCAGTGACATAGTCGGCAGGCGACATGAGAAGGTCTCCAAGAAGAGTGCAGGGACAAGGCACAGGAAAGTGCTCCCCCGGCCGTGCCTGCGAAGACCTGCTGCGCTACGAGCGCGCGTTGAAGACCCCGCGGCCATCACCCGGCCGGGGGTCCCGAAATCGCTGTTGCATCCGCATGGCAACCCAGTGTAGCGACCTCACCGGAGAACGGCGAGACCCGCCGACAGCCGCCCGGCGGCTCACGAAGAGCCGTGCTGGCGGACGCGCGGAACATAGCGCCGCTGACCTGTGCGGCGCAGTGGAACGCTGATGCTGTAGCGGTCCGCGCGATAGTAGGAGACGGAATAGTCGACGAGGTCCTCGCGGATATAGGCGCGGCGCTGCACTTTGAGCAACGGCGTGCCCAGGTCCACTCGAAGCTGGCGGGACAGGGTCGCCGTCGCGGCCGCAGCGGAGATCGTGTCCTCTCCCCAGTCCATCTGCAGCCCGTATTCGTCGGAGAGGACCCGGTACAGGGAGCTGGGCGCCGGTGAGGAGAGAATGCCGGGAACGAGCCGCAGCGGAATGAAGTTCTCGTCCACAGTCATCGGCTCGCCGTCCGCGAGAAGCAGCCGCTTGAAGCGAACCAGTGGTGCGCCGGCCGGGAGCTTCATCTCCCTCGCCAGGGCGGAGGGCGCAGGCACCTGATCGAACGCGAGCAGGACAGCCGCCGGCTCCATGCCGCGGCGCCGCATCTCCTCCGAGTAGCCCGTCAGCTTGGGCTGAAGGGAGGTCTTGACCGGGGCCACAAAGGTCCCCTTGCCCACAATGCGGAGCAGTCGTCCCTCGTCCACCAGGCCGTCAATTGCCTTCCGGAGCGTCATGCGAGCCACCCCGAAGTCAGTCGCAAGCTGCCGCTCAGAGGGAAGCGCGACATCGGTTTCGGATCCCAGCTCTTCGATCATCTTCACGAGCTGCAGACGAACCTGCTCGCTCTTGGACGCTGTGGCGCTGTCTGGACCCATGCCTCAATCCTACGGAAGCAGACACAGTCACGGTCAACGTCTGGAATATGAACTTCTCCCGGCCTCCGAGCGACATGCCCGTGTCCTGATCCGGCTCCAGCGCGCGGGACAGACGGACAGAAAGCACCCGTCGAAGGGTACCGGGAATGTGACAAGGGCCCCGTTTCCCTTTCGGGAATCCGGGGCCCTTGTCTGTTCGGTGAGGCCGTCATCGGCCGCAGGCGAACTCGCCTGGGTCAGTGAGCGTGATCGCCGCGGCTGTACTCGTACACCCAGCCGATGATGCCGACGACGCCGAGGCCAGCGGCCACGAAGAACACCCACCAGCCGACGGCGAGACCCAGAACCGAGCCTGCAGCGCCGAGGGCGAGGACCAGCGGCCACCAGGACCAGGGGCTGAAGAGGCCCTGCTCGCCGGAGCCCTCGTGGATCTCCGCGTCGACGCGGTCCTCAGGACGGCCGCCGACGAGGTTCTTGGCGTTCGTCTGGAAGTAGAAGCCGACCATGCCTGCCATGAGGCCCGTCACCGGGATGGCGAGGACGCCGACCCACTCCGTCCAGCCCGTCATGATGCCGTATACGAGGCCCACGACGAGGAAGAACGGAACCAGGAAGGTGAAAATCCGGGATTCGATCTTCATGGTCTAGACGTCCTTCCGCTCAGCGTGGCTGTGGCTGACCGGGATCAGCTCCGGGTGGTGCAGGTCCAGAGCGGGACGCTCAGACCGGATGCGCGGCAGCGACGTGAAGTTGTGCCGCGGCGGCGGGCAGGACGTGGCCCACTCGAGGGAGGCGCCGAAGCCCCAGGGATCGTCCACCTCGACCTTCTTGGCGTTCCGTGCCGTGGTCCACACGTTGATGAACCACGGGATGAGGGAGACGCCGAGGATGATCGAGAAGACCGTGGAGATCTGGTTCATCTCCGTGAAGCTGTCCTCCGGGAGGTAGTCCGCGTAGCGGCGCGGCATGCCCATGACGCCGAGCCAGTGCTGGACCAGGAAGGTGCCGTGGAAGCCGATGAACAGGATCCAGAAGTGGATCTTGCCCAGGCGCTCGTTGAGCATCTTGCCCGTGAACTTCGGCCACCAGAAGTAGAAGCCGGCGAACATCGCGAACACCACGGTTCCGAAGAGGACGTAGTGGAAGTGTGCGACCACGAAGTACGTGTCCGAGATGTGGTAGTCCATGGGCGGCGAGGAGAGGATGATGCCCGTGAGGCCGCCGAAGAGGAACGTCACGAGGAAGCCGAGGCTCCAGAGCATCGGGGTCTCGAAGGTGATCGAGCCGCGCCACATGGTGCCGATCCAGTTGAAGAACTTCACACCGGTCGGAACGGCGATGAGCATAGTCATGAAGGAGAAGAACGGCAGCATGACCGCGCCCGTGACGTACATGTGGTGTGCCCACACGGTCACGGAGAGGGCGGCGATGGAGATCGTCGCGTAGACGAGGCCCTTGTAGCCGAAGATCGGCTTGCGGGAGAACGCCGGGAAGATCTCCGAGACGATGCCGAAGAACGGCAGCGCGATGATGTACACCTCGGGGTGGCCGAAGAACCAGAAGAGGTGCTGCCAGAGGACCGCTCCGCCCGACTCCGAGTCGAAGATGTGTCCGCCGAAGCGGCGATCCATGCCGAGCGCGAAGAGCGCAGCGGCGAGCGGCGGGAAGGCCATGAGGATCAGGATGCCCGTCACCAGCGTGTTCCAGGTGAAGATGGGCATACGCCACATCGTCATGCCCGGAGCGCGCATGCAGACGATCGTCGTGATGAAGTTGACGCCGCCAAGAATGGTGCCGAATCCGGAGAGCGCCAGGCCGAAGACCCAGAGGTCACCGCCGACGCCCGGCGAGAAGGTGGTGCTCGACAGCGGCGCGTACGCGAACCAGCCGAAGGACGCTGCGCCCTGCGGGGTGATGAAGCCGGCGCAGGCGATGATCGAGCCGAAGAGGAAGAACCAGAACGCCAGAGCGTTGAGTCGCGGGAACGCCACGTCCGGCGCGCCGATCTGGAGCGGCACGATCACGTTCGCGAAGCCTGCGAAGAGAGGCGTGGCGAACATGAGCAGCATGATCGTTCCGTGCATGGTGAACAGCTGGTTGTACTGCTCCTTCGTCTGAAGGATCTGCATGCCCGGCTCGAAGAGCTCGAGACGGATGAGCAGCGCCATGACGCCGCCCACGCAGAAGAAGACGAACGAGGAGATGAGGTACATGTACCCGATCGTCTTGTGGTCAGTGGACGTGATCCAGTTGACCACGATGCGGCCCTTGGACTTCGGCACCACACGGGGCGCGTCCACTGCGCCCGAGTGAGCCCTGTATTCGTACGTAGTCATGCGAACCTCACCTAGTTTGCATTCTTGGTCGTCGGCTTGCGGTTGTACTCGTCTCCGACCTCGCCCTTGGGCAGCTCGGCCATCTTGGCCTTGAACTGGTCCTCAGGGAGCACGACGACGTTGAAGAGCATCTCCGAGTGGTACTCACCGCAGAGCTCCGCGCACTTGCCCTGGTAGGTGCCCGCCTTCTGCGGGGTCAGGGTCAGGAAGTTCGTGTGGCCGGGGATCATGTCCCGCTTCTCGAGGAACTGCGGGATCCAGAAGGAGTGGATGACGTCACGGGACTGGAGCTCGAACTCCACGCTCTTGCCCTCGGGGAGGTAGAGGGTGGGAAGCGTCTTCTCCACGCCCGTCTCGCCGGTCGGCGAGAGGTGCGCCTGAGTGCCCTGGAAGTAGTGCTTGTCACCCTTGACGTTGTAGTTGAAGTCCCAGGCCCACTGCTTGCCGTAGACCTTGATCTTCACGTCCGGGTCAGCGACACGCTGGTCGACCTGGCGCTGCGTCTTGTCCGTGAAGAAGAACAGCACCATGATCATGAACAGCGGCAGGGCCGTGTAGAGGATCTCCAGCGGCAGGTTGTAGGAGATCTGCCGCGGGTAGCCGACATCGCCCTTGCGGCGGCGGTAGGCCACGAGGCACCAGAGCAGCAGAACCCAGGTCAGAAGGCCGACGGCGAGGGCGGCGATCCACGAGTGCACCCAGAGATTGCTGAGCGCCTCGGTGTTGTTGGTCATGTCGTTGCTGCCAGGCAGCCAGCCGCGCTTGGCCTCCTCGCTGCAACCGGACAGCGCCACCGCGACAAGCGGCAGGACAGCCGCGCCCTTGAGGAGGTTGCGGCTTCCGCGCCCCGCACGTTCTTGCGAACCCACGTAACGGCCCTTTCTGTCGAAATATCCGCTGTCTACCGGCCAATCACATGCCGTCCGGGAGCCAACGACTGAAAGTCTCAGAACTTTCACGGTCAATTACTACTCATCGTAGAGCTTACCCGCCCTTGGGGGTGATTGTGCACTCCTGTGCGATGTGGCGGACCGGAAATTCGAGCTCGAGACCCCTCAGGATGCGCCGACGGCCCGTCCCCAGACGGGAACGGGCCGCGCGGAGCCGGGCGAGCGGCTAGTGGAACGAGTCGCCGCAGGCGCAGGATCCCTCCGCGTTCGGGTTGTCGATGGTGAAGCCCTGCTTCGAGATGGTGTCCTCGAAGTCGATGGACGCGCCCGAAAGATACGGCACGCTCATCTTGTCCACGACGACCTCAACGCCGTCGAAGTCCTTGACCGCGTCCCCGTCGAGGAGCCGCTCGTCGAAGTAGAGCTGGTAAATCAAGCCGGAGCAGCCGCCCGGCTGGACCGCGACACGCAGGCGCAGATCCTGACGCCCCTCCTGCTCGAGGAGGCTGCGGACCTTCGCAGCGGCGACGTCAGAGAGCTCCACGTCATGAGTCGGCAGCTCGGTCTGCTCAGTGACCTCGGTGCTCATCTGTACTCCTTCCTCGCTCGCCTCTGTCCGGGCGGCGATACGACTTCGGTGTCGAGTCTAGTCCTGGACGCCTGGGCCGTCTCCCCTGCTCGCTCCCGGCGAATCCGGAGACCCGGAGGCACCGGAGACCGCAGAGCCGCCAGCGGCTCTCAGCGCACCTCAGCGGCACGCGCCAAGAGGAGCGTCTCCGCGAGGATGGCGGACTTGAAGTCCCCGAGGTCCAGGGACTCGTTGGCCGAGTGGGCTCGCGTGTCCGGGTCTTCGACGCCCGTGACGAGGATCTCGGCCTCCGGGTAGACCTGCTTGAGGTCTGCGATGAAGGGAATCGAGCCGCCCATGCCCATCTCGACGGCCTGGGTGCCGAACCCCTCCGTGAGGGCCGCGAGGGCCGCCTTGGCGAACGGCTCGTCCGTCTTCGTGGAGAAGGGCTGGCCCTGTTCTCCCGGGTGGAACCGGATCTCCGCGCCGAAGACGTCGAGCTCCTCGACGTGGCGGGCGAGCGCGTCCATGGCCGCAGCCGGGTCCTGACCCGGGGCGATCCGGAGGCTCACCTTCGCGCTGGCCTCGCTGAGCAGCGTATTGGAGGCGACCGCGACGGCAGGGGCATCGATCCCGATGACGGAGAGGGCGGGCTTGTTCCACAGCCGCCCGGTCAGGCTGCCGGTGCCGGCGAGGCGGCTCGTCTCGAGCAGGCCCGCGTCCCGGGCGAAGTCCGCCTCGGCGTAGTCGAGGCCCGTCTCCCCCTCGTTCTGGTGCAGGCCCGCGACGGCGACAGCGCCGTCGTCGTCGTGGAACGAGGCGATGACCCGGCCGAGCACGGTGAGCGCGTCGAGGACGGGCCCGCCGAACATCCCCGAGTGGGACGCGTGCTCGGCGACGCGGACGGTCACGGTGCCGTCCACGAGGCCGCGGAGGGAGGTGGTGAGGGCGGGGGTGCCGACGACCCAGTTGCTCGAGTCGGCGACGACGATCGCGTCCGCGCGCAGCTTCTCCCGGTGCTCCTCGAGGAAGGCGCGGAAGGTGGGCGAGCCGGCCTCCTCCTCGCCCTCGACGAACAGGGTGACGCCGACGGGCAGGCGGCCGCCGAAGTGCTTGACGAGGTTCCGGACCGCGGAGATGTGGAGCATGACGCCGGCTTTGTCGTCGGCCGTGCCGCGGCCGTAGAGACGGCCGCCGCGCTCCGTGGCCTCGAACGGCTCGGTGTCCCAGAGGGCGCGGTCCTGCGGCGGCTGCACGTCGTGGTGCGCGTAGAGGAGGACGGTGGGGGCGCCCTCCGGCGCCGGAATGGAGGCGACGACGGCGGGGCCGCCGGTCACCGTCTTCTCCCCGCCTGCTTCCCCCGCGGAGAGGGACGCCCGGTGGATCTCCACCGACTCGAAGCCGGCGTCCCGTGCCAGAGCGGCCACGGCCTCGGCCGATCGCTCGAGGTGCGCGGGGTCGAAGGACTCCCAGGCGATGCCGGGGATGGCCACGAGAGAGGAGAGGTCGGCGACCGCGCGGTCGAAGCCGGACTCGACCAGCGCACGCGCCTCGTCGAGCGAGAGGGCGGGAGAAGAGGTGTCAGTCATGTCACTCAGCCTATCCGCCGCCGGTAGAATGGGCAGGGTGTTTGGGAAGAAGAGCGAGAAGCTGACGGAGGCGCACGCCTCAGAGACCACCGCCTCGGAGACCGCTCCGTCCTCGGGGACGGGATCCACGGCGGCTGGCGCGGCCAGCCGGACGGGGACGCCGAAGACGGCCGAGACCGGCCCGGCGGAGCAGTCGCCGCGCGAACGGCGGCACCCCCAGGAGAAGAAGGGCGCGCCCACCCCGACCCGGCGGGAGCGCGAGGCGGCCCGGAAGCGGCCGCTCGTGACGAACGACCCGAAGGAAGCCCGGCGCCAGCGCCGCGAGGCGCGCGCCGCCGAGGCGGAGAAGGTCCGCGAGTCCTTCAAGACGGGCGACGAGCGCTACCTGCCGCCGAAGCACCGCGGCGCGAACCGCCGGCTGGTCCGCAAGGTCGTGGACGAGCGCTTCCGGATTCCGGAGATCATGATCTTCGTCCTGTTGCCGTTCGTCATCCTCTCGCTCGTGCTCTCCACGAACATGGAGGTGCAGAAGGCCATCTCCAACATCTTCATGGCGTTCATCCTCCTCGTGGCCGTCGAGGTCTTCCTCTGCGTCCGCTCGCTGCGCAAGCGCCAGGCCGAGACCGGCACAGAGCGCCAGCGGGGCGACGTCTTCTACGTCATCGAGCGGATCATCATGTTCCGCAAGTTCCGCACTCCCGCCGTCGGCGTCTGACCGCCCGGCCTCGGAGAACGCAGAGAGCCCGCCGCAGCCGTTCGCTGCGGCGGGCTCTCTGCTGTGCTTGGGCGCTCCGATGTGCGCGGGCTCTCTGCTGTGCGCAGGTCCGGCTCAGCGGCGCCGGGCGAGGCCTCGGTTGATGCGCCAGGCCCAGAACGGCCCCTCGTAGAGGAAGGCCGTATATCCCTGGACGAGGTCGGCGCCGGCGTCGAGGCGCTCGGCGACGTCCTCCGGCGTCGTCACTCCCCCGACGGAGACCACGGTGCGGCCCTCCCCCAGGCTGGAGCGCAGCAGGCGGAGGACCTCCAGGGAGCGCTCCTTGAGCGGGGCGCCGGAGAGGCCGCCCGCGCCGATCTCCTCGACGCGGGCCGCGGGGGTGCGGAGGCCCTCGCGTCCGATCGTGGTGTTCGTGGCGATGACGCCGTCGAGCCCGATCCGCTCGACAAGCGCCGCCACATCGCGGACGTCCTGATCCGCGAGGTCCGGGGCGATCTTCACGAGCAGCGGGATCCGGCGGCCCGCGGCCTCTGCCTCCTCGCGGACGGCCGTGAGGATGGGCTCGAGCGAGTCGGCGGACTGCAGAAGCCGCAGCCCCGGGGTGTTGGGCGAGGAGACGTTGACCGCCATGTAGTCGGCGTGCGGCGCGAGCAGGCGGGCGGAGGCTCGGTAGTCCTCCACGGCGTGCTCGAGCTCCACGGCCTTCGTCTTGCCGATGTTGACGCCGACGATCGGGCGGCGGCGCCCGAAGCGCTTGGCCAGGGCCTCGCGGAGCGGGCGGATCCGCTCGGCCACGGCGGCGGCGCCGTCGTTGTTGAAGCCCATGCGGTTGATGACGGCGCGGTCCTCGACGAGGCGGAAGAGCCGGGGCTTCGGGTTGCCCGGCTGGGCCTGGGCCGTGACCGTGCCGAGCTCCACGTGGCCGAAGCCGAGGTCCGCGAGGGCCGTCACGCCGGCGCCGCGCTTGTCGAAGCCAGCGGCGAGGCCGAACGGAGACGGGAACTCGAGGCCCATGGCCTGCGTGGCCAGCGAGGGGGCAGGGCGGGTCAGCCTGCGCAGGACGGAGCTGACGCCGGTCTGCTCCACGAGCCGGATGAGGCGGAACCCGACCTCGTGGGCCCGCTCGGGGTCCATGCGGGAGAAGAGGACTTGAAAGACTGCCGGATAGATCTTCACGCGAGCCAGCCTATCGGGCGCGCGGTCCGCGGCCGGCTACCGCGACACCGCGTCCACGGCCCCGCCGTAGCGGCGGTCCCGCTGCGCGTAGGCCTCCACGGCCCGCCAGAGCGTCCGGCGGTCCACGTCCGGCCAGAGCTCGTCGATGAAGAGCATCTCGGCGTAGGTGGACTGCCAGGGAAGGAAGTTCGAGGTCCGCTGCTCCCCCGAGGTGCGGAGGAAGAGGTCCACGTCCGGGGCGTCCGGCTCGTAGAGGTAGCGCTGGAGGGTGGACTCCCGCACCGCGCCCGGCTTGAGGCGGCCGTCCGCGACGTCTCGGGTGATCCGGTTGACGGCGTCCACAATCTCGGCGCGGCCGCCGTAGTTGACGCACATCGTCAGCGTGCAGAGCGAGTTGTGCCGGGTGAGCTCCTCGGCGGCCTTCAGCTCCCGGACCACGGACTTCCAGAGCCGCGGCTCGCGGCCGCTCCAGCGGATGCGGACGCCCCACTCGTCGAGCACGTGGCTGCGGTCCCGCACCACGTCCCGCGAGAAGCCCATGAGGAAGCGGACCTCATCGGGCGAGCGCTTCCAGTTCTCCGTGGAGAACGCGTACACGGACACCTGCTCGATCCCGATCTCGACGGCGCCCGCCATGACCTCCATGAGCGCCCGCTCCCCCGCCTTGTGCCCCTCCGTGCGCGGCAGGCCGCGCCGGTTGGCCCAGCGGCCGTTGCCGTCCATGACGATGGCGACGTGCCTGGGGACGAACTGCCGCGGGATCGCCGGAGCCGTCTCGCCCGAGGGATGAGGGGGCGGCGGAACGGGGTGTCGGGTCATGGCTGCCTGTCGAGTCGGGTCAGGGTCGAGATGGTCTTCTCCAGGTGCCAGCCGAGGTAGGCCCGCACGAGCTGATGGGCCTGGCGGCGGGCGGCCTCGTCCGAGGCGAGCACCGCGGACCAGTCACCCGATTTTAGCGAGGAGAGCAGCTCCCGCGTGCCAGGCCGAAGGATCGTGGCGCCGGGGAGGCGGACGAGCGCCGTGCTCAGCACTCCTCCATGGCTCGGCGAGAAGCTCGTGAGGCCCTGGGTCTCCCCCGTCACAGCGCAGGATTCGACGCTCATGTCCCACCCGGAGCGAGCCATGGCCCTCAGGGCGAAGGCGTCGAACACCTGCTGGGGAGGATAGCGACGGCGGGCGAGGGCGGCGACCGCGCCGTGGACGAGGTCGAAGTACTCCGCCTGCGGGTCGTCCCTCCAGAGCACCTCGGTCAGCTCGGCGAGGGCCGAGGCGTACATGAAGGCGTCGTAGTCCTGCACGATCCCGATCCCGTAGGAGGCCACGGAGACGGCCTGCGTCACGCGGTCCAGCGAGCGGCCCTCGGCGAGGTGGCAGTCCGAGACCATGAACGGCTCGAGCCGGGAGCCGAAGCGGCTCGCCGTCTTGCGGACGCCCTTCGCCACCGCCCGCACGAGTCCCCGTTCAGCCGTGGCGAGCACGAGGATCCGGTCCGACTCCCCGAGGTCGTACGTCCGCAGCACGACGACGCGGCTCGAGTAGGTGCGCGCGCGTCCGGAGTTCACCTGTTCAGGCTACGCCAGCAGCGGCCGCAGACGCCGAAGGGCCCCTCCCCGAGGGGAAGGGCCCTGTCAGGCGGGGCGGCCGTTCGGCCGCCGGCCTGCCGGACATCAGGCCGACTCGGCCTCGTCCAGCCGGACGGCGCGGTTGACCGCCGAGACCACGGCGTTGAGGGAGGCCGTCGTCGTGTTGTCGTGGATGCCCACGCCCCAGAGGACGCGGCCGCCCACCGCGCACTCCACGTACGCGGCGGCCCGCGAGCCCTCGCCCGAGCTCAGGGAGTGCTGGACGAAGTCGAGCACGCGGACGTCGACGCCCTCCTGGCTGAAGACGCCGACGAGCGCGTCCACCGGACCGGTGCCCGAGGCGATGCGGGTGGCGGTCCGCTCGCCGTCGTCGATCTTGAGCTCCAGGGAGAAGGACTCGTCGTCCTGCGTCTGGGTGCGGACGTCGTGAATCCGGAAGCGGCCCCACTGCTGGGACTCGTCCGCGCTGCGCGAGGGCAGGTACTCGTCCGTGAAGACCTTCCAGAGCTCCTCGCCGGTGACCTCGCCGCCCTGCGTGTCGTTGCGGTGCTGGACGACCTTGGAGAACTCGATCTGGGCGCGCCGCGGCAGGTCCAACTGGTGCTCGGTCTTGAGCAGGTAGGCCACGCCGCCCTTGCCGGACTGCGAGTTGACGCGGATGACCGCGTCGTAGGAGCGGCCGATGTCCTTCGGGTCGATCGGCAGGTATGGCACGCCCCAGGGCATGGCCTCGACCGGCTTGCCGGCCGCGGCCGCGTCCCGCTCCATGTGCTCGAAGCCCTTCTTGATGGCGTCCTGGTGGGAGCCGGAGAAGGCCGTGAAAACGAGGTCTCCGCCGTAGGGCGAGCGCTCGTGCACCTTGATCTGGTTGCAGTGCTCCGCCGTGCGCCGGATGTGGTCCATGTCGGAGAAGTCGATCTGCGGGTCGATCCCCTGGCTGAACAGGTTCATGCCCAGCGTGACGAGGTCGACGTTGCCCGTGCGCTCTCCGTTGCCGAACAGGCAGCCCTCGATGCGGTCCGCGCCGGCCAGGTAGCCCAGCTCCGCGGCGGCGACGCCCGTGCCCCGGTCATTGTGGGGGTGGAGCGAGAGGACAACGTGCTCGCGGTGGGCGAGGTTCCGGTTCATCCACTCGATCGAGTCCGCGTACACGTTCGGCGTGATCATCTCGACCGTGGCGGGCAGGTTGACGATGACCTCCCGCCCTTCGCCGATCTCGAAGACCTCGGTCACCTCGTTGCAGATCCGCGCCGCGAACTCGAGCTCGGTGCCCGTGAAGGACTCCGGCGAGTACTCGTAGGTGATGTCCGTGCCCTTGAGCTGCTCCTCGTACTTGCGGCAGATGCGGGCGCCCTGGGTGGCGATGTCCACGATCCCGTCCTGGTCCTGCCCGAAGACCACCCTGCGCTGCAGGACGGAGGTCGAGTTGTAGAGGTGCAGGATCGCGCGGTCCGCGCCCTCGAGCGCCTCGAAGGTCCGCTCGATGAGATGCTCGCGGGCCTGGGTCAGGACCTGGATGTGGACGTCGTCCGGGATGCGGTCCTGCTCGACCAGCTGGCGGACGAAGTCGAAGTCCGTCTGCGACGCGGCCGGGAAGCCGACCTCGATCTCCTTGAAGCCCATGCCCACGAGGAGATCGAACATCTTGAGCTTGCGCTCCGTGTTCATCGGGTCGATGAGGGCCTGGTTCCCGTCCCGCAGATCCACGGCGCACCAGCGGGGCGCCTTCTCAAGGCGCCGCCCAGGCCAGGTGCGGTCCGGAAGGTCAACGGTGATCTGCTCGTGGAAAGGCGTGTACTTGCCGAACGGCATTCCTGACGGCTTCTGCAGATTCTTCACCTTGGTGCCCTCACATTCGAGTGACTACGTCGCCCCGGCCGGACCGCCGGGGATATGTGAAACGTAGCACCGCCCCTCGAGGACCGTCCGACACGTGGTCGCTCTGGTCTCAATATCTGAGACACTGCGCGCACCGTCGGCTGCCGCCGCCGACAACTCGACCGTGCGCGGCTACTCGCTGGGGTTCCCCTGCTGGCACGTCACCTGGTCCGCGGTCTGCCCGCTCAGTCCGCCCGAGACGGACTGGCCCGAGGAGCCGACCGTGCCGCCCTGCTGGAAGTCCTGGCCGACGACGACCTCGAGCCCCTCGACGGCCCCCGTGCGGACCAGCTGGGCGTCCTGGACCTTGAGCTTCGCGGCCAGGGCCTTCGCCGCCTGCTCGTAGCCGTCCGAGTAGAGGATCTGCGTGGTCGGGACCGGAGAGGGCGCCTTGCCCGTGTCCAGGGCGAGAGGCCATCCCAGCCGCTTGAGCTGGGCCTCGACCGCGCGGGACCGGCCTGCCCGTCCGCTGGCGTCCGTCACCGCGAGGGGCACGAGCGAGGGGTCCACGGAGGCCGCGGGGTCCTCCTCCGCCGCCTGTGTCGGCGAGGGAGCCGGGGCCGGCGCAGCGGTCTGCTCGGACGCGGAGCGCCCGGGCGTTCCGCCCTGGGACGGCCGGCTCGGGGCCTTCGGCGAGGGCGCGGCCGGCTTCGCGGTGACGTCCCCGTCCCGGCGCAGGATGGAGAAGAGCCGCTGGGCCTTGGGCTGGTCCACCGCGAGCCGGTTGGGGTCCGGAGCGTACGTCGTCGTCGGGAGCGTCACGAAGGCGATGTTCCCGAGCTGGGCGTCGTTCATGTTCTTGGCCACGGAGATGAGGGTCGGGATGTCGGAGAGCCCCTCGTCCACGGTGAGGTTCTGCGTCATGACGTCCGCGATGCCGTAGAGCTTCGGGACGTCGCTGAGCGTTCCCTCCCCCTTCACCTTGCGCGTCAGAGAGGCCATGAAGGCCTGTTGGGCGCGGATGCGGCCGATGTCCCCGCCGTCCGCGAACCCGTGGCGTGTGCGCAGGAAAGAGAGGGCCTGGTCCCCCTTGACGGTCGAGATCCCGGCGGGGAGGTCGAGGCCCGACTGCGGGTCCTTGACCGCCGAGTTGAGACAGACGTCCACGCCGCCCACCGCGTTGGAGATCTCCTTGACGGCGTTGAAGTCCGCCATCATGAAGTGGTCGATGTTGAGGCCGGTCAGCTCGTTCACCGCGGCGACCGTGCACCCCGGCCCGCCGTAGCTCAGGGCGTAGTTGAGCATGGCGAGGTCCTGGGCGGGATACGTCTTCTTCGTGGCCGGATCCGTGCACGCCGGGAGCGGCACGAGGGTGTCCCGGGGGAAGCTCACCACGGTGACGCGCTTCCGGTCCTGGGAGACGTGCAGGAGCATCATGACGTCAGAGTGGCCCTGGCCGGCCGTGAACTGGGCGCCGCCGTACTTGCCGTTCGCCCCCGATCGGGTGTCCGTCCCGAGGAGAAGGATGTCCAGAGGGCCGCCCTGCCCCACGGGCTGGGCGTTCTGTCCGAGCGTCAGAGGAGCCGTTCGGAAATTGGACCGGAGGCGCCCGACAAGCCCTGCGCCTGCGATGAGCGCCAGCACGAGAGCGCACGAGACGGCCCAGAGGCCCCGGCGCCGCAGGCGCGCCCGCGAAACGGCGGACTGGCTGCGCTCCACCGCCTGCCGCCGGTAGCGGCGAGCGCGGCGTCCCAGTGCCTCGGGCGCCGCCGAGCGCTCCCGCGAGTCCATCGCTAGAAGCCGAGCCGGTTGAGCTGCTTCGGATCCCGCTGCCAGTCCTTGAGCACCTTGACGTGCAGGTCGAGGTGGACCTGCGTGCCGAGGCGCTTCTGGATGGCGGGACGGGCGGCCGCGCCGATCGACTTCAGCCGGGATCCGCCCTTGCCGATGACGATGGCCTTCTGGCTCGGACGCTCCACGTAGACGGTCACCCGGACGTCCGTGAGCGGCTTCTCGGCCGGCCGGTCCTCCCGGGGCACGACCTCCTCCACGGCGACGGCGAGCGAGTGCGGCAGCTCGTCGCGGACGCCCTCGAGCGCCGCCTCGCGGACGAGCTCCGCGATGTAGGTGGTGTCCGACTCGTCCGTCACGGCGTCCGTGGGGTACAGCGGCGCGGACTCGGGCATGTGCTCTGCGAGGACGGAGGCGAGACGGCCGATCTGGTAGTCCGAGACGGCCGACACGGGGACGATGGCGTCCCAGCCGCGGCCGTCCGTGATCTCCCGGCCGAGGGCCTCGACCGCCACGAGCTGCTCGCCGAGGGCCTGGCGGGAGACGGTGTCCGCCTTGGTCACGACGGCGATGAGGGGCTTGCGCCCCATGTCCCGCACGTGCTGCGCGATGTAGCGGTCTCCCGGCCCGATGGCCTCGTTCGCGGGGAGGCAGAAGGCGATGGCGTCCACGTCCGCCAGGGTCTCCGAGACGAGCTCGTTGAGGCGCTTGCCGAGGAGGGTCCGGGGCCGGTGGAGGCCGGGGGTGTCCACGAGGACGATCTGGTGCCCCTCGCCGTGGACGATGCCGCGGATCGTGTGCCGCGTCGTCTGCGGCTTGTTCGAGGTGATCGCGATCTTGTCCCCCACGAGCGCGTTGGTCAGGGTGGACTTGCCGACGTTCGGGCGGCCGACGAACGAGAGGAAGCCTGCGCGGAAGCCCTCCTGCGCGGGGGCGAACTGGGGCGGGCCGCTCGGGGCGGCGCTGCGCTCGTCGATCATTCCTCGTCCTCCGTGTCAGGTTCGAGCTCAGGGGTGTGGTGCACGATGACGTGCGAGATCTGGTGCCGGCGGCCCTGCTGGCGGGATGCCCGGAGCGAGAGCGTCCCGATCTCCCCGGCGCTGCCCTCGATGGGCACGCGCCCGATGGCCTTGGCGAGGAGCCCGCCCACCGTCTCGACGTCGTCGTACTCCAGCTCGATGCCGAGGAGGTCCGCGAGGTCGTCCACGTTCATGCGCGCGGCGACCTCCCAGCCGCCGTCGGCGAGGGGAGCAGGCTCCGAATCCTTCGCATCATACTCGTCCGCAATGTCTCCGACGATCTCCTCGAGCACATCCTCGAGGGTGACGAGGCCCGCGGTGCCTCCGTACTCGTCCACGACGATGGCCACGTGGATGGACTCGCGCTGGAGCTCGCGCATGAGGTCCGTGGCCCGCATCGAGTCGGGGACGTAGCGGACGTCTCGGCAGATCTCGCGAACCTGCTGCTCCTGAGCCTCCCACGGCTCGAGGTGGCCCCACGCGGGCGCCGTCGTGCTGAGCCGCGCCGCGACGTCCTTGAAGTAGAGCATTCCGACGATGTCGTCCGCGTCCTCGTTGATGACCGGCACGCGGGAGAATCCCGAGCGGAGGAAGAGGCGCATCGCCCTCTCGAGGGTCTCGTCCTTGTGGATCGTGATCATGTCCGTCCGCGGGACCATGAGGCTCGCCACGAGCGTGTCGTCGAGGTCGAAGACGGAGTGGATCAGCTCCGCCTCCTCGTCCTCGATGTAGTCCGCGCTGGAGGCCCGGTCCACGAACTCGCGGAACTCGTCCTCCGTGAAGAACGCGTCGTCCATCGGGGCGCCCTTGCCCGCGAGCGACTGCCCGAGCCTCGCCAGCCAGCGCGGGATGGGCCCGAGGAGGACGCACAGCCAGCGGACCATCGGGGCGGTGGCGACGACGACGGCGCTCGAGTGCGCACGGCCGAACTGGCGCGGCGAGACGCCCACGATGACGAACGAGATGCCGGTGATGACCACCGTGGTGATGAGGCCCGCGAGCCACACGTTCTCGATGAGCTGCGCCGCCATGAGCGCGATGGCGATCGCGGCGGCCATCTCGAAGAAGATGCGCAGGAACCGGACCCCGTGGAGGTGGTCCCGCGGACGCGCCAGGATCTTCTGGATCGAGCGCCCGTTGCGCCCGCGCCCGAGACGCTCGGCGTCGGAGCGGGGCAGATAGCTGAGGGCCGACTCGCTGGAGAGCAGAACGGCCGCGAGGGTGATCGCGGCGACGAAGAGCAGGCCGAGGAGCAGGTAGGTCACGCCGTCGTCGCCTTCGGAGCGGGACGGCCCAGGAACGCGGTGAGCAGCCTGTCCTGGAGCGCGAACATCTCGGCCTTCGCCTCGTCCGAGTCGTGGTCGAAGCCCATGAGGTGGAGGAGGCTGTGGGTGAGCAGCAGGAGCATCTCGTCCTGCGCGCTGTGCCCCTGCGCCGCCGCCTGCTCGGCCGCGACGTGTGGACAGATCGCCACGTCCCCGAGGACGCCGGCGCCGGTCCGCGAGCCCGGCTGCCCGGGACGGAGCTCGTCCATGGGGAAGCTCATGACGTCGGTGGGGCCTTCCAGGTCCATCCACTCGACGTGGAGCCGGGCCATCTCCTCGGGGTCGATGAGCGTGACGGCCACGTCCGTCTCCGGGTGCAGGTGCATGGCGTCGAGCACGAAGCGCGTGCACGCGACCATCTGCTCCGCGTCCGCCTCCGCCTCGGTCTCGTTGACGAACTCGATGCTCATCGGCGGCCCCCGCTCCGGGCGGAGCGCTCGTCCCAGGCGCCGTAGGCGTTGACGATGTCGCTGACCAGGCGGTGGCGCACCACGTCCTCGGCGCCGAGATGGACGAAGTCGATGTCCTCGACCCCGTCCAGGACCGCCTCGACGGTCCGCAGCCCGCCCTGGGCCCCGCCGGGCAGGTCCACCTGGGAGGCGTCCCCGGTGACGACCATCTTCGAGCCGAAGCCGAGCCGGGTCAGGAACATCTTCATCTGGTCTGCGGTGGTGTTCTGCGCCTCGTCGAGGATGATGAAGGCGTCGTTGAGCGTCCGTCCGCGCATGAACGCGAGCGGGGCCACTTCAATGGTCCCGGCCTCCATGAGGCGCGGGATGGACTCCGGGTCCACCATGTCGTGGAGCGCGTCGTAGAGCGGCCTCAGGTAGGGATCGATCTTCTCGTTGAGGGAGCCCGGGAGGTATCCGAGCCGCTCCCCCGCCTCGACGGCGGGCCTCGTCAGGATGATCCGGCTGACCTCCTTGCGCGTGAGCGCCTGGACGGCCTTGGCCATGGCGAGATAGGTCTTGCCCGTGCCCGCGGGGCCGAGGCCGAAGACGATCGTGTGGTCGTCGATCGCCTCGACGTACCTCTGCTGGTTGAGCGTCTTGGGCCGGATGTTCTTGCCGCGCGTGGAGAGGATGCTCGTGGTGAGGACCTGCGAGGGCGCGGGAGCCGGATCGCCCGTCTCGGCGGGGCCTCGCCGAAGCATCGAGACGACCTGCTCCACGACGTGCTCGCCGATGAGCGTCCCCCGCTGCGCGATGGTCCGCAGCTCGCCCAGGACCTCCAGAGCCTGCGAGGCGCCCTCCGGAGCATCCGAGACGATGCGGACGTGCTGGCCCCGCGGGACCAGGCGCGTCCCGGGCAGGAAGGATTCGAGCAGGGAGATGTTGGAGTCCCCTGCTCCGAGGACGCGGAGGGACTCCTCCACGGATCCGAACGAGAAGACGCTCTCAGTGGGCTCGCTGTGCACAGTCATCCCCACCAGTCTAGGACGAGGACGGGTCAGGAGGCGGTCACCGCCCAGACGGCCCGCGCCGTCGCCATGGCCGCCGGGCCCGCGGAGGAGGCGCGGAGGATGAGGCGGCCGAGCGAGGCGAGCCGCGCGCCCGCCTCCACGAGCTGCCGCGTCTCCTTCTCCGAGATGCCGCCCTCGGGGCCGACGACGACGTACACGTCCTCCGCCTCCGTCCCGGCGAAGACCTGGGCGGCGGCGTCCTCGGCGTCCTCGTGGAGCACGACGACGAGCGCGCCCCGCTCCGTCCACTCGGCGACGCGGCGGGCGAGCGCAGGCGTGCCGACGAGCTCCTGCAGAACCGGTGTCCAGGGGCTGCGCGACTGCTTGGCGGCCGCCTCGAGCACGCTGCGCCACTTGGAGGCCGACTTCTCCCGCTTGGCCGCGGGCCACCGGGCCACCGAGCGGTCCGCCTCCCACGGGGCCACGCTCGCGGCGCCCAGCTCGGTGGCCGTCTCGATCGCGGCGAGATCCCGGTCTCCCTTGGCGAGGGCCTGGACGAGGTGCAGACGCGGGGCCGGGCGCTCCTCGCGAGACAGTTCGAGGACCTCGGCGACGAGCACGGGCGACTTCCCCGTCTCGGAGGCCGGATCCACGAGGGCGCGGCCCACGAGTCCCGCGCCGTCCGCAAGCAGGAGCTCCTCGCCCGGCTGGAGGCGGTGCACGGAGAGTGCGTGCCGGGCCTCCTGGCCCTCGATGCGCACGCGGACGCCGGCCTCCGCCCCCTCGAGGGCGGAGCCGGCGGCGAACTGGTGAAGGGTCACTGTCCCGTTCCGGTGAAGCGGCCCCGGAGGCGGGAGAAGACTCCGCCGCCGTGGGAGGCGTGGACCTCCGGCTGCGGGTTCTCCTCGCCGCGGAGGCTCGCGAGCTGCTCGAGCAGCTCCCGCTCTGCGGGCTTGAGCTTCGTGGGGGTCTCGACGTCGATCATGACGCGCAGGTCACCCCGCTCGTCCGTGCCGACGCCGTGGCGCAGCTTCTTGGCGCCGAGGCCGCGCAGCGTGCGCACCGCGCCGTGCTGGGTGCCCTGCTCGACATCCACCGTCTGGGGGCCGTCGAACGTGTCGATGCTGAGCGAGGCTCCGAGGGCGGCGCTCGTCATCGGCACGCGGATGTGGGTGAGGAGGTCGTCGCCGTCGCGCTCGAAGCGGTCGTTCGGCTTCACCTTGACCTCGACGTAGAGGTCTCCCGCCCGGCCGCCGGCGATGCCGGCCTCGCCCTCGCCGCGGAGCTGGATGCGGTTGCCCGAGCGGATGCCGCCCGGGACCTTGATCTTGATGGTCCGCCGCTCCTGGACGCGGCCCTGCCCCTGGCAGGTGACGCACGGGTGCTTGATGACCGTGCCGAAGCCCCGGCACGTGCCGCACGGCGCGATCGACTGCATGCGGCCCAGCGGGGTGACGACCTCCTGCGGGATCTGTCCCGCGCCGCCGCAGACGTCGCAGCGCATCGGCTCGGTGCCCGGCTCGCAGCAGGAGCCCGCGCACTTCTCGCAGACCACGGCCGTGCGGACGTCGACGCTCTTCGTCACGCCGAAGACCGCCTCCTCGAGGCTGAGCTGGAGGCCGATGAGCGCGTCCTGGCCCGGCTGCGTCCGCGAGGCGGGCCCGCGCTGGGCGCCGCCGCCGAAGAACTGGCCGAAGATGTCCCCGAAGTCGAAGCCGCCGAAGCCGCCCCCGCCGAAGCCCTGGGCTCCGTTGCCGTTCTCATCGCCGAACTGGTCGTAGTTCTGACGGCGCTGGGGGTCGCTGAGGACCTCGTACGCGTGCGAGACCTTCTTGAACTGGTCCGCGGCGTCCGGGTCCGGGTTGATGTCCGGGTGGAACGTGCGCGCGAGCTTCTTGTAGGCGCGCTTGATCTCCTCGGCCGAGGCGTCCTTGGAGACGCCCAGGGTCTCGTAGTGGCTCACAGTGGTGTGGATCCTTTACTCGTTGGCGTGGAGGATGCGGGTGACGTAGCGGGCGACGGCGCGGACGGCCGACATCGAGCTCGCGTAGTCCATGCGGGTGGGGCCGATGACGCCGAGGGCGCCGTCCTGCGCAGAGGGCACGCCGTAGTGGCCCAGGACCACGGCGGTCTCCGCCAGGGCGCCGTCGTTCTCCCGGCCGATGCGGACCTCGAGGTCCGTGTCCTCGGCCGCGATCTCCGCGAGCAGCTTCATGAGGACGACCTGCTCCTCGAGCGCCTCGAGGACGGGGGTGATGGTCGAGGCGAAGTCGCTCGTGGAGCGGGCGAGGTGTGCCGTTCCGCTCATGACGATCTTGCTCGTGGAGAAGGAGTCGCAGAGGTCCGCGCATGCCGCGGCCATCTCGGCGAGCCGCTGCGATCCGGACTGGCCGGGAGCGCCGCGGAGCACGCCCTCCGGCTCTCCCCCGCGGGCCGCCCGGGCCGCGGCCTGGGCCGCCTCGCGGAACCGGGCCGCGGCCAGCGCGAGCGGGAGACCGGAGGAGAGAGCCCGCAGGAAGTCACGGGACGCCGTGATCTCCGCCTCCGTGTGGCCCGGCGTGTGGACGGTGCGCTGCGTGACCGCTCCCGCGGAGGTGATGAGGACGACGAGCGCCACCGTCTCCGAGAGGCCGACGATCTCCAGCGTCTTGACGCTCGCCGACGAGGAGACCGGGTACTGGATGAGGGCCGCCTGATGGGTGAGCTGGCTCAGGAGCCGGACGGAGCGGCCCATGACGTCGTCCAGGTCCTCAGCGCCCTCGAGCAGGGTGCGGATGGCCTTCCGCTCCGCCGCCGAGAGCGGCTTGATCTCCGAGAGGCGGTCCACGAACGTCCGGTAGCCGCGGTCCGTGGGGATGCGGCCGGCGCTCGTGTGCGGAGCGGTGATGAGCCCCTCCTCCTCCAGCGCGGCCATGTCATTGCGGATGGTGGCCGGGGAGACGTTGAGGCTGTGCCGCTCCACGAGGGCTTTGGAGCCGACGGGCTCGCTCGTGGACACGTAGTCCTCGACGATGGCCCGGAGCACGGCCAGGCGGCGCTCGCTCGTCACGTCAGCTCACCCACTTTCCAGCAACTCGATTCCGCGGTGCTCGACGCTAGCACTCGGAGCGCCTCAGTGCTAAGTCTAATAGGGGTCGGACCGGCGCTCGCGGCCAGCGAACAGTCCGGGAACGACTACGACGCAGAACGACGACGCAGAACGGGGCCGTCCGTGCCGACATTCGACTACTCCTGGGGTCCGGGAGACATCTCCGCGAAGCCGCCTCGCCGCACCGTGAGAAAGGTCCCGGTGGAGCGGGACATGGTGCTCGAGGACGAGGCGAGCGGATTCGTCGGCGCCGTCGTGCGCATCGAGCGGATGGGCGGCGGGATCGTCGTCGAGCTCGAGGACCGCCACGGCGGGATCCGGGCGTTCCCCCTCGACTACGGGTTCCTCCTCGAGGGCGAGCAGGTGCAGCTCGCGCCGCCGGCACCGCGCGCGGCGGCGGGCGCGCCTCAGCGGACCGCGAGCGGCTCGGTCAAGGTGAGCGGACAGCGGGCCCGGACCGCGCGGGCCAGCCGCATCTGGGTGGAGGGCAAGCACGACGCGGAGCTCATCGAGAAGGTGTGGGGCGACGATCTGCGCGTCGAGGGGATCGTCGTGGAGCCCCTCCACGGCGTGGACGACCTCGCCGGCGCCATCGCCGAGTTCGGCCCCTCCGCGACGCGGCGCCTCGGCATCCTCGTGGACCACCTCGTCGAGGGGACCAAGGAGGCCCGGATCCGCGACGACGCGATGCGGACCCCGGGGCGCGGCGGGGAACGTGCTCATCGTGGGACACCCCTACGTGGACGTCTGGCAGACGGTCAAGCCCTCGGTGCTCGGCCTGCAGCGCTGGCCGGAGGTGCCGCGCGGCCGGGACTGGAAGACGGGCGTCCTCGAGGGCATCGGCTGGCCCTCGCGCACGACGGCGGACGTGGCCCAGGGATGGAAGCGGATCCTCGGCGCGGTGCGCACCTACGCGGACCTCGAGCCGAGCCTGCTCGGGCGAGTCGAAGAGGTCATCGACTTCGTGACCGTTCCCCAGGACTGAACGGGTGGGCTGCGGCCTCCCGCGCCGGCACGGGCTCGAACGCTATGCTGTGTGGGAAGTCCCCTGACATCTCATCCCCGACGACCCCGAGCGAATCAGGTACCGAACCACGTGGCACACCACCCGACAGAGCAGAACCCGCATGATGAAGAGGCCTCTCGCTTCGAGGGCACTCCCGCCAGCGCGCTTCCGCTGACTGCCGCCCAGGACCGGCAGTGGGCCACGCTCGCCCACTTCGGCGGCGTTCTGCTGTGCATCCCGTCCCTGATCATCTTCCTCGTCTTCAAGGACCGCGGGCCCTTCACCGCCCAGGAGTCCAAGGAGGCCCTCAACTTCACGCTGCCTCCCACGATCGTGGCCCTCGTGGCGCTGCTGCTCATGCAGATCCCGGGCATCGGAGGGTTCTTCGCCGTCATCCACGCGATGATCTGGGTGGTCGTCACCATCTTCTCGGTCCTCGCCGGCATCGAGGTGGAGCGCGGGCGGCCGTACCGTTACGACTTCAACCTGCGCCTCATCCGCTGACTCGAGACCGCTGACAACCGGCTGCTGACGCCTGGCCGGCGGGCCCGGCCCCGCGGGTCAGCCCGCGAGCTCCCGCACCACTGCGTCCGCGAGGAGACGCCCGCGCAGCGTGAGCACGAGGCGGCCGCGGATCGCCTCCCGGCCGTCCACCAGCCCCCTGGCCACGAGTGCCGCCACGCGCGGACGCGCCTCCTGGGACACGGCACTCACGGCGAGCCCGTCCACGGTCCTCACCTCGAGGAGCAGCTTCTCCAGCGCCGTCTCCTCCGCCGTCAGGACCTCACGGCCCACGCTCGGCGTCTGACCCGCGGCGAGCCGCTGGGCATAGGCCGTGGGATGCTTGGCGTTCCAGAAGCGCACGCCGCCGACATGCGAGTGCGCGCCGGGGCCGATCCCCCACCAGTCGCCGCCGCGCCAGTAGGCGTAGTTGTGCCGGGAGCGGTCCTCCGGGCGCCGCGCGAAGTTGCTCACCTCGTACCACTCGAGCCCGGCCTGCCGGAAGGCTGCGTCGGCGAGCTCGTACTTGTCCGCTGCGTCGTCGTCGCTCGGATACGGAACCTGGCCCCGGCGCATCTGCGCCGCCAGCCTGGTGCCGTCCTCGATGATGAGCGAATACGCGGAGACGTGGTCCGGCTCGAGGGCGAGGGCGGCCTCGACGCTCGCGCGCCAGTCCTCGAGCGACTCGCCCGGCGTGCCGTAGATGAGGTCCACGCTCGCCGAGAGGCCGAGCTCTCGGGCCCAGCCGACCACGACGGGGACGCGCTCCGGCTCGTGGGTGCGGTCCAGCGTGCGCAGCACGTGCGGCACCGCGGACTGCATGCCGAAGGAGACACGGGTCAGCCCCGCCTCGGCCATGCGCTCGAGCATGGGGCGTGTCACGGAGTCCGGGTTCGCCTCCATGGTGACCTCGGCCCCGGGCTCGAGGCCCCACCGGTCCACGGCCGCCTCGAGCATCCTCGCCAGGTCCTCGGCGGGCAGCTGGGAGGGCGTGCCCCCGCCGAAGAACACGGAGTGCAGGGGACGGTTGGCGCTCTCCGCCGTCGTTCCGTCCTCGGTCCGCCCCGCCAGCACCTGCACCGCCAGGTCCATCTCCCGGACGGCCTGGCCCGCGTACTCCGCCTGCGCTCCCCCGCCGCCGAGCTCGGTGGCCGTGTACGTGTTGAAGTCGCAGTAGCCGCAGCGGACCGAGCAGAAGGGGACGTGGACGTAGAGCGAGAGCGTGCGCTCGCCGGCGCCGTGGAAGGCCGAGGCGGGCAGGGCGCCGTCGCGCGGAGGGGTCTCTCCGAGGGGAAGTGCGGAGGGCACGCTACTTCTTCTTCTCCTTGGCGTCCTTCGCGTCCGAGGAGGAGAGCGCCGCGATGAAGGCCTCCTGCGGGACCTCGACCCGGCCGACCATCTTCATGCGCTTCTTGCCCTCCTTCTGCTTCTCGAGGAGCTTGCGCTTGCGGCTGATGTCGCCGCCGTAGCACTTCGCGAGGACGTCTTTGCGGATGGCGCGGATGTTCTCGCGGGCGATGATCCGGGAGCCGATGGCCGCCTGGATGGGCACCTCGAACTGCTGCCTGGGGATGAGCTCCCGGAGCTTGCCCGTGATGGAGACGCCGTAGGAGTAGGCCTTGTCCTTGTGGGTGATGGCGGAGAACGCGTCCACCTGCTCGCCCTGGAGGAGGATGTCCACCTTGACGAGGTCGGCCGCCTGGTCCCCCTCCGGCTTCCAGTCCAGCGAGGCGTAGCCGCGGGTGCGGGACTTGAGCACGTCGAAGAAGTCGAAGACGATCTCCGCGAGCGGCAGGGCGTAGCGGATCTCCACCCGGTCCTCGGAGAGGTAGTCCATCCCCTTCATGTTCCCGCGGCGGGACTGGCAGAGCTCCATGATGGCGCCGACGAACTCGTTCGGGGCGAGGACCGTGGCCGAGACCATCGGCTCCCGGACCTCGTTGACCTTGCCCGAGGGGAACTCGGACGGGTTGGTCACCTCGACGTGGGAGCCGTCCTCCATCTCCACCTGGTAGACGACGTTGGGCGCCGTCGAGATGAGGTCCAGGTTGAACTCCCGCTCGAGGCGCTCGCGGACGATCTCGAGGTGCAGGAGGCCGAGGAAGCCCACGCGGAAGCCGAAGCCGAGCGCGGCGGAGGTCTCCGGCTCGTAGACGAGGGCCGCGTCGTTGAGCTTGAGCTTGTCCAGCGCGTCGCGGAGCACCGGGTAGTCCGTGCCGTCCAGCGGGTAGAGACCGGAGAAGACCATCGGCTTGGGCTCCTCATAGCCCGCGAGCTGGCGCTCGGCCGGCTTGGCGGCACTCGTGACCGTGTCGCCCACCTTGGACTGGCGGACGTCCTTCACGCCGGTGATGAGGTAGCCGACCTCGCCGACGCCGAGGCCCTCCGAGGGGATGGGCTCAGGCGAGATGACGCCGATCTCGAGCAGCTCGTGCTGAGCGCCGGTGGACATCATCTCGATGCGCTCGCGCGGGGAGAGCTTGCCGTCCACCACGCGGACGTAGGTCACGACGCCGCGGTAGGTGTCATAGACCGAGTCGAAGATCATGGCGCGGGAGGGCGCGTCTGCGTTTCCGACGGGCGCGGGGATCTCCGCCACGATCTTGTCCAGCAGCGCCTCGACGCCCTCGCCCGTCTTGCCCGAGACCTTGAGGACGTCCTCCGGCTCCCCGCCGATGAGCGTGGCGAGCTCCTCCGCGTACTTCTCCGGCTGTGCGGCGGGGAGGTCGATCTTGTTGAGGACGGGGATGATCGTGAGGTCGTTCTCCATCGCGAGATAGAGGTTGGCGAGCGTCTGCGCCTCGATGCCCTGCGCCGCGTCCACGAGGAGGATGGCGCCCTCGCCGGCGGCGAGCGAGCGGGAGACCTCGTAGGTGAAGTCGACGTGGCCCGGCGTGTCGATCATGTTGAGCGCGTAGGACTGGCCGTCCACCTCCCACGGCATGCGGACGGCCTGGGACTTGATGGTGATGCCGCGCTCGCGCTCGATGTCCATGCGGTCCAGGTACTGGGCCTTCATCGCCCGGGGCTCGACGACGCCGGTCAGCTGGAGCATCCGGTCCGCGAGGGTCGACTTCCCGTGGTCGATGTGCGCGATGATGCAGAAGTTGCGGAGGAGGTCCGCAGGGGTCTTGGCTGGGGTCAGCGCGAGATTGGCCTTGGGCGACACGGGCGGTGGCTTCCTAGCGGTCGAGAGGGCGTGCAGGGCAATACGCCATTGTCCCATGAACTCGCCGAGGCCCGGCGGCATCGCGGCGCGCCGCCCTTGAGAGCACCTGGGTCCCCGGGTGACGGGCTGAACCTGGTAGACTGGGACGCTGTGTGTCCGCGCAGGTCGACGGGCACCCCGTCCGGCGATCCAATCGGTGCCCCACGCCGCTCAGTCTTCGCAGTGACGGGAATACCCTCACCGACCCCTGTTTCGAGTAAACCGAAAGAGCAAAAGTGGCAAACATCAAGTCCCAGAAGAAGCGCATTCTGACGAACGAGAAGGCTCGTCAGCGCAACGCGGCCGTCAAGAGCGAGCTCAAGACGCTCGTCCGCTCTGTCAACGAGGCCGTCGCCGCTTCTGACAAGGAGAAGGCGACGTCCGCTCTCGCCCTCGCGGGCAAGAAGCTGGACAAGGCTGTGAGCAAGGGCGTGATCCACCGCAACCAGGCCGCGAACCGCAAGTCGGCCATCGCGAAGAAGGTCTCCGCCCTCTGATTCAGGCGCTCAGCCTGGTCAGGCCCCTGATCTGACTCGGCGTGCGCTCCGGCGGCCCGCTGGGGTCTCACAGCCGGAGCCGCTGAGACCGAAAGGGCCCTCCGCCTCGGCGGAGGGCCCTTTCGTCATGCCTGGAGGCTTGTCCTGCAGTCCTGTGAAGGCGCCTGCAGGCGAGCCGTGCGGCTCTCGTCAGCGACGCCCGATGAGCCGTCCGAGCTCGATGATGAGACGCTCCACCACGAAGCCGGGGTTCCTGGATCCGCCTTTGACGTTGTAGTCGGCCTCCGCGACCGCCTGGACGGCTGCGATGAGAGACGGGCTGCTCCACCGCCGCGCATCGGCCATCGCGTTCTTGGCCTGCCACGGAGCCATGCCGAAGGCCTGCGCCGCTTCACCGGGGCTGCCTCTGAATCCGGCGACCTTGGCGAGGCCTCGGACCTTGACGCCGATGGAGGCGACGAGCGGCACCGGGTCCACCCCGGTGACCATGGCAGCCCGTGCGATGCCCAGCGCCTGGGCGGTCTGACCCGCGACCGCCGCATCCGCCACTTTGAACGCCGTCGCCTCGACCCGGCCGCCGTAGTAGCGATTGACGAGCTCCGCGGTCACGTCCCCCGGCACGTCCTGGATGAGCTGCTGACAGGCGGAGTCCAGCTCCGCGAGGCTGCTCCCGACGGCCTGGACGAGCGCGGTCACGGCATCGGCCGAGATCTTGCGGCGGGCCGCCTTGAACTCGGCGACGACGTACGCCTGCTTGTCCGAATCCCTCTTGAGGCTGGAGCAGTCGTAGACCGCGGCGTTCTTCTTGAGCGCGTCCAGCAGCTTCTTGCCCCGGTTGCCGCCGGGATGGTGCAGCACCACGCTGGCCTCGTCCACCGGGGCCTTCACGTAGGCGAGGGCCTCCTCGAGGAAGGCCTCGCTCATGGAGCCGAGGCCTTCGACCTGGACGAAGGAGCTCGGAGAGAACAGCGAGGCCTGGGCGGCGGACTCGAGGTCCCCGGCCGCATAGTCCGCGGCGTTGAGCCGGTGCACGTCGGTCTCCGGCTCCCGTTCCAGCGCCTGCCGTCTCAGCGAGGGAAGCATCTTGCGGAAGAGGAACTCCTCCGGCCCGAGGAAGAGGACGAGCGGCGCCAGACGCGCATCACGTGGGTTCTTGGCCTCAGCCATGGGCGCCTCCGCGGTGGTTCATCACAGTTCTCCATCGTATCTGCCGCCCCTCTCGGGCGGGGTCACGGCCGACTGGGCCGGACGACAAGGTCCTCTCCGTCCTCGCGCAGAGTCACCAGCCCGTGCCTGTCGGTGCGGAAGACCCGGGCTCCAGCCGCGGTCAGCCGCTCCAGGACCGGCTGGTGGGGATGGCCGTAGGAGTTCCCCGTGCCGACCCCGATGAGGGCTGCCCTGGGGCTCAGCGGCGCATACGCAGCGGCGCCGTTCCGAGCTCCGTGGTGCGGGACCTTGACGACGTCGACCCTTCTGGTCCCGCGACGTCCCAGATCGTCGATGGCCCGCGAGAGAGCGGAGTCCGACTCGCGCTCCAGGTCGCCGAGGAACAAGACGGTCAGCCCGCCCCCGGCGTGCCGGGACGAGACGAGGAGGGCTGAGCTGGCGCGGTTCTCCTGGCTCTCTCCCCCGCCGACGGCGCGTGCGGGCCTCGGCGCTGTGAGGACGGCCTCGACGCGGAGCCCCTCCCGTTCCAGCAGGACGCTCCCCGGCGGATGGGACTCTGCATCCACACGGCGCAGCTGCCCTGCGTCTGCGGAGGTGAGCCTCAGAGCTCTGTCCTCCGTGCTCGCGGAGCTGTAGAAGACCGGGACCCCCCGGGTGCCGCCGACGGACTGCGGGCAGACCTCCTCGGTGGTCTGCGTGGAGGTGGCTGAGGATGACCGCGTCGAGCTCACGGACTCCGAGCTCCTGGAGACAGCGAGCGGCGGCGTCCCCGGGTGGGCCCGCGTCAACGAGGATCGCATGGGCGCCGCTGCGAACCACCGCGGCATCGCCTTGGCCGACGTCGCAGAGGGCGAGCTGCCAGCCGTCCACCACCCCTGCGCTCGGCCTGAGGAACGGCAGCACGGCCACGAGGATCGACGCCGCCGCCCATCCGGCCATCGCCGTCCTCCGCCTGCCGCGGGGCGGCTGGGGGTGCCAGGTGCTCTCGGTGCGGCGCGCGAGCCACTGCTGGAGCATCCAGGGCAGCGCCCACGCGGCGATCCCCAGCAGCATTCCCGGGATGCCGACCGGCAGCGGGGAGCGATTCGCCGGGTGGGCTGCGACGAACTCCGCGACGGCCAGAATGAGGTCGACGGCGCGGTTCGGGCCCCAGGCGAGCGCCGCTGCCGCCCCGGGCCACACCCACGCCGTTCCCAGCACCGCGAGGCCGCAGAAGGTGACCGGGGCCACGAGAGCCCCAACGAGCAGGTTGGCGGGCAGGCTGAGACCCGGAAGCGACGGGAGCATGAGCGCGAGCAGCGGATGGCAGCCGAGGCCTGCCGAAGCAGCGACGGCTGCGGGAGCGGCGATCCAGCCAGGCAGCACACGGTCCAGAAGGGAGGTGAACGGCCTGGCCCAGAGCAGAATGCCCATCGTCGCGCTCGCCGAGAGGCCGAAGCCCAGGTCGAGCGACAGCCAGGGGTCCCATGCAAGGAGCAGGACGACGGCGGCGCTGAGCAGGCAGAGGCCAGACCTCCCTCTGCCGTGGAGCAGCGCCAAGGCTGCCAGCGAGCCCATGACCGCCGCTCGCAGCACGGTCGCGTCCGGTCCGCAGAGCAGGGCGAAAGCCCCGACCGTCCCGAGGGTGACTGCCGCCTGAAGACCTCGGCCTCCCCTCAGCACGCGAACCGCGAGGAGGCCGGCCGCCGCGGCCAGAGCGCAGTTGGCACCGGAGACGGCCGTCAGGTGGGCGAGGCCGGCGGTCTTCATCGAGGCGGCGGCCTGAGGGTCGCCGGGGTCCCCGCCGTAGACCATGGCGGCGGCCACTCGTCCGCTTCGCGGACCGGCAGTCTGGGCGAAGGCCTGCTCAGCCTGAACACGGGCCACGCGCAGAGGCCGGTACCAGGCCCGGTTCGTCGCGACCGCCTCCCCGGCGATGACGAGCGCTGCCGCTCCCCTGTCTCGCGTGCCCGGCTCCCGCACTCTCATGCGCCGGACCAGCACGGTGTCTCCGAGGTCGGGCGGTTCCCCGGCCTTCGGCCCGGCTGCGTGCTGCGGGCCAGGGCCTTCAGCGGTGCCGGCACGCCCCGGAGTCCCACGACACGGAAATCGGAGAGCAACCCTCACGCCGTCCGGGACTGTCCGGGCCGAAGCAGCGCACGTCTCTGCGCTCGGACGGCGTTCGCCCGCCCTGCCCTCCGGAGAATGACCGGTGTGCTTGACCGCGCTCTCTCCTTCCGCCCCGCCTTCCCCTCGAGCACCGGGCAGAACTCGAGGGTTCGACTCGATGACGAGTTCCGCCTCTCCCGCCCGGCTCAGACGCTCCCGCGCCGAAGGAGCGCTCACGGCGGCAGAGCAGACCTGGACGACGACGATGAGGAGGGCGAGGCCGGCGTACACCGACACGAGCCGGTGCCGGGCCCGCAGCCTGCTCAAGTGCCCGCATGCTCGTCCGGGTGCTCGTCCGAACCAGAGGAGAAGCCCGAGCGCAATGCCTGCGAGTCCCGCCATCCAGAGCAGACCCGAGGCGCAGCCGGCCGCGACGGCCCAGATGCAGAGCCCTGCCGTCACAGGAATCCTGCGAGGCGAACAGAGGCCCTCGCGTACGCCGCGGGCCGCCGCGACCAGCCGGCTCTGCGTCATCCCGTGCCTCACGAGCCGCATCAAGGCGAGTGCCGTGGGCGCTGTCACGGCCCGAAGCTGACGAGCGGGTCGATGGCCGCGAGGACGCTCGGGCCGCAGCCCTTCACGCGCCGCAGGTCTTCAAGCCCTGTGAAGCGCCCGTTCTTGGTCCGCTCTTCCACGATGCGCTCGGCGAGGACTCGTCCCACCCTCGGCAGAGTCTGCAGCTGCGCGGCGCTGGCACGGTTCACGTCGACTCGGTTGCCCTGAGCAGCTGGCTTCAGGGCCTGGTCTCCACGACCAGAGCCGGCCACGGGGCGCCGGAGTGCGCTGCCGCCGTCGTGAGAGCCCGGCCTGGCAGTGCTGGTTTCCCCCTGGGTCACCTCACCTTGCCTGGGGACGACCAGCTGAGCTCCGTCACTCAGCGGCTCGGCCCTGTTCACGGCGTCCAGAGCAGCGTCTTCCCGGGGGCCTCCAGCCCGCTCGATGGCGTCCGCAACACGCGCGCCCACCGGGAGCGCATAGACACCGGGGATCCTGACCGCCCCTCCGACGTCGACGACGAGAGCGGCCTCCCCGGCCTCCGCGCCCTGCGGCCGGCCCGGTGCCCCCGTAGGCGCCGCGGACCGCGACGGACGCTCCGACGCGGCCGGGCTCCGATCCGCCACGTGACCGCCGACGTGTGCCGCCTCTGCGGCGCCCTCCCGGGGAATGCGGACGTGGTCCGCCGTCTGGCCCGCGGACCTCCAGAAGAAGACGGAGACCACTGCGCAGATGAGCCCGAGCAGGGCCAGCAGCCCGCGACGCCGCCGACGCGACGGCAGCCTTCCGTCCGGCGCCGCACCAGACGCCGCCGGAGAAACGCTGTGCCCCGGGCCCGAACTCGGCCTGCCCTCAGCGGGCACGTTTCCGTCTGAACCGGCTCCCTCAGAGCCGACCCCATCAGAGCCGGCTCCGCAAGGCTGCGGTCCCTGCCCCTCACCCACAGGGGTGCCGAGCGCGGCAGCTGCTCGGACAGGCTCGCCGCGAAGGCGTCGGAGGAGCGCGCGTGACGCAGGATCAGACGGGGAGAGGCTCATGCTCCGATCGTGCGACAACATCCCGCGCCTGCACGCCGGGGCCTCTCCAAACGTGGACAACTCGCGCTCGGCGCCCTGTCTGCCCCGGCTGTGGAGGGCTCACGGCCGGGTCACGGGTCAGGACACGCCGTCTGCCCCGTCCCACGTGGACAGCGCCATGGCGCCCGGTCCCAGGTGGACGGCGAGCACGAGCGGCAGCGGGGAGAACACGAGGCTCCCCTCGAATCCCGCCTCGCGCAGCTGCCGTTCCGCGGTGGCATGCGGCACGGCGAACGTCTCCACGACGATCTCCCGATCCTGGGCTCTGCGGGGCCCGGACGGGGGCACCGTCGACGACGCGTGTGCTTCCGGCCCCGGTACGGCATCCGCCTTCGCCGTGCTCTTGCGGTCCAAGCCGATGTGCCGCAGGGCCTTCTCCACGGCACCGGCCGGCGTCATCGCCATGTCCACGGAGGCGAACCCTCCGGCTCCGAAGGGAAGCACCGGGCGCAGGCTCAGCGCCTTGACCAGTCCTGCCGCGGCGGCGGGCGCCCGGCCGCCCGCCCGCAGCGCAGCCAGGTTGGGCAGGGTCGCGGCGCACCGCCAGCGCTCGAGAGAACGCTCTGCAGCGCTGCGCGCCCGCTCCGCGCCGTCGCCGTCCACGAGGCCCGGCTCGCCTGCGCAGAGGCTGTCGAGCGCTCCCGACTCGGCGGCGCGGACCAGAGCATCCACGCACCTCGCCGCCGCCCATCCGGCGGCTCGCGAGTCCACGACGGCGACGGGCATCGCGGCCTCCGCAGCGGCAGCCCTCGCGGCGTCCGCCGTTCCGGAGAGCGCCCCGGACAGAGTCACGATGACCACAGCATCGAATCCTCGCGCGCGGCAGCCCTCGAAGACGTCGGCGAAGGCCCCGAGCGACGGCCGCGAGGTGCTCACGCGAAGGCGCGCCGCCTGCGCCGTCGCGATCTGGGCCGCGAGGGCCTCGGAGTCCATGCGGTCGTCGAGGCGCTCGTCCTCCACGAGGATGGGGAGCGAGACCACCGCGTCAGCCGTCCTCAGGCCGTGGCGCCCTGCCGCCGTCGCTGCGGCAGACGAGTCCGCGACGACGGCGACCCGGCGCGGTTCCGGCGACGACGGCGAGGACACGGGGCTACTTCCCCGGGACGATGCTCACGAGCTTCGGCGCGCGGACGATCACCTTGGCCACAGACCGGCCTTCGAGCAGCCGCACGATCGGCGGGGCGGACAGCGCCATCTCCTCGAGCTCCGCCTCGGAGACGTCCGGGGAGACCTCGAGCTTGGCGCGCACCTTGCCCTGCACCTGCACCACGGCGGTCACGGTGTCCGCCACGAGGAGGCTCGGGTCCGGCTCGGGAAGGCGGGTGTTGGCCACGAAGCCCTCGCCGCCGAGCATCTCGTGCATGTCCTCGGCCGTGTACGGCGCGAACATCGAGAGCAGCTGCGTGAGGACCATGGCCGCCTCGCGGACCGCCGGGTCCCCGGCGCCCGCCCCCGAGTCGATCGACTTGCGGGCCGCGTTGGTCAGCTCCATGAGCTTGGCGACGACGACGTTGAACTTGCTCTGCTCGAGCAGCTCGTTCGCCTGGGCCAGCGTCTGGTGGGTGACGCGCCGCAGCGCCGTGTCCTTCGAGTCCGCCGGGTCCCCTGCAGCGCCGGCCTGGCCTGCGTCCCGGGCCACGCGCCACGCACGCGCCAGGAACTTCGAGGAGGCCGTGGGCGAGACGTCCGCCCAGTCGACGTCGTCCTCCGGAGGCGAGGCGAAGAGCATGGTGAGGCGGACGGCGTCCACGCCGAAGAGCTCGAGCTGCTCGCCCAGGTTGACGCCGTTGCCGAGCGACTTGCTCATGGCCTTGCCCTGGTTGATGACCTGCCCCTGATTGAGGAGGGAGGAGAAGGGCTCGGTGAAGCCGACCAGGCCCAGGTCGTAGAGGACCTTGGTGAAGAACCGCGCGTAGAGCAGGTGGAGGATGGCGTGCTCGACGCCGCCCACGTAGCGGCCCACGGGCATCCACTCGTCCACGGCGTCCCGGCTGAAGGGAGCGTCCTCGAGGCCCGGGCTCGTATAGCGGAGGTAGTACCAGGAGGAGTCCACGAACGTGTCCATCGTGTCCGAGTCCCGCAGAGCCTCGCCGCCGCAGGACGGGCAGGAGACGCGGCGCCACTCCATCGCGGCCGCGAGCGGGCTCTCGCCCTTCGGCGCGAGCTGCTCCCCCTTGAGGTCGTCCGGCAGGCGGACGGGCAGCTGGTCCTCCGGGACCGGCACCTCGCCGCAGGACTCGCAGTGGATGATCGGGATCGGGGTGCCCCAGAAGCGCTGGCGGGACAGGAGCCAGTCCCGCAGGCGGAAGTTGACGGTGCCCTCGCCGGTGCCGCGCTCCTCCACGAGGCGAATGGCGGCTGCGATGGCCTCCTCCTTGGCGAGGCCGTCCAGCGGGCCCGAGTTCTTGGCGGTGCCGGGCGAGAGGCTGGGCTCCCCCGACTCGGCCGGATCCGGGTCCCCGTTCTCCACGACGGACCGGACGGGCAGGCCCATGGCCTTCGCGAAGCCGAGATCGCGGCCGTCGTGCGCGGGAACCGCCATGATGGCGCCCGTGCCGTAGTCCGCCAGCACGTAGTCAGAGATCCACACCGGGATCTGCTCGCCCGTGACGGGATTGACGGCCGTGCGCCCGGAGAGGACGCCGGTCTTCTCCCGGTCCGTGGCCTGGCGCTCGATCTCGGTGGCGGCCTTGGCCTTCTCCCGGTACGCCTCGAACTCGGCCCGCTGCCCGGGCGCCACGATCTCCTCCGCGAGGTCCGAGTCCACAGCCACCACCATGAAGGTGGCGCCGAAGAGCGTGTCCGGGCGGGTGGTGAAGACCTCGATGTCCCGAGCCGGCTGATCCCCGGCCGCCTCGAGGGCGAACCGGACGTTGGCGCCGTGCGAGCGGCCGATCCAGTTCTTCTGCATGAGCAGGACCCGGTCCGGCCAGTGGCCCTCGAGCTGGTCCATGTCGTCGACGAGCCGGTCCGCGTACTCCGTGATCTTGAAGTACCACTGGTTGAGCTTCTTCTTGGTCACCAGGGTGCCGCAGCGCTCGCAGGCGCCGTCCACGACCTGCTCGTTCGCGAGCACGGTCTGGTCCTTGGGGCACCAGTTGACCGGCGAGTCCTTGCGGTACGCGAGGCCCTTCTTGAAGAACGTGAGGAAGAGCCACTGCGTCCACCGGTAGAACTCGGGGTCCGAGGTGTGCAGGCGGCGGGACCAGTCCAGGCTGAGCCCGTAGCGCTTGAAGGATCCGGCCTGGACCTCGATGTTCTTGTACGTCCACTCGGCCGGGTGCGTGCCGTTCTTGATGGCCGCGTTCTCCGCGGGAAGGCCGAACGAGTCCCAGCCGATCGGGTGGAGGACGTTGTACCCCTTGAAGCGCCAGAAGCGGCTGGCGACGTCGCCGATCGCGTACGCCTCCGCGTGGCCCATGTGCAGGTCCCCGGAGGGGTACGGGAACATGTCGACGACGTAGCGGCGCTCCCGCGTGTCCCCGGGCTGCGGCTCGAAGACCTTCGCCTCCTCCCACGATCCGCCCCACTTGGCCTCGAGGGCGCGGAAGTCGTAGTCCTGCTCGGTTGACCGGTCGTCGCTCACGTCACTCCTGTATCAAGTCGCGTCTGCCCGCGCGCGGCGGACCCTGACGATTTTAGTGCAGTCCCGCGGCGCCTCCGTCCTTCCCTCAGACGCCGACGGCCGCGTGTCCGGGGTGCGGACACGCGGCCGGTGCGGGCCGCTGCGGCGAGGGCGGGTCTGCCCTGCCGGGCGGGGTGGTCGGACGCGTCAGCGCACGTCGTCGTCGACCCAGTCGAAGGTCCGGGTGACGGCCTTCTTCCAGTTGCGCATCTGGCGCTCGCGCTCCTCCTCGGGGAGCTCCGGGGTCCAGCGCGTGTCCTCGGCCCACTGGTTGCGCAGCTCGTCGAGGCTCTCCCAGAAGCCGACGGCGAGGCCGGCGGCGTAAGCGGCGCCGAGCGCCGTCGTCTCGATGACCTTCGGGCGGATGACCGGGACGCCGAGGATGTCGGACTGGAACTGCATGAGGGCGTCGTTGGCCACCATGCCGCCGTCCACCTTGAGCTCCTCGAACGGGACGTCCGAGTCCGCGTTGACGGCGTCGAGCACCTCGCGGGTCTGGAACGCCGTGGACTCGAGGGCCGCGCGGGCGATGTGCCCCTTGTTGGCGAACCGCGTGAGGCCCACGATCGCGCCGCGGGCGTCCGGCCGCCAGTACGGCGCGAAGAGCCCGGAGAACGCCGGGACGATGTACACGCCGCCGTTGTCCTCGACCGTCTCGGCGAGCTTCTCCACCTGCGGGGCGCTCGAGATGAGGCCGAGGTTGTCCCGCAGCCACTGGACGAGCGAGCCGGCGACGGCGATGGAGCCCTCGAGCGCGTACGTGGCCGGCTGGTCGCCCAGCTTGTAGCCCACGGTGGTGAGGAGGCCGTTCTTGGAGTGGACGATCTCCTCGCCGGTGTTGACGATGAGGAAGCAGCCCGTGCCGTAGGTGTTCTTGGCCTCGCCCTTCTCGAAGGCGGCCTGGCCGAACGTCGCCGCCTGCTGGTCGCCGAGGATGCCCGCCACCGGGACCTCGCGGAGCAGCTGGTCGCCGTGGACCGTGCCGTAGACCTCGGACGAGGACTTGATCTCGGGAAGCATGGACGCCGGGACGCCGAAGGCCTCGAGCGCCTCCTCGCTCCACGAGAGCGTCTTGAGGTCCATGAACATGGTGCGCGAGGCGTTGGTGACGTCCGTCGCGTGCACGCCGCCGTCGGTGCCGCCCGTGAGGTTCCAGAGGACCCAGCTGTCCGTGGTGCCGAAGAGGAGGTCCCCCGCCTCGGCCTTCTCCCGGGCGCCCTCGACGTTGTCGAGGATCCACTTCACCTTGGTGCCGGCGAAGTAGGTGGCGAGCGGAAGGCCCGTCAGGTCCTTGAAGCGCTCGAGGCCGCCGTCTTCGGCCAGCTCGTTGACGATGTCCTGGGTGCGGGTGTCCTGCCAGACGATCGCGTTGTAGACGGCCTTGCCCGTGTTCTTGTCCCAGACCACGGTGGTCTCGCGCTGGTTGGTGATGCCCACGGCCGCGATGTGGTGGCGCGTCAGGCTCGCCTTGGAGAGGGCGTTGCCGATGACCTCGCGGGTGTTGTCCCAGATCTCCGCCGGGTTGTGCTCGACCCAGCCGGCCTTCGGGAAGATCTGCTCGTGCTCCTTCTGGCCCGTGGAGACGATGCGTCCGTCATGGTCGAAGATGATCGCGCGGGAGGACGTGGTGCCCTGGTCGATCGCGATGACGTACTTCTTGCTCGTGCTCATGTCAGCTCCTTCGCTGGTGTCCGAGGTGGGAGGTCAGACCATCATCGCGTGGACGAGGCCGGCGAGGACGCCGCCGACGATCGGGCCGACGACGGGCACCCAGGCGTAGCCCCAGTCCGAGCCGCCCTTGCCGCGGATGGGCAGGACGGCATGGGCGATGCGCGGGCCGAGGTCACGGGCCGGGTTGATGGCGTAGCCCGTGGGGCCGCCGAGCGAGGCGCCGATGCCGACGACGGTCAGCGCGACGAGCACCGGGCCGAAGCCGGGTGCCGCCTTGGCCGGGATGTAGAGGATGACCATGACGAGCACGAAGGTCGCGATGATCTCCGTGACGAGGTTCCACGCGTAGGAGCGGATCTCCGGACCGGTGGAGAAGACGCCGAGCTTGTTGGCCGGGTTCTCCTCGGCGTCGAAGTGCTGCTTGTAGGAGAGCCAGCAGAGGACGGCGCCGATGAACGCGCCGAGCATCTGGGCCAGCAGGTACAGCAGCACGTTGCCGATCGACTTGTCGATGCCCGGGGCGAGCTGCCCCACGTTCGGGTCGGCGAGGAGGCCGAACGTCACGGCCGGGTTGAGGTGGGCGCCAGAGGCCCCCGCGACGAGGGCGCCCGCGAGGACCGCGATGCCCCATCCGAAGTTCACCATCAGGAACCCGGTGCCGTAGCCCTTGTTCTTGACGAGGATGTTGTTGGCCACCACGCCGCCGCCGAGCAGCAGGAGGAGGGCCGTGCCGAGGAACTCGGCGAAGAACTGAGAGACGGTCATGGCGGCCTCTCCCTTTCGGTCAGGCTGGTGAGTGCAGCGGTTTACGAGAGCTCGCCGGTGGCGAGGTCGATCCGGTGGCGGTCTGCGAAGACGGAGCGAGCGTGCTCGCGCTCGGCTTCGAGCTCCTCCGGACCCCAGCCCTTGACGTCGGCGAACGCCCGGACGATCTCCTCGAAGAGATCGCCGGCGGCCGCGCCGCGGAAGGCCAGGGAGGTGCGGCGGATGAGGACGTCGGCGACGTGCTCGACCTGCTCGCGCTCGACGAGGAAGCGCAGCTCCCGGGTCGACAGCTCGGGAGAGCCGCCGATGAGCCGGTCCTCTCCCTCGCGGAGGTAGGCGGCCACGGCGTCCGCGCGGACTCCGTAGCGCTCCAACAGGATGCCATAGCGCTCGGCGTCGATGTGATCATCGACACGCGCCTGGATCCAGGCGCGCTCCCCGGCCTCGCTCTCGGGGAAGCCCTTGCCGCCGCCGATGGTGCGGCCGAGCGTGCTCACCTCGCGCTTCTTCCCGAGCATCCCGAGGACCTCGTTGGCCAGGTGCTCGGAGAGGGCGCGGAAGGTGGTCCACTTGCCGCCGACGACGGAGAGCACCGTGGCCCCGTTCTGCTCGCGGCGCTCGAAGCGGTAGTCGCGGGAGACGAACCCGGGCGCCGTCTCGTCGTGCCGCGGCAGCGGGCGCACGCCGGAGAACGTGTAGACGATCTGCTCCCGCTTCACCTCGATCGAGGGGAAGACGTGGCCGATGAGGTCGAAGAAGTACTGGATCTCCTCGTCGGTGCAGACGGCCTGGGCGGACATGTCGTCGTCGAGGTCCGTGGTGCCGACGAGCACGCGGTCCCCCATCGGGTAGATGAGGACGATGCGGCCGTCGGTGTGCTCGAAGAAGATCTCGCGGCCGTGCGTGGCGGCGAGGAGCTCCGGGTGGTCGAGGACGATGTGCGAGCCCTTGGTGCCGCCCATGAAGCGCGTCGCGTCGTCGAGCGCGCCGTTGGTCTGGTCCGTCCAGGCGCCGGAGACGTTGAGGACGATCTTCGCGGAGAAGTCGAACTCCTCCCCCGAGATCTCGTCCCGGAGGCGGACCCCGGCGTCGGTCATGCCGACGGCGGAGACGTAGTTGCTCGCCCGGACGCCCTCGTGCGCGTCGAGGCCGTCGTGGAGCACGTCGAGGGTCAGCCGCTCCGGGTTGTGCACCGAGGCGTCGAAGTAGGTGGCGGTGTAGCGCACGTCCGAGCGCATCTGCGGAAAGAGGGCGCGGGACTCCTCGGCGCCGAGGAATTCGTGCTTCGGCACCGTGCCGCCGAGCCGGGAGAAGGAGTCGTAGATGGACAGCCCCATCTTGATGAGAGCCGCGCCGCGCTCCTGCGGCTTGCCGGACTTGTGGGTGAGGAAGCGGATCGGCGCGTTGAGGATGCCGGAGAACGTGGAGAAGATCGGGATGGTCGTCTGCAGGGGCTTGACGTAGTGCGGCGCGATCTTGAGGAGGTTGTTCCGCTCGACGACGGACTCCTTGACGAGGCGGAACTCGCCGTTCTCCAGGTAGCGGATGCCGCCGTGGATCATGTGGCTGGAGGCGCCGGACGCGCCCGAGCAGTAGTCCTCCCGCTCGACGAGGGCGACGTCGACGCCCTGGAGCGCCAGGTCTCGGAAGGTTCCGACGCCGTTGATGCCTCCGCCGATGATGAGGACGTCAGCGCTCGGACGGCTTCGCAGGGCCTCGACGCGATCGCGGACAGCAGGCGCAGCAGACAATTCTTCCTCCTCGTCGAGGGCCCGAGGCCCCCGGCACGACACTGTGTGGGTATTGCTGTGACCTACATCTACTCGCGGCCTCGCAGTACACTCAACGAGGATGCACGAATGTGCACTCGCCCCGCCCTCCTGCCCCCGGAAAGTCAGGGACGCATGCCCCAGGTCTCCAGCAAGCTCCTCGTGACGACTGCACGGATGTACTACGAGGAGCTGCGCACCATGGAGTCGATCTCCCGTGAGCTCGGGACGAGCCGCTCCACCGTGTCCCGCTGGCTCAAGCAGGCGCGCGAGCGCGGCCACGTGCAGATCCGCATCCAGGAGAACGTCTCCGCGCCGGCCCAGCTCGAGCGCCAGCTGGCGAGCCGCTTCGGCGTCCGCGCCGTCGTCGCCGCCTGCCCGCCCCGGGCGAGCGATGCGGAGGCGTTCGAGACGACGGCGGCCCTCGCGGCGAGGACCATCGCCGCCGAGGTGGTGCCCGGGACGGTCCTCGGGATCGCGTGGGGCACCACGATGACCGCGGTGGCGCGCCACCTGCCGCCCAAGCGGGTTCCGGAGACGGCCGTGGTGCAGCTCAACGGCGCAGGCAACACGCAGTCGAGCGGCATCGCCTACGCGAGCGACATCCTCCGCCGGTTCTCCCAGGCCTTCGGCGCCGTCGCGGAGCAGTTCCCCGTCCCGACGTTCTTCGACCACGCCGAGACACGGGCCGCCATGTGGAGAGAGCGCTCGATCGAGCGGATCCGGGAGCTGCAGAACCGCACCACCATCGCGGTCTTCGGCATCGGCGTGCTCGGCGCGAGCAGCCCGTCCCAGGTCTACATCGGCGGCTACCTGGGCGCCGAGGACCTCGAGAGCCTCCGGGCGGACGGGGTCGCGGGCGACATCGCCACGCGCTTCTTCCGCGGTGACGGCACCTTCGAGGACATCCCGCTCAACGCGCGCTCCTCTGCCATCGAGTTCGAGGACCTCAGGCACGTCCGCAAGCGGATCTGCGTGGTCTCCTCCGCCCACAAGGCCGCCGGCGTCCGCGGGGCCCTCGCCGCCGGGCTCATCACGGACCTGGTCCTCGACGAGCGCGCCGCCCGGGCCCTCCTCGAGGACGCCGCTTTATAGACTGGCCAGATGAGCCTCTCGAACTCGAGCGCTTCCCGCATCCGCTCCTCCGCCCGCGATGAGCGCACACCGGTCTTCCACGAGATCCCGCTCGGCGGCACGCGCGTCCGCGTCGCCGAGTACCGCCTTCCCGCCCCTGCTTCGGCCTCCGCGGACGGCGTGTCCGAGTGGCCGGCCGAGGACTCCCCCGTGTTCGCCGCGGTCCACGGCTTCCGCGGGGACCACCACGGCTTCGAGCAGATCGCCTTCGCCGCCGGCGGCACCTGGCTCGTCCCGGACCTCCCGGGATTCGGCATGACGGGGCCCTTCAGGGACGGCACCGCGCACAGCGCGCAGGGCCTCTCCGGAATCGTGGAGCCCCTCGCCCGCTTCGCCGCGGCCGAGCACCCCGGCCGCCCCGTGGTGCTCGTCGGGCACTCCTTCGGCTCCGTGGTGGTCTCCCGTGCCGCCCAGGCCGTCTCCCGGCTCCATGAGGAGGGCGTCCTCGCGGGAGCCGTCCTCGTCAACCCGATCTCGGTCCCCGCCCTGACGGGGACGCCCCGGATCGCGACGGCGGCCTCCGAGCTCTACTACCTGCTCGCCACGCGCCTCCCCGCGCCCCTCGGCCTGCCCCTGGTCCGCTCCCGTCTCATCACGGACGCCATGAGCCTCATGATGCGCACGTCCTCAGAGCCCGCCGTGCGGCGCTACATCGACGAGCAGCACCGGGCCTACTTCGCAGGGTTCTCGGACCGGCAGGCGCTCGCGGAGGCCTACGCCTCCTCGATTGAGGACTCCGTCCTGGAGGCCGCCGGCGGTCTGCGCCTGCCCGTTCTGCTCGTGACCGGCGAGCGAGACGCGTTCGGCACCCCGGCGACTCAGCGGGCGCTCGCCTCGGCGCTTCCCGAGGCCCGGCTCGAGGAGATCCCCGGCGTCGGCCACCTCGTCCACTACGAGGAGGCCGACGCCGCCGCGCGGGCGGTCCTCGCCTTCGCCGCCGACCTCGCGGAGGCGCGGGCATGAGCGCGGGCACGGGACGGCGGACAGGACGGGACGGAGGCGGCGGCACGGGCGGGAACCGCCTGAAGATCGCCTTCGACGCCCGCTACACCCGCCTCGAACGGCACGACGGCATCTCGCGTTTCGGATCGAGCCTCGCGGCCGCCGCCGCCGAGCTCGCCGACGTGACGCTCATCGTCTCCGATCCGCGCCAGCTCGAGATGCTGCCGGACCTCCCCCATGTCCTTGCGAACAGCCCGACCTCGTGGCGCGAGCCGTGGGCCCTCCGGTCCCTGCGGCACCTCGACGCGGACGTGGTCTTCTCGCCGATGCAGACCATCGGAACGTGGGGCCGGCGCCACCCGCTCGTGCTCACCATCCACGACCTCATCTACTACGAGCACCCCGCGCCCCCGAAGAGCCTCCCCGCGCCCGTGCGGCTGCTGTGGCGGCTCTACCACCTCTCCTACGCGCCACAGCGGTGGCTTCTGCGCGGGGCCGACGCCGTCGCCGTCGTCTCCGAGACCACGCGCCGGCTCCTCGCGGAGCACCGGCTGACCGAGGCGCCCGTCGTCGTCGTCTCCAACGCGCCCGCGGATCTCGAGGCCGCGCGCGGCGGCGCCGAGGCGCCCGCTCTGCTCCCGGCCCCGGCGCCCGGCGGGGACTTCGTCTACATGGGCTCGTTCATGCCGTACAAGGGCGTGGAGACCCTCATCGAGGCGGCGGGGCTGCGCACGGGCGCCCGCCTCCACCTCGTGAGCCGGGCCGACGACGCGACCCGGCGCCGCCTGACCGCTCTGGCGGCGGAGAAGGGCGCGGACGTGGTCTTCCACCAGGGGCTGAGCGACGCCGACTACGCCGCCCTGCTCACGGCGTCCACGGGGCTCGTGACCGCGTCCCGCGCCGAGGGGTTCGGGCTGCCCGTGGTCGAGGCGCTCAGCCTCGGCGTGCCCGCGGCCGTGAGCGACATCCCCATCTTCCGCGAGGTGGCCGGCTCGGCCGCCGTCTTCGCGGACCCGCGCAGCGCAGCGGACATGGCGGAGGCGATGGGACGGCTCGTCGCGGAACGCGAGGAGCTCGCCTGCCGGGCGCGGCAGGAGGCGGCGCGCTACTCCTGGGAGGCCTCGGCCCGCGCCCTCGTCAAGGCCTGCGAAACGGCCATCGCCGAGCACCGCCGCAAGGCCTGAGCCGAGCCTGAGCCGACGCGCCAGCCGAGCCGGACGGCCGGAGCGGCTCGCCCTTCTCCCCGGAGGTCGTCAGAGCACTTCCGGCGGGTCGCAGCGCACGGCGACCTTCGGCGCCGAGGCCGAGGCCGCGTCGAGCACGCGCCGCGCCCGCACCGCCTCGCTGAGCCGGGCAGCGTCCCGGTATCCGAAGAGGACGAGCAGGCGGAAGACGGGCTCCTCCGCCTCCGGATCCTCCACGGGCGTCGGGCCGATCACGCGCGGTTCCCGGTCCAGCGGCCCTCCGCGGTCCAGGTCCGCCCGCACCTTCTCCCAGAACCGGCTCACCGCCTCGCTCCCGCCCGTGAGAGACACCGCGCGCACGCTCGGGGGCAGGCCCAGCTCCCGGCGCTGGTCCAAGTCCCTTCGGACGGCCGGGACGGGATCGTAGCCCACGAGGGCGTTGAGCGCCGCCGACTCCGCCACGGTGGCCACCACCTCGCCCTCAGCCCGGACGAGGGCCATGACGCGGAACCAGCGCCGCAGCGCCCGCTCGAGGGCGTGCATCGAGTTCTGCGCGAGCGTGGACTCGGCGTCCAGGACGAGCGCCGCCGCGTAGCCGGACTCCCGGCCGTCCTCCGTGAGGACCCGCGGCTCCGCCCCCGGCGTGGCGACGACGAGGGCCGGCTCCTCCCCCACGCTCTCCCGGATGGAGTCGCCCGAGCTCGCGACGACGGGGACGCCCGGGAAGGCCCGTCCCAGCTCGTCCGCCGTCCGCAGCGCGCCCGCCACAGGCTGGTAGAACTCCCGGCAGCCGCACTCCCGGCACGCGAGCTCCTCCGGGGCGCGGGCGCACCACGCGCACCGGGCACGCTTCCGGCCGTCCTCGACGGCGATGAGCACCGGTCCCTGGCACGTGGGGCACAGGGCCCGCTCTCCGCAGCGGCGGCACTTGACCACCGGCGAGTAGCCCGTGCGCGCCACGTGGACGAGCACGGGGCCGCGCTCCAGCCCCTTCCGTGCCGCCGCGAACGCGCGGGACGGGATGCGGGCGGCCTGGGCGAGGCGGTCCCGGCCCGTCTCGAACTCCGAGCCCGTGGCCGTCACACGGGGCCGCCGCGACGGGTCCGGCCGGTCCTCGACGAGCCGGGCCCAGCCGATGGCCGCGAGCCGCAGCGACTCCGCCGAGGGGCTCTGCGCCAGCGAGAGGAACGCGGCCCCGGACTCCACGGCTCTCGCCACGAGAACGTCCCGGGCGTGGATGTAGGGAGAGCGGCGCTCGGCGAGCGAGTCGTCGCCGTCGTCCCAGACGGCCACGAGCCCCACGTCCGCAAGGGGCCCGAACGCCGCCGAGCGCGTCCCGATGACCGCCTCCGCGTGCCCGGACAGGGCGCGGAGGTAGCTCCGGTAGCGGCGAGTCGGCGGGTCCTCGGCGTTGAGGCGCACGACGACGGCCTCCCGGGACTCGCCCACGCTCTCCCGTCCCAGCGCGGGTCCGAGCAACTCCGCGAGCTCGGCCTCGAGCTCCTCCAGGCGCCGCTGGTCCGGAACGACGACGACCGCCCGGCGCCCCGAGGCGAGGCAGGCACGCAACGGCTCGACGAGCGCCCCGACCCCGGCTCGGGGCAGCACGGCCACGGCCCGGGGCGAGGCCCCCTGGGCCAGGGAGTCGAGAAAGGCGCGGCCGCCCTCGCTCTCCGCGAGGCGCTGGCGGCCCTCCGCAGGAGCCCACGCGCCGAGGGCCTCGGCCGCGGCCGCGCGGACCTCCTGCGCGCTTCGTCCGTCGGCCCGAGCCTCCGCGGCCACGAAGGACGAGTCGACGGCCGCCACCCGGGGAGGGACGGCCACGCGGATGACATCGGCCACCGTGGACATCTGGCGGGCCGCGATGCGGGAGAAGAGCTCGAGCCGCTCGGGGCTCAGCACGGGGTGGGGCGAGAGGACGCGCTTGAGCGGACGGAGGGTGCGGTCCGTCTCCGGCTCGTCCGAGCGGCTCACGATCCAGCCGTTGATCTGCTGCCCGCCGAACACGAGGCGGACCTTGGCGCCTTCACACGCGTCAGCGCTGAGGGACTCCGGCACGAGGTAGTCGAAGGCGCGGTCCAGGTGCGGCACCTGCGCCTCGATCCAGACGCGGGCGTACGGGCGGTCCTCCGCGGCGTCCGGGGCAGGGCGGCGCGGGGTCCGGGGTCCCTCCCGGGAGGCGTCGAACAGCGCGGGCTCGACGTCCATGCGGATCAGCCGCCGACGGCGCGCAGGAGGTCAGCGGCCTTGTCTGTGGACTCCCACGTGAACTCGGGCAGCGTGCGGCCGAAGTGCCCGTGGGCGGCCGTCTGCCGGTAGATGGGGCGCTTGAGGTCGAGGTCCTCGATGATGCCGAGCGGCCGGAGGTCGAACACCTCGCGGACCGCCCGCTCGATCCGGACCGGGTCCACGGTCTCCGTGCCGAACGTCTCCACGTACACGCCCACCGGGGAGGCCTGGCCGATGGCGTAGGCCACCTGGAGCTCGGCGCGGCGGGCCAGGCCCGCGGCGACGATGTTCTTGGCCACCCAGCGCATCGCGTACGCGGCCGAGCGGTCCACCTTGCTCGGATCCTTCCCGGAGAACGCGCCGCCGCCGTGCCGGGCCATGCCGCCGTAGGTGTCCACGATGATCTTGCGCCCGGTCAGACCGGCGTCTCCCACCGGGCCGCCGATGACGAACGGCCCGCCCGGGTTGGTGATGACGTCCACGCCGGAGATGTCGAGGCCCTGGGTCTCGCTCGCCTCCCGGAGGATCGGATCGACCACGGCCTCGAGCAGGTCCCCGCGGAGCCGCCCCTGGTCCAGGCCCTCGGCGTGCTGCGTGGAGACGACCACCGTCTCCACCGAGACCGGGCGGTCTCCGTCATAGCCGATGGTCACCTGCGTCTTGCCGTCCGGCCGCAGCTGCGTGAGGCCTCCGTCCTCGCGGACGCTCGTGAGGCGCTCGCTGAGGCGGTGGGCCAGGTGGATGGGGGCGGGCATGAGCACGTTCGTCTCGTCCACCGCGTAGCCGAACATGATGCCCTGGTCCCCCGCGCCCTGGCGGTCCCGCTCGTCCGCGGCCCGTCCGTCCCTGGTCTCGCGCGAGGTGAAGACGCCGTCGAAGATCTCGGGAGACTGCTGGCCGATCGAGACTGAGACGCCGCACCGGGCGCCGTCGAACCCGTTGGCCGAGGAGTCGTAGCCGATGGAGAGGATGGTCTCCCGCACGATCTGCGGGATCTCCACATACGCCTCCGTGGTGACCTCGCCGGCCACGTGCACGAGGCCCGTGGTGGCCATCGTCTCCACGGCCACGCGGGAGTCCGGGTCTTTCTCAAGCATGGCATCGAGGATCGCGTCAGAGATCTGGTCGCAGATCTTGTCCGGGTGCCCCGCGGTCACCGATTCCGAGGTGAACAGGCGCAGGGAGCGGGCGTCAGATGCGGATGCGTTCGTAGAAAGGGTCACGGGCTCAAGTCTACTGGGAAGGGGAAAGACTGCTCAGGAGAGGGGTGCGGGTGCGCCGTCAGCGGACACGAGCCGGCCGAGGGCGGTGACGGCCGCGCGGGCCACCTCGTCCTTCGGTCCGGACGCGTGCACGGGGTCCGCGCCGTCCGCGAAGAGGACCGTCAGCTCGTTCTCGTCCGCGCCGAAGCCCTTGGCGAGCCCCACCTCGTTGACGCAGAGCGCGTCCACCCGCTTGCGGCGCAGCTTGGACTCGGCGTACTCGAGCACCGAGCCGTGCTCGTCCCCGGTCTCCGCGGCGAAGGCGACGAGCAGCGGCGAGCGTCCCTCTCCCCTCGCTTCAGCGAGCCCGGCGATGACGTCCGGGTTGCGCTCGAGCACGATCTGCGGGGCGTCCTCTCCGTCCCGCTTCTTGATCTTGGAGGCCTCGGTGCGCGCCGGCCGGAAGTCCGCCACGGCGGCGGCCATGACGATCGCATCCGGGCGTTCCTTGCGCACCAGGCGCTCGAGCGTCTCCTCCAGCTCCCGTGCGGTCCCGATGCGCAGCGTCCGCAGCGACTCATCCAGCGGGATCTCGACGGCGCCCGCGACAACGGTCACCTCCGCGCCCTGCTCTGCGAGGGCGCGGGCGAAGGCGAGCCCCTGCTTGCCCGAGGAGCGGTTCCCGAGGTACCGCACCGGGTCGAGCGGCTCCCGCGTGCCGCCCAGGGTGACGACGACGCTCCGGCCCGTCCACGGCGTGTTCCGGTCCGCGAGGGGCGCTCCGGTGCCGTCCGCGGCGGCCGAGCCCTCCCCCGGCTCGGGGTCCAGGTCCTCGGAGGCGGCCGCGAGGGCGGCGTCCCGGATGGCCTCGGGATCGGGCAGGCGCCCGGCTCCCGTGTCCGTGCCCGTGAGGCGGCCCACGGCGGGCTCGATCACCGCGATGCCCCGGCCGCGGAGCGTCTCCACATTGGCACGGGTCGCGGGGTTCTCCCACATCTCGGTGTGCATGGCCGGCGCCAGGACCACCGGGGCGCGCGTGGCGAGGACGGTCGAGGTGAGCAGGTCGTCCGCACGGCCCGCGGCGATGCGGGCCATGAGGTCCGCCGTCGCCGGCGCGATGACCACGAGGTCCGCCTCCTGCCCCACGCGCACATGCTGGACCTCGTCCACCGCGTCGAAGACGTCATGGCTCACGGGATGGTGGCTGAGGGCCTCCCACGTGGCGGCGCCGACGAAGTTGAGGGAGGCCCGCGTGGGGATGACCCGGACATCGTGCCCGGCCTCGGTGAAGAGGCGGAGCAGGAGCGCGGACTTGTAGGCGGCGATGCCGCCGCCGACGCCCAGGACGATCTTCATGGTCGACTCCTCAGTGTCCTCATGGCCGGTGTGCCCTCAAGGCCGGACGGTGTTCAGTGCGGGTGCGTTCTCCGGAGCAGTCCCGGAAACGAGGGAGCCGCCGGGCTGCACACCGCGGTGCGCAGTCTCCGGCGGCTCGTCTCGCTGGACGCGGACGGCTCAGGCCTGGCCGCCCTGCGGCTGGACCTCGAGGAGGCCCTCGTTGAGCTCGCGGAACGCGATGGAGAGCGGCTTCTCGTTGACCTGGGTCTCCACGAGCGGGCCGACGTACTCGAACAGGCCCTCGTGGAGCTGCGCGTAGTACGCGTTGATCTGGCGCGCACGGCGGGCGCCCTGAATGACGAGCCCGTACTTGCTGTCGGCGACCTTGAGGAGGTCGTCGATCGGCGGGTGGATGATGCCGTCGTCGGGAGTGCTCACGCAATCACTCTTTCTCGGTGAGGATTCTTTTCTGGCCTGGGGCGGTCCTACGCGGTGCGCGGAGCGATCCCCATGCTCTGGACAAGCTCTGCGGCGGCGACGTCGACGTGCTCGTTGACGATGGTCTGATCGAACTCGGACTCAGCCGCGAGCTCCAGTCTAGCGGTTTCGAGGCGGCGCTGCTGTTCTTCGGGGCTCTCCGTGCCGCGTCCCGTGAGACGCGCCACAAGCTCCTCCCAGGACGGCGGCGCGAGAAACACGAAATGCGCCCCGGGAAGGGCCTCGCGGACCTGGCGGGCCCCCTGCAGGTCGATCTCGAGGAGCACCCTCTTCCCGGCCGCGGCCGCCTCCTCCACCGTGTGCTTGAGCGTCCCGTACTTGTTGAGACCGTGGACGGTGGCCCATTCGAGGAAGGCGCCCTGCTCGATGTACTGCTCGAACTGCTCCTGCGAGAGGAAGTGGTAGTGAACCCCGTCGATCTCGCCCGGGCGCGGGCTCCGCGTCGTCGCCGAGACGGAGAGGGAGACCTCCGGGTAGTTGTCCCGCACGAAGGTGGAGACGGTGCCCTTGCCCACGGCCGTGGGACCGGCCAGGACGGTGATGCTCCCTGAGGGGGCTGGCTTGCTCATGTGCTCCTCGTTCTCGCGGCAGGGTCGCCGGGCACCGCTCCGGGCGCCTCCGGCATGTCACCCGAGTCTAGTCGACGGCCTGGCGCCCGGCCCGGCTGCGGCCTTGCGGAGGGCGGCGGCCCGGCCTGCCGCGTGAGGCGAGCTCACCGGCGGGTCCGGCTGCCCCCCCTGCTCTCAGAGGCTCGCGCGCACCTCGCGGAAGCGCTCGAGCATGCCGCCCTCGCGCGCGCCGTGCTTGAGGATGTCCCGGCTGCTCGGCGCGAGCACCTTGCGGTAGTCCTCGCCGAAGGACCGCTTGAGGTCCTCCGCCGTGGCGCCCTGGGCGCCGAGGCCCGGCGTGAGGAAGGAGCCCTCGACGGCGCCGAGGTCGATCCCCAGCTCCGCCGCCGCGCCCGCCGTCGTCGCCCCGATGACGAGCCCCACGTGGCCGCCCGTCCGGCTCTCGGCCGCCGCCGCGTCGATGACGCCCTTGGCCACGGACTCGGAGCCGCCCCGGTGCTGGACGCTCGCGCCTTCGGGGTTGGAGGTGAGGGCCAGGACGTAGACGCCCTTGCCGCGCTCCCGCGCCAGGTCGAGGGCCGGGCGCAGGGACTCGAAGCCGAGGTACGGGGAGAGCGTCACGGCGTCCGCTTCGAGCGCCGAGCCCTCCCCCAGCCAGGCGTCCGCGTAGCCGGCCATCGTGGAGCCGATGTCCCCGCGCTTGGCGTCGGCGAGGACGAGGGCGCCCTTCTGCCGCAGCGCGCCCATCGTCTCCTCGAGGACCGCAAACCCCTGGGACCCGAAGCGCTCGAAGAAGGAGACCTGCGGCTTGAAGACCGCGGCCTCGTCCCCGAGCTCCTCGACGACGCGCCGGGAGAACTCCCGCAGCGAGGCGATGTCGTCCTTCAGCCCCCACGCCTCGAGCAGCGAGGCGTGGGGGTCGATGCCCACGCAGAGGCGGCCGCGCTCGGCGACCGTCTCCGCCACGCGATCCCGGTACGAGGGCCGGCCCGTCACGCCCGCGCGCCCTTCGCGCCGGAGCGGCGGCGCTCCGCGTGGGCCGCGGCGGCCTCGGCGAGGGTGGCGGCGTGCTCCTGGAGGCTCTTGACGGACCACTCGAAGGTCCGCTGCGCCTCGATGGCCTGCACGGCCGCGCCGAGCTCCGCCGTCGTCGTGATGATCGGCAGGCCGAAGGACGTGGCGGCCGCGCGGATCTCGTAGCCGTCCCCGCGGGCAGCGCCGCCCGACGGCGTGTTGACGATCATCGAGACCGCGCCCTCGTTGATGAGGTCCACGACGGTGGTGTCGCCGTGCTCCACGACCTTCGCGACCACGGTGGCCTCGACGCCGTTGCGGCGCAGGACGTCCGCCGTCCCGCCCGTGGAGACGATCTCGAAGCCGAGGTCCACGAGCCGGCGCACCGGCATGATCATGGCGCGCTTGTCCCGGTTGGCCACGGAGACGAACACCTTGCCGCCCTTGGGCAGCGGGTTCATCGCCGCGGACTGGGACTTGGCGAAGGCGGTGTCGAAGTACTTGTCGATGCCCATGACCTCGCCCGTGGAGCGCATCTCCGGGCCGAGGAGGGAGTCCACGACCTTGCCCTCGTGCGTCCGGAAGCGGCTGAACGGCAGCACGGCCTCCTTGACGGAAACCGACGCGCCCGGCGGGAGGGAGGACCCGTCCCCTTCCGGCAGCAGCCGGCCCGAGGCGCGGAGGGAGTCCACGGTCTCCCCCACGCCGATGAGCGCCGCGGCCTTGGCGAGCTGGACGCCTGTGGCCTTCGAGACGAACGGCACGGTCCGGGAGGCGCGCGGATTCGCCTCGAGCACGTAGAGCACGTCCGAGGCGAGGGCGAACTGGATGTTGATGAGCCCGCGCACGCCCACGCCGCGCGCGATCTCCTCCGTGGCCTTGGCCACGCGCTGCACCACCTCGCTGCTCAGCGTGATGGGCGGCAGGACGCAGGACGAGTCGCCGGAGTGGATGCCGGCCTCCTCGATGTGCTCCATGACGCCGCCGATGTAGACGTCCGTGCCGTCGAAGAGCGCGTCCACGTCGATCTCCACCGCGTCCTCGAGGAAGCGGTCGATGAGCACCGGGTGGTCCTCGGTGATCTCCGTGGCGTTCTCGATGTACCGGGCGAGGCTCTCCTCGGTGTACACGATCTCCATGCCGCGCCCGCCGAGGACGTAGGACGGGCGGACGAGGACGGGGTAGCCGATCTCGTCCGCGATCCTCTTGGCCTGCTCGAAGGAGACGGCGGTGCCGTTCTTCGGCGAGATGAGGCCCGCGTCGTCGAGCACCCGGGCGAAGGCGCCGCGGTGCTCCGCGAGGTCGATCGCCTCGGGGCTCGTGCCGAGGATCGGGACGCCGGCGGCCTTGAGCTCCATCGCGAGCTTGAGCGGGGTCTGCCCGCCGAGCTGCACGTAGACGCCCTTGACGCCTCCCGTGCGGCGCTCGGCCTCGATGACCTCGAGGACGTCCTCGAGCGTGAGCGGCTCGAAGTAGAGGCGGGTGGAGATGTCGTAGTCCGTCGAGACCGTCTCCGGGTTGCAGTTGACCATGACGGTCTCGTATCCGGCCTCGCGGAGCGCCATCGTGGCGTGGACGCAGGAGTAGTCGAACTCGATGCCCTGGCCGATCCTGTTCGGGCCGGAGCCCAGGATGATGATCGACTCGCCCGAGTGCTCGGCGATCTCGTCCTCGCGGTCGTACGAGCTGTAGTGGTACGGCGTGAACGCGGGGAACTCGGCGGCGCACGTGTCCACGGTCTTGAAGACCGGGCGGATGCCGAGCGCGCCGCGGACGCCGCGGACCACGGCCTCGTCCATCTTGGCGAGGACGCCGATCTGCGCGTCGGAGAAGCCGTGGCGCTTGGCCTTGCGCAGCAGCGGGGCGGTGAGGTGCCGGGCGTCCCGGACCTCCTCCGCGATCTCGGCGAGGAGCTGCAGCTGGTCGAGGAACCACGGGTCGATCCCCGTGGACGCGTAGAGCTGCTCGATGCTCGCGCCCGAGGCGATGGCCGTGACCACCTGCTGCAGGCGGCCCGTGGTGGGCCGCGCTGAGTCGAGGACGAGCTGGTCCCTCTCGTCGTCGTCGGCAGCGGGCGTGAAGTCCAGCTCCGCGCCCTTCTGCTCGAGCGAGCGGAGCGCCTTCTGGAGGGCCTCGGTGAAGCTGCGGCCGATGGCCATGGCCTCGCCCACCGACTTCATCGTCGTCGTGAGCGTGTCGTCCGCCGCCGGGAACTTCTCGAAGGCGAAGCGCGGCACCTTGACCACCACGTAGTCGAGGGTCGGCTCGAAGCTCGCCGGCGTCTTCTGCGTGATGTCGTTCGGGATCTCGTCCAGCGTGTAGCCGAGCGAGAGCTTCGTGGCGATCTTCGCGATCGCGAAGCCCGTGGCCTTGGAGGCGAGGGCCGAGGAGCGGGAGACGCGCGGGTTCATCTCGATGACGACGACGCGGCCCGTCTTGGGGTCCACTGCGAACTGGATGTTGCAGCCGCCCGTGTCCACGCCGACCTCGCGGATGACGTTGATCGCGATGTCCCGCAGCTTCTGGTACTCGCGGTCCGTCAGCGTCATGGCCGGGGCCACCGTGATCGAGTCGCCCGTGTGCACGCCCACCGGATCGAAGTTCTCGATGGAGCAGACGACGACGACGTTGTCCTTCGCGTCCCTCATCATCTCGAGCTCGTACTCCTTCCACCCGAGGATGGACTCCTCGAGGAGGACCTCGCTCGTGGGGCTGTACTGGATGCCCGCGCCCGCGATGCGGCGCAGGTCCTCCGGAGTGTACGCGAGGCCCGAGCCGAGGCCGCCCATGGTGAAGGAGGGGCGGACGACGAGGGGGTAGCCGAGCTTCTCCGCGGCCGCGAAGGCCTCGTCGAGGCTGTGGACGATCTCGGAGCGCGCGGACTCGGCGCCCGAGCGCTCGACGACGCCCTTGAACTTCTCGCGGTCCTCGCCGAGCTCGATCGCGGCGATGTTGGCGCCGATGAGCTCCGCGCCGTACTTCGCGAGCGTCCCGTCCTTGTCCAGGGCGATGGCCGTGTTGAGGGCCGTCTGCCCGCCGAGGGTCGGGAGGATCGCGTCCGGCCGCTCCTTCTCGATGATCTTGGCGACCACCTCGGGGGTGATCGGCTCGAGGTAGGTGGCGTCCGCGAGCTCCGGGTCCGTCATGATCGTGGCCGGATTGGAGTTGACGAGGATGACGCGCATGCCCTCGTCCTTGAGCACGCGGAGGGCCTGCGTGCCGGAGTAGTCGAACTCGGCGGCCTGGCCGATGACGATCGGCCCGGAGCCGATGACGAGAACGGAGGAGAGATCCTGGCGCTTCGGCATTACTTCACCTTCTTGGTCGATGCGGAGCCCATGAGCTCGATGAAACGGTCGAACAGGTAGGCCGCGTCATGGGGGCCAGCGGCGGCCTCCGGGTGGTACTGGACGGAGAACGCGGGGATGTCGAGGCACTCGAGGCCCTCCACCACGTCGTCGTTGAGGCTGATGTGCGAGACCCGCACCCGCCCGTAGTCTCCGTGCGGGGCCCGAGTGGGCTCTCCCTTCGGCGCGTCCACGGCGAAGCCGTGGTTCTGCGCCGTGATCTCCACCTTGCCCGTGGTGAGGTCCATGACGGGCTGGTTGATGCCGCGGTGGCCGTACGGGAGCTTGTACGTCCCGAAGCCGAGCGCGCGGCCGAGGATCTGGTTGCCGAAGCAGATGCCGAAGTACGGGATCCCTGCGTCCAGCACCCGGCGCAGCAGCTCGATCTGCTCCACGGCCGTCTGCGGGTCGCCCGGGCCGTTGGACATGAAGAACCCGTCCGGGCCCACGGCCGTCACGTCCTCGAAGGAGGCCGTGGCCGGCAGCACGTGGACGCGCACGCCGCGCTCGGCCATCCGGACGGGCGTCATCGCCTTGAGACCGAGGTCCACGGCGACGACGTCCGCCACCGGCTCCCCCTCCCAGCCGTGGTCCTTCGGCTCGACGACGTAGGCGCTCTCCGCCGTCACGCCCTCGGCGAGCTTGGCGCCGCTCATCTGGGGCGCGGACGTGACGCGCTCGAGCAGCTCGCTCACCGGGCGCTGCGCCGCCTCGCCGGAGAAGATGCCGGCGCGCATCGTGGCGTGCTCGCGCAGGTGCCGGGTGATCGCGCGGGTGTCGATCCCGGAGATGCCGACGACGCCGTCCTTGACGAGCTCCTCGTCCAGGGTGCGCTGGCTGCGCCAGTTGGACGGCCGGCGGGCGGGGTCCCGGACGACGTAGCCGGCCACCCAGATGCGGCGGGACTCCGCGTCCTCGTCGTTGACGCCCGTGTTGCCGATGTGCGGGGCCGTCTGGACGACGATCTGCCGCGCGTAGGACGGGTCCGTCAGGGTCTCCTGGTAGCCGGTCATGCCCGTCGAGAAGACGATCTCGCCGAGCGTCTCGCCGCGGGCGCCGTAGGCGTCCCCCTCGAACGTGACGCCGTCCTCGAGGACGAGGACAGCCCGGTCTCCGCGGCCGGGGGCCGGGGTTCGCGTGTCGTTACTCATGGTCGTCAAACTCCTGGTGATGAGCGGATCCCTGGGTGGAGGGCTCGTGGAAACGGACGATGTGCGGGTAGAGCTCGCGGGCCGCGTCGACGAACCGCTGGGTGTCCGAGGCGTAGCGGGCGCGGAACCCGGACGTGACCATGTCCGAGCCGAGCAGCCACGTCACGGTGATGAGGCCCTTCTTCTCGACGAACTTGCCCACGATCCCGTCTCCCCGCTCGACGTGGACGAGGTCGTGGGACGGGATGAAGAAGTCGGTGTCGGCGCTGCGGGCGAGGACGATCCCGCTCGGCAGCACCTCGAGCGAGCCGAGGCTCTTGACGCCGAGGCCGTAGCGGCCGACCCGCTCGAAGGAGCGGTCCGCGAGGGTCGTGGAGACGTACTCCCCCTCGACCGCGAGCACCGGCGTGCGGGACTCGCACGGCACCTGGTTGGCCGGCTCGAGCTCCGAAGGCGTGCGGAGGCGCCGGAGGAACGAGAGGACGATGAGCGAGCAGACCGCCGCGACGCAGAGGCCCCCGACGATGAGGGACAGAACGGGAGTGCTCATGCTCACCGCGCCGCCGGGTGGGCCGTGGCGAGCTCGCCGTCCAGCACAGTCGGGTGCCCGTGGAACAGGGTCGCGACGACGCGCGCCGGCAGCTCCATCCCGTGGAACGGCGAGTTCCGGCCCTTCGTGGCCATCGCGCTCGCGTCCACCGTCCGCGAGGCCTCCGGGTCCACGAGGGTGATGTTCGCCGGGGAGCCGACGGCGAGGCTCTGGCCCTGGTCGGCCAGGCCGCCGATCCGCGCCGGCGTCGTCGACATGATCTCCGCGAGGCGGTCCCAGCCGATGAGGCCCGTCTCCACGAGGGTCTTGACCACGACGCTGAGGGCCGTCTCGAGGCCCGTCATCCCCATGGCCGCCTGGGTCCACTCGCAGGACTTCGTGTTCTCGGTGTGCGGGGCGTGGTCCGTGCCGATGACGTCGATGACGCCGTCCGCGACGGCCTGCCGCAGCGCCTCGACGTCCTTGCGGGTGCGCAGCGGCGGATTCACCTTGTACACCGGGTTGAACGACTCGACGAGCTCGTCCGTGAGGAGGAGGTGGTGCGGGGTGACCTCGGCGGTCACGTTGATCCCGCGCGACTTGGCCCAGCGAATGACCTCCACGGAGCCCGCCGTCGAGACGTGGCAGACGTGCAGGCGGGAGGAGACGTGGTCCGCCAGGAGGACATCCCGGGCGATGACCGCCTCCTCGGCGACGGCGGGCCAGCCGACGAGGCCCAGGGTCGCGGAGACGTCTCCCTCGTTCATCTGGGCGCCCTCAGTGAGGCGGGGCTCCTGGGCGTGCTGGGCCACGAAGCCGTCGAAGGCCTTGACGTACTCGAGCGCCCGGCGCATGATCGCGGCGTCGTGCACGCACATGCCGTCGTCGGAGAACATGCGCACGGCGGCCGTGGAGTCCGCCATCGCGCCGAGGTCCGCGAGCTGCTCGCCCGCGAGGCCCTTCGTCACGGCCCCCACCGGACGGACCTCCGCCCATCCGGCCGCGCGGGCCGCGGTGTAGACCTGCTCGACGACGCCCGCGGAGTCCGCCACCGGCGTGGAGTTGGCCATGGCGAAGACCGCCGTGAAGCCGCCCTTGGCGGCCGCCTGGGTCCCGGTGAGGACCGTCTCGGCGGCCTCCTTGCCGGGCTCGCGGAGGTGGACGTGGAGGTCCACGAATCCGGGGAGGGCGATGAGGCCCTCGGCGTCGATGACACGGGCGTCCTCCGGGGCTTCGACGGCGCCGGGCGCGCCGACCTCGGCGATGAGGCCGTCTGTGACGAGGAGGTCCTGGGGCTCGGCGCCGAGCACGCGGGCGCCGCGGATGAGCACAGAGCCCTGGGCCGGGCCGAACTGGGAGACAGAGGCTGCGTCACGCATGGGAGGAGTCCTTTCCGGCGGAGGCGGGGGCGGCGTCGGTGGCCACGTGGTAGAGGGCGGCCATGCGCATGGACACGCCGTGCGCCACCTGGTCGAGGATGCGCGACTGGGGCGAGTCCGCCGCCGTCGAGCTGATCTCGAGGCCGCGGTTCATCGGGCCGGGGTGCATGACGATGACCTCGTCCTCCCGGCCTTCGACCAGCCGGCGGAAACGGGAGTCACTGAGGCCCCAGCGGCTCGTGTACTCCCCCGCCGAGGGGAAGTAGGCCGAGTTCATGCGCTCGGCCTGGATGCGGAGCATCATGACGACGTCGGGCTTGGCCGCCAGCGCCTCGTCCAGGCTGTACGTGACCTCGCACGGCCAGGCGCCCACGCCGTGGGGCACGAGCGTGGGCGGCGCGACGAGGGTGACGCGGGCGCCGAGCGCGGAGAGCATCCACACGTTCGAGCGGACCACGCGGGAGTGGAGGACGTCCCCCACAATGACCACGCGGAGGCCCTGGAGGTCTGTCCCCACCGGGGAGACGCCGTCCCGCTCGGCCTTGAACCGGCGCATGGTCATGGCGTCGAGCAGCGCCTGCGTGGGGTGCTCGTGGGTGCCGTCACCGGCGTTGACCACGTGCGCGTCCGTCCAGCCCGAGTCGGCGAGCAGCTTGGCCGCGCCGGAGCTCGGGTGCCGCATGACGATGACGTCCGCGCCGATCGCCTCGAGCGTCTGCACCGTGTCCTTGAGGGACTCGCCCTTGGAGACAGAGCTGCCCTTGGCCGCGAAGTTGATGACGTCCGCGGAGAGGCGCTTCGCCGCGGCCTCGAACGAGACGCGCGTGCGGGTGGAGTCCTCGAAGAAGAGGTTGACCACGGTCCGGCCCCGGAGGGCGGGAATCTTCTTGACGTCGCGTGTCTGGACCTCGGCCATGGACTCGCCGGTGTCGAGGAGGGAGACGATCTCCGCTGTGGAGAGGTCCCGTGCAGAGAGGAGATGCCTCATCGGGCCTCACCTCCGCGGGCGTCCGAGCCGTCCACGATGGAGACCCAGTTGCGGCCCTCGCCGTCGGACTCCTCGAGGCGCACGGTGACGCGCTCCTGAGAGGAGGAGGGGAGGTTGCGGCCCACGTGGTCCGCGCGGATCGGGAGCTCGCGGTGTCCGCGATCCACGAGGACCGCGAGGCGGACGCGGGCGGGGCGGCCGAGCTCCACGAGGGCGTCGAGCGCCGCGCGGATGGTCCGGCCGGAGTAGAGGACGTCGTCCACGAGGACCACGGTCTTGCCGTCGATCCCCGCCTCCGGGATGAACGTGGGCTTCGGCTCGCGGAAGCCCGCCGAGTGCAGGTCGTCCCGGTACATCGTCACATCGAGCTGGCCGACGATCTGCTCCGGATCCACCTCCGGTGCGGAGGCCGCGATCCGGCGCGCGAGGCGCTGGGCCAGCGGATAGCCTCGGGAGGCGATGCCGAGCAGGACGAGGTCCTCCACGCCCTTGTTCGCCTCGATGATCTCGAACGCCATGCGGGTCACCGCACGGTCGATCTCTGCGGCGGAGAGCACCTGGCGGCCTTCGGGCGCCGGCGTCTCCGCGCTCTGGTCTCGGTCGCTGCCGACCATGGAACCACGTCCTTCCCCGCCTCACGGGACGGTCCTTAAAGGGTGTTCGATCAGAACTGGCTATTCGATTGTGCGGGCTGCGCGCCCTGTCCGGGTCCAGCCTACGCCACTCGCCGGCGGCCGGACGCCGCGAGGCCCGGCCGCCGTCGGGAGCCCCTCCGTCAGGGGGCCGTCCGTCAGGAGGCCCTCCGTCAGGGGGTTGGGCCGACGATGCTCGGCTTCAGCGACTGGAGCCGCGAGAGCAGACCGTTGACGAAGGAGGGCGACTCGTCCGTGGACAGCTCCCTGGCGATGTCCGTGGCCTCCTTGACCGCGACGGCCTCCGGGACGTTCTCCGGGTCCCCGTAGAGGACCTCCCATGCGCCGACGCGCAGGACGGCGCGGTCCACGTTCGGCATGCGGTCCAGCGTCCAGCCGCGGGAGTACGTGGAGAGCAGCTCGTCGATCTCGTCCCGGTGCTCGGCGACGCCGAGGACGATCCGGCGCGTCAGCGGGTTGATGGACTGCTCCGTCTGCGCGAGGCGGAGCTCCATGATCTCCGTGACGGACGCCTGCTTGGCGTCTGCCTCGAAGAGGATGTCCACCGCGCGGCGACGGGCCTTGCCGCGAGAGGTGACGTAGGGGCTCACTCGGAGACTCGACCGAGGTAGTCGCCGCTGCGGGTGTCCACCTTGACCTTGGTGTTCTGCTCCACGAAGAGCGGAACCTGGATGGTGTGGCCGGTCTCGAGGGTGGCCGGCTTGGTGCCCGCGGAGGAGCGGTCTCCCTGGAGGCCCGGCTCGGTGTAGGTGATCTCGAGGACCACCGACGGCGGGAGCTCGAGGTAGAGCGCCGAGCCCTCGTACATGGCGATCGTGGCCATCTGGCCCTCGAGCATGTAGTTCGCGGCGTCGCCGACCACAGCGCCCGGGATGGTGAGCTGGTCGTAGTCGCTCGTGTCCATGAACACGTAGTCCTCGCCGTCCTGGTACAGGTACTGGTAGTCCCGGCGGTCCACCGTGGCGGTCTCGACCTTGGCGCCTGCGTTGAACGTCTTGTCCACGACCTTGCCCGAGAGCACGTTGCGCAGCTTCGTGCGGACGAAGGCGCCGCCCTTGCCCGGCTTGACGTGCTGGAACTCGAGAACGCTCCAGAGGTTGCCCTCGAGCTTGAGAACGGTGCCGTTCTTGATGTCGTTGGTAGTCGCCACGAATCTCTCTCTTCAGTCTCGGTTGCGCGCCGCCCGCAGGCGGCGAAGTCTGGCCACGGCCTCTCGCGTCAGCGGGGCCTCCGCGTCCATTCTACGGCGTGCGGCCCGCTTCTCTGCGCTGCGGCGCTACTCCGCGATCTCCTGGTACGCCGCGAAGAGCACCGAGGCGTCCGGGACGTCGAGGACCGTCGGGGATCCGATGCCCGTGAGGACCACGAACCGCAGCATGCTCCCGCGGGACTTCTTGTCCCTCTTCATCCCCTCGAGCAGCGCCTGCCAGCGGTCCCCGCGGTACGTCGTCGGGAGCCCCACGAGCCGGAGGATCCTCAAGTGGCGCTCCGCGTCCTCCTCGGAGAGGCGGCCCATCGAGCGGGCGAGCTCCGAGGCGAAGGCCATGCCGACGGCGACGGCGGCGCCGTGGCGCCACTGGTACCGCTCCGCGAGCTCGATCGCGTGCGCCAGGGTGTGCCCGTAGTTGAGGAACTCGCGCTGCCCGGACTCCTTGAAGTCCCGGGAGACGATCTCCGCCTTGACGGCGATGGCACGCTGGACGAGCTCCTCGAGCACCGGGCTGGTCGGGTCGAGGGCCGCCTCCGGCTCGGCCTCGATGAGGTCGAGGATCTCCGGGTCCCGGATGAATCCGCACTTGATGACCTCGGCCATGCCGTTGACCAGCTCGTTCTTCGGCAGGGTGCCGAGCGCGTCGAGGTCGGCGAGGACCGCCGCCGGCGCGTAGAACGTGCCCACGAGGTTCTTGCCCTCGGCCGTGTTGATGGCGGTCTTGCCGCCCACCGCCGCGTCCACCATGCCGAGGAGGCTCGTGGGGAGGTGGACGACCCGGACGCCGCGCAGCCAGGTCGAGGCCACGAACCCGGCCACATCGGTCACCGCACCGCCTCCCACGGAGACGATCGCGTCGGTCCGGGTGAAGTCGTTCTGGCCCAGCACCTGCCAGCAGAAGCCGGCCACCTGGAGGTGCTTGGCCTCTTCGGCGTCGGGGATCTCGGCCGTGAAGGACTCGTACCCGTGGGCGGCGAGGTCCTCGCGGACGGCGTCGCCCGTGGAGCGCAGCGCCCGGGGGTGGATGACGAGAACCTTGGCCGCCCGCTCGCCGAGGTGCTCGGGGAGACTCCCGAGAAGGCCGCGGCCGACGACGACCGGGTACTCGTCAGTGCCGGCGCCGACCCGGATGCTCCACGGACCGCCCTTCGCCTGCTCGGCTCCCTGCACGTGGTGCTCGGACTGCTCTGCCATGCCTGTCTGCTCCGTCATCCCTGCCTGGTCTCCCTGCTCTGCTCGTCGGCCTTCGCTGCTGCGCTCCCCTGTGCGGGGCTCCCCTGTGCGGCGCTCCCCGGTTCGAGGCCGCTGTTCCCGAACAGGGCCCGGATCCGCTCGACGACCGCCTCGGGCCGCCGACTCGAGGCCCGCGTGACGTCCACGGTCACGGTGGCCAGGCGCTCGTAGGTCGACCGGCGACGATCGTACACTCTCTCCCACGCCTCGACCGGGTTCTCCGCGAGCAGCGGACGCCGGCGGTCCCGCGTGATGAAGGGGCGGACGGTCTCGGCGTCCGTCTCGAGGTAGACGACGAACTCGTCGGCGAGCAGCTGCTGCGTGCCTGCGTCCAGGACCGCTCCCCCGCCGAGGGAGACGACGACGCCGTCTCGGGAGAGCGCCTTCGCCACGATCCGGGCCTCGGCCTCGCGGAAGTAGTTCTCCCCGAGGGAGGCGAAGACCGCGGAGATCGGCCCGTTCTTGCGCTCGAACTCCTGATCCGTGTCCACCTCGGTGAGGCCGAGCGCGCTCGCAAGCCGCGACCCGATGGTGGACTTGCCGGCGGCCATGGGGCCGATGAGGACGATCCTCCGCGGGGCCGCGCCGGACTCGGGCTCCGGCTTCCCCCTCATCGGGTCTCGCGCGGAGCCGAGCGGAGCATCTCCGGAATCGACTCGAGGTAGGACTCGAGGTTGCGGCGCGTCTCCTCCACGCTGTCCCCGCCGAACTTCTCCAGGACCGCCTCGGCGAGCACCAGGGCCGTCATGGCCTCCGCCACGACGCCCGCGGCGGGCACCGCGCACACGTCGGAGCGCTGGTGGTGCGCGGTGGCGTCTTCGCCGGTGGACGTGTCCACGGTGCGCAGGGCCTTGGGGACCGTGGCGATGGGCTTCATCGCGGCCCGCACGCGCAGGACGTCGCCCGTGGACATGCCGCCCTCGACGCCGCCGGCCCTGTTGGCCGCGCGCGTGACGGGCTGGCCGGGCGCCGGGCGGACGATCTCGTCATGCGCCTCCGAGCCGGGACGGGCCGCTGTCTCGAAGCCGTCCCCCAGCTCGACGCCCTTGATCGCCTGGATGCCCATGAGGGCGCCGGCGAGCCGGGAGTCCAGGCGGCGGTCCCAGTGGACGTGCGAGCCGAGTCCCGGCGGAAGGCCGTAGGCCAGCACCTCGACGACGCCGCCGAGCGTCTCGCCGCTGCGGTGCGCCTCGTCCACGGCCTCGACCATGGCGCGGCTCGTCTCCTCGTCGAAGCAGCGCAGCGGGTCCGCGTCCAGGGCCTCGACGTCCGCGGCGCGCGGAAGGGGCGCCGAGTCGGGCACGGCGACGTCGCGGATCTGCACCGTATGGCTGACCAGGGTCACGCCGAGCTGCCGCAGCAGACCGGCCGCAACCGTCCCGAGGGCCACGCGCGTGGCCGTCTCCCGCGCGGAGGCGCGCTCGAGGATCGGCCGCGCCTCGTCGAAGCCGTACTTCTGCATGCCCGTGAAGTCCGCATGACCCGGCCGGGGACGCGTCAGCGGCGCGTTGCGGGCCTTGCCCTCGAGGACCTCCGCGTCCACGGGGTCCGCGCTCATGACCTGCTCCCACTTGGGCCACTCGGTGTTGGCCACCTCGACGGCGACCGGGCCGCCGAGCGTCCTGCCGTGCCGGACGCCGCCGATGAGGCGCACCTCGTCCTGCTCGAACTTCATCCGGGCGCCGCGGCCGTACCCGAGGCGGCGCCGGGCCAGCGCCGCCTGGACGTCCGCCCGCGTCACCTCGATTCCGGCGGGGAAGCCCTCGAGAATGCCCACGAGCGCCTCACCGTGCGACTCTCCTGCAGTCAGCCAACGAACCATGTGCCTACCCTCTCACGCGTGCGGCGGGGCCGGCGCCCCGCTCGAGTCCGACGACGGCCGCCATTGCATCGACGGTCTCCGGCCCGGGGCGCAGCCCCGTGAACAGCTCGACCTGCCGCACCGCCTGGTGCAGGAGCATCGAGAGCCCGTGGGCCACCGCCCCCTGCCACTGGGCCGCGAGGGCCGATGGCCAGGGATCGTAGGCCGCGTCGAGCAGCACCGGCCGGGCAGCCGCGGACGCCGCCCCCCACGACTCGGCCCAGGGATCGGCCGCCTGCGGGGGCAGGGCGCTCACCACGGCGCTCGGGGATCGGCCCGCGGTCCCGTCGAGGACCTCCGCCGCCTCGTCGAGCGGCACGGCGCGGAAGTCCAGGCCGAGCGCGGACGCCACGGCGCTCAGGGGATTCTCTCCCCGGTGCGCCTTCTCCGGGGTCCTCAGTGCGGCCACCGCTTCACGGGCGCCGAGCTCCGCGAAGGCCATGAGCGCCGCAGCCGCGGTGCCTCCGCCTCCGAGCACGAGTCCGGGCCCCGCAAGGCTCCGGCCGTCCGCCGTCTCGCGGAGAGAGCGGACGATGCCGTCCACGTCCGTGTTCTCCGCCTCGATCCCGTGCTCGGTGAAGACGAGCGTGTTCGCGGCGCCGAGGAGGCGGACCCGATCGCTCGGAGCGTGGGCGGCAGCGGCGGCATCCTGCTTGTGAGGCATCGTGACCGAGAGCCCGTTCAGCCCGGCGAAGCACCCGGAGGCGAGGGCCTCGGGAAGGGCCCCGGCCGGAAGGCGGACGCGATCGTATTCAGAGTCGCGGAGCCCGAGCTCCCGGTACGCACAGAGGTGGAGCTCCGGCGAGCGGGAGTGGGCGATCGGATCGCCGACCACAGCGGCGCGGACCGCCCCCGTCACTGGCAGACGTCCGGGTGCTCTTCGCAGTACTGCTGGTACTTCTTCTCGTTGACCTGGTGCTCCTCGTACGTCCGCGCGTAGAGGGTCTCGCCGGTTTTGATGTTGACGGTCACCCAGTAGTAGTAGTCGTTCTTGTCCGGGTGGACGGTCGCCGTGATCGCGGCCTTCTCCGGCGAGCCGATCGGCCCCACCGGGAGTCCCTTGTTCGCGTACGTGTTGTACGGGTTCTTCTTGTCCTTCTTCTGCTCCTCAGAGAGGTGCAGGGTGCGGGACTTGAGGCCGTACGTCACGGTGGCGTCCGAGTTGATGAAGCCGCCCGTGTCCTTGTTCGGACGGTCCACGCGGTTGTTGAGGGCGCCGGCGATGACCGAGTAGTTCTTCGGGTTGCCCTCCGCCTCGACGATCGAGGCCTTGGTCAGGATGAGGTACTGCTGGTCCGGGTCCGTGACGCCCTGCTGGGACAGCGTGGACTTCTGGCGGTCCACCATCTGCCGGATCATGTCCTCGGGCTTCGTGTTGACGTCGAACCGGTACTCGCCCGGGGCAAGGTAGCCCTCGAGCGTCTTGGCCTTGGAGCTCACGCCGTACTTGGACGGGTCCTTGACCGCGTCCTGGAACTGGGACAGGGAGATGCGGGTGCTCTCGGACAGGGTCTTGAGAACGTCGTCGATGCGAGAGTTGCCGGCCACCGGGACGTAGAAGACCTTGCTCAGGTCCTTCGCCACGAGGACGCGCACGGCCTCCTCGTTGCTCATCTTGGTCTTGAGCTCGTAGCGGCCGGGCTGGATCTGCGCGCCGTCGCTCAGCTGGGCGAAGGAGCGGGCGAAGCCTGTCTCGCTCGAGATGACGTCCTTGTCCTTGAGCTGGGCGAAGACCGCCGACTGCCCCGTTCCCGGCTTGACCTCGATGGACACGGGCGTCTCACCGGGACCCGGATAGGAGTCCGGCTCGTTCATGCCGAGGAGCTGCCTCAGCCCCACGGTGATGAGCGTGATGACGAGCGCGAACACGAGCAGGGCGCCCAGCAGGACGCTCAGCTGCTTGCGGGCACGGCGCTGGCGGGCCCTGCGGGCCGCGAGCTTGCGCTCTCTCAGCGTCAGTCCCCGCTCCTCGGCGCGTTCGGCAGCCGGCGTGGCGGCTGTGCTTCCGGAAGAGGAGGGCTCCTCCCGCTTTCGGGCGCGCCGTGGACCGGACGGCGGTGCGACCGGGTGGCTCATGCGCGCTCCTCCTCTCGGCTGGGCCCAGGCGTGTTCTGTCTCGCGGCGACCGGCTCTCCCGCTTCGCCTCGCTGGCGCAGGCCCGTGAGGGCGTGCTCGAGGATCGCGACGGCGGCCGCCTGGTCAATCATCTTACGTTGGTCCCGCGCGGAAATCCCGGCCTCCCGCAGCGCGTTCTGCGCTGTGACGGTGGTCAGGCGCTCGTCGATGAGGAGAACGTCACACTCTTGGCCGACCTCGGCCAGGCGAGCCGCCAGGTCCTCGGCGTACTCGACGGCGTCGTCCGTCGAGGGCGTGTGCTCCCCCTTGAGGTTGAGCGGGAGCCCCACGAAGACCCGACGCGCGCCCCGCTCCTCGGCGATGTTCGCGATGATCCGCTGGTCCCGCCGCTTCTTGGCGTCCCTCGAGAGGGTCATGACCGGATTCGCCATCAGTCCATCCGGGTCGCTCGCCGCGAGGCCGACGCGGGCCCTGCCCACGTCGACCCCGAGGCTCACACCGATCCGCTCCGCCACAGGCTCGCTCCGTGCGCGGGGCCTAGCGGCCCAGCTCCGAGACCACTGCCGCCAGCGCCTCGTCCGCCTTCGAGGCGTCCTGGCCGCCGCCCTGGGCCACGTCGTCCTTGCCTCCGCCGCCGCCGCCGAGCACCTTCGTGGCGGCCTTGACGAGCATGCCCGCCTTGGCGCCCAGGCCGCGCGCGGCCTCGTTGGACATCGCCACCACGACGGGACGGCCGTTCGCGACGCCGATGAGGACGACGACGCTCGCGTCTGCTCCGAGCTTGTCCCGCACGGCCGTGGCGAGCTGCTTCAGGTCGTCCGCGCTGTCCACGGCGCCCACGGAGGCCGCGACGACGCGCTTGCCGGCGACGTCCCTCGCCTCGGCCACGAGCTGCGGAACCCGCTGCTGCAGGGCCTCGGCACGGTAGCGGGCCAGCTCCTTCTCCGCGTTCTTGAGCTTCTCCAGCGTGGCCGTGATGCGGTCCTGGAGCTGGTTGGCGGGAGCCTTGAACTGCTCGGAGAGGGACTGGACGAGCGCGCGCTCCGCGGCCTGGTGCTTGAACGAGTCATAGCCGACGAAGGCCTCGACACGGCGGTTGCCCGAGCCGACGGACTGCTCGCCGAGCAGGGTGAGCGAGCCGATCTGCGAGGAGTTGGCCACGTGGGTTCCTCCGCAGAGCTCGCGGGACCAGGATCCGTCGATCTCCACCACGCGGACCATGTCCCCGTAGTTCTCTCCGAAGAGCGCCATGGCGCCGAGCGCCTTGGCCTCCTCGATCGGCATCTCCCGGGTCACGACCTCGTGGTGGCCGAGGATCGCCTGGTTGGCCACGTCCTCGATCTCGGACTTCGTCGCGGCGGAGAGCTGCTGGGACCACGCGAAGTCGAACCGGAGGTAGCCGGCCTTGTTGAAGGACCCTCGCTGCGTGGCCTCGTCCCCGAGCAGCTGGCGCAGCGCCGCGTGGACGATGTGGGTGGCGGAGTGGGCCTGCTCGCCCGCGCGGCGGCGGGCGACGTCGACCTGGGCGTTCGCGAGAGCACCGCGGGAGACCTCGCCCTCGCGGACGATCGCCTTGTGCACCGAGAGGCCCTTGACGGGGCGCTGGACGTCGACGACCTCGACGACGAACCCGTCGCCCGTGATGACGCCCGTGTCCGCCGCCTGGCCGCCGGCCTCCGCATAGAACGGGGTCTCCTCGAGGACGAGCTCGATCTCAGAGCCGGCCCCTGCAGAAGAGGCGTCCTGTCCGCCGGCGAGGATGCCCCGGACCGTCGACTCGGTGGCGAGCTCCGTGTAGCCGGTGAAGAAGGTCTCCCCCGCCTCGCGGAGGGCGTTGTAGGCCGAGACGTCCACGCCGCCGAGGCGCTTGGCCTGCGAGTCGGCCTTGGCGCGCTCGCGCTGCTCCTGCATGAGGGAGCGGAAGCCCGCCTCGTCGACCTCGACGCCGGCCTCCCCGGCCATCTCGAGCGTGAGGTCGATCGGGAAGCCGTAGGTGTCGTGGAGCGCGAACGCGTCCGCACCCGAGATCTTGCCGCCCGAGGACTTCGAGGCAGAGACGGCCTCGTCGAGGCGGGCGGTGCCGGAGGCGATCGTGCGGAGGAACGCCTTCTCCTCGGCGACGGCGACCCGTCGGATGCGCTCGTAGTCGCCGACGATCTGCGGGTAGGTGCCGCCCATCGCGTCACGGGAGACGTCGAACAGCTCGCCGACCACGGGGCGGTCCACGCCGAGCAGGCGCATCGCCCGGATCGCGCGGCGGAGCAGGCGGCGCAGCACGTAGCCGCGGCCCTCGTTGGACGGCGTCACGCCGTCGCCGATGAGCATGAGCGAGGAGCGGATGTGGTCGGAGACGACGCGCATGCGGACGTCGTCGGCATTGCGGGGGTCCGAGGGGTCCTCCGTGCCGGCGTACTCCTTGCCCGCGAGCTCGGCGGCTTTGTCGAGGACAGCGCGGACCTGGTCCGTCTCGTAGAAGTTCTCGACGCCCTGGAGGAGCATCGCGAGGCGCTCGACGCCGAGGCCGGTGTCGATGCTCTTGTTCGCGAGCTCGCCCCGGATCTCGAAGTCCTCCTTGCCGATGCCCTCGCCGCGCTCGTACTGCATGAAGACGAGGTTCCAGATCTCGATGTAGCGGTCGTCGTCCGCCGCGGGGCCGCCCTCCTTGCCGTAGGCGGGGCCGCGGTCGTAGAAGATCTCCGAGTCAGGGCCGGCCGGGCCGCCCGGCTGGCCCGCAGACCAGTAGTTGTCCTTCATGCCCATGCGCTGGATGCGCTCCGCCGGGAAGCCGACGGTCTTGGTCCAGATGTCGAAGGACTCGTCGTCCGTCTCGTAGATGGTCACCCAGAGGCGGTCGGGCTCCAGCCCGAAGCCGCCTTCGGCGACAGGAGTGGTGAGGAGCTCCCACGCGAACGGGATGGCCTGCTCCTTGAAGTAGTCCCCGAAGGAGAAGTTGCCGGCCATCTGGAAGAACGTGCCGTGGCGGGCGGTCTTGCCCACCTCGTCGATGTCCAGGGTGCGGATGCACTTCTGGATGCTCGTGGCGCGCTTGTAGGGAGCCTTCTGCTCGCCGAGGAAGTACGGGATGAAGGGCACCATGCCCGCGATCGTGAACATGATCGACGGGTCATTGGAGACCAGAGACGCGGACGGCACCACCGTGTGGCCCTTCTTCTCGAAGAAGTCCAGCCACCTCTGGGTGATTTCCTCTGTCTTCATGCGTCGGGGGTTCCCTTCCTCATCCACGGGCGCGCGCCTGCGCGCGGCCCTTGTACCGGGCACTCAATCTATCAATGAAGCCCTGTCCGAGGGCGTCAGAACGGCCGTGGCGGCCTGCCGTGCCCCGTGAGGAGCGCAGCAGACCGCCACGGTCGGTGAAGGCCGAGACTAGCGGGCGTAGTACTCGACGACGAGGTTCTCCTCGCACGTCACCGGAATCTCGCTGCGCTTCGGGCGGCGCGTGAGGCGGGCCTGAAGCTTCTCGAGGGTGACGTCCAGGTAGCCCGGGACGGCCGGGAGGACATCCCGGTGGGCGCCGGTGGCCGCGAGCTGGAACGGCTCGAACTTCTCGCTGCGCTCGTGGACGTGCACGAGCTGGCCCGGGGCCACGCGGAAGGACGGGCGGTCCACACGCTGGCCGTCCACCATGATGTGGCGGTGGACGACGAGCTGGCGGGCCTGGGCGATCGTCCGGGCGAAGCCGGCGCGGAGCACGAGGGCGTCGAGACGCATCTCGAGGAGCTCGATGAGGTTCTCACCGGTCAGGCCGGACGTGCGGCGGGCCTCCTCGAAGACGCGGGTCATCTGCGCCTCGCGGATGCCGTACTGGGCCCGGAGACGCTGCTTCTCGCGCAGACGGACCGCGTAGTCGCTGTCCTGCTTGCGACGCGAGCGGCCGTGCTGGCCGGGAGCGTACGGGCGGCGCTCCATGTAGCGCTCGGCCTTGGGGGTCAGGGCAATGCCCAGGGCGCGCGACTGGCGCACTTTGCGACGGGCACGGGTGTTGTTTGCCACGTTTTCCTCTTCTGGTTCACACGGTATGTCGGTTCGCTGGCCTCCGGGCAGCGCGCGCTGCAAGAGCGCCGCTGGGGAGAGCTTGGGCCTACCGCCGGCCCTGCACTGCAGTCCTGGCCTCGCACAGGGCATGCGGAAGCCACGACTTGCCAGTCGTCCTTCTAGTCTACGCCATCCGGGCGCTGGAGGCGGCGGATGCGCTCGAGCCGCGCGGCGACGTCCCGCTCCGCCCCCGTCTTGCCGGGGACGTAGTACTCCGCGGAGGCGATCGCGTCCGGAAGGTGCTGCTGCCGGGCCACCGAGGTCGGCTCGTCGTGCGGGTAGACGTACCCCTTCCCGTGGCCGAGCCCCTTGGCGCCCGGGTAGTGCGCGTCCCGCAGGTGGGGAGGCACGGGAGAGATGCGGCCGGAGCGGACGTCGGCCAGCGCCTTCTCCAGTCCCATGTAGGCCCGGTTGGACTTGGGCGCCGTCGCCAGGTGGACCACGGCCTGGGCCAGGGGGATGCGGCCCTCGGGCATGCCCAGCATCTGCACCGCCTGGGCCGCGCTCACCGCGACGCCGAGCGCCGTCGGGTCCGCCATGCCCACGTCCTCGCTCGCCGCGATGACCACCCGGCGGGCGATGAAGCGCGGGTCCTCCCCCGCCTCGATCATCCGGGCGAGGTAGTGCAGCGCCGCGTCCGGATCCGAGCCCCTCATCGACTTGATGAAGGCGCTGACCACGTCGTAGTGCTGGTCCCCGTCCTTGTCATAGCGGACCACGGACTTCTGGAGCGCCTGCTCGACGTCGTCGTCCGTGATCTCCTCGCGGTCATCCGCAGAGGCGACGTCGGCGGCGGCCTCAAGGGCTGTGAGGGCGCGCCGGGCGTCGTTCCCGCTGAGGCGCACGAGGTCCTCGAGGGCCTCCTCCCCCATGGCGAAGGCGCCGGCGAGGCCGCGCTCGTCGCGCAGCGCGCGCTGGACGAGGGCGCGGATGTCGTCCGGCGTGAGAGGAGAGAGCGTGAGGAGCAGGGACCGCGAGAGCAGCGGGGAGATGACGGAGAAGGACGGGTTCTCCGTCGTCGCGGCGACGAGCGTCACCCACCCGTTCTCCACGCCCGGCAGGAGGGCGTCCTGCTGCGCCTTGGTGAAGCGGTGGATCTCGTCGAGGAAGAGGACCGTGCGCTTTCCGCGCATGTCCCGCTCGGTGAGCGCCTCCTCCATGACCCGGCGCACGTCCTTGACGCCCGCCGTGATCGCGGAGAGCTCCACGAACCGGCGCCCCGGCGCCTTCGCGATGACGTGCGCCAGCGTGGTCTTGCCCGTCCCGGGCGGGCCGAAGAGGATGACGGAGGTCGAGCTCCGGGAGTCGCCTCCGTCCATGAGGCGGCGCAGGGCGGAGCCGGGCTTGAGCAGATCGGCCTGCCCCACCACCTCGTCCGCGGAGCGGGGCCGCATGCGCACGGCGAGAGGCGCCGGGGCTTTCGCCGCCGGCGCCTCGTCGCTGCCCGTGAAGAGGTCGCTCACGCGATGGTCTCCGCCGAGGCTCCTACGCCTCCGCCGTCGGCGTCGCCGCCGGCTTCGGGGCGTTCTCCCCGCTCTTGGACTGCTTGGCGTCCACGCCGGCCTCCTTGCGCTGCTGCGGCGTGATGGAGGCGGGGGCGCCCGTCAGCGGGTCGAACGCGCCCGCCTTGGGGAACGCGATGACGTCGCGGATGGACTCCGAGCCCACGAGGATGGACATGATGCGGTCCCAGCCGAAGGCGATGCCGCCGTGCGGCGGGGCGCCGTACTTGAAGCCCTCGAGGAGGAAGCCGAAGTTCCGCTGCGCGTCCTCCTCGCTGAGGCCCATGACCTCGAAGACCCGCTCCTGGACCTCGCGCTGGTGGATGCGGATCGAGCCGCCGCCGATCTCGCTGCCGTTGCAGACGATGTCGTAGGCCTGGGCCAGTGCGCTGCCCGGGTCCTCCTGGAAGGTGTCCAGGAGCTCGGGCTTCGGCGAGGTGAAGGCGTGGTGCAGCGCCGTCCAGGCGCCCGCGCCCACCGTGATGTCCCCTGCCGCCTCCGCGGCCGCGGAGGACTCGAACATCGGGAAGTCCACGACCCACACGAAGGCGAACTCGTCCGGCTTGATGAGGCCGGTGCGCCGGGCGATCTCGACGCGGGCGGCGCCGAGCAGCTCGCGGGCCTCGTCCGGGCGGCCCGCGGCGAAGAACACGCAGTCCCCCGGCTTGGCGCCCACGAACTCGGCCAGGCCCGACTTCTCCGCCTCGGAGAGGTTCTTGGCCACGGGTCCGGTCAGCTCGCCGTCCTCCTGGACCAGCACGTACGCGAGGCCCTTGGCGCCGCGCTGCTTGGCCCACTCCTGCCAGGCGTCCAGCGCCCGGCGGGCCTGGGACGCGCCGCCCGGCATGACGACGGCGCCCGTGTACTCGGCCTGGAAGACGCGGAACGTGGTGTCCTTGAAGTACTCGGTCATGGCGGTCAGCTCGAGTCCGAACCGCAGGTCCGGCTTGTCCGAGCCGTACTTCTCCATGGCCTCCGCGTACGTCATCCGCGGGAACGGCGTCTGGACCTCGACGCCGATGGTCCGCCACACGTTGGCGAGGATGCGCTCGGCGAGCGCCATGACGTCGTCCTGCTCCACGAAGCTCGCCTCGATGTCGAGCTGCGTGAACTCCGGCTGGCGGTCGGCGCGGAAGTCCTCGTCCCGGTAGCAGCGGGCGATCTGGTAGTACTTCTCGAACCCGCCCACCTGGAGCAGCTGCTTGAAGAGCTGAGGGCTCTGCGGCAGTCCGTACCAGTTGCCCGGGGACAGGCGGGAGGGCACGAGGAAGTCGCGCGCGCCGCCCGGCGTCGAGAGCGTGAGCGTGGGCGTCTCGATCTCGACATAGTCCTCGGCCTCGAGCACCTCGCGGGCCGCCCTGTTGACCTTGCTCCGGAGGCGGATGTTCCGGTTCATGCTGGGCCGGCGGAGGTCGAGGTAGCGGTGGCGCAGGCGCGCCTCCTCGCCGACCTCGACGTGCTCGTCCACCTGGAACGGCAGCGCCTCCGCGCGGTTGAGCACGACGACGGCGTCCGCGACGACCTCGATCTCTCCGGAGGGCAGCCCGGGGTTCTCGTTGCCCTCGGGGCGCTTCTCCACCGTGCCCGTCACCTGGAGCACGTACTCATTGCGCAGGTGGCCGAAATCGCTCTCGTCCCGGATCACCACCTGGGAGACGCCCGAGGCGTCGCGGAGGTCGATGAACGCGACCCCTCCGTGGTCGCGTCGGCGGGCAACCCATCCGGCGAGCGTGACCCGCTCGCCGATGTTCGCGGCAGTCAGAGTGCCGAGGTCGTGCGTGCGCAGCACAGGCGATTCCTTCCCCAGGACGGTAGCTATCTGTCAGACGAGTCTACGGGGTCGCGGACGCGCCTCCCCAGCCCGCGCCCCTCCGCCGGGGTGGAGCTGCGGCGCGCCCGACGAGTATCCTGCCAGGGAGAGCGAACCGCACCGCCCGCGCGCCGCCGGTGCGCGGTGCCCGGACACGGGGCGCTCCGTGAATCGACTTCATCCGAAGAGAGAGTTGTAGCGGTGGACCAGAAACCCGACGACACGACCCAGCCCACCTCGGACGCCGAGCAGGCGGCCGCATCCGAGCAGGGCGCCCCGGCCTCGGCCGAGGCTCCGGCTCCCGCCGAGGCCCCGACGCCCGCTGAGACGCCCACTCCTGCCGAGGCTCCCCAGGCTCCCGCCGCGGCGCCGAGCGAGAAGCCCGTGAAGATGGACGCCGTCGCCACCTCCCTGGAGGAGGCGCGGAGGTTCGGGCGCGTGGACGAGGAGGGTCACGTGTTCGTCCTCGTGGGCGAGAACGAGTACGCCGTCGGGCAGTATCCGGGCGGGGACGCGGACGAGGCGCTCCTCTACTTCGCCAAGAAGCACGACGACGTCGCCAACCAGGTCGCGCTGCTGGAGGCCCGCGTCGCAAGCGGCAACGTTCCCGGCAATCTGACGAAGACCCTGCAGCAGATCTCCCTCCAGGTGGCGGACCACCGGTTCGTCGGCGACCTCGAGGCCCTGGCCGCCCGGATCGAGTCGCTGCGGGAGAAGGCGGCCACGGCCCAGGAGGCCGCCAAGGCCCGCACTGCCGAGCAGTCGGCCGAGTCGCTCAAGGCCCGCGAGGCCGTCGTCGCCGAGGCGGAGCAGATCGCCGCCAAGGACCCGGCCAAGGTCCAGTGGAAGCAGTCCTCGGCCCGGATGGCCGAGCTCTTCGACGAGTGGCAGCGCCTGCAGAAGGCCGGCCCGCGCCAGTCCAAGTCCGTCGAGGACGGCCTCTGGAAGCGTTTCCGCGGCGCCCGCACCGCCTTCGAGAAGCACCGCCGCGCGCACTTCAGCCGCCTCGACGCCGACCACGCCGAGGCGAAGGCCGTCAAGGAGAAGCTCATCAAGCGCGCCGAGGAGCTCTCCACCTCCACGGACTGGGGCGTCACGGCCGGCAAGTACCGGGACCTCATGACCGAGTGGAAGGCCGCCAAGCGCGCTTCCCGCAAGGACGACGACGCCCTCTGGGCCCGCTTCCGCGCCGCGCAGGACGTCTTCTTCAACGCCCGCAAGGCGGTCAACGAGGAGATCGACGCGGAGTACCGCCAGAACCTCGCCGTCAAGGAGGAGATCCTCAAGCGCGCGCAGTCCATCCTGCCCGTCAAGGACGTCTCCGCCGCGAAGAAGCAGTTCGCGTCCATCCGCGACGAGTGGGAGGCCGCAGGCAAGGTCCCCCGCAAGGACATCGGCCGCATGGACGCCGGAATCCGCAAGATCGAGGACGCCATCCGCCAGGCCGAGCGCGAGGAGTGGGACCGCACCAACCCCGAGACGCAGGCGCGCAAGGACTCGGCGCTCAGCCAGCTCGACGACTCGCTGGCCAAGCTCGAGCGGGCCCTGGAGCGCGCCGAGGCCTCGGGAGACGCCAAGGCCATCGCCGCCGCCAAGGAGGAGCTGGAGACCAAGCGCAGCCTCGCGGAGATGTTCCGCAACGCCCAGCGCTGACCTCGGCCAAGGGCGGGGCGGCCTCGCTCCACAGGAGGACCACGGCGCCGGTCCTCAGAACGTTGTCCACGTTCTGGGGACCGGCGCCGTTCTGCTCCCCCGGATGGGGCTATAACTGCATCATGCGTTATGTGACTCTTCCCGACGGCCGGACTCTCACCACGGAGTTCACCGCGGCCGAGCGCTCGGCCATGGAGCGGGACGGCCTCATCCGCTCCGTGCTCCCGGACGTCTGGGTGGCCTGCGGAACCGAGGAGACCCCGGCTCTGCGGGCGCGGCTCGCCTCCTTCTGCATCCCGCCGCGACTGCGCCGGCGCGTGGTGGTGGGGTGGGCCTCCGCCGCATGGGTGTACGGGTGGGCGGCTCCCCCGGCGCGGCTCGAGGTTCTCATCGACCAGTCCAGCCGGACCACGAGCGCCCACCGCGCCGCTCCGCGGCTCCTCATCCACGAGGTGCGGGATCCGCTGGACCGGAGCGTGAACTTCGGGCCGGTCTTCGTGTCCGACGACGTCCGGACCATCCTCGACGTCGCGAGCCGGTGCGCACCGGACGAGGCCGAGGCGATCCTGAGAACCGCGTTCCGCTCGGTGCAGACCCGGAGACGGCTCGAAGCCTACCTGCGGCTCGAGCGCTCCGAGCGGGTCCAGCGCGGGGCGGCGCGAGTGCGCAAGCTCCTCCGGGAGGGCTGAGCGAGGCCGTCTGAGCGAGGCCGTCTGGGCGGGGCTGCGCCGGCTCAGTCCTGGCGTCGGTTGCCGGAGACGCGGTAGACGTCGTAGACGCCGTCGATCTTTCTCACGGCCGAGAGCACATGGTCCAGGTAGCGCGGGTCCGTCATCTCGAAGGAGAAGCGAGAGCGCGCCACACGGTCATGCGTGGTCTGGACGGAGGCAGCGAGGATGTTGACGCGGTGCTCGCTGAGGACCCGTGTGACGTCGGAGAGCAGGTTCTTCCGGTCCAGCGCCTCCACCTGGATGTCCACGAGGTAGACGCCCTTCTCCGCACCCGTCCAGGAGACGGGCACGATCCGATCCGACTGCCCCAGCAGGGCCTCCGCGTTGGTGCAGTCCCGCCGGTGCACGGAGACGCCGTGGCCTCGGGTGACGAACCCCAGGATCTCGTCCGGCGGAACGGGAGTGCAGCATTTGGCCAGCTTCACCCACAGGTCGGAGTCCCCCTGGACCTTGACCACGCCGTCCGAGGTGCGCCCGGCCTTCGGCGCGGAGATCGTGATGGGCTCCCGGACCTCCGCGACGGTCTCGCCGTAGTTGGCCTCGAGGTGCTGGATGACGGACTGGGTCGAGGTGGTCCCCTCCCCGATCGCCGCGTACAGGGACGCGATGTCCGCCAGTCCCTGCGACTCGGCGAAGGCCCGGAGGCGGTCCTGGGACAGGAGCTTCTGGACCGGCAGGTTCCGCTTGCGCATGGCCCGGGTGAGCGCGTCGCGGCCGGACTCGATGGCCTCCTCGCGCCGCTCCCGGCTGAACCAGTGGCGGATCTTGGACTTGGCCCGGCCCGAGGTGACGAACTCCAGCCAGTCCCGGCTCGGCCCGGCGCCCTCGGCCTTCGAGGTGATGATCTCCACCCAGTCGCCGTTCTGCAGCTGGCTCGAGAGGGGCACGAGCCGCCCGTTGACGCGGGCGCCGATGGTCCGGTGCCCCACGTCCGTGTGGACCGAGTAGGCGAAGTCCACGGGCGTGGAGCCCGCCGGCAGCGCCTGGATGTCCCCCTTCGGCGTGAAGACGTAGACCTCCGCCGCGTTCATCTCATACCGCAGGGACTCGAGGAACTCCCCCGCGTCCCGGGTCTCCTGCTGCCAGTCCATGATGGACCGCAGCCAGCGCATGTCCGTGGGCGTGTTCTCCGGCTGGGCGTGGGGCTGCTGCTTGTACTTCCAGTGGGCGGCGATGCCGTACTCGGCCCGCCGGTGCATCTCGTGCGTGCGGATCTGGAACTCCACGGGCCGGCCGCCGGGGCCGATCACCGTGGTGTGGAGCGACTGGTACAGGTTGAACTTGGGACTCGCGATGTAGTCCTTGAAGCGGCCGGGCATGGGCGACCAGTGGCTGTGGATGATGCCGAGGGTGGCGTAGCAGTCCCGGACGGAGTCGACGAGGATCCGGATGCCGGTGAGATCGTGGATCTCGTCGAACTCCTTCCCGCGGACGATCATCTTCTGGTACACGGAGTAGTAGTGCTTCGGGCGGCCCGTGATGGTGAACTTGATCCGCGCCGCCTGCAGATCCGCGCTGACCGCCTCACGGACGTGGGCGAGGTACTTCTCCCGCTCGGGAGTGCGCTGGCCGATGAGGCGGACGATCTCCTCATACCGCTTGGGGTAGAGCACCGCGAAGGAGAGGTCCTCGAGCTCCCACTTCACCGTGTTCATGCCGAGCCTGTGGGCGAGCGGCGCGAAGATCTCGAGGGTCTCCCGCGCCTTGCGCTGGGCTGACTCGGGCGAGACGTACCGCCAGGTCCGGGCGTTGTGGAGCCGGTCCGCGAGCTTGATGATGAGGACCCGGATGTCGCTGGACATCGCGATGACCATCTTTCGGACGGTCTCCGCCTGGGTGGCGTCCCCGTACTTGACCTTGTCCAGCTTGGTGACGCCGTCCACGAGCATGGCGACCTCGTCCGAGAAGTCCTTGCGGACCTGGTCGAGCGAGTAGTCCGTGTCCTCCACCGTGTCGTGGAGCAGCGCCGCCTGGAGCGTGGTCCCCGTGAACCCCATCTGGGCGAGGATCGAGGCGACGGCCACGGGATGGGTGATGTAGGGGTCCCCCGAGCGGCGCTTCTGGCCCTCGTGCTGTCGCTCGGCAACCCGATAGGCCTTCCGGACGGGCTCCAGGTCCGCGCGGGGGCTCGAGGCGCGGATCTGCCGGAGAAGCGGATCGAGGATCGGGGTGGCGCTCTGGGGAGCGCGCCCCGCCAGGCGGGCGAGCGGCGAGAGGACGGAAGCGCGGCGCTCCCGATGTGCCGAGTCGTCTCCGATGCTCATGCTGCCTCCTCCGCTCCGGCCCCGGCCTTCGGCTGCCGCAGCCGCCCGAGATGCACTCTGACCCGCCCCCGTCGGAACGGGAGCGGGTCAGAACAGTGTAACCGGGTCAGGCCGCGAGGCCGGCCTCAGCCGAGTCTCGCCGCCCTGTGCCAGCGGCCCGGGTCCGGGCCGGGTCAGCGGGCCGGTGCCGCCGCTGCCGCGTCGTCGTCGGCCATCGAGAGCGGATGCGCCCCGACGGAGTCCTCGGGCACGCCGTCGTCGATCCCCTTCTCCTTCTCGCGGAGCGCCGCGTAGAGCGGCGCCTGAACGAAGATCGTGGCGAGCGTTGCCACGATGATGCCCACGAAGAGCGAGAGCGAGAGGTCCTTGAGCGTGCCCGCGCCGAGCAGGAAGGCGCCGATGAAGAGGATGGCGCCCACGGGGAGCACGGCGACGACGGAGGTGTTGATCGAGCGGACCAGCGTCTGGTTGATGGCGAGGTTGACCGAGTCGGCGAATCTGCGCCGCCCCTTCCCGGCCTTGGTGTTCTCGCGGATCTTGTCGAAGACCACGACCGTGTCGTAGAGCGAGTAGCTGAGGATCGTGAGGAAGCCGATGACGGCGCTCGGCGTCACCTCGAAGCCCGTGGCCGCGTACACGCCGCCCGTGACGATGAGCACCACGAAGAGCCCGGCGATCGCCGCCAGCGACATCTTCCACGTGCGGAAGTAGACCGCCATGAGCAGCGCCACGAGCACCACGAAGAGGATGAAGCCCATGAGCGCCCGCTTGGAGACGTCCTGGCCCCACGTGGGTCCCACGAAGTTGCTCGTCACCTTGTCGTCCGAGACGCCGTAGGCCTTCATGAGGCCCTTCTTGACGTCGAGCGTCTGCGTGTCGGAGAGCTTCTCCGTCTGCACGCGGACGGTGCCCGGAGCCACCTTGGCCACCTCGGGCTGGGAGCCCGGGACGACGGCGCCGACGGCCTCCTCGCCCGGCTTCACGTCCGTGTGGGAGGCCTGCGAGACGGTGAACTCGGATCCGCCGCGGAAGTCGATGCCCATGTTGAACCCGCCCCGGAAGACGGGGATGAGCACGGAGAGGAGCACGATCACGGCGGTGATGCCGAACCACAGGCGCTTCCGGCCGACGAAGTCGTACGACTTCTCCCCGGAGTAGAGGGCGTTGCCCCAGTCAGCGAGCTTTTTCACGCGTCTCCCTCCTGGTCAGGGCGGTTGCTGCGGCTGCGCTCGGCGGCCCGGCGCTCCGCGATGGTCATCGGCCCCTCGTCCCGGGACTCGGTGCGCCGGGACCTGCGCGAACGGCGGTCCGGGCCCTCTCCGGGCTCCCGGAGGCGGCCGGCGCCCCGGTAGAGGGGAACGGCGCCGAGGGTCCGCGGGTCCAGCCCTGAGAGCGGGTGGCCCTCGCGGAAGAACCGCGTGCGGGAGAGGAGCTCCAGCATCGGATGCGTGAAGAGGAACACCACGATGAGGTCGGCGATGGCGGTCAGACCGAGCGTGAAGGCGAATCCGCGGACGTTGCCGACGGCCGCGATGAAGAGCACCACCGCGGCGAGCAGGTTGACCGCCTTCGAGGCGAGAATGGTCCGCTTGGCGCGAGACCAGCCGATCTCCACGGCCGAGCCCAGGGTTCTGCCGTCCCGCAGCTCGTCTCGGATGCGCTCGAAGTAGACGATGAACGAGTCCGCCGTGAGGCCGATGGCCACGATGATGCCCGCGACGCCGGCCAGGGAGAGGCGGTAGTTGGCGGTGACGCCGAGCAGGGCGATCGCCACATACGTCACGACTCCCGCCACGAGAAGCGAGCCGATGGTGACCAGGGCCAGCAGGCGGTACTGGAAGAACGAGTAGACCGCCACGAGCGCGAGTCCGATGAGGCCTGCGATGAGGCCCATCTTCAGCTGCTCCTGGCCGAGGGTCGCCGAGATCTGCTGCTCCGACTCGATGTTGAAGCTGATCGGCAGCGCGCCGTAGCGCAGCTGCTCGGCGAGGGCCTTGGCGCTCTCCTCGTTGAAGCTTCCCGTGATCTGGGGCTTGCCGTCCGAGATGACCGCCTGGGACATCGGCGCGGAGATGACCTTGCCGTCCAGCATGATGGCGAACTGGCCGCGCGGGCTCGGGTTGAGCTTCGTCAGGCGCTCCGTGACCTTCTTGAAGGTCTCCGTGCCCTTGGAGTTGAACTCGAGGTTCACGGCCCACTGTCCCGTGCTCACGCCGCCCTGGCCCTGGACCTGCGCGGCGTTCGCCGTGGCGATGTCCGTTCCGGGCACCTCGACCGGGCCGAGGATGTACTTGGCCGGCCGGCCGCCCGAGTACTCGCAGGCGACGGTCGGCTTCGAGGGATCAGACTGCTCCTGCTTCTCCCCCGGCGCCGGCGGCTTGGTGCAGTCCTTGGCCTCGTACGCCTTGCGGACGTCCTTCGTGATCCAGTTCGGGTCCGAGGCGTTCGCGGGCTTGCCCTTCGGCTCCTTGATCTTCGCGTCCGGGGTCGGCTTGGAGGCCTTGGCCGGCGCGCCGGTCTCGAGCACGGGGCGGAACTCCATGTCCGCGGACGCCTGGATGAGCTGGCGGGTCTTGGCGCTCGGCGTGTCGGGAAGGCTCACGACGACGTTGCGGCCGTTCTGCGTGGTGATCTCCGCCTCGGACACGCCCGCGCCGTCGACGCGCTGGCGGATGATGTCCACGGCCTGGTTGAGCTGGTCCTCGTTGACCGGCTTGTTGCCGGCCGTCTTCGGGGCCAGGATCATCTGGGTGCCGCCCTCGAGGTCGAGCGCGAGCTTCGGGGAGAACGCAGGGGTCCCCTTGCTGGAGATCAGGGCCATCGCGCCGAGCGAGGCCAGCAGCAGCACGATGAGCGTGGTCAGAGCGGCCCAGGGGCGACCGCCGCGATGACGGCGCGGCGCTCCCCGACGAGCCGCCGGACGCGACGAGGCCCGCTTCTCCCCGCGGAGGGAGCGGCCGGTGGGTGCGGTGCGGTGCTGGCTCAACGCCGACCCTCGAGCCCGTCCTCGCGACCCTCGGACGACGCCGTCCCGAACGTGTCGTCCTGGACTCCGCGGCCGTCGCGGCCGAGACGGTCCTCGTGAGCAGAGCGGCCCGGTTCTGCCGTCTGGGCTCCGTCGAGGAGGTTCTCCTTCCCGGCGGGGCGGCTGTCAGCTGCGGCGACCCCGGCGTCGGGTGCCTGGGGCGCCGGGTTGAGGGCGCCGAGGTGCATGGTGACGCGCGTTCCGGGGGCGATCTCCACGAGAGCGGTCTGGGCTGCCTCGTCCTTGGAGACGACCGTTCCGAAGAGCCCTGACGAGGACATCACACGGTCCCCCGCGCTCATCCGGCTGCGCCGCTCCGCCGCCTGCTGCTGGGCCTTCCTTCCCCGGAAGACGAGGAACAGCATGAAGACGAGCATGAGCGCCGGCAGAAGGAACGTCGTGGGGTTCACTCCGGCCTCGGCGGCCACGGGCAGATGGGTCACAGTGGTCACGGTGGTCCGTTTCTCTCGAGGGCACGGGACAGCGCACACGCAGAGTGCGGGCGCCGCGCGGGCATTCAGCCTTGGACTATACCGATTGAACCCGAACGTGTCATGAATGCGGCAGAGCGTCCGCAGGATCGTCCGCCCCGACTGCAGCTCCTCATGCTCTGCAGGGCCTCAGCCGGCGTCCTCGCCGGGCGAAGTCCGCCCGAGGTGCGCGTAGGCGGCGGGCGTGGCGACGCGGCCGCGCGGGGTGCGGCCGAGGAGGCCTTCGCGGACGAGGTAGGGCTCCGCGACGGTCTCCACGGTCTCGATCTCCTCGCCCACAGCGATGGCCAGCGTGGAGAGGCCCACGGGACCGCCGCCGAACTTGTCGATGAGGGACAGCAGCACGTTGCGGTCCAGACGGTCCAGTCCGCGCTCGTCCACCTCGTACATGGTCAGGGCCGTCGAGGCGTGCTCCTCCTCGATCGTGACCACGCCGTGCACCAGGGCCCAGTCCCGCACGCGGCGCAGGAGGCGGTTGGCGATGCGGGGAGTGCCGCGGGAGCGGCGGGCGATCTCCGCGAAGCCGGCGCTCGTCACCTGCAGGTCGATGAGCATGGCGGAGCGGCGCAGCACGAGCTCGAGCTCGTGGTCGGCGTAGAACTCGAGGTGTCCCGTGAATCCGAAGCGGTCTCGCAGCGGACCGGGCAGCAGCCCGGCGCGGGTCGTGGCGCCGACGAGGGTGAACTGGGGCAGCTCCAGCGGGATGGACGTGGCGCCGGCGCCCTTGCCGACGATGACGTCCACGCGGAAGTCCTCCATCGCCATGTACAGCATCTCCTCGGCCGGACGGGACATCCGGTGGATCTCGTCCAGGAAGAGCACCTCCCCGGGAACGAGCGAGGACAGGATGGCGGCGAGGTCTCCCGCATGCTGGATGGCCGGCCCGCTCGTGATGCGCAGCGGGGCCCCCATCTCCTGGGCCACGATCATGGCGAGCGTGGTCTTGCCGAGCCCGGGCGGCCCCGAGAGGAGCACGTGGTCCGCGGTGCGCTCCCGAAGCTGCGCCGCCTTGAGGACGAGGCCCAGCTGCTCGCGCACCCGCTCCTGACCGACGAAGTCGTCCAGGCTCTTGGGACGCAGCGCTCCCTCGAGCGCGCGCTCCTCCGGGTCCGCGGACGGCTGCATGAGATCGCGCTCGGTCATCGCGACCTCTGGATGCTGGCGAGCACTGCCTTGAGCACCTCGGACACGTTGGCCGAGGCCACCGCGTCCGGATCATCCGCCGCGAGGCGGTCCCACGCCTTGCCCGCGTCCTTCTCGCTCCAGCCGAGAGACTCGAGCGCCGCGAGCACCTGAGGACGGACCCCCGCCTCGGGCGCTCCCGATCCCCCGGGCAGCGGAGCCGTGCCGGGCACCGCGGGCATCTTGTCCTTGAGCTCGAGGAGCATGCGGGCCGCGGACTTCGGGCCGATACCCGGGACCGATTGCAGGGCCGCCTTGTCCTCGTTGGCCACCGCGGTGCGCAGGGCGTCCGCGTCATGCACGGAGAGGACGGCCAGGCCGAGCTTGGGTCCGACCCCCGTGACCGAGGTGATGATCTCGAAGGCCTCCTTGGAGTCCTTGTCCGCGAAGCCGTAGAGCGTCATCGAGTCCTCCCGCACCACCATGGAGGTGTGGAGGACGGTCTCAGAGCCGACGCGCAGGCCCGCGAGGGCCGGCGCGGGCGCATAGACCTCGAATCCGATCCCGCCGACGAGGACCACGGCGGTCTGCAGGGTCACGGAGGCGACCTCGCCCCGGAGAATGGCAATCACGGAAGGAATCACGCTCACTGGCTCGACGGCGGCGCGGGGTTCAGCGCCCGAATCCGATTAGAACATACTTTCGAAGAAACCGCGTCAGCTGCGGCGACCGAAGCTCCGCGCTCCCCCGCGGCGGCCCCGGCTCTCCGCCTCCGCCCACGCCCGCTGGGCCGGGGTCATCCCGGACTGAGAGGCCGGCGCCACGGTGGCGCGCGCGGCTCCGACCGTCTGCGCGCCCTCGGCCGCCGCGACCGAGCTGCGCCAGCCGGCGGCGATGGCGAGGGCGAGGGCGTCCGCGGCGTCGGCGGGCTTCGGGGCCGCCTCGAGGCCCAGGATCCGGACGACCATCGCCGCCACTGCGTCCTTGCCCGCCTGGCCGCTGCCGGTGACGGCGGCCTTGACCTCCGTCGGGGTGTAGAGGGCCACGGGAATGCGACGGCGAGCCGCGGCGACGATGACCGCCCCGGACGCCTGCGCCGTCCCCATCACGGTGCTCACGTTGTTGTGGCTGAACACGCGCTCGAGGGCGAAGACGTCCGGCCGGTGCCGGTCCATCCACTCCTCGACCGCATCGGCGATCTCCAAGAGCCGCGCGTCGAGCGGGACGGAGGCGTCCGTGCCCACCACGCCGACGTCCACCAGCTTCGCCCGGCGGTTCGCGGAGACGTCCACGACCCCGATGCCGCAGCGGGTCAGACCGGGGTCCACACCGAGAATGCGAACGGGCCGCGTCCCGGGAGACCCCTGGGCGCGGCCCGCGCTCTGCGCAGTCATCGAGACGGACGTCAGTCGTTCTCGAGCTCCGCCATGACCTCGGCGGAGATGTCGGCGTTCGAGTAGACGTTCTGGACGTCGTCGAGCTCTTCGATGGCGTCCGCAAGGCGCAGGAACTTTCGCGCGGCGTCCGCATCCAGCTCGACCTGCATCGAGGGGACGAACTCGACCTCGTCCGTCTCGTACTCGATGCCCGCCTCCTCGAGGCCGGCGACGACGGCGCGGAGGTCGCTCGGATCCGAGAGGACCTCGAAGCTGTCACCGGACTCCTTGACCTCCTCGGCGCCCGCGTCGAGGACCGCCATGAGGACGTCGTCCTCCGTCAGCTCCTTCTTGGGGAGGCTGACGAGGCCCTTGCGGGAGAACATGTAGGCCACGGAACCCGGGTCCGCGACGGTGCCGCCGTTGCGGGTGATGGCCACGCGGACCTCGGAGGCGGCGCGGTTCTTGTTGTCCGTGAGGCACTCGACGAGGAGGGCGGAGCCCTGCGGGCCGCGCGCCTCGTAGATGATCTCGGAGTAGTCCACGACCTCGCCGGTGAGGCCCGCGCCGCGCTTGATGGCGCGGTCGATGTTGTCGTTCGGAACCGAGGTCTTCTTGGCCTTCTGGACAGCGAGCTCGAGCGCCGGGTTGCCGGAGAGGTCGGCGCCGCCCGCGCGGGCCGCGACCTCGATGTTCTTGATGAGCTTCGCGAAGGCCTTGGCACGCTTGGCGTCGATGGCCGCCTTCTTGTGCTTGGTGGTGGCCCATTTGGAGTGTCCGGACATGCTCTGCTTATCTCCTCGCGACGATGGTCATGAACAGTTCGTGGATCCGCCGCTCGTCCGTCACCTCGGGATGGAAGCTCGTGGCCAGCAGATTCTCCGAACGCACTGCGACGATTCTACCGTCGGAGGCCAAATCCAGCGCCTCGGCGTCCGCATGGCGCTCCAGCTGGGGCGCGGGGACGCGCGCCAGGACCTCGACGCCCGGCCCCGCCTCGAGGACGAGCGGCGCGCGGATGAAGACCGCGTGCACCGGGTCCGGCTCGAGCCCCCGGAACGCGAGATCCGCCTCGAAGCTCTCGCGCTGGCGCCCGAACGCATTCCTCTTGACCGTCATGTCGAGGCCGCCGAAGGACTCCTGAGGCCGCCCGCGCGCGTCCAGGGCCGGGTCCTCGATCCGGTCCGCGAGCATGATGAGCCCGGCGCAGGACCCGTAGACGGGGAGCCCGTCCGCGATGAGCTCCCGGATGGGCTCGAGCAGGCCGAAGACGCGGGCGAGCTTCGCGATCGTCGTCGACTCCCCTCCCGGGAGGATGAGGCCGGATATCCCCTCGAGGTCCTGGGGTCGGCGGACGGGCCGCGGGTCGGCGCCCGCGGCCCGCGCGGAGGCGATGTGCTCGCGGAAGTCGCCCTGCACGGCGAGCACGCCGACGCGCGGGGTCTGGGACACGGTCACGGGGCCTCCTCAGGCGGATGAACTAAGATCCAAAGATATGATCCCCGTCAGCATCCTGGTCGGAAAAGCCGTACGTGTCGCCGCTCGACTTCGGGGCTCCGGATCGGCTTTCCCGGGTCTCGTCGTGGAGCGGATGGACCCCGGATTCATGGCCGCGATGCTCGCCCGGCTGCCGCGCGGGGTCATCGTGGTCTCCGGCACCAACGGGAAGACCACCACCACCAAGATGGTGGTCGAGCTGCTCCGCTCTCAGGGGCTGCGGGTCTTCACCAACCGCTCCGGGTCCAACTTCACGCGAGGCGTCGTCGCCTCCCTCGTGACGGAGGCGCGCCTGACGGGCCGCCTCGACGCGGACATCGCGGTGCTCGAGCTGGACGAGGCCCATGCGGTGCACTTCGTCCGCCAGGTTCAGCCGACCTACTCCCTTCTGCTCAACGTCCTCCGCGACCAGCTGGACCGCTTCGGGGAGATCGACACGACCGCGGGCTTCCTCGACACGATCGCCTCCCGCACCTCCGAGGCCGTGGTCCTCAACCGCGAGGACCCGCGCGTGGCCCGGATCGCGGAGCGCGGTGCGCTGAAGTCCGGGGCGGAGACCGTGTACTTCGGCCTCGCGCCCGAGCTGCGCCGCCTGTTCCCCTCGGACGACGAGATGCGGGCCTCCGGAGACGCCGTCGTCGAGGCGGAGGGACGCGCCGAGCACCCTGCCGACGCGCTCGCGGCGGACGTCCTGCTCACACGCGTCGAGGGGCACGAGGCAGACTTCGTGATGGACGGCCGCACCGTTCACGCCAGCCTGGCCCTCAAGGGGGTCTACAACGTCTTCAACGCGGCCGCCGCGATCGCGCTCGTGCGCCGGGTCGTGGGCGCGGAGCTCGACGAGCCGGCCCTCGTCTCGGCTCTCGAGGCGGTCACGCCCGCCTTCGGCCGCGGCGAGTCGCTCGTGGTCCGGGAACAGCCGCTGGAACTCGTGCTCGTCAAGAACCCCTCCGGCTTCCGCCTGGGCCTGCAGTCCTTCGAGCGCGGGGACTTCGCCACGATGATCGCGATCAACGACAACTACGCGGACGGCCGGGACATGTCCTGGCTCTGGGACGTGGACTTCGACATCCTCCGCGACGGCGGCGTGGACCGCGTCTCCGGCGTGCGGGCGGCGGACATGGCCCTGCGGCTCAAGTACGACGACGTCGCCGTGGGCGCCGTCGAGGAGGATCTCGAGAACTCGCTCGAGCGCTTCCTCGCGGAGCACCCGGACCGCCCCAAGCGCATCTTCTGCACGTACACGGCCATGCTCGCCCTGCGCAAGGCCCTCTCCCGCTACACGACCGTGGAGGACTACTCGTGACCCAGCCCGAGTTCGCCGTCGCCCAGCCCGAGCACGGAGAGCTGCGCATTCTCCAGCTGTACCCCACGGCGATGAACATCTACGGGGACTGGGGCAACACGCTCACCCTGGCCCGCCGCGCCGCCTGGCGCGGGTACCGGCCCGTCATCCTCGAGTACAACGGGGGCGGGGAGCTTCCGGAGGCGGACATCGTCGTCGGCGGCGGAGGGCAGGACTCCGGGCAGGAGGCCATCATCGAGGACTTCGCCCGGATCGGACCGGAGCTGGTCCGGAGGGCGGAGGACGGCGTGCCGATGCTCGTCATCTGCGGCATGTACCAGCTCTTCGGCCACGACTTCACCATCGTCTCGGGCCGGGTCCTCACCGGGCTCGGCATCCTCGACGTGCGCACCCGGGGCACGGAGACACGCCTCATCGGCAACATCGTCACGGACTCGGAGGAGTTCGGGACGATCCTCGGCTATGAGAACCACTCGGGCCAGACTGAGCTCGGTCCGGGGGCCCGGCCCCTCGGCACCGTGCGGGTGGGCGCCGGGAACAACGGCGAGGACGGGACGGAGGGCGCCCGCGCGCACAACGTCGTCGGCACTTACCTGCACGGCTCGCTGCTGCCCAAGAACCCGGCTGTCGCGGACTTCCTCCTCCGCACGGCCGCCGAACGGCGCTACGGAGAGTTCGCCGGGGCAGACCTCGACGACTCGGCCGAGGAGCGGGCACGCCGCAGCGCGGAGTCTCGGCCCCGCTGAGGCCCGAGCGCCGCAGCTCCTCAGCGGCCTCCCTGCTGCCCTGCCCCGGAGGGCACGGTCCACTCGACGGCGCCCTGCCTGTCCGCGCCCATGCTGTTGACGGTGCGGGCCGTCCGCTGCCTCGACTCCGAGGCCTGAGCGGCCGTGGCGCACCCCGGAACGGCGGACCCCGCGCCGACTGGACACCACCGGTAGGGGCCCTCCACGATTCGGCTCGGCGCCCAGCGCAGCGTCCGCACCGTCCACCGTCCGCCTTCGCGGGCGAACACGGCGTTGACCATGAGCCCCTCGTTGTTGACGGGATACCACGGCGAAAGCTCCGTCACGCTGTTTCCGAGGCCGTAGACGATCCAGCGCCCGTTGTGCTTCTCGATCGGCAGGACGGAGTGCGTGTGCTCCCCGTAGACCAGATCGAACTGGCCCGAGTCCGCCAGGGCGCGGCCGGTCTTCACCTGCTGGGCGTTGGGCTGCGAGGCGTACTCCTCCCCCGCGTGCATGTTGGCGATGACGATGTCGGCTCCGGCCTTCCGCGCAGCCTTCGCCTTGGCGATCATGGCCGCGGCATCGAGCATGTCGACCTGCCAGGGCTTCTCGGGAGTGAGTCCGTTGAGGCCGTACGTTCCGGTGACGACGGCCACGCGGGCCCCGTTGGCCGCCGTCATGATCGCGGGGACGGAGGCCTCCCTGGCCGAGAGGTTCGTGCCGGTGTGCCGGAGGCCGGCCCTGTCCAGGGCGCGGTAGGTTCGCTCGAGCCCTGCCGTGCCCTGGTCGATCGAGTGGTTGCTCGCCGCCGTGCAGGCGTCGTATCCGGCTTCCTTGGCCGCGCCGAGGATCTGCGGCGGGACGCTGAAGGCCGGGTACGCCGAGTAGGGTCCCTTCGGCTCGGCGACCGGCGTCTCCATCTGGCAGAGAGACAGGTCGGCCTGCTGGAGAAACGGCCTCTGCGCGGCGATGAGCGGGCCGAAGTCCATGCCGTCCTCCCCGCGGCCCGTCGCCGCGGCGTCCGCCCGGGCCTGCCTCCAGAGTCCCTCGTGGAGCAGGAAGTCGCCCGACATCGAGACGGACACGCACGGAGCGCCCCCGCAGGCCTTCTCCCCCGCGGCGGAGGCGCCGATCCGCTCCGGAGCGTCCTGCCCGCCGCCCTTCTCTCCGCCGGCTGACGGAGATGACGACGACGGCCGGGACGAGGGCGCGGCGCCGGACGGGGACGGACTCCCGCCGGGACCCGCGCAGCCGGACGCGAGCAGGGCGAGCAGCCCGGCCCCGCAGAGCATGAGGCGTTTCGGCCCCCGAGCGGGCCTGGACCGGTGAGCGGACATGGGAACCTCCGAGACTGGTTGTTCATCAGGCTAGACAACAATGTCCGGAAAACCGAGAGGGCGCTAGAGTCTGACCTATGAAAGAAGACCTTCTGAAACCCTCGTCTTTGCCCGGCGGACTGTCCGATCTGAGCGGACTGACCGTCTCCTCGATCGACGTCCTCCTGGGTCGGGCCACCGAGCTCGAGCGGAGAGCCTGGGCCGCGATCTCGGCGGACGACGCTGCGCCGACGTTCGAGAACGTCGTCGTCCCCCTCGAAGAGGCCCGGGCCGCCGCGGAGCGCGCGTACGCCGTGCTGGGGACGTTCGAGGGGTCGATGAGCACACCGGAGATCCAGGCGCTCGCAGAGGAGTGGGCGCCGAAGCTGGCGGAGCACCGCTCCGCCGCCGCCCGGAACCGCGGCCTCACCGCGCGGCTCGCCGCCGTCCCCGAGGACGGGCTCGACGCCGAGCAGCGGCACGTCCTCTCCGAGTGGAGGAAGGACGTCGAGGCGGCCGGCGCCTACGTCCCGGAGGAGCACCGCGAGGAGCTCGGCAGGATCGAGCAGGAGCTGGCCCGCTGCGAGGCCGAGTACGCGGGCACCGTCCTCAAGGCCGCCGAGGACGCCGCCTTCGTCACGCGGCGGGTTGAGGATCTCGCCGGGCTCTCGGCGACGGCCGTGGAGCGGGCCCGTGCCAACGCGGAGTCGGCCGGGCTGGAGGGCGCCTGGAGGCTGCCGCAGGACCTGTTCTGTGCGCCCGCGGCGATCTCGTCCATGACGGATCCGGACGCGCGAGCCGCGTACTACCTCAACTCGGTCAACCGGGGCCGCGGGCCGGTGCGGGACGCCGGCGCAGCGGACACGCCGGAGAACCTCGCGCTCGCGGCCCGCATGGCGGCGCTGCGGAGCCGGCGCGCCGCGCTCTTCGGCGCCTCGAGCCACGCCGAGCTGACGCTGCGGCAGTCCGTGGCCGGTTCGGTCGAGACGGCTCTCGGCATGCTGGAGCGCCTCGTGCCGAAGGCGCTCGCCAGCTTCGAGCGGGAGCTCGACGTCATGGCCGAGACGGCCGGCGTGGACCGGGAGGGCATCCGCCCCTCGGACGTGCCGTTCCTGCTCGCCCTCGTGGCGAGGGAGCGGTACAGCGTGGACGAGGAGGCGCTGCGACCGTACTTCGAGCTGGACCGGGTCCTCGAGGAGGGCGTCTTCCGGGCGGCTCGCGGGCTCTACGGGATCACCTTCACGGAGGAGAAGGGGCTTCCCGTCTACGAGGAGTCCGTCCGCGTCTGGTCCGTCCGGGACGAGGACGGCTCGCCGCTCGGCATGTTCCTCGGCGACTTCTTCGCCCGCCCCACGAAGCAGGGCGGGGCCTGGATGCACGACCTCGTCGGCGCCAACGGCATGACCGGCGAGCGCCCGGTGGTGCTCAACACGCTGAACCTGCAGCCGGCGGCCGCGGGCGAGCCCGTGCTCCTGTCCCTCGACAACGTGCGGACGCTCTTCCACGAGTTCGGCCACGCCCTGCACTCTCTGCTCACCCGGACGGCGTACCCGTCCGCGGCCGGGACCGCCGTGCCGCGCGACTTCGTGGAGTACCCCTCGCAGGTCAACGAGATGTGGATGTTCGAGCCGGGCGTCGTCGAGCACTACGCCGTCCACGTGGAGACGGGAGAGCCGCTCGCCCCGGACGCCGTCGAGGCGGTGCGGGCCTCGGCGCAGTGGGGCGAGGGCTTCCGCACGAGCGAGTACCTGGGCGCCGCCCTGCTGGACATGGCCTGGCACACCCGGACGGCGGCGGATCCGCAGATCGAGGGCGCCGAGGCCGCGCTGCGCTTCGAGGAGGAGGTCCTGGCCCGCTACGGCTTCGACCGCCTGCCCGTCAGCCCCCGCTACCGCACCGGCAACTTCAAGCACATCTTCGCCGGCGGCTATGCGGCGGGCTACTACTCCTACATCTACTCGGAGATGATGGACGCCGAGACGGTGGCCTGGTTCGAGGAACACGGCGGCCTTTCCCGGGAGAACGGCGAGCGCTTCCGCCGCCTGCTCCTGGAGACCGGCAACCGACAGGATCCCGCCCAGTCCTTCCGCGACTTCCTGGGCAGGGACCCGAGGATCGAGCCGCTTCTGCGCCGCCGCGGGCTCGAGGGCTGAGGCCCGGGGCGGGGACCTCTCCCCCGCCCCCGCGGGGAGACGACGACGGCGGCCGTCCCGGGCCTTCCCCGGTGACGGCCGCCGTGCCGTGGGCGCAGCCTCTCCCGCTGAGCGGGCTGGTGCGCCGCCTCTCCTACCAGCCGCGCTCGGCGAGGCGGTGGGGCTGTGGGATCTCGTCCACGTTGATGCCCACCATGGCCTCCCCGAGGCCGCGGGACGCCTCGGCGATGGCCGCAGGGTCGTCGAACATCGTGGTGGCCTTGACCACGGCCTTGGCGCGCTGCTCGGGGTTGCCGGACTTGAAGATGCCCGAGCCCACGAAGACGCCGTCCGCGCCGAGCTGCATCATCATCGCGGCGTCCGCCGGAGTGGCGATGCCGCCGGCCGTGAAGAGCACGACGGGCAGCTTGCCCGTCTGCGCCACCTCGCGGACGAGGTCGTACGGCGCCTGGAGCTCCTTGGCGGCGACGTAGAGCTCGTCCTCGGCCATCGAGGAGAGGCGGTTGATCTCAGCGCGGATCTTGCGCATGTGGGTGGTGGCGTTGGAGACGTCGCCCGTGCCGGCCTCGCCCTTGGAGCGGATCATCGCCGCGCCCTCGTTGATGCGGCGCAGAGCCTCTCCGAGGTTCGTGGCGCCGCAGACGAACGGCACCTCGAACGCCTGCTTGTCGATGTGGTTCGCGTAGTCCGCCGGCGAGAGCACCTCGGACTCGTCGATGTAGTCCACGCCGAGGGACTGGAGGACCTGGGCCTCGACGAAGTGGCCGATCCGCGCCTTGGCCATGACGGGGATGGAGACGGCCTCGATGATCGAGTCGATCATGTCCGGATCGCTCATCCGCGAGACGCCGCCCTGGGCGCGGATGTCCGCGGGAACCCGTTCAAGGGCCATGACGGCCACCGCGCCGGCGTCCTCGGCGATCTTGGCCTGCTCCACGGTGACGACGTCCATGATGACGCCGCCCTTCAGCATCTCGGCCATGCCGCGCTTGACGCGGTCCGTGCCGAGCTGGGGCGAAGACGGGGAGTTCTTGCGCTGGTCAGTGCTCATGTGCTCGTTCTCTTCTCTTGACGTGGGGTGGCTTGTTCAGTGTGCCGGTCGGGATGCGCTCGGCGAGCAGGCTCCCGAGGCGGGCGGGAAGACGGGTCAGAGCTCGGCCGGCTCTCCCCAGACCTCGGCGACCTTCTCCCGCACGTCTCCGAGGAGCTGCGGGAGGGCCTTGGTCTGCGCGATGATCGGGAGGAAGTTCGAGTCCCCTCCCCAGCGCGGGACGATGTGCTGGTGCAGGTGGGCCGCGACGCCGGCGCCCCCGACCTCGCCCTGGTTCATGCCGATGTTGAACCCGTGGCATCCGGAGGCGTTCTTCAGCGCGGCCATGCCCTGGCGGGTGAGCTCCGAGAACTCCGCGAGCTCCTCCTCCGTCAGATCCGTGTACATCGGGATGTGCCGGTAAGGGCACACGAGCAGGTGTCCCGGGTTGTACGGGAACAGGTTGAGGATGACGAAGCAGGTCTTCCCCCGGGCCACGATGAGGCTGTCCTCGTCCTCCTTCCCCGGGGCCTCGCAGAACGGGCACCCCTTGGACTCGAACTGCTTCTGGCCGCCCTTGACGTAGGCCATGCGATGAGGCGTCCAGAGCCGCTGGAAGGCGTCCGGCACGCCCGCGAGGGTGTTGTCCTCATCGAGCTGGTCTCGCGGCACCTCCGGGAAGGACGCCTCCGGGGTCTCCGCGCGCTGCCGGTGCTCCTGCGAGGCGGGCTCGTCCGCCGCCGCACGCTCGGTGCTCATGCGTTGTTCTCCCTTCGCTCGATGACGCCGACGATCCGCTCCACGGCCTCGTCAACCGGGATCCCGTTGTCCGTGCTCCCGTCACGGAAGCGGAAGGAGACCGCGCCGGCCTCCGCGTCCTCGCCGCCGGCGATGAGCGTGAACGGGACCTTGTCCTTGCTGGCATTGCGGATCTTCTTGGGGAAGCGGTCCGTGGACTCGTCCACGCTCACGCGGACTCCCCGGGCCCGGAGGCGGTCCGCGACGTCCCGCACGTACTCGTTGAACGCCTCGGCGACCGGGACGAGCCGCACCTGCTCCGGCGCGAGCCAGGCCGGGAAGGCACCCGCGTAATGCTCCGTGAGGACGCCGAGGAAGCGCTCGATCGAGCCGAACTTGGCGGCGTGGATCATGACCGGCTCCTGTCGGCTTCCGTCCGCCGCCTGGTACTCGAGCCCGAAGCGGGCCGGCTGGTTGAAGTCGTACTGGACGGTGGACATCTGCCAGGTGCGGCCGATCGCGTCCCGCGCCTGGACGGAGATCTTCGGACCGTAGTAGGCCGCTCCGCCCGGATCCGGCACGAGCTCGAGGTCCGTCTCCTGGGCGCACTGCTCGAGCACCGCGGTGGCCTCCTCCCACTGCTCGTCCGTGCCGATGAACTTGTCCGACTCGGGATCCCGCGTGGAGAGCTCCAGGAAGAAGTCGTCCATGCCGAAGTCCTTGAGCAGCCCCAGGATGAAGTCCAGGAGGTGCTTGACCTCGGCCGGCGCCTGCTCCTTGGTCACGTACGAGTGGGAGTCGTCCTGGGCGAAGCCGCGAACGCGGGTCAGGCCGTGCACCACGCCGGACTTCTCGTACCGGTAGACATGGCCGAACTCGAAGAGGCGCATCGGAAGCTCTCGGTAGGAGCGCCCGCGCCCCCTGAAGATGAGGTTGTGCATGGGGCAGTTCATCGCCTTGAGGCGGTACTCCTGCCCCGGCTTGGTGACGTTGCCCTCCTCGTCATACTCCTCGTCCACCTTGAGCGGCGGGAACATGGTGTCCGCGTAGTACGGCAGGTGTCCGGAGGTGTGGAACAGTCCGTCCTTCGAGATGTGCGGGGTCCCGACGTACTGGAAGCCCTCCTGGATGTGGCGCTCGCGGACGTAGTCCTCCATGACGCGCTTGATGATGCCGCCCTTGGGGTGGAAGACGGGCAGGCCCGAGCCCAGCTCGTCCGGGAAGGAGAACAGGTCGAGCTCGGCGCCGAGCTTGCGGTGGTCGCGGCGCTCGGCCTCGGCGAGGCGCTCCTGGTACGCCTTGAGGTCCTCCTTGGTGGGCCACGCCGTTCCGTAGATGCGCTGGAGCTGCTTGTTCGCCTCGTTGCCCCTCCAGTAGGCCGCCGCCGTGCGGGTCAGAGCGAAGGCGTTGGAGATGAGCTTGGTGTTGGGCAGGTGCGGTCCGCGGCAGAGGTCCCGCCACACGACCTCGCCGCTCTTGCGGTCCACGTTGTTGTAGAGCGTCATCTCCCCTGCGCCGACCTCGACGCTGGCGCCCTCGGCCGCGTCGGCGCCGGACCCCGGGCCTCCGGCGAGATCGATGAGCTCGAGCTTGTACGGCTCCTCCGCCATGGCCTCCCGGGCCTCGGAGGGCTCGACGACCTGGCGCTCGAACCGCTGGCTCTGGTTGACGATCTTGAGCATCATCTTCTCGAGGGCCTTGAGGTCCTCGGGGGTGAAGGGCTCCTCGACGTCGAAGTCGAAGTAGAAGCCGTCCTTGATGTACGGCCCGATGCCGAGCTTGGCGTCCGGGCGAAGCTGCTGCACCGCCTGCGCCATGACGTGGGCGGCGGAGTGGCGCAGGACGTTGAGGCCGTCCGGCGAGTCGACGGAGACGGGCTCGACCTCGTCCCCTGCGGAGAGCACGGCGGAGAGGTCCTTGAGCTCGCCGTTGACGCGCGCGACCACGACCTCCTTGCGGTCCGCGAACAGCTCCGCCGCCGTGGTCCCCTGGGTCACCGTGGCGCTCTGTCCCTCGACCAGTACCTCAATCTCTTCAGCTGCCACAGCTCTCTCCTTGCGCTCTCGTGGTGGACCTTCATCAGCACGGGGCATACGTCGACCCCGACCGGTCCGGTGGTCAGTCTATCGGGCTGGAGCCGCCCTGCGGCGAGACGCGGACGAGGGGCTCCGCGGGGCGAGAAGACGCTCCAGGCTTCCGTCCTGGGCCGCGAACGCCTTGGCCGCCTCGGCGAGGTCCCACGCCGCCGTGGCCTGGAGGCTGATCCCCCTCGGCCCGGTCCGCCGGGTCCGGCCCCGGATGAGGAGCTGGCGAGTGCCGAAGAGCAGGGGTCCTGCCTGCTCCTGTGCGTCCTCGAAGAAGGTCGTGTCGATGCAGCCTGTGCCGTCCTCCACCGAGATGAACACGACCCGCTTGCCGCTGTGCATCGGCGGCGTCTGCGTGGCAACGCGGATTCCTCCGACGATCACCTCGGCGCCGGAGCGCAGGCCGAGGAGATCCGAGGCCCGGGCCGCCCCGAGGTGCCGCATGAGGGCCTCATAGCTCGTCATGAGATGACCGCTCACGTCCACGCTGAGCAGGTCCAGCTCTGTGCGGATGCGCTCGGCAGGCGTCTGCTCCGCATGGACCCGCTCCAGCTGGTCCTGCTCGAGGTCCCCGAAGTCGAAGGCCTGCTGCCCCTCCAGAACCCGGCGCCGTGCCGCCTGCCCCGCGGCGGAGACCCCGGGCGCGTCCGCGATCGAGGAGAGATGCGCGACGACGTCCGCGCGGCTCCCGCTGCGGGACAGGGACTCGAAGGCCCCCACCGCCGCGAGGGTCACCATGCTGCGCCGGCTGAGACGGGCCCGGTCCCGCACCTCGCCCACGCTCCGGTAGGGAGCGTTCGCGACGATCCTGCGCAGCTCCGCCTGGGACACGCCCTTGATCTCCTTGAGCGCAAGCCGGATTCCGAGCCGGCCCGCCGCGGTGCGCTCCACGCGGTAGGAGGTATCCGAGGCGTTGACGTCCAGCGGGAGGATGGGCACTCCCATGCGCCTCGCCTCGGAGACGAGGAGGCGCTTGGGGTACATGCCCGGGTCGTGCTCCCAGATCCCCGCGAGAAAGGCCTCGGGGTGGTGCGCCTTGAGCCAGGCGCTCTGATACGTGGGCACGGCGAAGGCCGCCCCGTGGGCCTTGCAGAACCCGAAGCTCCCGAAGCCGTGGAGCGTCTCCCAGACGGAGTCCACGGCCTCAGGCGGGAAGCCGCGCTCCAGAGCCCTCTCGCGGAAGCGGCGCTCCACCTCCGGCTCCGCCTCCGGGTTTCCGAGCAGCCGCCTGTACACGTCCGCCTGGGCCAGGCCGCAGCCCGTCATCTCGTCGAAGATCCGGAGGACCTGCTCGTGGAAGACGGTCACGCCGTGGGTCTCCTTGAGCGCCTGGCGCAGCCTCGGGTGCGGATAGTTCTCCACGCTGAAGCCGTGGCGGTTCTCAAGGTAGGGCCTGACCATGTTGGTCTGCATGGGGCCGGGGCGGAAGAGGGAGATGTCGATGATGAGGTCGTTGAACTCCCGGGGCTCGAGCTTTCCGATGAGCTCCCGCTGCCCGGGCGACTCGATCTGGAAGCAGCCGAGGGTGTGCGTGGACTGGATCAGGCGGAACGTCTCCGGATCGTCCAGCGGGACCGCGTCGATGTCGATGCCGCCGTCCTCCGCGAGGTACCCGGCGTCCGGTGCATGCCGGCCGGCCTCGACGACGCTCTCCCGGTCCGGGTGCATCCGCCGGACTTCTGAGAGGGCATAGGCGATCGAGGACTGCATGCGCACGCCCAGGACGTCGAGCTTGATGAGGCCCATGTTGTCCATGTCGTGCTTGTCATACTGGCTCATCGGCAGTCCCAGCCCGCTTGCCTGCACGGGGGTGCGGTCCAGGAGCGAGAGGTCAGAGATGAGGACGCCGCAGGGGTGCATCGAGATGTGCCTCGGCAGACGGTCGATCCGGGCGCTCAGGTCCACAAGGAGGTCCAGCTGCTGGTTCTGCTCGATGCGGGCGGCCACCTCCCGGAGCTCCGGCTTGCTCGCGAGAGCGTCTCGCAGGCTGCTCGCCGAATACCTCCAGATGGATCCCGCGACCTCCCCCACGGTCTCCTCTTCCAGCCCCAGGGCCATGCCGGCGTCCCGCACCGCGCCCCTGGCCTGGTAGGCGTTCTGCATGCTCATGAGGCTGACCCGGTCCCTGCCGAAAGCGGCGAAGACGTCCTTGTAGATGCGGTGGCGCTCCGCGCTCTCCACGTCCAGGTCGATGTCCGGAAGGGTGGTCCGCTCCCTCGAGAGGAACCGCTCGAACACCAGGTCGTGCTGCAGGGGGTTCACACCGCTGATGCCGAGCACGTGGTTGACCATGCTCGAGGCGCCCGATCCGCGAGCGCTGACCCTCAGGCCCGACTCGCGGATCATCCGGGTCACTTCGGCGACGGTGAGGAAGTACCCCTCGAAGCCGAGGTCGCGGATGACGGAGAGCTCGTGGTCGAGCAGGTCCCGAACCCGTTCCTCGGTGATGGGGCGTCCCTCGAGGTCTCGGGGGCCTGCCGCCCGGTGGGCCTGCTCATGGCAGCGGCGGACGAGCTCGCGGGCCGGGTCTTCGGCCAGACCGAGCGCGGAGAGCTCCGGGATGCGGGGCTTCTTCCAGCCTGCGTCCGCCACCGGGTCGAAGCCGCTGGCCTCGGCGAGCTGGCGGGTCCGGCGCAGGAGGGCGGCCGCGCCCATGGCCCCTTCTCCTGCGGCGTGCATGATCTCGTGCGCCACCCGCTTCATCTCCGGACCGGATTTCAGCCACCCCTGCCCGTTGGGCTGGGGCGCGGGGACGTCGGCGAAGGCGGTGAGATGGCGGGCCGCGTCCACGATGTCCGCGGTCATGGCGCCGTCCGGCTCTGCGTACCGGACGGCATTGGTGAGGACGGTGGGCACGCCCTCCTCGCGGCAGAGGCGGTGCATGCGAACCGCCTGGGCGGTGCTGAGACGGCTGCCGGGCTGGGCGAACTGGGTGACGAGCTCGCCGACGACGGCGTCTCTCCCGAGGGCGGAGATCCAGGACCTCAGGGCTTTCCGGGCCTGTCCGAAGCGGTGCTGCTGGATGAGCCAGCCGACATTGGAGTCCGGGCCGAGCATGACGCTCACCTGGGGGCCGTGCGGAGTGAGGCCGAGGCCCGCCAGGTCTGGGACGGCGAGAACGGGCGGGCTCTTCACCCCCTGGGCGTGTGCTGCGGAGACGATGCGGCAGAGCGCGGCATAGGTGCCCGGCGGGGGCGCGGAGGCGGCGCGGCCCGTCCTGTTGCCGCCGGGAGGGCAGGCGTAGGGCCCGGGCTCGTCGAGGAACGCGGGCCGCCGGGAGCGTGTCATGACGGCGGCCCGGCCTCCCACGCTCACGGCGAGGTCCGCGCCGAGCACGGGGACGAGCCCCTCTCTGAGGCATGCCGCCATGTGCTTGACCGCCCCGTAGAGGCCGTCCCGGTCTGTGCAGCCGAGGTACTCGGAGCCCTGGCTCCGGGCCGCTGCGGCCAGCTCGTGGGGCCAGGAGACCCCGTAGTGGGCGCTGTAGGCGCTCGCCACCCTCAGGTGTTCGAACGGCACGGCCCTCACCTCCTTCACGGTCCTCTCCGCTGCGCGCTGCCGTCTGGCTGTCCCGGACCGGGCCGGCTAGACGTGCTGGCGCGCAGTGTGCGTGCTGATGCGCTGCCCTCCGGGGCGAAACGCCGCGGGGCGTGGAGAGCTCCGGTGCTCCGAGTGCACGCAGATCATCCGCCAGCGGCTTGTGCCGATCCGGTGGGAGACGTCGAACGTGGCGACCTCCGCACCGGGCGAGAGCCGGACCTGGAGCCGCCACAGCTCGTGGTCGATCACCCCGCCGCCGGGTCCTGCCTCTCCCGGCTCGGGGTGCTCCCACCAGCGCCGCCGCTCGAACCACCGCACGGGCTCGGCGACCACCTTGTAGACACGTCCCTGCCATGTGACGCGCAGCGGCATGCCGCTCGTGGTGACGTCCACCTGGATGCTCTGGGTCAAGAAGCCCATGGAACCCTCCTCGAAGAACTCTATTCGAACATATGTTCGATGACGAGTTCGACCCTAGGAAGAGGGGTGGACACTCTAAGGGCGCGCGCACCGGCTGGCGCACGCCTGCCTGCCCGGCCCCGATAAAATGGAGGCTCGCCGCCCCAGACCCCTACTCGGAGGCCACACGTCCATGCTCTCGAAAGGATCCGCGCTGGATCGCTACTTCCGCATCTCCGAGCGCGGCTCTTCGCCCGCAGCCGAGGTCCGCGGAGGACTCGCCACCTTCTTCGCCATGAGCTACATCGTGGTGCTCGCTCCGCTCATCCTCGGCACCGTGCCGGACGGCACGGGCCATGTGCTCGGCGTCCCTCAGGTCGCGGCGGTGACGGCGCTCGTGGCCGGCGTGATGACCGTCGTCATGGGCGTCTGGTCCAAGCACCCCTTCGCCCTCGCCTCGGGCCTGGGCGTCAACGCCTTCGTGGCTGTGACCATCGCCTCACACAAGAGCCTCTCCTGGCCGGACATCATGGGCATCGTGGTCCTGGCCGGACTCACGATGATGCTGCTCGTCCTCACGGGCTTCCGCACCGCCGTCTTCAACGCGGTTCCGGAGAGCCTCAAGACCGCCATCGTCGTCGGCATCGGCATGTTCATCGCGCTCATCGGCCTCGTGAACGCCGGGTTCGTGCGCCGCATCCCTGACAAGGCGGGGACCACCGTCCCCGTGGGGCTCGGGTTCGACGGGGTCCTCATCGGATGGCCCACCCTGACCTTCGTCTTCGGCCTGCTGCTGACCATCGCGCTCGTCGTGCGGCGGGTGAAGGGAGCCATCCTCATCGGCGTCGTCGCCACCACGGTCTTCGCCGTCGTCATCGAGGCGATCGCGCCCTCGGGCTCCTCGGTCAAGAACCCGGCGGGCTGGTCCCTCGTGGTTCCCGCGCTCCCCGAGCAGGTCTTCTCCGCCCCGGATCTCAGCCTCATCGGCAAGGTCAGCCTCTTCGGCTCCTTCCACGACATCGGCGTGGTCTCCGCGCTCCTGCTCAGCTTCTCGATCCTCCTCAGCATCTTCTTCGACGCGATGGGCACCATGGTGGGCGTCGCCTCCCAGGCGGGCCTCGTCAAGGAGGACGGCAGCATCGAGAACGTCAACCGCGTGCTGCTCGTGGACGCGGCAGCGGCCGTCGCGGGCGGCGGCGCCTCCGCCTCCTCGAACCAGATCTTCGTCGAGTCGGCGGCCGGCGTCGGCGAGGGGGCCCGGACCGGCCTCTCCTCCGTCGTCACGGGCGCCCTGTTCCTCGTGGCGATGTTCTTCACGCCGCTCGTCTCGATCGTCCCGTTCGAGGCGGTGGCGCCCGCCCTCGTCGTCGTCGGCTTCATGATGGTCTCCCAGGTCACTCGGATCGACTGGACGGACATGGGCCTCGCGATCCCCGCGTTCGTGACAATCACCCTCATGCCGTTCACGTACTCGATCGCGAACGGCCTCGGCACCGGATTCGTCACCTTCGTGTTCATCCGCGCCGTCCAGGGGCGCGGGCGCGAGGTGCACCCCATCATGTGGGCCGTGGCCACCGCGTTCGTCGTGTTCTTCGGCATCGGCCCGATCGAGCAGCTCATCGGCCTTCGCTGACGCCGCGCCGGGCGATGCCCGCCGCGCAGACTCCTCGCAGAGAAGCCTCAGGAGAGCCCCGCAGACCCGTTCTGCGGGGCTCTCCCGCGTCCCGGCCCCGCCCGGGCTCCTCAGCCGATCCACTAGGGTCGCCGTATGGACATGACCTTCACCCCCGTCCCCGAGTCCTACCGCCGCTTCGCCGAGACCGAGTGCCAGGACGCCCCCGTCTACGCCGCCTGGACCCGCGCCGTGGCCGGGAACGCCGAGCTCTGCGAGCGGATCGCCCGCCTCCCCGGCCCGAAGCGCCAGCCCAACCTCATCTTCGCCGCCGCGCGGATCCGCACCCCGGAGCGCCCGGACGGCTCCTTCGAGCTCGACTCCCTCTCCCCGGAGGCTCTCGTGCAGCGCCTGCTCGAGACCTGGGACGCGATCGAGCACACCCTCCTCACCCGCGCCAACCAGACCAACGAGCCCGCGCGCAGCTCCATCCACATGCCGCTCATGGCCGAGCTCGACCGTCCCATCGCGCTCATCGAGGTCGGCTGCTCCGCGGGTCTCACGACCATTCCCGACCGGTACAGCTACCGCTTCCGCACCGCCCGAGGGACGACGACGGCGGACCCCGCCGACGGCCCCTCCCCCGTGGTCCTCGACTGCGATGCCGACGACGACGCGCCGGAGCACCTCCCCGAGATCGTCTGGAGAGGCGGGATCGACCTCAACCCGCTCGACCTCGACCCCTCGACCCCGCGCGGGCGCGACGACCTCGCCTGGATGAAGGCGCTCGTCTGGCCCGGACACGAGCACCGGGCCCAGCGGCTCGAGAAGGCGGCCCGCCTCGCCACCGAGCAGAGGGCGCGGGGGCCCTGGACCACCGTGACCGGGGACCTTCTCGCCGAGCTGCCCCGGCTCGTGGAGCAGGCCGAGCGGGAGGCCCTGGGAGCCGCGATTGTGGTCATCCACACCGCGGTCATCGTCTACCTCCCGGATCCCGCGGAGTTCGAGGCGCTCATGGCCGGCCTCCGAGACCGGGTGGAGTGGCTGAGCTGCGAGGGCCCCTCCGTCCTGCCGGGCGTTGCCAGCCGGCTCGGCGAGCGGGCGCAGGCCGCTCTCGAGCCCGGCGCCTTCATCCTGGCCCGCAACGGGCACCCCGTGAAGCAGGCCCAGAGCTGGGGCTACTGGACGCGCCCCCTCCCCGGAGAGAGCTAGACGAGCGCAGGCTCCAGACGCGCGAAGGCCCCCGCCGGAATCGGCGGGGGCCTTCGTGTCAGCTCGGGCGGCGGCGAGTGCCGCAGCCTGAGGCCGGACTAGTTGCCCGTGAGCTTCTCGCGGAGAGCGGCAAGAGCCTCGTCCGAGGCGAGCGTGCCGGACTCAGAGGCCGGGGCCTCCGAGGAGTAGCTCGTGGTGCCCGGAACCTCGGCGCCAGCGGCGGCCTCAGCGTCCTCGGCGAGGTGCTGGGCGACCTGCTTCTTGTGAGCCTCCCAGCGGTTCTGGGCCTCAGCGTACTGAGCCTCCCAGTTGGCGCGCTGCTGCTCGTAGCCCTCAAGCCACTCGTTGGACTCCGGGTCGAAGCCCTCCGGGTACTTGTAGTTGCCCTCTTCGTCGTACTCCGCGGCCATGCCGTAGAGCGCCGGGTCGAACTCGGTGCCCTCCGGGTCCACGCCCTCGTTCGCCTGCTTGAGGGAGAGGGAGATGCGGCGGCGCTCGAGGTCGATGTCGATGACCTTGACGAAGAGCTCGTCACCGACGGAGACGACCTGCTCGGCCAGCTCGACGTGGCGGACAGCCAGCTCGGAGATGTGGACGAGGCCCTCGATGCCGTCCTCGACGCGGACGAACGCGCCGAACGGGACGAGCTTGGTGACCTTGCCCGGGACGACCTGGCCCAGAGCGTGCGTGCGGGCGAACGTCTGCCACGGGTCCTCCTGCGTCGCCTTCAGCGAGAGGGAGACGCGCTCGCGGTCCATGTCCACCTCGAGGACCTCGACCGTGACCTCCTGGCCGACCTCGACGACCTCGGACGGGTGGTCGATGTGCTTCCAGGAGAGCTCGGAGACGTGGACGAGGCCGTCGACGCCGCCGAGGTCCACGAACGCGCCGAAGTTGACGATCGAGGAGACGACGCCCGGACGGACCTGGCCCTTCTCGAGCTTGTTGAGGAAGCTGGAGCGGACCTCGGACTGGGTCTGCTCGAGCCAGGCGCGGCGGGACAGGACCACGTTGTTGCGGTTCTTGTCCAGCTCGATGATCTTGGCCTCGATGGTCTGGCCGATGTACGGAGCCAGATCGCGAACGCGGCGCATCTCGACGAGCGAGGCCGGGAGGAAGCCGCGGAGGCCGATGTCGAGGATGAGACCGCCCTTGACGACCTCGATGACGGTGCCCTCGACGACGCCGTCCTCTTCCTTGACCTTCTCGATGTCGCCCCAGGCGCGCTCGTACTGGGCGCGCTTCTTGGAGAGGATCAGACGGCCTTCCTTGTCCTCCTTGGTGAGGACGAGGGCCTCGACCTGGTCACCGACAGCGACGACCTCGCTGGGGTCCACGTCGTGCTTGATGGAGAGTTCGCGAGACGGAATAACGCCTTCCGTCTTGTAACCGATGTCGAGGAGAACCTCGTCACGGTCGACCTTGACGACGGTGCCTTCGACCAGGTCCCCATCGTTGAAGTATTTGATGGTGGCGTCAACGGCGGAGAGGAACTCCTCCTCGTTTCCGATGTCGTTGACTGCGACCTGCGGCGTCGTGCTAGAGGTGGTGGTCATGTAGTAGGGGCTCCGTTGTGGATAGTGTCTCGGTACCCGTCCCGGGCGAAATCAGCGCAGGCGCACGCCCGCGCCCCCGAGGGGGTATGTGGATGGATTGCGCACAAGAGTGCTTCTCCACGATAACGCCTCTCGCGCGGATATTCCAGCCTCCGGCCGCGGCGAGCCGCTCTCGCCGCGCCGGCCGTCCGGCCCGGGACACGGCCGCCTTCCGGACTGAGGCCCCGGCCTTCCTTCCGGCCCGAGGTCAGAGCCCGGCGGTCAGAACCCGATGAGGCACTGGACCGGCGAGGCGAACCGCAGCAGCCCGCAGAGGGCGCGGACCTCCTCCGCGCTGCCGCGGCAGAGCTCCACGTCCGCCATCTCCTGGACGCTCACGCGCCCGGCGAGCACCTGGGTGAGGGAGGCGACGTCGATGACGCACCCCTGCTCCCCCGCCGGATCCTCCACTCGGCTCAGCGAGCCCCGGCCGTCCCGGACGCGCAGCTCGTACGTCCCGGACACGAGGTCCAGCGGGTCCTCGACCGTGAGGCGGGCCTCGCCGTCGGACACGAAGGGGAGCTGGCCGAAGACGGCGGGGAGGTCGAGCAGGCGCCACCACACGAAGTCCGTGCGCCCTCGGACCTGGATGCTCCGGGGGTTCTCGAAGAAGGTGCGCGTGTAGACGCTGCGGTTGTCGTGGGTGATGCGGTCCACGAGGTCCATGGCCACGAAGTGCCGCCACATCTCCCGCTCCGCGAGCGGGGTGGCCCCGACGCACTCGAAGACCTCGAGGGTGTACGGGCGCGAGACGTTCTCCCAGCCGCCGTGGCGGTAGGTGGCGCAGCCGTCGATCTCCCCGTTCTCGTCGAGGTGCACCAGCGCGCGGCGCTTGCCCATCTCGCCCTCGAGGCCCTCGTGGTCCTCCCCCGTGAACCCGCCGATGACGTAGTCCTTCTGGAAGAGGGAGCCGTACGTGCGCTCGTGGAAGGCGCGGACGATCCGCGGGGCGACCTCCCGGACGCGGTCGATGGAGACGTAGCGGATCTCTCCCGTGCGCTCCCCGCGGATGCGGGCGCCCGCCGTCGTGATCTCGAACGACTCCCAGAAGCTGGTGGGCGCGAAGCCGAAGCGGCCGTAGATGGCCCCCTCGCTCACGGTGAGGCTCGAGACGGGGGCCGTCTCGGCCACGCGGCGCAGGTGCTCGCGCATGACGGTGCTGAGGATCCCCCGGCGGCGGTGGGTCGGGTTGACGGTGACGCCCGTGATCATGTCGCAGGGCACGGAGGCGCCGGGACGGGCCGCGAGGTTGAGCTCTCCGGTGAAGGACTCGAACGTGGCCACCGGGAAACGGGAGCCGAAGTCCGGGTCGTCGCCGAGCGAGTCGTCGTGGACCACGGTCCCCTCGGAGCCCTTGGCCACGAGCCTCCGCGCCAGGAAGGAGAGCTTGGCCTCCGTCGGCTCGGCCTCGTGGAAGCCCTGCCGCACCGCCCGGATCCAGTTGCGGGTCTCCGGGTCGGGGCGCTCGGCGCCCTCCTCCGAGACCATCGTGGGGCGCACGGTCTCCACCCTAAGCGGGCTGAGCCGGGCGTAGGGGGCCTCGGGCTGGTCGCTTGCGGTCACGGTTGCCTCCTCGGGGCAGAGAGCGGGGATCGGCGCGCCGGAGCGCGCGGGCGCGGTGCGGGGCCTCGGGGACTCCGCGCGGCGCTCTTGCGATCTTAGTGGGCGGCCTCGTTCCAGTCCCGGCCGAAGCCGACGTTGACGTCCAGCGGAACGGACAGGCTGGCCGCGGCGCCCATCTCCTCGCGCAGCAGGCTCTCCACGGCCTCGCGCTCGCCCGGGGCCACCTCGAGAACGAGCTCGTCATGCACCTGGAGCAGCATGCGGGAGGCGAGCCCCTCCGTCCGGAGCCGATCCTGGACCGAGAGCATGGCCTTCTTGATGATGTCCGCGGCCGTGCCCTGGATCGGCGAGTTGAGCGCGATGCGCTCGGCGTTCTCCCGCACCTGCCGCTGGTCCGAGCCCAGCTCTGGAAGGTAACGGCGCCGGCCGCTGATCGTGGACGTGAAGCCGTCCGCCTTGGCCTGGCGGACCACGCCCTGGAGGTAGTCCCGCACGCCGCCGAAGCGGTCGAAGTAGCTCTTCATGAGCCGGCGGGCCTCGTCCACCGAGATCTTCAGCTGCTTGGAGAGGCCGTAGGAGCTGAGGCCGTAGGCGAGGCCGTAGGACATCGCCTTGACCTTCGAGCGCATCTCCCCCGTCACCTCGTCCGGCTCGACGCCGAAGACCTGCGAGCCCACGAAGTTGTGCAGGTCCTCGCCCGAGTTGAAGGCGTCGATGAGCGCCTCGTCCTCGGAGAGGTGGGCCATGATGCGCATCTCGATCTGCGAGTAGTCCGCGGTCATGAGCCCCTCGAACTCGCCGTCCGCCACGAAGACGCTGCGCAGGAGCCTGCCCTCAGCCGTGCGGACGGGGATGTTCTGGAGGTTCGGGTTCGTCGAGGAGAGACGGCCGGTGGCCGCCGCGGTCTGCGCGTACGTGGTGTGCACGCGGGACTGTGCCGTCACGGACTCCTTGAGGAGCTTGACGAACTGTCCGAGCTTGGTGAACTCGCGGTACTGGAGCAGCCAGCCCATGAAGTCGAAGCCGCGCGTCCCCGGCTCGAGCTTGAGCATGAGATCGGCCAGCGCCTCGGCGTCCGTTGTGTACCCGGAGGCGATCTTGCGCGTCTTCGGCAGCCCCAGCGTCTCGAAGAGCACCGTCTGCAGCTGCTTCGGCGAGGAGAGGTTGACCGTCTCCCCCACGAGCTCGCCCGCCTTCTCCTTGGCCTCGGAGGCCTTGCCGCTGAACGTCCGCTCGAGCTCGTCGAGCCGCTGCAGGTCCACGGCGATGCCCGCGGTCTCCATGTCCAGCAGGACGCGGGAGAGCGGCACCTCGAGGCTCTCGAGGATCTCCGCCGCCCACGGGTGCTCGCCGAGGCGCTGGGAGACCTCGGCCGCCACGGGGTGCAGGAGCCACGCCATGAGGCTGAGCCGCTCGAGCGACTCCCCGATCCGGGCCTCGCGCTCCTCCGCGCTCTCCTTCTTGAGGGAGGCGGCCGTGGGCTTCTTCGGCTTGGACGGCAGCGTCTGGGACGTGAACTCCCCGGCGAGCTGCTCCGGCGCGTACCCCTTGGCCCCGGGCCGCAGGACGAACGCCTCGAGCGCCAGGTCGCGGGCGCCGTCCCCGAGCTCGAACCCGAGGTCCCGCAGCCGGTGGGTCATCCCCTTGACGTCTGAGGCCAGGACGTCCCCGGCGCGCTCGGAGAGGAACCGCGCGAGCGCCGTCGTCGTCGGCTCGTCGAGGTCCGAGAGGCGGGCCGAGCCGCGAGCCGCGTCCGAGGCGAGGAGGAGGACGTCTCCGGCGCGCACGTCCTCCTCGAGGACGACGGCGACGGCGGTGCCCTCGGAGCCGACGACGGCTGCGAGCGCATCGGGGCTCGTCACATCGGAGCGGTCCGGGGCCTCGAGCTCTTCCTCCGGCTCGGGCGCGGCCACGAGGTCCGCGCGGACCCGCTGGCGCAGCGTGCGGAACTCGAGCTCGTCGAAGAGCTCGTCCATGGCCTCGAGGTCCGGCTCGGCGCGCCGCATCTCGTCCACCGAGTACGGCAGGACGAGGTCTCGCTTCAGTCCGTTGAGGCGGTGGTTGCGGCGGACGTCGTCGAGGGCGGCGCGCAGGTTCTCGCCCACCTTGCCCTTGATCTCGTCCGCGTGCTCGATGACGCCCTGGACCGAGCCGTACTGGCCGATCCACTTGGCCGCCGTCTTCGGCCCCACCTTGGGCACTCCCGGGAGGTTGTCCGCGCTCTCCCCGACAAGCGCCGCGAGATCCCGGTAGCGGTCCGGCCCCACGCCGTACTTCTCCTCGATGTCCGCGGCCGTCATCGGCGGGATGTCCGAGATGCCCTTCTTCGGGTAGAGCACGTGCACCTTGTCCGTGATGAGCTGGAACGCGTCCCTGTCGCCGGAGACGACGACGACCTCCGCGCCCTCGGCCTCCCCCTGCGTGGCGACGGTCGCGATGATGTCGTCCGCCTCGAACCCCTCGACCGTGATCCACCGGATGTTGAGCGTCTCGAGCACCCGCTGGATGGCCTCCACCTGGCCCGCGAACTCCTCGGGCGTCTTCTCCCGCCCGCCCTTGTACTCGGCGTACTCCTCGCTGCGGAACGTCGGGCCGGAGAGGTCGAAGGCGACGGCGACGTGCGTCGGCTGGAGCTGCCGGACCATGGTGAGCAGCATGGACGTGAAGCCGTGCACGGCGTTCGTGTGCTGCCCCTCGGAGTTGACGAAGCTCTCCACCGGAAGCGCGTAGAAGGCCCGGAAGGCCATCGAGTGGCCGTCGATGACGAGGACCTTGGACGTGGGGGTCAGGGACTCGAATTGTTCAGCGGTGCTCACAAGTGCAAGCCTATGCCTATGACGAGCGAGCCTTCATCCTCACAGCGGTCCTCCTTCTTCCCGCCCGAGGCCGAGTACGCCGAGGAGCTCACCGACGAGCGCCGCGCCTTCCTCGAGTCCGCGGGCGTGCCGCCCGAACACCACGAGATGCTCAAGCACTGGGGCCTCGGCCCTCTCGGGGTCAAGATGGGGCTGCGGTTCGAGGAGATCTCACCGGAGCGCATGGTGGCCACGATGCCCGTGGACGGGAACCAGCAGGTGGCCGGCATCCTCCACGGCGGCGCGCACGTGGTCCTCGCGGAGACGCTCGGCTCCATGGCCGCTGCGCTCCACGCCTGGCCGCACGGCTACGCCGTCGGCGTGGACATCAACGCGACCCACCACCGCAGCGCGCGCTCCGGGCTCGTCCGCGGCACCGCCACGGCCGTGCAGCTCGGCCGGCGCCTGTGCTCCCACGAGGTGGTCATGACGGACGAGGACGGCCGCCGTCTCTCCACCGCCCGCATCACCAACATGGTCATTCCGTTCGAGCGGTGACGGGCTCGTGCCCGCGGGGCTGCGGCGCCCGCTAGTGGGACTTGCCGCCGAGCGCCGGGACGATGAGGTAGATGCCGAACAGCACGGCCGCTCCCACCACCGCGAAGCACGTCCACGCTGCCGCCCGCGGCAGGCCGGCTGACTCGCCGCGCTCCGAGCGCGCCGTCGCATCCGCGATGAACCGCACGCCGAGCCCGTAGAAGAGGACGAGGACGGAGGAGGCGAGGAACGTCGCCACCGCGACGTCGATGAACGCCTTGACCTTCTCGTTCATGCGCGATCAGCGTCCTTCCGGTTCGAGGCGTCCGCGGACGCCGGTGCGGCGGAGGACTGTCCCCCGCCCGCGAGGGCGGCCGAGCGCTCGGCCCGCCGCGCCTCCTTCTTCATGCGGCGCCGCTCCTTCTTCGAGGGGATGCGGACCGCCGCGCCGGCCTCCTCGACCTCCACCTGGGACTCGGCCCGGCTCTTGTCCTTGAGGGACCAGAGGAACATGCTCACGATGAGCGCGAGGCCCACCACCGCGTCCACGACGACGCCGAGGGTCCCGAGGTGCGCAAGCGCTGCGGCCAGGGCGCCGACGACGCCGGCCGCCGGCAGGGTGAACAGCCAGCCCACGATGATCTTTCCCACGAGCGACCACTTCACCGTGGCGCCCTTGCGGCCGAGGCCGGAGCCGATGACGGAGCCGGAGGCCACCTGCGTCGTCGAGAGCGCGAAGCCGAGGTGGGAAGAGGCGAGGATGGCGGACGCCGTCGCGCTCTCCGCGGCGAAGCCCTGCGCGGGCTTCACGGACGTGAGCCCCTCGCCGAGGGTGTGGATGATGCGCCAGCCGCCCGCGTAGGTGCCGAGGGCGATGGCCAGCGCACACGCCGCCACGACCCAGATGTGCGGCCCGGTGCCGCCCTGCTGGAGACCGCCCGAGACGAGGACGAGCGTGATGACGCCCATCGTCTTCTGCGCGTCGTTGGTGCCGTGGGCCAGCGCCACGAGGGAGGAGGAGAGGATCTGCCCGTACTTGAAGCCGCTGCGGCTCGGGGCCACCTTCTCCGTGTTCCGGGTGACCCAGTAGGCGAGCTTCGTCGAGGAGAAGGCGACGACGCCGGCGATGAGCGGCGCGAGCACAGCCGGCAGGACCACCTTGGCGAGGAACACGGGGCCGTTGACGGCGCCGAAGCCGGCTCCCACGACCGCGGCGCCGATGAGGCCGCCGAACAGGGCGTGCGAGGAGCTGGACGGCAGGCCCCGCAGCCACGTGAACATGTTCCACGCCACCGCGCCGATGAGGCCCGCGAAGATCATCTCCGGCGTGATGCTCACTCCCCCAGGCCCCTCCTTGATGAGGCCTCCCGAGATGGTCTTGGCCACCTCCGTGGAGAGGAACGCGCCCACCAGGTTGAGGACCGCCGCGAGGGTCACCGCCGCCTTCGGCTTGATGGCTCCCGTCGCGATCGGCGTGGCCATCGCGTTCGCCGTGTCATGGAAGCCGTTCGTGAAGTCGAAGAACAGCGCCAACGCGATGACGAGCACGACGATGAGTGAGATCTCCATTGAGAGTCCGTCCGTTGGTGGGCACAGTCAGCGGGCAAAATGTCCACGTCCATTCATACCACCGTGAACGGCGGGTGAACTCCTCGGAAACCCCGCGCGCTCCGCTCGCGCCCGAAGGCACGCCGGGTCTCGGGAGAGCCCGACGACGAGAGCGGCCCCGGACTCGCATGAGTCCGGGGCCGCTGCGGGAAGGGTGCCCAAGGTGGGACTCGAACCCACACACCTTTCGATACCGCATTTTGAGTGCGGCGCGTCTACCGATTCCGCCACTTGGGCGCGTCTGTCCAGTCTAGTCGATGGCCGGCCAGGACCGCATCGGGCGCGGCGTCCGGGACGGCAGGAGGCGGACGGGGTCCCCGATTCGACACGGGAGACGGCCGCGTCTTATAAACTGAACACTCTCCACGCGAACGGCCGCTCGCCACGCTTCGGCGTGTCCCGCGGGCCGCACGCCCGACCGCACCTGAGGAGCGCCATGGCAGAGCATGATCAGACCGACGCGTCGAACGAGTCCGCCCGCACGGTGCTTCCCGAGGGCGCCTCGGACATCCCGCCGGCTCCGGAACCCGAGCAGCGCAGGCGCGTCGTCGTCGCCGAGGATGAGACGCTCATCCGGCTCGACATCGTCGAGACGCTCGAGCACCAGGGCTTCGAGGTGGTGGCCGAGGCCACGAACGGCGAGGAAGCCGTTTCCCTCGCGCGCGAGCATCAGCCGGACCTCATGCTCATGGACGTGAAGATGCCTGTCATGGACGGGATCTCGGCGGCGGAGACCATCGTCAAGGAGAGGATCGCGCCCGTCGTGCTGCTCACCGCCTTCAGCCAGAAGGAGCTCGTAGAGCGGGCCCGTGAGGCCGGAGCCATGGCGTACGTGGTCAAGCCCTTCAGCGAGGCGGACCTCGTCCCGGCTATCGAGATCGCCCTCTCCCGCTATGACGAGCTCCGAGCGCTCGAATCCGAGGTCGCGGACCTCAAGGAGGCGTTCGAGACCCGCAAGCTCGTGGAGCGGGCCAAGTCCCTCCTCATGACCAAGGCCGGGGTGACCGAGCCTGAGGCGTTCCGCTGGATCCAGAAGACCTCCATGAACCGGCGCCTCTCCATGCGCGAGGTCGCGCAGACGATCATCGACCAGATGTGAGCCGCGGCGGCCGGATTGCCGCCTGACCGGCCGCTGTCTGGCCGAAGACGAGGAAGCGGGCCGAGTCCATCCGGACTCGGCCCGCGTCTCTGCGTCTCGGGGCAGAGGCTCGAGACAGGGTCTCGAGGCAGGGTCTCGGGGCGGGACCCCTCGCCTCAGCGGCTCGGCTCCTCCATGGGCCACGGGCCGAGCGGGTCCTTGATGACGTGGCCTTCGCCGTCGCGGAGCGGACCGTGGTCCGAGGCGTCCCCGACCTTGTGGACGCGCAGGGAGTTCGTGGATCCCGCCTTGCCCGGAGGCGAGCCCGCGGCGATGACCACGAAGTCCTCGCGGGAGGCGAGGCTGTCCCGCATGAGGTGCTCGTCCACCTGCTCCACCATGTCGTCCGTGTGGGTCACCATGTCCACGAGCACCGGGTTGATGCCCCAGAGCAGCGTCATGGTGTTGAGCGTGGACGTCACCGGCGTGTACGCGTAGACCGGCTGGCCGGGGCGCAGGCGGGAGATCCGGCGCGCCGAGTCGCCCGTCTGGGTGAACGCGCAGACGTACCGCACGTTGAGCTGGTCCGCGATCTCCACGGCCGCGCGGGTGATGGCGCCGCCGCGGGTTCGGGGCGTCGATCCGAGGGGACGGATGCGGTCCAGTCCGTGCTCCTCGGTCGAGGCGATGATGCGGGCCATCGTCTTGACCGTCTCGATCGGGTAGGCGCCCACGCTCGTCTCGCCCGAGAGCATGACGGCGTCCGCGCCGTCGAGCACCGCGTTGGCGCAGTCGGAGGCCTCGGCGCGCGTGGGACGCGGATTGTCGATCATCGACTCGAGCACCTGCGTGGCCACGATGACCGGCTTGGCCCAGCGGCGGGCCAGCTCGATGGCCCGCTTCTGCACGAGCGGCACGTCCTCGAGCGGCAGCTCCACGCCGAGATCGCCGCGAGCCACCATGATCGCGTCGAACGCGTCCACGATCTCCTCGAGGGCGTCCACGGCCTGGGGCTTCTCGATCTTGGCGATGGTGGGGATGCGGCGCCCCTCCTCGTCCATGATCTCGTGGACGCGGCGGATGTCCGCGGCGGAGCGGACGAAGGAGAGGGCCACCATGTCCACGCCCTGGCGGAGCGCCCAGCGGAGGTCCTCCTCGTCCTTCTCCGACAGCGCGGGGACGTTGACGGCGACGCCCGGCAGGTTGATGCCCTTGTTGTTGGAGACGCTGCCCGGCACCGTCACCTCGGTGACGACCTCCGTGTCGCTGACGCGGACGGCCCGGAGGGCCACCTTGCCGTCGTCGATGAGGAGCGTGTCCCCCACGTTGACGTCCTGCGGGAGCCCCTTGAACGTCGTCGAGCAGATCTCCCGCGTGCCGGGGACGTCCTCGGTGGTGATGGTGAAGACGTCGCCGGCCTCGAGGTGGTGCGGGCCGTCGATGAACCGGCCGAGCCGGATCTTGGGGCCCTGGAGGTCGGCGAAGATGCCCACCGGCCGGCGAAGCTCCTCCGAGGCGCGGCGGACGTTCTCATAGGTGTTCGCATGGACCGAGTAGTCGCCGTGGCTCATGTTCATGCGGGCCACGTTCACGCCCGCCTTGATCACGGCGAGCGTGTTCTCATAGCTGGAGATCGAGGGGCCGAACGTTGCGACGATCTTCGCGCGTCTCATGGATCACTTCGACTTTCTTGTCTCGTACGTGCGGCCCTCAGTAGGAGATGGCCGCGTCGGTCGGTGCGACTGGGGCTGGAAGCTGGGTGGGCTCGTCCATGAGCCACTGGTCGATCGCCGCGGCCGCAGAGCGTCCTTCGGCGATGGCCCACACGATGAGCGACTGTCCCCGTCCGGCGTCTCCGGCGGCGAAGACGCCCGGTGTGGACGTCATGTAGTACCCGTCACGAGCCACGTTGCTGCGCGAGTCAAAGTCCAGGCCGAGCTGCTCGTCCAGTCCGGACGGCTCGGGGCCTGTGAATCCGAGGGCGAGGAAGACCGCGTCAGCCGGGATGACCTTCTCGGTGCCCTCCTTGGGGCGACGGCCTCCGTCGGTGTACTCGGTCTCTGCGACCTTGAGCCCGGTGAGCCGTCCGTCCTCTCCCACGAACTCTACCGTAGAGGCCAGGTACGTCCGCTCGCCACCCTCTTCATGGGCGCTCGCCACCTCGAAGAGTGTGGGGTACATGGGCCAGGGCTGGTGAGCGGGGCGCTCGGCCGGCGGCTGCTTCCCGATGGCCAGCGTCGTCACGGAGGCGGCCTTCTGCCGGTGCGCCGTTCCGATGCAGTCCGCGCCCGTGTCGCCGCCGCCGAGGATGACCACGTGCTTGCCCTCCACGTCGATGGCCGGGGCCTCCGCGCGGCCGGCCACGTGGCGGTTGACGGGCACGAGGTAGTCCATGGCGAAGTGCACGCCCTCGAGCTCCCTCCCCGGGATGGGCAGGTCTCGCGGGCGGGTGGCGCCGGTGGCGACGAGGACCGCGTCGTTCGCCTGCCGCAGCTGGGTCCAGGAGATGTCCGTCCCCACCTCCACCGAGTGGCGGAACCGCGTCCCCTCCTCCCGCATCTGAGCGAGCCTCGCGTCCAGGATGTGCTTCTCGAGCTTGTAGTCCGGGATTCCGTAGCGCGCCAGACCGCCGAACTGGTCCTCCCGCTCGTAGACGACGACGGTGTGCCCCGCCCGCGTCAGCTGCTGGGCCGCGGCGAGCCCTGCCGGGCCGGAGCCGACGACGGCGACGCGCTTCATCGTGGAGCGCGCCGGGGGCTCCGGCACGAGCCCCACGCGGTCCGTGAGGTGGTCCGCCAGCTCGGCCTCGACCTGCTTGATGGTCACGGCCGGCTGGTTGATGCCGAGCACGCACGAGGTCTCGCACGGGGCCGGGCAGAGCCGTCCCGTCAGCTCCGGGAAGTTGTTCGTCGCGAGGAGGCGCTGGGCCCCCTCGTCCATGCGGTCCCGGTAGACGAGGTCGTTGAACTCGGGGATGAGGTTGCCGAGCGGACACCCCTGGTGGCAGAACGGCACGCCGCAGTCCATGCAGCGGCTCGCCTGCTCCCGGAGGACCGCCGGATCCTGCTTTTCGTACACGTCTTTGAAGTCCAGGATGCGCACGGGAACAGGCCGGCTGGGCCGGGGCCTGCGCTCGGTGTGCTTCATGAAACCGCGGGGATCAGCCATGGGCCACCTCCAGGATCTTGGACCACGTCTCGTGGCCGTCGGGGTCGATGCCCTGCGCCTCGGCCTCCTCGCGGAGCGAGCGGACGCGGGCGAAGTGGGCCGGGGTCACCTGGGTCAGGCGCTCCAGCGCCGCCGGCCAGTCGGCCAGCAGCTCGGCGGCTCTGGCGGAGCCGGTGACCCGACGGTGCTCTTCGACAAGAGCGCGGACGCGCTCGGGCTCCTGGACGGGGCCGAGCGTGAGCTCGCCGCCTGCGAGGGCCTGGGCGTTGAACGCCCGCTCGTCGGCATCGAGGAGGTACGCGACGCCCCCGGAGAAGCCCGCGCCGAAGTTCCGGCCCGTCGTGCCGAGGATGACAGCCTCTCCCCCGGTCATGTACTCGCAGGCGTGGTCCCCCACGCCCTCGACGACGGCGCTCGCACCCGAATTCCTCACGAGGAACCGCTCGCCGACCGTCCCGGACAGGAACATCTGCCCGCTCGTGGCCCCATATCCCACCACGTTGCCGGCGATGACGTTCTCCGCCGCTTCGAAGCCGGGTCCGGCATCGGGGCGGATGGCGATGCGGCCGCCCGAGAGGCCCTTGCCGGTGTAGTCGTTGGCGTCTCCGGTGAGGGAGATCTCCACCCCGGCCGGCAGGAACGCGCCGAGCGACTGGCCGGCCTGGCCGTTTAGCTCGAGACGGATGGTCCCCGCCTCCAGCTCGTCGACGCCGAAGGCCTTGGTCACCTCGTGGCCCAGCATCGTGCCGACGGCCCGGTCCGTGTTGACCACGGTCCGCTCGATGACCACGGGCTCTCTCCGCGAGAGGGCCGGCTCGGCCTCGCGGATGAGCTCGGCGTCGAGATGGCTCTCCAGGTCATGGTCCTGCGGCCGGCGGTTCCGCAGCGACTGGTCTGTGTCCACGTCCGGCACCGCGAGAATCCCCGAGAGGTCCAGCCCCTCCGTCTTGTAGTGGTCGATCGCCGGGCGGAGGTTGAGCGCCTCCGCATGGCCGATCGCCTCATCGAGCGAGCGGAAGCCGAGCGAGGCGAGGTGCTCCCGGACCTCCTCGGCGATGTACTCGAAGAACGTGACCACGTGCTCTGCCTTGCCCGAGTACCGGGCCCGCAGAACGGGGTTCTGGGTGGCCACGCCCACCGGGCACGTGTCCAGGTGGCAGACACGCATCATGACGCATCCGGAGACGACGAGCGGCGCCGTCGCGAACCCGAACTCCTCGGCGCCGAGGAGGGCCGCGATGATCACGTCTCGGCCCGTCTTCAGCTGGCCGTCCACCTGGACGACAACCCGGTCCCGGAGCCCGTTGAGCAACAGCGTCTGCTGCGTCTCGGCGAGGCCCAGCTCCCACGGGGCGCCAGCGTGCTTGAGGGAGTTCATGGGCGAGGCGCCTGTTCCGCCGTCGTGCCCCGAGACGAGCACGACGTCCGCCTTCGCCTTCGTCACGCCCGCCGCCACGGTGCCGATGCCGACCTCGGAGACGAGCTTGACGTGCACGCGCGCCGAGGGGTTGGCCCGCTTGCAGTCGTAGATGAGCTGGGCGAGGTCCTCGATCGAGTAGATGTCGTGGTGCGGCGGCGGCGAGATGAGTCCCACGCCCGGCGTCGAGTGACGGGTGCGGGCCACCCAGGGGTAGACCTTCTGCGCCATGAGCTGGCCGCCCTCGCCCGGCTTGGCGCCCTGGGCGAGCTTGATCTGGATGTCGTCCGCGTGGGTGAGGTACATGCTCGTCACGCCGAAGCGCCCCGAGGCCACCTGCTTGATGGCGCTGCGGCGCTCCGGGTCGAGCAGGCGCTCCACGTCCTCGCCGCCCTCGCCCGTGTTGGACTTGCCGCCGAGGCGGTTCATGGCGATCGCGAGCGTCTCGTGCGCCTCCTGGGAGATCGAGCCGTAGCTCATGGCACCCGTGCTGAAGCGCTTGACGATCGAGCTGACCGGCTCGACCTCCTCGAGCGGCACCGGCTCCCGGTCCGGGTCGAACCCGATGAGCCCGCGGAGCGTCTTCAGCTCCGCGGACTGCTCGTCCACGGCCCGCGTGTACGTCTGGAAGACGTCGTACTTCCTCTCCCGCGTGGAGTGCTGCAGGCGGAAGATGTTCTCCGGGCTGAAGAGGTGCGGCGGCCCCTCGCGGCGCCACTGGTACTCGCCGCCCACCTCGAGCGCGCGGTGCGGCTGCTCGATGCCGTCGAGCGGATACGCCCGGGCGTGCCGCTCCGCCGTCTCCCGGGCGATGACGTCCAGCCCGATGCCGGAGAGCTGCGAGACCGTGCCGTGGAAGAACTCGTCCACGAGCGGCTGGCCGAGGCCCAGCGCCTCGAACGTCTGGGCGCCCGTGTACGAGGCCACCGTGGAGATGCCCATCTTGGACATGATCTTGAGGACGCCCTTGCCCAGGGCGTAGATGAGGTTGCGGACGGCCTCCTCCGCGCTGACTCCCTGGACGTCTCTCGCCCGGACGAGCTCCTCGGCCGACTCCATCGCGAGGTACGGGTTGACCGCCGAGGCGCCGTAGCCGATGAGCAGGGCGCAGTGGTGCACCTCGCGGACGTCTCCGGCCTCCACGAGCAGGGACGTCTTGGTCCGGTTGGCGCTCTTGAGCAGGTGGTGGTGCACGGAGGAGCAGAGCAGCAGGCTCGGGATCGGGGCCCACTGTGCGTTCGAGTCGCGGTCCGAGAGGATGATGTGCTCCACCCCGCGGTTGATCGCCGCGCTGACCTTCTCGTTGATCTCGCGCAGACGCGCGCGCAGCTCGGCCTCCCCGCCCGCCGGACGGTAGAGCCCGCGGACGGTCAGGGCCCGCTTCGAGCCGTCCTCGTGCGTCTGCGCCGCGACCTTGGCCAGCTGGTCGTTGTCGATGATCGGGAAGTCCAGCCGGATGTGCCGGGCGCTCACGCGATCCCGGGAGAGCAGGTTGCCGTCCGGGCCCACGGAGGTGCCGAGGCTCGTCACGAGCTCCTCGCGGATCGAGTCCAGCGGCGGATTGGTCACCTGGGCGAAGGACTGGACGAAGTAGTCGAAGAGCAGCCGCGGCCGCTTCGCGAGCACGGCGATGGGAGTGTCCGTGCCCATGGCGCCGAGCGGCTCGGCGCCCTTGGCGGCCATCGGGCCCACGAGCAGCCGCAGCTCCTCCTGCGTGTATCCGAAGGTCTGCTGGCGCTTGAGCACGGACTCGCGCGTGGGCATGACGTGCTCGCGCTCCGGGAGGTCCGCCAGGGCCACGGTGTTCCGCGAGGCCCACTCGGCCCACGGCTGCGCGCTCGCGGCGGCGTCCTTGACCTCGGAGTCGGGAACGATGCGCCCCTCCTCCGTGTCCACGAGGAACATCATCCCGGGCTTGACGCGGCCCTTCTCCACCACGCGCTCGGGCTCCACGGCGACGACGCCGACCTCCGAGGCGAGCACGACGAGGCCGTCCTCGGTCACCCAGTAACGGGCCGGGCGCAGGCCGTTGCGGTCGAGGACCGCCCCCACGAGCCGCCCGTCCGTGAACGAGATGGCCGCGGGCCCGTCCCACGGCTCCATGAGCATGGAGTGGTACTCGTAGAACGCCTTGCGGTCCTCGGGCATCGTGGCGTGGTTCTCCCACGCCTCGGGGACCATCATCATGACGGCCTCGGTGATGGGCCGTCCGGCGAGGGTCAGCAGCTCAGCCACCTCGTCGAACGAGGCCGAGTCCGAGGCCCCCGGCGTGCAGATGGGATACAGCTCCTCCGGCACCTCCCCGAGGAGCGGAGAGGACATCATGGCCTGACGGGCCCGCATCCAGTTGCGGTTCCCCTTGATCGTGTTGATCTCCCCGTTGTGGGCGATCTGGCGGAACGGCTGCGCCAGCGGCCAGCTCGGGAAGGTGTTGGTGGAGAAGCGCGAGTGCACGACGGCGAGCCGCGTGGCGAACCGCTCGTCCGTCAGATCCGGATAGAAGTCCCCCAGCTGAGCAGTGGTGAGCATCCCCTTGTAGACGATCGTGTCCGGGGAGAAGGAGGGGAAGTACACACCGAGGCGGTTCTGCGCCCGCTTGCGCACCCGGAACGCCTTGGCCTTGAGCGACTGGCCCGGTGCGGCCTCGGGGCTCCCGCCCCCGGACGCGAGGGGACCCCCGGAACCGGCGGCAAGCGCTGGGTCTGCCACGAAGACCTGCGCCATGCGCGGCATCGCCGAACGGGCCATGGCGCCCACGATCTCCTCGCGACGGGGGACGTCACGCCAGCCGAGCACCGAGAGGCCCTCGGCCTCCGCCAGCTCCTCGAAGCCCTGCCTGGCCGCCGCCTCGTCCGCGTCAGACTGAGGGAGGAAGGCGATGCCCACGGCATACGACCCGCAGGGAGGCAGGGAGAAGTCCGTGACGGCCTCGAAGAACGAGTGCGGGATCTGGGTGAGGATGCCGGCACCGTCGCCCGTGCCCTCGTCCGCGCCGACCGCGCCGCGATGCTCGAGGGCACGGAGGGCGGAGAGGGCGTGGCGGACGATCTCGTGGCTCGCCTCCCGATTCAGGGTGGCGATGACCGCGAGTCCGCAGGCGTCCTTCTCCTGCGCCGGGTCGTAGAGGCCCTGGGCCTTCGGAAATGCTGAGAACGCCTCGAAGGGATTCTTCATCTCTGCATCCTTCCCCCGAAGGACGCGCTGCGGCCCCCGGAAACGGTAAGCACGAGGGCAACGCCGACCTCATTGCGCCGAGGACGCTCCTCGGCAGGCTCGCGGGTGTGGGCCCGCTCACCAGGGCACCAGGCTACCAACGGGTCACATCGCGACACCGCTGCGTCCGCGATGTGGGCATGCCGTGATGTGCACAGCCGCCGTGCGGAAATCGAGCCTGGCCTTCGGGAATCAGACCTTGTCAATCAGACCTTGTCGTCGAGCACGATCCCCCGTGAGCGCGCCCGCTCGAAACGGGAGAAGGGAGACCCGGCCTCGAGTGAGGTCCGCTCCTCCTCGAGCGCCTCCTCGCGCGCCTCCGGGGAGTGGGAGCCGTGCGAGGCAGCGGACGCGAGCCGTCCGGCATCCCGCCGCTCGCGGCGCGTCCTCCGGACGGTGACGAGGAAGCCGACCAGCCCGATGAGGAAGATGAGCACGGCGGCCCACGAGTTGATGCGATCGTCGATGCCGAGGACGGTCAGGTGCACGGCCGGGTCGATCCGGATGTGCTCCACGAGGTACCGGCCAAAGGAGTAGACCATGACGTACAGCCAGAACGCGCTGCCGTGCCGGAAGCGCAGCCTCCGGTCCAGGAGGACGATGAAGAGGGCGCCGGCGAGGTTCCACAGCATCTCGTAGAGGAACGTCGGGTGGAAGAGCGTGTCGGCGGGCAGGCCTGCCGGGAAGTTGGGGCTGGCCGGATCGATCCTGAGGCCCCACGGCAGGGTGGTCGGGCCGCCGAAGAGCTCCTGGTTGAACCAGTTCCCCCACCGGCCCATCGCCTGGGCGACGAGGAGGCCGGGGGCCGCGGCGTCCGCGAACGCGCTCATCTTCAGCCCCGACCGCCGGCAACCGATCCACGCCCCCACCGCGCCCAGGGTGATGGCGCCCATGATCGCCAGGCCGCCCTCCCAGATCTTGAAGACGTCGCTGAGGTCCTTGCCGGGGCCGAAGTAGTCGGGCCAGTGCGAGACGACGTGATAGGCCCGTCCCCCGATGATGCCGAACGGGACGCACCACATCCCGAGGTCGTACACCACCTCGGGGTTCACTCCGCGGGCCCGCAGGCGCCGGGCCGTGATCCAGAGCGCCAGGACGATCCCGACGATGATGCAGAGCGCGTAGAAGTGGATGCGCAGCGGGCCGACGTTGAAGCCGTTGACGCCGGGCGAGGGAATCGCGGCGAGGAGCATGTCGCGAGGTTCTCCTAAGAGTCGTTCCGAGTCTCGGAGGCGGGCGCGCGCCGCGTCCCCTCCGCGAGGTCTGCGGCGAGGGCGCCCACGGCCTCGGGTCCGCCGTCGCGCAGGGCGGCGACCAGCGCCGTGCCCACGATGACGCCGTCCGCGTAGGCGCCGATCTCGGCGACGTGGCCGGCGTTGGACACGCCGAGGCCCACGCAGACCCGCTCCGCACCGGCCTCTCGGGCGCGCTCCACGACGCGCTCCGCGGCGTCCGAGACGTCCTCCCGGGCGCCGGTGACGCCCATGATCGAGACCGCGTAGACGAAGCCGCGCGTGGCAGCCACCGTGGACTTCATCCGCTCCGGAGTCGAGGACGGCGCAACGAGGAACACGCGCTCGAGGCCGTGGCGGTCGCTCGCCTCCATCCACTCCTCTGCCTCGTCCGGGATGAGGTCCGGGGTGATGAGCCCGGCTCCGCCCGCCTCGGCCAGGGCCTTGGCGAACGCGTCCACGCCGAACTGGACCACGGGGTTCCAGTACGTCATGACGAGCACGGCGGCGTCGGTCTGCTCGCGGATCCCCCGGACCACGTCGAAGACGCTCTTGACGCGGAACCCGCCCTTGAGGGCCGCCGTCGTCGCCGCCTGGATGACCGGGCCGTCCATGACCGGGTCGGAGTACGGGATCCCGATCTCGATGATGTCGGCGCCGCCGCGGGCGAGTTCGACGCCCGCCCGGATCCCGGTCTCCACGTCGGGGAAACCGGCCGGGAGGTAGCCGACGAGGGCCGAGCGCCCGTCCGCCTTCGCCGCGTCGATCCGCGACGCGGCCGTCACCTGCTGTGGGCTCATGCCTCTTCCCCGTCCTTCATCTGGGCGATCTCGCCCTGCTCGTCCAAGATGCCGAAGTACTGCCCGGCGGTGTGCACGTCCTTGTCCCCGCGGCCCGAGAGGCTCACGACGACGATGCGCGACTCGGGATCCGGCTCCTCCGCGAGGCGGTGTCCGACCTTGATGGCGCCGGCCAGCGCGTGGGCGGACTCGATGGCCGGGATGATGCCCTCGGTCTTGCAGAGGAGGGAGAAGGCCTCCATCGCCTCCGCGTCGGTGATCGGCTCATAGACGACCCGGCCGATCGAGGCGAGGTAGGAGTGCTCCGGGCCGACGCCCGGGTAGTCCAGACCCGCGGAGATCGAGTGGGACTCGACGGTCTGGCCGTCCTCGTCCTGCATGAGGAAGGAGCGCGCCCCGTGGAGGACACCGGGACGGCCGAGGGTGATGGTGGCGGCGTGGCGTCCGGTCTCCACACCGTCGCCGCCGGCCTCCTGGCCGTAGAGCTTCACCGACTCGTCGTCGAGGAAGCCGTGGAAGATGCCGATCGCGTTGGAGCCTCCTCCGACGCACGCGCAGACCGCGTCCGGCAGGCGGCCTGTGAGGTCGAGGATCTGCTCGCGGGTCTCCTCCCCGATGACCTCGTGGAAGTAGCGGACCATCGCGGGGAACGGGTGCGCGCCCGCGGCCGTGCCGAGGACGTAGTGCGTAGTGTCCACGTTGGCCACCCAGTCCCGCAGCGCCTCGTTGATGGCGTCCTTGAGCGTGCGCGAGCCGATCTCGACGGGGACCACCTTGGCTCCGAGGAGCTGCATGCGCGCCACGTTGAGGGCCTGGCGCTCTGTGTCCTCGGCCCCCATGTAGACGACGCACTCGAGGCCCATGAGCGCTGCAGCGGTGGCCGTCGCCACGCCGTGCTGGCCCGCGCCCGTCTCAGCGATGACGCGGCTCTTGCCCATCCGCTTGGCGAGGAGGACCTGGCCGATGACGTTGTTGATCTTGTGCGATCCGGTGTGGTTGAGATCCTCGCGCTTGAGAAACACCCGCACGCCGCCCGCGTGCTGGGCGAACCGGGGCGCCTCGGTTAGCATCGAGGGGCGCCCCGAATACTCGCGGTTCAGCCGGTGGAGCTCCTCGACGAACTCAGAGTCCTCCTTGGCCTCCTCGAACGTCTGAGTCAGCTCCTCGAGCGCGGCGATGAGCGACTCCGGCATCCAGCGGCCGCCGAACTCGCCGAAATAGGGGCCGGGCGCCTGCCGCAGCGAGCCGCTGGGAACGGTCTGAGCTTCTTCCATGGTGCGCTCCTTGATGGGCGGTGTTCACGCTGCTCTCCGTTCTCCGGGAACGGGGCGGCGTCAGGGATGAGAGACGGAGACCCGGCGGAACTCCCGGACGGTCTCCTCGGGCTGGGCGTGCTTGACGAGCGCCTCTCCCACGAGCACGGCATTGGCGCCCTGGGCCCCGAAGGCCTCGACGTCATGCAGGCCCGACACGCCGGACTCGGCCACCTTGACGACCGATTCCGGGAGGCCGCTGGCCAGACGCTCGTAGACGGAGAGGTCCACCTCGAGGGTCTTGAGGTTGCGGACGTTGACGCCCACGATCTCGGCGCCGAGCTCCGCTGCCCGCTCGACCTCCGCCTCGGTGTGGGCCTCGACGAGAGCCCTCATGCCGAGGCTGCGAGCCAGCTGGTGGAAGTCCCTCAGCTGCACCTCGTCCAACGCGGCCACGATGAGCAGGACGAGGTCCGCCCCGTGTGCGCGCGCCTCGAGGAACTGGTACTCGTCCACCATGAAGTCCTTGCGCAGGACGGGGAGGTCCACCGCGGCCCGCACGGCGTCCAGGTCGTCGAGCGACCCGCCGAAGCGGCGCTCCTCCGTGAGGACCGAGACCACGTTGGCTCCGCCTCGCTCGTAGGCCGCGGCGAGCTCGGCCGGTGCCGGGATGTCCGCGAGAGCCCCCTTGGACGGGGACTTCCGCTTGACCTCGGCGATGACGTGCATGAGGTCCGGGCCGTCAGCGCGGAGGGCCGCGAGGGCGTCGCGCGCCGGCGGCTGGTCAGCGATCCGCTGCTCCAGCTGGGCGGCAGAGACCGACGAACGGCGCCGCGCGAGGTCCTCGCGGACGCCGTCGACGATCGAGTCGAGAACGCTCATGCCGGGGAGGCGGCTCAGTGGCCGCTGTGGGTGAGCTTGTGGCCGTTGACGCCGTAGCCCGCCTTCTTCATGACGATGCCGACGACGACGCCGAGGCCCATGACCGCGATGCCGATCCAGAAGAGCATCGCGTTCGCAAGGCAGAAGGCCACGGATGCGATGCCCGCGCCGATCATCATGATGAAGACGAGGGTCCACGCCGCCGGGCTGTTGCCGTGTCCGACGGGCTCAGCATGGATGTTCTGGCTCATGGTGTCCTTTCGAGTGGCGTCCTCGACGCTCAAGAGTCTTCTCCTCCAATTGTGCCACTCACGCGGGCCTCCGGGTGACAGCAGGGACCAGTCCCCCGACGTTTCGCGCCGCGGGAGCGGCTAGGCCGTGGGATCGTCGCCCCGGGTGAGATCGTCCCAGTCGTCGATCGACTGGGCCTGCCTGGACCCCGCCGCCCGGCTTCCGCGCTGAACGGCCTCTCGCCTGTCCTCGGCACTGCCGCCCTGGCCGCCGCGCTCTCTCACGCGACCCGAGGACGAGCCGGGCTCCGGCTCCACGGAGTCCCCCGTGGCCGAGCCAGCGGTCTGGTCCTGGGGCGCCGCCTGGTACTTGGCCGTCACGGTCCACCGGCGGCTCATGACGAGCACGGCCAGCGCGAGCAGGGCCCCGAGAGCCGCCGTCGCCCCTGCGACCGCGGGCCAGGCGGTGACCTGTGCCGTCGCCCCGGACGTCTCGCCGGAGAGGCCGATGCGCTCCGCGATCTTCGTCGAGGCGGCCGCCGTCGGATCCCCGATGACGACGAACGCCAGGGCGGAGGCGATGCCGAGCGAGACGGCCACGAGAGCGAGCGAGACCGTCCTCGCGATCCGCCCCGCAACGGCCGAGGCCACCGAGGCGGCCATGGCGACGACGGCGAGGGCCGTGATCGGCCGCGAGGCGTCCGTCCCGGCGACCGTCAGCGCCTTCTGCGTCACGCCCGTGTCCGGGAGGCGCACATTGACCCAGGTCTGCGTGGCCATGAGGAGCACCGCCGCGGCGACGGCCGTCAGCAGGAGGATGCTGCGCCCTTTGGTCATTCCCGTTCTCCCTTCACGGCCTCGAGCTCTCTGGAGGTGAAGCAGGTGCGAGTGCCCGTGTGGCACGCTGCTCCCACCTGGTCCACCTCGACGAGGAGCGCGTCGCCGTCGCAGTCGATCGAGACGCTCTTGACCCACTGGACGTGGCCGGAGGTGTCCCCCTTGCGCCAGTACTCCTGGCGGGAGCGGGAGAAGAACGTCACGCGGCTCGTGGTCAGGGTGCGGCGCAGGGCCTCCTCGTCCATCCATCCGAGCATGAGGACCTCCCGCGTGTCGAACTGCTGGACGACGGCGGCGACCAGGCCCTGCTCGTCCCGCTTGAGGCGCGCCGCGATCGCCGGGTCCAGGGGCTCCTGCTCCTCTGGGGTCACGTGCCGCTCCCGGCCCGCCGGACCGCGAACCCCGCCTCGTGGAGGGCCTGCTTGACGTCCGCGACCATGCCGTCGGGTCCGAAGTGGAAGACGCTCGCCGCGAGCACGGCGTCGGCTCCCGCCTGGACAGCGGCCGGGAAGTGAGACGGCTCGCCTGCACCGCCCGAGGCGATGATCGGGACGGAGACCGCTGCGCGGAACGCGGCGATCATCTCGGTGTCGAATCCGCTCCGGGTTCCGTCCGCGTCGATGGAGTTGAGGAGGATCTCCCCCACCCCGCGCCGCTCGGCCTCGACGGCCCATTCGACCGCGCAGCGGCCCGTCCCCTCGCGTCCGCCCTTGACGGTGACCTCGAAGCCGGACGGCGTGTCCGCGCTGCGGCGGACGTCGAGCGAGAGGGTGAGCACCTGCGAGCCGAACCGGCGCGAGATCTCGTCGATGAGCTCTGGCCGGCGCACCGCGGCGGTGTTCACAGACGCCTTGTCTGCACCCGCCCGGAGCAGGCGGTCCACGTCCTCGGCAGAGCGGACTCCTCCGCCGACGGTCAGGGGGATGAAGACCTCCCCGGCCGCGCGGTGGACCACCTCGTACATCGTGTCCCGTTCCTCCGTGGAGGCCGTCACGTCCAGGAAGGTCACCTCGTCGATGCCGAGGCGGCCGTAGCGCTCCGCGAGCTCCACGGGATCCCCCGCGTCCCGGAGGTTCTCGAAGTTGACGCCCTTGACCACGCGGCCGGCGGCGACGTCGAGGCAGGCGATGACCCGGACGGCCACGCCGGACCGGGGCGGGCTCTGAGCTGCTGTCTTCTGCGTCATGTCAGTGCTTCTGCTTCATGTCAGTGCGTCCGGTGCCCGGTCAGATGCGGCACGCGTGGATGGGCGTGACGAGGATGGCCCGTGCGCCCGCGGCGTAGAGGGCGTCCATGATCTGGTTGGTGTCCTTGCGCAGCACCATGGAGCGGACAGCGGACCAGTTGCGGTCCTGGAGCGGCGAGACCGTGGGCGACTCCAGCCCCGGGGTGAGCTTCGTGGCGGCCTCGAGGCTGTCGTTGTGGACGTCGTAGTCCAGCATGACGTACTGCTGGGCCACGAGGACGCCCTGCAGGCGGCGCAGCATGACGCCCACCTGCTCGGAGTCAGCGGTCTCGGGCCGGGCGATGACGATCGCCTCCGAGTCCAGAATCGACTCTCCGAACACGCACATTCCGGCGGCGCGCAGCGTGTTGCCCGTCTCGACGACGTCCGCGATCGCATCGGCCACGCCGAGCTTGATCGAGGACTCGACGGCGCCGTCGAGCCGGACGATGCTCGCAGAGATGCCCTGCTCATCGAGGTGCCGGCGCAGGATGTGCTCGTAGCTCGTGGCGATCCGCGCTCCCTCCAGCTCGTCCGCCGAGCTGAAGCGGCCTTCCGGCGCGGCGAAGCGGAAGGAGGAGCGGCCGAAGCCGAGCGGCATGACCTCCTCCGCGCGGACCTCCGCGTCCTTGAAGAGGTCGCGCCCGGTGATCCCGAGGTCCAGGATGCCCTGGCCCACGTACACGGCGATGTCCCGCGGGCGCAGGAAGAAGAACTCGACGTCGTTCTCCGGGTCGTGGAGCACGAGCTCCCGGCGGTCCCGGTTCTGGCGGTACCCCGCCTCGCGGAGCATGGACGAGGCCTTCTCGGAGAGGGCCCCCTTGTTCGGAACGGCTACTCGCAGCATGGGTGTCGACTCGCTCTCGGGCTCAGAGGTACGCGTACACGTCATCGAGGGTCTTGCCCTTCGCGATGACCATGCACTGCAGGTGGTACAGCAGCTGGGAGGCCTCTTCGAGGAAGGCCTCCTCGGACTCGTGCTCGGCGGCCATCCACGTCTCGGCGGCCTCCTCGACGAGCTTCTTGCCGATGAAGTGGACGCCGGCGTCCAGCTCGCGAACGGTTCCCGACCCCTCGGGCCGCTCAGCGGCCTTCCTGCTGAGCTCCTGGAACAGGGACTCGAATGTCTTCTTGCCCATCGCGCTCCTAGGCCAGCTTCTTCAGGGCGACGGCGGTCTCAAGGGCGGCGGCCATGGCCTCGTATCCCTTGTCCTCCCGGCTGTCCTCGAGCCCTGCCCGGTCCAGGGCCTGCTGCTCGTTGTCCACGGTGAGCACGCCGAACCCGACGGGCTTGCCGGCGTCGAGGGCCACGCGGGTGAGGCCGTCCGTGGCGGCGTTGCAGACGTACTCGAAGTGAGGCGTGCCTCCGCGGATCACGACGCCGAGCGCGACGACGGCGTCGTACCGGCGCAGCAGCGCGGAGGCGAGGACGGGCAGCTCGAAGGCGCCGGGGGCCCGGTAGAGGTCGGCGCTCAGGCCCGCGTCCTCGGCGCCCCGCCGAGCGCCGGCGATGAGGCCGTCCATGACCTGCGCATGCCAGGTGCCCGCCAGGATCGCCACCTTGACGCCCAGGGCGTCCTCGGAGAGTTCGGTCAGGTCTGCTGCGGGCGCGCCGTGCGATGCCATGCAGGGCTCCTTTGCGGTGTTCGTCGGGTGTGAGCGGGCTTCGGCCCGGTTTCGAGCTTAGAGGTTCGGCAGGTCGTGCCGCATGCGCTCGGCCTTCGTGCGAAGGTAGCGCTCATTCTCCGGACGCGCCCCCACGAAGCACGGACGAGTCCCCGCCACGCGGATTCCCAGCTGAGAGAGCTGCTCGGTCTTGTCCGGATTGTTGGTGATGAGCGTGATGTCCGTCAGGCCCAGGGCGTGCAGGATGGCCGCGGTGTTCGCGTAGTCCCGGGCGTCCGCGGGGAAGCCCAGCCGCACATTGGCGTCCAGGGTGTCCATGCCCTCGTCCTGCAGGGCGTAGGCGCGGAGCTTCTCGAAGAGGCCGATCCCCCGCCCCTCGTGTCCGCGGACGTAGACCACGGTGCCGCCGAACTCGCGGATCATGCCGAGGGAGGCTGCGAGCTGCTCGCCGCAGTCGCACCGGTGAGAGCCGAACACGTCCCCCGTGAGGCACTCGGAGTGCACGCGGACGAGCGGCGGTGCGGGCTCGACCCCTTCAGGAGCGGGAGCGGTGACCGTCATGTGCTCGGTGCCGTCCTCCTGCCGCCAGCCGATCGCCTCGAACACGCCGAACCGCGTCGGCAGCGCGACCGTCTCGGTGCGCGTCACCCGCGGCAGGCCGGGATGCTCGGCGGGGCGAGGCGCGGCGAGCCGCTCCGCGGGCTCGGTCCGCTCGCGATAGCGGACCAGGTCCTCGATCGAGATGAGCGGCAGGCCGTGGAGATCGGCGAACTCCCGCAGCTGCGGCAGGCGCATCATCCGGCCCTCGTCGTCGTTCAGCTCGGCGATGACCGCCACCGGCTCGCGGCCCGCGAGCCGGGCGAGGTCGATCGACGCCTCCGTGTGGCCGCGCCGCGTGAAGACGCCTCCCTCCGAGCCGCGCAGGGGGAACATGTGGCCGGGACGGGAGAGCGCCGTCGCCGTCGACCCGGGATGCGCGAGCGCTCGCGCGGTGAGCGCGCGGTCATGGCCGCTGATCCCCGTGCTGACGCCCTCGGCGGCGTCGCACGAGACCGTGTAGGCCGTGCCCTTCTTGTCCTCGTTGCGCTCCACCATCGGCGGCAGCCCGAGCAGGTCCGCGCGCTCGGCGGGCATGGGCACGCAGAGAACCCCGGACGTGTACCGGATCATGAAGCCCATGGTCGCCTCGGTGACGGCGTCCGCGGCCACGATGATGTCGCCCTCGTTCTCGCGGTCCAGGTCGTCGACGACGACGACCATCTCGCCCCTGCGCATCGCCTCGACGGCGTCCTCCACGGAGTCGAGGAGGATGTCGTCGTTCAGCGGCTCGTCGGTCACGTCACTCTCGTTCTGTCGTGGTGCGGGGGCCCCGCTCCGGGGCATCGGCTCCGGCACGGGCGAAGGCAAGGAGGCGCTCGGCGTACTTCGCCAGAACGTCAACCTCTAGGTTAACTGCGTTTCCCGCCTCGAGTGCACCGAGGCCCGTCTCCTCGAGCGTGGCAGGGATGAGCCCCACCTCGAACCAGGGCTCGGGATCGCCCGGATCGGAGACGCCGGTCACGGTCAGGGAGACCCCGTCCACCGCGATCGACCCCTTCGTGGCCAGGTACGGGGCGAGCCGCGGGGGAAGGCTGAAGCGCAGGAGGTCCCAGCGGCCTTCGCGCGTCCTGGAGACCAGGGCCCCCACGCCGTCCACATGGCCCTGGACAACGTGCCCGTCGAGGTGGCCGCCCGGCGCGACGCACCGCTCGAGGTTGACGAGGTCACCGGGCTGGCGCTCCCCCGTGGTGGTGAGCCGGAGCGTCTCCCCGATGGCGACGGCGCTGAAGCGCCCGCCCTCGACGGACGTGGCCGTGAGGCACACGCCGTTGACGGCGACAGACCCGCCGAGGGGCAGCCCCTCGACGGACCCCGGGGCCTCCACGGTGATGGCAGCGGTGTCCGAGAGCGGGTCGGGGACGACGCTCACGACGCGTCCCCGCTCAGTCACGATTCCGGTGAACATGGGTCTTCCTCACTTCTCATGCGCGGTGGGGTCTTGGGCGGGCGGGGCTGGGCTGGCGGGTCCGCCTCGGTCCGGGCTGTCCAGCGTCTGCGAGCGGAGCAGAACGTCCGGGCCGATGCGCTCGACGCTCTCGAGGACCATCCGGTCCGCGTCTGACAGGCTCGCCGCGGCTGTACGGGCTGAAGCTGCGCGCCCGCCCGGAATGAGCATCGGGGCCAGGTAGTGCCAGGTCTCGTCGACCAGGCCGGCATCGAGAAACGCACCCAGCAGCTGCGGGCCGCCTTCGAGCATCACATGCTCCGCTCCCTCTGCGGCCAGCACGCGGAGGGCTTCGCGCGGGTCTCTCGTCCGCACGTGGCGGAAGCGCCCGTCCTCTCCGCGGATCGCCGCGCCGGCGGGTACCTCGCGGAGGCCGACGGCGACGCGCAGGGGCTGCCGCACCGCGTCGTCGCCGTCGTCCTCCCTGGCGGTCAGCCTCGGGTTGTCCGCGAGGACCGTGCCCGTGCCCACCAGGATCGCGTCCACACGTCTGCGCAGCGACTGGGCGTGACGGCGCGACTCCTCGGAGGTGATCCACTGGCTCGAGCCGTCCGCGGCCGCCATCGCGTAGTCGAGGGAGGTGGCGAGCTTGGCCGTCACGAAGGGCCGGCCTTCCGACATGCGCAGGCTCCATCTGCGGTTGAGGCGCTCCGACTCGGCCTCGAGCAGCCCTGCGGTCACCTCGAGTCCTGCGTGCCGGAGCGCTTCCGCCCCGCCGCGGGCCTGAGGGGTGCGGTCTGGTGCGGCATACACAAGCGAGCCGAGGCCTGCTTCGACGACGGCCTCGCTGCAGGGGCCCGTCCTGCCGGTGTGGTTGCACGGCTCCAGGGTGACCAGCATCCGCGCGCCGCGGAGATCCTCTCCCCTGCGGGCTGCGTCCGCGATGGCGGTGGGCTCGGCGTGGGGCGTTCCTGCGCCGTGATGCCAGCCCTCGCCGAGGATGCGCCCGTGGGGATCTGCGATGACAGCACCCACACGCGGGTTGGCCCCGGCTGGGCCGCGCGCCGCCAGCTCGAGGGCCCGCCTCATGAGCCGCTCGTCCTCTGGGAGGAAGGTCACGCCAGTCCGCCGCGAGCCGCATTCGCTGCGGAGCGCAGCTCCTTCACAGCCGAGTCGGGGTCGTCCGCTCCGTAGACGGCGCTTCCGGCCACGAAGCTCGTGGCCCCCGCCTCGGCGAGGCGGGCGATGGTCTCCGCGCTGACGCCACCGTCCACCTGGACGGCGATCCCCCGGCCCTCAGCCGCGCGAGCGGCCTCCCGGATCTTGGGGATGACCGACTCGATGAGGGGCTGCCCCCCGAACCCGGGCTCCACCGTCATGACGAGCAGCATGTCCAGCTCGTCGAGGACAGGCAGGAACGGGCGCAGGTCCGTGGTGGGCTTCAGAGCCATGGCGGACCTCGCGCCGGCCTTCCTCAGCTCGCGGGCGAGCCTGAGCGGCGCCTTGGCGGCCTCGGCGTGGAACGTGACGGAGTGTGCGCCTGCTTCTGCGTAGCGGGGCGCCCATGTGTCCGCGTCCTCGATCATGAGGTGGACGTCCAGCGGCAGCGGACTGACAGCGGCCAGCCGCTCTACGACCGGAAGTCCGAGCGTGAGGTTGGGGACGAAATGCTGGTCCATGACGTCCACGTGCACCGCGTCCGCCGACTGGATCCGCGCAAGCTCCTCCGCGAGCCGGGTGAAGTCCGCCGAGAGGATGCTGGGATGGATCGTGCTCTTCAGCACTTCACTGCTCTGCGTCATGCGCGGTCTCCTTGGTCAGCAGGGACATGAACATGGCGTCCGTTCCGTGGCGGTGCGGCCACAGCTGGGCGTCCAGTCCGTCTTCGACGCCGTCGAAGAGCGGCTTCAGGGCCACCCGCTCGAGCGCTTCCCGCGCAGAGAGGCGCCGCAGCGTCATCCCCTGCTCGCGGTACGAGCCGAGGACATCGTCCACCACTGCCCGCGTCTCCGCCGGGTGAGGCGAACAGGTCACGTAGGCCACCACGCCTCCGGGCTTGACGGCGGCGAGCGCGGACTCGAGGATCTCGCGCTGCAGCGGCCCGAGCTCGGCGATGTCGTGGGGAGAGCGCCGCCAGCGCGACTCAGGGCGGCGGCGGAGGGCCCCGAGGCCCGAGCAGGGCACGTCGACGAGCACACGGTCATACTCGTTCGGGAGGATCCCGCCGATCTCCCGCGCGTCTCCCACGCGAATCCGCCAGACGCCCGGGTCCACAGGGCCGAGGGCCCGCTCCACGAGGTCCGCTCTGTGCTCCTGGGGCTCGTTCGCGTCAAGATAGCCTCCCGTGGCCTCCGCGAGGGCGGCCAGCAGGGCGGCCTTGCCTCCGGGGCCAGCGCAGGCGTCCAGCCAGGTCTCCGGCTCCCCCGCGCCCTCGGGAGAGCTGGAGACAGGCGCCGCGGCCAGAGCCCGCGCCACCAGCTGAGACCCCGCGTCCTGGACTCGGACGACTCCCTCGGCAACGCTCCGGAGACGGCCGACGTCCCCGTGGGACATGAGGGCGCTGGACTCAACCAGATCCCCGGGCTCGGCGCCGGCGTCCAGGGCTTCGTCCAGCGTTCCGAGCCCGGGCAGCGCCACGAGGCTGACTGCGGGGGCCGCGTTGTCCGCCTCGAGCAGGGCCGGGAGCTCGTCCGGCTGGCAGCCGTGCACGGAGAGCGACTGCCGAAGGGCCCTCACGATCCACTCCGGGTGGGCGAACTCGACGCCGAGCGCGGCCGCCTCGCTCGGCGCCTTCGCCTCAAGCAGCGTCAGCCAGTCCTCTCGGCTCGTCTCGCTCACCCGGCGCAGAACGGCGTTGGCGAAGCCGGACGGGCCGGCTCCGATCTGCTCCCGCACGAGCGCCACCGTCTCCGAGAGGGCGGCGTGGTGCGGAACGCGCATGTTGAGAAGCTGATGGGCGCCGAGCCGCAGCGCGTTGACGATCGAGGGGTCCACATCCTCAAGGGGACGGTCAATGCACTCCGCCAGGATCTGGTCATAGGTGCCAGACCACCTCAGGGAGCCGTAGGTGAGCTCAGTGGCGAGGCCGGCGCTGCGCCGGTCCAGCCGGTTCCTGCGAATCCGCGAGGGGAGCACGAGGTTCGCATACGCGTCATCCCTGCTCACCGCCTCGAGCACTTCGAAGGCGGTCAGCCTGGCCGGGTCCGCAGTCCGCCGACGGGCCGAGGGCGCCTGCGCTGAGAAGTGCCGCTCGCCTCCCCGGTTGCGAGTGCGTCCCTTGTCATTCCGGCGCACGTTCTCCTGGCTCATGACGTCAACCTCACGTTTTCCCCGCGTCCCGCCTGCACTCCTCGCAGCCAGTCCTTCGCGGACATCTCTTTCTTTCCAGCCGGCTGGACGCGTTCGACGACGAGGGCGCCGTCGCTGAATGCGATGGCGATCCCTCGCTCATGGGCCGTGACCGACCCCGGCGGGACAGCGGCGCCTCCGCCCGAGGGTGCGCCGCGCTCAACGCCGCAGACCTTCGCGATCTTGAACTTCTCGCCGTTGAGCCGCATCCACGGCCCGGGGGCCGGCGTGGTGCCGCGTGCACGGGAGAAGGCCTCGGCCGCGGACGTCCCAGGGTCAAGCAGTCCGTCCTGCGCCGTGAGCTTCGGCGCGTACTCGGACGCTGGCTCCTCGTCCTGCTCCTCCCCTGAGTCCGCGAGGGACCGGTCCTCCGACAGCGAGAGCAGGAAGCGGACGGCGAGAGCGCTTCCCTCTGCGGTGAGCCGCTCCAGCAGCTCTCCCGCGCTCTCGGCGGGGCCCACGGGAGTCTCCCAGGTGCCGAGCACAGGTCCGGTGTCCAGGCCTTCGTCGATCCGGAAGAGGGTGACGCCCGTCTTCTCCCGCTCGCGGATCAGCGCCCACTGGACAGGAGCGGCGCCCCGGAGATCTGGCAGCAGGGAGTAGTGGAGGTTGTACCAGCCGAGCGGAAGGGCTCCGAGAGCGTCCCTCCGAAGCATGGCCCCGTACGCGACGACGAGCGAGGCATCCGCTTCCAGGGACCGGACCTGCTCGAGAACGTCAGCCGTCAGCCGATTGGCCTTGATCACGGGGAGGCCGAGCGACTCTGCGGTCTGGGCCACCGGAGAAGGGGTCAGCACCCGTTTGCGTCCCACCGGGGCGTCCTCGCGCGTCAGCACGCCGACGAGGACAGCGGTGTCTTCATGCCCCTCGAGGGCAGATGAGACCTGGCGCAGGGACTCGGCGGCGTTGGCCGGAGTGCCCGCGAAGAGAATCCGGAGCGGAGTGCGGCTCATTTCCCAGCTCCCTTCACTCCGAAAGCGGATCCCTGAGCGGCCAGGCCGGACCCGAAGGCGCTGGACGTCTGACGGGACCGCGATTCCGCAAGGCCCCGCCCTGCAGCCGAGTAGGCGGATGAGCGGAGTCTCCTCATGGCCTCCCTCTTCGCCTCGCCGCGGAGCCGGTCCACGAACAGGCGGCCCTCGAGGTGATCCGTCTCGTGCTGGAAGATGGTGCTCAGCAGGCCGTCCGCGACGATGTCCACGGCCGAGCCGTCCGACTGCACACCGGTGAGGCGGACCCGCTCTGCGCGTTCGACGACTCCTGAGATGTCGGGAACGGAGAGGCACCCTTCGCGGACCTCGTCTGCCCGGGTCTCTGAACCGAGCGTCTCGATCTGAGGGTTGATGCAGTGCCCGCGGTGCCCGGCATGGTCGTCATAGGTGAAGACCCGCAGACCCACCCCGATCTGTGGGGCCGCGAGTCCCACGCCGCTGACGGCGTCCATCGTCTCGAACATGTCTGCGAGCAGGCTCTCAAGACGCTCGCTGCCGGCCGGCACGGGCTCGGCGGCGGCGCGGAGGACGGGATCTCCCACAAGACGGATGGGCAGGACAGTCACGGTGTGCGGAACTCTCTGACTCTTCGACGGGCGTGTTTCTGGTGGCCTCGGCCGTCCACCTCTGGACTGTCAGTCTACGGCGGGGACGGTCAGAGACCTCACGGGCGGAGGCAGCTCGAGGAGCGGCTCGCCGAGCTCGGCCACGCGCCTGGCGGTCTCCCACGAACGGCGCAGCGCGACGAACTGATGCCAGTGCTGCGGCAGGTGCTCCGGGCGGGCGCGCCAGGGCCGCACCTCCGTCTCCCCGACGGCGACACCCATGAGAACCGTGGCCTCGGGATACGACCAGGGTTCCCAGGTGCCCGCTTCCGCGTCCACCACCTGCTCCTCGGCCTTGAGGCCTGCAACCAGCTGCATGACGACCTTGGGGTCCACGGGCTTGACCCGCCCCGCCCGGTCTGTGCCTTTGGTCTTGTAGTCCACGAGGCAGACATGGCCTCCGATGCGGGCCACGAGATCCAGGGTTCCCGCGTAGCCCACGGTCTCGTTCCACACGGTCACCTCTGCGGCCAGCGGCTCCACCCCGAACTCCTCGAACCAGCGCTCGAACTGCTCCGCGTACCGCTCTTCTCCGTGCTCGCGGAGGCGTTCCCTCGCCTCCTCGGCGCTGTGGGAGCGCCCCATGGCTCGCAGAGCCGCCTGCTCGCAGTACTCGTGCACTCGGTCTCCGCGCTCCGACGCCGCGTCCCGGTAGCGCTCGGCGGCGCCCGCAGCCTGGCTCACCAGACGGCGAAGCTCCGCAGGCCGTCCGAGAGCGGCATCAAGGCGGGGATTGTCCGCCAGATCTTTGGCCGCCATGTAGCCGTGCCACCCGCCCAGGTCCATCGGCTGCTGAGAGATGACCGTGGTGATCGAGGGCACGCGGGGCTCCGACGCGACAGAGCGGGCATACATCCGGCCGAAGTCCGTGGCCGTGGCGAGGCGGGGTGTGGTCATGTCCTCAAGCTTGGCACATGGCCCGGACACTCTAAGGCGACGCAGCAGACGCCGCCGCAACACGCGAGAGCCTTCAGATTTTGTCTTTGAGGAAGGAAGCGGATAGAGTTCTTACTCGTTGCACAGAGCACGGAAGGCTGAAAAGCCGGACCGTGAACACGTGCCATGCGGATGTAGCTCAGCTGGCTAGAGCACCACCTTGCCAAGGTGGATGTCGCGGGTTCGAATCCCGTCATCCGCTCGCTGGACCTCTCCGGACCACGCTTCGGCGTGATCATGGTGGGGTGGCCGAGAGGCGAGGCAGCGGCCTGCAAAGCCGTATACGCGGGTTCGAATCCCGTCCCCACCTCCAGGTCTGGCTCTCGAAGCAGCTGTTCTCTCAGCAGGACGGCGTTTGGAGGTTCTGATCTCAGTCTGATAGACTAGACAGGTTGCAAAACGCACTGAACAAAGTGTGTTGAGCGCGATTGGCGCAGCGGTAGCGCGCTTCCCTGACACGGAAGAGGTCACTGGTTCGATCCCAGTATCGCGCACTGAAAAGCGGCACGGTTTCGTGTCAATTTTCATGCGGATGTAGCTCAGCTGGCTAGAGCACCACCTTGCCAAGGTGGATGTCGCGGGTTCGAATCCCGTCATCCGCTCCATTCAACAGAATCAGGCTCCGCGGGGCGTCGCCGGTGAGAGTGAGCCTCCGCAGACGAATGTTGATCTGTGGATCAGCCTGATGAAGACCTTGTAAAAGGGGCCCCTTATAAGGGTCCCTTTTTTCGTGCCTCTTTTCTCATGATGCGCGGCAGCCCAGCGGACGGCGGGGTCCCCGAGCAGGACCCCGCCGTCCGCGGGCCGCCGTCCGCGGCCGCCGAACGCGACTCGGCGGCGCCTACCCCTCGGCTCCGCCGGCGCGGGCCATGGCGGTCAGCCGCGAGATCGCACGGTAGTACTTCTTGAGGTATCCGCCCTTGAGCATGCGCTCGGTGAACAGCCGGTCGAAGGGCACGCCCGAGGAGAGCACCGGAACGTCCAGGTCGTAGAGCCGGTCGGCGAGGACCACGAGGCGCAGCGCCGTGGCGTCGCTCTCGATCGTCGTCACGTTCCGCCAGACGACGCCGTTGACGCCCTCGATGAGCTGGCGGTACCGGCTCGGATGGACCTGGTTGAGATGCGCCAGGAGGGCGTCGAAGTCGTCGAGCGCCACCACCGTGCCGAAGTCCTCGCGCAGATGCGCCTCGGGATCGTCGAGGAGCGCGTCGTCGATGGGCGTCGGAGGCGTCGGGAGGCCGCGGTGCCGGTAGTCCTCGCCGTCGATCCTCAGCACCTCGAACTGGCTGGCGAGCGCCTGGATCTCGCGCTTGAAGTCCTCGGCCGCGAACCGCCCCTCCCCGAGCGAGCCCGGGAGGGTGTTGCTCGTCGCGGCGAGCTTCACACCGGCGTCAGAGAGCTCCCGCATGAGGCGGGACATGAGGACGGTGTCCCCCGGGTCGTCGAGCTCGAACTCGTCGATGCAGACCAGGGAGTACTGGGACAGGGCCTCCACCGCCTTGCGGAAGGACAGGGCCCCGACGAGGTTCGTGTACTCGACGAACGTGCCGAACGCCGCCTTGCCCTCAACCGCGTGGAAGAGCGAAGCGAGCAGGTGGGTCTTCCCGACGCCGAAGCCGCCGTCGAGATAGATTCCGGTGGGGCCCTTCGGAGCCTTCTTGCCGAACATCCGCCCGAAGAAGCCGCCGTCCGAGGGCCTGCCTCCGACCTCGGCCGCGAAGCGCCGCAGCCGCTCGACCGCCTCGGCCTGCGAGGGCTGGCTCGGATCGGGAATATAGGTGTCGAAAGACACGTTCTGGAAGCGAGGAGAGGGCGCGAGCCCCGCGAGCAGCTCGTCAGTGGTCACCTTCGGGAAACGGTCGACGAGGTGCACGAACTCATGAGGCTGAGGAGCCATCGGGGTCCTAACGGTTGGGGGACTGCTGCGGCGTGAGCGCGCCGGGGCTCTGTGTCCCGGCGCCCGTACCAGGGTACGGCACCGCCCAGCCTTGCCTTACTATCGGGCGGCAGGCCCGCGCCCTAGAATAAAGGCACTTGAGCCTCACGTATTCGCGCAAGAGAGAAGGACTCAGCATCATGGCACTTCCCGTCGACGACTCCCCCCGCTTCGCGGAGTACGCGCACCCTGAGCGCCTCGTCTCCGCCGAATGGCTCCTCAAGCACCGGAACGATCCGGGACTCGTGCTCCTCGAGTCGGACGAGGACATCCTCCTCTACGAGACGGGCCACATCCCGGGTGCGGTCAAGATCGACTGGCACACGGAGCTCACCGATCCGGTGACGCGAGACATCGTGAACGGCCGGCAGTTCGCCGAGGTCATGTCCGCCAAGGGCGTCTCCCGGGACAGCACCGTGGTCATCTACGGCGACAAGTCCAACTGGTGGGCCGCGTACGCCCTCTGGGTGTTCGAGCTGTTCGGCCACAAGGACGTCCGCCTCCTCGACGGCGGCCGCGACCTCTGGGCGGCCGAGGGCCGCGAGCTCACTCGCGAGAAGCCGCAGCCGTCCCCCGCCGACTACCCCGTCGTCGAGCGCGACGACTCCGTGATCCGCGCCTTCCTCCCCGACGTGCGGGACGCGATCGGATCGCGCCCGCTCATCGACGTCCGCTCCCCGCAGGAGTACACGGGCGAGCGCACGCACATGCCGAACTACCCGGAGGAGGGCGCTCTGCGCGGCGGCCACATCCCGACGGCGGCCTCCGTCCCGTGGTCCAAGGCGGCCAACGAGGACTCGACCTTCAAGGGCCGCGCCGAGCTCGAGGAGATCTACATGAAGGGCGCCGGACTCGAGCCGGGCTCCCCCGTCACCGCGTACTGCCGCATCGGCGAGCGCTCCAGCCACACGTACTTCGTGCTCAAGCACCTCCTCGGCTTCGAGGACGTCCGGAACTACGACGGCTCGTGGACCGAGTGGGGCAACGCCATCCGCGTCCCGATCGCCCGCGGCGAGAACCCCGGCGCAGCAGCCTGACAGCCGTCCGAGAGGAATCCCACCCCGTGACCACCCAGATCCCCAGCGCCCTGCAGGAGATCATCGAGGACTTCCAGGGCATCTCCGAGGCCGAGCGCCTCGAGCTGCTCCTGGAGTTCTCGGAGAGCCTGCCCGAGCTGCCCGAGCGCTTCGCGGAGCACCCGGAGCTGCTCGAGCAGGTCGTCGAGTGCCAGTCCCCGCTCTTCCTCACGGTGGAGCGCGAGGACTCCGGCGCCGTCGCCCTCTACTTCTCCGCGCCCCCCGAGGCGCCGACGACGCGAGGCTTCGCCTCGGTCCTCCACGAGGGGCTCAACGGGCTCACGGAAGAGGAGATCCTCGCCGTGCCGGACGACATGCCGCACCAGCTCGGGCTCGAGCGGGCCATCACCCCGCTGCGTCTGCGAGGCATGACGGCCATGCTCGGCCGGATCAAGCGCGGCGTGCGCGAGCTCGGCTAGCCCGCCCGGTAGGACATCGGGGACCGCCGCGCTTCCAGCGTCCGGCGCAGCCAGCGGCTCACGGCCTTGTTCCAGCGGTCCGGGTCCACGTTGAACTCCTTGGTGTGCCGTGCGACCGTGAAGCGCTCCAGCGTGACCATCTCCGCGTTGGCGTCCGCCAGCGCGGCGGACGGGCCGTAGGGGACGAACTCGTCGTCGGCCGAGTGGAGGATGAGGGTCGGCGTCCGCAGCTGGTCCGCACGCTCCACCCAGTTCATCGCCTTGAGGTTGAGCGGTGCGGCGAGACCCGTGATGCGCCGGCCGGCCCGGTTGGTGAGCAGCCACTGGGCGAGCCGTCCCACGTGCGGCGGAATGCGGTGGATCTGGGCGTGATGGGCGAGGACGTCCACCCAGTTGATGACGGGCCCGTCCAGGATGAGCGCCCGGATGTCCCCTGCGTTGACCGAGCGGTCGTTCGTCTGGAGGGCGATGGCGCCGCCCATCGAGAAGCCGACGAGGACGATGCCCGAAGCCCCCTGGGCCTTGGCGTGCAGGATGGCCGCGTCCACGTCATGCCACTCCGTGCCGCCGAGGGCGTAGCGTCCGTCGGGCGCCGCAGGCGCCTCGCCGTCGTTCCTGTAGGAGATGACGAGGCACGAGATGCCGAGGGCGTGGAGCGCAGGGACCGCGCGGAGGCATTCCGCGCGGCTCGCGCCGCGTCCGTGGATGAGAACGGCGGCAAGCCTCTCCTCTGTCTCCGACCCGGCCGGGAACCACCAGGCCGGAGCGGCGCCGCCCTCCACGGGGACCGTGTGGTGCTCGAGGGGCAGTCCGAGGCTCTCCGGATCCACAGACTGCACCCCGGTCCAGGAGCCGTTCGGCGCCTGCGAGATGTCGCCGGCGTCCACGGAGAGCAGCTCGCGGGTCACGGTCCCCTCGCCCGGCTCGTGCTCGGTGATCTCGCCGATGCGGGCGAACCCCTGGCCGCCGTCGAACCACAGACCGTAGCGGCCGGGGACCACCGTGTCGTCCGTCGCGCCGAGGACGATCTCCTTCCGCCCGCTGCCCGCGTCGATGACGGCGAGGATCTCGGTGTCCGGGATCCTCATGCGCGCCGGCACGATCACCTGGCGGGCGAAGTACGCCCCGAGCGACGCAGCCGAGCCCGCCACGAGGGAGGAGACCCCGGCCCCCGCCGCAAGGCCGATGGCCGCGTACTTCACGCTCTCGCCGGCCGGCCGCGCGTCGGCTCGGCGGCGCGAGGACCCGGTCAGGCGGGCGAGGAGAGGGCGGGACGGGGTGAGGTCGTCGAGATTCGGCATGCCACCATTGTGGCCCAGCGGGCCGGGACGGTTAAGCCGGCCGCCGATCCGCTTGCGCCCCGCCGCGCCTCTCGAGGAGGCTGAAGCCATGGAACACGAGCCAGTGCACGACGACGAATGGCGGCGCCGCCTCACCCCCGAGGAGTACCGGGTGCTCCGCGAGGCGGGGACGGAGGCGCCGTTCACCGGCGAGTACTGGGACTCGCACGCGGAGGGCGTCTACGCGTGCCGCGCCTGCGGCCAGGAGCTCTTCCGGTCCCAGCAGAAGTTCGACTCCCACTGCGGCTGGCCGAGCTTCTTCGCGCCGCTCGCCGAAGACCGGGTGGAGTACCTCAAGGACTCGACGCTCGGCATGGAGCGCGTGGAAGTGCGGTGCTCGGCCTGCCACTCGCACATGGGTCACGTCTTCGCGGGCGAGGGGTACGACACGCCCACTGACCTGCGCTACTGCATCAACTCGATCAGCGTGAGGCTCGAGGAGACGCCGGAGGGCTGACGGAAGCACCCGCCCGGCGTCTTCACTCCGGGGCGGCCCCGGCCTCCCGCCGCCGAGCAACGCAATTCGCGGTGCTCGGCGCTCACCCCGGGCCAGGAAAATGTGATCCTGCTTACGCTCGTCGGCATGACGACTTCACTCGACCTCCAGCACCTGCCCTCGCCCGCAGACCTCCCGCGGCCCGACGAGCTGAAGGCCCACCCCGCCTGGACGGCGGCGAAGGCGGCCTGCACCGCGATCGCCCCGCACCAGCGCAAGGACGGCTCCCTCGTCGAGGACGCGCCGCGCGACGAGATCGCCGGGCATGCCGAGCGCCTCGCCGCAGCCCTCGAGGACCTCGCCGAGCTCCTCCCCCACGACGCGGACTCGCTGCGCCTCGCCGCCGGAGACGTCCGAGCCTGGGCCGCCGACGGGTTCGGCATTCCGGACTTCCTCGACTCTCTCGTGGCGTTCGCCCCCGCGTCCCAGCGCGTGGACGGGCTCGTCCACGCCGTCGTCTTCCCCATGTACACGCAGAACGGCTCCACGGACCGCCGCTTCGAGGCCGTCCTCTTCCAGGTCATGTGGCCGGAGTTCATCGGCGAGCTGGAGGCGAGCGAGTTCTCCAACCCCCTCTTCCTCCCGATCCGCTTCATCGACTTCACGGCGGGCTACGACACCAACTCGGCCGTCCTCTTCCCCGAGTCGGTGGCCACGTCCTCCACCCCGGAGTTCACATGGGGCGCCATCTTCCAGGACCGCGAGGCGGCCCGGTACCGCCGCGTGGTGCGCAAGGCGGCGGAGATCACCGCGCTGCGCCTCCCCGAGGAGGCGGAGGCGATGCTCGAGGACCAGAAGCTCGCCGAGGAGGCGTTCATCCTCTGGGACCTCATCCACGACCGCACGCACATGCGCGGCGAGCTGCCGTTCGACCCGTTCATGATCAAGCAGCGCATGCCCTACTTCCTCTACGGCCTCGAGGAGCTGCGGTGCGACCTCACGGCGTTCCGGGAGTGCGTGCGCCTCGCGAACGACCCGAAGCAGAGCGAGACGGTCCGCCACCGCGCCCGCCTGGTCCAGTACGCGGTGGTGTTCGACCGCGTCTTCCGCTTCGCGGTGACGGGCTCGCGGGTGCGCAACTACGACGGCCTCGGCGGCCAGCTCCTCTTCGCCTGGCTCCACCAGCGTCGCGTGCTCAACTGGCGGGATGGCACGCTCGACATCGACTGGTCGGAGCTGCCGGCGGCCGTCAACGCCCTCGGAGAGGAGATCGAGGTCCTCTACTGGCGGTCCATCGACCGCCCGAAGGTCAGCCACTGGCTCGCCGCGTACGAGCTCGTCTCCGGCACCCTCACGCCTCACCCCGCCTCCGTGTGGGCGAAGGGCCCGGACGCGCTGCCGACCACGGGCAAGCTCGGCCTCGTCACGGACGAGCTGCTCGACGACGAGTTCCCCCTCTCGATGTTCTACGAGGCGCTGGAGAAGAAGATGCGCGAGACGGTCGCCTCCACCGCGGGCATCGTCGGGACGGATGCATAGACTCGCCCCATGACTGCTCTTCACGATCCAGACCAGCGCGGATTCGCCTCCGACAACTACTCGGGGGTGTGCCCCGAGGTCCTCGCGGCCATCGCCGAGGCCAACGGCGGCCACCAGTCCGCCTACGGCGCGGACCGGTACACCGAGCGGCTGGCGGAGGTGGTCCGGGCGAACTTCGGCGAGCAGGCCGAGGCATACCCGGTCTTCAACGGAACGGGCGCCAACGTCGTCGGCCTCTCCTCCGTGGTGCCCCGCTGGGGCGCGGTCATCTGTGCCTCCACCGCGCACATCAATGTGGACGAGTGCGGCGCGCCGGAGCGGGTGGGCGGCTTCAAGCTCCTCCCCGTCCCCGCGCCGGGCGGCAAGCTCACGCCCGAGCTCATCGACGTCGAGGCGTGGGGGTTCGACGACGTGCACCGCGCCAGGCCCTCCGCCGTCTCCATCACGCAGTCCACGGAGCTCGGGACGCTCTACAGCGTCGAGGAGATCCGGGCGATCGCGGAGCACGTCCACGGCCTCGGGATGGCCCTGCACCTCGACGGCGCGCGGCTCGGCAACGCCGCCGCGGCCCTGGGCGTGAGCCTGCGGGAGCTGACCGTGGACGCCGGCGTGGACGTCCTCTCCCTCGGGGCCACGAAGAACGGCGCGCTCTTCGGCGAAGCCGTCGTGGTCCTCAACCCGGAGCGGGCGCAAGGCGTCGACTACATCCGCAAGGCGCAGATGCAGCTCGCCTCGAAGATGCGGTTCGTCTCCGCCCAGCTCATCGCGCTCTACGAGGGGGACGTGTGGCGGCGCAACGCCGAGCACGCCAACGCGATGGCGCGCCGTCTCGCGGCCGCGCTCGACGGCGTCGAGGGCGTCACGCTGAGCAACCGGGTCGAGGCCAACGCCGTCTTCGCGATCCTCGACCCTGCGGTGGCGGACCGGGTGCGGGCCCGGTTCCCCTTCTACGACTGGGACGCCGCCCGGCACGAGGTCCGCTGGATGGCCGGGTTCGACACCTCGGAGGAGGACGTGGACGGGTTCGCGGACCTCGTCCGCGAGGAGTTGGAGGCCGCGCGGCGCGCCTAGCCCGGGCGCCCGCGGCCCGAACGTACCCTGGAGGAGTGCCGATCAACGCCGCGCATCCCGGGCCACGTCGAGAGGGGACGCCCCCTCTCCTCGTCAGCGTGCCCCGGGAGACCGCCAGCGCCGTGCCGGCGGCCTTCCGCGCCGCCGTCTCGGAGCTCGCCGGCGTCCCGCATCGCCGGGGCCTGCGGATCTCCGAGGTCCCCGCTCCCAAGTCGGCTGCCCCGTTCGCGGTCGCGCTCGGAGCCGAGGCGCGGGCCGAGCAGCACGGGACCTCCGCGGCCGGCCGGTTCATGCTCCTCCACGACCCGTCCGCGCCGGAGGACTGGGACGGCGACTTCCGCGTGGTGACGTACGTCCGCGCGGACCTCGAGGAGGACATGGGCAACGACCCCCTCATGTCCTCCGTGGCCTGGGACTGGCTCACCGAGTCCCTCGACTCCGCCGGTGCCGCGGCCCACCGCCTCGGCGGCCACGCCACGCGCGTCCACAAGGAGTCCTTCGGCACGCTCGACGGCGGCTCGGCCGTCATGGACATCGAGCTGCGCGCCTCGTGGACGCCGCGCGGCTCCATCGCTTCACACCTCTCCGCCTGGCAGTCCGTCCTCTCGGCGTTCGCGGGCTTCCCGCCGGAGAACGACGACGCAGCACCCCTGCCGGGACTGAGGTACACATGACCCGACGCACCCAGCAGAGGCCCGCCGAGAGCGCGGCCTCCGCCGAGCTGCCCCTGCTCGACCGCCCGGCCGAGGGCACGCCTCCCGTCGTCGACACGCCGGCCGGACTCGAGGAGGCGGTGCGCCGCCTGGCCGCCGGACGCGGCCCCATCGCGGTCGACGCAGAGCGGGCCTCCGGCATCCGCTACGGCCAGCGCGCCTTCCTCGCCCAGTTCAAGCGGGCGGGCTCCGGGATCCTGCTCGTCGACACGGAGTCGCTCGTGACGGCCGGCGCGGACTTCGGGCCGCTCGCCCGCGTCCTCTCCGGCCCCGAGTGGATCCTCCACTCGGCCATGCAGGATCTGCCCTGCCTCGACGAGCTCGGGCTCGCTCCCGCGGCCGTCTTCGACACGGAGCTCGCCGCCCGGCTCTCCGGCTACGAGCGCTTCGGGCTGGGCTCCGTCGTGGAGCGGACGCTCGAGGTGCGCCTGGCGAAGGAGCACTCGAACTCCGACTGGTCCAAGCGGCCTCTCCCCCAGGCCTGGCTCACGTACGCGGCGCTCGACGTCGAGGTCCTCCCCGACGTCCGCGAGGCGCTCATCGGAGAGCTCGCGCTCCAGGGCAAGCTCGAGTGGGCCTACCAGGAGTTCGCGCACCTGCTGGCCCAGGGGCTCCCGGAGCCGAGGAAGGACCCGTGGCGCCGCACGTCCGGCCTCTCCTCGCTCAAGTCGCGCCGGCTCCTCTCCATGGCCAAGTCCCTCTGGGAGGCCCGCGAGGCGCTCGCGCAGAGCAAGGACGTCTCCCCCGGCCATCTCTTCCCGGACAGCGCCCTCGTCGCCGCGGTCAAGGCCCAGCCGAGGACGGTCCCCCAGCTCCTCGAGGCGCACGGATTCCACGGCCGCTTCGCCCGCAAGGAGGCGCCGCGGTGGCTCGAGGCGCTCCGGGCGGGAGCAGACAGCACGCCGTATCCCGACCTGCGCGGCCCCTCGACGGGCAAGCTGCCCGCGCCTCGCACCTGGGAGTCGCGGAACCCGGAGGCCTTCGCCCGCTTCACCGAGTCCCGCCCGGACATCCAGGACCTCGCGGAGCAGCTGAGCCTGCCCGTGGAGAACCTGCTCCAGCCGGCCGTCCACCGCGAGCTCTGCTGGACGGCGTCCGCGGACATGGAGACCGAGGACGTCGCCTCCGCGCTCGCCGCTCTGGGCGCCCGACCGTGGCAGATCGGGCTCACGGCGGATCCGCTGGCCCAGGCGTTCGCCCGGGCGACCTCTACCGGGCGGTAGCGTAGGCTGAACCGGCGTAGTCTGGATCACAGTTCAACACGGTCTCTCGCCCAGGAGGAGCACATGGCATCCCGTTTCGACGCACTGGCAGCCAAGGTCCCGAACGAGGTGGTCACCCGGGCCTCCGCGCACGACGTCGAGACCCCCGCGGGCCCCATTGCGCTCGTGACCCTCGACAACGGCGATGCGAAGGGGCGCCCCACGACGCTCGGGCCCTCCTCGCTCCTCGAGCTCCGCGCCTGCCTGGAGAACCTGGCGCGCCGCGCCCAGGACGGTGAGATCGCCGGCGTCGCCTTCACGGGAGCCAAGGGGACCTTCCTCGCCGGAGCCGACCTCAGCACGGTCACCCAGCTCGAGACGGAGGAGGACGGCCGGGCGATGGCCGCCCTCGGCCACGAGGTCTACCAGATCATCCACGAGCTGCCGGTCCCCACGTTCGCCTTCGTCAACGGCACCGCGATGGGCGGAGGCCTCGAGCTCGCCCTCGCCTGCGACTACCGCACGGTCTCCGACGCCGCGAAGGGCATCTCCCTCCCCGAGGCCTTCCTCGGGCTCATCCCGGGATGGTCCGGCATCTACCTGCTGCCGCGGCTCATCGGTCCCGAGGCCGCCGTCGAGGTGATCGTCAAGAACCCCCTCAACAACAACCGCTCCCTGAGCGGACACGAGGCGTCCGAGCTCGGCATCGCGGACGCCCTCGTCCAGGGCGAGGACTTCGTCCCCCGCTCCCTCGAGTGGGCGGCGCGCGTGGTCTCCGGCCAGGAGCAGGTTCTCCGGCCCAACGCGGTGGACCCGGCGGAGGAGACCGTGGCCCAGCGCTGGGAGAAGGCCGCAGACGCCGCTGCGGCGTTCGTCCAGGGCAAGACGGGACAAGCCGCGCCGGCGCCCCTCGCCGTCGTCGACGTCTTCCGCCGGGGCCGCACGCTGACGCGCGAGGAGTCCCGCGAGATCGAGATCGAGACGCTCGCGGAGCTCATGCAGTCTCCCCAGTTCCGTGCGACCGTCTACGCGTTCCTGGAGCTCGTGACCAAGCGGGGCAAGCGGCCCGCGGGCGCGCCGGATCCCTCCATCGCCCGTCCGGTCTCCAAGGTCGGCGTCGTCGGCGCGGGGCTCATGGCGGGGCAGCTGGCGCTCGTCTTCGCCCGCCGGCTCCAGGTGCCCGTCCCCATGACGGACGTGGACGAGGAGCGCGTGCGCAAGGGCGTCGCGGCCGTCCACGCGGAGATCGAGAAGCTCGCCGCGAAGGGCCGGATCGGCGAGGCTGAGGCGCGCCGGCTGACCGGGCTCGTCACGGGCACCACGGACCGCTCGGAGTACGCGGACGCCGACTTCCTCATCGAGGCGGTCTTCGAGGAGCTCTCCGTCAAGAAGCAGGTCTTCGCGGAGTTCGAGGAGATCGTGCGCGAGGACTGCATTCTCGCCACGAACACCTCCTCCCTCTCCGTCGCGGCGATGGCGGAGGGGCTGAAGCACCCGGACCGCGTCATCGGGTTCCACTTCTTCAACCCCGTGGCGGTCATGCCGCTGCTCGAGATCGCAAAGACGGACTCGACCTCCGAGGACGTGCTCTCCACGGCCTTCGTGCTCGCCAAGGGCCTCGGCAAGACCGCGGTGCTCGTGCACGACGCCGCGGCCTTCGTGGTCAACCGCATCCTGCTCCGCCTCCTCGGCGAGGTGGCCCGGGCGTGGGACAACGGCACCGACGCCGAGACCGCGGACCGCGCCCTCGACCCGATGGGCCTGCCGATGACCCCGTTCACGCTCCTCGCGATGGTGGGGATCCCGGTGGCGCAGCACGTGTCCGAGTCGCTCCACACGGCCTTCGGGGACCGCTTCTGGGTCTCGCCCAACCAGCAGCGGCTCATCGACGCGGGCGTCAAGCGCATCTGGGAGAAGGACGAGAACGGGCGGCCTCACATTCCCGAGTCCACCCTCCGCCTGCTCGAGTTCGGCGACTCCCCCGTCTCCGGCGACGAGCTTCTGCGGACGGTGCAGGACGCTCTCGCGGAGGAGATCGGGCTCATGCTCGACGAGGGCGTGGTCGCCAGCGCCCGGGACATCGACCTCTGCATGATCCTCGGAGCCGGCTGGCCCTTCCATCTCGGCGGCATCACGCCGTACCTTGACCGCGTCGGCGCCTCCGAGCGCGTGCGCGGCCGGGAGTTCGGCGCGATCGCCGGGGAGTAGGGCCGAGCGCAGGTCCTAGCCGGATCCCTACGGCTTGACCCGCAGGGGCTGGCCGGCGATGAGCAGCGCCGCCATGGCCACCGCGAACGCCACGAGGAGCGAGGCCATGGTCCCCACGATGAACCGCTCCGCCGCGGCGGGCGTCTTCTTCAGCTCGCTGAAGCGGCCCAGGCCCTTGATGGCGACGACGATCGCGACGACCTCCGGGTAGCCCGCCAGCAGGCCTCCGGTGACGGCGATGCGCTCCAGCACGCCGATCATGAGGCCTCCCCGCATGATGGCCTCGTTCGGCTTCTCCTCGCCGGCCTCGAGGAGGACCACGCGCTTCTCCCGCGGCCTGGGCCGGTGCTCGCCGATCCAGAGGAACAGTCCCGTCACGGCCCAGCCGCCCGCCGCGCTCACGGCGAGGGCTGCCAGAGCCAGCCACCAGGGCATCATCGGCGTGCCTCCTTCTCCGTCTCGTCCGCGGGGGCCGGTCCGCTCCCCTGGTCCGCCGTCGTTGCGGCGCCCGTCGAGGCGTCCGCCTGTTTGAGGAGCGAGGCGACGGCGCGGCCGGCGCGCTCCAGCTCTTCGGCGTGAGCGGCCCGGACGAGCTGTGAGAGGGCCTGCGGGGTGCGGCCCATGGCCTCGGCGGCCTCTTTCTGCGTCCGAGCCGCCTGCACCGCCTCCACGGCCTCCCACTGCTTCTGCGTCCGTCCGGCGAGCAGTCGGGCCCACGTCCAGGTCAGGGCGTCTGCGTCCTCCCACTCCTCGCAGCCGTCCGGCCCCCGCACCGCCACCGGCGCCGACGGCCGCCGCTTGGCCTCCTCGACGGCTGACCGAGCGGCGATGAAGGCATCCCCCCTGGCCTCCCGCGTGGACGCGGGCAGGGGGTGCTCGACGCCGCCGATGCCCACGCCGGCCGAGAAGCCACCGAGCCTCAGCACCCGCTCGAGGACCTCGACCGTCTGAGCGGCGTCCGCGAGGAGGCCCTGCACCTCATCCCCTGCCGTGCGCTCGAAGGCGAGCGAGGCGGAGACGGGCGCGAGGGCCTCGAGGAGGGCGGGGACCGCGTCCGGGCGGCTGCGGCTGTCCCGCTGGTCGATGGTCACGGCGAACATGCCTCCAGTAGAGCACATCACTGCCGGGGCTATCAAGGTTTACATCTTGATTTATGACTATCAAGCTCTGGAGCTTAATTTCACGGAATCAAGGACACCCGGCCGATCCGCTGCTCAGAACAGCGCGACCTTCTCCGGGGCCGGGAAGAGCGCGTCGATCTCGGCGAGCTCGTCCGCCGTCGGGCTCCACACGGCCGCCTCCGCGTTGGCGCGGACCTGCTCTGGCCGGGTGGCGCCCGCGATGACGCTGCCCACCGGCCCCTGGGCGAGCAGCCAGGAGAAGGCGAGCTGCACCATGGTGATGTCCCGCTCCCGCGCGAAGCGCTCCAGGGCGGCCAGCGCCTCGAAGTCCGTCTCCTCGAGCAGGTGGGGGCGGTTGTGGGACAGCCGCGAGCCCTCGGGAGCCGTGCCCTGCCCGTACTTGCCCGTGAGCAGGCCGTGGGCGAGCGGGAAGTACGGCAGGACCCCGAGGCCGAGCGCCTCCCCGGCGGGGATGACCTCGAGCTCGGCGCGGCGGTCGATGAGGTTGTAGTGGTTCTGTGCACTGACGAACCGCTCCCGGCCGAGCGCCCGCGCGGCGTACTCCGCCTGGGCGATCTGCCAGCCCGCGCGGTTGGAGTGGCCGATGTACCGGACCTTGCCCTGCTCCACCAGGTCGGAGAGGGCTGCGAGGGTCTCCTCGATCGGCGTGAGCGGGTCGGGCGTATGGAACTGGTACAGGTCGATGTGGTCGGTCCCGAGGCGGGAGAGCGAGGCCTCGACGGCCTGCATGATGTAGCGCCGCGAGCCGCGCGCCCCGAAGTCCGGACCGTTGGCGCCCTGCATGTCCATGCCGAACTTGGTCGCGAGGACCGCCTCGTCTCGGCGCTTCCCGAGCGCGCGGCCGAGCATCCGCTCGCTGAGCCCCGGCTCCGCGCCGTAGATGTCCGCCACGTCGAAGAGGGTGATCCCGGCGTCGAGGGCCGCGTGCACCACGGCGTCCGCTCCGGCCTGGCTTTCCGTGGCGGTCTTGGGCCGTCCGAGGTTGTTGCATCCGAGTCCGATCTCGGAGACGGCGAGGCCCGAGGCCCCGAGGCGGTTGATTCTCATGCGAGTGCTCTCCTTCGCTGTCTCGGCCTCCTGGGCCGCCGGCTGGACGGTGAGGACCGGGTCAGTCCCCGTAGCGCGAGAAGGCCGGGCCCTTGTCCGGGTGGCGGCGGATGAACCGCTCCGAGCCGCGGGGCGCCACGGCCAGGGTCATCTTGGTGGGGTCGAACTCCCGGAGGGCGATGAGCGCGCCCTTGAGGGCGCGCTTCGCGTCCGGGACGCGGACCACGTGGTTGAGGCGGAAGGCGCCCCGCTCCGTCTCCACGATCTCGCCGAGGCCGCGCCAGGCGAAGTAGCGCGTCAGGGCCTCCCTGGTCTTCCGCTCGAAATAGCTGTCCCGCTCGGTCCCCTCACGGGTCTTGAGCTTGTACTGGACGATGAGCGTCTCGCACTCCTCCGGAGCGAGCTCGCGGAATCCGTCCGCCTCGCACTGCTCCCGGAAGGCGGCGAAGAGGCGCTCCGCCTCCTCGACGGCGACGACGTCCGCGGACTCCGTCGTCGACTCGTGGCCGAGGGAGCCGCGGTTGACGACGACCTGGGCGTTGCCCTCCTCGTCCGCCTCGATCCAGGCCTCGCGGAAGAGCGGCTCGGGCGTGGCGTCCATCTTGTACAGGCGGGCGATCGTCATGGGGTCTCCAGTCTCTCTGAGCGGGACCACCAGGAGCTGACGGTCGCCGAAGGGTTGTCGAAGGGCGGCGTGTTCCCGAGCATCGCCGAGCTGACCGCCTCGGCCGAGGCCTCCATGGCCTCGACGAGCGACGCGGGATAGCCGAACTGCCGCTGGTGCTCGAGGAACTCGTCCTCGTCGTCCACGAACACGCCGCGGGTGTGGGAGGCGACGACGTCGAGGTCCATGTCGAAGCTCTCCACCTCGAAGCCCCGGCTCCGCACGCCCGGCTGCGCCGTGGGCGCGGAGAACTCGTGGGCACGGAGCATGGCGGAGACGTCCACGTACGTGTGCCAGTCGGGGCCGTCTGCGCTGTCCCGGGGATGGAACGTCGCGATCCACGGGCTGCCGTGCGGCACAAGGCAGAGAGCCGGCCGCCCGGCGAAGAATCCGAGACCCGGCCGGGCCACGAAGGCGCCCGCGGGCTGGCGGACCCAGTGTCCGTGCTCGTCCGCCCCGGCGTAGCGCCCGGGCACCGTGTAGTGGGCGAGGCCGTTGTACTTCCAGGCCCGCACGATCACGGGCTCCCCGAACTCTGCCGCGGCGAGCGCCGAGACGTCATGCCTCAGCGCCTCCCGCTCCGCGGGACGGGGTCCGGGGCCGTGGGCAGAGACCCTCACAGGCGAGGAAGGCTTCCGGTGTTGTCCGAGACCCCGGCGGAGGCCCCGGCCCCGCGAGCGAAGGGGACCTTGGTGCCCAGCACCTGCGCGACGATGTCCGCCGTGATGCTGCGCGCGTCGAGCCCCACCCGGGACAGGACCTGCGAGCGGGTCCCGTGGGCGAGGAACTCCGCGGGGAGCCCCACCTCGGAGAGAGCCGTGTCCACGCCCGCAGCCCGCATCTCCTGGCGGATGCGCGAGCCCACGCCGCCGGCCCGGACCCCGTCCTCGAGGGAGACGACGATCCGGTGCTCCCCCGCGAGGCGGATGACGGACTCCGGAACCGGCAGCACCCAGCGGGGGTCGACGACGGTGGCGGTGATGCCGTGCGCGTTGAGCCGCTCGGCCACGTCCAGGGCGATCTCGCTCATGGCGCCGACGCTCACGAGGAGCACGTCCCGGCGGGCGTTGTGCTCGTCCACCTGCTCCTCTCCGACGCGAGCCAGGACGTCGACGCCGTCGGACAGGCGCTCGATCGCCTCGACCGGCTGGCCCACCTCTCCCTTGGAGAAGCGGACCACGCTCGGCGCGTCCTCGATCGCCACGGCCTCGCGCAGCTCCTCCCTCAGCCGTTCTGCATCGCGAGGTGCGGCGAGGTGAAGGCCCGGCACCACCTGGAGGACGGCCATGTCCCACATGCCGTGGTGGCTGGGGCCGTCCGGTCCGGTCACTCCGGCGCGGTCCAGGACGACGGTGACGCCCGCCTTGTGCAGGGCGACGTCCATGAGCAGCTGGTCGAAGGCCCGGTTGAGGAAGGTGGCGTAGACGGCGACGACGGGGTGCAGCCCGGCGAAGGCCATGCCCGCTGCGCTCGTGAGCGCGTGCTGCTCCGCGATGCCGACGTCGAACACCCGGTCGGGATGCCGCGCCGCCATGGTGTGCAGGCCCACGGGAATGAGCATCGCGCCCGTGATGCCCACGATGTCCTCGCGCTCGTCCGCGATGTCCGCGATCTCCTCGGAGAAGACCGAGGTCCAGGACTGGCTCTTGGCCGCGGACACGGGGACGCCCGACTCGGGGTCGATGACGCCGACCGCGTGGAACTGGTCCGCCTCGTGGGCGCGGGCCGGCGCATAGCCGTGCCCCTTCTCCGTCATGGCGTGGACGATGACCGGCCCGCCGAAGTCCCGGGCCTGGCGCAGCGCCCGCTCCAGCGAGGCGAGGTCGTGCCCGTCCACGGGACCGATGTACTTCATGCCCAGGTCCTCGAAGAGCCCCTGCGGCGCCCAGAAGTCCTTGGCCCCCTTCTTGGCGGCGTGCAGGCCCTTGTAGAAGGTCTTCCCCGCACCGCCCGAGGCCTGGAGCCGCCGCTTGAAGTAGCCGAGCGCCTGCTCGTACTGCGAGGCGGTCCGCACCGAGTCGATCGCCGGCCGGAAGGAGGCGAGGTACTTGGCCACCCCGCCGATGGTCGGCGCATAGGAGCGGCCGTTGTCGTTGACGACGATCACCACGCGGCGGTTCTTGTCCTCCGCGATGTTGTTGATGGCCTCCCACGCCATGCCGCCCGTCAGCGCGCCGTCTCCCACGACGGCGACGACGCAGCGGTCCTTCTCCCCCTTGAGGGCGAACGCCCGGGAGATGCCGTCCGCCCACGAGAGGGAGCTCGAGGCGTGGGACGACTCCACCACGTCGTGCTCGGACTCGCCCCGGTCCGGATAGCCGGAGAGGCCGCCCTCCTGGCGCAGCGTGGAGAAGTCCTTCCGGCCGGTCAGCAGCTTGTGGACGTAGGACTGGTGGCCTGTGTCGAACACCACCGGATCACGCGGCGACTCGAAGACCCGGTGCACGGCCATGGTCAGCTCGACGACGCCGAGGTTGGGCCCGAGGTGTCCTCCCGTCTGGGAGACGTTGGTGATGAGGAACGCCCGGATCTCGTCCGCCAGGTCCGCCATCTCCTGCGGCGAGAGCCTGTCCAGGTCAGCCGGCTCGCGAATGGACTCCAGGATCGTCATGCGTACTCCGCTCCCTCCCCCGCGCCCCGGGGCGAGGCGCGCATGGTCAACAGTCTAAACCTGGCGGCGCGGGCGGCGAGGAGGCTGCACGGAGGCAGCCGCCGGGCGCGGACGCCGCGCGGCGGAACGCCGAAGACCCGGCCTCCGGGAGTCGGAGAGCCGGGTCTTCGGTGCAGCCGCTACTTGGAGGCGAGGCTCCGGAGCACGTACTGCAGGATGCCGCCGTTGCGGTAGTAGTCGGCCTCGCCGGGTGTGTCGATGCGGACCACCGCGTCGAACTCCTTGGACGAGCCGTCCTCCTTGGCCGCCGTGACCTTGACGGTCTTCGGCGTGGTGCCCTCGTTCAGCTCGGTCACGCCCGTCACGGAGAAGGTCTCCGTGCCGTCGAGGCCCAGCGTCTCGGCGGACTCGCCCTCCGGGAACTGAAGCGGGAGCACGCCCATGCCGATGAGGTTGGAGCGGTGGATGCGCTCGTAGGACTCGGCGATGACGGCGCGGACGCCGAGGAGCGCCGTGCCCTTCGCAGCCCAGTCGCGGGACGAGCCCGAGCCGTACTCCTTGCCCGCGAGGACGACGAGCGGGGTGCCCTGCTCGGCGTAGTTCACGGACGCGTCGTAGATGGTCGACTCCGGGCCGCCCTCCTGGGTGAAGTCCCGGGTGAACCCGCCCTCGACGCCGTCGAGGAGCTGGTTGCGCAGGCGGATGTTGGCGAACGTGCCGCGGATCATGACCTCGTGGTTGCCGCGGCGGGAGCCGTAGGAGTTGAAGTCCTTCCGGTCCACGCCGTGCTCGATGAGGTACTTGCCCGCCGGGGAGTCCGACTTGAAGGAGCCGGCCGGCGAGATGTGGTCCGTGGTGACCGAGTCGCCGAGCTTGGCGAGGACGCGCGCGCCCTCGATGTCGGTGACCGCGTCCGGCTGCGCCTTCATGCCCTCGAAGTACGGGGGCTTGCGGACGTACGTGGAGTCCTCGGCCCACGCGAAGGTGTCGCCCTTCGGCGTCGGCAGGGACTGCCAGCGCTCGTCGCCCTCGAAGACCGTGGCGTAGGAGTCCTCGAACATGCCCTTGTCGATCGAGCTGTCGATGATCTTCTGCACCTCGGCCGGGTCCGGCCAGATGTCCTTGAGGTAGACGTCGTTGCCGTCCTGGTCCTTGCCGAGGGCGTCGTTCTCGAAGTCGAAGTCCATCGAGCCGGCGAGCGCGTAGGCGATGACCAGCGGCGGGGACGCGAGGTAGTTCATCTTCACGTCCGGGTTGATGCGGCCCTCGAAGTTGCGGTTTCCGGAGAGGACCGCCGTCACCGAGAGGTCGTTGTCCTGGATGGCCTTCGAGACCTCGGGCTCGAGCGGGCCCGAGTTGCCGATGCACGTGGCGCAGCCGTAGCCGACGACGTAGAAGCCGATCTTCTCGAGCTCGTCCATGAGGCCGGACTTCTCGTAGTAGTCCGTGACCACCTTGGAGCCCGGGGCGATCGAGGTCTTGACCCACGGCTTCGAGGTGAGGCCCTTGGCCACCGCGTTGCGCGCGAGCACGGCCGCGGCGAGCATGACCGACGGGTTCGAGGTGTTCGTGCAGGACGTGATGGACGCGATCGAGACCGCGCCGTGGTCCAGCTCGAACTCGCGGCCGTCCTCCATGGAGACGCTGACCGGCTTGCTCGGACGGCCGGCGGCGCCCTGGGCGGCGCTCACGGTCGTGCGCGGCTCCTGGCCCTCCGGCTGCTCGTCGCCCGGGCTCGTGGCCGGTGCGTCCGAGGCGGGGAAGGACTCCGCGTCCGGCTGCTGCACGTCCACGTCCACGTAGTTGTGGAGGTCCTTGCGGAACTGGGCCTTGGCGTCCGTGAGCTCGATGCGGTCCTGCGGACGCTTCGGGCCGGCGATGGACGGCACGACGGTCGAGAGGTCGAGCTCCATGTACTCGGAGAAGACCGGCTCGTTCGCCGCGTCGTGCCAGAGGCCCTGCTCCTTGGTGTAGGCCTCGACGAGCGCGACCTGCTCGTCGGAGCGGCCCGTCAGGCGCAGGTAGTCGAGCGTCACGTCGTCGATCGGGAAGATCGCCGCCGTCGAGCCGAACTCGGGGCTCATGTTGCCGATGGTGGCGCGGTTCGCAAGCGGGACCTGGCCGACGCCGTCGCCGTAGAACTCGACGAACTTGCCGACCACGCCGTGCTTGCGCAGCATCTCCGTGATGGTGAGCACGACGTCGGTGGCCGTGGCGCCCGCCGGGATCTGGCCGGTCAGCTTGAAGCCGACGACGCGCGGGATGAGCATCGAGACGGGCTGGCCGAGCATGGCAGCCTCGGCCTCGATGCCGCCGACGCCCCAGCCGAGCACGCCGAGGCCGTTGACCATCGTGGTGTGGGAGTCGGTGCCGACGCAGGTGTCCGGGTAGGCGCGCTTGACGCCGTCGACCTCGCGGGTCATGACGACGCGAGCCAGGTGCTCGATGTTCACCTGGTGGACGATGCCCATGCCCGGGGGCACGACCTTGAAGTCGTCGAAGGCCGTCTGGCCCCAGCGCAGGAACTGGTAGCGCTCGCCGTTGCGCTCGTACTCGATCTCCATGTTGCGCTCGAGCGCGCCGGAGTTGCCGAAGGCGTCGATCTGGACGGAGTGGTCGATGACCATCTCGGCCGGCGCGAGCGGGTTCACGCGCTTCGGGTCGCCGCCGAGGTCCTTGACGGCCTCGCGCATCGTGGCGAGGTCGACGACACAGGGAACGCCCGTGAAGTCCTGCATGATCACGCGGGCCGGGGTGAACTGGATCTCGGTGTTCGGCTCAGCCTCCGGATCCCACGAGGCCAGGGCCTTGACGTGGTCCGCGGTGATGTTGGCGCCGTCCTCGGTGCGCAGAAGGTTCTCGAGGAGAACCTTGAGGCTGAACGGGAGCTTCTGCGCTCCCTCGACCGCCTTGAGTCGGAAAATCTCATACTCGGAGCCGGAGACCTCGAGGGTTCCCTTGGCACCGAAACTGTCAACTGTCGTCATGTGCGTTGACTCCTCTCGCCATTCGCCATCTTCGTCCCGCACTGCGCCGTCGAACCAGTAAGGCGATCCTAAACATCCGACGGCGTCCGCCTGGGAGGCACTCTCCCCGGCGAGAAGCGCCGGCCCGCGCGACGCGGGCCGTTGCCCTCATCCTAACCCTCGGACTCCCGCTGGAAGAGAGCTGCCGTCTCCACGTGGTGCGTGTCCGGATAGATGTCGAACAGCTCGCGCCGGACCAGGTCATAGCCCTCGTCCGCGAGCAGGCGCGCGTCCCGGGCGAACGACGCCGCGTCGCAGCTGATGTACACGACGCGTGCGGCGCCGGTGGCGGCGATGGCGCGGACGGCGCTCGCCCCCGCCCCGGCCCGGGAGGGATCGAGCACGAGCGCGTCGAGCCGCTCTCCGTGCAGGGCGTCCTCGACTTTGGAGGCCCGAACCCGCACGCCGACTCCCTCCTCCGTCCTGTCGCCGGGGGTGTTGGCCGCTGCGTCCGCGCTCGTCACGGGATAGGCCTCCACCGAGAGCAGCGAGCCGCACAGCCCGCCCCGGGCGGACACCGTCTCGAGGACGGCGCCCGTGAAGAGCCCCGCCCCGGCGTAGAGGTCCGCGATCCGCTCGCCCGGCCGGGGGTCGAGCAGCTCCATCGCCGCGTCGGCGAGGGCCTGAGGGGCCCCTTCGTGGATCTGCCAGAAGCCGTCCCCCGTCACACGGTAGGAGCGGCGGACTCCCCCGTGGACCACGTCCTGGCGCAGCTCCGCCCGTCCGATGAGCGGGGTCAGCTCGCCCGTCGTCGGGCTCCAGGCCGCCACGGAGACGCCCTGCGGCTCCGCAGCGTCCGCAGCGCCGCTCTGGCCCCGAGACGCCTGGTGCTCCCGGACCGCGGCGGCCGCCGCCTCCGCGAGCTCCGTCCAGCGCTGTGGGGACAAGCGGCGGTGTCCCGCAGGCCGAGCGCCCCGGCGGCCCTGCCCGCGCTGCGGACGGCGCGCGGCGCGCTCGACGAGCAGGACGAGGACCTGGTCCGAGCCGGCCGCGAGCTCGACCCGCTCGAGTCCGGTGAAGTCGGTGCGGAAGAGTCCCGGGATGCGCAGCGCGTCCACCGCGAGCGGCATGTCCTCGAGCGAGAGCACCTCGCGCGTGCCGCTCGGATGCATGCCGAGCCGGCCGTCCCGCCCGACGGCGAGGGCGATCCGCGTGCGCCAGCCCTCCGATCCGCTGGGGACGGGCACCTCGCGGGCCTCCTTCGGCAGGAGGCCCGCTTGGGCGAGCCCCTCCTCCCGGAAGCGGCCGAGCCGCACGAGCGCGTCGTTGGCCGCCGTCGCCTTGATCCTGCGCTGCTCGGCCGGTGCGGCGTGCCCGAGCTCCGCGCCGCCGACGGCGATGCCGCCCGGCGCCTCGAGCGGGTCCGCCACGGGCCACGGGTGCTTCCGCCGAGCCGGGGAGGGCTCGAGCACCTCGACGACGCGGGCCCGGACGAAGCTCTCCTTCGGCTGCGCCCGGGTGATGCGGGCCCGGACCCGCTCCCCCTCCAGCGCGCCGGAGACGAAGACGACCTTCTCCCCCGGGCCCCGGCGAGCCACGTGGGCCCCGCCGTTCGCGGGCGCCCCGACGTCCAGGTCGAGCACGTCCCCCACGCGCTCCCCGGCTGCCGGCTCCTCAGCGCGCCCGCCCGCGGGGTCCTGCGTCCCGGCGCTCATGCGCGCGGGCGGGACATGAGCCAGCCGATCCACAGCGCCAGCGCGAAGGCGGGCACTCCGAGGACGGCGTTGAGGACGCCGAGCTCGGCGACACTGCCCGAGAAGTAGAGCGGGGCCTTGACCGCGAGCCGCACCGCGAAGAGGACCGCGAGGGGAATCGTCGCCGCGCTGTACTGCCGCAGCCGGGCCGGCTCGCTCCGCCATCCGGTGCCCTCGCCTCGGAGGAAGCCGAAGAGCAGTCCCGCCGCGGGCCAGCGGACGGCGACGGAGACGAGCATGAGCACGAGGTACACGGCGTTGATGATGAGCCCGGGCAGGAAGAAGTCCTGGGCCCTTCCGGAGCGGGCGGCGAACACCGCGCAGATCCCGACGCCGACGAGGCCGGAGAGCGCCTGGGCCAGCGGCTGGCGCTGCAGCAGCCGCGCCGCGGTGAACACGGCGCCCACGGCCAGGGCCGAGAGGACCGCAGGCATGAGCGAGCCGCCCAGGGTGAAGACGAGCGTGAAGACCAGCCCCGGGATGAGGGTCTCCGCGACGCCCCTCCAGCCGCCGACGCTCGCGAGCGGAGAGAGCTGCCCGCCGCTGCCCCGAGCGGAGAAGCGCGCAAGGCGGTCGTCCAGCGAGGGCCCCTGATCAGGCGTCATGCCTGCTGCAGGTTACCGGGGACGGTGAGGGGCAGAAGCTCCTTGGGCGGCATCGCCTCATCGCCCCGGACCACGATGACAGACCGGAAGATCTCCAGGAGCGCGGCCGCCTCGCCCTCGTCTGTCGCGGCCGGTCCGCCGAGCACGCCGCGCACGAACCAGCGCGGCCCGTCCACCCCGAGGAAGCGGGCGGAGCGGTAGCCCATCGAGCCGTCCTGGCTCTGGATGGGGAGCTTCACGAACAGCTCGTCTCCGAAGTCGCCGTCGATGGTCTCCGAGGAGCCGCCCTGGGAGGCCACGGACTCCTTGATCTGGCCGCGGATCTCCTCCCAGAGCCCGGAGGTCTTCGGGGCCGCGAACGCCTGGATCTGCAGGCTCGAGGCGCCGATGTCCACGGTCGCGGCCACGATGGCCTCCGTCGCCTGGTCCACATCCAGCCGGATGTGCGTGCCCTCGGGCGCCTCGATGACGATGCCGCCGAGGTCCACAGCGTCCTCCGCGGGAGACTTCTCCGAGGCGTCGAAGGGGCCGTTCTCGCGGCTGTGCTCACGCTTCACGGGGGCGGCCGTCTCAGCGGGAGCCTGCTCGGACGCGGCCGAGGTCTTCGGCGCGTCCTCGCGAGCCTCCTTCTCCGCAGGCAGGTCCTCCGCGGTGGTCGCTTCCTTCTTCTTGCGGGAGCCGAACAGTGCCATGGCTATCCTTTCCGCCCCTCTCCGGGGCCGGCCGTGTCTGCTGCCGGGGTGTCCCCCGCGCCGTCGAATCCGCCGGTGGAGCCGAAGCCCCGAGCGCCGCGCACGGACTCGGGGAGCGACTCGGCCCGCGCGAACCGGGCGTGGAGGACCGGCTGCACGAGAAGCTGGGCGATCCGGTCACCGCGGCGGACGGTGATCGGCGTCGAGGGGTCCAGGTTGACGAGGTTGACCTTGATCTCGCCCCGATAGCCCGCGTCCACCGTGCCGGGCGCGTTGACGATCGAGAGTCCGCTCCGGTGTGCGAGGCCGGAGCGGGGGTGGACCAGCCCCACGGTCCCGTGCGGCAAGGCGAGGGAGACGCCCGTCCCCACGAGGGCGCGCTGTCCCGGCTCGAGCACCACGTCCTCGGCGGAGCAGAGGTCTGCGCCCGCGTCCGAGGGCTGGGCGTAGGAGGGAAGCGGGAGGTCCGGGTCGAGCATCACGACGCCCACCTCGAGGTCATACCGGGGCGCAGCGCCCTCTTCGATGTCAGCCACGGACACAAGCCTATCGTTCACGCGCAGCAGCCGCGCCGCGGGCGAACGGTGCAGCGGCGGGGCCTCCGCGCTCCAGGGGCTCCCAGGAGGAACCGGCACAATGGAGGGCATGCGCGATGACACCGACTCGACCGTCCTCTTCTCCGAGCGCCTCTCCCCTGCATGGTGGATCTGGCTGGTGGCCGCCGGGTTCTCAGCCGCCTGGGTCCTCGTGTTCCAGCCGGTCTCCGCCGTCATCGGCGTGATCGTGGCGCTCATCGTGTTCGGCGCCCTCGCCGTCGTGCTCACCACGACGACGCCGGCTGTCTCGGTCACCCGCCGCCGCGTCCGCGCCGGCCGCGCGAGCATCGAGCCGTGGCTCCTGGCCAGCCCCGAGGCCCTGCGCGGCGAAGACGCCCGCCGCGCCCGCGGGGTGGAGTTCAACGCGCTCTCCTACCAGTGCATCCGCGGCTGGATCCAGCCGATGGTGCGCGTCGAGGTCGCCGACCCCGAGGACTCCACGCCGTACTGGCTCATCTCGACCCGTCGCCCCGAGGAGCTCGCCGAGGCGCTGCGGAAGGCCGGCGCCCAGAGCCGCCCGGACGCGGAGCGGCCGAAGGGCGAGCAGGCGGCGGCGAGCCCGGAGCGTCTGTGAGCGAAGGCGGCCGCTGAAGGAGAGGAATCCCCGCAGCCGAGAAGCGAGAGAGGGGCCCCGCGCGTCTGCGCGGGGCCCCTCTCTCAGTCCGGGAACGCGTCTCAGGCGAAGGCGCAGTCCTTGCAGACCATGCCGGCGCCCGACGCCTCGGAGAGCTGCGAGCGGTGCCGCACGAGGAAGCACTCCGTGCAGGTGAACTCGTCGTTCTGCGGCGGGAGCACCTTCACCATGAGCTCCTCGCCGGAGAGGTCGGCGCCCGGGAGCTCGAACCCCTCGGCCGCCTCCGTCTCGTCCTCGTCGACGACGGACGACTGGCCCTCTGAGCGACGGGCCTTGAGCTCCTCGATGGAGTCTTCGCTGATGTCGTCGTCGTTCTTGCGGGGAGCGTCGTAGTCAGTTGCCATGTGGTGCTGTCACAGCCTTTGCGTCGTGTCCGTCGGGGTGGTCGGCGTTCCGCATCGCCGCGTGAACGTCGCAGAGATTCTGACTGAAATGGCGGAGAATTTCCACCCCGCGCGCAGATCGGGCCGCCTGTTCGCCGAGAGCGTGCCCGCGCGGGCGCCTCGGGAGACCCGTCTGCCGCGGGATCGCGCGTCATGGCAGAGAATTCCCGGGAAAGCGTGGCACAGTGGACAGTGGCGACGCCGCCGAGCGTTCGCGCTCGGCCGCGCCTCGCCCGCGCCCCTCGATCCACTTCAAGGAGAGCCCATGAACAGCCTGCGATTCGTCTCCCTCAGCGAAGACGGGACGCACCTCATCGTCTCGAACGACGCCGGCGAGCGCTTCGCCGTGGCCGTCACAGACGAGCTGAGAGGCGCCATGTCGCGCCGCCGGGCTCCCCGCACGCCCTCCGCCCCGGTGAAGCTCAGCCCCCGGGACATCCAGGCGCGCATCCGCCACGGCGCCACGAGCGAGGAGGTGGCGGCGGAGACCGGGCTGCCGATCGACCGCATCGAGTCCTACGCCGCCCCCGTCCGGGCTGAGCGGGACCACGCCGCCGGACTGGCCCGCGGCACCGAGGTGGCGGACCGCACGCTCACACGGGATGCGGTCCGGGCCGTCTTCGGCGAGCAGCCGGTGACGCTCGAGGACATGGTGGTGCACCGCGCCTCGCTGAGCGGCATCGACGCGGACTCCCTCGACTGGGACGCGTGGAAGCGCGCTGACGGCCAGTGGGACGTCTGCCTCGAGTTCAGTGTCGAGGACTCCTCCGTCCTCGAGGGGACCGAGCTCGGGTCCGTCGAGCCCGAGGCCCGCTGGGTCTACAACCCGCTGCGCAAGACGATGCACAACGTGAACCGGTGGGCTCAGTTCCTCTCGGAGCTCGAGCCGCTCGAGTCGGCTCCCTCGGGCCGCCGCCTCAAGGCCGTCGAGCCCTCGGACGAGGACATGGCCGCCTCCGGCCCCGTCCATGAGGACGTTCCGGAGGAGCCGGACAGCAGCGAGCTCCTCGACATGCTCAACCAGCGGCGCGGCACCCGGCTCGGCGCGGACACCGACTCGGACGACCGCCTCGCGCTCATGATCTCGGACAGCCAGCGCGCTGCCGCCGCCCGACGGGACGAGTCGGCGTCGGACGGCGCCGAGCAGGAGAGCGAGCGCACGGGCTCGCACGCAGGAAGCGCAGCACGCCCGAACACCTCCGCCGAGGACGCCGAGGCGCCCGAGGACGAGATGGCCTCGCGCCGCAAGCCCAAGAAGTCCCTCCGGGACCGCCGCTCCCGCGTGCCCAGCTGGGACCAGATCTACTTCGGCACCAAGCCGGACAACGAGCGCTGATCCGCTGAGGGCCCTGCGCACGGCCTGACGCGCCGTGCCGAGGGCTACCGGCGGCGCCGGGACGCGCCGCCGCCCGAGGGGAGCACGAAGAGCGGAATCGCGAGCTCCTCCGGGGTGAGCGAGCCGTGCTGGCCGACCATCTCGAAGGCCTTGGCGCCCACCCGGCGTCCGTCGAAGTAGGCCACCGGTGCCGTGGCGGCCACGATGACGTCGCCGATCCTCGCCGAGTTGCGCTCGGCGACCGCGCCGAACCAGCCTGCGGCGACGGCGTCGTCCTTCTCCATGACCACGGCGCTGCGGTCCGTATACGTCCTCCACGCCTCCAGGGCCGCGCGGCGCTCGTCCTCCCCCGCGTCCTCGCGCCAGTAGAGGTGCACCATGCGCGGCTCCCCGGCTGTGAAGGCGAACGCCTCCGTCAGCTCCGGGTGCTCCGCGTAGTCGAACCGCTTCGGCTCGGACACGTCGAGCATGCCGTGGTCCGCCGTGACGAGCACGAGCGTGTCCTCCGGGGCCTGGGCCACCAGGCGCTTGAGCGCGAAGTCCACGTCCTCAAGCGCCCGCGCGTACTCGGCCGAGTCCATGCCGTGCTCGTGCCCGGCCTTGTCCAGCTCGTTCCAGTAGGCGTAGACCACCGCGTGGGAATGCCGGGAGAGGGCCTCCACGGCGCGGGTCACGCGCTCGTCCTGGGAGTTGGCTCCGACGAACTGGCCCCCGCGAAGACCGGCGCGGGTGAGCCCGGAGTCCCCGAACCGCTTCTGCGAGACGGTCACCGCGGGAATGCCGGCCGCGTCGAGCCGCTCGAACACCGTGGGCACCGGCTGCCACTCCTCGGGCACCAGCTCGGGGTCCCACTTGCCCAGATGGTTCACCACGCGAGGCCCCCGAGGATGGTCCGGGGCCAGCAGGTCGTAGCCGAGAATGCCGTGCTGCCCGGGCGGCTGGCCCGTGCCGAACGAGGTGAGGGCGGTCGCCGTCGTCGAGGGGAAGGTCGTGGAGAGCCGCCGCCTCTGCTCGGCAGAGGAGGTGAGGAAGGGCGCGTGCGCCTTCCAGCGCTTGAGGACGGTCATGCCCATGCCGTCGACGAGGGCGACGACGACGCGCCGCGAGGCGGGCAGACCGAGGCGGTTCTCGGCGCTCTCCAGGCCGGCCGCGGCGGCGGCCGACTCCAGCACGTCCCAGAGACGGGGCCCCTCGGGCGGTTCGGGAAGTCCGGGGACCGCGCTCATCGGCTCCGCCCCGCGTCCAGCTCCCGCATCCGGGCTCGGCGCAGCGCCCGGACGAACCGGCGCGCCTGTTCCACCGCGCCGGCGCCGTCGGCCGCCTCGTTGACGCGGAGCATGACGTCCTCGCTCGTCAGAGTGCCCACGCTGCCGTGGTCCAGGTCGCAGCTCGGGTCCGGGCAGCCGGCGGGCTGGACGTCGACCCGGAGGCCGCCGGTCCAGCCGATGGTCACCGAGATCTCGTGCATCCTGTCTCCTCGGCGGAAGGCCGCCGGGTCACCGTGGGCGTAGCCGACCACGAGCCCCGTCAGTCGGGAAACGGGCACGGACTCGCCGGTCAGCTGGGCGATCGGGTGGCGGCCGGTCTCGTCCTGGTCCTCGTCGTCGATGTGGACGATCTGCATGGTTCGCTCCCCCAGGACGAGCACGGTGACGTGGCGGTGCACGTCTGCCCGGTCGATGTGGGTCTCCTGGTGGACGAGGAACTCGGTGGCCTCCTCGCCGTCGAGCCCGTCGTCGACGACATCGAGGACGAGGGCCGGGTAGAAGCCCGCACGCTCCACCGCGCGCTCGAGCCGAGCGCGGGCCTCGGAGCCGCGGGATGCGCCTCGCGGTGAGGGGAAACGGTCTGAAATCGGCATGGTCACCAGTCTTCCAGGTCGCGCGCCTCAGGTCAGGCGTCCCAGAGCGCCCGGCGCGCGGAGTCCCTCCGCCGCTGCGGGTTCGCGGCCCACACGCGGGCCTCGAGGACGGTCAGGCCTTCGGAGTGCACCAGGACGGGGTTGATCTCCAGACGGGCCATCTCGGGGTGGCGGTCCTTGAGGTGGGCCACCCTGGCCACGAGGTCCTCGAGAGCCTCCAGGTCCGAGCGGCCCAGCCGCGGGTCCCTCGAGAGCTTGGCGGCGGCGCGGGGCCGGCGGACCAGGTCGTGCACGTCCACGCCCGTCATCGGCGTCGCGGCGTACGCCCAGTCGTCGAGGAGCTCCGCGGAGTCACCCGCGAGCGCGAAGCTGACCACGGGCCCGAGGAGCGGGTCCTCGACCGCGCGGAGTAGGCAGGCCTGGCCAGGATCGGCCATCGGCTGGATCTCGAGCGTGGCCTCGGCCTCGTCGGGGAGGAAGCGGCGCAGGACCGTGCGGGTCTGGCCGATCGCCAGCCGCAGGGACTCGTCCGACTGGATGTTGAGGACCACGCTGCCGAGGTCGAGGCGGTGGCGCAGGTCTTCGTCGAGCGGCTTGAGCGCCACCGGGTATCCGATCTCGGCCGCCGTGGCGAGCGCTTCGGCCGTGGTGTCGAACGGGTGGGCGGTGAGCGGGCGGATGCCGTAGGCCTCGAGGACCTCGGCCGTCTCCGCGGCGGTCAGCTGGACGAGGTCCCCGTTCTGCTGGCGCGCGAGCGCGGAGGCGAGGGCCCTCTCCGCCCTCTCCGGGCTCGTCCCCTCCGGGTCCACGAACTCGCCGCGATCCGAGGACCGCCACATGCCGTAGTCCGCGGCGAGGGCGAGCACGCGCACAGCGGACGCGGGCGAGGCGTAGCTCGGGAGCCCGTGCTGGACCGGCAGGAGGTCCGCGTCGGGCGCATCGGGCGCCTCCTCCACCGCAGGCGGCGGGGTGACGTCGACGACGCCCTCGGTCCGGATGCTCGGATCGACGATTCCCGCGAAGGAGACGACGACGGGCGTCTTGGCCTCCGCTCCCGCGTCGTGGACGGCCTGGGCCAGCTGTGCGGTCTCGATGCCGACGACGGGCAGCAGCGCGACGATGACGGCGTCCACGTCCGCCATGGCCTCGACGAGCCTGCGCCGCAGCTCGGGCAGGACGCGGGACTGGCCCCGGCTGAAGCTGACGTCCGTGATCTGCTCGGCCACCTCGAGGCCGACGACCCCGGCGGAGTCCGCGACGACGCGCGCGAGCGGGTGCGAGTTGGTGAGCACGGCGACGCGGCGCCCTCGCGGCACGGGCTGGGTGGCGAGGAAGGACATGACGCGCACGAGCTCCTCGTTGCTGCGCACGCGGATGACGCCGGACTGCCGCAGCATCGCGTCGAACGCGCGCGAGGGGGCCTGGGTCTGCCCGAAGGAGTGTCCGTCGGGGAGGCGGAAGCCCATGACGTGGCTCTTGGCGACCACCACGGGCTTCGTCTGAGAGAGGCGGCGGGAGATGCGCGCGAACTTGCGGGGGTTGCCGATGGACTCGAGGAAGAGGCCCACGGCCCGCGAGCGGTGGTCGGACTCGAAGTGCTGCATCGCGTCGTTGCCGGAGAGGTCCGCCCGGTGGCCCGCCGAGAAGAAGGCGGACATGCCGACGTTGCGGTGGCCCATCTCCGCGAAGAGCATCACGCCGATCGCGGCGGACTGCGCGAAGAGGGCGACCGGCCCCTCCTTGGGCAGGCTCTCGGCGACGGAGGCGTTGAGCGGGTGCTCGGGGTCCGTGTTGATGACGCCGAGGCTGGCCGGGCCCACGATCCTCATGCCGTAGGAGCGGGCCGTCGCGACGATCGAGCGGATGGTGCTGCGGTGGGCGGCGTCGTCCCCCAGCGCCGAGTCGGTGAGGATGACGGCCGACTTCACGCCCTTGACCGCACACTGCTCCACGACGGACTTGAGGGACGAGCGGGGCACCGCGATGACGGCGAGGTCGACGTCGTCGGGGATCTCCCCCACGGCTGCGTACGTCAGGCGACCGCCGACCTCGAGGGTCTCCGGGTTGACCGCGTAGACGGGGCCCGAGAACCCGGACTCGAGGATGCCCTCGAGGACGCGCTGCCCGATGCTCCCCCACTTGCGGCTCGCGCCGATGACGGCGACGGAGGAGGGCGTGAGGATGTCCGCCACGGACATGGACTCGGCGCGCTGCTCGCGGGAGGCCATGACCTCGAGGGAGCGGGCGGTGGAGGCCACGTCGAACTCGAGGGCGATGACGCCGTCGTCGAACTTCCGGGAGACCTCGTAGCCGGCCTCGATGAAGACGGTCATCATCTTCCGGTTCTCCGGGAGGATCTCCGCCACGAAGCGCTTCACGCCCCGCTCGCGGGCGGCCGCCGCGAGGTGCTCCAGGAGGATGGAGCCGAGGCCCTTGCCCTGGAAGGAGTCGGCGATGTTGAAGGCGACCTCGGCGGAGCTCTCGTCGTGCGGCAGGCGGTCGTAGCGGCCGATGCCCACGATCCTCTCGCCCCGGGTGAGGACGAACGCGACCCGGTCCGTGTAGTCCACCTGGGTGAAGCGGGCGAGCTCCTTGGAGGAGAGCTTGGCCTTGTAGGTGAAGAACCGGAGGTAGATCGAGTTCGCCGACTGGCCCTGGTGGAACTGCTGGAGGAGGTCGGAGTCCGCGGGGGTGATGGGGCGCAGGTGCGCCGTGCTCCCGTCCCTGAGGACGACGTCGGCCTCCCAGTGGGCCGGATAATCCGCTCGAGCTGGACGTTTCGCCATAGGATAACTCTAGTGCGCCTCCCGACGGGGCGCCCGATTTTCTTCTGCAGCACGACCCGAGGTTGAGCATGCCCAGCGCACCCGAATCCGCCATCGACGACGCGCCCTTGAGCGGCACGGTGGTCGACGTCGACGTCGCCCAGGAGATGGAGACGAGCTTCCTCGAGTACGCCTACTCGGTGATCTACTCGCGCGCCCTGCCGGACGCGAGGGACGGGCTCAAGCCGGTTCAGCGGCGCATCCTCTACATGATGAGCGACATGGGCCTGCGCCCGGACCGCGGGCACGTCAAGAGCGCCCGCGTGGTCGGCGAGGTCATGGGCAAGCTCCACCCGCACGGGGACGGCGCGATCTACGACGCGATGGTCCGCATGGCCCAGTCCTTCTCCCTGCGGCTTCCGCTCATCGACGGCCACGGCAACTTCGGCTCGCTCGACGACGGCCCGGCCGCCGCCCGCTACACCGAGGCCCGCCTCGCGCCGAGCGCCCTGACCCTCACGTCCAGCCTCGACGAGGACGTGGTGGACTTCGAGCCGAACTACGACGGCCAGCTCCAGCAGCCCACCGTCCTTCCCGCGGCGTATCCGAACCTGCTCGTCAACGGCGCCTCGGGCATCGCCGTCGGCATGGCCACGAACATGGCGCCGCACAACCTCGTCGAGGTCGTCGCGGCCGCCCGCCACCTCCTCGAGGACCCGGAGGCCTCGCTCGAGGACCTCATGAAGCACGTCCCGGGCCCGGACCTCCCCTCCGGCGGCATCATCGTGGGGCTCGACGGCGTCAAGGACGCCTACCGGACCGGCCGCGGCTCCTTCAAGACCCGCGCCAAGGTGGACATCGAGCAGCTCGGCCCCCGCAAGACGGGCCTCGTGGTCACCGAGCTGCCGTACGGCGTGGGCCCCGAGAAGGTCATCGAGAAGATCAAGGACGCCGTCACGGGCAAGAAGCTCGTGGGCATCTCGAACGTCATCGACCTCTCGGACCGCAAGCACGGCATGCGGCTCGTCATCGAGCTGAAGAACGGCTTCAACCCGAACGCGGTCCTGGCGCAGCTGTACAAGCTCACGCCGATGGAGGACTCGTTCGGCATCAACAACGTCTGCCTCGTCGAGGGCCAGCCGCAGACCCTCGGCCTCGTGGACCTCCTGCGCGTCTACGTGGACCACCGCCTCTCCGTGGTCCGCCGGCGCACGTCCTTCCGCCTCGGCAGGAAGAAGGACCGGCTCCACCTCGTCGAGGGCCTGCTGCTCGCGCTCGTCGACATCGACGAGGTCATCGAGATCATCCGCTCCTCGGACCAGGCCGCCGAGGCGAAGCGCCGGCTCGTCCAGGTGTTCGACCTCAGCGAGGTCCAGGCGGAGTACATCCTCGAGCTGCGGCTGCGCCAGCTCACCAAGTTCTCCCGGATCGAGCTCGAGCGCGAGCGGGACGAGCTCACGGCCGCGATCGCCGAGCTCGAGGCCATCCTCGCCTCGGACGCCCGGCTCCGCGAGGTGGTCTCCGAGGAGCTGCAGGCCCTCGCCGAGGAACACGGCACGCCGCGCCGCACCGTGCTCAAGAAGAAGGCCGACGACGCTCCCCTCAAGGGCACGAGCATGCCCATCGCCGAGGGCTCGGCCAAGAAGGCGCCGCTCAGCCTCAAGATCGCCGACGACCCGTGCCTGGCCGTTCTCACCGCCACGGGTCTGATCGGCCGCACGCTCACCCGGGACCCGCTGCCCGAGGGCGCGTCCCGCTCGAAGCACGACGTCCTCGCCTCCGTCGTCCCCACGACGGCCCGGGCGGAGATCGCCGTCGTCACGAGCCGCGGCCGGATGCTCCGGCTTCCCGTCCTCGACATGCCCGCCTTCACGGAGGGCTCCCGCGGCGCGCCGACGTTCGCGAGCGGAGGCAAGGCGGCGGACTACGCCGCGCTCGAGAAGGGCGAGAGCGTTGTGGCCCTCGTCCCCCTCGACTCGGTCCTCGCGATCGGCACGCGCCGCGGCGTGGTCAAGCGCCTGAACCCGGAGTACCCGCTCAACTCGGACGAGTGGGAGGCCATCGCGCTCAAGGGGGACGACACCGTGGTGGCCGCGCTTCCCGCCCCGAACGAGTCCGACGTCGCCTTCCTCACGCGCAGGGGCCAGATGCTCCGCTTCCCGGCCTCCGCGGTCCGGCCGCAGGGGCGGACGGCCGCGGGCATGGCCGGCGTCAAGCTCGCGGAGGGCGACGAGGTCATCACCTTCGGCCGGATCGACCCGGGCGTCCCGTCCGTGGTCGTCACGCTCTCCCAGCCGGACGACGCCCTTCCAGGCCTCGCCCAGCCCACCGTCAAGATCTCGGATGCCGAGGAGTTCCCCGTCAAGGGGCGTGCGACGGCGGGCGTCCGCGCCCACCGCTTCCTCAAGGGCGAGGACGGCCTGCAGCTCGGCCGGATCGGCGCGGCTCCGGCGCTCGCCAGCTCCAAGGCCGGCGTCCACCGCGTCCTTCCCGGCGACTTCGGACGCCGGGACGGCTCCGGCATCCCGGTCCAGAGCGCCGTCGACGTCCTCGGCGGCACCCTGGCGCTCCCCGCCGCGCCTCCGGCAGAGACCCCTGCAGAGGCGTCCTCGGACTAGCCCAGGCGGACGGTGTCCGCCTCGAGCCCCGGGTCGAGGACTGCGAGGTCCTCGTGCACGACGGCGACGACGCTCGTCTGCGCGAGCACCCGCCGGAGGTCCCGCACCAGCGAGGCCGCGCTCTCCTGGTCCAGGTGGGCGGTCGGCTCGTCGAGGATGACCGCGTCCGCTCCGCGAGCGAGCCCGCGGGCGATCGAGATCCTCTGGCGCTCTCCCCCGGAGACCTGCGATCCTCCTGGCCCCACGGAGTGGTCGAGCGGCATGTCCGGGAGTCCCACGAGGTCGAGCAGAGCGCGGACCTCGCCGTCGTCGGTGCCTTCGCGGCCCAGCCGGATGTTGGAGGCGACCGTTGAGTCGAACAGATAGGCGTCTTGAGGGCACCAGGCGACGCGGCCGAGGCCTTCGGCCGGCGCCCACGCGCCGGTCGCCGTGTCCCTGACGAGCACGTCGCCCCCGCTCGGGCGGTGGAAGCCGGCGAGGACGTCGGCGTACGTCGACTTCCCGCTTCCGCTCGGGCCGGTGACGAGGAGCCAGCGTCCCGGCTCGGCTCGCGCCGTCACGGGCGGCAGGCTGAACCCGGAGGGGTAGCCGGCCGTGAGCTCCTCGGAGCCCAGCCCGCGAAGGGACTGCTCCCGGGACCGCAGCCGGGCCAGCCCCTCGTCCCGGTCGCTGCGGACAACCGCCTCGAGGCCCTGCGCGGCCGCGCGCCACGAGCGGGCCTGGGGGACGGCGTCGAGGAGCGCGATGAGCGGGTCGATGAGCGCCACGTGGACGAGGGCGAGCGCCGCGGCCAGCTCCAGCGGCACGCCGCCCGGAGCGCCGGGGGCCGACGCCCAGAGCGAGACCGCGGCGGCGAGCGACTGCCCCGCCACGACGATGAGCGCGCCGATCCCCCGGGCCCGCTCCGCACGGACGAGATGCGCGCCGAGCGAGCGGTCCTCCTCCGAGAAGCGCTCCAGCACGGACTCGGCGCTGTGCAGGCCCCGGACGTCCGGGGCGGCCCGGTAGAGGACGGACAGCCGTTGCATGAGCCAGCCGTCGTGAGCCGCCACGGCGCTCGTGGAGGCGCGGTCCGCCCGGAGGGTCGCCCAGGGCGCCAGCACGCCTGAGACGAGCAGGGCCAGCACCGTCACCCACGCCTGGGCCGGGGCGATGGCGAGGACCGCGATGAGCGCCCCTACCGCCACGCAGGCTGCGGACGCGAGAGGGACCAGGGCGCGGGGCGCCGCGTCCCGGAGGCGGTCCACGCCGGTGACGATCGCCGCTGCGCCGCGATCCGTGCGCGAGAGGTCCCGCCACCGGCTCGGGCTGGAGGCGAGCGCGCTCCAGACCGCGAGCCGCACGGCCGCGGCGTGCTCCAGCATCCCCCGATGCGTCTGGAGGCGCTCGCCGTAGCGCGCTGCCGCCCGGAAGAGGCCGAAGGCCCGCACCCCGACGATCGCCACGGACAGGTACATGATGGCCGGCCCCTGGGACGCCCGGACGATGAGCCAGCCGGAGAGCGCCGTGAGCGCCGCGGCGCACCCGGCCGAGACGAGGGCGAGCAGCAGTCCGAGCACCACATGGCCGTTCCTCCACGGCTGCGCGACCTGAGTCTCCGACCGCCGATCGTGGCCGCTCCGCTCTGGCGACTGTTCCGCCGCCTGCTCCGGCGTCTTCTCCGGCGCCTTGTCCGGCGCCGGCTCAGACCGGACATCCCCAGAGGGCTTTCGGCCGGAGAACGGCCGGCCGCCCCATGGCCCCTCGCCGGCTGCCTCTGCGGGGTCGGGGGAACTCCAGCCCACGGCGGCGCCCGCGTGCTCGGCCGGGCCTCCCTGTGCCGGCACGGATGCAGGCCCTCGCCAGTGGATCCGCTGGTCTGCCTGCTCGGCCAGCTCCGCCTCGTGGGTCACGACGACCACGCGCCGCCGGCGCGCCTCAGCCGCCATGAGCGCCCGCACGGCCGCCGCCGCATCGGGATCGAGTTGGGACGTGGGCTCGTCGAGCAGCAGCGCATGCCCGGTGCCCCGCGCGGCGAGCACCGCGCGGGCCACGCCGAGGCGCCGCTGCTCCCCCGGCGAGAGGTCCTCGGTGCGGTCATGGGCGCGGTCCGCGAGACCGAGTGCCGCGAGTACAGGCCCGGGGTCCTCGACCGGCGCGTGCAGGAGAAGCTCGTCCACCGGGCTCGGCTCGGTGAAGCGCGGGGTCTGTCTCAGGGACACCGCCCCGCTCGCGCGCACGTCGCCTCGGATCTGCACGGATCCGGCGTCGAAGGCTGCCGCCGGGCCGAGGCCGCTTCCGTGCGCGGCGGTCTCGATGAGCTCGAGCAGGGAGGACTTGCCTCGCCCGCTCGGCCCTGTCACGGCGGTGAGGCCGGGAGCGGACGGAATGCGCAGGTCCTCGCACCGTCCCAGGCTCCGTTCGCCGCGGAGCAGCTCGCCGTCCACGGCGGCGAAGTCGCTGCCCGCTCCCGCTTGGGGCAGGAAGGCCGCCGAAGACCCGCCAAGCACGGCGTCCGCCCGGCGGAGCGCGAGCTGGCCGTCCTCCGCCGCGTGGTAGGCCTGTCCGACCTCCCGCAGCGGGGAGAAGCACTCCGGCGCGATGACGAGAGCCACGAGCCCCGCGTAGAGGGTCATCTCCCCTCCGAGAAGCCGGAGCCCGATGACCACGGCCACGAGCGCCACGGACATCGTCGCGATGAGCTCGAGCGCCAGCGAGGAGAGGAAGGCCACCCGCAGGCTCTGCATGACGGCGTCCGTGTATCGCCGGGAGACCTCCGCAAGGCCCCGACGCTGCCGGTCCTGCTGGCCGAGCGCCACGAGCACGGCCAGGCCCCGGGCGAGCTCGACGACGACGTCCGTCAGCCTCCTCACCGCCTCCGCCAGCCGGCGGGTCCGCCCGCTCGTGTAGCGGCCGATGAGGATCATGAACACCGGCACGAGCGGCAGCGTGAGCGCGATGACGAGCGCCGAGGGCCAGTCCGCCACGCCGACGCGCACGAGCAGCACCGGCGGAACCACCGCGGAGCTGACCGCCGCCGGAACGAACTGCGCGAAGTAGGGGGTGATGTCCCGCATGCCCTGCCCCGCGAGGCTCACGTCCGAGATATCCCCGTCTTCAGAGGGTCGGGTCAGGCGGGCGGCGAGAAGACGGGCCCGCCTGTCGGCCGCAACGTGGGACGCCGCGGCGGACGCCGCCGCATTCGCGGCCCACGCACCGCCGCCGCGCAGGAGGCCGCCGAGCAGGGCCAGGGCGAGGACGAGCGGCCAGCTGCGCTGTTCTCCGCTCAGGCCGATGCCGCGGGCGAGGGCCTCCGCGAGCGCGATGATGCCGAGGGCACGGGCGAAGGCCGCCCCGGCCAGTGCCGCCGCCGTTCGGCAGGACACGGGCAGGGACGGCCTTCTCGATGCGGGTGAAGCCACGCCTCAGCGGCTCGCCGCGTGGGATCCGGTCAGGATCTGGGCCGGGAAGTCGTGCGGCTCCGGCAGGTGGTCCACCGTCATCCGCTTCCGGAAGACCCAGTACGTCCAAGCCTGATAGAGCAGAACCACGGGAACCCCGAACGCCGCGACGATGCTCATGACGCCCAGCGTGTACGGGCTCGAGGCCGCGTTCTGCACGGTGAGGTTGAACTGCTCGCTGATCATGGACGGCAGCACCACGGGGTACGCCGAGACGAAGATCGACGAGACACCCGCCACGAGGAACGCGCCGAGGCTGAGGAACGTCTTCCCCTCCTGCTGCTTGCGCGCCATCAGCCAGGCGAACACGAGCGCCGCGGCTGCGACGACGACGAGCACGAGACCGATCCAGTCCGTGTTCCGCACTCCGAGGATGATCGCCCAGAGCGCTGCCGGGGCGAGGAGCGGGATCATGCCCTTCGTGAGCAGCGCCCGCGAGCGGACGCGGATCTCTCCGTCCGTCTTGAGCGAGAGGAACGCGAGAGCCTGCGCCACGGCGAAGCCGATGACGGCCAGGGCTCCGAGGAGGCCGAAGAGGACGACGCCGAGCACCGGGCCGTCAGCGCGGTCTCCGTTGGCGTTGATCGGCAGCCCCGTCGTCGAGATGGCGAGCATGGCGCCCACGCCGCCGGCGGCGACGAGCGAGCCGAGGAACAGCGCCCAGTCCCAGAAGGAGATCCAGCGCTCGCTGACCATCTTGCCGCGGTACTCGAAGGCGCACGCACGGAAGATGAGGGCCACGAGGACGAGGACCAGCGGCAGGTACAGGCCGGAGAACAGAGCGGCGTACCACTTGGGGAACGCGGCGAAGGTGGCTCCGCCGGCGGTGAGCAGCCAGACCTCGTTGCCGTCCCACACGGGGCCGATCGTGTTGATCATGAGCCGGCGCTCCTTCTCACTCCGCGCAAGCGTCTTGAGGAGGATGCCGACGCCGAGGTCGAAGCCCTCGAGGAAGAGGTAGCCGATCCACAGGACGGCGATCAGGATGAACCAGACAGTATCCAACATGGCGGCTCCTAGTAGGCGAAGGAGAGCACGTCGCGGCGCGCCCCCTCGTCGTCGGACTCGTCCTTGTTCTCCGAGAGGAGCTCCGGCATGGCGCTCGGGACGCCTCCCCGGACGAACTTGACGAGCAGGCGGACCTCGATGACGGCGAGCACGCCGTACACGAGGGTGAGGACGATGAGCGAGATGAGCAGCTCGGCCGCGGAGACGCCCGGCGAGACGGCGGCCGCGGTGTACATGAACACCGGATCCACGCCGGTGGCATCCGGGTTGGGGGCCACGACGAACGGCTGGCGGCCCATCTCGGTGAAGATCCAGCCGGCGGAGTTCGCGCCGAACGGGGCCAGGATGGAGAGCACCGCGAGGCGCATGAGCCAGACGCTCTCCGGCACGGTTCCCTTGCGCAGGATGAACCAGGCGATGAACGCCGCCAGGGCTGCGAGTCCGCCGAGGGTGATCATGAGGCGGAAGCCCCAGTACGTGACGTACATGACCGGCACGTAGTCGATCTTCTGACCCGCGCGGTCGCCGTAGACCGGACCGTCCGGCACGTGCGTGCCGTACTTCTTCTCATACTCCGGGACCAGGGTGTTGACGCCCTTGACGTTCGTCTTGGTGTCCCCGTTCGCGAGGAAGCTGAGCAGCCCCGGAACCTCGATGACGGCCTCGACGTTGCTGCAGCTCTGTCCGTGGCCGATCGGGTTGACCGAGAGGACGGAGAAGCTCGTGCCGTCATGACAGGCGGCTTCGGCCGCTGCCATCTTCATGGGCTGCTGGTGGAACATCAGCTTGGCCTGGAGGTCTCCCGTCACGGCCACCCCGGCGAAGGAGATCATGGCGATGACCGCTCCGATGCGGGCGGACTTCAGCCAGACGCGGTGGTCCGTCTTGTCCCGTCCGGAGGCGAGGTGCTCTCCCACGACGACCTTGCCGTCCGCGCCCACCGAGTCGATCCCGTCACGACGACGGCGCCACAGGTGGTACCAGGCGATGCCGAGCAGGAAGGAGCCGGCCACGGAGAGCCCGCCCGTGATGGTGTGGGCGAAGGCGAGGACCGCGGTGTTGTTGGTGAGCACCGCCATGACGTCCGTCATGACAGGGCGGCCGTCCACGACGGTGACGCCCACGGGGTGCTGCATCCAGGAGTTGGCCACGATGATGAAGTAGGCGGAGAGCCATGTGGCGATGGAGGCGGCCCAGATCGTGGCGAGGTGGATCTTCTTGGACAGGCGGTCCCAGCCGAAGATCCAGAGGCCCAGGAACGTGGACTCCACGAAGAAGGCCAGCAGGGCCTCCATGGCGAGCGGGGCGCCGAAGACGTCTCCGACGAAGCGGCTGTACTCGCTCCAGGCCATGCCGAACTGGAACTCCTGGACGAGGCCGGTGACCACGCCGACGATGAAGTTGATGAGGAAGAGCTTTCCCCAGAACTTGGTCATGCGCTTGTACTCCGGCTTGCCGGTGCGCACCCACACGGTCTGCAGGACCGCAGTGGTGACGCCGAGGCCGAGAGTCAAGGGCACCATGAGGAAGTGGTAGACGGTGGTGATGCCGAACTGCCACCTGGCAATTTCGAGTGCTTCCACGAGGATTCCTTCAGGGGGACGTGACGGGAGGGGAGACTTCTACAGTCCGTAGAAGTCAGTCGAATTCTACTCGTGTTCTCTGGGACAACCTAACGAGGTGCTGGTAACCGAAACAACCGTTCGCCGAAGGCGGATCGGCAGGCGTCCTCTCTACACCGCGTAGAAGATCGCGTATACTGTCGTGACCCATTGTTTTCCCAGCGGACCGCAGCCGCCCCTGCCGTCGGATTCCCCCGCTGTCGGTTGACCACAGGCAAGGAGCTTGGCCATGGCCGGTCTCGGCGATCTCGAGCGCGACATCATGAACCACCTCTGGGAGGCGGACTCCGCGCGCTCTGCCTCGGAGATCCGCGACGCCCTCGCGGTGGACGCCGTCCGGGACGTCGCCGTCACCACGGTGCTGACGGTCCTCTCCCGCCTGGAGAAGAAGAAGCTCGTGGAGCGGGAGCGGTCCACCCGCCCGCACCGGTATGCCCCCACGCAGTCCCGGGCAGATCACACGGCGTCCCTCATGGCCGAGGCGCTCGACTCCTCGGAGGACCGGGAGGCCGCGCTCGCCCGCTTCGTCGGCAGCGTCTCCGCCGGCGAGGCCGAGCTCCTGCGGCGTCTGCTCGAGCCGAACGGACAGTGACCCCCGCAGCCTGGATTCTCGCCGGGCTCGCCCTCGCCCTCGCCTGGCCGGTCCCCATCGCGCTCTCCCGCGCCGCGTGGCCGCAGCGGCATCCCGTCCGAGCGCTGGTCCTCTGGCAGACGGTCGCCCTCGCCGGCGGACTCGCCATGATCGGATCCCTCGTCTGCTGGGGCCTCGCCCCGTTCGGGTCCAGGCCCGCTGATGCGGCCGCCGCCGTCGTCGGGCTCTTCGCACACGGCGCCTACATCTCCACGAGGGGACTGGCCCACCTCTTCATCCTCAGCTGCGCGCTGCTGCTCTTCGCGCACCTCGTGTCCATTCTCGCGCTCACCGGGGTCCGCATGTCCCGCCGGCGCCGCCGCCACCTCGAGGCGCTCAAGCTCGTGGCCCACGAGGACCCGAGCCGGAGGAACCGGCTCATCCTCGACTCGAACCTGCCGCTCGCCTACTGCCTGCCCTCGACGACGGGCTCGGTCACGGTCGTGACGGAGGGCATCCTGACGGCGCTCTCCCCTGACGAGCTGGACGCCGTGCTCGAGCACGAGCGCGCCCATGTGGCCCAGCGGCACGACATCCTCGTGTGGGCGTTCTCCGCGTGGCGAGCGGCTCTTCCCTGGCTCCCCACCGCCCGTCTGGCGCTCGGCGCCGTGTCCGAGCTCATCGAGTTCCTCGCGGACGACTTCGCCGCGGGCCGGCACGCCCCGAAGACAGTGGCTCGCGCGCTCGTCGTCGTCGCCGAAGCGGGGGCTGCCGGGCAGGCGGGCGAGGAGAACCGGTCGGCGTTCGGTCTGCCCGCGGCCGACGACGAGCGGGAGAGCCCGGGCGGCGGCAGGACGCTGCGGAGGGCGCTGCGGCTCGCGCGCCGCTGACCGTCTCGCTGCTGATCGCCTCGCCGGCGACGGCGGGACCGGGTCAGGCGTCGATCTGCTCGCGGTCCAGCTGCGCGGCCCCGGAGATGATGAAGTCCTTGCGCGGTGCCACGTCCGAGCCCATGAGGAGCTCGAAGGCGCGCTCCGCGGCCTCCGCGTGCTCGATCCGCACGCGGCGCAGAGTCCGGTGCTCGGGGTCCATCGTGGTCTCCGCGAGCTGGTCCGCGTCCATCTCGCCGAGGCCCTTGTAGCGCTGGATCGGCTCCTTGATGGACTCCCCCGCGGCGCGGAGCTCGGCGAGGCGCGCGTGGAGCTCCTTCTCCGAGTAGGTGTACACGTACTCGTTCGGCTTGCCGCGACGGATGACCTCGATGCGGTGCAGCGGCGGAACCGCGGCGTAGACCCTGCCGTCTTCGACCATGGGCCGCATGTAGCGGAAGAACAGGGTCAGGAGCAGCGTGCGGATGTGGGCGCCGTCCACGTCCGCGTCCGTCATGAGGACGATCTTCCCGTAGCGGGCCGCCTCGAGCGCGAAGGAGCGGCCGGATCCCGCGCCGACCACCTGGATGAGGGCCGCGCACTCCGCGTTGGAGAGCATGTCCGCGATGCTGGCCTTCTGGACGTTGAGGATCTTGCCGCGGATGGGCAGCAGCGCCTGGGTGTCCGAGTTGCGGGCATGCCGTGCCGTGCCGAGCGCGGAGTCGCCCTCGACGATGAAGAGCTCGGAGCGCGAGACGTCGTCCGTCCGGCAGTCGAGGAGCTTGGCCGGCAGCGAGCTCGTCTCGAGCGCGTTCTTGCGGCGCTGCGTCTCCTTGTGCTGCCGGGCCGAGATGCGGGACTTCATCTCGGAGACGACCTTCTCGAGCAGCTGCGAGGCCTGTGCCTTCTCCGCCCTCGCCGTCGAGGAGAGCTTGGCCGTCAGCTCCTTCTCGACGACGCGGGAGACGATCTGCCGCACCGCCGGCGTGCCGAGGATCTCCTTGGTCTGGCCTTCGAACTGCGGCTCAGGCAGCCGGACGGTGAGCACGGCGGTGAGTCCGGCGAGGACGTCGTCCTTCTCCACCTTGTCGTTGCCCGCCTTGAGCTTGCGGGCGTTCGCCTCCACTCCCTTGCGGAGGACCTTGAGCAGGGCCTGCTCGAAGCCGGTCAGATGGGTGCCGCCCTTCGGCGTGGCGATGATGTTGGCGAACGAGCGCACCTTGGTGTCGTATCCGACGCCCCAGCGCAGGGCCACGTCCACCTCGCAGTCCCGCTTGACGTCCGTCATGACGGAGCTGCCGTCCTCCCCGAGCACCGGGATGCGCTCGGTGAAGGAGCCGTGCCCCGTGATCCGCCAGACGTCCGTCACGGGGCCGTCATTGGAGAGGTACTCGGCGAACTCGGTGATGCCGCCGTCGTGCTGGAACGTCTCCTCGACGGGACCGCTCTCCCCCGGCGTGCCGGGGATGCGGCGCTCGTCCACGATGGTGAGGCGCAGACCGGGGACGAGGAAAGAGGTCTGGCGGACTCGCGTCACGAGCTCCTCGAACTGGAACTGCGCGTCAGGGGTGAAGACGTGCTCGTCGGCCCAGTACCGCACGCGGGTTCCGGTCACGCCGCGCTTGGCCTTCCCGACGACGTCGAGTCCGCTCCCCTTGGTGTATGGGGAGAAGGGGGCGTCGCTGCGCGGGCGGCCGCCGTCCTCGAACCGGCCCGGCTCGCCGCGCCGGAACGACATCTGGTAGGTCTTGCCGCCGCGGTCCACTTGGACGTCGAGGCGGGAGGAGAGGGCGTTGACCACGGAGGCGCCGACGCCGTGCAGGCCGCCGGAGGCCGCATAGCCGCCTCCGCCGAACTTTCCGCCGGCGTGCAGCTTGGTGAAGACGACTTCCACGCCGCTGAGGCCCGTCCGCGGCTCGATGTCCACGGGGATGCCGCGGCCGTCGTCGTGCACCTCGACGCTGCCGTCCGCGTGGAGGATGACCTTCACGGACTGGGCGTAGCCTCCGAGCGCCTCGTCCACCGAGTTGTCGATGATCTCCCAGAGGCAGTGCATGAGGCCCCGCGAGTCCGTGGACCCGATGTACATGCCCGGGCGTTTCCGGACGGCCTCGAGCCCCTCGAGGACAGCGAGATGCCGAGCGTCGTAGTCAGAGGTCTTGGGGGTCACGTGCACTTTCCTGGTCAGGTCGTCCTCGCGGTCTACGCGATGAGCAAAATGAAGGCACCCGACACGAGAATCGGAGGGCGCCCGTGGTTCCATGGTATCTATTGCATCGGCGTCGGGCCGGAATCCCGGTGCCGGGGCCGCTGATCGAACACGACCCCAGGAGGACAAGATGAGCGTCGCTGTCGCCCCCAAGACCCTGACTGCCGCTGACCGCTGCGATCGCTGCGGGGCCCAGGCCTACGTCCGGGCCGTCCTCGCCTCCACGGGCGGCGTGCTCCTCTTCTGCGCCCACCACGGCCGGGACGTCGAGCCGAAGCTCCGCCCGCAGGCGTCCGAGTGGGTGGACGAGTCCGAGCGCCTCGAGGCCGGCCCCTCCGCTGAGGACTGACCGGCAGAGCCTCTGACCGGCAGCGAAGGAGGGCGGCCACCCGATCGGGTGGCCGCCCTCCTTTCGCGTGCGCCTCCGGACGGAGGCGCAGCCCTTCCCGGGGATCAGTCCAGGTAGTCCCGCAGAACCTGCGAGCGGGACGGGTGCCGGAGCTTGGACATCGTCTTCGACTCGATCTGGCGGATGCGCTCGCGGGTCACCCCGTAGACGCGACCGATCTCGTCTAAAGTCTTCGACTGCCCGTCGGTCAGGCCGAAGCGCATCGCGACGACGCCGGCCTCGCGCTCCGAGAGCGTGTCCAGAACAGAGTGCAGCTGCTCCTGGAGCAGCGTGAAGCTCACGGCATCCGCCGGCACAACGGCCTCCGAGTCCTCGATGAGGTCTCCGAACTCCGAGTCCCCGTCTTCTCCCAGCGGGGTGTGCAGGGAGATCGGCTCGCGGCCGTACTTCTGGACCTCGACGACCTTCTCGGGCGTCATGTCCAGCTCCTGGCCGAGCTCCTCCGGCGTGGGCTCGCGACCCAGGTCCTGGAGCATCTGCCGCTGGACGCGGGCGAGCTTGTTGATGACCTCGACCATGTGGACCGGGATGCGGATGGTGCGGGCCTGGTCAGCCATGGCGCGCGTGATGGCCTGGCGGATCCACCACGTGGCATAGGTGGAGAACTTGAAGCCCTTGGTGTAGTCGAACTTCTCCACCGCGCGGATGAGACCGAGGTTGCCCTCCTGGATGAGGTCCAGGAAGAGCATGCCGCGGCCCGTGTAGCGCTTGGCCAGCGAGACGACGAGACGGAGGTTCGCCTCGAGGAGGTGGTTCTTGGCCCGCTTGCCGTCGTGGACGATCCACATCATCTCGCGCTTGAGCTTCGGATCGATGTCCGACTTCTCCTCGAGCTTCTTGCTCGCGTACAGGCCGGCCTCGATGCGCAGCGCGAGGTCCACCTCCTGCTCCGCGTTGAGGAGGGCCACCTTGCCGATCTGCTTGAGGTAGTCCTTGACCGGGTCGGCCGTGGCGCCGGCCACGAGCACCTGCTGCACCGGAGCGTCGTCGTCATCCGCCTCCGAGTAGCTGAAGCCCGAGCCCTGCTCGGCCTCCTTCTCCTCGGACTTGGCGGCCTTTCCCTCGGCCTTCTCCGCGTCCTCGTCCTCGGCCTCGCGGGCCTCGGCGTCCAGCTCGAGATCCTCAGTCTCGAGCTCGTCCGCCTCGGCTTTGGCCGCCGACTTCCGGGCGGGGGCCTTCTTGGCCGCCGGCTTCTTGGCCGCGGTCTTCTTGGCCCCTGCCGTCTCCGACGAGGCCGCCGGCTTGCGGCGGACGCGCGTGGTCTTGACGGGTGTGGCCTCGGGGGTTCCGTCCGTGGCGCTCACGTCCACGTTGGGCCCGGCCGTGGCGCGCGGCGCGGCGGCGGTCTTCGAGACCGTCGCCTTCGAAGCGGCGGTCTTCGAAGCGGTCGACTTCGGAGCAGTGGACTTCGAAGCTGTGGTCTTGGAAGCGGTGGTCTTCGAAGCGGTCGACTTCGAGGACGGCTTGTCCGCTGCGGACGTGGAGGCACCTGCCTTGGCGCGGGTGCCCGTGGTCTTCCCCGCAGCGCTGGAGGTCTTCGAGGCAGCCGTCTTGCGGGCCGTGGTCTTCTTCGCCGAAGCAGGAGCAGCCGACTCGGCCGACTCGGATTCGGCGGCCGCTGCTGCGCTCTTCTTTGCTGTAGGACTCATGGTTCCCTTTCGTGCCGACGGGCAGCTCACATCGTCTGTCTGTAACGCCAGTATGACCCTGTCAAGTGCGGAGCTGGCGTTCACATCGGGCCGCAGAGCGACCGGAGCCAGCCCCTCCGCAGAATGCAGACAACGGCACGTTGACGGGGTCTTGCACCTCACAACGCGCCGCGGTCCGGATTCATTCCCCGCTGAAGCGGTGTTCAGCGGAAAAGCAGGCGGAGCACGAGACGGGGTCTTCCCCAGAATTATGCCATGCCCCGCCCCGATCCCCGCCATTGCGGGTCCGACTCAGGGGCCGCCATGCCGGACGGATCGCTCACGTCCCAAGCACAGAGCTCGCCGACGAACTCGACGACGGGGTCTTCCGTCAGCAGAGCAGGAGAACGCGTGGAGGCAAGCCGCTCCAGGGCCTCGGCCTCCTGCTCCTCGGCCCAGAGGGTCCACGCTGCAATCCCCCCGAGTCTGCGCGCCAGCCCAGGAGGAGCGAGCTGTGACAGGGCGATGGCCGCGGTGCGGAGACGCCGAATGTCCTCGAGCCGCGTCCGCGGCATCTCACAGTGGAGCGCGTCGAGGAAGCCGGCCGCCGCTGCCGCCGCCCGGGCCTCCGGCTCCTCGTCCAAGCTGACTCCGGCCTGCCTGGCGGCTCGGAGGAGGACCCCTTCCTGCCCCTGAGGGCGTCTCCGGCTCCCCGAGCTCGCAGCCCGCTCGGCCCACGCGAGCGGGTCCTCCGGCCTGCCCGGCGGGTCCAGCAGCTCCTCGGCCAGGCTGAGCGCGTCCGCTCGCATGAAGAGATCGTCCGCTTCAGCCAGGGAGTACCTTCGGTCCACCGCGGCGAGCCCTTCGCTCCGGCCCGCCACCGCCGTCCTGAGAATCAGCTCGACACCGGCAGGGACGGCGGCGGCACGGGCCAGAGAAGACCCCAGTGCCGGCAGCCGCTCGAGCACGTCCCAGACGCTCGACTCGCCTCCCAGGCGGCCGATGAGGAGGTCGACGGCCTCAACCGTCACCACAGCCTGGGACGGGCCCATCACGCTCTCCGGACGAATCAGCGCCCGCGACATAGAAGGGCCGAGGGACGCGAGACACGGCTCGCCGCAGCTGTGCTCGCCGAGGGGCGCGAGGGCCTCGACCCGCGCGTCCGCGGCCTCGAGCGCATCCCCGAGCAGAGAGCGGAGACGGCTCTCCTGCTCCGCCTCGAGCCGGGGAACCTCCGTGTCCGCAGCCCGACTGCCGGAGGCGCCGTCTTCACTCGGCGGCTCGTCCCATCCCGGCTCGGAACTCACCCAGAGGAACTCGTGTGGCCGGGCTCCGGCCCGCTTGAGCGCGCCGCCGACGGCGAGGAAGAGCTCCCGGAACCATTCCGGGCCCCGCTGCGGATCAGACTCGAAGCAGAGGACGACCGCCTCGTCCGAGTGCTCGGCTTCCAGCAGGCGGCGGGAGAGGCCGTGTGACCATTCGCCGAGGTCCTCCTCCCCATAGGGGATGTCAGCACGGATGCACGGTCCCACGTACCGTCCGCGCACGAGCGCGATGACGAGCGAGGATTCCGGCCGCTCCCCGATGAGACGGGGGATGGAGCAGACGATGCGCTCAGCGATCTCGTCGGAGAAGACCTGGCTTGGCTGAGCGGCATGCGTGGCGTGGATGAGATTCTCGTAGTCCATGCCCTCCATGCTCGGCGGCTGCGAGGCGCCCTCTCAGGGCCTTCTGCCGGAACGTGGACAACTTCTCCTCCGCGCGCCAACTTGTCCACAGCCCCGCCCCGAGTACGGCCAGACGTTCGTGAGAGACTGCTCAAAGACTTGTTTCAGATCACACCGGCCGGAAGCGGTCGGAGGAAAGGCAGCGTCATGAACAGCGTTCTCGACAGCATCTCGTCCAAGTCCCGCGTCAAGGTCTCGGCAGTGGACTCGCTTTCCAAGGCGGAGCTCGTCGTCGTCTTCGCGGCCGACGCCGACGGAACGCCGGAGCTCATCGGAACCACGCTGGACAGGAAGACCGCGCAGAGCGCGGTGGACGCCCTGGCCTCCGTCGGGTTCTCGGGCGCGAAGGACGCCCTCGTCCGTCTGCCCAAGGGCACCGCGGGCAAGACTCCCCTCGCGGTCGTCGGTCTCGGCTCCGTCGAGGACGAGACGCCCACCACCGCGATGCTCCGTCACGCGGCCGGCACCGCTGCGCGCTCGCTCTCCGGCGTCGAGCGCATCACCTTCGACGCGGCGGGCTCCGACGCCCTGCTGGGCCAGGCGCTCGTGGAGGGCGCCGTGCTCGGCGCGTACACGTTCACGGCCCACAAGTCGGCCCCGAAGAAGCAGGCTCTCGCCCAGATCGAGTGGAACGCGCCGGGTGTCGGGAAGAAGGAGCGAGCGGCCGTCGTCGACCGCGCTCTCGACGCGACTGCCGGCGTCGAGATGACGCGCGACCTCGTCAACGCCTCTCCCCTGCAGCTCTACCCCGAGTCCTTCGCGGACTTCGCCGTCAAGGCGGCCCGCGGGACCGGCGTCAAGGTGACGGTCCTCGACGACAAGCAGCTGGCGAAGGACGGCTACGGCGGCCTGACGGCCGTCGGCCAGGGCTCGAGCCGCGGACCGCGACTCGTGCGCCTCGAGCACTCGCCGAGGGGCGCACGGCAGACCGTGGCGTTCGTCGGCAAGGGCATCACCTTCGACACCGGCGGAATCTCGCTGAAGCCGGGCGCTGGCATGGAGCAGATGAAGTCCGACATGGCGGGCGCCGCAACCGTGCTGGGCACCGTTCTCTCCGCCGCCCGACTCGGGATTCCGGTCCGCGTCATCGGCTACCTCGCCATCGCGGAGAACATGCCCTCGGGCACCGCCGGCCGCCCGGGCGACATCATCACGATGTACGGCGGCAAGACGGTCGAGGTGCTCAACACCGACGCCGAAGGCCGCCTCGTCATGGCCGACGCGCTCGTGGCCGCGAGCGAGGACAAGCCCGACCTCCTCATCGACATCGCCACCCTGACCGGCGCCCAGCTCGTAGCGCTCGGCAAGCGGACCGCCGGCGTCATGGGCGACGAGTCCGCGGTCTCCGCCGTCGTCGACGCCGCGGACACGGCGGACGAGACGGTCTGGCCGATGCCGATCCCCGAGGAGCTCCGCGCCACCCTCGACTCCACGCAGGCGGATCTCAAGAACATCGGCCAGCGCGAGGGCGGGATGCTCATCGCCGCGGCCTTCCTCCGCGAGTTCGTCGGAGAGGTCGACGGCGCCCGCATCCCGTGGGCCCACATCGACATCGCCGGCCCCTCGTTCAACGACGGAGCCGCCTACGGCTTCGTCGCGAAGGAGGGAACGGGCTTCGCCGTGAGGACCCTGCTCGCCTTCCTCGACGAGCTTGGCAAGTAGGCCGTCCTCACTTCCCGGCGCGGAGACGGGCTCCCCTGTCTCCGTGCCGGGAATCACCTCCGGCGCGTTGTGACCAAACTGCCGGGCTGCCGCTAGTCTGGCTCTAGGACAACCAGCCCTATAAAGCCCCGGCACGTTCAACGACGGCGTGCCACCCGATGCTAGGAGTACGACGTGGCCGATTCGGCAACCACGACAGAATTCGACGTCCTTGTCCTCGGCGGCGGCAGCGCCGGCTACGCCGCTGCCCTCCGCGCAACGAAGCTCGGTCTCTCGGTCGGCCTGATCGAGGGCAACAAGCTGGGCGGCACGTGCCTCCACACGGGCTGCATCCCCACCAAGGCCTACCTCCACGCCGCCGAGCTCGCCGAGAACGCGCGCGAAGGCGCCCAGTACGGCGTGAACACCACGCTCGAGTCGGTGGACATGGGCAAGGTCCGCTCGTACAAGGACGGCGTCGTCGCCGGCAAGTACAAGGGCCTCCAGGGCCTGCTCAAGATGCGCAAGGTCACGGTCATCGAGGGCTGGGGCAAGCTCGTCGGACCGGACTCGATCGAGGTCGACGGCACCGTCTACAAGGGCAAGAACATCATCCTCGCCTCCGGCTCCACGTCGAAGACCTTCGGCGTCGAGATCGGCGGCCGGATCATGACCTCCACCGAGGCCCTCCAGATCGACTTCACGCCGAAGTCCGCGATCATCCTCGGCGGCGGCGTCATCGGCTGCGAGTTCGCCTCCGCCTGGAACTCGTTCGGCACGGACGTCCAGATCATCGAGGGCCTGCCGAGCCTGGTCCCCAACGAGGACCCCTCGGTCATCAAGGTCGTTGAGCGCGCCTTCAAGAAGCGCGGCATCAAGGCCTCCACCGGCAAGTTCTTCAAGTCGGTCGAGCAGAACGACAACGGCGTCGTCGTCACCATGGAGGACGGCAGCACCTACGAGGCCGAGGTGTGCCTCGTCGCCGTCGGCCGCGGCCCGGTCACGGAGGGCCTCGGCTACGAGGACCAGGGCATCACGATGGACCGTGGCTTCGTCATCACGAACGAGCGCCTCCACACCGGCGTGGGCAACATCTACGCCGTCGGCGACATCGTCCCCGGCCTGCAGCTCGCCCACCGCGGCTACCAGCAGGGCATCTTCGTCGCCGAGGAGATCGCCGGCCTGAAGCCGATGGTCGTCGAGGACGTCAACATCCCGAAGGTCACCTTCTGCGATCCGGAGATCGCGTCCGTCGGCTACACGCAGCCGAAGGCGGAGGAGAAGTTCGGCAAGGAGAACGTCGAGGTCCAGGAGTACAACCTCGCCGGCAACGGCAAGTCCTCCATCCTCGGCACGAGCGGCATCGTCAAGCTCGTCCGCCAGAAGGAGGGCCCCATCGTGGGCGTGCACATGGTGGGCGGCCGCATGAGCGAGCAGATCGGAGAGGCCCAGCTCATCGTGAACTGGGAGGCCTACCCGGAGGACGTCGCCTCGCTCATCCACGCGCACCCGACTCAGAACGAGTCCATCGGCGAGGCCGCCATGGCGCTCGCCGGCAAGCCGCTCCACGGCTAGTCACCACTCAGCCGCCCGCCGTTCCTCTCGGCGGGCGGCAGCCCCCACCCGTACTTCGCTACTCCAGGAGTGAGCAACATGTCAGAATTTGTCAATCTTCCGGCCCTCGGCGAGTCGGTGACTGAAGGAACCGTGACCCGCTGGCTGAAGTCCGTCGGCGACACGGTCGAGGTGGACGAGCCCATCGTCGAGGTCTCCACGGACAAGGTGGACACCGAAGTCCCCTCCCCCATCGCAGGCACCATCGAGGAGATCCTCGTGGACGAGGACGAGACCGTCGAGGTCGGCGCCGCCCTCGTCAAGATCGGTGACGGCTCGGGGTCCTCCGACGACTCCGGCGACTCCTCCGCGAGCGAGGAGAAGGCCGAGGAGCCGGCTGAGGAGCCGAAGCAGGAGTCCTCGAAGGAAGAGGCCCCCGCTGAGGAGCCGAAGCAGGAGGAGGCACCGGCCGAGTCCTCCTCGAAGCCGGCGTCCTCCGGCGGCTCCGGCACCGAGGTGACCCTCCCGGCGCTCGGCGAGTCCGTCACCGAGGGCACGGTCACCCGCTGGCTGAAGTCCGTCGGCGACTCCGTCGAGGTGGACGAGCCCCTGCTCGAGGTCTCCACGGACAAGGTCGACACTGAAGTCCCCTCCCCCGTGGCCGGCACCCTCCTCGAGGTCCGCGTCGACGAGGACGAGACGGTCGAGGTCGGCGCAGTCCTCGCCGTCGTCGGCGATTCCGACGGCGGCTCCGAGGCCTCCTCCGCTCAGGACGAAGCGCCCAAGGAAGAGCCGAAGCAGGAGGCTCCCAAGGAGGAGCCGAAGAAGGCTGAAGAGCCGAAGAAGGCGGAGTCCAAGGACGAGGACGCCCAGCAGGCCCAGCCGACGGCCGAGCCGAAGCAGGAGGCTCCGAAGGAGCAGCCGAAGCAGGACTCCTCTGAGGGCGGCCAGGGCGGCTACGTGACGCCGATCGTCCGCAAGCTCGCCAACCAGAAGGGCGTGGACCTCTCCTCGGTCAAGGGCACCGGCGTCGGCGGCCGCATCCGCAAGGAGGACGTGGAAGAGGCCGCCAAGGCCGCCGCTGCCTCCCAGCAGTCGGCCCCGCAGTCCTCGGGCGTCTCCGGCTCCTCGCAGGTCTCCCGCCAGGCCCCGGAGGTCAAGGAGGACACGACGCTGCGCGGCACCACCCAGAAGGCCCCGCGCATCCGCCAGGTCATCGCCCGCCGCATGCGCGAGTCGCTCGACGTCTCGACCCAGCTGACGCAGGTCCAGGAAGTCGACATGACGCGCATCGCGAAGCTCCGCGGCGCTGCCAAGAACAAGTTCCAGCAGGAGAACGGCACCAAGCTGACCTTCCTGCCGTTCATCGCCAAGGCCGTGGCCGAGGCGCTCAAGCAGCACCCGAAGCTCAACGCGGAGTACAACGAGGACTCCCAGGAGATCACGTACCACAACGCCGAGCACCTGGCGATCGCCGTGGACACGGACAAGGGCCTCCTGGTCCCCGTGGTCCAGGACGCGGGCCAGCTGAACCTGGCCGGCCTCTCCGCGAAGATCGCCGACGTCGCCGCCCGCACCCGCTCGGGCAAGATCGGCCCGGACGAGCTCTCCGGCGGCACGTTCTCGATCACGAACATCGGCTCGGTGGGCGCGCTGTTCGACACGCCGATCATCAACCAGCCGCAGGTCGCCATCCTCGGCACCGGCGCGATCGTCAAGCGTCCCGTGGTCATCCAGAACGAGGACGGCGACGACGTGATCGCCATCCGCCACATGATGTACCTCTCGCTGACGTACGACCACCGCCTGGTGGACGGCGCCGACGCCGGTCGCTTCCTGCAGACCCTGAAGGCCCGTCTTGAGGGCGGCGCCTTCGAGGGCGAGCTCGGACTCTGATCCGCCGCTGAGAAGGCAGGGCGCGAACCGCACACGCGGTTCGCGCCCTGCCGCTTTTCCGGCGGCCCCGGCAGCGCCGTGACGACGGCGGGCGCCGTGCCGGCAGCCGCGCCGCGCCCGCCCCTTCGGGACCTCCTCGGACCCGGGGATCACGGCGGAGCAGTTCCGGTCCGTCGCCGACGAAGCGGGGAACCGCTGCCCCGTCTCCGGGGCTCGCTCTGGCGTGACGGTCACACTCCGGGGCTCGCTGGAGAGCTCCGAGCGCGAGGGCTGACAACCGGACCACGCGCTGCGGCACCCGGACGGCTCCTCCCGTGCTCGAGATCCCACCCCGCCGCACGCGGACGCTCCGCAGGGACCTGCGCCTCCCCTGGTGCGCCCTGCGGTGCGTAGCCGACGAGCAGCCACTCGGAGGAGGTCCGTGTGACCGTCACGCGGGCCTCCTCCGTGCGTGCCGGCCTGAGCGCGCCTCGAAAGCGATATGCCGTGTTCTCGGTTCGGACCACGAGCTCCCAGGACTCGGTCCGAATCGCATCATCTGCCGCACGGCCGTCACCTGCATCGTTCCCGGCACCCTCCTCCGACCCGCGGGCCTCCCCCATCGCCGTGACCTTGGACGAAAGGCCCTCGAACGCCTCGCCGGGCCTCAGCGACGCAGCCAGCCTCTCATCCTGTCGACGGGCTGGGCTGCCCGCTGCGCTCACCGCGAGCAGGCCCTGCGCGTCCCCTGCCGCGAGGGCTTCAGACCTGGCCTTGACCAGACGCACCGCGGCCTCGCGGGCAGAGGCCGCCAGCACATGACCGGACTCGCCTCCCGATGCGGCAGGGGAAACCGGCGAGCCAGAGTCGTCCGGAGCAGGATGAGTCGAGGTCCGGCGGGGCCCTTCCCCTTGCTCCTTGGCAGGGGCGCTTCTCCCCGCAGACGGGAGCCCTTCTGCCGCAGCGTTGCGAATGGTGTCCGCCTGGGCGTGCTCCGCGCCCGCAGCGGCGCTGACAAGCCTGACCGGGTTCCCGGCGAGCCCGGAGCAGGAGGCAAGGAGCACAGCGGCCGCGACTCGACGCCGTGACCACGCGCCGCCGACTGCGCCTCCTGCAGACGCAGGCTCGCCCGTGGCCGGGTCTTCCGTGCGCACGATCCCGCCGCCTTCGGGGAGGGTGCGTTCCCGGAGCGTCGGCGCGCGTCCCGGGCCAAGCCGTCTGAGGACCCGCAGCCACGTCCGAACCCGTAGGGCGCGGGCCTGTTCGCGCCGTCTGCCCCGAAACCGAACGGGCGGCTTCAGCCCGCCCCGGTCGGCCGCAGCGGACGCCTCCTCCGCTCCCAGTGCTGTCTCCACCAGTCTCCCGAGTTCCGGCGGCATGCCCGTGAGAAGAGACACAGGAGGCCGCTCTTTCGCAGGCGGCGGGGACGCTCCCGTGGCGCAGAACCACACGGCAGCGGCCATCGCCCTGACATCCTCCGCGAGGTCCGCCTTCCGGCTGGTTCTCCGCGCCTTGCCGAAGTCCGCCAGGACCACCTCCCCGTCACTCGTGAGGAGGACGTTGCCCGGGTGGATGTCCCCGTGGACCAGCCCCTCGCCTGCAAGCCGTGCCACCGCAGCGGCGAGTCCCCGCGCCACATGCAGAACACATTCGGGGCTGAGCCCCCTTCCGGCGCTCAGCGCCTCCAGCGTGCCGCCCTCGGCAGCTCGCGTGAACAGTCCCGCCACGTCGCTGCGCGGCACGACCTCCACGACTCCCGGTCCAGCGGCGGACCTGGTCAGCGACGCTTCCTCGCGGCTCGCCGAGGGCTTGTAGGCCAGCAGAGCGCCGTCGTCCTCAGAGCGCACCAGCCAGACAGTGCCTCCGCGGCCGCGGCCGAGGGGCCGGAGGACCGCGAGCGGCGGGGGCAGTCGAGGAGCGGAGTCAGCTGTCATGTCCACCAGTTGTAGCCGAGCGGGCTCCGCCGCGCCGGCGGTTGTCCACAGGCAGCACCCCTTTCACCCGGCATTCAGCGCAGAGATGATCTCCCCTGCAGAGATTCGGCTGGCCGGTCTCACGGGGATAAGCTGGACTCCATGGCTTTGGCAATGAGGACAGTGGGCTTGGCCCCTGATTTCGTGGACTATCAGGCCGCGTGGGACCTGCAGAAGGAGACCCACGCTGAGGTCCTGTCGGGCCGCACTCCGAGCACGGTCCTCATGCTGGAGCACGCCCCCACCTACACCGCTGGACGGCGGACGGAAGAGGCGGAGCGCCCCACGTCCGGCGCCACGCCCGTGGTGGACGTGGACCGCGGCGGGAAGCTCACGTGGCACGGCCCGGGCCAGCTCGTGGTGTATCCCATCGTGAAGCTCCCGGATCCCTCCAAGGTCCGCCAGTACGTCTGGGACATCGAGCAGATCATCATCGACCTCCTCGCCCGCCACGGAGTCGCGGGCCAGCGCATCGACGGCTGGGAGGGGGTGTGGGTCCCGGCAGACGAGCGCGGTCCGGCCCGCAAGATCGCGGCCATCGGCATGCGCGTCAAGGAAGGCGTGACCATGCACGGCTTCGCGCTCAACGCAGACAACAGCCTCGATCCGTACAGCATCATCATCCCGTGCGGGATCACGACGGCGGGGGTCACGAGCATCAAGGCCGAGACGGGCCGCGATGTCTCCCCCGCTGAACTGGCCCGCGAGGTCGCCGAGCTCTTCCAGGAGCGGGCGGCTCTCTTTGACGCAGACTCACAGGCACCTGGGACACTGGAGACGTCCGCCCAGGGCTCGTCGAAAGGAATCACCCCATGACCCTCGCGCCTGAAGGCCGCAAGCTTCTTCGCATCGAGCAGCGGAACAAGGCCGTGCCGGTCGAGCGCAAGCCCGACTGGATCAAGGCCAAGGTCAACGTGGGCCCCGAGTACGTGGACCTCAAGAGCCTGGTCAAGAAGGAGGGGCTGCACACGGTCTGCGAGGAGGCCGGCTGCCCCAACATCTTCGAATGCTGGGAGGACCGCGAGGCCACCTTCCTCATCGGCGGCTCGGAGTGCACCCGCCGCTGCGACTTCTGCCAGATCCACACCGGCAAGCCCAGCCCCCTCGACCGGTTCGAGCCCACCAAGGTCGCCCGGAGCGTCCAGCAGATGGAGCTCCGCTACGCCACGGTCACGGGTGTGGCGCGCGACGATCTCGAGGACGAGGGCACCTGGCTCTACGCCGAGACGGTCCGCAAGATCCACGAGCTGAACCCGGGCACGGGCGTGGAGCTGCTCATCCCGGACTTCTCCGGCAAGAAGGAGTACATCGACGAGATCTGCGCGTCGAAGCCGGAGGTGTTCGCCCACAACGTCGAGACCGTGCCGCGCATCTTCAAGCGCATCCGCCCGGCCTTCCGCTACGAGCGCTCCATGGACGTCATCAGCCAGGGCCGGGACCACGGCATGGTGACCAAGTCGAACCTCATCCTCGGCATGGGAGAGACGCGCGAGGAGATCACGCAGGCCCTCCAGGACCTGCATGACGCCGGCTGCGATCTCATCACCATCACCCAGTACCTGCGCCCCTCCGAGCTCCACCTGCCCGTGGACCGGTGGGTCAAGCCGCAGGAGTTCGTGGAGATCTCCCAGGAGGCGGAGGAGATCGGCTTCCTCGGCGTCATGTCCGGGCCGCTCGTCCGCTCCTCCTACCGTGCCGGCCGCCTCTGGGCCACGGCCATGCGCAAGAAGGGCCGCGAGCTCCCTCCGGAGCTGGCGCACATCGAGGACTCGGGCTCCACGCACCAGGAGGCGAGCAGCGTCCTAGCCCGCCACCAGGCGAAGCTTCAGGAAACCGCACAGTAAACTGGGAGCATCATGGCCAAGAAAACCTCCCCGTCCGGCTCCCACACGGCGTCCTCGCGAGCGCAGGCCGCCTCGCCTGAGACCACGCAGGGCAAGAAGACGCGAAGCCGGGACACGCTGAACAAGGACTCGCAGAACAAGGTCGCGCAGACCAGGGACAAGAAGTCCAGGGACAAGCAGAACAGGTCCGGCCAGCCAGGTCGTCTGGCGCAGATGCGCCAGGCGTTCGACCTGACGCGCCGGAACGACTCCAAGCTCGTTCCGTACATGCTCATCGCGTTCCTCGGCGCGGTGCTCGTGTTCCTCGCGCTCGGCCTGCTGCTGCACAACTGGATCACGTTCCTCATCCTGGGCATCCTCGTAGGCGTCCTCGCCGCGATGCTCATCCTCTCCATGAGGGCGCAGAACGCCGCCCTCTCGCAGCTCGAGGGACAGCCGGGCGGCTCCCGTGCGGCCATGTCCCTGCTGCGCCGCGGCTGGAGCATGCCCGAGGAGCCGGTGGCGATGAACCCGAAGTCCAAGGACCTCGTGTTCCGCGCCGTCGGCCGCCCCGGCGTCGTCCTCGTGACGGAGGGCCCGAACAGCCGTGTGAAGCAGCTGGTCAACGCCGAGAAGCTCAAGATGCGCCGCATCCTGCCGGACGTCCCCGTCCACGTCATCAACTCGGGGACGCAGGAGGGCCAGGTCCGCCTCCAGGACATCGTCAAGACCATGCGGAAGCTCCCGCCGTCGATCACGAAGGACGAGGTCTACGTCGTCGACCGCCGCCTCGCCTCGATGGGCCAGAACAGCGCCCCGATCCCCAAGGGGATCGACCCGACCAAGGTCCGCGCCAACCGCAAGGGCATGCGCGGCCGCTGATCGCCGACCCACCTCTTGTGACAGAGAAGGGCCGGGCTCCCCTCCGCGGGGAGCCCGGCCCTTCCCTGTGTCCGCTCTTCAGCGGCGGACGACGACGGTGCCCGCGGCCTGGTCGTTGAGCCCGCGGAGATCCGTGTTCATGACGAGGGCGGGGATGAAGAGAGCCAGCATGGTGCTGCGCACGAGGGAGCGGACAAGGAACGGAGCCCGGGCGAGCGCCGTCGGCGCCCCCTCGAGCGGCTCGACGCGCACGCCGACGATCCTGTGTCCGAGGCTCGTGCCGAGGAGACCGACGAGGAGCGTCTGCTCGGCCCAGAACACGAGCAGAGTCGCGATCTGGTTCCCGTGGAAGAAGAGCGCCGAGATGGCGAGGCAGGCGACCCAGTCGATGATGAGGCCCGCGGCCCTGCGGCCGAACGAGGCCACCGAGCCCCTCCCCTCCTTGGGGAATCCGAGCCGCTTGCCCGGCCAGCTGTCCTCGGGCATGCGGGGCCCCTCAAGCCAGCTGCCCACATCGGATCGGTCAAAGCTCACGGCGCTCCTCCACACTCGGCTGCGCCTTCGGCCGGACTGCCGGGGCGCGCCTTCCCACGTTACCTGCCCGAAACACGGACGACACGGCGCTTTCACGGGTGGTTTCGTAGACTGGCAGAAGTCGGGCGGGATACGTCCGCTCCACGATGTTCCTGATTGAGGAGACAGCACACATGTTCAAGTCGCCTGAGGAAGTCCTCGCCTATATCAAGGACGAGGACGTGAAGTTCGTCGACATCCGGTTCACGGACCTCCCCGGAGTCCAGCAGCACTTCAACGTGCCGGCCAAGACCGTGGACGAGGACTTCTTCGTCAACGGGCAGCTGTTCGACGGCTCGTCGATCCGCGGTTTCCAGGGCATCGCCGAGTCTGACATGCAGCTGATCCCCGACGTGCAGACGGCGTACATCGACCCGTTCCGCGTGGAGAAGACGCTCACGATGAGCTTCTCCATCGTCAACCCGCGCACGGGCGAGCCCTACCACCGCGATCCGCGCGGCGTCGCCGAGCGCGCCGAGCAGTACCTCGCCTCCACGGGCATCGCGGACACCGCGTTCTTCGCTCCCGAGGCCGAGTTCTTCATCTTCGACGACATCCGCTACGAGTCGAAGCCGCAGGGCGCCTTCTACTCGATCGACTCCATCGAGGCCCCCTGGAACTCCGGCACCAAGGAAGAGGGCGGCAACCTCGGCTACAAGACGCCGATGAAGGGGGGCTACTTCCCGGTGTCGCCGATCGACAAGCAGGCGGATCTGCGTGACGCGATCTGCGTGGCGCTCGACGAGGTGGGCCTCGAGGTCGAGCGCTCCCACCACGAGGTCGGCGCCGCGGGCCAGGCGGAGATCAACTACAAGTTCGACACGCTGGTCCACTCCGCGGACGACCTGCTCAAGTTCAAGTACATCGTCAAGGGCGTCTCGGAGGAGTTCGGCAAGTCCGCCACGTTCATGCCGAAGCCGGTCTTCGGGGACAACGGCTCGGGTATGCACTGCCACCAGTCGCTGTGGCTCGGCGGCGAGCCGCTCTTCTACGACGAGAAGGGCTACGCGGGCCTCTCCGACACGGCGCGCTGGTACATCGGCGGCCTGCTCAAGCACGCCTCGGCGGTCCTCGCCTTCACGAACCCGACGGTCAACTCCTACCGCCGCCTCGTCAAGGGCTTCGAGGCTCCCGTGAACATGGTGTACTCGCAGGGCAACCGCTCCGCCGGCATCCGCATCCCGATCACGGGCAGCAACCCGAAGGCGAAGCGCATCGAGTTCCGCGCCCCGGACGCCTCGAGCAACCCGTACCTCGCGTTCGCCGCCCAGCTCATGGCGGGCCTCGACGGCATCAAGAACCGCATCGAGCCGGCCGAGCCAATCGACAAGGACCTGTACGAGCTCCCGCCGGAGGAGGCCAAGGACATCCAGAAGGCTCCGGGCTCGCTCGAGGAGGCGCTGGACGCCCTGGAGCAGGACAACGAGTTCCTCCAGGAGGGCGGCGTCTTCACGCAGGACCTCATCGACACCTGGATCGCCTACAAGCGCGAGTACGAGATCGCGCCGCTGCAGCTGCGCCCGAACCCCTACGAGTTCGAGCTCTACTACAGCTGCTGATCCGCCGCTCCGGCCTGGCCGGACGCGCAGACGCCACGGGCCGCCGTCGGACTGATCCGACGGCGGCCCGTGTGCGTCTCAGGCGCAGAATCGAGTCTCAGGCGTAGAACCGGGACTCGAACACGGCACGGGCCCGTCGGGTGAGGCGCAGATACTCTTCCTCGAGCGCGTGTCCGGAGCCTGCAGGGCGTCCGGTCCACCGGGCCACGGCCTCGAGCTCGACGCTCTTCGAGGGGAGCACGTCCGTGGCCCTGCCGTTGTAGACCATCGTGGCCGAGCGGACGTCGGAGGCGATGTTCCAGGCCGCAGACAGGGCCTCCCCTTCGGCGGAGGTGAGCCGGCCGGACTCGACGAGCGCGGCGAGCGCCTGCAGCGTGGACGTGGTCCGCAGCGACTCGGTCTCGGACGCCCACCGCAGCTGGCCCAGCTGGACAAGCCATTCGACGTCGCTCAGCGAGCCGCGGCCGAGCTTGAGATGACGTGCCGGGTCCGCACCGCGCGGAAGCCGCTCCCCCTCGACGCGGGCCTTGATGCGCCGGATCGAGCTGATCTGTCCGGCGTCGAGCCCTCCCTCCGGGTAGCGGAAGCGGTCCGCGAGCTGCATGAAGCGCTCGGCGACGCCGTCGTCGCCCGCCATGGGGCGGGCGCGCAGCAGGGCCTGGAACTCCCAGAGGTCGCCCCAGCGCTCGTAGTACTCGGCGTACGAGTCGAGGGAGCGCACGAGCGGTCCCTGCTTGCCCTCAGGGCGGAGGGCGGCGTCCACCTTGAGGACGAGCTCCGCCGGAATCGCAGGCTTGAGCGGCTGTGTGAGGAGCTGCTGAAGCCGCTGGACCACGCGCAGCGCCTGGGCGGAGGCCTCGGACTCGGAGGTCTCGGGCTCGGGCTCGAACACGTAGAGGACGTCCGCGTCCGAGCCGTAGGTGGTCTCGCGCCCGCCCTGGCGGCCCATCGCGATGACGGCGAGCCGCATGAGACGCCCGTGCTCGGCGAACTCGGCGTTCTCCGCCGCGTGGAGGACACCAAGGACGCAGGCGCGGTCGACGTCGGCGAGGGCGGCCCGGACACGCGCTGCGTCGATGAGGTCGGCGGCGTCCGCGAGGGCCACCCGCATGATCTCCCGCCGGCGCAGCAGCCGAACGAACCGCGCGGCGGCCTCCGGGCTCGACTCCCGCTTGAGCTTGGACCGGATCTCCTGCCAGAGCCCCTCATAGCTGCGCGGCTCCAGGTTCGCGTCCTCGCCGAGCCACTTGACGGACTCCGGCGTGAACTCGAGCCAGTCCGCGATGAGCCTCGACGTGGAGAGGACGCGGCAGAGGCGCTGCGCGCCCGCGTTGGAGTCCCTCAGCATCCGGAGGTACCACGGGGACTCCCCCAGAGACTCGGAGAGCTTCCGGAAGGCCAGCAGTCCGCCGTCCGGGCTCACGCCCTCCGCAAGCCAGCCGAGGAGAACGGGAAGGAGCTGGCGCTGCAGGCCGGCCCGGCGGCTCACGCCCTGCGTGAGCGCCTCGATGTGGCGCATGGCCCCGGCCGGGTCCAGATAGCCGAGCGCCGCGAGGCGGGCCTTGGCCTCGTCCGGGCTGAGGCGCACCTCCCCCTGGGAGAGGGCCGCCGTGGACGCGAGGATCGGACGGAAGAAGATCTGCTCGTGGAGGCTGCGCACCCTCCGCTTGGTCTCCAGCCACCGCGCGGTGAGCGCCTGCGCCCCGCCGTGGATGCGCAGGGAGCGGGCGATCTCCTGGCGGTCCTCCTCGGCCTCGGGCATGATGTGCGTCCGCCGCAGCTTGGCGAGCTGGATCCGGTGCTCCAGGGTGCGGAGGAAGCGGTAGCTCGCCGCGAGCTCGGCTCCGTCCTCGCGGCCGATGAACCCCGTCTCGGTCAGCGCCTCCACGGCGCCGAGCGTGTCCTTGACCATGATGCCGGGCTCCATCCGCCCGTGGACCAGCTGGAGGAGCTGCACGGTGAACTCGACGTCCCGCAGCCCGCCCTCGCCGAGCTTGATCTGCCGCGAGGCCTCGGAGGCGGGGATGTTGTTGGTGACGCGGGCGCGCATGCCCTGGACGCCCGCCACGAAGCCGTCCCGCTCGGAGGACCCCAGCACGAGCGGCGCTGTCAGCTCCTCGAACCGCTGCCCGAGGTCCTCGTCACCGGCGATGGCGGTGGCCTTGAGGAGCGCCTGGAACTCCCAGTTGTGCGCCCACTTCTCGTAGTAGGTCCGGTAGGAGTCCAGGGTGCGCACGAGGGCGCCGTCCTTGCCCTCGGGGCGCAGGTTGGCGTCCACCTCCCACAGGCCGGGCTCGATGCCCGTCGAGTGGAGGACGTGGCCGAGCCGCGTGGCGAGGAACGAGCCGATGGTCGTGAGCCAGGAGGAGTCGCGCCCCTCGCTCTCCGCGGCTCCCTCGGAGCCCGAGGCCGCCTCGACCACGTACATGACGTCGACGTCGGAGATGTAGTTGAGCTCCCGCGCACCGCACTTGCCCATGCCGATGAAGGCGAGCCGGACGTCGTCCACGGCGTCCCCGTAGCGCTCCCTGGCCTGCTCCCGGGCGATCGCGAGCGCGCCGGAGAACGCGGCGGAGGCGAGATCGGCGAGGTCCCGGGCCACGAGGTGCACGTGCGCCGAGGGGTCCTCCCCCTCGAGGTCGAAGAGCGCGGTCTCGACGAGATGGCGGCGGTAGCGGACGCGCAGAGCGGAAACGGGGTCCTCCTCCGCGGTCTCCACGGCCTCGGTCAGCGAGGAGGTCAGGGCCTCCGCCCGCTCGCCGATCCCCCGCGGCACGCGGGAGAAGTCGAGGGCCGCGAACTCGGCCGGACGCCGGTAGAGGAAGTCCGCGAGCGCGCTCGAGGAGCCGAGCAGGCGGACGAGCCGCCGTCCGTGCGGACCGGCTGCGGTCTTCGCGGCCTCGGGGACCCGCTCGATGAGGCGCACGACCCCCGTCAGGGCGGCGTCGGGACGGGCCCCCGCGGCGAGGAGCTCCACGGTCTGCTGCGGCTCGAGGCCGAGCTTCCCGATCTCGGGCGAGGCGAGCCAGCTCCGGGCCTGGGCGACGTCCCGGAACCCGGCGGCGATGAGTGCTCTGCTCCTGATCTCCACGGGCTTCTCCTGCCTCCTCGTCTCGTGGTGCGGCCGGCTCAGAGGATGCCGAGGCTGCGCTTGAGCTCGAACGGCGTCACCTCGGTGCGGTAGGCGTCCCACTCCTCCTGCTTGTTCTTGAGGAAGCTGCGGAAGACCTGCTCGCCGAGGACGTCGGCCACGAACTCGCTGTCCTCCATGGTCCGGATCGCGTCGTGGAGGGAGGTGGGAAGCGGGTCGTGGCCGAGCTGGCGGCGCTCGGCGGACGTGAGGGACCAGATGTCGTCCTCGGTGGGCTCGGGAAGCTCGTACCCCTCCTCGATGCCTTTGAGCCCTGCGGAGAGCAGCACGGCGTAGGCGAGGTACGGGTTTGCCGCGGAGTCGATGCCGCGGTACTCGATCCGCGCGGACTGCCCCTTGTTCGGCTTGTAGAGGGGCACGCGGACCAGGGCAGAGCGGTTGTTGTGGCCCCAGGACAGGTAGCTGGGCGCCTCGCCTCCGCCCCAGAGCCGCTTGTAGGAGTTGACGAACTGGTTGGTCACGGCCGTGAACTCCGGGGCGTGCTTGAGGATGCCGGCGATGAACTGCTGGGCGGTCCGGGAGAGCTGGTACTCGGCGCCGGCCTCGAAGAAGGCGTTGGTGTCCCCCTCGAAGAGGGAGAAGTGGGTGTGCATGCCGGAGCCCGGCTGATCGCCGAAGGGCTTGGGCATGAAGGTGGCGTAGGCGCCCTCGAGCAGGGCCACCTCCTTGACCACGGTGCGGAACGTCATGATGTTGTCCGCCGTCTGGAGCGCGTCCGCGTAGCGCAGGTCGATCTCGTTCTGGCCCGGCCCGCCCTCGTGGTGGCTGAACTCGACGGAGATGCCGACGCTCTCCAGCATGGTCACGGCCGTGCGGCGGAAGTCCTGGGCGACGCCGCCCGGGACGTGGTCGAAGTAGCCCGCGTTGTCGACGGGCACCGGGCGGCCCTCGGGGTCCAGCGAGTCCGACTTGAGGAGGTAGAACTCGATCTCGGGATGGGTGTAGCACGTGAACCCCATGTCCGCGGCCTTCGCGAGCGTCCGCTTGAGCACATTGCGAGGGTCCGCCGAGGAGGGCTCGCCGTCCGGGGTGAGGATGTCGCAGAACATGCGGGACGTGGCCTCGGTCTCGCCGCGCCACGGGAGGATCTGGAACGTGGAGGGGTCCGGCTGCACGAGCATGTCCGACTCGTGGACGCGGGCCAGCCCCTCGATGGAGGAGCCGTCGAACCCGAGCCCCTCCTCGAACGCTCCCTCGACCTCGGCCGGGGCGAGCGCTACGGACTTCAGGGTGCCGACGACGTCCGTGAACCAGAGTCGCACGAAGCGGACGTCCCGCTCCTCGATGGTGCGCAAGACGAATTCCTGCTGACGGTCCACGGCACTCCTTCCGTTGCGTGCTGCGCACGCGAGATCGGGTCTTGATCACCAGCCTAGCCGCGCCGCTACGCTGAGAGGATGACCGAAGAGACCTCCCCGTACGGCGCCGCGCCCGCGACGCCCCCGGCCCGGGTGCGCACGCGCACCCTGCGGCTCGCCAAGGAGCGCGGCGAGCGGATCGCCATGCTCACCTCCTACGACTCCCTCACGGCCTCGCTCTTCGACGAGGCGGGGGCCGACGTCCTGCTCGTGGGCGACTCGGCGGGCAACAACGTCATGGGCCTCGACTCGACCCTTCCCGTGACCGTCGACGACATGCTCGTCTTCACGCGCGCGGTGGTGCGCGGCGCCCGCAGGGCGCTCGTCGTCGCCGACCTCCCCTTCGGCTCCTACGAGAACTCGCCGGAACAGGCCTTCGGGACGGCGGCCCGCCTCATGAAGGAGGGCGGGGCGCAGGCCGTCAAGCTCGAGGGCGGAGCCGAGATGGCCCCCACGATCCGCCATCTCGCCCGGCGGGGCGTGCCCGTCATGGCGCACATCGGGTTCACTCCCCAGTCCGAGCACCAGCTGGGCGGCTACCGGGTCCAGGGCCGGGGCGAGGACGCGGATCGCGTGCTCGCGGACGCGAGGGCTGTCGAGGAGGCGGGCGCGTTCGCCGTCGTGCTCGAGATGGTCCCGGCGCAGGCGGCCGCGAGGATCGAGGAGGCGCTCGGCATCCCCACGATCGGCATCGGCGCCGGACCCTCGACCACGGGCCAGGTCCTCGTCTGGCAGGACGCCTTCGGGCTGCGGGAGGGGCGGATGCCCCGGTTCGTGAAACAGTACGCCCGCCTCGCAGACGATCTGCGGGCGGGCGTGAGGGGCTACCTCGAGGACGTGCGCAGCGGGGCCTTCCCGGGGCCCGAGCACACCTTCTGAGGGCGGCACTGGGGCGGCTAGCGCTCCAGGTCGTCCTCCTCCTCCTCGGCGTCCCAGCGGCGGGTGTTCTCCGCGGCGTGGGCGAGCGCCTGGGCGGCCGCCTCGTGGGTCGGGTAGGGGCCCATGAGGTGGGGGACGTTGCTGCCGTCGCCCTCCTCGACCTCGCGCGTGTCGAGGTTGTACCAGAATTCCTTCGGCATCTGCCGTGCTCCTCACGTGGTCGGGAACGCTTCTCCCGGCCAGTCTAGGACAGAGAGCGGGCCTGCCCGGATCTGCGCCGGTCCCCCGACTAGACTTGAGGACCATGTCCCACAATCTCGCCGCCGAGTCCCCGTCCGCCGCGCCCGTGGGCGCCCTGACCCCGGGCACCGTCTCGCCCCGCCTCAGCGTCCCCGCCGGCATCGAGCGCCCGGAGTACGTCGGCCGGACCACCGCGAACGAGGGCCACGACTCCAACCAGTACACGGCCGAGGAGGCCGAACGGGCCCGCGAGGCGAGCCGCATCGCGGCCCGCGCCCTGCAGGAGGCGGGCAGGGCGTGCGTGCCGGGGACGACGACGGACCGGCTGGACCGGATCGCCCACGAGTACATGCTGGACCACGGCGCCTACCCCTCGACCCTCGGCTACAAGGGTTACCCGAAGTCCTGCTGCACCTCCCTCAACGAGGTCATCTGCCACGGCATCCCGGACTCGACCGTCCTCGAGGACGGTGACCTCGTCAACATCGACGTGACGGCCTACAAGGACGGCATGCACGGGGACACGAACGCGACCTTCCTCGTGGGCGAGGCGGACGAGGAGTCCCGCCTCCTCGTGGAGCGGACCGAGGAGGCGCTCGCCCGCGCGATCAAGGCCGTCAAGCCGGGCCGGCAGATCAACGTCATCGGCCGCGTCATCGAGACCTACGCCAAGCGCTTCGGCTACGGCGTGGTGCGGGACTTCACGGGGCACGGCGTGGGGCGCGAGTTCCACTCGGGCCTCATCGTGCCGCACTACGACGCGGCGCCGGCGCATGCCGAGGAGATCCGCCCGGGCATGGTGTTCACCATCGAGCCCATGCTCACGCTCGGTACCATCGAGTGGGACATGTGGGAGGACGACTGGACGGTCGTCACCCGCGACCGCCGCCGCACCGCGCAGTTCGAGCACACCCTGCTCGTCACCGAGGACGGCGCGGAGATCCTCACCCTGCCCTAGCGCGAGACCAGGCCACGTTCACCGACGAAAGCGATCCCTCTGACATGAGCAAGGAATCCCACCGCAAGCAGCCCCGCCTCGCCATCGGCATCGACATCGGCGGCACCGGCATGAAGGGCGGCATCGTCGACCTCAAGAAGGGCAAGCTCGTCGGCGAGCGCTTCCGCATCCCCACGCCGAAGCCCGCCACCCCCGAGGCCGTCGCCGACGTCCTCGCCCAGATCGTCTCCGAGCTCGAGTCCCGCGGCGAGGACCTCGACCCGACGACGCCGGTCGGCGTGGACTTCCCCGCCATCATCAAGAACGGCGTGGCCCTCTCCGCCGCGAACATCGACAAGTCCTGGATCGGCACGGACGTGGACGCGGTCTTCACCGAGAAGCTGGGGCGCGAGGTCAAGGTGTTCAACGACGCGGACGCGGCCGGCGTGGCCGAGGCCGCCTACGGTGCCGGCGTGGGCCAGGACGGCACCGTCCTCGTCATCACCCTCGGCACGGGCATCGGCTCCGCCTTCATCCACGACGGCATCCTCGTCCCGAACGCCGAGCTCGGCCACCTCGAGATCGACGGGCACGACGCCGAGACCCAGGCCTCCGCCGTGGCCCGCGAGAAGCTGGACATGCCGTTCAAGGAGTACGCCGAGACCCGGCTGCAGCGCTACTTCGAGCACGTGGAGTTCCTCTTCTCCCCCGAGCTCTTCATCGTGGGCGGCGGCATCTCCAAGCGGGCGGACGAGTTCCTCCCGTACCTGAGGCTGCGCACGCCGATCGTCCCCGCGAAGCTCAAGAACAACGCGGGCATCGTGGGCTCGGCCCTCCAGGCCAACCGCGTCTCGGACACGGTGGACCCCGTCGAGCCGAAGCACGGGCACAAGCGCAAGCACTGAGCCCGGACAGGCACAGGCCCCGGACACGGAAAGGCCCGGTGCCGCACAGGGCTTCCCCTCCCCGTGCGTCACCGGGCATGTCTTTACAGTGCCCCACTCCGGGACCCCCGTCAAGACCGAGTCTGAACCTCGGATTGAACGCGGGCTGTGGGCCGGGGACGTGCAACGGCTCCTCACCGCGCGCCCGCGGGCGGGTCAGCGGGCCGTGAGCGGGCGCTGGTCCCCCTCCGGCGGCACGTCTCTGCCGGCGGGGCGGGAGCGCAGGTCCTCGATGGCGGACTCGAAGTCCTCGAGCGAGTCGAACCCCTGGTAGACGCTCGCGAAGCGCAGGTAGGCCACCTGGTCCAGGCGGCGCAGCGGCGCGAGGATCGCGAGGCCCACCTCGTTCGCGTCGATCTCCGCCACGCCCTTGGCGCGGATGGCCTCCTCCACCTCCTGGGCGATCTTGTTGAGGTCGTCCTCCGTCACCGGGCGCCCCTGGCAGGCCTTCCCCACGCCGGAGATCACCTTGGAGCGGGAGAAGGGCTCGGCCACGCCGGAGCGCTTGACCACGTTGAGGCTCGTGGTCTCCACCGTGGTGAAGCGGCGGTTGCAGCTGGGGCAGAGGCGACGGCGCCGGATGGCGGTGCCGTCCTCCACGAGGCGGGAGTCCACCACGCGGGAGTCCTCGTTGCGGCAGTACGGGCAGTACACGGCTACCTCCGGTCTCCGGCGAACCGCGCGTCCACCGCGTCGCCGTGGGCGGGGAGGTCCTCGGCGTCGGAGAGCACGCGGATGCGGCCCGCGACCGCCTCGAGGGCCTCGGCCGGGTACTCGACCACCTGGACGAGCTTCATGAAGCTGAGGACGTTGAGGCCGGACGCCCGGCGGGCGGTGCCGGACGTCGGGAGGACGTGGTTGGAGCCCGCGGTGTAGTCGCCAAGGCTCACGGGCGAGTGCGGACCCACGAACACGGCACCGGCGTGGCGCACGCGGGCGGCCGCCTCATGAGGGCGGACCGTGTGGATCTCCAGGTGCTCGGCGGCGTAGGCGTCCGCCGTCTCGAGCGCCTGGTTCAGGTCCCGCACGAGCACGATCGCCGACTGCTCCCCGCCGAGCGCCGCGAGGACGCGCTCCCGGTGCTTGGTCCGCTCCGTCTGACGCGCGAGGGCTGCGCGGACGCGGTCCGCGAGGTCCTCCGAGTCGGTGATGAGCACGGATCCCGCCAGGGAGTCGTGCTCCGCCTGGGAGACGAGGTCGGCCGCGACCAGCTCCGCGTCCGCGGACTCGTCCGCCACGACGGCGATCTCCGTGGGGCCGGCCTCGGCGTCGATCCCCACGTCCGTGCGGACGAGGGACTTGGCCGCCGCCACGAACGCGTTGCCGGGGCCGGTGACGACGTCCACCGGCTCGAGGGCCGGCTCCCCGCCCTCCCCCGGGACGCCGTAGGCGAGCGCCGCCACGGCCTGCGCTCCTCCGACCGCGATGACCTCGTCCACGCCGAGCAGCTCGGCGGCGGCGAGGACCGTGGGGTGCGGCCAGCTGCCGAACTCCTTCTGCGGCGGGCTCGCGAGGACGAGCGACTCCACCCCCGCCGCCTGGGCGGGGACGGCGTTCATGACCACGGAGGAGGGGTACACGGCCAGTCCGCCCGGGACGTAGAGGCCCACGCGGTCCACCGGGGTGTACCGGGCGGTGACCCGCGCTCCGCCCTCGAACTCGACGCTCTTCTCCTCCGGCACCTGGACAGCCGCGAAGGCGCGGGCGCGGCGGATCGACTCCTCGAGCGCTTCCCGGACCTCGGGGTCCAGGGAGGCGAGGGCCTCGCGGCGCACCTCCTCCGGCACGCGGAGGGAGGCGGGAGCCCCGCCGTCGAACCGCTCGGCGAGCTCGTCCAGCGCCGCCCGGCCGCGCGTGCGGACGTCCTCGACCAGACGGGCCACGGTGGCCCGGACGTCCGGACCGTCACCGCCCGTGCGCGGCATGGCGGACCGCAGCGCGGCGCCGTGGAGACTCCCCTCCCGCAGGTCGAGGGTCCGGATGATCGGCTCGGAAGCGGGTGTGGCGGGCATGGGACTCATTTTAGGCCAGCGCCTCAGTCCATGCAGTGCGGGCCGAGGAGCACCTTGAGGTCCCCGTAGAGCGCGGACGAGGGCGTGACGCGCAGGTCCACGCCGAGCCGGTAGAGCGCCGTCGCCCTCGGCTCCACGAGCCGCACCTTCACCTCCGTGGTGCCGCGGTGCATCCGCAGGATGTCCCGCAGCTGGGTGACGGTGCGCTCCGACGCCTTGTGCACGGGCAGGGAGATGGTGACCGGGCCCGTGACGCCCGCGTCCGAGACCTCCGGGACGGTGAGCTCCATGGCGCTCATCGAGACGGAGCCGTCGTCCCGGCGCTGGAGCCGGCCCTTGACGGAGACGATGAGGTCCTCCGCGAGCACGTCCGCGATGGGACCGTAGGCCTGGCCGAAGAACATGACGTCCATCGAGCCGAGCAGGTCCTCGACCACGATCCTCGCGTACTGGTTGCCGCTCGACTTCGCGATGCGCCGTTCCACCGTGGTGATCATGCCGGCGATGGTGATGATGGCGCCGTCGCGCGGGCCGTCCTCCGAGACGAGGTGCGGGATCGAGCCGTCGGCGAGCTGCCCGAGGACGTCGTCGAGCCCCTTGAGCGGGTGGTCCGAGACGTAGAGCCCCAGCATCTGGCGCTCGAAGGTCAGCTTCTCCTTCTTCTCCCACTCGGGGATCTCGGGGACGTCGACGTCGAGCCCGCCGGGGGCCTCCGCCCCGCCGTCGAACGCGCTGAAGAGGTCGAACTGGTTGTTCGCCTCGTTGCGCTTGCGGACCACGACGGCGTCGACCGCCTCCTCGTGCACCGCCGAGAGCGAGCGCCGCGTGTTGCCGAGCGAGTCGAACGCGCCCGCGCGGATGAGGGAGTCGATGGTCCGCTTGTTGCAGACCACGGCCGGAACCTTGTTGAGGAAGTCCGCGAAGGACTCGTAGAGGCCCTTCTCCTGGCGCGTCTCCACCATGGCCTTGACCACGTTCGCGCCGACGTTGCGGATGGCCCCCATGCCGAAGCGGATGTCCGTGCCGACCGGGGTGAAGTTGAGCGCGGACTCGTTGACGTCCGGCGGCAGCACGGTGATGCCCATCCGGCGGCACTCGTTGAGGTAGAGCGCGAGCTTGTCCCGGTCGTCGCCCACCGAGGTGAGGAGTGCCGCCATGTACTCGGCCGCGTAGTTCGCCTTGAGGTACGCCGTCCAGTAGGAGACGAGGCCGTAGGCGGCCGTGTGGGCCTTGTTGAACGCGTAGTCCGAGAACGGGAGCAGGATGTCCCAGAGCGCCTTGACCGCGGCCTCCGAGTATCCGTTGTCCAGCATGCCCTGGTGGAACGTGGCGTACTGGCGGTCCAGCTCCTCCTTCTTCTTCTTGCCCATCGCGCGGCGGAGGATGTCCGCCTCGCCGAGCGAGTAGCCCGCCACCTTCTGCGCGATGGCCATGACCTGCTCCTGGTACACGATGAGGCCGTACGTCGTGTCCAGGATGTCCGCGAGCGGCTCCTCCAGCTCCGGGTGGATGGCGACGACGTCCTGCTGCCCGTTCTTGCGCAGCGCGTAGTTCGTGTGGGAGTTGGCGCCCATCGGGCCCGGGCGGTAGAGGGCGAGAACGGCGGAGATGTCCTCGAAGTTGTCCGGGCGCATGAGCTTGAGGAGGGAGCGCATCGGGCCGCCGTCGAGCTGGAAGACGCCGAGCGTGTCGCCGCGCTGGAGCAGCTCGTAGGAGGGCTTGTCGTCGATCTCGAGGGTCTCGAGGTCCAGCTTCTCGTTCCGGTTCAGCTCGATGTTCTCGAGCGCGTCCGAGATGATCGTCAGGTTGCGCAGCCCGAGGAAGTCCATCTTGATGAGGCCGAGGCCCTCGCAGGTCGGATAGTCGAACTGCGTGATGACCTGGCCGTCCTGCTCGCGGCGCATGATCGGGATGATGTCGATGAGCGGGTGCGAGGACATGATGACGCCGGCCGCGTGGACGCCCCACTGGCGCTTGAGCCCCTCGAGGCCGAGCGCCGTGTCGAACACGCCCTTCGCCTCGGAGTCCGTCGCGAGGAGCTGCCGCAGCTCGTCCGCCTCGGAGTAGCGCTTGGCCTCCTCGTTGTAGACGTCCGCGAGGGCGATGCCCTTGCCCATGACGTCCGGCGGCATGGCCTTGGTCAGCCGCTCGCCCATCGAGAACGGGTAGCCCATGACGCGCGAGGCGTCCTTGAGGGCCTGCTTGCCCTTGATGGTGCCGTACGTGACGATCATGGCCACACGCTCGTCGCCGTACTTCTCCGTCACGTACTTGATCACTTCGCCGCGGCGGCGGTCGTCGAAGTCGACGTCGAAGTCGGGCATCGAGACGCGGTCCGGGTTGAGGAAGCGCTCGAAGATGAGGCCGTGGTTGAGCGGGTTGAGGTCCGTGATGCGCATGGCGTACGCCACCATCGAGCCCGCGCCCGAGCCGCGGCCCGGGCCGACGCGGATGCCGTTGTCCTTGGCCCAGTTGATGAAGTCCGCGACGACGAGGAAGTAGCCGGGGAAGCCCATCTGGGTGATGATCCCGATCTCGTACTCCGCCTGCTTGCGGACCTCGTCCGGGACGCCGCCCGGGAAGCGGTAGAGCAGGCCCGCCTCGACCTCCTTGACGAACCAGGACTCCTCCGACTCCCCCTCGGGCACCGGGAAGTTCGGCATGTAGCTCGCCTTGGTGTTGAACTCCACGTTGCATCGCTCGGCGATGAGCAGCGTGTTGTCGCAGGCCTCCGGGATCTCGTTCCAGATGCTGCGCATCTCCGCCGGGGACTTGAGGTAGAACTCGTTCGCGTCGAACTTGAAGCGCTTGGGGTCCTGCAGCGTGGAGCCGGACTGGACGCAGAGGAGGGCCGCGTGCGCGTCCGCGTCGTGCTCATGCGTGTAGTGGAGGTCGTTCGTGGCCACGAACGGCAGGTCCAGCTCCTTCGCGAGCCGGATGAGGTCCTTCTGCACGTTCCGCTCGATGTCGAGCCCGTGGTCCATGACCTCGCAGAAGAAGTTGTCCTTGCCGAAGATGTCCCGGAAGTCCGAGGCGGCCTGCTTGGCCTCGTTGTACATGCCGAGCCGGAGCTTCGTCTGGACCTCGCCGGACGGGCAGCCCGTCGTCGCGATGACCCCCTTGCCGTAGGTCTCCAGCAGCTCGCGGTCCATGCGGGGCTTGTAGAGGAAGCCCTCGAGCGAGGCGAGGGAGGACATCCGGAAGAGGTTGTGCATGCCGGGCGTGTCCTCCGCCCACATGGTCATGTGCGTGTAGGAGCCGGCGCCGGAGACGTCGTCGCGGCCGCCGTCTCCCCACTTGACGCGGGTCTTGTCCTGGCGGGCGGTGCCCGGCGTCAGGTAGGCCTCGACGCCGATGATGGGCTTGACCCCGTGCTTCTTGGCCTTGCTCCAGAAGTCGAAGGCGCCGAAGATGAAGCCGTGGTCCGTGGTGGCCAGCGAGTCCATGCCGAGCGTCTGCGCGTGCGCGAAGAGGTCGTCGAGCCGGGCGGCGCCGTCCAGCATCGAGTACTCGGTGTGGTTGTGAAGATGGACAAAGGAATCAGTCTCGCGAGCCACCCGACCAGTCTAGTCCTCCTGGCCGTCCGCCTCCGCTTTGCGCCCCGACGCCGAATGTGGCTTGATGCTCGCATGCGCCTCTGGAGCCTTGACCCTCGCTTGCTGGACCGCCGAGCCCTCGTCGCCGGGTGGAGAGAGGCGCTTCTGGCCCAGAAGGTGCTCGCGGGCGAGACCCGCGGGTACCGCAGCCATCCGCAGCTCGTGCGCTTCCGCGCGGCCCCCGATCCGGCGGCGGCCATCGCCGCCTTCCTCTGGGGGCTCGCGGCCGAGGCGGAGCGCCGGGGCTACTCGTTCGACTCGTCCAAGATCTCCCGTTCCCTCGACCCCGGCCTGCAGATCACCGTGACCCGCGGCCAGCTCGATCACGAGTGGGAGCACCTGCTGCGCAAGGTCAGGCAGCGGGATCCCGAGTGGCTCCGGACGCAGCTCCGGGACGCCGCGCCCGCGCCGCATCCGATGATGACGGAGGTCCCCGGAGACGTGGAGGACTGGGAGGTCCTCTAAGGGGCCGGTCCGCGCTCCTGGACGGCTCTCTGACTACTTCCGGGTGCGGCCCTCGCGCGCTCGGCTAGTGGGAGACCTCGCCGCGCAGGTGCCGGAGCGCGTACTCGAGGTCCTGCGGGTAGGGGCTCGTCACGCTGACCTGCTCGCCGCTCACCGGGTGGGCGAAGGAGAGACGGCGGGCGTGCAGCCACTGCCGCGTCAGCCCGAGCTCGGCGGCGAGCGCCGGGTCCGCCCCGTACATGAGGTCGCCCGCGCAGGGGTGCCGCAGGGCGGAGAAGTGGACGCGGATCTGGTGCGTGCGGCCGGTCTCCAGGTGGATCTCGAGCAGGCTCGCCGGGCCGAAGGCCTCGACCACCTCGTAGTGGGTCACCGAGTTCCGCCCTCCCTCGAGGACGGCGAACTTCCACTCGTGCCCCGGATGGCGTCCGATCGGCGCATCAACGGTGCCCTTGAGCGGGTCCGGCAGTCCCTGGACGACGGCGTGGTAGACCTTCTCCACCGTCCGCTCCTTGAAGGCCGCCTTGAGCGCGGTGTAGGCCCGCTCGGTCTTGGCCACGACCATGGCTCCCGAGGTCCCGACATCGAGCCGGTGCACGATCCCCGCGCGCTCTGCTGCGCCGGACGTGGAGATCTCGTACCCCTCCCCCGCCAGAGCGCCGACGACGGTGGCCCCGTGCCACCCCGGGCTGGGGTGCGCGGCCACGCCCACGGGCTTGTCGACGACGACGATGTCCTCGTCGTCGTACAGGACGCCGAGCCCCTCGACCTTCTCCCGCCGGACCGTCCGGCTCTCGTCCACGGGGACGTCCACGGCGAGCGACTGCCCCTCCGCCACCTTGGCCGAGGCGCGGGCCACGGTCTGCCCGTCCACGCTCACGCGCGCCTCGGAGATCCACCGCGCGGCCTGGGCCCGTGAGGAGCCGAGGGCGTGGGCCAGGACGGCGTCGAGCCGTCCGGCGGTGGTGCAGGTCAGGGTGTGGACGCCGGGCTCGGGACGCTGCTCGGTAGCCTGTTCGGAGCTGCCTTCGGGGGTCTGCGCGCTCACGCGTCCTCCGTCCTCTCTGCGGTGCCGGGCGTGCTGGCCTCGTCGTCGGTCCGGCGGGCGGCGTCACCGCCCTTCCTCGGCGGCCACGGGTCGATGCCCCGCAGCAGGAAGAGGACCGCGAGGGCCACCCCGGTGCAGACCGCGGAGTCCGCCACGTTGAAGCGGGGGAAGGAGCCCACGCCGATGAAGTCCACCACGTGGCCGCGCCCGACCCCCGGCTCGCGGAAGAGACGGTCCACGAGGTTGCCCACCGCCCCGCCGAGCACGAGTCCGGCCGCGAAGGACCACACACGCTGCCGGGAGCGCAGCGCGATGACGAGGACGAGCACGGTGATGCAGGCAGCCACCGCCGTCGCAAGCAGGGTGCTGTTCTCCCCAAGGCTGAACGCGACGCCGGAGTTCTTGATGAAGTGCCACTGGACTGCGGAGCCGATCACGTCGATCCGCTCCCCCAGGGTCATCTGCGACTCCACGAGGTGCTTGGTCAGCTGGTCGAGGAGGAGGACGAGGGCGGCCGGAACAGCAGTCAGGCAGAGGAGGACGGCTCGCCTGGGCGCGGGGCGCGCGGGAGCCGCAGGCTGCGGGCGGTGAGAGGTCTCTGGCACGGTTCTAAGCCTATCGGGTGGACGCGAAAGCGCCCCGGGACCCGGGTCCCGGGGCGCTCCAGGCGGTCAGCCGTCGAGCTGCGCTGCGGTCAGCGCGACTTCTCGATCGGGGTGGTGCTCGAGAGCTCCTTGAGCTGCGCCTCGATGTACGCCTTCAGACGCGAGCGGTAGTCCCGCTCGAACGTCCGGAGCTCGCTGATCTTGCCCTCGAGGGCGGACTTGTCGTCATTGAGCTTCGTGAGCGTGGTGTTGCGCTGCTTGTCCAGATCGGCGAGAGCCGTGGCTCGCTTGTTCTCCAGGTCCTTGGCCTGCGCGGTCTTCCGCGCGTCCAGGTCCTCGAGCGTGGTGCGCTTGGTCTTCTCCGCCTCGGAGACGAGGGACTCGGCCTTCGTCTTGGCCTCCTCGATGAGGCGCTTCTTGGTGGACTCGCCCTCGGAGACGAGGTCGTCATGCAGCTGCTGGGCCCGAGCGAGCACGGCCGCGGCGGACTTGCCCGCGGTGACCTGGTTCTCGTTCGGTCCGGCGGCGGCCTTCTCCGCCTCGGCCTTCTCCGCCTGGACGGCGGAGAGGGAGGATCCGGACGCGGAGGACTGCTGCCCCTGAGCGCCGGAGCCGGCGGCGGGAGCGGCTTTCTCGGCAGCCTGGGCCGCCTCGCGGGCCTCGTCACGCTCGGCCTCGAGGCGCTTGATCTCCTCGCGCAGACGGCGGAACTCGACGACGATCTCGTCGATGAAGTCGTCGACCTCGCTCGGCTCATAGCCGCCGACTTCATCACTCGTGTTGAACCGCTTGTTGTCTACATCCTCTGGCGTCAAAGCCATGACGGACCACCTCTTTACGACGTATCTAGGATCACGAGAGCGCGGAGCGCTCGCCGCCCCGCAGGGCTCGTGCATTTCAATATAGACCGGACGGATAACCCCGGCCAATTCTCGGGCTCCCTCTACGCGGGAAGCGGAAGGAAGCCGCGGGCGAAGACCACCACGAAGTACAGGATCACGAACCCGACGTCGATGGAGATGCCGCCGAGGCTCACCGGCGGGATGACCCGGCGGATCCAGGCGAGCGGCTTGTCCGTGACGGCGTAGACGGCGGAGGCGAAGAGCAGGACGAAGCCGCGCGGACGCCACCCCGGCGCGAAGCTCACGATGAAGTCGAGGACGATCCGGCTCAGAAGCGCGTAGCTGAAGATCCCCAGGGCGACGTTGAGGATCCCCGTGACAACGGTCAGCACCGTCAGTGGGCGGTGGGCAGCGGATCGTCGTCCGACTGCGGCTTGGTCTCGCCCTCGGCCTTGACGTCGACCTCTTCCGGAGTGAGGAGGAAGACCTTGTTGGTCACGCGGCTGATCCGCCCCCCGAGGCCGAACACGAGCCCGGCCGAGAAGTCCACGAGGCGCTTGGCCTCGGACTCCTGGATGTCCGTCACGTTCATGATGACGGGGATGCCCTGACGGAACGAGTCGCCGATGAGCTTGGCCTCGTTGTAGGACGTCGGGTGGATGGTCGTGATCTGGTGCACTGCGGATTCCTCGTCGTGGTACTCAACGGTCGGCTTGATGGGGGTGACCGTGGCCTCCTGGCGCTGCTCGGACGCAGAGGCGGGACGGCGGCGGGGTGCCTCCTCAGCGGGAGCGGTCTGGGAGCGCGGCGCCTCTCGGGGCTCGGTGCGCGCCTCAGGCCGGCGCTCCGGCGCGGGCGTCTGACGCGGCTCGGGCTCTCGCGGCTCCGGCCGACGCTCGCGCGGCTGCGCCTCGTAGCGGTCCTCGCGGGCGGCGTAGGACCCGGCGGGCTCGCGCGAGGGAGCGGACTGGGCTGCGCGGCGCTCGTCCTCGAGAGCCGAGTCGTCGTCGGCCAGGCCCAGGTAGATCATGGTCTTCTTGAAAGTTCCGGCCATCGTTTCCTCACACTCCTCATGCGGCTGCCGAGCAGCCGCCGCGTCTTCCAAACTATCCGACCGCGGCCCGGGGGCCGAGGACATCGGAGCCGATCCTGACGTGTGTCGCCCCCGCAGCCACGGCGGCCTCGAGGTCCTGGCTCATGCCGGCCGAAAGCCACGTGGCCCGGGGACATTCAGAGACAAGACTGCCACGGATCTCTGAGAGCCTCCCGAAGGCCTCCACGGGGTCCGCGCCGAGCGGGGCCACCGCCATGAGGCCGCGCAGCTCGAGGTGGTCCGCGGCCTCGAGGGCCTCGGCCACCTCGCCGAGGCGCTCCGGCTGGACGCCGCCTCGGCCGGACTCCGCGTCCGGGTCGAGGGAGACCTGGATGAGGCACGGCAGGACGGGCAGAAGCCCCTGCCGCTCACCGGCTTCCAGTGCGCGAGCCATGGCCTTGTCCAGCGCAGGGGCGAGCGAGGCCCGGTCCACGGAGTGCACGGCGTCCGCATAGCGCACCGCTGACTTGGCCTTGTTGGACTGGAGCTGGCCGATGAAGTGCCAGCTCGGCCTCATCGCCTCGGGGAGCGCTTCCGCGACGGCCCTCGCCTTGGGCGCGGCCTCCTGGTCCCGGTTCTCGCCCATGAGGCGCACCCCGAGGTCGGCGAGGGCACAGGCGTCCGAGGCGGGAAAGCGCTTGGTCACGACGATCAGGTCCGGTGAATCGACCCGACCGGCCTCCGCCGCGGCGGCGTCGATCCTGGCGCGCACCGCCTCCAGGCGCTCCGCCAGCTCGGCGCGGCGCTCCGGGGCGTACCGGGTCTCCGTCGGGTCGTGGCTCTCCGTCATGCTCTCTCCTCGGTCGGGTTCTCGGCGTCGGCATGCCAGGCACGGGCAGCGGCGGCGGACGGCCCGGCGGGCGGGACGATGAGCCCCGCGATCCGTCCTGACCCCGGATCCCGGCGGTGCGACGAGTGCGCCGAGGACGCCACCGTGCAGACGCCCACGTCTGTCACCTCGACGCCGAGGCGCTCCAGCTGCCTGCGTGCCGCTCCCTTCAGGTCGAGGGACGGACTCCCCCACCGGGTGCGAGCGCGGATGCCCGGCTCCGCGTGCTCGGCGTCGGCGGCCATCTCCTCCGGGACCTCGTAGCATCCGGCGCAGACGGCCGGGCCGATGACCGCCCGGATCTGCGCCTCGGGCTCTGCGCTCCGCAGCGCCTCGACAGTCTTGCCGAGAATGCCGTTGAGGACGCCGGCGCGCCCGGCGTGGGCGGCCGCCACGCGCACCGCTTCTCCCCGCGGGCCGACGGCGATGAACAGGACGGGCAGACAGTCCGCCACGAGGACGCCGAGCGGCGTGCTCGAGGACGTCATCGCATCGGCGGACACGGGGTCCCTGGGCGTCCCCGTCTCGGGGCTGATCGACGGAGCCTCCCCCTCCACGCCGACGACGACGTCCGAGTGGGTCTGGTCCATGAAGCGGAATCCCGCGCATCCGGCGGACTCGGCCAGGCGGACACGGCGCGTGAGAACGTCTGCGGGCTCGTCGCCCACGTGGAGCGCCAGGTTGCCCTCCGCTCTGCGCGTGAACGCCCAGCGGGCGCCGGCCGTCTCCGTCCACACGAGAGCCGGAGTATCACCGTGTGCCTCAGGGGATGCTGCCTCTGTCCTCACCGCCACTCCTGTCTCAGTTCTCAGCCCTCGGGGCCCTCTGCCGGTGACGCTCGCTGTGAGACGGTCCACCCCGTCCAAGGCCCCAGCACATCGCCCCGGGAATCGCAGAGGGTGCGGGACCCTGCGGCCCCGCACCCTCTGCGGCTCAGAGCGTCGTCGCGCTCTACTTCAGGAAGTCCGGGACGTCCAGGTCGTCCGGGCGGCCGCCCTGCTCGGACTCGACGGTCTCCGGAACCGGAGCACCGTAGCCGTTGCCCTGCTGGCCGCCGGGCTGGTTCTGCCCGGTCTGGCCGCCCACGCCGTGCGAGGGCACGGACTGGGCGGACGAGCCGGAGCCCGAGCTGCGCTGCGAGGACGGCTGCATCCAGGCGGAGAGCCCCTGGCCCTCCGTCACCGGCACGGTGCCGCGGACCTGCTGCGGCGCCTGGCCGCCCTGCTGCCCGCCGCCCGACTGCGGACGCTGCTGCGGCTGGGCCGGAACAGGCTGCTGCTCCTGCTGGCCGCTCTGGCCGTAGGCCGGCTGCTGCTGCGCGGCGGGCTGGGCCTGCTGAGGCTGGCGTCCGCCCTGGGGCGCGCGCTGCTGGCCGAATCCGCCCTGGGCGCCCTGGCCGCCCTGCGAGCGGTTCTGCTGGCCGTAGCCCTGGTTCTGCTGCTGGGCCGGCTGGCTCGTCACGTTGAGCTGGTCGAACCCGGCGGCGATGACGGTCACGCGGGCCTCGTCCCCGAGGGCGTCGTCGATGACCGCGCCGAAGATGATGTTGGCCTCCGGGTGCGCGACCTCCTGGACGAGGCGAGCGGCCTCGTTGATCTCGAAGAGGCCGAGGTCCGAGCCGCCCTGGATCGAGAGGAGGACGCCGTGGGCGCCGTCGATCGAGGCCTCGAGGAGCGGCGAGGCGATCGCGAGCTCGGCGGCCTTGATGGCGCGGTCCTCACCCTGCGCCGAGCCGATGCCCATGAGGGCCGAGCCCGCGCCCTGCATCACGGACTTCACGTCCGCGAAGTCGAGGTTGATGAGGCCCGGAGTGGTGATGAGGTCCGTGATGCCCTGGACGCCGGACAGGAGGACCTGGTCCGCCTGGCGGAAGGAGTCCATGAGGGAGACGTCGCGGTCCGAGATCGAGAGGAGGCGGTCGTTCGGGATGACGATGAGCGTGTCGACCTCGTCCCGGAGCGCGTCGATGCCGGCCTCGGCCGAGTTGGCGCGGCGGCGGCCCTCGAACGTGAACGGGCGGGTGACGACGCCGATGGTGAGGGCGCCGAGGGAGCGCGCGATGCGGGCGACGACGGGCGCGCCGCCCGTGCCGGTTCCGCCGCCCTCGCCGGCGGTCACGAAGACCATGTCAGCGCCCTTGAGGACCTCCTCGATCTCCTCGGCATGGTCCTCTGCCGCCTGGCGGCCGACCTCCGGGTTGGCTCCGGCGCCGAGGCCGCGCGTGAGTTCGCGTCCGACATCGAGCTTGACGTCAGCATCCGACATGAGGAGCGCCTGAGCGTCCGTGTTGATCGCGACGAACTCGACGCCCCGCAGGCCAACCTCGATCATCCGGTTGATTGCGTTGACGCCGCCGCCGCCGATGCCGACGACCTTGATGACGGCCAAGTAGTTCTGCGGTGCTGCCACGTTAATGATCCCTCGTTTGCAAAATGTATGCGCTGTCCACGGGCCGAACCCTGCGATTCGCGACGCCCGAAAAGCGTCTTGCCTGATCCAAATCTAGTGGAACCAGATCTGTGTTTGGTGAAAATACTGGTGAGCCGCGCCAAACCCTCAACCGCTCCCTGAAGGTTTGTCCGCGGACTCCTGAAGGCGACTCTAGCGGGTCACGGGCCGCTCGGGCACGGACACGTCCACGAGAGTCGGCTGTGCCGGGACGGCGCCCGTCGTCGGATCCGGTTTGGCGCCCTTCACACCCTTGAGCACGGCCTCCAGGACCGCCGCCTTCTGCGCCGGACGGCTCTCGTCTCCCCAGACGATCCTCAGGCCCGAGTTCATGAGGAGCTCGACCGAGTCTCGGCTGAAGGCCCGGGCCTCGCGCATGTCCTGCAGGATCGAGTCCGGGACGTTGCTGAGCGCCGTCGTGAGGGCTCGGAACACGCTCGGGTTCTTCGAGGTGGACTCGGAGATGATCGGGAGCTTGTACTTCGAGGCGTCCTGAACCGTGGTGATGGTCCGGCCGCTGCTGTCGATGAGGTCCGTGCCGCCCCGGCGCTGGACCTGGGCGACGGGCGAGCGCTCGTTGACCGTGACCATCAGCCCGTGCGGCGGCCGACCCGAGATCTGGGCCTTGTCGATGCCCGGGATCGCTTCCAGCCGGCGCTCCAGGCCCTGCACGTCCACCTGCGGCAGAGGCCGGCCCTCCGCCTCCTTGACGGCCGAGCGGATCGCGTCGGAGCTCACGAACTTGTTGCCGGAGACCTGGACCTCGTCCACCCGCATCCACGGCGTGACGTTCGCCGCCAGGACGGCGGCGAGCGAGAGGAGGACGGCGACGACGGCGGTGAGCAGCACTCGCCGTCCCCAGCGAGGACGGCGGCGCCGGTCGAGGGAGACGACGTCCGCGTGCGCGCCGGAGGGCTCGGGTGCAGCGTCCGGCCGGGGGCGTCGCGCGGAGACGACTCCCTCCGCGGCGTCCGCCTCCGGGCGTGCGCGGTCCCGGCCGCTGCCGTACGAACGGTCGGCGTCCGGGCGGACGCGGTCCGGACGGACGGCCTGCGGGCCGTCGTCGTCTGGGCGGTTCCGGTCCTCGCGGTTTTCGTCCGCGGGTCGCCCGTCCCGACGGCTCTCCTCGGCCGGCTCCGCGCCTGCGCGCTCGGCCCGGGGACGGTCGGCGTGCGGTCCGTCGTCGTCGGGGCGCTGGGCGCGGGGGCGGTCGGCGGTCGGCTCTTCCGCCGCGGGTCCGTCCTCGCTGGGCAGTCTCGGAATACGGGCCATCAGGCCTGGTCCTCTCGGGGCCCCTCGCCGGAGCCCGTCTCGTCTGCGGGAGTGCTGGCACCGGGCCGCGCGCCGCCGCGGCCGAGGGCCTCGACGATCTGCGGTCCGAGTCGGGTGACGTCGCCCGCGCCGATGGTCATGACGATGTCGCCGGGCTGTGCTTCGGCGGCGATGCGGCGCACGGCCTCCTCGGGCGTGTCGACCGGCTCCTGCGAGGCGCCGCCGAGGTCCGTCACGGTGGAGGCCGTCACGTCGTCCCGCTCGTCTTCCCGCGCGCGGTACACGGGCAGCACGAGCGCGAGGTCGGCGCCGTCGAGCGCCTCCGCGAACTCCTGCGCGAACGCGAGGGTGCGGGAGTAGAGGTGCGGCTGGAACACCGCCAGCACGCGGCCGCCCTGCGCCACGTTCCGGGCGCCGGCGACGGCGGCGACGACCTCGGTGGGGTGGTGGGCGTAGTCGTCGTACACGCGGACGCCGCCGGCCTCGCCCTTCAGCTCGAAGCGCCGGCTCGCGCCCCGGAAGGCCGCGAGGCCCTCGGCGCACTGCTCCGGGTCGAGGCCGAGCTCGAGCCCGGCCGCGAAGGCGGCGGCGGCGTTGAGCACATTGTGCCGCCCGGGCACGGCGAGGCGCAGCTCCTGCTCGGATTCGAAGCCGTCCACCGTGAACGCGAGGATCGAGCGGGTTCCCCCGCCTTCAGGCTCGGTGGAGAGAACGCGGACGTCCGCGTCCTCGGCATAGCCGTAGGTCCGGACGCGCGTCCCCTCGCGGTGGCGCTCGGCGAGGGCCGCCGAGCCGGGGTCGTCCGCACACGCCACGAGGGCGCTCTCCGGCTCGAGCAGCTCCACGAAGGCGTCGAAGCTGCGCGTCACGCCCTCGGCGTCCCCGTAGAAGTCGAGGTGGTCCGGCTCGAGGTTGGTCACGATCGCCACGCGGGGCACGTAGTTGACGTACGAGCCGTCCGACTCGTCCGCCTCGAGGACGAACCGGCGGCCGCTGCCCGCCCGGGCGTTGGCTCCGAGACCGGCCACGGCGCCGCCGACGGCGAAGCTCGGGTCCTCCCCCGCCTCGGTCAGCATGACGGCGGCCATGCTCGTCGTCGTCGTCTTCCCGTGCGTGCCGGCCACGGCGATCGTCTCCAGGCCGTCCGCGCCCGCGGCGAGGGCCATCGAGCGGTGGACGATCCGCAGGCCCAGCCTTCGGGCCGCCGCGAATTCGGGGTTCGAGGGGCGGATGGCCGTGGAGACCACCACGGTGTCCACGCCGGCGAGGTGGGCGGCGTCGTGGCCCACGAACGTGCGGATGCCGAGCGGCTGGAGCCCCCGGAGGCTCTCCGAGTCCTGGGCGTCCGAGCCGGAGACGGTCACGCCGCGCGCGGCCAGGATGCGGGCCACGGCGCTCATGCCGGCTCCGCCGATCCCCACGAAGTGGACCGCGCCAAGGTCTTCCAGGGCCACGCGGGTCACGCCGTGGACGAAGGCGGCGTCCTCGGCGGGCCGGGGCAGACCTCGCTCGACGATCCGGGCCCGCTCCTGCGGGCTGAGCGGCTCTCGACGGTCACGCACGGCTTCGGCCCTCCCCTCGGCCGGCCTCGGCGGCGGCGATGACGCGAGCGGCCATCTGCTCGTCGGCGTCCCGAACCCCGCTCGTCAGCGCGGCGCGGCTCATCTCGGCAAGGCGGTCCTCGTCCCGGGCCAGCGGGGCGACCGTCTGGGCGAGGAAGTCCGCGGTGAACTCGTCGTCGGGCACGAGGATCGCTCCGCCGGCGGACACGAGGTCATGGGCGTTGAGCGCCTGCTCGCCGTTGCCGTGCGGCAGCGGCACGAGCACCGCGGGGGTTCCCGTGGCGGCGAGCTCGGACACGGTGCCGGCGCCCGAGCGGGCCACGAGGAGGTCTGCGGCGGCGTAGGCGGTCTCCATGCCGTCCACGTAGTCCCTCTGCGCGTAGCCGGGGGCCGAGAGCGGCGACCCCGCGGGGTCCAGCACCTCCTTGCCCCGTCCCGTGATGTGGATGAGGCGCACGCCGGCCTCGGCGGCGCGGCCGCTCGACGCGAACTCCGCCACGGCGCGGTTGATGCTCGCGGCGCCGGACGAGCCGCCCGTCACGACGATGAGCCGCTCCTGGGGATCGGCGCCCAGCGCGGCGCGAGCCTCGGCCCGGCGTCCTGCGCGGTCCAGCTGGGAGATCTCCCGGCGCATCGGCATGCCGACGTGGTCGGCTCCGCCCAGCGGGGTGGAGGCGAAGGCCACGGCCACGCTGCCGCCGAGGGCCCGGCCCACTCGGTTGGCGAGGCCGGGCCTCGCGTTGGCCTCGTGGATGACGATCGGCACGCGGAGGCGCCGGGCCGCCGCGTACATCGGGGTGCAGACGTATCCGCCCACGCCGACGACGACGTCGGCCTCCGCCGCCCGGATGATCTCCGCCGCCTGGCGCACCGCCCGGGAGAAGCGTCCCGGCAGCTTGGCGAGGTCCGCGCTGAGGCGGCGGGGCATGGGGACGCGGTCGATGGTCTCGAGGGCGTAGCCCGCCGCCGGCACAAGGCGCGTCTCCATGCCGGAGGGGGTCCCCACCATCGTGATCCGGGCGTCGGGGCGGCTGCGGCGCACGGCGTCGGCGATCGCGATCATCGGGGAGATGTGTCCGGCCGTTCCGCCGCCCGCGAGGACGACGGAGAGGGGACGCGCGCGGTCCTCCGGTGCGGTCTGGCCGTGGTTCATGGCCGGGATGTCCTCTCTGTGCGACGGCGGGTGCCTCGGTCGTGGCGGGCGAAGGAGAGCAGGATACCCATCGCCGCCAGGGTGAAGGTGAGGGCGGAGCCGCCGTAGGAGATGAAGGGCAGGGGGATGCCGATGACGGGGATGACGCCGAGCACCATGGCGATGTTGACCATGGCCTGCAGGGCGATCCAGACGATGATGCAGGAGCCCGCGACGCGGATGAAGACATCGTCATAGCGCAGGACCACGCACAGCGAGACGAGCGTGAGCACCGCGAACGCCGCGACGATGACCGCCGTGCCGACGAAGCCGAGCTCCTCGCCGATGATGGCGAAGACGAAGTCGTTGTGCGCCTCCGGGAGCCAGGACCACTTCACCTGGGACTGTCCGAGGCCCACCCCGAACCAGTTTCCGCGGGCAAGCGCCGTGAGGCCGGCCTGGGCCTGGTCGCAGAGTCCCGAGGTGTCGCAGCCGTGGCCGAGCCAGGCCTGGATCCGGTCTGAGCGGTTGCTGCTCGTGAGGGCGAGGATGACGCCGATGAACCCGACGGCGCCGACGGTGATCCCGACCAGCCGCTTCTGCACGCCCGAGGCCCAGAGGGCCGTGAGCAGAACCGATCCGAGGATCATCGAGGTTCCGAGGTCGTGGCCCGCGAGGACGAGCCCGATGACGAGCGCTCCCAGGCCGAACACCGGGGCTGCGGTCTGCTTCCAGTCTCCCAGGTGCCGCTGCTTGCGCTCGAGGATGAACGCAGTCCAGAGCGCGAGCGCGAGCTTCGCCGGCTCGGACGGCTGCATCGAGAGCGGGCCGAGGGAGAGCCAGTTCCGGTTTCCGTTGACCTCGACGCCGAGGGGGCTGAGCACCAGGACGAGGAGGACGATCGCGATGAAGTACCCCGGCCATGCGAGCTTCCGCAGGAACGCCACGGGCACACGCGAGAGGCCGAACATGAACGCGAAGCCCACCACGGCCCACACCGCCTGCTTCGTGAAGAGCGAGATGGGGCTCATGTCCTTCGAGATGGACTCCACGGCCGAGGCCGAGAGGACCATCGTCAGGCCCGTGGCCGTGAGGAAGATGACGCAGGCGAGGATGACGTAGTACGCCCAGCCGGACTCGGGCCGCCCCGTGCCGTCCAGCGAGGACCACACCGACGAGGCGCGGTCGCGCGCCTGCCGCATGGACTCGCGGGCGCGGGCCGGGTCCGTGACCGAGACGACCCGCTGGCGCCGGGAGATCGACTCCCAGCGGGACTCAGCGGTCGCACCGCCTTGCCGGCGGCGGGTGCGGGGTTCAGCGGTCTCAGGCACCAGAGAGGTCCTTGATCGTGTCGGCTTCGGAGCGGATGAGGCCCTCCACGGCGCGCGCGAAGGCCTCGCCGCGGTGGGCGTAGGAGCGGAACTGGTCCATGGACGCGGCGGCCGGCGCCATGAGGACGGTGTCGCCCTGCTGCGCCGCGCTGTGGGCGAGCCGGACGGCCTCGGCCATGACCGCGTCTCCGACCCCGTCCGCCGGCTCACCGCGCTCGGCCGCGGCCGAGCGGGAGTCGAGCAGGGCGTCCGTGCGGAGCACGGGAGTCTCCGGCGCGTGCTCTGCGAGAGCCGCCAGGAGCGGCTCGACGTCCGTCCCGAGGACGACGGCGGCCGCGAGCCGGTCCTTGTTCGCCTTCACGAGCTCCTCGTACGAGACGCCCTTGGAGAGGCCTCCCGCGATCCACACGACGCGCTCGAACGCGCCGAGCGACGCCGCGGCCGCATGGGGGTTCGTGGCCTTGGAGTCGTTGACGAACACCACGGAGCCGAGCGCCCCCACGGGCTCGATCCGGTGCGAGCCGGGCGAGTAGTCCCTCAGGCCCTGCCGGACGGCCTCGGGAGACACGCCGACGGCACGGCACAGGGCCGCCGCCGCCAGCGCGTCCTGGACGATGTGCAGCGGCGCGATCTCCCCCAGGTCCTTGAGCGTGGCCAGCTCGAGCGCGGACGTGGCGCGCTCCTCGAGGAACGCCCGGTCCACGAGGACGTCCTCGACGACGCCCAGCATCGAGCGGGCGGGCGTGCCGACCGTGAACCCGACGGCGCGGGCCCCCTCGACGACGTCCGCCTCCTCGACCATCCGCTCGGTGACGGGGTCCTCGACGTTGTAGACGCAGGCCACCCGCGTGCGCTCGTAGATCTTCGCCTTCGCATCCCGGTAGGCCTCAAAGCCGCCGTGCCAGTCCACGTGGTCCTCGGCGAGGTTGAGCACGGCGGAGGCCGCCGGGGAGATCGAGTGCGTGAAGTGCAGCTGGAAGCTGGACAGCTCCACCGCGATGACGTCGAAGCCCTCGGGGTCCCGGACCGCGTCGAGCAGCGGCGTGCCCACGTTCCCGGCCGCGACGGCCCTCAGACCCGCGGCGCGGAGCATCGACTCGGCCATGGTCACCGTGGTGGTCTTGCCGTTGGTGCCGGTCAGGACGATCCACTCGGCGGTGCGGCGGCCTTCGCGCTCGCGCACGCGCCAGGCGAGCTCGACCTCGCTCCAGACGGGGATTCCGGCCTCGAGCGCGGCCTGGATGAGCGGCTGGTCCGGGCGCCAGCCCGGGCTGGCCACGACGAGATCGGGCGCCTCGCCGTCGAACTCCGGGAGCGCGCGCGTGACCTCCTCCCCGAGGCGGACGTCCTCGACGCCCACGATCTTCAGGGTGTCCGCCTTCTGGCGCGCCTCCGGGGAGTCCCCGCCGTCCACGACGACGACGCGCGCCTCGAGCTCGGCGAGGGTGTCGGCCGCGGCGAACCCGGAGAGCCCGAGTCCGGTCACCACGACCTTGAGCCCGGAGAAGTCCGAGTCCCAGCTCGTCAGTGCGTCCAATCGGCTGTTCACGCTGTCCTCCTGAGCCACTAGAGCTTGACCACCCAGTCGAAGTAGAAGATGCCGAGTCCCACGGCCACGAAGAGCCCCGCGAGGATCCAGAAGCGGACGACGACGGTGACCTCAGCCCAGCCGAGGAGCTCGAAGTGGTGCTGCAGCGGGGCCATCTTGAAGATGCGCTTGCCGCCCGAGATCTTGAAGTAGCCCACCTGCAGGATCACCGAGAGGGTGATGAGGACGAACAGGCCGGCGATGATCGGGAGCATGAGCTCCGTCCGCGTGAGGATGGCGAACCCCGCGACAGCGCCGCCGAGGGCGAGCGAGCCGGTGTCCCCCATGAAGATCTTGGCGGGCGAGGCGTTCCACCAGAGGAACCCGACGAGGGACCCGCAGAGCATGGCGGCGATGGCGGCCAGGTCCATGGGGTCTCGCGTCTGATAGCAGGCGGCCTCGATGGCGCGGGCTCCCCCGCACGCCTGGCTCGACTGCCAGATCCCGATGAGCAGGTAGGCCGAGAACACCATGATGGCCGCGCCGCCGGCGAGCCCGTCCAGCCCGTCCGTCAGGTTCACTCCGTTGGAGGCCGCGGTGACGATGAGGTTGGACCAGATGATGAAGAGGATGGTTCCCAGCAGCGTCCCGCCGAAGGCGAGGTTGAGCACCGGGATGTCCCGCTGGAACGAGATGAAGAAGGAGGCGGGCGTCAGTCCCCGCTCGTTGGGGAACTGGAGCGCGAGGAAGGCGAAGACGATGCCGATGGCCGCCTGCAGGATGATCTTGCCCATCGGCGAGAGCCCCAGGCTGCGCTGGTTGGAGATCTTCTTGAAGTCGTCCACAAAGCCCACGAAGCCCATGCCCGCCATGAGGAAGAGCAGGAGCATGCCCGAAGCGGTCGGGTGGAAGCCCCCGCCGCGCACGAGGACCATGAGGAGGTGGGTGGCGAAGTAGGAGAAGACCACGGAGAGCACGATGAGCGCCCCGCCCATGGTCGGCGTTCCGCGCTTGGTGTGGTGCTCCTGGGGGCCGTCATCCCGGACGAACTGCCCGTAGCTCTTCTTCACGAGGTAGTTGATGAAGTACTTCATCCCCACGATCGTGATGAGCAGGGACATCCCCGCGCCGATCAAGAGAGTAATCACTTCTGCTGATCTCCTTGGTGATCGACGGACGCCGGGGTTGTGCCCGACTGACATGCTATCCGATCGCCCAGTTCCCGGAGGCGGGAGTCCCGCGAGCTCTTGAACAGGACCAGGTCGCCGGGCTGCAGCTGCTCCGCGAGCACGCGCTCGGCCTCGTCGATGTCGGCCACGTGCTGGGCCTCGTCGCCCCACGAGCCCTCCATCACCGCGCCGTTGAAGAGCGGGCGCGCGAGGGGGCCCACGGCGAGCACCTTGGAGACGTTGAGCCGGACGGCGTACCGGCCGATCGCGTCGTGCTCCTCGATGCTCGTGTCGCCGAGCTCCAGCATCCCGCCGAGCACGGCCCACGTGCGCCGTCCCTCCGCCATGTCGGCGAGGGCCCGCAGAGCGGCCCGCATGGACTCCGGGTTGGCGTTGTAGGCGTCGTTGACCACGGTCACGCCGTCGGGCCGCTCGGTCCGCTCCATCCGCCAGCGGCTCGCGGCCTTCTGGGAGGAGAGGGACGCGGCGACGTCCTCGAGCGGGACGCCGAAGGAGAGGCCGACGGCGGCGGCGGCGAGGAGGTTGGTCACATGATGGGCGCCGATCAGCTGCGCGTCGACGCGCGCGGTGGAGCCGTCCGGGCCGACGAGCTCGAAGCTCGGCATCCCGCCCGGGCGCATCGAGACGCCGCGGGCTCGGAGCACGCGGGCGCCGGGATGCTGCGCGGAGACCTCCTCGTCGGAGAGCGAGTCGTCCGCCGTGAGGGCGAGGACCTGGGCGCGGGTGCGGGAGCGCATGGCCCAGACCCGGGCGTCGTCGGCGTTGAGGACGGCCACGCCCTCGGGCTCGAGGGCCTCGACCATCTCGCCCTTGGTCTTGGCGATGTTCTCGACGCCGCCGAACTCCCCGGCGTGGGCCGAGCCGACGCCGAGGACCACCCCGACGTCCGGCCGCGCGATCGAGGTCAGGTACTCGATGTTGCCGAGCCCGTTCGCACCCATCTCCAGCGCCATGTACCGGGTGTCCTCCTCGGCGGTGAAGATCGTGAGAGGGACGCCGACCTCGCCGTTGTACGAGCCGATCGGCGAGACCGTCGGGCCGAGCGGCCGCAGCAGGCCGGCGACGAGGTCCTTCGTCGTCGTCTTGCCCGCGGAGCCGGTGATGCCCGCGATCCGCACCTGTCCCCCGGCCCGGAGGCGGTCCACGACCCGCCGGGCCACGGCGCCCATGCCGAGCACCGCGTCCTCGACGAGCACGCCCGGGACCGGGCGGCCGCCCGCCTCGCACTCCCGCTCGAGCAGGACGAGGGCCGCGCCCTGATCCAGCGCGGCGGGGATGAAGTCGTGGCCGTCGGCGTGCTCGCCCGGCTTCGCGATGAAGAGGAAGCCCGGGGAGACCTCGCGGGAGTCCGTCGTCGCGCCGCGGACCACGGCGTCCGGGGCGGCGCCCCCGACGAGCCGTCCGCCCGTGGCGTCGGCGATCTCCTGGGCAGTCAGCGGGATCATGCGCGCTCCTCCGAGGGGATGTGTGCGGCGGTCTCGGCAGCCTGGTCCGCCACGCGGAATCCGCGTGCGGTGAGCGCGGCGGCGAGCTCCACGCGGTCGTCGAGCGGGACGTCCACTCCGGCGACCTCCTGAACGGTCTCGTGCCCGCGGCCCGCGACGACGATCGTGTCCTCGCGGCTCGCAAGCGCGACGGCGCGGCGGATCGCCTCGTCGCGGGGGAACACCTCGAGCACCTCCGCGTCGGAGTCCGCCGAGCGGGCGCCCTCGAGGACGGCGGCACGGATCCGGGCGGGGTCCTCCCCGTGCGGATCGTCGTCGGTCACGATGACCACGTCGGCGAGCTCCGCAGCGATGCGGCCCATGGTCCCCCGCTTCGTCGCGTCGCGGTCGCCCGTGGCTCCCACGACGAGGATCGTCCGGCGGCCGGCCACCGACGTGAGGGCGCGCACGAGCGCGTCCGGGTTGTGGGCGAAGTCCACGATCGCAGCGGGCTCAGTGCCGATGACCTGCATCCGCCCGGGGACCGTGACGCTGAGCGCCGAGCCGTCCGCCAGGGGGCCGCGGAGGTCCTCCGCGGGCACGCCGGACGCCAGGACCATGCCGATGGCGAGGGCGGCGTTGGCCACGTTGAAATCGCCGGGCAGGGGCAGGCTCGCCTCGAGCCGATCGCCGCGGAAAGCCACGGTGAAGCGGAAGCCGAGGCCCACCTGCTCGATGTCCGTCACCTCGATGTCAGCGTTCTCCGCGCCATCGAGGGAGAGCGTCAGGGTCTCCACGCCGTGGGAGCGGGCGTGCTCGGCCATGCGGCGCCCCCAGTCCTCGTCCGCGAGCACGACGGCCCGCCGGGTCCGGCGCTCCGTGAAGAGGTCCGCCTTGGAGGCGAAATAGGCGTCCATCGTCCCGTGCAGGTCGAGGTGGTCCTGCGTGAGGTTCGTGAAGCCCGCGACGTCGAAGCGGATGCCGTCCACGCGGCGGTAGTCGATCGCGTGGGAGGAGACCTCCATCGCGGCGCCGGTGACGCCGTTCTCCCCCATCCGGGCGAGGATGCCGTGCACGTTCGTGGACTCCGGCGTGGTGAGGACCGAGGGGATCGGCTCTCCGCCAGCGTCGATCTCGATCGTCCCGATGATGCCCGTGCGGCGGCCCAGCGCACGCTGGATCCCGTTGAGCATGTAGGTCGTCGTCGTCTTCCCGTTCGTGCCCGTCACCGCGAAGAGGGGGAAGGACCGCTCCTGCGTCCCGTAGACCTCCGCGGCCAGGGGGCCCACCCAGGCGCGGACAGGGTCCTCGACGGTGAACACCGCGGCCTCGGCCCCGGCTGAGTCGACCGCTGCGCGCACGGCGGCCTCTCCGGCCGCGTCCGTCACGACCGCGCTCGCGCCGGCCGCGAGGACCTGGGCGGTGAACTCCGCCCCGTGGCGGCGGGCGCCGGGCACCGCGCAGTAGAGGTCGCCCGCGCAGACGTCCCGCGAGTCCATCGTGACGCCGGTGACCCGAGCCGATGTCTCAGAGTGCTCCGCCGCGAGGCCGAGCCGGCGCGCGACCGCGTCGACGGCCTCGGCCGCACTCCGCTCGCGGGCGGAGCGAGGCCTCATGGTGGGCTCCTGTGGTGGGTTCATCGGCTTCTCTCGTTCGCAGTGAAGGGGGATGTCTCTGACGGGGCTCAGTGCGGAAGCAGGCTGCCCTCGTTCGGCGTTCCGTCGGAGAACGTCGGGTAGAGGCTCGGCTTCGAGGAGGACGGCGGGACGTTGTTCATCGTCAGCGCCCTCTCCATGATCTTCCCGAAGACGGGGCCCGTCTCCGTGGACGTGATCTCCTGCGTTCTGCTGATCGTGATGACGACGACGAAGCGGGGGTTCTCCGCCGGCGCGAAGCCCGCGTAGGAGATCGTATAGGCGTCATAGGTGCCGTCCGGGCCCACCGACTGCGCGGTGCCCGTCTTGGAGGCGACGCGGTAGTTCTTGAGCTGTCCCGTCTGGCCGGAGCCGTCCACCGTGACGTTCTCCATCATGTGGGTGAGCTCCTGCGCGGTGTTGTGGGAGATGACCCTCTCCCCCGGCGCGGGCTCGTGCTTGTGGACGGTCCCGTCCGGGCCGGTCGTGGAGTCGATGAGCTGCGGCGTCACCTTGACGCCGTCGTTCGCGATCGTCTGGTAGATCTGCGCGGTGTGGAGGGCGGTCTGCGTGAAGCCCTGGCCGAAGGACACCGTGTACGCCTGGCGCTTGTCCCACTTGTCCGGGGTCCGGAGCAGGCCGGCCTGCTCGCCGGGGAAGCCCGTGCCGACCTTCTGACCGACTCCGAACTTCCGCAGCCAGTCGTAGCGCTCCTGCGGCGAGAGCTTCTGGGCCACCTGGACGGTGCCCGTGTTGAGCGAGCGGGCGAGGACGCCGGCCGCGGTGCGGTGCCAGGTCGGGTGGTCCTCGTAGTCCTTGAACTCCTCGCCGTCCACGGAATACCGGTTCGGGGTGGTGATCGGCGTCTTCGGGGAGATCTTGCCCTTCTCCAGGGCCGCTGCGAAGGTGACCACCTTCGCCGTCGAGCCCGGCTCGAAGCCGTCCACGATGCCGATCGGCTGCAGGCCGAACTGGCCCTTGTGCCGCGCGATGTCGTTGGGGTCCACGGAGGTGCTGTCCGCCGAGGCGACGATCCGGCCCGTCTTCGCGTCGAGGACCGTGGCGTTGCCCCACTCGCCGTTGAGGCGGGATGTGGCCTCCGCGATCTGCTGCTGGGCGTACCACTGGAGATCGGAGTCGATCGTCAGCTTGACGTTCTCGCCGTTGACGGCGGGCGTGACGTTGTTGGCGCCGTACGGGTTGCGGATTCCGTCTCGGCCGATCTCGAAGATGCGCTTGCCGTCCTTGCCCTCGAGCGCCGTGTCCTCCATGAGCTCGACGCCGGCGAGGGACTGGTCCTGGTTGCGGTAGCCGACGAGCGAGCCGGCGACCTGCCCCATCGGGTACTGCCGCACATAGCGGTCGTCCGTGTAGACGCCCGGCATGCCGACCTTCATGACCTTCTCCTTCTGGGCGCTCGTGGCGCCCTGGAAGATGTAGGCGAAGGGACGGGTGCCGGTCACGGCGCGGAGGACCTGCTGCTTCTGCAGGCCGAGGATCGAGGCGATCTCCTGAGACGCCTGGGAGACGCTCACCTGTTCCTGGGCCTCGCCGCCGCCTGGGCGGTCGACCTTCCTCTCGAACTCGGTGATGCGCTGTCCCTGGCGGTCGATCAGCATCGTCTGGTCCACCACGATGTCGAACCGCGGAACGGAGTGGGCCAGCACCTTGCCGTTGGCGTCCTGGATCTCGCCGCGCGTCGCGGGGACCTTCTGGGAGAGCATGCTCTTAGCGAGCAGCTTGTCCCTGTTGCCGCCCGGGTCCAGCACCTGGAGGTAGAAGAGGCGCCCGGCGATGAGCACCATGACCGCCAGGAAGACGGCCACGGTGGTGCGCATGCGCCGGCGCGACGCCCGGGCGTAGGCCGCGGGAAGCTTGACTCCCCGCGCCATCAGTTCTTCTTGGACTGGCCGGGAGCGGACGAGGCGGGCTTCTTCTCAGCCTTCTTGGGCTCCGGCGCCTTCTTCTGGCTCGGCGCGGGGACCGTGCCTCCGTTCAGGTCCCGTCCCTCCATGGAGGACTGGGACTCCTTGACGCGCTTGACCTCGACGGTCGGCGCCACGGCTGCGCGCGTCTTCGGGGCGAGCGGGGCCGGGACGTCCGGCCCGATGTTCTCATTCCCGGTGGTCGGCTTCGGGTTTCCGGAGATCTTTCCCGTGTTCACGTCCACCACGCCGAAGCTCGAGGAGTAGACCATTCCGAGCTTGCGCGCCTTCGCCGCGAGTGTCTGCGGGGCCTCGTTGTTTTCAATGCTCTCGTTGAGAGCGCCGTTCTTGGACTCGAGATCCGCCTGCTGGGCGCGAAGCGAAACGACGCTGTACTGCTGGCGGGAAACGGAGATGTTGATCGCCAGAATCGAGGCGACGGCGACGACGACGAGCAGGACCAGCGAGACGAGGGCACCGGTGAAGCGCCGCCGCTTGAGCCCTGGAACAAGGGTCAGCCGACGCCGACGGCGCTCGGGGCGGGGAGCCGCCGGCGCGAGACTGTCGGTGACGGCGAGGGCTGCGTTGGTCATCTCTGTGTGTGCTCTCTCGACTCGGGGGAAGTTTTCGCGGGAATGGTGAGCCGAATTCAGTCCGGCTCTTTGAGTCGTGTTTCTAGGTTCTCAGCTTGATGCGCTCGGCGGCGCGAAGACGTGCCGACGCGGCCCGAGAATTTTCAGATATTTCCTGTGAACTCGGCTTCTCGGTTCCGCGGGTGATCCTGGCGAACTGCGGCTTGTGCTCCTCCAGCTCGACGGGAAGCCCTTTCGGCGCCGTCGAGACGGAGCGGGCCGTGATCTCCCGCTTGACGATCGCGTCCTCGAGCGAGTGGTAGCTCATGGCCGCGAACCGCCCTCCGAGCGAGATCGAGTCGAGGGCGTTGGGCACCGCCGCCTCCAGCACGGAGAGCTCACGGTTCACCTCGATGCGCAGGGCCTGGAAGGTCCGCTTGGCCGGGTGCCCGCCCGTCTTGCCGTAAGCCGCAGGGACGGCGTCCCGTATCACCTCGACGAGGTCTCCGCTGCGCTCGAACGGGCGCTTCTCCCGGCGGGCGACGACGGCGCGGACGATGCGGGGCGCGAACTTCTCCTCCCCGTACCGCCGGATGATGCGCACGAGGTCCTCGAAGCTGTAGGTGTTGGCGATCTCCGCCGCCGTGACCGGGTCCTCCCCGTTCATGCGCATGTCCAGAGGCGCATCGAAGGAGTAGGCGAAGCCACGCTCGTGCTCGTCCAGCTGCAGAGAGGAGACCCCGAGATCCATGAGGACGGCGTCCGCGGACTCGATGCCGAGGTCCTCGAGGACCTCCGGGATCTCGTCGTACACGGCGTGGACCAGATCCGTCCGCGCCGCGAAGGGCTGCAGCCGCCTCCCGGCGAGCTCGAGGGCCTGGGTGTCCCTGTCGATCCCGACGAGGTGCAGGTCCGGGAAGCGGGAGAGGAGGGCCTCGGAGTGGCCGCCCATGCCGAGCGTGGCGTCCACGGCCACCGGCGTCCGTCCGCCCTTCCGGGCCGCTTCGATGCCGGGCTCGAGGAGGCCGACGCAGCGCTCGAGGAGCACCGGCACGTGGCGCTCGCTCGTCGGCCGCACGGCGTCCTCTGCCATGACCGCTCCTCGCTTTCTCTCTCCGGGTGGCCGCTCTCGCGGCCGTCGTCGTCCGCTGACTCTGATCCCCCGTCGCTGCGGGCCTGGCTCAGGGGAAGTGAGTCAGGACCGCCGCGACAAGAGATCACGGCCAGCGGTCTAGAGGATGCCGGGAAGGACGTCCTCGTCGGTCTCAGAGAAGGCGGTCTCCTGTGCGGCGAGGTACTCCTCCCACGCGGCAGCAGACCAGATCTCGGCTCGGGTGCCAGCGCCGATGACGGCGATGTCCCGCTCCAGGCCCGCGTACTCCCGCAGATTCGCGGGAATGGTGATGCGGCCCTGCTTGTCCGGAGTCTCGTCCGAGGCCCCGGAGAGGAACACGCGGATGTAGTCGCGTGCCTGCCGATTCGAGATGGGCGCCTGGCGCATCTGCTCGTGGACCCGGGCGAACTCCTCCGCCGAGAACACGTACAGGCACCGCTCCTGCCCCCGAGTGAGGACGAGCCCGTCTGCGAGCTCCTCCCTGTACTTCGCGGGAAGGATCAGGCGGCCTTTCTCATCGAGACGCGGCGTATAGGTTCCGAGGAACATGCACACCGCCTCTCCTTGCGAACTGCCTCCTGGCACCTCCTCTGCCCTCCACTTTACTCCACTTGCCCCCACCTTCAAGACGACGACCCTCCGAATCGCCGAAGAAATGTGCAGAGATCCCTGAGAAATCGGGCGTGGAGGAAAGTGGAGGCCCGGTGGAGGACGAGGAGTCCCACGGCATCCAGACGAGGGCGGGGCCCCCGTTTCACGCCCCCGAACCGCCTCGGACGCCCCGCCGAGGAGGGCTGTGGAGGACGGTGGGGAGGAAAGTGGGGAGGAAAGTGGGGAGGAAAGTGGAGGGCCTCGAGTCCCGGCGGTCCCGAACCGGTGGAGGAGAGTGGAGCACCCCGGTTCAGGGCTCAGACAGAGAGCGGGCCGCAGTCAGACGACTGCGGCCCGCTCTCGCTCTGGGTCAACGCGCTCGGCCGGAGCGCGCACGGCGTCAGCGCTCCCGGCGCTGGTCCCACTTGTCTTCGAGGCTCTTCATGAATCCGCTGCTCGGACGGCCGCGGCCTCCCCGGCCCTCGCGGCGCGAGCCCTCATGGCGGGTCCGGGAGCCGGCATCCTGGCGCGGGCCTGCGAACGGTCCGGAGCGGGACGCGGTCGGCTGACCGTTCCGGCGAGGACGCGCGCCCTCTCCGCGGCCGAAGACGAGGTAGAGGCTGAGGGCGAGGACGAGGAATCCCACGGCCCCGAGAACAGGGCTCTTGACGAGCACGCCGGCGAGGACGGTTCCGAGCCCCGCCGCGCCGCCGGCGACGGCTGCGGCCCACTGCCGCGCTGTCGGCGGCTCGGGCTGCGCCGTCCCCGACATGGACGCCGAGAGATGGGGCTCCTCGCTGCTCAGCTGCTTCTCCAGCTCGGCGAGAACCTTCTGCTCGTGCTCTGAGAGTGCCATCGGGGTCCTTACGGTCTGTCCGGTCTCGTCTGACCAGGATATCCCGCACGTCCAGCCCCCGTCTCGGCGCGCCCGCGGCCGTCCCGGCTTCCGGACGAGCGCTCGTCGTCACCGGCGCGCATGACGCCCGCAACGCGGATGGAGGACTCGCCGAACCGGTCTCGGACGGCGTCCATGGCCCCCTCCGCAGAGCGCGCCTGCTCCTCCACGTCGAACACGTCGAACTGCTGTCCGGCGTCGGCTCTCGCGAGGCGGTCCACCCGGATCGAGAGGAGGCGGATCCCCGACTTCGCCGGGAGCTGCTCTGCGGCCACCGGCTCGGCCAGACGGAACGCGGCCTCGAAGAGGGCGCTGCTCGCATCCGTGGGGTGCTCGAGCTGCCGGGACCTCTGCACGTCCGTGAAGTCCGCCCAGCGGATCTTGACGCTGACGCCCTGACCGCTGATCCCCTGCCTCCTCAACCGCGCACCGAGGCGGTGGGCGATGTCGAGGAGCTCCGCGCGGACCTCCTCCACCGTGGTCAGGTCCTCTGCGAAGGTCCGGTCTGCGCTGACGGACTTCTCCTGCCGCCGGGGCTCCACCGGCCGCGGGTCATGCCCCCGGGCGAGCTCGCCGAGCTTGGCCCCGTTCTCGCCGAGGAGCCTCCTCAGCAGCGCGGGAGGGGCGTCGGCGACGTCTCCGATCGTCTCCATGCCGTGCCCCACGAGCCTCGACCTCGTCTTCTCCCCCACTCCCCAGAGGGCGCTCACCGGCAGGGGCCTCAGGAACTCGTCCGCGCGGTCCTCGGGGACGAAGAACAGGCCGTCCGGCTTGGACTGGGTCGAGGCCACCTTGGCCACGAACTTGCTCGAGGCCACGCCGACGCTCGCGGTCAGCCCCATCTCCTCCCGGATGCGGCGTCGGATGTCGCGGGCGATCGCCAGGGGCGAGCCGAAGATGCGCACCGATCCCGTCACGTCGAGGAACGCCTCGTCCACCGAGATCGGCTCGACCAGGGGCGTGTACGAGGAGAAGACCTCCATGACCCTCGCCGAGTACTCCCGGTAGAGCTCGTGCCGGGGCTCGACGACGACGACGCCCGGGTCCAGTGCCCGCGCCCGGGCCAGCGGCATGGCCGACCGGATCCCCTTGGCCCGCGCCTCATAGGACGCGGAGAGCACCACCGAGCGGCCGCCGTCGAACGCCACGAGGCACGAGCGCCCCGTGAGGTCCGGGCGCTCGAGAAGCTCCACCGAGAGGAAGAACGCGTCCATGTCCACGTGGAGGATCTGTCTCACGGCCCGGCCTCCTCGCTAGAGTGGAAGGTGATCTCGACCAGAGCGCTGGTCCCGTCGAAGGATGTCCATGACCGATTCTCACACGCAGCCGGATCCCGGGCTGTCCCCCGCGTTCCGAGACCGCCTCAACCGCCGTCTGGCGGAGGTCTGCCGGGATCGCGCTGACGAGGCTCGCGCCATCTCTCCCGAGGCGGCGGAGATGGTCAGCCGGATCGGGCAGCTCGCCGAGGGCGGCAAGCGCGTGCGCGCCATGCTCGCCTTCCACGCGTTCACGGCCTGCGGGGGCAGCCCCGAGAGCGGGGAGATCCTCGAGCTCGGAGCCACGATCGAGCTCTTCCAGGCGGCCGCGCTCATCCACGACGACATCATCGACCGCTCCGACACCCGCCGGGGCCGTCCGAGCGTCCACCGCTCTCTCGAGGCCCTCCACGGAGACCGGGGCTGGGGCCTCGACGCGGCGCGGTTCGGCGAGTCGGCGGCGATCCTCACGGGAGACCTCGCGCTCGCGATGTCCGACGAGCGCTTCGCAGCCCTCGGGGCGGCTCCCGGCTCTGCACTGCGGACCCGGTTCGACCGGATGAAGTGGGAGGTCATGGCCGGGCAGTACCTCGACATCGTGGAAGAGGTGGCGGCTGCCGCGGTGGGCCGTGAGGAGGCCGCTGACCGGGCGATGTCCGTCCTGCGCTTCAAGAGCGCGAAGTACACGTTCGAGCACCCCACAGCCCTCGGAGCCCTCCTCGCAGGGGCCGACGACGCGACGGCCGGCCGTTTCGCGGACTTCGCCCTCCCCATCGGCGAGGCGTTCCAGATCTCCGACGACGACCTCGGGGTCTTCGGGGACCCCTCTCAGACGGGCAAGCCCGCCGGCGACGACCTTCTCGAGGGGAAGCGGACCGTCCTTGTGGCCTTTGCGATGGAGGCCGCCGACGCCACACAGCGCCTCGCCCTCGAGAACGTCCTCGGCAACCGCGCCGCGTCCGAGGAGCAGATCGGCGTGGCGAGGGACATCCTGGAGAGGACCGGCGCCCGGCGTCGGGCTCTGGACCTGGCCCACCGCCTGGCCGAGTCCGGCCAGGCCCGGCTGAGCGCCCTCGCCGAGAGCGCCGAGATCGCCGGGAGCCCGCAGCGCCGTCAGGCCGTCCGGGAGCTCGAGGCTCTGGCCCAGCAGGTCGTCGAGCGCACGCACTGACGCCGCGCCCACCGTCGAGGCGCTCGCAGCCCCGAAGGCTCGCCGAGGCCCCGGCGGGAGGGCCGCTGCAGGCCGAACGCCATGGAGCCGTCCGCCGCTCGTCCGGCCGTCACCGGTTCAGCCGCCACCGGGCCGCCCGTCACCAGGCCAGCGTCTGGGCGCGCCGGCGCACTTCCGTCTTGCGGCCTTCGAGGAGCGCGTCCACGGGAGACCCCGGGAGGGACTCGTCCTCGGTGAAGAGCCAGTGGAGGGCGTCTTCATCCTCATAGCCCGCGTCGCGGAGCACCGAGACCGTGCCCTTGAGACTCTCGAGCACCTTGCCGCCGCGGACGAAGGCCGCAGGGACCTGGCGCACGCCGTTCTCCCCCACGCGGGCCGCGAGGAGGGCCCCCTCGGAGACCAGGCGGTGAACCGCCGTCACGGGGACGTCGAGGCTCTCGGCCACGTCCGGAAGGGGCATCCACTCGCCGATGAGGGCGTGGAGTTCGTCTGCACTGTGTTCACTCACAGTCCCCATTCTATTGAGCCTCGTGAACCTTAACCTTCCACTTCTGCTTGAGCCCTCCAAGCTCACATTCAGGTAACGTCGTGAATCGGCATCGGGGTGTCGCCTTGCGCCCGCCCTGCGCCTGTTGTACCTGGACCTTCCCCTCAGCTTCGGCCGGGGAGCGATGGTCCCCCTCTGTCCAAGGATGCTCATGACTGTTACTTCCCCTGCACGAAACCGGAGCACTGCAGCCGCACAGAAGACCGGGGCCGCGCGCATCATCGCACCCGCCGCCGCTGTCCCCGCGCTCGTCGCCGTCACGTCGGTGACCTTCCTGCAGCCCGCTGCCGCTGACTCGTACACGGTCAAGAAGGGCGACTCGCTCTCCCAGATCGCGCACACCCACGGGATCTCGCTCGACAACCTGCGCTCGATCAACCGGATCACCAACCCCAACCTCATCGTCGAGGGCCAGACGCTCCAGCTGCCCTCCCGCAAGGGCGGCTCGCAGGCCGCGGCCGCCAAGCCGGCCGCCACCGTCACCGCCCGCACCAAGGAGTGGGTGGACTCGAAGGCCGGCTTCGGCACGTGGAAGGTCTGGGACGCCCAGAAGCGCGTCCACTACATCCAGGGCACGGGCAAGCAGGCCAACACCTACATCTCCGTCTTCCTGGCCACGGGCAGCAAGGAGCAGGCCCGCGCCGCCGCGAAGCTCGGCACCGCCCCGGCCGCCGCCAAGGCAGCGCCGGCTCGCGCCTCGGTCCCGAACAAGGCGTACGTCAACGCAAGGGCTCCCTTCCAGACCTGGAAGGTCTGGAACGCCGCTGGCCAGTCCCAAACCTTCCAGGGAACCGGCGCCCAGGCCAACGCCTACATCAACACCTTCCTCGCCACCGGCAGCAAGGACCAGGCCCGCGCCGCCGCGGCCCGCCTCGGCTCCCTCTCCGCCCCGGCGCCCGCACAGGCTCCGGCCCGTGTCTCGGTGCCGAACAAGGCGTACGTCAACGCGAACGCCCCGTTCCAGACCTGGAAGGTCTGGAACCGCGCCGGCCAGTCCCACACCTTCCAGGGAACCGGCGCCCAGGCCAACGCCTACATCAACACCTTCCTCGCCACCGGCAGCAAGGACCAGGCCCGCGCCGCCGCGGCCCGCCTCGGCTCCCTCTCCGCCCCGGCGCAGGCGCCGGCGGGCGCCGTCCGGGCGCCGTCCGCCCCTGCGGCGAACTACTCCACGGGCAGCATCCAGAGCCTCGTGGCCCAGATCGCCCGCCAGTACGGCGTGGACCCGGCCCTCGCCCTCGCCTTCGCGGAGCAGGAGTCGAGCTTCCAGCCCAACGCGGTCTCGAGCGTCGGCGCCCTCGGCGTCATGCAGGTCATGCCCGCCAACCAGGGGTGGGTCTCCGGCCTCGCCGGCCGGCCGCTCAACCTCTCCAACACGGTGGACAACATCACCGCCGGAGTGGTCATGATCAAGCACCTGCTCAACACGTCCTCCTCGCGGGACAACGCGATCGCCTCCTACTACCAGGGAGCCGGAGCCGTCCAGATGTACGGTTGGTACCAGGACACCCACCGTTACGTCGCCGGCATCAACGCCCGCTACGCGCGTTACGCGGGCTGACCCAGCGTCAGCCGGAGAAGGCCCGGGACGTCCGCGGACGTCCCGGGCCTTCTCCGCGTTCGCGCCCGCACTCGAGCGCTGCCCGTCGGCTGACCCCGCAGGAAGACCGCCTGAACCATGAACCCACGACTCGCAGACGAACGGCAGCTCGCCGGATCGCTCATCGACGGCCGCTACCGGGTCCAGGGCGTGCTCGGCGTCGGCGGCATGTCCACGGTCTACTCGGCGCATGACGAGCGCCTCGGCCGAGACGTGGCCGTCAAGGTCATCTCCCCCGCCCTCGGCGCGGACGAGTCCTTCCTGCGCCGCTTCGACTCAGAGGCCCGTGCCTCCGCCCGGCTGGCGCACCCGAACGTCGTCGCCGTCCTCGACCGGAGCTCGGAGCAGTCGCTTCCGTACATCGTCTTCGAGCGAGTCTCGGGCGAGACGCTCCGCTCCGCCATCACCGCCGAGGCCCCCATGCCGCAGGGCGCGGCACTGCGCCTGTGGCGCCAGCTCGTCGAGGCGCTGGGCCATGCCCACGAGGCGGGCCTCATCCACCGCGACGTCAAGCCGGAGAACGTGCTGGTCACCCGGGACGGGACGGCCAAGCTCACGGACTTCGGCCTCGCCCGCGCCGTGGCGGAGGCCAAGACGACGGCGACCATCATGGGCACCGCGCGCTACGTGGCCCCGGAGACCATCGCCGACTCCCGCAGCGACGAGCGGAGCGACCTGTACTCCGCAGGCATCCTCCTCTTCGAGATGCTCACGGGGTCGGCGCCGTTCGAGGGCGCGAACCCGATCAACGTGGCCTACGCGCACGTGCACCGGGACGTTCCGGCGCCGTCCACCCGCGAGCCCGGAATCCATCCCGAGGTGGACTCCCTCGTCACCTGGTGCTGCGCCAAGGATCCGGACGAGCGTCCGCAGTCCGCCGCCGACCTCCTCCGGGAGGCGGAGCACATCGCGGGCATCCTCCCGCCGGACCGCCCTGTGCCGCCGAGGCCCGCGGTCAGCCCTTCGGCCGGCTCGCACGCCGCGTCCGAGCAGGACGGCCTCCCCACCACGTCGCTGGCCACCCGCCCCCTCACCCGCCTCGGCGGGCACCGCCTCCCGGGGCAGGCCAGCCCGACGACGGTGCTCGGCGCGCATCCTCGCGGTCCAGCGACGCCTCCTGCTCCGCGCGCCGAGGCGACATCACCGGAGGAGGGGCCCCGTCAGGACTTCGGCCGGCTCAGCCTCGACGAGGACACGCAGGCCTTTCCCGTTCCCGAGGCGGACAGCGCGGAGCGGTCAGAGCCGGATCACGGGGACCGCCCGTCCTGGGACGAGGGCGACTGGGGCCCGGATGAGCCCGTTCACGCCGAGGCCGGCTGGCCCGCCCAGGCATCTCCGCAGCCCAGCCGCCGACAGGCCCGGCGGGACGCCCGGAGACAGCTCGCACAGGACCGGCGTCCGCTGCGCTCCGTTCGGCCGTCTGGGGGCAGCGGCCTCACGGCCGCCCTGGTCATCATCCTGGCCATGGCCGTTCTGGCGCTCGGAATCGCGGTCTTCGTCTCCGGCCCGGCGGTCTTCCCGCTCCAGTCCGGCGCTGTGCAGCTCGGAACCGCGTGGACGGCCGTCATCAGCCTGAGCGTGTTGCCCTGACCGAACGCCGGCTGCGGCCGGGGCAGGCAGGCTCTCGATGCCGCCCGCCGGCCGCCCCGGCGTGACGCGCCCCTAGGACTCCGCGGCCGCCGAACGTCCCCGCTCGGGGGCGATCTGCTCTGCCACGAGGAACGCGAGCTCAAGCGACTGCTTGTGGTTCAGGCGCGGATCGCACAGCGACTCGTAGCGGTCCTCGAACGCGGCCTCGTCGATGGGGTCCGCGCCGCCGAGGCACTCGGCGACGTCGTCACCCGTCATCTCCACGTGCAGGCCGCCGGGCACCGTGCCCAGCTCCTTGTGCACCTCGAAGAAGCCGTTGACCTCGTCCATCACGTCGTTGAACCGGCGGGTCTTGTAGCCGTTGGCGCTCGTGACGGTGTTGCCGTGCATCGGGTCCGTGATCCAGAGCGGCTGGGCACCGGCCTCCTGCGCGGCCCGGATGAGCGGAGGGAGGACCTCGCGCACCTTCCCCGCGCCCATGCGGGAGATGAACGTGAGGCGGCCCGGCTGGCGCTCGGGGTCCAGCTTCTCGATGAGGGCCGTGACCTGCTCGGGCGTCGTCGTCGGCCCCAGCTTCACGCCGATGGGGTTCTGCACCTTGGAGAAGAAGTCCACGTGGGCGCCGTCGATCTCCCGGGTGCGCTCGCCGATCCAGATGAAGTGGCCGCTCGTGGCGTACGGGAGGGACGTGCGGGAGTCGAGGCGGGTGAGGGCGCGCTCGTAGTCGAGCAGGAGCGCCTCGTGGCTCGCGAAGAACTCGACGCGCTTGAGCGCCTCGAAGTCCGTGCCGCACGCCTCCATGAAGGTCACGGCCCGCTCGATCTGCGCGGCCATGGACTCGTACTTGGCGTGCGCTGGGTTGGACATGAATCCGCGGTTCCACTGGTACACCGCGCGGAGGTCCGCGAAGCCGCCGGTGGTGAAGGCGCGGATGAGGTTCAGGGTGGAGGCGGACGTGTGGTACGCCTTCAGCATCCGGGAGGGGTCCGGCTCGCGGTCCCCCGGCGTGAAGGGGAAGCCGTTGACGATCTCGCCGCGGAAGGCCGGCAGGGTCACGTCCCCGCGCGTCTCCTCGGAGGAGGAGCGGGGCTTGGCGAACTGGCCCGCCATGCGCCCCACCTTGATCACCGGGACCGAGGCCGCGTACGTGAGGACCACGGCCATCTGGAGGATGGTGCGGACCTTCGCCGAGATCTGGTCCGCCGTGGACCCGGCGAACGTCTCCGCGCAGTCCCCGCCCATGAGGAGGAAGGCCTCCCCGCGGGCGGCGGAGGCGAGGCGCTCCCGGAGGATGTCCACCTCGCCAGCGAACACGAGCGGGGGCAGGGCCGAGAGCTCCTCGATGGTCTGCTCGTAGGCCGCGTGGCCCGTCCACTCGGGCTGCTGCTTGATCGGCAGGCTCCGCCAGTCGTCCAGGCCCGGATACACGGCCGCGCCCGGCTGGGACTGGCCGGCGTGGACGTACTGGTGGCTCTGGGACCTCGGGGGATTCTGCTGATCGCTCACCCTCTCAGGCTAGTCCCCCGTGCGCCCGGCCTCTGCACCGGCCGTCCCCTCCTCGGACGCCTCGTCCGCATGATGAGACAGGTTGAGCCGGCGGGCGATGGCCTCGAGCTTCTGCTGCGCGATGCGCGCCTTCACCTCCGCCGCGTAGACGTCCACGTACTCCTGTCCCGAGAGGCGCATGAGCGAGGCCATGATCTCGTCCGTCATGGCGCGGAGGGTGGCATGGTCCTCCTCCCTGCCGGCCAGGTGCGAGAAGTCCATCGGCTTGCCGACGATGATGCCCACGCGGCGGATGCTCGGGACCTTCTTGCCGATCGGCTGCACTTTGTCCGTGCCGATCATGGCGACGGGGATGACCGGCACCCCCGCCTCGAGCGCGAGCTTGGCGACGCCGATCTTGCCCTTGTACAGCTTCCCGTCCGGGCTGCGCGTGCCCTCGGGGTAGATGCCGAGCAGCTTCCCCTCTTTGAGCGTGCGGACGCCCTCGGCGAGCGAGCTGAGGGACGCCGCGCCGCCCGACCGGTCCATCGGGATCTGGTTGGCCGCCTGGAAGAACATGCGGGTCAGGGTCCCCTTGAGGCCGCGCCCGGTGAAGTACTCCTTCTTGGCGAGGAAGGCCACGGGGCGCGGCACGTTGAGCGGGAGGAAGATCGAGTCGGAGAAGCTGAGGTGGTTGCTCACGAGGAGCGCTCCGCCCGAGGCGGGGATGTTGCCCACCCCCTTGATCCAGGGCCGGAAAACGGTGTTCACCACCGGTCCGATCACCACGGACTTCATGAGCCAATAGAACACGACGCCATCCTTCCGACACGGCCACGCTGACGATCCGCCTCTCTCATCCTAGAGAACCGCACGTGGAAAGCTGTTCCCATGACGCAGCTCCACGGTCCGCTCTCCCTCGCCCTCGACGAAACATCCCCGGCCGCTCGCGCGGCCTTCTCCCACGACGCGGAGCCCGACGGCGACGGCGGCACCGGGATCGTCCTCGTCCACGGCTTCACCGGGTCGCCCGCTGCGCTCGCCCGGTGGGCCCGGGTGTGCGCGGACGCGGGCCTGAGCGTGAGGCTCCCCCTCCTGCCCGGCCACGGGACGCGCCCGGAGGAGCTCGCGCGCACGCCGCGCTCCCATTGGACCGAGGCCGTCCGCAGCGCCGTCGAGGAGCTGCGGGGCACCTGCTCGCGCGTCGTCGTCGCGGGCCTGTCCATGGGCGGGGCGCTCGCGCTCATCGAGGCGGCGCGGGGCCGCGTGGACGGCGTGATCGTGGTGAACCCCGGCCTGCGGGTGGACCATCCCGCCTCGGCGCTCGCTCCCGTGCTGCACTACGTGCGCCCGTTCCTCACCTCGATCGGCAACGACATCGCGCGCCCGGGCCGGGACGAGGGCGCGTACTCGCGGACGCCCGTGGCCGCCGTGGCCCAGGTGCGCGGCCTCTTCGCCGAGGCGAGGCGGGCGCTGCCGGAGATCGAGGTGCCCGTCCTCGGCTTCTTCTCCTCGACGGACCACGTCGTGGGGCCGGCGTCGCGGAAGGCGCTGGAGCGCGGGCTGCGGCCCGGGCTGCTCAGGACCGTTCCGCTCGAGCGCTCGTTCCACGTGGCCACGATGGACCACGACGCGGACACGGTCTTCGAGGAGAGCCTCGGCTTCATCCGGGGGCTCGCGGAGCGCTGAGACCCCGTCACGCGCGCTGTGCGGCCTCCCGGCGCGCGCTCTCGGCCGCGCCGACGAGTCCCGCGTCGGCTCCGAGGCTCGCCGCGACGACGTCCGCGACCGGGCGGTAGCCGCGGCCGGTCAGGTTCTTCGCGAGCGCATCGCGAGCGGGCCCGAGGAGCAGCTCCCCCGCCGCAGACAGCCCGCCTCCGATGACGAACCGTCCCGGGTCCAGCGCGGCGGCGAGATTGGCGAGCCCGATGCCCAGCCACTCGCCGACCTCCACGAGGAGCTCCCGGGAGAGCGGGTCTCCCGCGAGCGCCTCCTGGGTGACGAGCGCGCCGTCGACAGGGCGCCCGGCGCGGGCGGCCGCCTCGGCGAGCGGCACTGCAAAAGGCGCCTCGGCCTCGGTCATCTCCCGGCCGAGCCGGCCGAGCGCGTTCCCGGAGGCGTACTGCTCCCAGCACCCTCGGTTGCCGCACTCGCAGAGCTGTCCCCGGGGAACGAAGATCTGGTGTCCGAACTCTCCGGCCACGCCCCAGCGCCCGCGCTCCACGCGGCCGTCCGTGACGATGGCCCCGCCGATGCCGGTGCCGAGAGTGATGACGACGAGCCGCGGCTCCCCCTGCCCGGCTCCGAAGCCGGATTCCGCGACGGCGGCGGCGTCCGCGTCGTTGAGCACGATGACGGGCCTGCCGAGGCGCCGCTCGAGGTTCTCGCGCAGCGGCTCGTTGCGCCAGGCGAGGTGCGGCGAGAAGAGGACGGTGGAGTTGGAGAGGTCCATCCAGCCGGCGGCGCCGACGCCCACGCTCGAGACGCACGTGCCGTCCGCGAGCTGCTCCACGGCGGCGGCGATGGACGTCTCGACGTCCGCGCGGGACCGCCCCGGAGTGGGCAGGACCACCTTGCGCTTGATGACGCCGTCCGGCGAGACCAGGCCCGCCGCGATCTTGGTGCCGCCGATGTCGACGCCGATCGCGTCGCACGCCTCTGTTCCAGCCCGCTCAGACCTCTGATTCTCCATCGCGACAAGTCTACGGACGCCGGGGCCGTGACGCGCGAGGCGGGCCTCTGTGTTGCGGGCTGCGGCCTCCCCGCCCTGTGATGCGCGCAACGCTAGGATGGAGGCTACGCTGCGTGCGGCCGAGCCTGGCGCCGCAGTCCGGCTCAGACTGTTCAGGAGCACCGATGAAGCACGCGACGACTCCCCTCGACTCGGACGTCCCGAGCCGGTGGAACTGCACTGACCTGCTCGAGTCCCACCTGGAGAAGGACCCCCAGCCGGCGCTCTTCTCCGTGAGGGACGAGGCCGAGCAGAGCGGCTGGAGGGACATCACCGCCCGCGAGTTCCGCACTCAGGCGGCGGCCCTCGCCAAGGGGCTCATCGCCCAGGGGGTCCAGGCGGGAGACCGGATCGCCATCATGGCGAGCACGCGCTACGAGTGGACGCTCGTGGACTTCGCCGTCTGGTACGCCGGGGCCGTCTCGGTGCCGGTCTACGAGTCCTCCTCCCCCAGCCAGATCGCGTGGATCCTCTCGGACTCGGGCGCCGTCGGCATCGCCGTCGAGCACCCGGCCCACGAGAACGCGGTGCGGCATGCGGCCACCTCCGAGTCCCTCGGATCCCTCAAGCACGTGTGGCAGATGGAGGACGACGGCCTGCAGGAGCTGGTCGAGGCCGGCGCCTCCGTGACGGACGAGGAGCTGGAGGAGCGCCGCACCTCGGCGCGGCTCGAGGACCTCGCCACGATCATCTACACCTCCGGCACCACGGGGCGCCCCAAGGGCTGCCAGCTGACCCACGCCAACTTCGTGCTGCTCAGCGAGGCCGCCGCCTCCGCGATCTCGGACGTGGCGCACGAGGGCAACCGCACCATCATGTTCCTCCCCCTGGCGCACGTGTTCGCCCGCTACATCTCCGTGCTCTGCGTCGCGGTGGGCGCCACCGTGGCGCACACGCCGGACATCAAGAACCTCCTGCCGGACCTGCAGTCCTACCGGCCGGACTTCATCCTCGCGGTCCCCCGCGTCTTCGAGAAGGTCTACAACAGCGCCCGGGCGAACGCCGAGAGCAGCGGCAGGGGGCGGGTCTTCGACCTCGCGGCCTCCACGGCCATCGCCTACTCCACGGCCTCCATGGCCGGGCGCGTTCCCCTCGCCCTGCGGGCCCGGCACGCCCTCTTCGACGCCCTCGTCTACCGGAAGCTCCGCGCCGCGATGGGCGGACGCGTGAGGCACGCGGTCTCCGGCGGCGGCCCGCTCGGCGAACGGCTCGGGCACTTCTTCTCCGGGGCGGGGCTCCTCATCCTCGAGGGCTACGGGCTCACGGAGACGACGGCGCCGGCCACCGTGAACACGACCGAGCGCATCAAGATCGGCACCGTGGGACCGCCGCTGCCGGGCAACGAGGTCCGGATCGCCGAGGACGGCGAGATCCTCGTCAAGGGCGTGTGCGTGTTCGAGGGCTACTGGGGGCGCGAGGACCTCACCGCCGAGGCCTTCACGGACGGCTGGTTCCACACGGGAGACCTCGGCTCGCTGGACGAGGACGGCTTCCTCTCCATCACGGGCCGCAAGAAGGAGATCATCGTGACCGCCGGGGGCAAGAACGTGGTCCCGGGCCTCCTCGAGGACGCTGTGCGCGCGCAGAGCCTCGTCTCCCAGTGCCTCGTCATCGGGGACAACCGCCCCTTCGTCGCCGCGCTCGTCACCCTGGACGCCGAGGTCCTCCCCGGCTGGCTCGAGCGCAACGGCCTGCCGGAGATGACGCCGGCCGAGGCCGCGCAGAACGAGCGCGTGCGCGCCGAGGTGCAGTCCTACATCGACGAGGCGAACACCACCGTCTCCCGGGCCGAGTCCATCCGAGAGTTCCGGATCGTGGAGCACGACTTCACCGAGGAGTCCGGCCACCTCACCCCCTCGCTCAAGATCAAGCGGGCCAAGGTGGCCCAGGACTACTCGGACGTCGTCGAGGAGATCTACACGCCGCGCTCCCGCTGACGCGGCGCCTGGTCCGTGCGGGGACGTCCCCGCACGGAACCGCCCGGACACGAGAGAGGCGGCCTCCCCGCTGTGGGGAGGCCGCCTCTCTCTGTCACCGCTTCCGGGCGATGTCACCGCTTCAGGGCGATGCGGGGCGGGGCAGGCCCGGGCCCGCGGCCCCTGCCTGCCCCTGCGGCCCTCCTACTCGACGACGACGATGAGGTCGCCGCCCTGCACCTGCGAGACGCCCTCCAGCGCGACGCGGGAGACGGTGCCGCCCGTCGGGCTCGTGATCGAGGCCTCCATCTTCATCGCCTCGATCGTGGCCACGGCCTGGCCCGCCTCCACTGTGTCGCCCTCGGAGACCGTCACGGTGACGGCCCCGGCGAACGGCGCGGCCACGTGGCCCGGGTTCGACGAGTCCGCCTTCTCCGCGGCCTTGACCGTGGACTCGACGGAGCGGTCGCGGACCGTGACCGTGCGCTGCTGGCCGTTGAGGGTGCAGATGACGTTCCGCATGCCCTTCTCGTCCGGCTCCCCCACGGCCTCGAGGGTGGCGATGAGGTCCACGCCCTTGGACAGGCGCACGATGTGCTCCTCGCCGGTCTGGAGGCCGTAGAGGTAGTCGCGGCTCGACAGGACGGAGAGGTCCCCGTACTGCTCTCGGGCCTCGTCGAAGTCCTTGGTCGGCCCCGGGAAGAGGAGGCGGTTCAGCATGTCGCGGCGCTCCTCGGACGAGCCGTGCAGCGCCTTCTTCTCCTCGTCCGTGAGCTTCTTGTCCGTGGCGAGCTTGACGTTGCGGCCCTCCAGCGCCTTGGAGCGGAAGGGCTCCGGCCAGCCGCCGGGCGGGTCGCCGAGCTCGCCGGAGAGGAAGGAGATGACGGAGTCCGGGATGTCGAACCGCTGCGGGTCCGCCTCGAACTCGGCCGGGTCCGTCTTCTGGCCCACGAGCTGGAGGGCGAGATCGCCCACCACCTTCGAGGAGGGCGTCACCTTGACCAGGTGGCCGAGGATCCGGTCCGCCGCGGCGTACATGTCCTCGATCTCCTCGAACTGCTCCCCCAGCCCCAGCGCGAGCGCCTGCTGGCGGAGGTTCGAGAGCTGGCCGCCTGGGATCTCGTGCTGGTACACGCGGCCCGTGGGCCCGGCGAGCCCGGACTCGAACGGCGCGTACAGCTTGCGCACGGCCTCCCAGTACGGCTCGAGGGCGTCCACCTTGTCGAGGCTCATCCCCGTGTCCCGCTCCGTGTGGACGAGCGCGGCCACGAGGGCGGACATGCTCGGCTGGCTCGTCGTGCCCGCGAGCGAGGCGCTCGCGACGTCGACGGCGTCCACGCCGGCCTCGACCGCCGAGAGCAGCGTGGCCAGCTGGCCGCCCGCCGTGTCGTGGGTGTGGAGGTGGACCGGGAGATCGAACCGCTCGCGCAGCGCGCGGACGAGCTTGGCCGCGGCCGCCGGCCGGAGCAGGCCCGCCATGTCCTTGATCGCGAGGACGTGCGCGCCCGCGGCCACGATGCGGTCCGCGAGCTCGAGGTAGTAGTCGAGGGTGTAGAGGTCCTCGCTCGGATCGAGCAGGTCGCCCGTGTAGCAGAGCGCCACCTCGGCGACCGCCGTCCCGGTCTCGCGCACGGCCCGGATGGCGGGCTCCATCTGAGAGACGTCGTTGAGGGCGTCGAAGATGCGGAAGACGTCCACACCCGTGGCCGCGGCCTCCTGGACGAACGCCTCGGTGACCTCGACCGGGTAGGGCGTGTAGCCCACCGTGTTGCGGCCGCGCAGCAGCATCTGGATGCAGATGTTCGGCATCGCCTCGCGGAGCTTGGCCAGACGGTCCCACGGGTCCTCGCCGAGGAACCGCAGCGCGACGTCGTAGGTGGCGCCTCCCCAGGCCTCCACGGAGAGGAGCTCGGGGGTGAGGCGGGCGACGGCGGGGGCGGCCGCCACGAGGTCGTTCGTGCGCACGCGCGTGGCCAGGAGGGACTGGTGGGCGTCGCGGAACGTCGTGTCCGTCACGGCCACGGCCGTCTGCTCCCGCAGGTGCTTCGCGAAGCCCTCCGGGCCCAGCTCGTCGAGTCGCTGCTTGGAGCCGGCAGGGGCCTCCCCCTCGAGCTCCGGGAGCTTGTCGGCGGGGTCGATCGAGAGGCTCGGCTCTCCGTTGGGCTGGTTCACCGCGACGTCGGCGAGCCACGTGAGGATCTTGGTTCCCCGGTCCGCGGACCGGCGGGCGTTGAGCAGCTCCGGACGCTCGTCGATGAAGCTCGTCGCCACGTTGCCGGCGAGGAACTCGTCGTCGTCGAGCACCGCCTGGAGGAACTGGATGTTCGTGGAGACGCCGCGGATGCGGAACTCGGCCAGGGCGCGGCGGGCGCGCAGGACGGCCGCGCCGAACGTGCGGCCGCGGCACGTCAGCTTGACGAGCATGGAGTCGAAGTGGGGGCTGACCTCGGCGCCCGTGTAGACGGTTCCGCCGTCGAGCCGGACGCCCGCGCCGCCCGCGGAGCGGTAGCCGGTGATGCGTCCGACGTCGGGCCGGAAGCCGTTGGTGGGATCCTCCGTGGTGATGCGGCACTGGAGCGCAGCGCCCTTGAGGTGGATGGAGTCCTGGGTGAGGCCCATCTCGGAGAGGGTCTCCCCCGCCGCGATGCGCATCTGGGACTGGACGAGGTCCACGTCCGTGATCTCCTCGGTCACGGTGTGCTCGACCTGGATGCGGGGGTTCATCTCGATGAAGACGTGCTGGCCCGCGCGCTCTCCCACCGTGTCGACGAGGAACTCGACCGTGCCGGCATTCGCGTAGCCGAGCGCCTTGGCGAACGCGACGGCGTCCTTGTAGAGGGCCTGGCGGATGTCCTCGTCCAGGTTCGGGGCCGGAGCGATCTCGACGACCTTCTGGTGGCGGCGCTGCAGAGAGCAGTCGCGCTCGAAGAGGTGGACCGTCTCCCCGTGCTCGTCCGCGAGGACCTGGACCTCGATGTGCCGCGGCCGCAGGACGGCCTGCTCGAGGAAGACGGTGGCGTCGCCGAACGCCGTGTCCGCCTCGCGCATCGCAGCGGCGAGGGCGTCCGGGAGCTCCTCCCGCGTGTCGACGCGCCGCATGCCGCGGCCGCCTCCGCCCGCCACGGCCTTGACGAAGATCGGGAAGCCGATCTCGTCCGCCTCGGCGAGGAGCTTCTCCTGGTCGTCCGAGGGCTCGGTGGACTTCAGGGTCGGGATGCCGGCCTTCCGCGCCGCCTCGAGGGCGTGGACCTTGTGACCGGCGAGCTCGAGGATGTCCGCTGCGGGGCCGATGAACTTGATGCCGTTCTCCGCTGCGGCGCGGGCGAGGCGCGGATTCTCGGAGAGGAAGCCGTAGCCCGGGTAGATCGCGTCGCAGCCCGACTCCTTGGCCACGCGGATGATCTCGTCCACGTCGAGGTAGGCGCGGACGGGATGACCCTCCTCGCCGATCTGGTAGGCCTCGTCCGCCTTCTGGCGGTGGATCGAGTTGCGGTCCTCGTAGGGGAAGACGGCCACGGTCTTGGCCCCCAGCTCGACCGCGGCCCGGAAGGCCCGGATGGCGATCTCGCCGCGGTTGGCGACCAGGATCTTCTGGAACATCGTGCTCCTCTGCTCGGCAGGTTCGACACCGTGTGGAATCGTCCGGCTCCCCATGCCGAGACGGCACGGCCCAGAGGCACCACAGCGTTGTTGGATACGCCACATCCTCTCAGATTTGCCGGTGCTCTGCGGACGACCCGCCGGAACGGCGGTCCGTGGACTGACCACACGGCGCGGAGGTTCCGCTCTGGCGGCCGCGGGGACCTATGCTGGAAGGGGTCTGCCGTAGAGGAGAACGAGCAGCGCAGACGGACTGGAGGCACCCGTGCACATCGTGAGCATCAGCAGCCTGAAGGGCGGCGTCGGCAAGACCTCCGTCACCTCCGGCCTCGCCTCCGCGGCCCTCGAGGCCGGTCTGCGGACCCTCGTCGTCGACCTCGACCCCCACGCCGATCTCTCCACCGCCCTCGGCCTGCCGGCCCGGCGCGAGTCCTCGATCGGCGACCTGCTGAAGCGCCCGAAGCGCGCCGTGCCCGCCGACCACGTGCGCTCGTCCTCCTGGACGGCGCTCGCGAGCCGCGCCGGGGCCCAGGACCGCCCCTATCGGCTGGACGTGCTCGGCGGCTCGGCCGTCTCCGGCGTCTACGACCGCCCGGACCTCTCCCGGCGAGACCTCCGCCGCCTCGAGACCGTCCTGGAGCGCGCCGAGGGGTACGACCTCGCGCTCATCGACTGCCCGCCGTCCTTCTCCGGGCTCACCCGGATGGCCTGGACCACGAGCGACGACGTGGTGCTCGTCGCCGAGCCGGGCCTCTTCTCCGTGGCGGGCACCGAGCGGACGCTGCGCGCTCTGCGCCTCTTCTCCCGGGAGTACGCCCCTGGCCTGGTGGGCCGGTACGTCGTGGCCAACCGCGTGCGGGAGGACTTCTCGGAGCACGCCTACCGCATCGGGGAGATGCGGGAGATGTTCGGGGACGCCCTCCTGGAGACCGTGCTGCCGGAGTACCACGAATGGCAGCAGATCCAGGGCGCCGCGTATCCCGTCCACCAGTGGCCCACGGCGGGCGCCCGTGAAGCGGCTCAGCGCTTCGACACGCTGCTGGCGGAGATCCGCCGAAATCAGGCCTAGACCGGTCTAGGTCAAACGAGTGGGCGCTCCGTCTGATTCAGACTCGCACTCTGCTCTGCTGCGGCTCTGAACAGCCGGCCACGCGAGCGCGCGTCAGGAGATCTTGCGCGCCCGGCGGCGGCTGAGCTCGTTCTCCGGGTGCATCGCCGCCGCGAGCTCCTCGTCCCGGGCGGACTCCGAGGGCAACTCTGCCAGCGTGCCCTCGACCTCGCGCCACACGCGGCCCACGGCGATGCCGAAGACTCCCTGGCCGCCCTGGACGAGGTCCACGACCTCGTCCGCGGAGGTGCACTCGTACACCGAGGCGCCGTCGCTCATGAGGGTGATCTGGGCGAGGTCCTGGACGCCGCGCTCCCGAAGGTGCTCCACCGCCGAGCGGATCTGCTGCAGGGAGACGCCCGTGTCCAGGAGGCGCTTGACCACCTTGAGCACGAGGATGTCCCGGAAGCTGTAGAGGCGCTGCGTGCCGGAGCCGTGGGCGTTGCGCACGCCGGGCTCCACGAGGCCGGTGCGGGCCCAGTAGTCCAGCTGACGGTAGGTGATGCCGGCGGCCTTGCACGCGGCAGGGCCGCGGTAGCCGAGCTCCTCGTCCGGCTGGCCGACGGCGTCCGAGAAGAGGACGCCCTGGGAGCCGTAGGGCACAGGCTGTCCTGGCAGCGGCGCGATGCGGCTGTCCTCGATCACGGTGTCCTCCTGTGGATCCTGCGGGCGGCCCCGCGGTCTCGCGGCCGGGTGGCCCTGACTGAGAATAAGAATGCCACGGGCCCCGGGCAACGCTCCGACGGCGTCATTGCGGGCGTGTTGTCAGAGGCCGTGCTATAGGACCGCTCAGGAGCGGCGGTCGAGGACATCGAGGTGCGAGCGCACCAGCGACTGGTTCAGACGGACGCAGATCTCACCGAGCTCCCGGGCCATCTCCATCCGCCGGGACTGCGTGTCCCCGTCACGGCGGGCCGCCGTGGGGGCGATGGCGCGCTCCACGAGCTCCATCTGCCGGTCTGCCGCGCCCTTGAGCATCCGGGCGTAGCGCGCGTCGAGCCCGAAGCGCGCGAGCTGCATGCACGAGGTGACGATCTCCACGTCCGTCTCCGTGAAGCCGCGCTGCTTGCGCTCGATGAGCCCGTAGGACATGAGCTCCTGGAGGCTGCGCTCCGTGGCTCCCGTGGCCTTGGCCAGTTCGGAGAGCTTCATGCTGCGCGACGCGGACTGCTGCGCGTCCGAGACGAGGCGCGGCGAGGCAACGGGGGCCGCGCCCGCGAAGTCCTCGGGACGCTCGCCCCGGTCCACCGCGTCCAGGTAGTCCTTGATGACCTTCAGGGGCAGGTACTGGTCACGCTGGAGGGCGAGGATGAAGCGCAGGCGCTCTACATCAGGTCCGGTGTACTTGCGGTAGCCGGCGGGGGTGCGCTGCGGGGTGATGAGCCCCTTGTCCTCGAGGAAGCGGATCTTGGAGGCGCTCACCTGAGGGAATTCTCCGACGAGCTCTGCCAGGACCTCTCCGATGTTGAGCACCCCGGCGCGCGACGAGGACACCGCCTGGGGCGCAGTGCGACGTGCGGGAGAGGCCATGGGATTCCCTTCAGCTTGCTGGAAAAAGCCTCATCCGGTGGATGGGCTCTTCACAGTATGACCCAAGGTCAGGCCGAAGGGGAAGCGAGGAACGTCAGACGGAACTTCCCGACCTGCACTTCCATGCCGTTCTTGAGCGTCAGAGAGTCCACTCGGTCGTGGTTCACATAGGTGCCGTTGAGGCTCCCCTTGTCCACCGCCTCGAAGGAGTGGCCGTGCCGGCGGAACTCCAGATGGCGGCGGGAGACGGTGACGTCGTCGAGGAAGATGTCCGCGTCCGGGTGGCGGCCGACCGTGGTCACGTCCGTGTCCAGGAGGAACCGGGCCCCCGCGTTCGGCCCCGAGAAGGCGATGAGCAGGGCGGAGTCACCGGGCAGCGCCGCGACAGCGGCCTCTTCTTCTGCGGTGAGGGACCGGGAGGCGCCGTGCGAGAGGACCTGCGGGATGGAGATCGTCGTGGTCGCCAGCGAGGGCTCGCCGTTGCGGGCACCGCCCTCAGCCGACCCCGAGGACAGCGTGTTGTTCTCCGATGGAGTGCCGTTCTGCGACATCGTCTCGCTCGCTCTCTACGCGGTGGTGTCATCACGTGTGCTTTGGCCAATTGTAGCGACACCGCGGGCTTCTTCGGGGCATGGCCCGCGGCGCGTCTCGCGACCAATGCGCGGTCGCCTCCCCCATACCCATAGACAGGACCCTGGAAGAGAATGGAGGCATGACGCCCTTCGAGAACGGGACCCCGACGCCGGCCGGCGACCTTGTGGCGCTCACCGGCGGCACGGGCTTCATCGCGGGCTTTCTCATCTCCTCCCTCTTGGACGCCGGCTGGAGGGTCCGAGCGTCCGTGCAGGCTCCGGAGGACCGCCCCGAGGTGGTGGACACCGTGCTCCGCCACGGCTCTGACCCCTCCCGCCTCGAGCTCGTCGAGGCCCGGCTCGAGGCAGACCGCGGGTGGGACGCGCTCATGGACGGGGCGCGCTACGCCCACCACGTGGCCTCGCCGCTCCCCTTGCGCATGCCCCGCTCGCCCGAGGCGCTCGTGCGCCCGGCCGTGGACGGCACCCGGCGCGTGCTTGCCGCAGCGGCCCGGGCCGGAGTGGAGCGCGTGGTGCTCACGTCCTCATCGGCCGCCATCGCGTACGGGCACCGCCCCCAGCGGGGCACGCTCGAGTCCCCCTTCACCGAAGAGGACTGGACGTTCCTCGACGGAAGCGACGTCAACGCCTACGTGGCCTCGAAGGCGCTGGCCGAGCGGGAGGCATGGCGGTTCGCCTCGGAGCACCCGGGCTCCCCGGAGCTGTCCGTCGTCAACCCCGTGGCCGTCGTGGGGCCGGTGCTCGGACGGAGGCTCTCGAGCTCGACCGCGGTGGTCAACCGCATGCTCTCCGGCCACACGACGTTCTGGCCGCGCGTGTCCCTCAACATCGTCGATGTCAGGGACGTGGCCGAGCTCCACATGCTCGCCATGACGGCGCCCGCGGCAGCCCGGCAGCGCTTCATCGCGGCGGCGGGCGACCCCGTCTCCTTCGAGGAGATCGCGGCGGTGATCCGGCAGCTGCCGGAGTTCGAGGGCCGGATCGGGGTCCGGCAGCTGCCCGACAGCCTCGTGGTGGCGGCTGGCTCGGTCTTCCCCTCCGTAAGCGGGCTCGCCTCGACGCTCGGGCGGCGGAAGCACCTCTCACACGCCAAGGCCCAGGACCTCCTGGGCTTCGCGCCGCGGTCCGTCGAGGAGGCGGTCTCCGACTGCGCCCGCTCGCTCCTCGCCGCGAGGGCGGCGGGCCGCATCCCGGCCCGGAGCTCGCTGCTGCGGCGGAGCTGAGGGAAGCCCCGGACGCAGAAAAGCCCCGGCGAGAGGTGCTCTCGCCGGGGCGGACGTCGGGCTGACAGGATTTGAACCTGCGACCCCATGACCCCCAGTCATGTGCGCTACCAAGCTGCGCCACAGCCCGTCCGCTGCTCGAGCCCTGCAGGCCCGGACAACTCATCCAGACTACCCTATGAAGGCCCCGCCCGTGAATTCACAGGCCGTGCGCGTGGCGCTCAGAGCCCCTGGAGGAGGGCGTCGACGCTGCCCAGGAAGGCCTCCTCGCCCTCCCCTGAGAGCGCCCTCCGGAGAATGTAGCCCTGGCAGAGCGCGACGACGGCCGGCGCAAGCCGCCGTCCCCGCTCCCGGCTCGCCGCCTCGTCCAGACCGCGCTCCTGCCTCAGCCAGGCGGCGAGGTACTCCCCCATCCGCTCGACGAGCCCCCGGAGGATTCCCGTGGAGAGCTCGCGGAAGCGGTCTTCGGACACGGCCTCGCCCCAGATCTGCAGGAGGAGCCCCGTGTCCATGAGCTCCGCAGGGATGGACGCGACGAACCGCCGCACGCCCTCGGCTGGAGCAGGAACCGGATCAGACTCGGCGAGCTCGCGCAGCGCACCGAGTCGGTTGCGGAAGATCGACTCCGCGACGGCGTGCTCCAGGCTGTCCTTCGTGGGGAAGTACGTGTAGATGGCTCCCGCCGAGAGGCCAGATGCCTTGATGATCCGCGCCATCGAGGCGCCGCGGAAGCCGTGTTCCGCGAACGTGGCCATGGCTGCGGAGAGGATCCTGGACCGCTGCTCCTCGCGCCGCTCCTCGGTGATCTTCGGCACTCTTCCTCCCCTCAGAGAATGGACGTTCTTGTTCTCCAGGGTACAAGGGTGCACCATAGAGAACGCATATTCGTTTTCGAGGAGTGATCCCCATGAGCCACCCCGTTCCCCCGCCCCGCTCCGAGCACGGACCCCAGTCCGCTGACACGCACGGAGCCGACCACGCACCGCATTCCGCTCACCCTGCCGCGGGCTCCGCCGAGGCCGCCAACGAGGGAGGCCGCACGCACGCCGGCCACTCCCTCAAGGCCGCGCTCATCGGAGCCGTCGCGGTGACGGCGGTTCTGCTCGCCTTCATCTGGCCTTCTATCACGACGACGACGAAGCACCTCCCCGTGCTCGTCGTCGGCACGAGCGCCCAGGAGCAGAAGGTCGCCGCCGAGGCGGAGCACGCGGACGCCGGGTTCGACGTCCGCCACGTCTCGAGCCGCAGAGAGGCCGAGGACGCGCTGAAGCACCGCGATGCCTACGCCGCGTTCGTCTTCTCGAAGGACTCGGAGGACCTCGAGGTGCTCACGGCCTCCGCCGCGAGCCCGGTGGCTACGCAGCTGGCGGCGCGCTCCGTGCAGGGCCTCGCGCAGAAGACGCAGATGGGCTTCGCGGCGCAGCAGCAGAAGGGCGCGCAGGAGGCGGCGAAGCTCGGCGCCCAGGCGGCCGGGGCCCAGGGCGCGGCGAAGACGCTCGCGGGCGTCCTCGAGCAGATGTCCGGTCAGCTCCCTCCGGGATCCCCGCAGCTCGCCGCGATGCAGGAGCAGGCCGAGGAGGCCGGGGCGAAGGCCGAGGCCGCGGGCAAGAAGGCGGCTGCCGCGAAGTCCTCCCTCCAGGGCGCGTCCGCCCCGAAGATCACCGTCACGGACGTGGCCCCGCTCGACGCCGCGGATCCCCGTGGCAGCAACCTCGCCCTCGCGGGCATGCCGCTCACGATGGGCGGCATGATCGGCGGCATCATCGTGTCCTTCCTGCTCCGGGGAACCCGCTCCCGGCTCCTCGGCGTGGCCGCCTACGGCGCTCTTGCCGGCCTCGCGATCGTGCTCGTCATGCACACGTGGTTCCACGTTCTCCAGGGCGACTTCCTTCTGGAGTGGGCGGCCAGCGCCCTCTCCCTCGGGGCCACGGCCGCCCTCATCTCCGGGCTCCAGGCCCTCCTGGGCCAGCCCGGCATCGGACTCGGAGCCGTCATCACGATGTTCGTGGGCAACCCGATCTCCTCGATGCAGACGCCGAAGGAGTTCCTGCCCGCGCCGTGGGGCGAGATCGGCCAGCACTTCGTCCCCGGCGCCACAGGCACGCTCCTGCGCGACCTCAGCTACTTCCCGCAGGCCCCGATGGCCGAGTCCTGGTGGGTGCTCGTCGCGTGGCTCGCGGCGGGCACGGCGTTCAGCCTCCTCGCCGCCGGACGAGGACGGCGGTCCGGGCGGCGGCAGGAGGGCGACAGCGCGAGGCGCTAGCGCTTGCGGCGCTCCCTCACCCGCATGGAGACCTCGATCGGCGTTCCCTCGAAGCCGAACGTCTCGCGCAGGCGCCGCGTGATGAAGCGGCGGTAGCCGGGGTCGAGGAAGCCGGACGTGAAGAGGACGAACTTCGGCGGGCGCGTGCTCGCCTGCGTGCCGAAGAGGATGCGGGGCTGCTTTCCGCCCCGCACCGGGTGGGGGTGCGCGGCCACGAGCTCGCCGAGGAAGGCGTTGAGCTTCGAGGTCGGGATGCGCGTCTCCCAGCCCTCGAGCGCCCGGTCAAGCGCCGGGACGAGCTTGTCCTTGTGCCAGCCGGTCCGGGCCGAGATGTTGACGCGCGGCGCCCACTGGACGTGCGCCAGGTCCCTCTCGATCTCCCGCTCGAGGTAGTGCCGGCGCTCGTCGTCGAGCAGATCCCACTTGTTGTACGCGAGGACGAGCGCGCGTCCCGAGTCGATCGCCAGCTGGAGGATGCGCACGTCCTGCTCCGAGAGGACCTCGTCCACGGCGAGGAGCACGACGGCGACCTCGGCGCGGTCCAGCGCCGTCTGCGTGCGCAGCGAGGCGTAGAAGTCCGCACCGTGCTGCATGTGCACGCGGCGGCGGATGCCCGCGGTGTCCACGAACCGCCACTGGCGGCCGCCGAGCTCCACGAGCTCGTCGACGGGATCGCGGGTGGTGCCCGCGAGGTCGTCGACGACGACGCGCTGCTCTCCCGCGAGCTTGTTGAGGAGGGAGGACTTGCCCACGTTCGGGCGGCCGAGCAGGGCCACCCGGCGGGGGCCGCCGCGCTCAATGGGACCGCCGTGGGCGGACTCCGCGGGGAGCACCTCCATGACGGCGTCCAGCATGTCCGCGGCGCCTCGGCCGTGCAGGGCCGAGACCGGGTGGGGCTCTCCGAAGCCGAGGCCCCAGAGCACCGAGGCCTCCGCCTCGAGCAGCTCCGAGTCCACCTTGTTGGCCACGAGCACCACCGGCTTCTTCTTGCGGCGGAGCATGCGCACCACAGCCTCGTCCGTGGCGGTGGCGCCGACGGTGGCGTCCACGACCAGCAGCACCGCGTCCGCCGCGTCCACGGCGATCTCGGCCTGCTGGGCCACGGAGGCGTGGATGCCGCGCGCGTCGTGCTCCCAGCCGCCGGTGTCCACGAGCGTGAACTCGCGGCCCATCCACTCGGCGCGGTAGGAGACGCGGTCCCGCGTCACGCCCGGGACGTCCTCGACGACGGCCTCACGGCGCCCGAGGATGCGGTTGACGAGCGTGGACTTGCCCACGTTCGGCCGGCCCACGATGGCGAGGACGGGCAGCGGCGCTTCGTCCTCCATCTCGAGGTCGTCGTCGAGGTAGCGGGCCAGGAGGGCCTGGTCCTCCTCGTCGAGCTCGTAGTCCGCGAGCCCCTGGCGCAGGGACTCGGCGCGGGCCTCCGCCTCGGACTCGTCGATGGCGGCAAGCCGCTCCGCGAGGCGGTCGTCCTCGACGGGCTCGTAGTCGTCGCTCGAGTGCTCTGCCATGTCTTTCACCTTGTCCGGTTCGTGGGGTCGTCGTCGCCGGCGCCGTCGAGCGCCGCGGGCGGTGGCCTGAGGCCGCGGGGTCAGGCGCTGGGGAGGCGCAGGCCCGTGCGCGCCTCGGCCTGCCGAACATGCTCGGCGAGGGCGGTGCGGATCTCCTCCGCAGCCCGATTCATTGTGTCACGGCCCGATTCGCCCTCCGCCTTCGAGACCGTCACCGGGTCCCCGAACGCGACGGCGAGGCGGGTCCGCGGGCGCGGAAGCCAGGACCGGCTCGTGCCCGTCCGGCGGGTGCCGAGGACGGCCGCCGGAACCACGGGCACCCCGGACGCGACCGCCAGCCAGGCCACGCCCGAGGAGATCGAGGACACCGCGCCCGTGCCGCGGGTGCCCTCCGGGAGGATCCCGACGAGCTTGCCGCGCTTGAGCAGATCCGCCGCCCGGGACAGCGTCCGCCGGTCCCCTGCCCGGTTGATGCCCATCTGGCCCGAGTAGTGGAGCACGGCCCCGATGACGGGGACCTCGAACATCTCCCGCTTGACGATGATGTGGCCCTCCCGCGGAAAGGCGCCGTAGAGCAGCGGGCCGTCGAGGAGGCCCGCGTGGTTGGCGGCGATGATCGCCCCGCCCTCGGCCGGGATGCGGTCCGCGCCCGTCACCTCGGTGCGGTAGAGGACGTGGTCGAGAAAGCGCCCGATCCGCAGAGCCACGGGACCGGCGCCCTCGTGGACCTCGCGGTCCGCGAACGGCCGCTCCCCTCCCGTGAGAAGCGAGCGCCCGCGGGCGGCCAGGCTGCGCAGGCGGCTCATCGGGTGCCCTCCGATCCGGCGCGGAGGACGATCTCCAACACGGCCTGGACCGTCTGCTCGAAGTCCAGATCGCTCGAGTCGAGGGTGACCACGCCGTCCGCGGCGCTCGTGAAGTTGACGAGGGCCGAGTCCTTCCGGTCCCGCCCCGTCACCTGCTCGGCGAGCTGCTCCGCAGACTGGGAGCCGCCGAGCTGCAGGCCGCGGCGGCGCAGGCGGGCCTCCTCCGAGGCCGTGAGGAGGATCCTCGCATCGGCGTCCGGGGCCACGACCGTGGTGATGTCCCGGCCCTCGGCCACGATCCTGGGATGCGCTCCGATGATCTCGCGCTGCCGGGCCACGAGGTTCTCGCGCGCCTGGGGCGTCGTCGCCACCGCGGAGACCCGCTCCGAGATCCGCGGCTCGCGGATCTCCTGCGTGACATTGCGGCCGTTGACGAGCACCGTCTGCTCCTGCTCCGGATCGGTGGAGACCTCGATCTCCGCCCGGCGCACCGCCTCCGCGACGGCCTGGCGGCTGGCCAGGTCCACGCCCTCCTCGAGGCAGCTGAGCGTCACGGCGCGGTACATCGCCCCCGTGTCGAGGTAGGCGGCGCCGAGGCGGCGGGCCGCCTCCCGCGAGACGCTGGACTTCCCGGATCCGGAGGGGCCGTCGACGGCGACGACGAGGCGGTCGGTGGAGAGGGATGAGGTCATCGTTCCTTCGCTTTCCTGACAGGTGCGCGGCGCGGACGGCGTCACGAGACGTAATAGGACTGGAGGCCGCGCTCCGTGAGCGCGTCAGCCGTGCTCTGGCCGAGGTGCGGCAGCACGGAGAGGTCCACCGCGCCCACGTCCCGGCCGGCGGCGTGCTCCATGTGGACGTCCTCGACGTTGACCCCGAGGTCCGCGAGGATGTTGAAGAGGCGGCCGAGCTGGCCGGGGCGGTCATCGAGGAGCACCATGACGTGCGCGAAGTGCTTCGGCGCGGAGCCGTGCTTGCCGGGGATCCGCGAGCGCCCCGCATTGCCCTGGTCCAGCATCCGGGCCACGGCGAGCCGGGCGCCCGGCGCCTCGGGATTCCCGAGGGCCTCGGCCACGCTGCCCAGGTCTTCCTGGAGCGCGTCGAGGAGGGGGCGCACCGCCTCCGCATTCCCGGCGAGGATCTGCACCCAGAGCTGCGGGTCGCTCTGCGCGATCCGGGTGGTGTCCTTGAGCCCGTTGCCCGCGAGCGCGAGCGCCGTGTGCTCGCCGTCCTGCAGGCGGGCCGCCACGAGCGAGGCGGCGACCTGGGGCAGGTGCGAGATGAGGGCCACGGCTTCGTCGTGCTCACGGGGGTCCATGCGCACCACGGTGGCGCCGAGGCGCATGGCCATGTGCTCGACGGCGCTCGTGGCGGCCTGCTCCCGGGAGGGGCACACGATCCAGGGCATCGCCTCGAAGAGCTCGGCGCGGGCGGCCACCGGGCCGGAGCGCTCCCGTCCGGCCATCGGGTGGCCGGGCACGTAGCGGGACAGCTCCGAGGAGCGCCCGTCTCGCTCGAGGGCGGCCTCGACCTCCCGGACGACGGCGCCCTTGATGCTCGCGACGTCCGTCACGACGGCGTCCGGGAAGTCCTCCAGCGCCGAGAGCACCTCCGAGGCCGTCACCTCGGGCGGCGTGGCGACGACGACGATGTCCGGAGTCGACGAGTCCTCGGCCCAGAGGCGGCCCGCGCCGAGGTCCGCCGCGATGGCCGCGGCGGTGGGGCTCGCATCGCGGATGTGGACCGTGCCGCCGAGAGAGCGCCACCTCAGGCCCACGGACGCGCCGAGGAGGCCCGCCCCGACGACGAGGAGGCGCGGGAGCCTCGTGCTCTCCCCGGGCTGCGGGCTCACAGGCCCACCAGGCTGAGGAGGTGGCCCACCTCGTGGCGGCCGAGGACGCGGACGGACCCCTGCTTCTGGTCCCCGAGGACGATGGGGCCCACGCCGACGCGCAGCAGGCGCTCCACGGGATGGCCGACGGCCTCGAAGAGACGGCGGACGATCCGGTTCTTGCCGTTGTGCAGCACCACCTCGACGAGCACGTGGCCGGGCTTCGAGTCCACGAGGCGGAAGGAGTCCACGCTGGCCCAGCCGTCCTCGAGCTTCACGCCGTCCCTCAGCTGCTTGCCGACCCCGCTGGGCAGCGGGCCGCGCACCTGGACGAGGTAGGTCTTGGGGACGTTGTAGCGCGGGTGCATGAGGCGGTTCGCCAGCTCGCCGTCGTTCGTGAGGAGGAGGAGCCCCTCCGTCTCCGCGTCGAGGCGCCCCACGTGGAAGAGGCGCTCGTGCTTGTTCTTGACGAAGTCCCCCACCGCGGGGCGGCCCTCGGGGTCAGTCATGGTGGAGACGACGCCCTTGGGCTTGTTGAAGACGATGTAGGTCTTCGAGGCGTCCAGCTGGATGCGCTCTCCGTCCACGTGGATGACGTCCCGCTCCGGGTCCACGCGGACGCCCTGCTCGATGACGATCTGGCCGTTGACCTCGACCCGGCCCTCGTCGATCATCTGCTCGCACGCGCGGCGGCTCGAGACGCCGGCGTTGGCGAGCACCTTCTGGAGGCGGACGCCCTCGCCGCGGGACTCGCCCGTGCCCGGGCGGGGCTCGATGGGGGCGCGGTCCTCCGGGCGCACGGGCTTGAGCTCGCGTCCGCGGCGGTCCTTCGCGAACGGACGGCCCGCCGAGGAGGTCTCGGGATTCACGCGGGGTCCGCCGCGGCGGGCGCCGGCCCCCTTCTGCGGGCCGCGCTTCGCACCGGACGCCGAGCCGGCCTTGGCGCCGCCGGACTTCGGGTAGCCGGACTTGCCGCCGGAGGGCTTGGCCGAGCCGGGACGGCGGGGGCCGCCCTTCTGGGGGCTGCCCTTCTGAGGGCCGCGGCCGGAGCCGGAGGAGGGCTTGCGGGAGAATGACGAGCTCATGAGGCGTCCTTGGGGTCGATGCGCGAGACACGCGGAAAGCGAGTGCGAGGGCGGCGAGCGCGCCGCCGCTGAGACTCCATTGTCTCAAACCGCCTGCTCAGGCTTCCAGCTCCTCCGACGTGATCTCGGCCAGGTCCTCCACCCCCGGCAGGTGCGGAGACAGGCGCGGGAGCTCCTCGGCGGAGTCGATCCCGAGCCGCTCCAGGAAGTACTGGGTGGTGCCGTAGAGCGTCGCCCCCGAGCTCGGGTGCACGCCCTGCTCCACGACGAGATTGCGGTGCTGAAGCGTCTTGACCACCGAGTCCACGTTGACGCCGCGGATCGCCGCGACCTCGCTCCGGGCCACCGGCTGCCGGTACGCGATGACGGCGAGCGTCTCCAGGGCCGCCAGGCTCAGGCGGGCCTTCTGCCCCGAGAGCACGAACCGCTCGACGACGTCCCGGTGCTCGCCGCGGGCGGCGATCCTCCAGCCGCCCCCTGCGCGGCGGATCTCGAACCCCCGACGGCGGCCGCCCCGCTCGCCGTCGTACTCCTCCGCCAGCAGCCCGACGACGGAGGCCGCCGCCTCCGCGCTCTCGCCGAGGACGCGCGCGAGCTCCTCCGCGGAGACGGGCGAGTCGGCGACCATGAGGACCGCCTCGGCGGCGCTCAGCACCTCCTCGGGCCAGTCCTCCCGCGCAGGCACCGGCTGCGGCCGCTCCGGGTCCGCCTGCCGATTCGGATTGCTCATGCCCCTGCTCCCTCCGGTGCTGTGCCCTCGTAATCCTCGATGACGGCTCCCTCGAGCGCCTCCTCTGCGTCCGAGGGCCCTGTCCACTCGACGGCGATCTCCTCGTCCTCCTGCTCGAGGACGATGAGCGAGCGGCGGTACAGCTCGAGCAGGGCGAGGAAGCGGACCACGAGCACGAGCCGGGATTCCGCGTCCGCGGTGAGCTCCGCGAAGGAGAGGCGGCCCGCGGCGGCCAGCCGCCCCGCGATCTCCTCCGACTCCCCCGCAACGGTGACGAGCGAGCCGTGCAGGTGCGTGAGACCCACCTCTGTGGGACGGGGCGGCTTGGCCTGCGAGAGCGCGGCCTCCGCGATCCTCGCCAGCTCGTCCGGGGTCACGGAGAGCTCGAGCGGGGGCTGAAGGCCCTCGAACCCGAAGCCCCGCGGGACCTCCCTCGGGAACGCCGTGGCGTGGGCGGCCATGCGCTCGCCGATGTGCTCGGCCGCGTGCTTGAACGCCTTGTACTGGAGGAGCTTTGCGAAGAGGAGGTCCCTCGCCTCGAGCGCCTCGACGTCCTCGACGGACTCCACCTCGCCGCCGGGCAGGAGGCGTGCCGCCTTGAGGTCGAGCAGCGTGGCGGCGACGACGAGGAAGCCGGTCCGCTCCTCGAGCCGCTCGTCCTCGCTGCGCTCGTCCGCGGGGTCGTCGGCCAGGCGGAACGTGTAGGCGAGGAACTCGTCCGTGACCTCCGCGAGCGCCACGCGCGTCACGTCCATCTCCTTGGAGGCGATGAGGTGCAGGAGGAGGTCGAACGGGCCGTTGAAGTTGCTCAGGGCGACGGCGAATCCGCTCGGCGCGGACGCCTCCCCCGCCGCGCCCTCCGGGCTGTGGAGGGCGCCTTCCTCAGGCGACTCGGCCGGAGCAGTCACGGGGCGTGCTACGGCGCCCCGCCGCGCTCGATGAGCTCCTTGGCCAGGTTCCGGTACGCGGTGGCCCCGGAGTGGTTCCCGGCGAAGCTCGTGATGGGCTCCGCGGCGACGGTGGCGTCGGCGAACTTGATGGAGCGCTTGATGGGCGTCTCGAAGACCTTGTCCCCGAACGCCTCGACCAGGCGGCCCATGACCTCGCGGGCGTGGATGGTGCGCGGGTCGTACATCGTGGCGAGGACGCCGTCGATCTGAAGGTCCGGGTTGAGGCGGTCCTGGACCTTCTCGATGGTCTCGACGAGGAGGGCGACGGCGCGCAGGGCGAAGAACTCGGGGCTGAGCGGGATGATGACGCCGTGCGCGGCCGTGAGCGCGTTGACGGTGAGCAGGCCGAGGGAGGGCTGGCAGTCGATGATGACGACGTCGTAGTCGTTCGAGACCTTCCGCAGCGCGCGGTCGAGGACCTGCTCGCGGGCGACCTCGTTGACGAGCTGGACCTCGGCGGCGGAGAGGTCGATGTTCGCGGGCAGGAGGTCGAGGCCCTCGACCTCCGTCTCCAGAATGGTGTCCCGGACGTCCACCTTGCGGTCCATGAGGACGTTGTAGACCGTCTCCTCGAGGTCGTGCGGATTCGCGCCGAGGCCCGCGGAGAGCGCGCCCTGCGGGTCGAAGTCCACGAGCAGGACCTTGCGGCCGAGCTCCGCGAGCGCCGCCGCGAGGTTGATGGTGGAGGTCGTCTTGCCGACGCCGCCCTTCTGGTTGACCATCGCGATGACGCGCGCCGGGCCGTGCGACTCGAGCGGGGCGGGCTCGGGGAACTCGCGCAGCGGCTTGCCCGTCGGGCCGAGCTGCGCCTCGTCGCCGGCGTTCTGGGGCACTGACTGATTGGTCACGGAGAACTCCACGCTTCCTTCGTCGTCGTCATTGCGGGCCGCCCTGGGGCCGGATGCCCGGATCCAGGCGATTCCTCCAGGCTATGACGGTCCTGTCCCATTCTGCCGGACAGGCGGTCTCCGCCCGGCGAGCCTTGAAGCAGAGGTTGAACGCTCGTTCGCCGCCGCCCGCCCCGCCGGGACTCGCACGCACGTGATGGAAACAACGCCCCGATCCGCCCGTTCGGGGCCTCCGGCGGCCCCGCCGCCTTCTAGACTGGAAGCACGCCACCGGCACCCACTCGAAGGACGGACCATGACGCAGGGCATCTTCCTCGACGCAATGACGCCGCGAGCCGGCAAGACCCTCATCGCACTGGGTCTCGCCGACTCCCTCATCCGGCGCGCCGACTCAGTGGGCTACTTCCGGCCCGTGCACCTCACGGACTCCGAGGACACGGACCCCACCATCCGCCTCATGCGGGAGACCTTCGGCGAGGCGGACATCCAGGCGCGCGGAGGCGTCTCCCTGGCGCGCTGCCGCGAGATCCTCGCCTCCGGAGACCATGACGAGCTGGACAGCGTGGCGCTGTCCGTCTACTCGGAGATGAGCCGGACGTGCGACGTCATCATCGTGGACGGCACGGACCTCCTGGCCCACAACGCGGCCACGGCGGAGTTCGACATGAACGCGCGGCTCGCCAACAACCTCGGCTGCTCGGTGCTCGCCATCATCAGCGGCCACGTGGCGGAGACGGTGGAGGACATCGTCAACGCCGTCAAGGTGACCCGGTCGGAGCTGCACGCGGCCAAGACGGACCTGCTCGCCGTCGTCGTCAACCGGGTGGACCCGGAGCTGGCGGAGGAGGCGGAGGCGTCGGTGCCCGCGGGCCGCCGGGGCGGCCACGTCTACGTCATCCCGGAGACGCCCGCCGTCTCGCAGCCGACGGTCCAGGAGGTCGTGGAGCGCCTGGACCTCGACACAGAAGACGTCACGGTCTCCCTGGACCGCGACGTGCAGGCGGTCAAGGTGGCCGCGATGACCGTGGGCAACTTCCTCGCGCAGATGGGAGACGGGGACTTCGTCATCACCCCGGCGGACCGCTCGGACGTGGTCATGGCCACCCTGGCCTCGGCGCTCTCGCCGAGCTTCCCGGTCCCCTCCGGCCTCCTGCTCTCGGGCGGTCTCGAGACGAACGCCGCCACCCAGGCCCTCATCAAGGCCGCCCCGTTCCCCGTCCTGCGGACGGCCACGGACACCTACACCTCGGCGCAGGCCGTCGGCGCGGTCCAGGGCGCGCTGCGCGCCGGCGAGCCGCGGAAGATCGCCGCCGCGCTCGGCGTGTGGTCCAACAGCGTGGATGAGAAGGAGCTGCTCGGCCGGCTCGAGCTTCCCCGCCCGGAGCGCCGCACTCCCCTGCGGTTCCTCCACGAGCTCGTGGAGAAGGCCCGCTCGGACCGCCGCCGGATCGTCCTGCCGGAAGGCGAGGACGTACGCATCCTCCGCGCCGCCGAGATCATCCGCCGCCGGGACTTCTGCGACATCACGGTGCTCGGCAGCGAGGACAAGGTCCGCGAGCTCGCTCAGTCCGAGGGCATCGGTCTGGACTTCACGGATTCCGACGACGCCCCGGGCGTCCGCCTCATCGATCCGGCCTCCTCGCCGCTGCGCGAGGAGTACGCCGCGGAGTACGCGAAGCTCCGCGCCCACAAGGGCGTGGACCACGCCCAGGCCATGGAGCGGATGCTGGACGGCTCCTACTTCGGCACCATGATGGTGCAGCTCGGCCACGTGGACGGCATGGTCTCCGGGGCGGCGCACACGACCGCCAACACCATCCGGCCCGCGCTCGAGTTCGTCAAGACCAAGGAGGGCGTGCAGATCGTCTCCTCCGTCTTCTTCATGCTGCTCGCGGACCGCGTCCTCGTCTACGGCGACTGCGCCGTGAACCCGAACCCCGATGCGGCCCAGCTCGCGGACATCGCGGCCGCCTCGGCCGAGACCGCCGTCCAGTTCGGCGTGGACCCCAAGGTGGCCATGCTCTCCTACTCCACCGGCGGGTCCGGCTCCGGCGAGGACGTGGACCGCGTCCGCGAGGCCACGGAGCTGCTGCGCGGCCGGCACCCGGAGATCGTGGCGGAGGGCCCCATCCAGTACGACGCGGCGGTGGACCAGTCCATCGCGGCCTCCAAGCTGCCCGGATCCCCCGTGGCGGGACAGGCCACGGTGTTCGTGTTCCCGGACCTCAACACGGGCAACAACACCTACAAGGCCGTGCAGCAGTCCGCGGGGGCCGTGGCCGTGGGCCCGGTGCTCCAGGGCCTGCGCAAGCCGGTCAACGACCTCTCCCGCGGCTGCACGGTGGAAGACATCGTCAACACCGTCGCCATCACCGCGATCCAGGCCCAGGGCTAGGCGCCCTCACGAACCGGCCCGCCGCACCGGCGCGCCCGCACACAGGGAAGGAACCCCATGCTGGTTCTCGTCATCAACTCCGGCTCGTCCTCCATCAAGTACCAGGTCCGGGACACCGAGACCCACGAGGTGCTGACCAAGGGCCTCATCGAGGAGATCGGCTCGGGCGAGGTCAAGGACCACGCCGAAGGCCTGGAGATCATCGCCGGCCGCCTGGACGAGGCACTCGGCGGCCGGACCGTGGACGCCGCCGGCCACCGCGTGGTCCACGGCGGCGAGCGCTTCTCCGAGCCGGTGCTCATCGACAACGAGATCATCCGGGCCATCGAGCGCCTCGCACCCCTGGCGCCGCTCCACAACCCGGCGCATGCGCTCGGCATCCGCGCTCTCGTGAAGACGTGGCCGGACCTTCCCCAGGTGGCGGTCTTCGACACGGCCTTCCACCGCACCATGCCGGAGCACGCCTGGCGCTACGCCGTGCCGGACGACTGGTACCGCAAGTACGGCATGCGGAAGTACGGGTTCCACGGCACCTCGCACGACTTCGTCACAGGGCGCGCGGCCGAGTTCCTGGGCGTGCCGCGCGAGGAGCTCAACGCCGTCATCGCCCACCTCGGCAACGGCGCCTCCGCCACGGCCATCCGCGAGGGCCGCTCGATCGACACCTCCATGGGGTACACGCCGCTCGCCGGCCTCGTCATGGGCACCCGCTCGGGAGACGTGGACCCCTCCGTGGTGACCGCCGCACGCCGGCACATCCCCGGCCTCAGCAGCGCGGACGACCTGGACCGGGTCCTCAACCACGAGTCCGGACTCAAGGCGATCGCAGGCACCAATGACATGCGGCGCATCGTGGAGAAGGCCGAGCAGGGAGACCGGGGCGCCCGGCTCGCCATCGAGATGGCGTCCTACCGCCTGGCCGGCTACATCGGCGCGTACCACGTCGCCGTCGGAGGGGCCCGCGCCCTCGTCTTCACAGCGGGCATCGGGGAGAACTCGGCGCCGTTCCGGCAGGCCGTCGTCGAGAGGCTCGGCGCGCTGGGCATCACCCTGGACGAGTCCGCCAACGCCGAGCGCTCGGACGAGACCCGGCGGATCTCGGGGCCGGACTCGGCCATCGACGTCCTCGTGGTCCCCACGGACGAGGAGGCGGCCATCGCCGAGGCCACGGAGGCCGTGCTCACCGCGCGGTAGCGCTTCCTGCCCTCCTCCGTGCGGTGGGGATTCCCTGCCCACAGCCGCCCAACTGTATACAGAACACCGACGCTCCGGGCCTCGATTCTCGAAGATCTCTGTGAATCCTGGCCTGGGGCGTCGTTTCTGTATACAGTGGCGGTGTGAATGCAAGTGATCGGGCTTACACCGAGCTGCGGCGGGACATCGTCGAGTGGCGGCTCGAGCCGGGCACGGTGCTCGGCGAGGTCGAGCAGGCCGCCCGCCTCGGCGTCTCCCGGACCCCGCTCCGGGACGCCCTGCGCCGCCTCGCCGCTGACGGCCTGGTGGAGCCCCACCCCTCGCGCGGCGTCGTCGTCTCCTCGGTGACCCGCGGGCACGTGGACGCCCTCTTCGAGGCGAGGATCGCCCTGGAGACCGTCACCGCCTCCCTCGCGGCGCAGCGCGCCGCCCCCGAGCGCTTCGAGCAGCTCGCGGACGAGTTCGAGCGAGCCGCGGCCGTCCTCGCGGAGGCCCGCGAGGACCGAGCCGAGTACTACGAGCTCATCGCCCGCCTCGACGCGGGACTCGCCGAGGCCGCGGACAACCCGTACCTCGAGCGGGCTCAAGGCCCCCTCCGCGCCAACCTGGCACGACTGCGCCAGGCCACGCGCGAAGACGCACGGCGGCTGCGGGCCTCTGCGCTCGAGCACGCGTCGATCGCCCGCGCCGTCGCGGCCCGCGACCCCCAGCTCGCGGCGGCCGCCGCCCGAGTCCACCTCTCCCACGCGCGCTCGGCGATCGTCGACGCGCTCAGCCTGGCCGATTCGGCCGACTCCCCGAGTCCCCTGAGGCTCGCCCCGATGAAAGGAACAGCATGACTGCCACGCACACGGTCCGCGTCTACCGCTCTGAGGAGAGCCTCCCCCGCGAGGAGCAGCTCGCCATGCGGATCGCCCGGGTCGCCGCCGACCCGGTCGCGGTCGAGCGGGAGGTCGCCGAGATGGTGGCCAACCGCATCATCGACAACGCCTCGGTGGCCATCGCCTCCCTCAACCGCGGCCCGATCGTCTCCGCCCGCGCCCAGGCCCTCTGCCACCGCTCCGGCGAGGCCTGCGGCCAGTCCGGTCGCGGCGCCGGCGTCTTCGGGATCGAGGAGAAGGTCTCCCCCGAGTGGGCCGCCTGGGCCAACGGCGTCGCGGTCCGCGAGCTGGACTACCACGACACGTTCCTGGCAGCCGAGTACTCCCATCCGGGCGACAACATCCCGCCGATCCTCGCCGTCGCGCAGCACACGGGGGCGTCCGGAGCGGACCTCATCCGCGCCATCGCCACCGGCTACGAGATCCAGGTGGACCTCGTCAAGGCGATCAGCCTCCACAAGCACAAGATCGACCACGTGGCGCACCTCGGGCCCTCGGCGGCCGCGGGCATCGGCACGCTCCTCGGACTCGACGAGGAGACGATCTTCCAGGCTGTGGGCCAGGCCCTCCACACGACGACGGCGACCCGCCAGTCCCGCAAGGGCGAGATCTCCACGTGGAAGGCGCACGCGCCGGCGTTCGCGGGCAAGATGGCCGTCGAGGCCGTGGACCGCGCCATGCGCGGGCAGACCTCCCCCGTCCCGATCTACGAGGGCGAGGACGGCGTCATCGCCTGGCTGCTCGACGGCCCGGACGCCTCCTACGAGGTCCCGCTGCCCGAGCCGGGCGAGCCGAAGCGCGCCATCCTCGACACGTACACCAAGGAGCACTCGGCGGAGTACCAGGCCCAGGCCTGGATCGACCTCGCCCGCAAGCTCCACGCGGAGCACCCCGAGGCCGCGGACCCCGCGAACGTCGAGTCCGTCAAGATCGCCACGAGCCACCACACCCACTACGTCATCGGCTCCGGCGCGAACGACCCGCAGAAGTACGATCCGAAGGCCTCGCGCGAGACGCTCGACCACTCGATCATGTACATCTTCACCGTCGCCCTCCAGGACGGCGCCTGGCACCACGTGGACTCCTACGCCCCCGAGCGCGCCCAGCGCCCGGACACCGTGGAGCTCTGGCGCAAGGTCACGACGACGGAGGACCCGGAGTGGACCCGCCGATACCACTCGCTCGACATCAGCGAGAAGGCGTTCGGCGGCTCGGTGGAGATCACGCTCAAGGACGGCACGGTCATCAAGGACGAGATCGCCGTGGCGGACGCCCACCCGAACGGCGCGCGTCCCTTCGCCCGCGAGCAGTACGTCGAGAAGTTCCGCAGCCTCGCCGAGGGGCTCGTGGACGAGGCGGAGATCCAGCGCTTCCTCACGGCCGTGGACAACCTCGCCGAGCTCGGAGCCGGCGAGCTCGACCAGCTCAACATCCAGGCCGCCGGCGGCGTCATCGACCTCGCCTCGGCCCCGAAGGGCCTCTTCTAGCGAAGGCCGCAGGGTCCCCGGCCTCGCTCAGCCGGGCCCTTCCGGACGAAAGGAACAGACATGCTCTACTCCAAGGTCACGCCCTCCCAGAAGAGGAAGGCGATGCGCCAGGCCCTGAAGCCGGGGGCCGCCGCCCAGTTCCCGGGCGCGTTCAACCCGCTCTCGGCCCGCCTCATCGAGTCCAAGGGCTTTGACGGCGTCTACATCTCGGGCGCGGTGCTCGCGAACGAGCTGGGCCTGCCCGACGTCGGCCTCACCACCCTGACCGAGGTGGCCCAGAGGGCCGGGCAGATCGCCCGCATGACGGACCTCCCGGCCCTCGTCGACGCGGACACGGGCTTCGGCGAGCCGATGAACGTGGCCCGCACGGTCCAGGAGCTCGAGCACGCCGGGCTCGCCGGCTGCCACATCGAGGACCAGTTCAACCCGAAGCGGTGCGGCCACCTCGACGGCAAGAACATGGTGGACCTCGAGACCGCCACGAAGCGGATCCGGGCGGCGGCGGACGCGAGGGCGGACGAGGACTTCCTCGTCATGGCCCGCACGGACCTCCGCGCCGTGGAGGGCCTCGACGCGGCCATCGACCGCGCCAAGGCCCTCGTGGACGCCGGCGCGGACGCGATCTTCCCCGAGGCGATGGCGTCCCTCGACGAGTTCGAGGCGGTCTGCCGGGCCGTGGACGTCCCCGTGCTCGCGAACATGACCGAGTTCGGCAAGTCCGAGCTCTTCACCCGCCAGCAGCTCGCGGACGCGGGCATCGCCATGGTGATCTACCCGGTCACCCTGCTGCGCGCCGCCCTCGGCGCCGCGGAGCGGGTGCTCGAGGACATCCAGGCGAACGGTTCCCAGAACGCCTCGGTCCAGGACATGATGACCAGGAAGGATCTCTACGGCCTCGTGGACTACGAGGCGTACAACCAGTGGGACACGGGCATCTTCAACTTCGCCGTCCCCGGCCTCGACATCGAATCCAACGCCAGCAGCCTGGCGGACTAGGAAGGCACACTCATGACTGAGATCAAGAAGGGGCTCGCGGGCGTCGTCGTCGACACCACCGCGATCTCCAAGGTGAACCCCGAGACCAACTCCCTCCTCTACCGCGGCTACCCCGTGCAGGACCTCGCGGCGCGGAAGTCGTTCGAGGAGGTCGCCATGCTCCTCTGGAACGGCGAGCTGCCGAGCGGGCAGGAGCTCGAGGAGTTCCGCTCCTTCGAGCGCTCGAACCGCGCGCTGGATGCGAACGTCCGCGCCGCGATCGACCTGCTGCCGAAGGACTGCCACCCGATGGACGTGGGCCGGACGGCCGTCTCCGTCCTCGGCGCGAACCATCCGAAGGCGGAGGACTCCTCCCCCGAGGCGGAGCTCGAGAAGTCCAAGCACCTCTTCGCCAAGTTCCCGGCCGTCGTGGCGTACGACCAGCGCCGCCGCCGCGGCCAGGAGCCGGTCGAGCCGCGCGATGACCTCGACTACGCGCAGAACTTCCTCTGGATGACGTTCGGCGAGGAGCAGCCGCCGGAGGTCGTGGACGCGTTCCGCGTCTCGATGGTCCTCTACGCGGAGCACTCCTTCAACGCCTCCACGTTCACGGCGCGCGTCATCACCTCGACGCTCTCGGACCTCCACTCGGCGGTCACGGGCGCGATCGGCGCGCTCAAGGGACCTCTGCACGGAGGCGCGAACGAGGCCGTCATGGCCACGTTCGACGAGATCGGCATCCGCAAGGAGGAGTCCCGCGAGGACGCGGCCGCCCGGGCGAAGGCCTGGATGGAGGACGCGCTCGCCCAGAAGAAGAAGGTCATGGGCTTCGGCCACCGCGTCTACAAGAACGGCGACTCGCGCGTGCCGACGATGAAGGCGGCCCTGGACCGGATGATCGAGCACTACGGCCGCGACGAGATGCTCGGCCTCTACGACGGGCTCGAGCAGGCCATGTCCGAGGCGAAGGACATCAAGCCGAACCTCGACTACCCGGCGGGCCCGACCTACCACCTCATGGGCTTCAACACGCAGATGTTCACGCCGCTCTTCATCGCCTCCCGCATCACCGGCTGGACGGCGCACATCATGGAGCAACGCGCGAGCAACGCGCTCATCCGCCCGCTCTCCGACTACAGCGGCCCGGACCAGCGCGAGCTGCCGGAGTCCTAGCCGGATCCCAGCCGGTCAGCGCTCCCTAGCGCTGTCCCGGCCACCGGCCCCCTGCGGGGCCTCACGCGGCGCGGCGTCCTCCTCCACTGCTGAGGGGCGCCGCGCCGTCGTCGTGTTCCGCACCCCGAGGGCGGAGACGACGGCGCCCGCGAGGAGCAGCCCCGCCGTGGTCCAGACTGCGCTGCGGAATCCCTCGAAGGAGACCCGGCCGCCCATGACGAGGCCCGCGAAGGCGACCGTCACAAGCCCCGCGATCCGGGCGGCCGCGTTGTTGATCGCCGAGCCGATGCCGGAGGACTCCGGCGGCAGGTGCGCGAGGACCGAAGACGTCAGGGGCGCCACGATGAGCGTGAGGCCCAGCCCGAAGACGACGACGCCCGGCACCACCCCCGCCCAGAGGCTGTGCTCCTGGGGCACAGCGCCCATGAGGACGTATCCGCACGCGGCGAGGGCCGCCCCGCCCGCCATGAGCCACCGCGGGCCGCGCTCCCCCGAGAGCCGTCCGACGCGCCCCGAGCCGAGGAGCAGCAGGAGCGTGGGCGGCATGGCGACGACGCCGGAGACGACGGCGCTGAGGCCCAGCACGGACTGGAGGTAGAGGGGCAGGGCGAAGAATCCGAGGCCCATCGCGCCGTAGATGAGCACTGTGGCCGCGTTGCCCGCCGCGACGTTCGTCACGCGGAAGAGGGCGAGCGGCATCATGGGGTGCTCGGCCCGGCGCTGGCGGAGGACGAAGAGCACCAGTCCGGCGAGACCGGCGCCGATGAGGGCGAGCACCCCGGGGCGCGGCCCCTGCCCTGAGAGCTCGATGAGGCCGAACACGAGTCCTCCGAGGCCGAGGGCAGTGAGGACGGAGCTCGGCAGGTCCAGCTCCGCACGGACGTCGGGCCGTGTGACCGGGATGCGGCGGAGGACGAAGAGGGCCGCGACCATGGGCGGCAGGTTGACGAAGAAGACGGCCCGCCAGGAGAGCGCGTCCACGAGCACGCCGCCGACGAGCGGCGAGACGAGGCCCGCCACCGAGGTCCACGCGGTCCAGGTGCCGATGGCCCTCCCCTGGGCCGGGCCGCTGAACGCGCTCACGATCATGGCGAGCGAGGACGGGACGAGGAACGCCCCCGCGACGCCCTGGAGCACCCGGGCGAGGACGAGCACGAGCGGCGTCGGCGCGAGGCCGCATGCCAGCGAGGTGACGCCGAAGCCGATGAGCCCGGCCGTCATGACCCGCTCCCGGCCGAAGCGGTCCGCGATGGACCCGGCCACGAGGATGAGCGCGCCGAGGCTGAGGAGGTAGCCGCTCACGATCCACTGCTGCTCCGCGAGGCCGCCGCCGAGGTCCCGGCCGATGTCCACGAGGGCCAGGTTGACCACCGAGCCGTCCAGGATGGCCATGAAGCTGGCGAGGATCGCGACGACGAGGGTGCGGGTCTGGGAGGACACCCGGCCTGGTGCGGGGGACGAGTGCGGTGCGGAAGTCGAGTGCTCGGGGATCACGGGGAGAGTCTAGGCGGCTTGGGCCGCCCAGCCGCCCATGAGGTCGCTGTTCTCAGTCCCGCTGCAGGAAGAAGCCTCGGCGGAATCCCCGCCAGAAGTCCGTCAGAGAGTCCCGGGCAGGCGCTGACACCGCCTCGTCTTCCCACGCCGCCCAACGGCGAGCTTCAGCCAGTTTCATCTGACAGGCTCTCTCTCCAGCCGCCTGGGAAATCCCCGTGAAGCCGTCCACGCCATCGCGCGGATGCCACGGTCTGTCGTCACTCATGCTCAGCGTCCTCCTTCGGGGTTCCGAGCAGCGCAGCCCCGGGCAATGCGTCGCTGCGCTGGTCCGTCACCACGGGCATGAGAGCGAGATCTCGAACTGCTCGGGCAACGAGTCGTTTGTTGCTCTGCGAGAGCATCCTCGGGGGCTGAGCGCGAAAGGCGAGGATCATCCCCAACGCGAAGTTGCGCTCGACGGCGTCATCGCTTTCATTCACTCGTCCGAGAGCCCACTGGAGCGATTCGCGGAACTCCTTGTTCACCGCTTCCCGAGACCGGGAGACGTTCGTCCAAGCCTGAACGGCCATGGCTGCGAACGCGATCATCCCGACAGCCCACGGCGCCAACTCTCTGTGCTCCTTGAGAAAGCGCACAACCCCGGCGACGGCTGCCGGCCCGGAACGTCCGTGTGCCGTGATGGAACTGATGGCCCACGCCGCCACGACCAGCCCGAGGAAGGCAACGACGGCAAGTGCAGCCCAGCCCGTCCACTCCCCGCGACGATCCGCTCCTCCGCGGCCCCGGCGCGTCCGGCGGCCCCTCGACGCCTGGTCACAGCTGTCCATAACGGGCATTATTTCATTGGCCCGGCAGGGCGGCAAGCGCAGGCAGCGAAAACGGGTGCGGGAGCCATCCGAGACTGCAGCGCCCCGAGAAGGCCGTCAGCCAGGGCGCAGGCCGCGCGCCCCGCCCTCACGCTAGGGCCGCACGAATGCCTGCGACTGGGCACGAAAAAAGGCCCGGGTGTCCGGGCCTTCTTCCAGTGGAGATGGGGGGAATCGAACCCCCGTCCGATGTTGTGTTGCCAGGGCTTCTCCGGGCGCAGTCTGCGTCGGGTTTTCTCGGCCCCAGTCATCATGCAGACAAGTGACTGTCCCGGGCCCAGCCGTCTAAAAGTCCCAGGCGTCCCGACGGCGGGGACGCCCAGCAGTGGCTATCTCAACGACGCCAGGATCGGGGGCGATAGCAACCCCCGGCTGACGGACTTGCTCGCTACTTAGGCAGCGAGAGCGAAGTCAGTGCGCTTGGATTCGGCACTTATTGGTGTGCAGAGAGCGTTGACAAGATGACTCTGCATCCTTGGCCCGCTTCCCCTGCCTCGACAAACACCGTCGAAACCGATCATCCCCATATTGACTTGCCAAACCCGCTCCCCAGAGGAAGCGGACTACTCAGAATAGCACTCCGGCGCTGACACCGGCAAGAGCGTCCACGCCCTCCTCAGGCTGCTGCTCCCCCGCGCTCCCGCCGAACGGGACGCCGAACACGGTGATCGGATCCCGCCCGCCGCTCGCGTACACCGCGACGGCGAAGGCGAGGCCCACGAAGGCGAGGCCGAGCAGCGCGAGCCCCGTGATAACGGGCCGACGCCGCGGAAAGCCCCAGACGAGGGCGGCGATGTTCCCCGCGATGAGCAGCGGCGAGATCCAGACCAGGATCTTGGCGAGCTCCACGAAGTAGACGAAGAACGGCGGGAAGAGGAGCACGATGACGGCGGGCAGCAGCGCCACCAGGATGAAGACGTCGAGCACCACCGGGATCCACACCCAGAACGGCGGACGCCCGCCGAGCGGCCCGTGGGCCGGATCGTCATCGGCATGGCTGCCGCCGAAGATCCCGCCGCCGGCCTCCTCGGAGCGCCCGCGGTCCTCCCAGGCAGCGTCGCCGTGGTCTGACTCCGTCTCGTCCCACCAGTCGCCGTCGTGCTCTTCGCGCTCGTCTCGCTGATTCCAGGGGCTCATGCCACGCCCCGGTTCCGCTCGCGCATGGCGCGCAGCGCCTCGCGGTTGTCCTGCTTCTCGCGCAGGGTCTGGCGCTTGTCCCAGTCCTTCTTGCCCTTGGCCACGGCGATCTCCACCTTGGCGCGACTGCCGCTGAAGTAGATCTGGAGGGGGACGATCGTGTGGCCGCTCTCCTGCGTCTTCCGCTCGATCTTCGCGAGCTCCTCCCGGTGCAGGAGCAGCTTGCGCCGGCGGCGGGCGCTGTGGTTGGTCCAGGAGCCGTTGAGATACTCCGGGATGTAGACGTTCTCCAGGTACAGCTCGCCGTTGTAGAACATGGCGAAGCCGTCGGCGAGGCTCGCCTTGCCCTCGCGCAGGGACTTGACCTCGGTGCCCATGAGCGAGACGCCGGCCTCGTACGTGTCCAGCACGTGGTAGTCGTGGAACGCCTTCTTGTTGCGGGCAATGACCTTCGGACCGCTCTCCTTGGCCATGGGGCTCCTCCTCAGCCGCGCCTCAGCGCGCGGCTCATGTGATTGAAAACTCCGAATCGGTCAGTCTACGCGTCGCTCGGCTGAGAGCGCCAGCGGATGCCCGCGTCGATGAACCCGTCCAGGTCCCCGTCCAGCACGGAGGCGGCGTTGCCCACCTCGTGCTCCGTCCGCAGGTCCTTGACCATCTGGTACGGGTGCAGGACGTAGGAGCGCATCTGGTCTCCCCAGCTCGCCTTGATGTCTCCCGCGAGCGCCTTCTTCTCCTTGTCCTCCTGCTCCTTCTTGAGCAGCAGCAGGCGGGACTGCATGACGCGCAGGGCCGCGGCGCGGTTCTGGATCTGCGACTTCTCGTTCTGCATGGACACCACGATCCCGGTGGGGATGTGGGTCATGCGCACCGCCGAGTCCGTGGTGTTGACGGACTGGCCGCCCGGCCCGGAGGAGCGGAAGACGTCGATCTTCAGCTCGGACTCCGGGATCTCGATGGTGTCCGTGGTCTCGATGAGCGGGATGACCTCGACGGCGGCGAAGCTCGTCTGGCGGCGTCCCTGGTTGTCGAAGGGCGAGATGCGCACGAGGCGGTGCGTGCCGGCCTCCACCGAGAGCGTGCCGAAGGCGTACGGCGCCTTGACCTCGAAGGTGGCGGACTTGAGCCCGGCCTCCTCCGCGTAGGAGGTGTCCAGGACCTTGACGTCCCAGCCGCGGTTGTCCGCCCAGCGCGTGTACATGCGCAGGAGCATCTCGGCGAAGTCCGCGGCGTCCACGCCGCCGGCGCCCGCGCGGATGGTGACGACGGCGTCCCGCTCGTCGTACTCCCCGCTGAGGAGCGTGACGATCTCGAGGGACTCGAGGGCCTTGCGGATGGCCTTCAGCTCCTTCTGCGCCTCCTGGAGGGAGTCCTCGTCCTCCTCGTCCTCGCCGAGCTCCACGAGCACCTCGAGGTCGTCGATCCGCTCGGAGAGCTTCGAGACGCGGTCGAGCTGCGCCTGCGCGTGGGAGAGGCGGGAGGTCACCTCCTGGGCGTTCTCCGTGTCATCCCACAGGTCCGGGGCGGAGGCCTGCTCGGAGAGCTCCGCGATGGTCTTCTTGAGAGCGGGGACGTCCGTCACGGCCTCGATGGACTCGAGGGTGGCTCGGAGCTCGCGGATCTCTGCAGGGAAGTCGGTGTCAGCCATGGTCATCCCAGTTTAGAGCGTCGGGCCAAATCCCCCGTTGCGAGCGGTGCGGAGCGGGGCGCAGACTGGGCGCATGAGCTCCCCGATCCCGCTGCCCGCACTGGCCAGGCCCCTCGTCTGCGCGCCGATGGCAGGCGGCCCCTCGACCCCGGAGCTCGCCGCCGCCGTGGACCGCGCCGGAGGCCTCGGCTTCCTCGCCGCCGGCTACCTCTCTCCCGAGGCCCTGCGCGAGCAGATCGAGCGAGCCCGCTCCCTCGGGGCCCGGCGGCTCGGCGTCAACCTCTTCCTCCCCCAGCCGGGGCCGAACAGCCGCGCCGAGCTCGAGGCGTACCGGAAGCGACTGGCGCCGGAGTACGCGGAGCTCGGCGCCGAGCCCCCGGAGGGCTTCCGCTTCGACGACGACGCCCTCGAGGCGAAGGCCGCCGTCCTCGAAGAGCTCCGCCCGGACGCGGTCTCGACGACGTTCGGCCTGCCCTCCCCCGAGCTCGTCTCGCGATTGCGAGCCGCGGGCATCGCCGTGCTGGCCACGGTGACGAGCCCTGATGAGATCGGGCGGGCGCTGGCGGGCGACGCGGACGGCGTCGTCGTCCAGGGAGCTGAGGCGGGCGGCCACCGCGGGGCGTTCGACCCGTACGCCGAGCCCGAGGAGCACTCGACTCCGGACCTGGTGCGGGCGGCGGCGGGGCACCCGGCCCGGCGCGGCCGGCCCGTCATCGCGGCCGGCGGGATCTCGTCCCCCGAGGACCTGCGCGCGGCCCTCGACGCCGGGGCGCTCGCCGGGCAGGCCGGCACCGCGTTCCTCCTCGCCGAGGAGGCCGGGACCAAGCCGCTGTACCGCGAGGCGCTCCTCCGGCTCGGCGAGCGGCCCACCGCCGTCACCCGCGCGTTCAGCGGCCGAGCGGCGAGGAGCGTCGAGAACGCGATGACCCGGAAGCACAGCGCCGAGGCGCCGTCCGCCTACCCGGAGGTCCACTACCTCACCGCTCCGCTCCGCGCCGCCGCGGCGGCCGCGGGCGACGCCGAGCACCTCAACCTCTGGGCGGGCGAGCGCTTCGCCGAGGTCGTCGCGGGGCTCGGCCTCGCCGGCGAGCGGGCCGCCCGTCCGGCCTCGGAGATCGCCGCCTGGCTCGCCCCGGCGGGGTGAGCGTTCGACGGCGCGAGGCGACGGCCGCCTAGAATGGTGGGCGCACTGACCGCGCCGGACGACTTCGAGGCACCACTGTGGACATCCAGAACCATTTCTACGGCCATTCCGCCGCCTACGCCGCCTTCGCGGGCCTGAAGGCCCCCCGGCACATCGGCGGGCTCGTCCAGCACGGCTGGACTCCGGTCTCCCCCGTCCGCAGCCACTTCGCGGACCTCGCCGAGTCCGCGCCGGCCGGCAACCTCTTCGTCTGGTCCCACGAGGCCCGCGGCTGGAGCGAGTCCGAGTCCCGCGCGGAGACGGGCTTCTCCTCCACCGCGATCGGCTCGCCGTTCCTGTACCTCTACGACATCGTCCGAGAGAAGGGCGGGCTCCCGGAGAAGACGCTGCCCGCCGTCGTCATCCCCTTCCACGGCACCCGCCTCGTGGAGGTCGAGGGCGACCAGCGGGCGTACGCGCGCGAGGTCTATGAGAAGGAGGGCCCCGCTGTGGTCTGCCTGCATGTGGACGACATGCAGCGCGAGGACATCGTGGACGCCTGGACCTCCGCGGGCCACCGCATCACGACGGCGGGCGAGCGCCGGGACCCCGCGTTCCTCTCGCGGATCCTGTGGCTCGTCGCGAGCGCCGAGCGCGTCGTCTCCAACCGCCTCGCCACCGCGCTCGTCTACGCCGCGGCCGTGGGCACCCGCACGGAGGTCTACGGGCCCCACTTCCAGATCAAGGGCATCTCCGAGACCTCGAGCGAGGCCTTCCTCAAGAAAGTCTGGCCCGAGTTCTACGATCCTTCGCTCGCGCAGTCGGAGCTGACGGCCCTCGCGGACGCGGAGCTCGGCCGCTCCTCCATGCGCTCCCCGGTGGAGCTGCGGCAGATCCTCGGCTGGCAGTCCCCCTCGCTCAAGCCGGCGTTCGACTACTGGGCGGGCGCCCCGATCGAGAAGGCCCTCAACGTCCTCGGCGTGCGCAAGCGCGAGGTCGGCCCCGTGGTCAACGAGGTCAAGCTCAGCCCCTTCGACTTCCTCAAGCACCCGCTCGAGCACCTCCCCGACCCGCTGCCGCGCACGGTCTCGACGACGGCCGTCCGCCCCGACATCGCCGAGCCCGCCTCCTAGACCGTGGTCTCCACGCGCAGAGACTCGCTCCTCTACCTCATCGGAGCGGCCGTCCAGGGCCTCGCGGCCGTGGTGGTCCAGCCGTTCTCCATCCGCCTCTTCGGCGGCGTCCGCTCGGAGGGGTGGGAGACGACGGCGTTCGCCGTCGCCGTCATGCAGGTGGGCATCGTGGTGCTCTCCGCAGGACTCCCCCTCGCGATCACCCGCGCCTGGCTGGAGCCCGACGGCGGGCCGCTCAAGGCCCGGGCGATCAACGGATTCAACGGCCTGTTCGCCCTCGTCCTCGCCGTGCTCGGCTGCCTCGGCGCGTGGATCGCCGGGGTGGATCCGGCGCTCGTGTGCGCCGTGTGGTCCATGGGCGGCCTCGCCGTGGTGCTCGCCGCCCAGGCTCAGCTGCGCTCCCAGGGCCGCCCCCTCACGTTCGTAGCCCTCGCCGGCGGCTCCTCGCTCGGGGCCCATCTCCTCGGACTCGTCTCGATCGTCCTCTTCCACCCCACGGCGGGGCACTTCATGGGCGGCTTCGCCCTCGCCTCCACCCTGACGGCGCTGGCCGCCCTCCTCGTCACGAGGCCCACGTGGCCGTCCAGGGCCCGGGAGGCGGTGAAGACGGCCGTCGTCGCCGGCCTTCCGCTCCTGCCGCACTCGCTCGCGATGATCCTCCTCTCCCAGGGAGACGCGATGCTGCTGCGGGCCGTGGCGCCCCCGGGAGACACGGGCGTGTACCTCGCGGCGGCCGTCTTCGCCCTGGGCCCGGTGGCCGTCCTCGCGGGCCTCAACAACGCGTGGTCTCCGGCGATCATGAAGGCGGCCCACCACTCCGCCGAGCAGTTCCGCGGCACCGTGGCGGCCACGATGAAGAACGCCGTGCTCGTGGCCACGGGCGTCTCGGTGCTGGGCTCGCTCGGAGCCTGGCTCGGCGTGCTCGTCATCGCGGGCGGGAACCACGAGACCACGCGGATCGCCGCCGTCCTGCCGATCGTGGGCATCGGCTACGCGCTCTACCTCGTGGCGATGTCGGTGCTCTTCGCCCGCCTCGCCACGAAGTCCTTCGCGTGGCTCACGCTCGGCGTCGTCCTCGTCTCCGGCCTCGCCGCCTGGTGGCCGGCCGCGCACGGCGCGCTCGTCGCGGTGGCGGCCGTCAAGGCCGGCGCCTTCGCCCTGCTCGGCCTCGGCTACGCCGCCGTGGCCCGGGCCCGCACTCCCCTGCCGCTCGGCCGGTGGGCCCTCGGGCTCGCCCTCGCCGCCGCCGTTGCGGCCCTCACACTCGCCGTGCTCTCCCTGCTCGGCGCGTAGACTCGGACCCGACTCGAACCACCTGAGGAGTATTCGTGACCCAGAGGACGTACACCGCCGGCCAGGCCCGGATCGGAACCGACGCCGAGCCGTTCATCATCGCCGAGGTCTCCGGCAACCACAACGGGGACCTCCAGCGCGCGCTGGACATCATCGACATGGTCGCCGAGCAGGGCGCCCAGGCCGTCAAGTTCCAGACCTACACGGCCGACACCATCACGATCGACTCGAAGAAGCCGGCCTTCATGATCTCCGAGGGCCACGAGCTCTGGGGCGGCCAGAACCTCTACCAGCTCTACACGGAGGCGCACACCCCCTGGGACTGGCACGAGGCGATGTTCGAGCGGGCCCGCTCCAAGGGGCTCATCCCCTTCTCGAGCCCGTTCGACGCGACCGCCGTGGACCTCCTCGAGAGCCTCGACGCGGACCTGTACAAGATCGCCTCGCTCGAGATCGGCGACCTGCCGCTCCTGCGCCGCGTCGCGCAGACCGGCAAGCCCGTCATCCTCTCCAACGGCGCCGCCTCGATCACGGACATCGACCGCGCGGTGCAGACGATCCGCGCCGAGGGCAACGACCAGATCGTGGTCCTCGCCTGCACGTCCTCGTACCCGGCCTCCCCCGCGGAGTCCAACCTGCGCACCATCCCGGTCATGCGGGACGCGTTCGACGTCCAGGTGGGCCTCTCCGACCACACGATGGGCATCGGCGCTGCGGTCGCCGCCGTCGCCCTCGGCGCCACCGTCATCGAGAAGCACGTGACGCTCTCCCGCGCCGACGGCGGCGTGGACTCGGACTTCTCGCTCGAGCCGCACGAGCTCAAGTCGCTCGTGGACGAGTCCAAGGTGGCCTGGCAGGCCCTCGGCTCGCCGCACCTCACGGTCACGGCCGGCGAGGGCGAGTCCCAGCGCCTGCGCCGCTCGCTGTGGGTGACCGAGGACGTCAAGAAGGGCGAGAAGGCGACGCCGGAGAACGTCCGCTCCATCCGCCCCGCGGGCGGCCTGACCCCCGGCTACACCGAGGTGGTCATGGGCCGCGAGTTCACCCAGGACGCCGAGGCCGGCACGCCGGTCACCTGGGAGATCATCTGACGCTCTGACGAGCGCCGGGCCCGGAGCGGGCTCAGGCCTCGTCGGCGGCGCCGCCCAGCGGCCGCTGCTTGACGAGGCGCAGCCATCGCTCCGGGTCCGCCCCCGCAGAGGGGTCCGCGGGCTTCGGCCCGCCCTCGTAGCCGAGGCTCTCGAAGAGGCGGCGCGAGGCGGGGTTGGACTCCAGCATCTCCGCCACGAGCTCGAGCGGCTCGCCGCGCCGGGCCGCAAAGCTCCGCTCGGCCTCCTGCAGCACCGCCCCGGCCATGCCCTGGCCGCGCAGAGAGGGCGCGACCGTGATGGAGACCTCCCAGGACTCGGGGACTTCGCCCCTGGACTCGGAGGCGCCCGTCTGCCCGGGCGCCTGCGCCTCGGAGGGCTCCCCGAGGCGGTCGAAGCGCACGGTGGCCACAGGCTCTCCGCAGCGCTGCACGATCCACAGGCTCCGGTCCTGGCGGGCAAGCGTGGCCGCGAGCCAGTCCACGTGCGAGTCCCAGTCCAGCTCCCCCTTGGAGCGGCTGACCGCGCGGACCGACTCGTCGTTGCGCCACTCGTAGAGCACGGAGGCGTCGTCGAGCGTGGCCGGACGGGCCGTCATGTCCTCCGCACGGGCGGCGAGGGACTCGGCCCACACGGCGACGATCCGCTCGCCGCCGCGGCCGTCCACGAGGGCCCGGCCGCGATCCGCCATCGCCTCCCGGGCCGGACGGTCCGCGGCGATGCGCCGCAGGGCCTCGACGGCCCGGCTGCGCTCGGGCTCGGGAAGGTCTGCCGGGGCCAGGGGGTCTACGCCGAGTCCGGCCACGGAGCCGAGCCCCGCGGCCATGCCGCTGCCGACGGCGAACGAGTAGTTCTCGGTCTGGTTCTCCACGAGCTGCACGAGCGCCGTCGGGACGCCCAGCGCCGCGAGCTCCCACATCGTGGTGCCCGAGCCGGAGACCACGAGGTCCATGTGCGCGAACGAGCGGGCGATGCCCGGGCCCGGCTTGACCACGACGGCGTCCCCGGCGTCCAGGTCCTCGTGGGAGGACACGACGGTGGTCGAGGCCGGGACGCCGGCCTCCTTCCACCATCGGGCCACACGGGACGTCATGTTGCGCGCGTCCGTGCCGCCCATGACGATGAGGACGCGCAGCGGCGCGCCGTCGTCGGCCTCCTCCCGGCGCTGAAGGGCGACGGGCAGGTCCGCGAGGATCTCGCGGCGCAGCGCGATGGCGCCGACTCCGCGGAGGAGGCGGTGCGAGGAGTCCCACGGTCGCAGCACGCGCTCGGCCCCCGCCGAGGGGTCGACGACGACGTCCGCGGACCGGCGCCCCCACGTGCCGTCCTCCACGTTGGAGAGGAGGATGCCGCGGGCGGAGAGCTCGTCCCGCAGGGCGCCCTGGTCCTCGTAGGAGTCCACGTGGACCACGTCGGCCCGGCGCTCGGCCGCCCACTCGGCGACCTCCACCGGGTCGATCGTCTCCGGGACGGTCAGCTCGAACGCGTGGTCCGAGAGGAGCTGGCGCCCCACCTCGGACTCGATGCGCGCGAGGAACTCGACCGTGTGTCCGGCCGCCACCGCGGCGTCTGCCACGGAGACGGCCCTGAACACGTGTCCCAGGCCCTGCTTCTTGGTCGAATCGCAACGGAAGACGACGTGCATGCGGCGGCTCTCCTCCTCGGACCTGCCGGTCAGCCCGCGGTGAGGGGCTTCTGCTCGATGTGCGCGTTGAGGGCCACGATGTCCGGGTTCTCCTCGAGGACGTGCAGGATGCCGCGCCACGAGGGGATCTCGGTGCCGATGTGCGCCACCACCGCGTCGAGGAGCTGGGCGTCCTCGTCCGTGTCGAGGGTGACGCGGAAGTGGTTGTAGGTCGGCGTGAACGTGAGCGAGCCCCGAACGAAGGGCGAGCCCTCCTCGTACACCGCGCTCGTGACGTGGGCCCGGTGGTGCGGCTCGGTGCGCTCGTCCGCCTTGAGCAGCGCCGAGGAGCGCACGAGCTCCACGTCGAGGCCGCGGGGCAGGGAGCGCTGCTGCGTCGTCGAGACGTAGTCCACGGCCTGGTCCTGCCGCCAGATGGAGACCACCTGGGAGATGACCTGCGGGTCGAGGAGCGGGCAGTCCGCCGTGAGGCGCACGATCGCGTCCGCGTTGGTCATGCGGGCGGCCAGGAGGAAGCGCGAGAGCACGTCGTCCTCCGAGCCGCGGATGACGCGGACGCCGTACTCGTCGGCGAAGTCCTCGATGAGGTCGTCGTCCGGAGAGTCCGAGGTGGCGATGACCACCTCGTTGATGCCCTGCGCGGCCCGGGCCGCACGCAGCACCCACGCGAGCACCGGCATGCCGCCGAGGTCCCGGAGGACCTTGGCGCGCAGCCGGGTCGAGCCCACGCGGGCCTGGATGACGGCCACCACGCGGGGAGCCTCGGCGATGTTGATGCGCTTGATCTGCTGCGTGTTGAGGTCGTAGCTCATTCGCCGACGATCTCCAGCACGTTCTCGATCACCATGTCCGCCTGGCTGTCCGTCAGCGTCGCGAACAGCGGGAGGCTGATCTCCTGACGGTAGAACTGCTCCGCGTTGGGGCACATGCCGCGCTTGTAGCCCATGTCCTCGAAGACCGGGTGCCAGTAGCTCGGGATGTAGTTGACCTGCACGCCGATGCCCCGGTTCCGCAGCTCCTCGAAGATCGCGCGGCGGCGCTCGGCCTCCACGCGCAGCGGGTAGAGGTGCCACATGGGCGAGGCCCCCTCCTTGACGCCCGGGAGCGTCAGGTTCGGGTTGCCCTGGAAGGCCGCGTTGTAGCGGTCGTGGATCTCCTGCCGCCGGGCCTTGTAGGCCCCGAGGCGGGCGATCTGGCTCGTCCCGAGCGCGCAGAGGACGTCCGGGAGACGGTAGTTCAGCCCGAACTCGTGGACCTCCTGGTGCCACGGCCCCTCGTCCGGCATCCGCATCTTCTCCCGGTCCCGGACGAGTCCGAGCCCCTTGAAGTTGCGGGCGCGGGCGGCCAGGTCCTCCCGCGGGGTCACGACGGCGCCGCCCTCCGCGGTGGTCAGGTTCTTCGTGGGGAAGAACGAGAAGGTCGTGAGGTCCGCGAGCTGTCCCACAGGGACCCCGTTCAGCGTCGAGCCGATGGAGTGCGCCGCGTCCTCCACGTAGAGAGCGCCCGCCTCCTTCGCGATCCGCTGGAACTCCGGGGCGTCCACGGGGTGGCCCGCGTAGTCGACGGCGGCGATCGCCGTGGTCTTCGGCGTCACGGCCGCCTCAGCGGCCTTCGGGTCGAGGTTGCCGGTCTCCGGGTCGATGTCCGCGAAGACGATCTTCGCGCCGTGCTGGCACGCCGTCGACTGGGTCGCGACGAACGTCATCGGCGTGGAGACGACCTCGTCCCCCGGGCGGATGCCCGCGGCGGCGTAGGCCGTGTGCAGCGCTGCGGTGCCGCTCGTGACAGCGGTGGCGTGCGCCCCGCCGGCGGCCTCGGAGATGGCGGACTCGAACTTCGCGACCTCGGGGCCCGTCGTCAGCCAGTCGCTCTTCAGCGCGGCGACGACGGCCTCGACGTCCTCGGGCTCGATGTCCTGGCGGCCGTAGGGAAGCATGCGGCTCAGAGCCCTTCGGCTGCGAACATCTCGCGCAGCTTCTCGACGGAGAGGAAGACCTCGTTGTCGTCGGAGGAGTAGCTCCAGCCGTCCGTGACGAGCTCGGCTCCCTCGGGGCGCTCGTAGCCCCAGCCCTCGAGATGGGGCTCGACGATGTAGCGGTCCCCCACGGAGACGGTGCGCCGCGAGTCGTCCGCCGCGATCATCTCCTCGTGGAGCTTCTCGCCCGGGCGGATGCCGATCTCGTGGACCTTGGCGTTCTCGTCGACGGCCTTCGCGAGGTCGTGGATCCGGATCGAGGGGATCTTCGGGACGTAGAGCTCGCCGCCCTGCATGATCTCGAAGGAGTCGAGGACGAACTTCACGGCCTGCTCGATCGTGATCCAGAAGCGGGTCATGCGGTGGTCCGTGATGCCGAGCGACTCGCCGCGGGCGGCCATCGCCTTCCACTTCGGGACGATCGAGCCGCGGGAGCCCATGACGTTGCCGTAGCGGACCACGCAGAAGCGGGTGTCGTAGGCGGCTGCGTAGTGGTTGCCCGAGATGAAGAGGCGGTCGGCGCAGAGCTTGGTGGCGCCGTAGAGGTTGACCGGGCTCGAGGCCTTGTCCGTGGAGAGGGCCACGACCTTCTTCACGCCCTGGTCGATCGCGGCGTCGATGACGTTCTGCGAGCCGCGGACGTTCGTCTCGACGAACTCGAACGGGTTGTACTCCGCCGTGTCGACCTGCTTCAGCGCCGCGGCGTGGATGACGTAGTCCACCTTGTGGAAAGCGCGGTTCAGGCGGTGACGGTCGCGGATGTCGCCGATGAACCAGCGCAGACGCGGGTCGTCGCCGAACATGTTCCGCACCTCGAACTGCTTGAGCTCGTCACGGCTGAAGATCGCAAGCCGCCGCGGGTTGTGGTTGGCCAGGATCTCCTTGATGAGAGCCTTGCCGAGCGAACCCGTGCCGCCCGTGATCAAAATCGATGCACCGTCCAGGAGGGACATGCGCTCACCTCTGCCTTCGTGTCTTTCAGATGGGGAAACGGCTCGTCTCGCTCGTCCGCGGAGGACTGCCACGAAGGCGTGTCGCGCAGGGCTGAGAGAGGAGCCAGAGCTCTTGCCAGACTAACAGCGTCCGGTCAGAGCGTGGTCAGGGTCGGACGACGTGGCCGGCCAGCGCCCGCAGGCCCGGCCACATCTTCTTGGAGACGACCTTCGGCAGCAGCGAGGCCGCGTTGAGCCGGGACGTCACGTGGATGCGAGCGGCGCGCGCCGCCGAGGTCCATCCGAGCGCGGTGAACTCGCGCACCTTCTCGTCGAAGAACCTGCGCTCCTCGACGAACCGGCGGCCGTCGAGCGCGCGGACCGAGCTGTCCGACTCGCGGTGGCGCCGGTACTGGAAGCACACCGTGTCCGTGACGAACATCCGGCCGCCGTCCATGATGATGTCGAGTGCCAGGGCGAGGTCCTGGACGACGTCGTAGCCCTGGCGGAAGTTGTGCTTCTTCAGGGCGGACGAGCGCCACGCAACGGACGGGAAGTACAGCCAGTTGCCGTCGATGAGGTTCGCGGCCAGCGGCTCGCCCTCGACGACGGCCTGTGAGGAACGCCCCACGAGGGCCCGGCGCATGCCGGCCTTGATGCGGTCCACGAGCGGGAGGTAGACGCGGCCGTGCTCGTCGATGACCTCGATGCCGGGCTGGACGATGTCGATCGAGGGGTCCTCGAAGCCGCGGCGCACCGTCTCGAGGTAGTTCGGCTTCATGATGTCGTCCGCGCCCATGACCACGGCGATCTCGTGCTGGATGAGGCCCACGCACTTGCGGTAGTTGCCGTTCGCGCCGAGGTTCGTCTCGTTGCGGTGGTAGACCACGCGGCTGTCCCGCGAGGTCAGCTCGTCGAAGTACGCCGGGAGCGACTCGTCCGGGTAGCCGTCGTCGACGATCGTCAGCGTGAAGTCGGTGTCCGTCTGGGCGAGGACGGACTCGACGGCGGCCTTCATCATGGCGACGTCCCCGTAGTACGGGAACATGACGTCAATGGTCACGCGCTTCTCTTTTCGTGGTCGGGAAACGGTCGGACTTCTGCCCCGGCGGTGTGCCGCGGGCTACTCCTCGAGCCAGGGCTTGCGCGCCTCCTTGAGCGCGATCCTGCGGGAGAGCTTGGTGAGGGCCACCTCCTGCGCCCGGAAGCGCTGGTAGGTGGACGCCATGAAGATGAGGAAGGTGACGATGAACCCGTAGAGGACGAGGTCCGTGCCGCGGCCGATGCCGAGCCAGCTCGCGACCGTCTGCAGGAGCTTCGGGAAGAAGATGGAGACGACGGCGGCGAGCGCGAAGAGCATCGTCATCATCCGCCGGATGGCCATGTGGCGGGCGTTGGAGGACCCGCGCATGAGGACGAAGGAGAGGAAGATGACACCCGTGACGAGGATGAGCTGGACGACGATCTGCATGGATTACCTCAAGAAGAGCTCGGCCAGGATGTTGACGGAGTTCAACAGGGACTGCCCCTTGGCCTTCGAGTAGTCGGTGTAGATGATCTCCACGGGGTGCTCCACCCAGCGCGGCTTCATCTCGGCGAGCTGGTGGACCAGCTCGGAGGCGTGCGCCATCCGGTTCTGCGTCAGGTTGAGCCGGCTCACGACGTCGCGGTTGATGGCCCGCAGCCCGTTGTGGGCGTCCGTCAGGTTCATGCCCGTGGCCATGCGGCTCTGCAGCGCCGCCGTCTTGAGGACCAGGCGCTTCATCGGGGCGAGCTTGGTGCGGGAGTCGAGGAAGCGGGATCCGAGCACCACGTCCGCCTCGCCGGAGTCGATGCGCTCCACCATGGCGAGCGCGTCCTCGAGGCGGTGCTGGCCGTCCGCGTCGAACGTCACCACCGAGGTCATGTTCGGGTCCTCCAGGGCATAGGACATGCCCGTCTGCAGCGCCGCACCCTGGCCGAGGTTGATGGGGTGCTGGACCACGACGGCGCCGGCTGCGGCGGCGATCTCCTGGGAGCCGTCCGAGCTGCCGTCGTCCACGCAGACCACGTGGGGGAACTGAGGCAGGATGTGACGGATCACGTCACCCACGACCGATGCCTCGTTGTACATCGGGATCACAATCCACGCACGACTCACAGATTCGAGTATTCCATACATGCCTCCTGGGACTCCGGTGCGGACACGGGCGCCCCCGCGAATCGTGACCCACGTGGCATAGAGTTGAAGGAAGCCTTTCCGTCTCCGAAGAAGAATGAGCGAGCGTCGATGAGCTGGATGCACACGGTTCCCTATCTCCTGGGGCTGACCGCCTTCCTCTTCCTGCCGGGCATCGTCATCCTGAGGGCGAGCGGCGTGCGCGGTCTGGGCGTGTTCGCCTTCGCGGTGCCGGCCACGACCTCCGTCGTCGCCGTCTTCGCGATCCTGGCGGGGCTCCTCGGCATCCCGTGGACGGTCCCGACCTTCCTCGTCGGAGCGCTCGTCACGGCCGTGCTGGCCCTCCTGACGCGGTTCGTCATCGCGATCGTCAACACGGACATCTCGACCCCGCACTCCTCGGACCGCATGGACACCCCGGTGGTGCGCCGCCTCCAGTCCTTCCGGTGGGGAGTGGACGTGCCCGTCGCCCTCATCTACATCGCGGCGATCGCCCTGCCGGCCTTCGCGATCTTCTACCGCTATGCCAACGGCTTCGGCAACGTCGAGCGCATCTCGCAGACGTTCGACAACATCTACCACCTCAACGCGATCCGCACGATCATGGACACCCGGGACGGATCGTCGCTGTCCCTGGGCAACCTGACCCCGGAGTCCCACGGCTTCTACCCGGCCGCGTGGCACGACATGGTCGCCCTCGTCGCGAACCTCCTGCACCTGTCGATCCCGGCCGCGATCAACCTGACGAACATCGTCATCGGCAGCCTCGTCTGGCCGCTCTCGCTCCTCTTCCTCATGACGAGGATCACAGGACCGCGCCTTCTGCCCATCGTCCTCACGGCCGCGCTGGCCCCGGCCTTCCCGGCGTTCCCCTACCTCATGGTCGAGTTCGGCGTTCTCTACCCGAACCACCTGGCCCTCGCGATCCTTCCCGCGGCGCTCGGCGCGGTCCTCCAGCTGCTCGGGATGACCCAGGCGGACACGCCGACCTTCTGGCCCGGCCTCGTCTCGCTCGTCGGCTCGCTGCCCGGAATGCTCCTCGCCCACCCGAGCACGCTGCTCGCCTTCATCGCGTTCGTCATGCCGATCATGGTGACCAAGCTCTGGTGGATGTTCCTCGCCCGGGGCCGCTCCGCGTCCGACCGCAGGGGCTTCCGCGCCTTCGCCGTGTTCTTCGGCGCCTACGCCGTCGTCGGACTCCTCTGCTGGATCTTCATCCGCCCGCCCAAGGAGTCCTCCCCCTGGCCGCCGTTCCAGAGCCCCGCGCAGGCCACCGGCGAGGTGCTCGCGGGCACGCCCATGGGACTGCCGGGCGGAACCCTCATGTTCGCCATCACGACGACGGGCGTCCTCTTCCTCCTGCTGGCCCGGCGCCAGCGCTGGGTGGTGGGCATGTTCCTCATGGGGGCGTGGCTGTACGTCGTGAGCTCGTCGCACCCCTTCAGCGACTTCAGGACCTTCTTCACCGGCAACTGGTACAACGACTCCAACCGGCTCGCGGCCCTGCTTCCGATCGTCTCGGCGCCCGTGGCAGTGCTCGGCGCGGAGTTCGTCATCCGGTGGGTCACGAAGACGGTGATGCAGTCGGCCCTCTACAGCCGCCTGGCCGAGACAAAGCTCACGTTCCTCAACAACCGCCTCGTCGTCTCAGCCGCCCTCGCCCTCGTCCTCATCAGCGGCCTGGCCCTGGGCAGCCAGTCCGGCGCGGTGACCGCCGAGCAGAGCAAGCTCAACGGACGCTACTACTTCGCCCCAGACTCCCGGCTCCTCTCCTCGGACGAGCGCGCGCTGCTCGACCGCCTCCCCCAGCACGTTCCGGCCGGCGACACCGTCGTGGGAAGCCCGTGGACCGGCGCATCCCTTGTCTACGCGATCTCCGACCGCGAAACGCTGAAACCCCATATCTACGGAAAGATCTCACCGGACGCGCAATATCTCATGGACCACTGGGAAGAGGGCCCGTACCGGAAATCTGTGTGCGACGTCATCAAGAGAAAAAAGGCATTCTACGCATTAGACTTTGGAGGGCTTGAGGTCCACGACGGAAGCCACCCCACCCCAGGGCTGGACTATCTGGACGGATCCGCAGGCGTGAAACTCATCGACCAGCAGGGGGATGCGAAGCTGTACCGCATGACCGCCTGCCATTAGTCAACGATATGGAAAACACGTTGTCGAAACCGATCCTCGAGATTGTCATCCCCGTCTACAACGAAGAACACACGATTGAGCATGCTGTTCGCCGCTTGAACGCATACCTTGACGAGTGGGTTCCGTATTCCGCGATCATCACCGTGGCGGACAACGCCTCCACTGACTCCACCCTGGACGTGGCCGAGCGGCTCTCGCGCGAACTCGAGCGCGTGGACGTGCTCCACCTCGACCAGAAGGGCCGCGGCCGCGCGCTGAAGCAGGCGTGGACCGAGTCCCGCGCCGAGGTGGCCGTCTACATGGACGTCGACCTCTCCACGGATCTCCGGGCTCTCCTGCCCCTCGTCGCCCCGCTGATCTCCGGCCACTCCGATCTGGCGATCGGCACCCGCCTCTCCCGGCACTCGAAGGTGGTCCGCGGCCCGAAGCGCGAGTTCATCTCCCGCTCCTACAACGCCATCCTCAAGTCGACCCTCGCCGTCTCGTTCTCGGACGCGCAGTGCGGCTTCAAGGCGATCCGGACCGACGTCGCCCGCACCCTGCTTCCGATGGTCGAGGACAACAACTGGTTCTTCGACACCGAGATGCTCGTCATCGGCTCGCGGGCGGGGCTGCGCATCCACGAGGTCCCGGTGGACTGGGTGGACGACCCTGACTCCCGCGTGGACATCGCAGCCACCGCCATGGAGGACCTCCGCGGCATCGCCCGCCTCGCCAAGGGCTTCTCCAAGGGAAGCATCCGCCTCGAGGACCTCTCCTACGCCGTGGCGCACCGCACCGCGCACGAGCGGGAGGCGATGCCCGAGGTCCGCAGCGGCCTCCTCGGCCAGATCCTGCGGTTCGGCATCATCGGGGCCGCCTCGACCCTCGCCTACATGGTGCTCTACTGGGCGCTGCGCATGGGCATGTCAGCCCAGGTGGCGAACTTCCTGGCGCTGCTCATCACGGCAGTGCTCAACACCGCCGCCAACCGCCGCTTCACGTTCGGCGTCAAGGGCGGCCAGGGCGCCCTCAAGCACCACCTGGGCGGGCTCGCGGCGTTCGGCCTGGGCCTGGCCCTCACGAGCGGCTCGCTCTTCCTTCTCAAGGCGCTCCACGCGGAGGCGCACAAGGGGCTCGAGCTCTTCGTCCTCGTCGTGGCCAATCTCGTGGCCACCCTCATCCGCTTCCTGACCCTCCGCCTGCTCATGAACCGGGACTCCCGGCATGTGGACGAGCACGTGGCCCATCCGGACGAGGACTCTGAGGACCGCCGCCTCGGCGCGAGCCTCGACCGCGAGGAGGCGGGCCAGGCCCGCTAGCCTCCCAGCGGCTCGCCTACGGCGAGTCCTTGCGCCCGGTCATGAGCTCGTCCAGGTACGGGCCCATGAGCCGGGCGTATTCGCGGTTGAGGTGGTCCTTGTTGTAATAGACGGCCACTCCGCCCGCAGCCGCATAGCAGCGCTCCTCGTCGCAGAAGGCCTTGGTCGTGTCGATGAGCCTGATCCGCGGGTCGTCCGCTGCCTTCACCGCCTCGCGCAGCGGGTCCGGTGCCAGCGCCTTGGACCGCGGCACGGCGCACTTCTCAGGCGACTCCGCGTTGGTCGGCAGACAGGTCTCCGAGCGCAGCGGCGCGTTGACGGGCGGGTCGGCCAGCACGTCCACGGGGATCCCCGCGTCTGCCCACTGCTTCCAGAAGACGGGGAGGCCGCGCTTCCAGACGCCCGCCTCCGTCTCGCCCGGGCCGGTCTCCACGTGCTCGGCGCGTGAGTAGAGCGAATACGCCACCCGATCGGGTTTGACCTGCAGGACCCGGTCCCGCATCGCCTTCGCGGTCTGGCGGCAGCTCTCTCCGCCGTCCGGGGCGGGAGAGGTGTACCCGGTGTAGGGAACGTCGGCCACAGCGCATCCGCCCACGAAGAGGGAGGTCAGCTTCCAGTGGTTGCGCCGTGCGACCTCCTCCAGGCCTCCCTGCCAGTGCTGCGCATGGGAGTCGCCGATGAGGTAGACGGTCTTCGCCTTCGGGTCTCCCCCGCTGAAGTCGCAGGAGAACTCGGAGATCTTGCCTGCGACCTTCACTCCCGTGCCCTTGCACTTCTCGTCGATGCGCCAGTACTTGTTGGCCTCCCCCATCGCCGTGAACTCCACCGGCTTGTTGAGCGTGGAGCACCCGGGGCTCACGAGGGAGTCCGGGCCGACGCAGCGGTCCGGCTTGACGCTGTCCTGGGCCTTGCCCGCCTGGGCGGCCACTGCCTCCGCATGCTGGGACTGGCCCCAGCCCACGGCGCCGATGAGGCACATCGCGGCCGCCGTCGTCGCGAAGACCCTCCAGAGAGGCGCGTCGACGCCGGCCCGCTTGCCCCACGGCTCGACCCAGCGGAAGGTGGCCTCCGCGAGAAGCCAGGTGGCCAGGAGGATGAAGACGCTCCGGAGGTGCCCGGCGTGCTCGCCGACGACGAACGGCGCGATGACCACGAGCGGCCAGTGCCACAGGTAGACGGAGTAGGAGATGTCCCCGAGCCGCTGGACGGGGTGGAACCCGTAGAGCGCGGCGGCCGGCTGCGGTACCCGCATGAACGTGCCGACGGCGATGATGAGCGCCGTCGAGGCCACAGGCAGAAGGGCCGCCACGCCCGGGAAGCGGGTCTGCTGAGTGTAGGTCAGGGCGGTGACGGCGATCCCCGCCCAGCCGGCCGCCGTGAGGACCAGTCCCGCGAGGCTGCTCCAGCGTCCCTCGAGGCGGACGCCCCGGCGGGAGGCGGCCATGCCGAGCCAGCCGACGAAGCCGCCGACGGCGAACTCCCACAGACGGCCCGGCGTGGCGAAGTACGCGGCCTGCTTGAACTCGGTGATCCACCACTCCGAGAGGGGCAGGGACACGAGGAGCACGAGAACGAGGGCGGCGAGGACGCCGCGGCTGCTCGGCACGAGCCAGGGGCGCTCGGGGTCGCGAGCGGCTGACCGGCGGACCCGTGCGGCGATCCACACGGCCGCGATGAGGAGAACGGGCCAGAGGGCGTAGAACTGCTCCTCGACGGAGAGCGACCAGTAGTGCTGCGCCGTCGAGGCGAGGTTCTGCGACGCCGAGTAGTCCACGGCGTCGGCCGCGAGGCGCCAGTTCTCCACGTAGAAGGCAGCCGCGATGATCTCCTGCGCGTTCTGAGGCCAGCGGCTGAACGGCAGGAGGGTCCAGACGAGCACCGCGGAGACGAGCAGGACGGTGAGGGCGGCGGGGAGCAGGCGGCGGATGCGCCGGGCGTAGAACCTCCCCAGCCTCACCCGGCCCGTCTCCTCGAGCTCCCGCATCAGGTGGGTGGTGATGAGGAAGCCTGAGATGACGAAGAAGACGTCGACGCCGACGTACCCTCCGTGCAGCCGGTGGGGCCACACATGGTGAGCCACCACCAGGAGAACGGCGAGCGCGCGCAGCGCCTGGATGTCGGTCCGAAAGCGTGGGTGGGCCATAAAGGGGAAAGCGCTCTTTCGTTCGGGCTCAGGGGCGGCTCCCTGGCGGGGTCGGGATCAGCGGTCGGCGCGCATGCGGCGGACGGCCTCCTCGATGGGGCCGTCGAAGAGGAGGTCTCCGTGTTCCAGCAGAACGCCTCGCTCGCAGACGGTCGAGACGAGGTCGAGATCGTGGCTGACGACCACGAGCGTCTTCCCCGCGGCGGAGAGCTCGCGGATCTTGGCGATGCACTTCCGCTGGAAGGGCTCGTCTCCGACGGCGAGGATCTCGTCCACGAGAAAGACATCGGGATCCGTGTGCACCGCGACGGAGAAGGCGAGGCGCAGGTACATGCCCGAGGAGTAGAACTTCACCTCGGTGTCGATGAACTGGCCGATCTCGGAGAACTCGACGATGTCGTCGAACCTCTCCTCGATCTGCTTCTCGGTCATGCCGAGGATGGCTCCGTTGAGATAGACGTTGTCGCGTCCCGTCAGGTCGCCGTGGAAGCCCGCTCCCACCTCGATGAGGCCGGCGACCCGTCCACGGGTGCGGATGCTCCCCGCATCGGGCTGCATGACTCCGGAGATGAGCTTGAGCAAGGTCGACTTGCCGGAGCCGTTGAGCCCGAGCAGGGCCACGGTCTCGCCTTGGGAGACCGTGAGGTCGGCCTTCTTCAAGGCGGAGAACTTCTCGGAGAGGTCGCCCTTGCGCCCCTTGATGAGCCAGACGAACGCCTCCTTCACGGATCGGGTGTGGCGGAGCACGAAGTCCTTGCGGACGTTCTCGACCTCGATCACCGTGGGGCGGTCCACGTCAGAGTTCCTGTGCAAAGTCACCCTCCAGCTTCCGGAACGCGAGATCGCCCAGAAGGATCGTGATCACCGAGATGAGGAGCCCGACGGGCAGGTACACGGTGTAGAGGTGCGGGGGCATGAGCGGCGCGGGCAGCGTCGGGTCGTAGAAGCCGTGGTGGAACAGCTCGACGGCGACCGTCAGCGGGTTCGACTCGTAGAGGTGGAAGAGCCACCCGGGCATCGCGTCCTTGGCCATCGGCCACATGTAGAGGACCGGCGACGCCCACGTCACCACCATGTTGAGCATGTCCACGAGGTTCTCCGAGTCCCGGAAGAAGACGTTCGCCGTCGCGAAGAGCAGCCCCATGCCGGTGGAGAAGAGCGCGACGATGACGAATCCCGCCACCACGGAGAACAGGCTGCCGAGAGTGGGGTGCCATCCCACGAGCAGACACGCGCCGAGCAGGATGAGGAGCTGCGGCAGGAAGTGGACGGTGGCCACCCAGACCGTGGAGATCGGGAAGAGCTGCCTCGGAAGGTAGATCTTCTTGATGAGACCGGAGTTCTGCACCATGGAGCGGGCGCCGTTGCCGAACGCCTCGGTGAAGAAGTTGATGATGACGATGCCGGAGAACAGGTAGATGGCGTAGTTCGACTGCCCGTGGTCCAGCTTCAGGAACTTGCCCATCGCGATGTAGAACACGAGGAACTGGATGCCCGGCTTGATGTAGGACCAGAAGATGCCGAGGACCGACCCGCGGTAGCGGACCTGGATCTCCTTGCGGACGAGCAGCTTGAGCAGGAAGCGGTGCGTGAAGACGTCCTTCACGCCCCGCCCCTGCCCCGGCTCGACGAGGGGCTGCGTCTGGGCGAGGCTCATGGTCAGGCCCCGTCCCGTCGGGCTGCCGGGTTGCCCTCGAAGGTCTGCGTCCAGGCGGGCACGCCCGTGACCTCCGGAAGCGCCTCGCGGTATTCACGGCTGAGACGGTCCCACTGGGCGTACAGGCGCGAGTAGAGCTCGGCGAACTCGCGGAGTCGCTTGCGCGTCTCCCTCGGGTCCCGCTTGTGCCACGAGATTCCCGTGCCCTCGGCGTTGGAGACCAGCGCCGAGTCCAGCGCCGCGAGCCGCCACCAGGTGGCGTCCTGCTTGGCCACGACCTCCTCGGGCCGCTCTCGGGCTTCCGGGACCGGCGGCACGAACATCTGCCGGACGCTCGTCTTCGCAAGCCAGAAGGGAAGCATCGCGTACGAGGGCGGCTTGGGGCTGCTGCGCTTGGCACGGCGGGCGCTGCGCCCCGACTGCGGGAAGTCGGCGGGCTTCGGCTTGAAGTCCGCATCGGAGAAGTCCGATTTCGCGGCGCGGAGCTCGGCCGCCTTGGAGCCGATGGTCGCGTGCATGTGTCCCGGGCCGCTGAGGACGTCCTTGAGGGCGTCCACACGGGCGGCGCTCGCGTACCACTGCATGCTGAAGACGTGCTTGACATCGGTGGCAAGGCACCGCGTCAGCACTCCGCCGCCGTGGTCGAACGGTGAATGCAGAAGCGCGGCGATGAGACGGTTGCGGAGGTGGAAGTACGCCTGCCAGTCGATCGAGTCGTCCTTGTCGATCCAGGCGACGTGCCACACCGCAGCGCCGGGCAGCGTCACAGTGGGGAAGCCCGCCTCGGCGGCACGGAGGCTGTACTCGGCGTCATCCCACTTGATGAAGACGGGGAGGGAGAGGCCGACCTTCTCGATGACAGCGCGCGGGATGAGGCTCATCCACCAGCCGTTGTACCCGGCGTCCCAGCGCTTGTGCAGCTTCGGGCTCGAGCGCAGGCCGTCCTGCTCGAAGTCGTGGCGGTGCTCGAGTCCCTCCGTGATGCCCCAGTCGAACCGGTAGCCTCCGGCCGACTCGCTCCAGGCGTGGAGAACGCTGCGAGCGTGGAGGTCGAACATGTGTCCGCCCACGATGGTCGGCACCAGGCAGTGGTCTGCGAAGGCCAGTGCCCGGAGGATGCCCTCGGTCTCCACGAGGATGTCGTCGTCGAGGAGCAGGAGGTAGTCCGCACCGGTCTCGAGCACTCGGGACATGCTGCGGGAGAACCCGCCGGAGCCTCCGAGGTTGCCCTGCTCGATGACCTTGAGCTGAGGACCCAGCTCAGACTGGAGGCCCTCGTACTCCTCGCGGTCCCGGACACGCTGGGTGCCCTGGTCCACCACGATGAACTCGTCGAGGGACTCGCGCAGCTCTTCATCCGCGGCGATCGCGGCGATGGTGCGGACGCAGTAGTCCGCGCGGTTGAAGGTGGTGGTGCCCAGGCTGAGGCGGCCGCGGGGGGCGGTGCTGTCCACGGAGTACTCAGCCGAGTCGAGGACAAGCCCCTCGTGGTCCGCGATGAGATCGAACCAGTACCAGCCGCCGTCGCCGAAGGCCGTCAGCGGGAGGGTCCAGGAGCTCTCCCGGCTGCCGGACACCCGCTCCGAGTGGACCCGCTGGCTGATGCCCCGGGCATTGGACTTGTAGACCACAACCATGCCCTCGCCGGAGGTCCTCACGGACAGGGCGACGGTCTCCACGTCCGTCCAGCGCCGCCAGTACGCGGCGGGGAAGGCGTTGAAGTAGGAGGCGAAGGAGAGCCGCTCGTTCGGCCGGACCTTGACGCTGCGGCGCGAGACGACATCGTCCGGATGCCACTCCGTCTGCCGGGCAACGGAGATCCGCTTGCGCTTGGAAGGCCGCCACCCCTCCTCGATGTCCGGCTGGGGCGGCAGGCCCTGGTCCACGTACAGCGGGAGGACGTCGACGTCCTTGTCGGCCGGGAAGACGACCCGATGGACGACGCGAGGCATCGGATGGCTCACGCGTCCACTCCTCCCGCCTCAAGCGGCTTGCCCGCTGCGAAATGGGGCTCGATCTTGTTGTCGAAGACGGAGAGGGCCGCGCCGATCGCCATGTGCATGTCGAGGTACTTGTACGTGCCGAGGCGGCCGCCGAAGACGACGTCCTTCTCCGCCTTGGCGAGGTCCCGGTACGCGAGGAGCTTGGTGCGGTCCTCCTCCGTGTTCACCGGGTAGTAGGGCTCGTCGCCCTTCTCCGCGAAGCGCGAGAACTCGCGCATGATGATCGTCTTGTCCTTCGCGTAGTCCCGCTCCGGGTGGAAGTGGCGGGGCTCGATGATGCGGGTGAAGGGGACGTCGTCGTCGTTGTAGTTGACCACCGAGGTGCCCTGGAAGTCGCCGGTGTTCAGCGTCTCCTGCTCGAAGTCGATGGTCCTCCACTTGAGGTCGCCCTCGGCGTAGTCGAAGTAGCGGTCCACCGCGCCCGTGTAGACCACCGGCACCTGGCCGACGACGTTCTTCTTGGAGAACTCGGAGGCCTCGTCGAAGAAGTCGGTCTCCAGATGCACCGAGATCTTGGGGTTGTCCGCCATCCGCTCGAGCCACGCGGTGTAGCCGTCAGTGGGGAGGCCCTCGTACTTGTCGTTGAAGTAGCGGTTGTCGTACGTGTAGCGGACCGGGAGGCGCGAGATGATGCCGGCGGGCAGGTCCTTGGGGTCCGTCTGCCACTGCTTGCCCGTGTAGTGCTTGATGAAGGCCTCGTAGAGGGGACGGCCGATGAGCGAGATGCCCTTGTCGTTGAGGTTCTGGGGATCCTGGCCGGCGAACTCTCCCGCCTGCTCGCGGATGCGCTCGCGCGCCTCGTCCGGCGTCAGGTTGGCCCGGAAGAACTGGTTGATGGTGCCGAGGTTGATCGGCAGCGGGTAGACCTCGCCCTTGTGGACGCCGTAGACGCGGTGGACGTAGTCCGTGAACGTGGTGAACCGGTTGACGTACTCCCACACGCGCTCGTTCGACGTGTGGAACAGGTGGGCCCCGTACTTGTGGATCTCGATGCCGGTCTCCGGGTCCCGCTCAGAGTAGGCGTTTCCGCCGATGTGATTGCGCCGGTCGATGATCGAGACGTTCAGTCCGAGCTGGTTCGCTGCTCGTTCGGCGATCGTCAGCCCGTAGAGGCCCGATCCGACGACGACGAGATCAGTATTCACGCAGAGCTCCTGTCAGGGTGCCGGAGGCGTTCCGGCTCGGCAATGGGTTCCTGGCGCCCGGAGGGGCCTTGGCTCCACCCTACCCAAGACCATTCCGCTTCTTCTGGAAACCGGCTTCCCACGGCGTCGTCGGGGCGAAGCGCGGCCCCGTCTTCCCGCGATCCTGCGCGGCTCTGGAAAGTTGTCCACATTCGCGGCCCTCCCCGGCAGCCCGGGACCGTCCGGCGCCTACCGTGAGGTGCATGATCCCGATTCGGCTGGTGAGCACCCCTGCGGCATCGCTGCGCTGGGGCGTTCCCGCGAGCGCGGAGCTCGTGCTCGACGACGGAGAGGGGACTCAGCGTGTCCCTCACTCCGAAGCGGCCCCATGGATCGCCCGGGCTCTGGGGCCGGGATTCGACGAAGCCGTGTCATGGATCCGCCTGCCGGATTCAGAGGGCCTCGGAGCAGGGCAGACCGTTCTCCTCGCCGATCCTGACGGTCCCCGGGCTGCGCCGCACACCCCCTCACCCGCGTCTGGGCGTCCCCCGGGCGGTGAGGCCACCGCCGACGTCGAGGGCTCTTGGGCCGGATGCGCCCCGCCCGGAGAGCCGCGCCTTGTCTGCACCGCGGGGCTGGACGTCGGCCTAGTCCTGCGGCTGGCACGAGGGACACAGACCCTCGGTCGCGCAGGGGATCTCCGTGTGTCGGACCCGTCCGTGGGACGGGAGCACGTGAAGCTCGCCCTGGATGACGCGGGCCTCTGGGCCGAGGGCATGAGGAATGCCATGCTGGTGATGCGAGCTGACCGCGTGCTGCCGGTCGGGTCGGACCCGGTGCGGCTGCGGGCCGCGGATGTGCTCGTTCTCGGCGCCGTTCATCTGCGCGTGGATGCCGGGCCCGGACACTCGGGAGGCCTGTCGGCTGCGCGTCCCCTCCCCGCCTCGTTCCACCTGCCGCCCGAAGGCACGGAAGGCCCCTCTTCAGCCACCTCGCCGCCGCATGCCTGGCGGTGGGCGATGGCCCTCTCTCCCCTGGCTGTCTCTGTGTGCCTTGCTCTGGTCCTGTCCTCGCCGATGCCGCTCGTGTTCGGTCTGACCGCCCTGCTCTCCGCTGTTCCCCTCCTCTCGGGCGCCCGACGCGGAGAACGCGAACGGCGGAGGCATGCCCGGGTCTCAGCCAAGGAAGCTGCGGAGCGGAGGTCCGCTGCCGCTCCCTCCCTTCCGGACGCGCTCGCGGGAGACTGTGCCGCGTTCCTGCCGGAGACAGTGTCCTTTCTGGACCGGGACGCTGGGGAAAGCGAATCCGAGTGGGTTCTCGACGCCCTCGCCCCGTCCGAGGGCAAGCCACACATCCAACGGCGGAGCGAGGGCGCCGAGGTGCTCATCCGGTGCGGAACCGTGCTCGTGCTCCCCCGCTCGCCCGGAGGAACGCCGGATCCGGGACAACGCGATGTGGACTCCTCGAGCATTCCTGCCCCTGCGCTTCCCATCGCCCTGCGGCTCTGGCCTCGACGTCCCGGGGCTCAACCTCTTCCGGCGGGTTCTCGGCACTGCCCGGATCCCGGCATCTCGTACGAGGTGCGCTTCGGCTCGCGGGATCCTGCGGCCACTGTCCGGCTCCTTCTGCTCTCCCGCGCAGCTCGTCCGGGCCTCGGACCGGTGCTGTCCGTCCACGAGTCCTCTGTGCCGGTCGAGGCGGCGGGCCTGCCCGGCGTCGTCTTCTCCCCCGGTCCGGACGCCGTACACGTCTGCGAGCGGAGCACCTGCCGCTGGGCCTGTCTCTCGCGCATCAGGGTGGAGCGCGCCGGGCCGGCGAACTCCCTCAACGGGCGGCTGTGGTGCGCAGACGGGATCTCTGTGAACGGCTTCCGGAAGACCGCCGCCGGACTCGCCTCCATGCGGACCGGCGAAGCCGAGGCTTCCGTGGTGCCCGAGCGACCGCCCGGCCCGGCCTCGCCCGTGTTGGCCCTCGACTCCCTCGGCTCGCCGTGGCGGCCAGAGTCGCACGGAGAGAGCGGGCTGCAGGCGCTGGGCCCGCACGTCTTCGCGGTCGGGACCACGGGCAGCGGGAAGACGGAGCTGATCAGAACGCTCATCGTCTCGGCCCTGCTCGAACGCCCGCGTGTCCCGTGGCGTCTGTTCCTCATCGACTTCAAGGGCGGCTCCGGTCTGAGCGCCTTCGCCGGGCTTCCCGGGGTGGAAGACGTGGTCAGCGATCTCGACGGCGGATCGGTCCACCGGGTCCTCGTCTCTCTCGCAGCCGAGGTGCGCCGCCGGGAGGCCTGGCTCGCCGAGCACGGCTGGCCTGACCTGGAGAGCGCGTGGGCGGCCCGCTCGCCCACCGCGGAGGCGGCGCCTCCGCAACTGCTCATCGTCGTCGACGAGCTCCAGGCCTTCACGGAGTCCGTGGAGGGCGCCCCGGAGGCGCTTGCGCGCATCGCCGCTCTCGGCCGGTCTCTGGGGATCCGCCTCCTCCTTGCCTCTCAGCGCGCCTCAGGCGCCCTCTCCCCTGCGCTTCGGGCGAATGTGGCCTCAGTCCTGGTTCTCCGTCCGGCTGCCCCGCTGGAAGCGGGCGAGTTCCTCGACGGCCCCCTCCGCAGCGACTCACTCGCCTGGAGCGCTGGGAGCTTCGCGGTGGTCTCCCACGGCTCGGTCTCCGGCCCGTATCACGCACGGACATGGCACCAGCTCGCCGCCCCGGAACCCTCCTGCCGCCCGTGGGGAGGGGACGAGACGGAGAGACCGGCGGCAGCGCGGCCGGGCCCAGACCACCGCACCGAGGTCCAGGCAGGCGCTGCCCTGGCAAGCCTCCGAGAGGCGCTGCGGCGGAAGCACCGGGAGGTCCGCGAGCACTCCGCCTCGCTCTGGCCCCGCTGCGTGGCCCCGGAGCTTCCCCGCTCCAACGACGACGCTCTCCCGCCGCCGCCAGATGCCGACCCCGTGGGGCTGGTGGACGATCCGCTGAACCAGCGCGTCCTTCGCCTCGAGGGCCCAGACGCCCACGCGCTCCTCGCCGGCCAGCCCGGGCATGGGATGGAAGACGCGCTTCTCGCTCTCGCGCGCGGCAGGACCGCCCCGGGCCGCGAGGGTGACGCTGGCATGCTTTGCCTGCTTTTCGGCGAGCGAAGCCCTCTGGCCGAGCTCACGGAACGCGCCCACGGCTGGTGCAGCACGAAGAATCCGGGTGACGTTCTCGAGTTCCTGGCCTGGGTCCCGGAACCGGAGCACGGAATGACCCTCGTCATCGAGAGCCTGGACCTCGTCGTGGACCTGGTGCGACGCTGGGGCCGGGACGACCTCGAACAGCGCCTCGCGGCCTGGACAGCCCGGGCGGCCTCGTGCGGCGCGCTGCTGCTCGCTTCCTGCCTCAGGGAGCCCGGCCGCCTGTCCTCGGCCCTCGCCTCGCGGGCGTGGTTCCCGGCTGCGGTTGCTTCAGAGACGCTCCGCTCCTGGCCGAGGCCGTGTCAGCGCGTTCAGCCCCTTCCCGGCCGGGCCCTCCTCACGGGACCGTGGCGCTGCACGCACGCGCACCGTCAGGCGGAGACCAGCGCCGCCGGGCGGTCCGGCCCCGAAGACTCTGCCCTCCTGGACGCCTCGCACGAAGCACAGTTCATGACGTCCTCCCCTGCCTCGCCTGCACCCGTCTCTGCGGTTCTCCCGAGGGGAGACGGTGCTCGCTCATCTCCGCAGCCGCGCTTCGCGCCCCTCCGGTCTTGGACGAAAAGGCCAGCAGACCAGAACCTCACGGCGGCCTCGCCGGGCGGCCCGCTGCACCTGGGGTTCACAGCCGAAGGGGCACCTGTGAGCCTCGAGCTCGGCACAGAAGCCGTCCTCGCGGTCCTGGCCGAGGACAAGGCGGTTCGGGCGGCGGCCGTGGAGGGCATCGCTGCACGTCATCCGACACTCAGGGCCGCCGCATGGTCTCCTGAGGACGGCCTCGAGGCCCTCGACGGACTCCTGCGCGACGGCGAAGGGCCCTGGGTGATCGGGCTGCCCTCAAGGGTTCCGCCAGCTCTCGGGGCTCGCCTCTGGCGCCGCTCCCAGGAGCCGCTCGGGCTCGTGCTCGGCCCGTGCCGTCCCTCTGACGGAGACCTCCTCGGAGCCAGGCTGCCTCTCTCCGCCGCCGCGGACCCGGACGCCAGCTGGCTCGTGCAGCACGGCAGGGCAACGCGATTCGCCCTCCTCGACGTCATGGAAGAGGACGGGCCGCAGGGGCAGGCCTCCTCGCTCAATGCACGGTCCAGAACGGCGTCAGAGGAGGCCGGAAGGCAGGGGCCCGGAAAGGGCGCCGTTCATGCCGCGGAGCCGGAGGAGGCGCCGTGACGCTCGAACCAGAGACGCGTGGCAGGCCAGAATCCGGCGATGAGGCACAGCGCCGAGACCGCGATCAGCGGGATTCCCGCGACGGGCAGCGCGGCCAGAAAGGAGAACCCGGCGATGAGGCACAAGGTCTGGAGGAACACCATGCCCTTGTGCGCCGCAAGACTCGCTCGGGACATGCCCCACGTGACGAGCGCCGCCACGGCGCCGAGGAGCAGAAGCAGAATGTCGGTTCCGGCACCGCCGCCCCCGTACCGGGCTACGGTGAAAACGCCTGCGCCGAGCAGGCCGAGAGCCTCCAGTCCGGTGAGCCCGAGCAGGGCGGCGACGCTGGGAGGGGCTTGTCGGAGCGGCTGGACTGGCATGGCACCCACTCTACGCGGGGGCGTCCGCCCTGACGGGGCTCTGAAGCGGGAGACGGCCACGTTCGGAGGGACCGGCCCAAGGGCGGGCTGCGGCAGAGCCTCCCGAAGCCACCGGCGTCATCCCGCCGGAAGCCCAGCGCGCGAAACCGGTTTGACCCGCACCTCCGCCAGACCATAGGCTGAGTGTTTGGCCAGTGTGTGACCAAGATGACACCCGCCGGGCCGCATTCAGCGGACGGTTGCCCTTGTTTGCTTTCCGTTCACGTGGAAACCTTGAATGCGGAACAACGAGGCCGGACCCCGCACCGAGCACCACAGAGCCCCTGCCCCACCAGAGAGCCCCTGCCCCACCAGGCGCGCACTCCCCCGCAGCGGAGGGCAGCGCGGGCCGCGGTGAAACGCCTCGTCTCCCCCTGACCTTTCTCGCATAGGAGCGTGTTCACGCACATGGATTGGCGTTCTAAGGCCGCGTGCCTCGACAAGGACCCCGAGCTGTTCTTCCCGGTCGGCAACACCGGCCCTGCCCTTCTCCAGATCGAAGAGGCCAAAGCGGTGTGCCGCACCTGCACTGTCATGGACACCTGCCTCCAGTGGGCCCTCGAGTCCGGCCAGGACTCGGGCGTCTGGGGCGGTCTCTCGGAGGACGAGCGCCGTGCGCTCAAGCGCCGAGCCGCTCGCGCCCGCCGCGCCTCCTGACCGGACCGCCTCAGGCAACCGCTCTTCTTCAGCCGGGTCCCTCTGCCTCTCAGGCAGACGGGCCCGGCTTCGCTGTGTCCACAAAGCCCAGTCCCGGTCTGCGCCCCGGTCTGCGTTCCGCGCACGGCGGGAACCGGCTGCGAGGCGCTCGCTACCGCGCCTTCTCCACCGTCATCTCCAGCGTGACCGCGGTTCCGCCTGCAGGCCTTCTCTTCCACTCGATCGAGCCTCCGAGCTCGCTGCGGACCAGGGTCTTGACGATCTGCGTTCCGAGGCCCGAGCCTTTGGCGGACTGTCCCGCCGCGGCGGCGTAGCCGGCGCCGTCGTCGGCCACGGTGACCGTGAGACGGTCCGGGGTTCCCTCCGGCGCGTCTGGACCGCGCGGAGTGCGCCGCGCCGTCAGCGTCACCTGCCCGTTCTTCCGCCCGGCGAAGCCGTGCTCCACCGCATTGGAGACGAGCTCGTTGACCACGAGCGCCAAGGGAGTCGCGGAGTCGGAGGGGATGTATCCGAAGCGACCCTCGAAGACGGTCTCGATCCGCTGGTCGTTGGACGCGATCTCGGCGGCGAGGCGGAGCTGCCGCTCGATGAGCTCGTCGAAGTCCACGGACTGGGAGAGCCCGTGAGACAGGGCCTCGTGGACGCGCGCGATCGTCTCCACACGCCGCATGGCCTGGGAGAGCCCCTCCCTCGCCTCGTCCGACTGCATGCGCCGCGACTGCATCCGCAGCAGCGCCGACACCGTCTGGAGGTTGTTCTTGACGCGGTGGTGGATCTCGCGGATGGTCGCGTCCTTGGAGACGAGCTCCTTCTCCCGCCGCCTCAGCTCCGAGACGTCACGGCAGAGCAGGATGGCGCCGGTGCGGCCGTCCCGGGCTCGGAGCGGGATCGAGCGCAGCGTGAGCGTGGTCCGCTGGGCCTCGATCTCGCTCCGCCACGGCATCCTGCCGCGCAGCACGAGCGGCAGAGACTCGTCCGCCAGGCGCGTGGTGAGCTCGAGATCGGAGGTGAGGGCCGTGAGGCTCCGCCCCACGAGCGGGCTGACGATGCCGAGACGGCGGAAGGCGGAGACCGCGTTGGGGCTCGCGTAGACCACCGTGCCGTCCACGGCGAGCCGCATGAAGCCGTCGCCCACGCGCGGAGCGCCGCGGCGGGAGCCGGTGGGCGTGGACGACTCCGGCCACAGCCCGAGCCGGCCCATCTCGAGGAGCTCGTCCGCCGCGTCATGGTAGGCGTGCTCGAGCTCGCCCGTCCCGCCGAGGCTCGCCGAGCGGTGCAGGGTCACGACGGCGACCGATCTGTCCCGGCGCCGCATCGGCACGGCGGCAATCCCCTCACCGCGCTGGGTCTCCCCCTCGGCGTAGGCCCGCCGGATGAGCGGGTCCTCCGAGACGCTGGGCAGATCGCCCACGAAGTCGATGGGGAACTTCGTGTGCGCCGTCGAGGGCCGGACGTGGGCGCGGGCTCGGAACTCCCCCGCCTCGTCCGGCAGCCAGAGGGCCAGGTCGGCGAACGCGAGGTCCGAGACGATCTGCCAGTCCCCCACGAGCAGGTGCAGCCATTCGAGGTCGCCCTCGAGCAGCCCCTGCGACTGGCCGGTCTCCGAGCTCAGGAATCCCACGCGTCCGCCTTCCCGCCGCGCCCGGCTAGTACCGGACGATCGAGCGCATCATGCGCAGCGCCACCGACATGGAGGCCATGTCGGAGCGGCCGTGCAGCTGCTCGATCGTGCTGACGGCGCGGCTGAGCGACTCGCGGTGCTCGTCCTCCCAGCGCTGCAGCAGCTCGCCGACGGGCGCCGAGGCCTCCGCCTCCGAGTCCTCCCCAAACCGCAGAACCGTCTGCGTCAGCTCGGCGACCACTGCGTAGAGGTCGTCGCGCAGCGCAGCCCGGGCCAGCGTCTGCCAGCGGTCCTGGCGCGGAAGCTCGGTGATGCGGGTCAGCATGCTGTCGATCTCGAAGCGGTCGTAGACGGCGAAGTACATCGAGGCGACGCGCTCGGCGGGCTGGCCCGTCGCCGTCGCGATCCGCGCGACGTCGAGCAGCGCGAACGTCTCGAACTGGGACGCCCACGTCCGCGCGAGCTCCTCCGGGACGTCGGCCGCTCGCGCCCTCTGGAAGGACTCCTCGAAGCGCTCGCGGTCCTCGCCGACGACGACCTTGGACATCCGGGCCCGCATCGGCTCGATGACCGGCTTGTACAGGCTGATGTCCTCGGTGATGGACGTGCCCCGCGGCGCGTTGGAGAGCAGCCAGCGCACGGCGCGGTCCAGCAGCCGCCGCAGGTCGCCGAAGAGCTCGTTCCACATGGTGACGTCGAAGTGCGCGGGCAGTGCGGAGAACTCCTCCATGTACGAGTCCACGTCGTAGATCTCGCAGGCGACGACGAACGCGCGGGCGATCGTCTCGAGGTTGAGCGTCGTCTCCTCGAGGACGCGGTACGCGAAGGTCACGCCGCCGATGTTGACCATCCGGTTCGCCACGAGCGTGGAGATGATCTGGTTCCGCAGCGGGTGGCGCTGGAGGTCCTCCTCGAACCGGTCCCGGATCTGCGCCGGGAAGTAGTCCCGGAGGACGCGCTCGAAGTACGGGTCCTCGGCGAAGTCGGTGCTCGCGAGCTGGCGGGCGATCGACATCTTCGAGTAGGCCGCGAGCACGGCGAGCTCCGGGGCGGTGAGGCCCGTTCCGCCCTCCATGCGGCGCTGCAGCTCGCCCGTGGCGGGCAGGCCCTCGAGGTCCCGGCTGAGGTCGGCGTGCTCCTCGAGCCACGTCATGTGGCGCTCGAAGCTCGGCCCCCACTCGAGCGAGCGGGCCCGGTCCGCCTGGAGCAGGATGTTCTGCGCCACGTTCGTCGCGAGCACGAGCTGGCCCACCTCGTCCGTCATGGAGTGGAGGAAGTCCGCCCGCTCGTCCTGGGCGAGCTTGCCGTGCGCCACGAGCTCGTCCACGAGGATCTTGATGTTGACCTCGTGGTCCGAGCAGTCCACGCCCGCCGAGTTGTCGATGGCGTCCGTGTTGACGAGCACGCCCTCGAGCGCGGCCTCGACGCGGCCCGCCTGGGTGAGGCCGAGGTTGCCGCCCTCGCCGATGATGCGGGCCCGCACGTCGCGGCCGTCCACGCGGAGGCTGTCGTTCGCGCGGTCTCCCACGGACGAGTTCGACTCCGTCGAGGCCTTGAAGTACGTTCCGATGCCGCCGTTGTAGACGAGGTCCACCGGGGCCTTGAGGATGGCGCTCATGAGCGCCGTCGGGGCCATCTTCTGGGCGCCGCCCTCGATGCCGAGCACCTCAGCGGCCTCCTCGGAGACGCTGATGGACTTCGAGGCGCGGGAGAACACGCCGCCGCCGGCGCTGATGAGCGAGGAGTCGTAGTCCGCCCAGCTCGAGCGCGGCAGCTCGAAGAGCCGCTGGCGCTCCGCGAAGGAGGCCTCGGGATCCGGGTTCGGATCCAGGAAGATGTCCCGGTGGTCGAACGCCGCCACGAGCTTCGTCGTGCGGCTGCGCAGGAGGCCGTTGCCGAAGACGTCTCCGGACATGTCGCCGATGCCGACGGCGGTGAACTCCTCCGCCTGGCAGTCCACGCCGAGCTCCGCGAAATGGCGCTTGACGGACTCCCACGCGCCGCGGGCCGTGATGCCCATGGCCTTGTGGTCGTAGCCCACGGAGCCGCCCGACGCGAACGCGTCGCCGAGCCAGAATCCGTACTCCGCCGAGATCGAGTTCGCGATGTCGGAGAAGGAGGCCGTGCCCTTGTCCGCGGCGACGACGAGGTACGGGTCGTCCGCGTCATGCCGGACGACGCCCTCGGGTGCGATGACCTCGCCCGCGCGCTCGCCCTGGCCGCGGTTGTCCGTGAGGTCGAGGAGGCCGCGGATGAAGGTCCGGTACGCCTCCTTGCCCTCGTCCATCCAGGCGCCGCGGTCGGCGGCGGGATCGGGGAGCTGCTTGGCGAAGAAGCCGCCCTTCGCTCCGTCCGGCACGATGACCGCGTTCTTCACGGCCTGGGCCTTGACGAGGCCGAGGATCTCCGTGCGGAAGTCCTCCTTGCGGTCGGACCAGCGCAGGCCGCCGCGGGCGATGTCGCCGAAGCGCAGGTGCACGCCCTCGACGCGCGGCGAGTAGACCCAGATCTCGTGGAGCGGCCGCGGCTGAGGAGCGAACTCCAGGTCCCGCGTCCGCAGCTTGAAGCTGAGGCGGGGCAGGCCCAGGTAGAAGTTCGTCCGGTCGGTCGCGTCGATGAGATCGCCGAACATCCGGAGCAGACGGTCCGCGTCGAGCGTGGACACGCTGTCCAGCTTCTCCTCGAACTCGGCCGACGCCGCCCCCACAAGGCGGTCGCGGTGGGCGTCGTCGTGCTCCGGGCTGAAGCGGGCGTCGAAGCGGGCCGCGAGGGCCGCCGTCAGCTCGGGGTAGTCCGCGAGGGTCGAAGACATGAACGTGTAGGAGTGGCTCACGCCGCACTGGCGCAGGTACTTCGCGTAGGCGCGGAAGACCGAGACCATGCGCCAGTCGAGGCCCTGGGCGAGGACGAGCCGGTCGAAGGCGTCCGACTCTGCCATCCCGCTGTACTGTCCGGCGATCGCCTCTTCGAGCCGCGTTCCCGCCCCCTCGGAGACGAAGTCCGCCGGCATGACGACGCGGAAGTTGTAGATGTGGAACGTGCGGCCCGCCAGGGTGTTGACCTCATAGGGGCGCTCCTCCTCCACGACGAGCCCGAACTGCTGGAGCACCGGGAGGATGTCGGAGAGCGCGAGCGAGCGGTTCACGAAGAAGCGCAGCGAATGCGTGCCGTCTCCGTTGTCCGCGAGCTTCAGGCGGGTGCTCGTGCCCTCGGCGGGGAGGGACTCGAGGACCGCGGCGTCCTCGATGGCGTCTTCGACTTGGAAGGCCACGCGGTAGGACGGCGGGAAGGCCTCCCGCCATTCGTCCACGAGCTCGAGGGCCTGGCTGCGGCCCGCGACGTCGGCGAAGCCCTCCGCCCACGAGCGCGCGGCGATGACGACCTTGCGCTCCAGGTCCGCCGGGTCCACCTGCTGCGGCGAGTCCGCGGTGAGGCGGAGGCGGAAGAACATGCGGGTCAGGACCGACTCCGACATGGAGACGTCATAGGTGACGTCGCTCGACTTGAACTCCTCCTGGAGCACCTTCTGGATCCGCAGGCGGACGCTCGTGGAGAAGCGGTCGCGCGGGAGGAAGACGAGGGCGGAGGCGAAGCGGCCGAACGCGTCCCGGCGGACGAAGAGGCGGGTGCGCCGGCGCTCCTCGAGCTGGAGGATCCCCTTGACGAACTCGACGAGCTCGTCCTTGTCGATCTGGAAGAGCTCGTCCCGGGGGTAGGACTGGAGGATGGCGCGGAGATTCGCGCCGGAGTGCGAGTTCGAGGCGAACCCGAAGTGCTGGTGGAGGTAGTCCTCCTTGGAGCGCAGGACCGGGATGGTGGAGACCGGCGCAGCGTAGGCGCGCTGGGCGAAGAGGCCGATGAAGCGGCGCTCGCGCATGAGGGCGCCGTCCACGCCGTAGGTCTTGAGGCTGACGTAGTCCAGGTACGCGGGACGGTGCACCGTGGAGCGGCGGTTCGCCTTGGTCACGGTGAGCACGTTGTCATTCGTCGCGAGCTCGTAGGCGCGGTCGGAGAGGGCCCGTCCCACGGGAGAGTCGTCATGACGGCTCATGATGCCGGCGCCGGTGCCGGGCACATTGACGAGCTGCTTCGAGCCGTCCTGCGGGAGGTCGTACTCGCGGTAGCCGAGGAACACGAAGTTGCCGTCCAGCATCCACTCGAACAGATCCCGCGCGTCACGGGCCGACTCCTGGTGCGGCCCGGGCTCGGCGGCCATCTCCATCGCGGCCCGGACGGTGTCCTGGGCCAGCTCGCGCATGCGGTCCTGGTCTCGGTGCGCGCTCGCCACGTCGCCGAGCACCCGGCGGATGCCCTCGAGGAGCTGCTCCCGAGCGTCCGCTTCCACGGGAACCGTGAGCACGAGGGAGGCCCAGGACTCGAGCTGCTTGCGGTTGCCGGACTCCGGCGCTTCGATGACGGGCAGGACGGAGGTGTCTCCCGTGGCCATGCCGACGTAGGAGGAGGTCGTGGAGAGGCTGACGAGCCGGCCGTCCTCCGTGCGCTCGGCCAGGAAGATCGGGTGGGAGATCATCTCGATGCCGCCCCCGAAGCGGGCGGCCTCGGCGACCACCGAGTCGACGAGGAACGGCATGTCGTCGGCGACGGCGAAGATCGTGGCGTGCGGCGTCGTGGTGTCGACGTCGAGGAGGATCTCGCCTTCGGCGCGCTGCGAGGCGAGCTCGCGATGCTGCCGAGCGCGCGCGATGAGGGACTCGTCCCCGTGAGCCCGCCTGTCCTCCTCGGAGAGGTGCTCAAAGTAATGCTGCAAAAACTGGTTTTCTGCCTCATCCCGTCCGACGAGCGGCTCTGGACGTACGTCCTGCATCAACATGCCTCCGGCTGATTCATTCACCTGTAGAGCGACAGCCTCGTTGCTGGCGCACGCATCCGAGCCTACTCCGTTTTCCTCCTCGCGTCCGCCCGTGTCAGAGCACTCGGCATGGAAACGCCGCGCGCCGCCCAGAAGGCTTCCATGGTCTGACCACAGGGGCTCCGCCCTCCGGTGCCCGAGGCCTCGCACCGCCGGCAGGCTCGACGCACAGATAGGAAGCAGAAATATCAATCTAGGAATTGAAAAATGTCATAGATCGTCATTTCTGATGGGCAAAGCAGTGGAACTCACGATCGTATTGATATCGTTTCCGACAATCGACGGAGCAGCTGACGGGCCGCTCCCCCGGCACGAGGAGGTCCGCCATGGCCGCAGACACGCAGCTGCTCGCCGTCGTCCGGCGTGCGGCCGGGCTGGCATGGGGACTCGCGGCGGCCTTCTGGGCGCTGGCCGCTCCCGGACTCTCGGAGCGAGGACCCGCAGGGGGCCTGGGCTCCTCGGCCGCCGCCTGCGTCTGTGCTCTCGGCGCCGTCTGCGCCGTCCGACGCGGCGCCCCGACGGCTGCCGCGCTGACGTCCCTGGGCCGGGCAGTCGGAGGCGCTGCGCTCGCGCGCTCAGGGCTGAAGAGCAGGCGCCCCGGAGACACCCCGTCCCGGAACCCGAAGATCGCGCTCGCCGCCGAGGGCGAATCCCTGTGGGACCTCGCCGAGCGCGTGCTGCGCGCTGAGGGCAGGCCCCTCCCCGCGGAGACCGCAGAGCTGTGGGAGGCGATGTGGGAGCAGAACCGCTGGGCCGTGGGAGACCGCCCGGACCGACTCCCCGCGGAGACGCGCATCGTGATTCCCGCCCCGAGACCCTGACGGCAGCGCAGCCGTCATGACCAGAAAGGAGAAGGCGCCGTGAGCGATTCCGAGACCTGGACCGCAGCGCCGGCCGACACCGAGGCGCTCGAGGACCGGCCGCTCGTCCAGGCCGGGCCCTTCGCACGCGCGGCCGTGGCCGGCGTGCTCGAGGTGCTCGCCGGGGCCCGCCCCGTTCGACAGCTCGAGCACATCGCGTCCCCGTCCGTCATCGCGAAGATCGGGGCCCGGGCGGCCCTGCTCCGCGCGGCGATGGGGGCGATGACCGTCCGCTCCGGGCTCGGCTTCCGGCCGGCCCGCCTCGGGGCGGCCCGCATCTGCTGGGTCTCGCCCTGGATCGCGGAAGCGTGCATCGTGTGCCACTCCGACCTCGGAGCCCGCGCCTGCGCGCTCCGGCTCGAGAGGCGGAGGGGCCAGTGGACGGTGACGGCGCTCGAGCTCGGCTGAGCCGAGGCCGTCACCCTCGGCGAGGGGTTGTCAGCGCTTGCCGCCGCGCCGCTCGCGTCCCTTGCCGCGGCGGGGCTGACGCCGCTCCTGGCGTGCGGCGTCGGGCTCTGCAGCCTTCTGCGAGGCCGCGCTGGAGCCGCCGGCGTGGTGCTCGATGTCCTCGCTCACCGCGGTGACCTCGCCCGACTCGTTGGAGCTGATGAGCTCCACGTGCTCCGTCTGCTCCGGGTCCTTGATGCCCGCCTTCCGCAGAGCCTCGGGCGAGAGCACGCCGCGGGCGTCCTCGACGCCGGGGAGGCTGGTCGGGGTCGGCCGGGCCTGCTCCTCGACCTCCACGCTGAAGATGAGCCCGATGCTCTCCTCGCGGATGGACTCCGCCATCCGCTGGAAGAGCTCGTAGCCCTCGCGCTGGTACTCGACGAGCGGATCGCGCTGAGCCATGGCCCGCAGGCCGATACCCTCCTTGAGATAGTCCATCTCATAGAGGTGCTCCTGCCACTTGCTCCCGAGCACGGTGAGAACGGCCCGGCGCTCGAGCTCGCGCATCTGCTCCGAGCCGATGCGCTCCTCGCGCTCCTTGTAGGCGATCTTCGCGTCCGAGAGGACCTCGCGCTGGATCATCTCCCGCGTGAGGCGGCGGCGGCTGCCCGCCTCCGTCTCGAGGTCCGCCACCGTGATGCTCACGGGATAGACCTCGCGGAGGTCCTTCCACAGCGCCTCCAGATCCCAGTTCTCCGCGGCGCCGTCCACGGTGGCGTCGGCCACCATCGTCGAGATGGAGTCCTCGAGGAACTCCTGCATCTTGTCCTCGAGGTCGTTGCCCTCGAGCACGCGCCGGCGGTCCGCGTAGATGGACTCGCGCTGGCGGTTGAGGACGTCGTCGTACTTGAGGACGTTCTTGCGCTGCTCGGCATTGCGGCTCTCGACCGAGCGCTGCGCGGTCTCGATGGCGCGGGAGACGAACTTGTTCTCGATCGCCTGGTCGTCCGGGAAGCTGTCCGAGGACATGAGGCGCTCCGCGGCGCCGGCGTTGAAGAGGCGCATGAGGTCGTCCGACATCGAGAGGTAGAAGCGGGACTCGCCCGGGTCTCCCTGACGGCCCGAGCGGCCGCGCAGCTGGTTGTCGATGCGGCGGGACTCGTGGCGCTCGGTGCCGAGGACGTAGAGGCCGCCTGCCTCGCGGACCTCCTCCCGCTCGGACTTCACGGCCGCCTCGGCCGCCTCGAGCACTCCCGGCCACGCGGCTTCGTAGGCCTCGGAGTCCCGCTCGGGGTCCAGCCCGCGGGCCTCCATGTCTGCGACCGCGTTGAACTCGGCGTTGCCGCCCAGCATGATGTCCGTGCCTCGGCCCGCCATGTTCGTGGCCACCGTGACGGCGCCCTTCCGGCCCGCCTGCGCCACGATCGCGGCCTCGCGGGCGTGGTTCTTCGCGTTGAGCACCTCGTGCCGGATGCCGCGCTTGGCCAGGAGCGTGGAGAGCGCCTCCGACTTCTCGACGCTCGTGGTGCCCACGAGGACCGGCTGGCCCTTCTCGTGCCGCTCCGCGATGTCCTCGACGACGGCGAGGAACTTGGCCTTCTGATTCTTGTAGATGAGGTCGTTCTTGTCCTGGCGGATGAGCGGCTTGTTCGTCTCGATCGCGACGACGCCGAGCTTGTACGTGTTCATGAACTCGCCGGCCTCCGTCTCCGCGGTGCCGGTCATGCCGGAGAGCTTCTCGTACATGCGGAAGTAGTTCTGGAGGGTGACGGTGGCGAGCGTCTGGTTCTCCGCCTGGATCTCCACGCCCTCCTTGGCCTCGATGGCCTGGTGCACGCCCTCGTTGTAGCGGCGCCCGGAGAGGATCCGGCCCGTGTGCTCGTCGACGATCTTCACCTCGCCGTCCGAGACCACGTAGTCCTTGTCCCGGTGGAAGAGCTCCTTGGCCTTGATCGCGTTGTTGAGGTAGCCGATGAGCGGGGTGTTGTTGGTCTCGTAGAGGTTCTCGATGCCGAGCCGGTCCTCCACCTTGTCGATGCCCGGCTCGAGCACGGAGACCGTGCGCTTCTTCTCGTCCCACTCGTAGTCGGTGCCGGACTTCAGGGTCGTCGCGATGCGGGCGAACTCCTGGTACCAGCGGTTCACGTTGCCCGTGGCCGGGCCCGAGATGATGAGCGGGGTGCGGGCCTCGTCGATGAGGATGGAGTCCACCTCGTCGACGATCGCGAAGCTGTGGCCGCGCTGGACCATGTCCTCGAAGGACCAGGCCATGTTGTCGCGGAGGTAGTCGAAGCCGAACTCGTTGTTCGTGCCGTAGGTGATGTCCTTCTCGTACTCCGCGCGGCGCTCGTCCGGGCTCATGTGGGCGAGGATGCAGCCGCTCGTCACGCCGAGGAAGCGGTACACGCGTCCCATGAGCTCCGACTGGTACTCCGCGAGGTAGTCGTTCGTGGTCACCACGTGGACGCCCTTGCCCGCGATCGCGTTGAGGTACGCGGGCGCCGTGGCCACCAGGGTCTTGCCCTCACCGGTCTTCATCTCCGCGATGTTGCCGAGGTGCAGGGCGGCGCCGCCCATGAGCTGGACGTCGAAGTGGCGGTGTCCGAGCGTGCGCTTGGCCGCCTCGCGGACCGTGGCGAAGGCCTCGATGAGGAGCTCGTCGAGCGACTCGCCGTCCTGGAAGCGCTTGCGGTAGTCGTCCGTGCACGCGCGCAGCTCCTCGTCCGTCATGGCCTCGAAGGTGGGCTCGACGGAGTTGATCGCGTCGACGTAGCTCCTCAGCCTCTTGAGGGTCCGGCCGTCGCCGACTCGCAGTACGCGTTCAAAGATCGATGCCACGATGAGTTGCTCCCTGATGACGGTGGTGGTCCGCGCGCGCCGCGTGCGCTCCCCGTCCGGGGCGCGGCGCACTCGGGCACAGCTTGTCCAGTCTACGTGTCCCGGCTCCAAGCTGCCGGAGGCTCTGCGGTCTGCATGCCGCCGTCCGGCCACCTGACCCTCTCCGCGCCGAGCCAGGCGGCGAGCCGTTCGCTCGCCGCGAGCGCCCTCTCCTCGGTCTCGGGCGACGACGACGGCTCCGCGTGAGCGGCCTCCACGCGCAGGGTCCCGGCGGCCCGATCGAGGCGGACGTCCAGTCTCGCTGTGAACTCGGTCCCCTCGAGGAACGGCATGACGTAGTAGCCGAATCGCCGGCGCTCCGGCGGAACGTAGAACTCGAGCCGGTAGTGCATGCCCCACAGGTCGCGCAGCCGCCTCCTGTCGAAGACGAGCGAGTCGAAAGGGCTGAGCAGCGCGTCCGGCCCGCTCCCTCTCAGAAGTCCCGCTCCGGGAGATCGGTACCAGTCCTGCCGCAGGCCCTCGACCCGCACTCGCTCGGCTTCGCCCTCGGCCGCCATCCGCTCGAGCGCCGTCTTGGTCTCGGCCACGGGGATGCGGAAGTAGTCGGCGACGCTCGAGGCGCTGGCGACTCCGAGCGCCCTCAGCGCCCGCCCCGCCAGAATCCGCACCGCGTCCGGGCGCGGCGGGACGTCGACGCTCTCGAGGAGTCGGCCCGCCGGCGCGTACTCCCGCTCGAACTGGGCGTTCCTGCGGGCTGCGAGCACCTCCCCCTGCTCGAAGAGCCCGCCGAGGGCGTGCTTGAGCGGCGCCCAGTTCCAGCCCCAGTGGCCCCGGTCCCGGCGTGCCTCGACGTCGAGCGCCGCGGCGATCTGCCTGCTGGTCATCGGGGTCCGGGAGCGGGCGAGGACGTCGAGGATGAGGGGCACGAGCTCCTCCTGCTCCTCGGGCGCATCGCTGACCGAGGCCCAGGCTCTGCTCTGCACAGCGCGCAGCGGCCCGTAGAGCTCTCGAGGCACGATCGAGGCCTCATGGGCCCAGTACTCGAGGAACGGCCGAGGGGCCCGTTCGTGGAGACGGTCGAGCGCACGCGTGTCGTAGGGGCCGAGCCGGGAGAAGAGCGGAAGGTAGTGCAATCGGGCGACCGCCGTGACCGAGTCGATCTGGAGCACGCCGAGAGCCTCCAGGACGGGACGGATCCTCCGGCGGGCGGCGGACTCGCTCGCTGGGGGCCTCGAGGAGAACCTCTGGGCGGCCAGCATGGTCCGGCGGGCCTCGTCGAGGGAGAGCACCGGCGTCCCGGAGGCGGCGGGGAGGGTGGGGCTCACGGGGGCTCTCCTTGCTGGAGCGGGAGGATTCTGACGGCAGGAGGGGGACGGCCCGGGCCGTCCCCCTCCCTCGGTTCCGGGGCTCAGCTGGCCCGGTACTCGAGCGTCTGGCTTGTGCTGCCGCCGGACTGGGACTCCTCGAGGCACAGCATGCCGTAGGTCATGCCCGCCCTGCGGTAGACGACGGCGTTCTGGCCGGACTCGGCATCCCGGAACACGTAGAAGTCGTGCCCCACGAGCTCCATCGCGTCCACGGCGTCGTCGACGCTCATGGGGGTGGCGGGGAACACCTTGCGCCGGATGAGAACCGGGGCCGATCCCTCGGCCGGCTCCTGCCGTTCCGTCTGGGCAACCTGCTCCGCGAGCGGGCGGCCCGAGTCCACCGGCGTCAGAGCCGCCGTCTTGTCGTGGACCGCGGCCGGCGTGTGGCGGCCGTGGTGCACCTTCCTCCGGTCGTGCGCCCGGCGCAGGCGCTCCAGAAGCTTCCCGTACGCCGCGTCGAAGGCGGCGAACTTGTCTCCGGCCTTGGCCTCGCTCCGGATGACCGGACCGCGTCCGACGACGGTGAGCTCGACCGTCATGGTGCCCTCAGACGTCTTCGAGTGGCCTTCCTGCGTCACCTTCGCCTCGATCTTCTGAGGCTTGTCGGCGAGCTTCTCGATCTTCTCCGTCTTCTCGTTCACGTAGTCGCGGAAGCGGTCCGAGACGGTGACGTTGCGACCGGAAATCTGGAATTCCATGGTGCCCTCCAGCTCTGAACGTGCTGCGGCAGGAGACCGGCTGATCGGCCTTCCGCCGATGAGCCTCTGTGACGAAGCCCATACTCAACTCTATGCCTCCCGGCCTGGGAATTCACCAGGTCTTCGCAGCCCGTTCACCCGGATCGGCGCAGGCCTTCTCGGACACGCATCCCGCCCGGACACGCGTCTTGACGGGGATCACCCGAGCCTGACGGCGTTGCCGCCTCGTGCTCTTCCTTCCCGTCCGGCGCCCCGCTCCCCCGGGCCGCCAGCGCCGTCACCACCTCGCACGGGGCATGCGAGGCCTCCGCGAGGGCCCGGCAGACCGCGGCGGCCGTGGCGCCGGTGGTGAGCACGTCGTCTGCCACGAGGATGCGCTCGGCTCCCGCGACGGCTCCTGCCCAGCGCGGATCCGTCTCGAAGGCGCTCCTCAGGCGGACGGCCCGGGCCCGGGCCCCCAGCCCTTTCTGCCCGGAGGCATGCCGCCCCGCCATCCCCGCGCCGCGCTGTCCCGTCAGCACTGTCTGCCAGCGTCTGCGGCGCCGTACCGCGGGGGCAATGGCGACGCCGGGGAACGCCTGAGCGGCTCGGTCCAGAAGGAGGTCGAGCGGGTCATAGCCCCGCTTGACGGCCGCTCGGAGGGTTCCCGGGACCGGGACGAGGACGTCTCCCGGCCCCGCTCCCGCCGCCCCGAGCGCGGCGGACAGGAACCCGCCCATGTCGTGGGCAAGGGATGTGACCCCGCGCGATTTGAAGGTGAGCATGAGAGCGGCTCGCTCATGCGAGTACTCCCCTCCGGCCCAGGCCCGCACAGGCTCCCCGTCCTCCGCGAGGGGAAGAGAGCCGGCGCCGTGCTCCGCTCGCCGTCCGAGTGGGCGCAGCTCCTCGGCCTTCCGCTCGCGGCACTCGGGGCAGAGCGGACCGTCCGCTCCTGCGCAGAGCAGGCACGGCGCCGGGACGAGCGCCTCGAAGACGGCCGCGAGGCAGCGGCCGAGCGGCGCGAAGGCCGCGCGGGCCGCGGCGGCAGTCCGGGCGGCGAGACCCTGGATCCGGCCGCGGGGACCGATCCAGAGCAGGTGCAGAGCGTCCATGCCTCCACCTTCGCCCGGACACCGATCCTGTGGGCCCAAGGGACGGCGAACGTGGACTTCTCGCCCGGAAAGCGCCCATTGTCCACAAGGACGGCCGGACTCAGGGCCGGGGCAGGGGGCAGGGGAACGCCTGCCGCGGGCTCAGCCCGTGAAGTTGAGGCCGGCCACGTACGCCTTCGACTCGTACCAGGCGTTGCTGAAACGGTAGTACGCCTGGCCGTTGGAGACGAGGTAGATGTCGTCCGACGTGGCGCCCACCGAGAGTCCGGTGACGCCCGCCTGAGCTCCGAGAACCTCTTCGGGTCCGCTCGGGCCCACGATCGTCGGCGTCGTCTCGCCCTTCGAGCTGACCCGGGCCACCACCAGACGGGAGTCGCTCAGCCACCTCACCGACGTGAAATCGCCAGAGCCCGCGTGCAGCTCCTCGCCCCGGGTCAGGGAGGAGGGGACTCCGTCGTCGGCACGGGTGACCGCGGCGAGGAACAGATGGCTCTTGCCGTCCTTCTGCGCCACGACGGCGGCCCGGACGCCGTCCCTGGCCATGCGCAGGCTCGTCACCGTGTAGCCCTTCAGCCAGTCGGCTTCGACGTCCACTCCCGTCTCTGCGGCGCCTCCGGGGGCGACCGCCCGAACCGTCTGGCCGTCGCCGGACGCGGGCGTCACCACGGTCCAGAGCCAGTTCGACGGGTCGAAGGAGGGCGGGGTCAGCTGCTTGCCCTGCTGGGCCAGGACCACTTCGCGCCCGGGCCCCGTGGAGAGCAGCTGGGTTCCCGAGCCGTTGAGGAACGCGAACTGCTTCTTCGTGTAGGAGACCGCAGGCGCCCGGGGCGCGTAGCCCGCCGTGTTCGGGACCTGCGAGATGGAGCGGACGCTGTTCTGCTCATACCAGACGAGCTGGTCCTTCGAGACGGCCACCTGCGGCCCCTCGACGCGCGGGTTCGGCGCGAGCTCGATGAAGCCCTCCGCGCCTCCCGCCTGCTCCGGCACGGGACGGGCGTCCGTCTTGAGCTGGACGCCCTCGATGCCGCGCATGCCGACGAGCGACATGGACAGCTGCTGTTTCAGCTGCAGCCGCTGAAGCGGCTTGAGGCCGTTCCAGTAGCTCGAGGACAGATCCACCTGGGCGGTCTTGTCCTCGACGGCGACGGCGGGGTTCGCGAGCTTGGCTCCCGAGCCGAGAGCCGTGGCCACGGCCCCCTTCAGGTGGGGAGCCGGCCCGGCGAGGATCGCGTTGACCACGCTCGTGGCCTTCGAGGGGGACTTGAGGAACCACCGCGAGTCCGCAACGGCGTGCGAGTAGTCCGGGGAGTAGAAGTAGATGTCCCTCTGCTCGATGAGGTTCTTGGCGTCCGAGGAGGAGATGAGGATTCCGCTCGGCAGCCCGCTGATCCGGTACTCCCCGTTCTCCTTCGCGAGCGTGAACGTCTCCGTGCGCGGCAAGCTGCTCTGGACGTCCTTTCGGAGGCCGTTCTCGTCGATCTCGGCGATGGGCTGGAACTGCACCGTGAACCGTTCCGGGTCCTCGGTCGGGTTGATCCGCGGGTAGGTGTCGTAGACCGTCGTCTTCTTCTCCGGCCGCCACGCGCCGCGCGCGGACGAGGTGAGGAACTCCTTCGCGTGGTCGAAGCTCTCCTGGGACCCCTTGTTGGCGTCGAGGAACCCCTCGAGCACCTTCTCCGGCGCCATGCCCTCGCTGGGGCCGGCGAGGCGGTACTGGTAGTCCGAGTCCTGCTCCCCCTTCCGCGTCTCGATCTCCCGGACCGAGGAGGACTGCGGGATGCGCGCGCAGCCGGACACCAGGGAGACGGCGAGCAGGGCCGCCAGCACGGCGCGCACACGGCGGCCGACGCGGGGCCGGCCCGCTCGAGCACGGCGCGCCGGGCGCTGCCCGGCCGCTGCCGGCCCGTCGAGGCCGTGGTTCCGGTTCATCGGGTGCTCCTCTCCTGCTCGGACTCTCCGCGCTGGAGCTCTGCGGGCGGCTCGATGGCGCGGGCGGTGATGGGCTGGGAGGTGATGCGATCCGAGCCCGGCGGCAGGGAGATCGGCGAGATCTCCACCGTCTTGCCTGCCTCGCGCGGCAGGACGAGGAGGAAGGCCGAGCCCTCCCCCGGCGAACCCCACGCGGCGAGCCAGCCGCCGTGCAGGCGGGCGTCCTCGGCGGCGATCGAGAGGCCGAGGCCCGAGCCGCCCGTCTTGCGGGCACGGGCCGGGTCCGCCCTCCAGAAGCGGTCGAAGACCCGCTCCGCCTGCTCCGGCGCCATGCCGATGCCGAAGTCCCGCACCGCCACCGCGATCGCGTCCTCGGAGTCCCCCACGTGGATCTCGATGGGGCGCCCCTCGCCGTGCTCGATCGCGTTGACCACGAAGTTGCGCACGATGCGCTCGATGCGCCGCGAGTCGACGTCGGCCACGGGGTCCGAGGAGACGTCGACGATCGCCACCTCGCTTCCCGCGTCCTCGGCGAGCGGCCGCGTCACGTCCACCACCTGCTGGGCGATCTTGACGAGGCTCGCGGGCTCCGGGTCCAGGACGGCCACGTTGGCGTCATACCTCGAGATCTCCAAGAGGTCCGCGAGCAGCACGTCGAACCGCTCCACCTGGTTGTAGAGCAGCTCGGCCGAGCGCTGGTTGACCGGGTCGAACTCCTCGCGGGCGTTGTGGAGCACCTCGGCGGCCATGCGGACCGTCGTCAGCGGCGTCCGCAGCTCGTGGGAGACGTCCGAGACGAAGCGCTGCTGCATCTGCGAGAGCGTGGCGAGCTCGTTGATCTGGGACTGCAGGGTCTCCGCCATGTGGTTGAACGAGGTGCCGAGGCGGGCGATCTCGTCGTCGCCCCGCACCCGGATGCGCTCCTGGAGGTTGCCGGCCGCGAGGCGCTCCGAGACGGTGGCGGCGTCCGAGACCGGGCCGACGACGGACTTCGTCACCGTCCAGGCGATGACGCCGACGACGCCCATCATGAGCAGGCCCGCGCCCCAGAGGACGCGGTGGATGACGTCGAGGGTCTGCTGGATGGACTCCATCGAGTAGACGAGATAGAGCGCGTAGTCGTTGTTCGGGGGCAGCTTGACCTTCTGGCCGAACGCGATGGCCGGCACCTGGCGGCCGTCCTGCATGATCGAGGTGGCTTCGTAGTACTGCCCGTTCCCCTCCTTGACCTTCTTCGCCAAGGTGTCCGGGATGACGCTCGGGGGGATGGTCCAGCGCGTCTGCACCCAGACGTTCGAGGCGGGGAAGGGCTCCAGGATGTACTTCCGGCCGTCCCCGTCCCCGGTGCCGTGGAGCGTCTGGAGGGAGTCGTCCGCCTGAGCCATGGTCGAGGTGCGGTCGCTCGCCTTCGACTGCTTGAACTGGCCTGACACCTGGGACAGGGCCGACGAGGCCTCGGACTCGTACTGGCTCACGCGCTCCGTGTAGAGGGCGTTGGCGATCTGGTGCGAGAGGTAGGCGCCGATCCCGATGAACGCGATGGCGCAGAGAAGCAGCGTGGAGACGACGGTCCGGAACTGCAGCGAGCGGTTCCACCACAGGCGGAACCTGCGGCGGTCCTCAGCTCCCCGCGCGCCCTCCGGATGCCTGCCGCGGGCAGGCGCAGCCTCGCTCACGGCGCCCCGAGAGCCCGTGGGCGGGTCCGCGGCGTTCTCCTGAGCCGTCCCGTCCGGGTCCGGCGATTCGCTCGTCCTCAGGGCGGCCGCCTACTGGGAGCGCCCGCCGGCCTTGTAGCCCACGCCGCGGACGGTGAGGACCACCTCCGGCTCCTCCGGGTCGATCTCGACCTTGGAGCGCAGGCGCTGGACGTGCACGTTGACGAGCCGGGTGTCCGCGGAGTGGCGGTAGCCCCACACCTGCTCCAGGAGGTTCTCCCGCGTGAACACCTGCCACGGCTTGCGGGCGAGGGCCACCAGGAGGTCGAACTCCAGAGGGGTGAGCGGGATCGCCTTGCCGTTCCGGGTGACGCTGTGGCCCGCGACGTCGATCTCCAGATCCGCGATCTGCAGGGTCTCGGCGGTGCGGTGGTCCGCCGGGCGCAGGCGGGCGCGCACGCGCGCCACGAGCTCGGCCGGCTTGAAGGGCTTCGGCACGTAGTCGTCCGCCCCGGACTCGAGGCCGCGGACGACGTCGGACGTGTCCGACTTGGCCGTGAGCATGACGATGGGGACGTCCGACTCCTGGCGGATCCGGCGGCACACCTCGATGCCGTCCAGGCCGGGGAGCATCAGGTCCAGGAGGATCACGTCCGGGCGATGCTCGCGGAACGCGGCCTCCGCGTCCGAGCCGTTGTTGCAGAAGACCGTCTCCAGACCGTCGTTCTGCAGGACGATCCCGATCATCTCCGCCAGCGCTTCGTCGTCATCGACGACGAGGACCTTGCCCCTCATCCAGACCTGCTCCCGTCTACCGCTCCGTTGAACTGATTGAGTCCATTCTAGGGGTTCGCTCCCGCGCGGAGCCCGGGAACGACTCCCCCAGAGATCTCAACATGGCAACGTTTTCCGCGGCGGCAGCCGCGCCCTGCGCTGCGCCGAGCCGCCGCAGCCCGGGCGGGCACCAGAGGCCGAGGCGCGCCCGGTCCTCCTCAGAGGCGCCCGCGGTCTCCACGGCCTGCGCCAGCTCGCGGCCGTCCGCCGGGCGGCCCGGGTCCACGGCGAGCAGGGCGCCGAGCCCCGCTTCCGCGAGGGCTTCGGTGCGCTCGACGTCGGACGGCGCCCAGCGGTCTCCGGCGCGGACGAGCTCCGCGGCGGACGCCCCCGCCGCCGTGCCCGCCGCCGCGGCCCTGGAGGGACGGCGCACGCCCGTGAGCACGCCTCCCAGCCCTGCCGCCTTCCACGGCGCGAAGACGGACCGGAGGACGTCCTCCCCGAGGGGCCGATGCCGGCGAAACCCGGAGGCGGTGGGGAGGCGGCCGTCGAGGGCGTCGTCGAGCGAGTCCTCCCGCAGGACCGGCTCGATCTCGAGACCGTGGGCCTGGCGCATGCGCTCCCGCCAGGAGCGGACGCCGTCGGCGAGCGCCTCGCCGAGGTGCCTCACGGCGCCCGGGTCCGCGACGAGCCGCTCCCCGAGGGGCGAGGAGAGGCGAGCCGCCAGAGTGACCGGCCCCCACAGCGTCACCGTGACGGCGGGAGGCGAGCCGGTCCCCGACTCCAGCCGTGCCGCGAGCACGAAGGCCTCGGCCTCCGCGTCGAGCTGCTCGGCCGCCGCGGCGCTGACCCGGGTGCTCCCGCTGAGCAGGCGGAAGCCGTACGGCTGGACGTCGAGGTGGGAGTCCGTGAGCAGCGCGCCGCTGCGCAGCATGAGCCACGGCTGGTCCTCGCGGGGGTCCGGAAGGGGCGAGCGGCCGGTCTCGGCCGTCTCCCCCACGGCCCAGCGGGCGGCCTCGAGGCGGGTGGCGCCGGGGACGTCTCCGGCCAGGGTCAGGCGGGGCACGCCGCTCGTCCCCTGCGCGGTCATCGGGCGTCCGGGTCCATGCTGTCCGAGATGGCCTGGTGGTGCCGGATCACCTCGGAGACGATGAAGTTGAGGAACTTCTCCGCGAAGACCGGATCGAGCTGGGCGTCCCGCGCGAGCCCCTTGAGGCGGCTGATCTGGGCGGCCTCGCGGCCCGGGTCCGCCGGCGGCAGGCTGTGGCGGGCCTTGAGCACCCCTACGCGCTGCGTGGCCTTGAACCGCTCCGCCAGAAGGTGGATGAGGGCCGCGTCGATGTTGTCGATGCTCGAGCGGACGCGGTACAGCTCCTCCATGACCTCGCGGCTGACGTCCTCCGGGAGGGAGGAGGCACGGGGGTCGTAGTCCTGAGGGCGCTCGTCCATGCCCTCCATCCTAGTGAGTGCGGCGCTCGGAGGTCAGCGCGCGTCCGGCGAGCGGTCCGCGGAGGCGGCGAGCTCGGCGCTGCGGGCCGAGTCGATCGTGGCCTGGCCCAGCACGCGCGTGCCCTGGTAGACCACCATCGTCTGGCCCGGGGCCACGCCGCGCATCGGCTCGTCGAGGTCGACGACGAGCCGGCGCTCGCCGTCGTCGCCCTCCGTCACGCGAGCCGTGCCCGGCTCCGGGTCTCCGTGCGCGCGGACCTGCACCAGGACGGGGAACGGCTCGCCGCGCTCGGCCTCGTCGAGGGGCCGCCCGGCCCAGGAGACGCGGATGCCGGTCAGCTGGACGACGTCGAGCATCCGCTCCGGGCCCACGACGACCTCGTTGGACTTCGGGCGGATCTCGAGGACGAACCTCGGCTTCCCGTCGGGGGCCGGACGGCCGATCCCGAGTCCCCGCCGCTGGCCGACCGTGTACGCGTGGGCGCCCGGGTGCTCGCCGAGCTTCTCGCCCTCCGCGCTCACGATGTCGCCGGGCTCCATCTCGATCCGCTCGGCCAGCCAGCCGCGGGTGTCGCCGTCGGGGATGAAGCAGATGTCGTGGGAGTCCGGCTTCGAGGCGACGGCCAGACCCCGCCGCTCCGCCTCGGCCCGGACGTCCGCCTTGGAGGCCGCGTCCGCGAGCGGGAAGAGGCAGTGCTCGAGCTGCTGCTCCGTGAGGACGCCGAGGACGTAGGACTGGTCCTTGGCCCAGTCGCTCGCCCGGTGCAGCTCGGGCCGCCCGTCCGCGTCCCGGACCACCTTGGCGTAGTGTCCCGTGGCCACCGCGTCGAACCCGAGCGCGAGCGCCTTCTCCAGGAGCGCGGCGAACTTGATCCGCTCGTTGCAGCGCATGCACGGGTTGGGGGTGCGGCCGGCGGCGTACTCCGCGATGAAGTCGTCCACCACGTCTTCCTTGAAGCGCTCCGAGAAGTCCCAGACGTAGTACGGGATGCCGAGCCGCTCGCAGGCCCTCCAGGCGTCCTGGCTGTCCTCGATGGTGCAGCATCCGCGGCTGCCCGTGCGCAGGGTCCCCGGCATCCGGGACAGGGCCAGGTGGACGCCGACGACGTCGTGCCCCGCCTCCACCGCGCGCGCCGCCGCGACGGCGGAGTCCACGCCGCCGCTCATCGCCGCCAGCACTCTCATCCTCTGTCCTCGCTTCCGCGGGTGCTCCCCGATCCGGTCTCGGCCTGTGGGCCGGGGCGTCCGCCGCCCCTCGTGGACGCCGTCTCGATCCCCGAGGGGCGAGCGGCGAGCCCCGCCGCCCCCGCCTGCTCCGCGATCCGGGGAAGGACGTCCAGCAGTGCGTCAACGTCCTCGGCCCGCGTGTCTATTCCCAGGCTGAAGCGCTGGGTGCCACGAGCGCGCTCCTCGTCCCCGCTCATCGCGAGGACCACGTGCGAGGGCCGGGGCACGCCGGCGGTGCAGGCGGAGCCCGTCGACGTCTCGAACCCGGCCATGTCCAGGAGGAAGAGGAGGGAATCGCCCTCGGCGCCCGGGAAGGAGAGGTTCAGGGTGCCGGGCAGGCGCCGGTCGGGGTGCTCCACGGGGTCCGGCCCGTTGAGCACCGCACCGGGAACCGCCTGCTTGACGCCCTCCCAGAGGCGCGCCTGGAGGGCGCGCAGGCGGGCGGCCTCCTCCGGCCGACCCCCGGGCCCCTCAGGGACCACCGCGGCGAAGGCGGCCGCCGCCGCGACGTTGAGGGTCCCCGAGCGGATTCCCCGCTCCTGGCCGCCGCCGTGGGTGTGCGGCTCGAGGACGGCGTCCCGGCGCACGAAGAGCGCTCCGATGCCCACGGGCGCGCCCAGCTTGTGCCCGGAGACCGCCATGCTGGCGAGCCCCGTCTCGGCGAAGGGTGTCGGAAGGACTCCGTACGCCTGGACCGCGTCCGAGTGCACGGGAACCCCGTGGGGCGCGCAGGCCTCGACGAGCTCCCGGACCGGCTGAACGGTGCCCACCTCGTTGTTGGCCCACATGAGGGTCGCGAGGGCGAACTCTCCGGGATGGGCGTCCAGCTCCCGGCGGGCGGCCTCGACGTCCGCGGTCCCCTCCGCGTCCACGGGGAGGAGGTGGACGACGGCGCCCTCATGGGACTCGAGCCATTCGACCGTGTCGAGGACGGCGTGGTGCTCGATCCCGCTCACGAGAATCCGCCTCCGAGCCGGGTCAGCGGCCTGCCGGGCCCAGTAGAGGCCCTTGAGCGCGAGGTTGTCCGCCTCCGTGCCCGAAGCGGTGAAGACGAGCTCCGAGGGGTCTGCTCCCGCTGCGGCGGCGAGGCGTGCCCGGGAGGCGTCGAGGCTGAGGCGGGAGCGCCGTCCGCCGGAGTGGAGGGAGGAGGGGTTCGCACCGAGCCGGGAGGCCTCGAGGAAGGCGTCCCGAGCGGCGTCCCTCAGCGGGGCGGTCGCCGCGAAGTCGAGGTAGGTCCGCGCCGGGCGGCCCGCTGGCCGGGCGTCTGCGTCTCGGGGGCTCACATGCTCCAGGGTAGCCCTCCGCTCCCTCCGTGTTTGAATATGGGGGTGTTCAACCTACTCTTCGTCGAGCCTGAGATCCCCGGGAACACGGGCAATGCGATCCGCCTCGCGGCGGTGACCGGCGCCCGGCTCCACCTCGTGGAGCCGCTCGGGTTCGACTTCGGAGACGCCAAGCTGCGCCGTGCCGGACTGGACTACCACGACCTCGCCGTCGTGACCGTCCACCCCGACCTGGACGCGGCGCTCGACGCGCTCGCGGGCCGCCGGGTCTTCGCCTTCACCTCCGAGGCCGAGCGGCGCTACGACTCGGTCGGGTACGAGGAGGGCGACGTCCTCATGTTCGGCCGCGAGTCCGTGGGCCTCGCCGCGGAGCACAAGGCCCACCCGTGCGTCACGGACCGCCTCCGCCTGCCCATGCTGGAGTCGCGGCGCTCCATGAACCTCGCCAACACCGCCTCCGTGGCCGTCTTCGAGGCCTGGAGGCAGCACGGCTTCGCAGGGTCCGCGGACGCCGCCTCGCCCGGGACCGCTGCACCGTTCCATCCCTCATCGCAAGGACCAGCCTCATGAACACCGAACACAGCCTCGAGGCCCTCCCCCACTCCGAGGACGGGTCGCGGCACTACGAGAACCTCGCGCCGAGCATCTGGAACCCGGTGGGCAGCACGCTCGCCGCCGCCGCGGACCTGGTCCCGGGCGAGCGCGTCCTGGACCTCTGCTCCGGCACCGGGTCCTCGGCGCTGCCCGCCGCGCAGGAGGTGGGGCCCGAGGGCCGCGTCGTCGCCGTCGACCGATCCCCTCACCTGCTCGCCATCGCGCGGGAGAAGGCGCGGACGCTGGGGCTCGGGAACCTCGAGACCGTCGCGGCGGACATCCGGGGCTACGAGCCGGACGAGACGCCGGACGCGGCGCTGCTGGGCCTCGCCGTCTTCCTCTTCGAGGACCCGGTCCAGGCGCTCTCCGGCATCCGCGGGATGCTCGGGGACGAGAGCCGGCTCGTGCTCTCCACGTGGTCCAAGCCCGGCCTCGAGCCCGTGCTGGAGCCGTTCCTCAAGGCCGCCAAGCGCCACAACCCGGGGCTCTCCGAGCTGGACCGGCCTCGGGCCTTCCGGCGGATCGAGCACGCGAGCGACCCCGCCCAGATGCGCGAGGACCTCAACGCCGCAGGCTTCTCCCGCGTGGACTCGAGCGAGATCTCCTTCCGCTTCGGCCTGGACGGCGACCTCCTCTGGGACTTCGTCCTCGGCACCGACCTGCGCTCGATGCTCTCGCCGGCCGACTCCGCGGTGAACGCCCGCATCCGCTCGGACTACGCGGAGCAGATCCTCACGGACGACGTCGTGAACTTCACGGGGACGATCGACCTGCACGTGGCACGCCCCTAGGCGTGCCGACCGGCGCCGACGTCCGTTCGCACCGTTCACGCCTTCCTGCGGGCCGCGCCGTCTGCGTGCGTGCAGCGCGCGCCCAGCTCAGAAGCCTGCGAAGGTCCCCTCGCCGTTGACACACACGGCGTGGAACTCCTCGGCGAACTCCGCGGGCCGGTCCTCCGGGCCCTCGTCCCACCGGCCGCTTGCCGCCTGGGCCGCGAGGCCCGCCTTGACGCTCTCCCGCATGCCCTCGGGGTCCGGGTGCTGGCTGAGGTGCACGTCGAGGGCCTCGAGCTTCGCGTCGAGGGTCTCCGTGACGTCCACCCGGAGGTTGACGAGCGCGTCCGGCCCCGCGAAGAGGAGGAGCCAGGGCAGTCGGTAGGCCTCGAGTCCGCGCTCCCTCAGGGACGGGTAGGCGTAGGCGTTCTCCACCGCCGGGAACGCGGCCCGCGTGACGATCTCGCCGCAGGCGAGGTGATCCGGGTGGGACTTGTGCAGGGAGCTCCAGTTCCGCTCGGGGTGCAGGGAGAGCACGACGTCGGGGCGGATCTCCCGCATCGCGGCCACAACCCGCTCGATGACGCGGTGGGAGGGCTCGAGGAAGCCGTCTCGCTCGCCCGCGAACTCGACCCGGGAGACGCCCGCGAGCCCCGCGGCCCGGCGCTGCTCCTCCCGGCGCGTCTCGACGATGGACTCGCGCCCCTCGTCCTCGAACCCGCCCGCGTCGCCGTCCGTCAGGACGAGGTAGGAGACCTCGGCTCCTCTCCGGGTGAGCGCCGCGACCGTGCCGCCGGCGCCGAAGTCGACGTCGTCGGGATGAGCGAAGACCACGAGGACCCGCCGGGCCGAGCGGAGCGCCTCGGCCGCCGCAGACAGCCCCGTGCACCGGAGGGGACTCCGGTCTGCATCGTGCGCCACGGCGGCTTAGGAGTTCGGGATGGAGCCGAGAGTCACGGTGATCTCCTGCTCCTTGCCGTCGCGGTTCACCTTGAACTTGGCCTGCTGGCCGGACGCGAAGGTCCGCACGGCCGCCGTGAGGGACTTGGCGTCCTCGACCACCATCGAGTCGACGCTCGTGATGACGTCCCCCTTGCGGAGCCCGGCCTTCTCCGCAGGCGATCCGGACTCGATCTGGTTGATGACCGCGCCCGTGGAGAAGATCGACTCCCCGGAGACGCCCGACGGCGGCTGGGACTTCACCTGGACGCCGAGGAAGCCGTGGCTCGCCTTGCCGTCCTTCATGAGGGACTCGGCCACACGCTTGGCGGCGTTGATCGGGATGGCGAAGCCGAGGCCGCTGTTGCCGCTGTCCGAGCCGGAGGAGGACTGGCTGCCGGAGAGGATCGCGACGTTGACGCCGATGACCTCTCCCTTTCCGTCCACGAGCGCGCCGCCCGAGTTGCCGTGGTTGAGCGCCGCGTCCGTCTGGATGACGTTGACGTAGACCTTGTCGTTCGGGTTGGAGCTGTCCTCGGACGTGGACTGGGAGTTGGTCAGCCCGATGGTGCGGCTCTTCGTGGAGATGATGCCGTCCGTGACCGTTCCGCTCAGGCCGAGGGGCGAGCCGATGACGACGGCCATGTCGCCGACGTTGATGCTGCCCGAGTCGCCGAAGGTGGCCGGCGTGAGGTTCGGCGCGCCGTCCACCTTGATGACTGCAATGTCCGCGAGCGGATCGGCGCCCACGAGCTTGGCGTTGTAGACGCGGTTGTCCCAGAGGCGGACCTGGAGGTTGACGTTGTCCGTGTGCCCGTTGACCGTCACGACGTGCGCGTTGGTCATGATGTGGCCCTCTTTGTCCATGACGATGCCGGAGCCCGAGCCGCCGTCTTGGCCCCGGATGGCGCCCACGGTCACCACGGACGGAGAGGCCTTCGCAGCGACGGCGCTGGCTGCGCTCGCCTTCTGGCCGTTCTCGATGGTGATCTTCCCGCCTCCCTGCTGCTGGCCCGCCGAGGAGGAGCTCTCGCCGCTGTGCTTCGAGGCCGCGATGCCGCCGGCGACGCCGCCGCCGATGAGGCTCGCGATGAGCGCCGTCGCCGCGAGCGCGGGAAGGCCGAAGAGGCGCTTGCGCTCGCCCTGCTGCCCGGTTCCGCGCGCGCCACGGGGCCCCTGGGGCCCGTAGCCCTGTCCGCCGTAGCCGCCCGGACCGGCCGGGCCGCCCGGTCCGCCCGGGGCTCCGGGCATGCCGGGGCCGGAGTGGGCGGGGCCGTACTGGCTTCCCGCGGGATAGGAGTCCGGCTGGCCGTACGGCGAGTCCGGAGAGGCGCCCTGGCCGAAGGACTGGCCGGGGCCGTACGCCTGGGAGGTCCCGTACCCCTGCTCCTGTCCGTAGGCCGTGCCCTGCCCGTAGGCCCCGCCCTGTCCGTAGGGGTCGTGGCCGGAGAACCCCTCGTACCCGGACGCGGGCTGCCCATAGCCGGAGGCGGACTCGTAGCCGTTCCAGCCGGATTCCGGCTCGCCGCCGTGGGACGCGGCCTGCGGCATGGCGGCCGTCGGGTGCTCCACGCGGGGCACCTGGCCCGTGGCGCTCTCCTGCGCCTCGTCCCGGCCGTCCTGGCCCAGGCCTTCTCTCGGCTGATCGGTGCTCATCTCTCGCTCCTCATGTCCGGCTCACTGGCACGGGGATGCAGACACGGTCCTCGGCCCCGAACGCCTCCCCCAAGCATTCCATGTCCTGGGACCGCACCGGGGCAGCCCGGTCTCCCTGTGCGGCAATTCCCAGGAAATCCCTCCTATCCTGGGAGTCAGGACCCGTCACGAGGAGGCACTCCCGTATGCACCGCCCGTTGTCCGCTCGCTCCCCCCGCCGCCGTCGCGCCCGCGCAGCACTCGCCGGGGCGGCCATCGCCGCGGCGGCCTTCGCCGGGACGGCGGCCCCCGCCCTGGCGGATCCGCCCGTCTCCGTCTCCTCCTCCGCGCTCGTCAAAGACCAGAGCGGCGTCCTCGGATCGCGCAGAGCCGAGGTGGCCAAGGCCGTCAACGAGGCTGCGGCCAAAAGCGGCTACACCCTCCACGTCGTCTTCGTGAACGGCTTCCAGAACCCCTCTGACCCGGACGAGTGGGGCAAGCGCACCCTGCAGAAGAGCGGCTCCCTCGGGGCCAAGGACGTGGTGCTCATCGTGTCCACGGACCCCTCCCAGCGTCAGCTGCGCGTCCGTGTCCCCTCCTCCTCGACCCTGGACAAGCAGGACGGCCAGGCCATCTACCAGGCGGCGCGGGAGAAGCTCTCCGGCAAGCAGTCCCCAAGCGAGGAGGACTGGGCTTCGGCCGCCGTCGCAGCCGCGCAGGCCACGGGAGGCGTCTCGGGCCGGGGCTCGGGGTCCGGGTCCGGCTCGAGCGGCCTCGCTCTCGGCGGCGGGGCCGCGCTGCTCGGCGGCGCGGCCGTCGCAGGCGGTGCCGCCTATCTCTACAGCCGCCGGAAGAAGAACCGCGCAGGCGGCCGTCAGCAGATTCCCGCAGGCCCGGGCCAGCCCGCCGGCGGTCCGGGCACGCCGGGAGGGGGTCCCCGCAGCCCGCTCGAGGGCAAGAGCACTGAGGAGCTGAGGACGCTCGCGGGCCAGGAGATCCTCGTGGCGGACGACGCCGTCCACGCGGCGGAACAGGAGCTCGAGTTCGCCCGGCTCCAGTTCGGCGAGGGCCAGGTAGGCGCCATGAAGGAGTCCATCGAGGAGGCCAAGTCCGCGATGCAGGAGGCCTACTCCTGTCAGCAGCAGCTGGACGACGACATCCCGGACACCGAGCAGCAGACGCGCGGCTGGCTCATCCGCATCGTCGAGCTGTCCGGCCGCGTCAAGTCCTCCCTGGGCGAGCGGGCCGCGGAGTTCGAGCGCCTGCGCTCCATGGAGGGAGACATCGAGACCATCCTCTCCGGATTCGAGCAGCGCTCCGGCCGGGCGCGCTCCCAGCTCGAGGAGGCCCAGCGCCTCGTGGACACCACGGCGGCCAGCTACTCACGCCAGGCGGTCCTGCGCATCGCCGACAACGTCCAGCAGGCCCGCGAGCGCCTGGACTTCTCCGACGGCGCCCTCGCCGAGGCGCGGTCCCGGCTCTCCGCGGGTGACCGCTCGCAGGCCGTCGTCGTCAGCCGCCCCATCGACGGCGCGCTCTCGCAGGCGGAGGACCTGCTCGGCCAGATCTCCACGACGTCGCAGGAGCTGACGCAGCTCGACGCGAAACTGGACCGCGCTCTCGCCGACGCGAAGGCGGACGCCGCCCAGGCGGAGGCCATGGGCGCTCAGGCCTCGGCCGGCGCCTCGGACCTCGCCGCGGCGCATGCGGGCCTGACGGAGACGATCCGGCTCGTGGAGGCGGAGCGCGCGAAGGGCCACTACGATCCGATCGACCTCTCCGAGCGCCTCGACGTGGCGCGGGATCGCGTGGGCCACGCCCTCTCCGCCTCCAGCGAGGCCGGAGCCGCCCGTGAGCAGGCGGCGCGGGAGCTGGACCGGACGCTCGAGCGGGCACAGCGGCGGGTGGACTCCGCCCGGGACTTCATCGAGACGCGCCGCGGCGCGGTGGGCGCTCAGGCGCGCACGAGGCTCTCCGAGGCGATGCGCCTCTTCGACGAGTCGCTGCGGTTCCGCCAGTCTGATCCGGTGCAGGCCCTCGACCTCGCGAACCAGTCTCTGGGCATGGCCGACCAGGCCCTGGAGCTCGCCGACCGCGACGTCCAGGGCTTCCAGCCCGCGGGCTACCCGGGCGGGCTCGGCGGATTCGGGGGCTACGGCGGCTACGGCGGCCGCAGCTCCGGGATGGGAGGGGCCATCCTGGGCGGTGTCCTCCTCGGCGGTGTCCTGGACGACATCTTCGACCACCACGGGGGCGGATACAGCGGCGGCGCCTATGGAGGCTACGACGGCGGAGGCGGGCTCTTCGGCGGAGGCGGCGACGGCGGATTCGACATCGGCGGAGGCGGCTTCGACTTCGGAGGCGGGGACTTCGGCGGAGGAGACTTCGGAGGGAACTTCTGACGGGAACCGCCGCGAGGCGCTCCCCCGCGGCTCGCCCGCCCGGTCCTGACACAGACCGGCCCTGACATCCAGCACGATCATCGAGACCACCACTAGGAAGGGACACACCCATGGTGAAGCAGTCCATCTTCGGACGCATCGCACAGCTGACGCGAGCCAACCTCAATGCTCTCCTCGACCAGGCCGAGGACCCGCAGAAGATGCTCGACCAGATGGTGCGGGACTACCGGAACAACATCGCCGAGGCCGAGCAGGCCGTCGCTCAGACCATCGGCAACCTGCGGATGCTCGAGCAGGACCACAAGGAAGACCTGCAGACGGCGCAGTCCTGGGGCAGCAAGGCCCTGGCGGCGAGCCAGCAGGCAGACCGGATGCGCTCCGAGGGCAACGCCTCCGAGGCCGAGCGGTTCGACAACCTTGCGAAGATCGCCATCCAGCGCCAGATCCAGGCCGAGGGCGAGGCGAAGGCCGTGGAGCCGACCATCCAGTCCCAGAACGAGGTGGTCGCCCGCCTCAAGTCGGGACTGGAGGGCATGCGCGGCAAGATGAGCGAGCTCGAGGCGAAGCGCAACCAGCTCGTGGCCCGCTCGAAGATGGCGGACGCCCAGTCCAAGGTGAACGACGCCGTGCGCGGCATCGACATGATGGACCCCACGAGCGAGATCTCCCGCTTCGAGGAGAAGGTGCGCCGCGAGGAGGCCCGGGTCATCGGCCAGCAGGAGCTCGCCTCGTCCTCCCTCGACGCCCAGTTCAACGAGCTCGAGGACCTCGGCGAGGTCTCGGAGGTCGAGGCTCGCCTCGCCGCCCTCAAGGCGGGCGGCTCCTCGGGCCGCCAGGCCATCGAGGGCCAGGCCTCCGGCGGTCGGGCCGACGGCGGGATGAGCCAGGGCGAATCCTCGAGCGAGCTCAGCATCGACTACGACAAGCACTGACCGGTCACAAGCAGCGCTGACCGGTCCGGATGAGCGCTGACCCATCACGCTCCCCCGCCTCGCGCGGCCAGCCTCGGACCAGAGGAGCCCGCCGGAATCCGTTCCGGCGGGCTCCTTCTCTCTCCTGGCTCGACCTCTACCGGGCCGGTCCCGTCTCCAGGTCTGCCGTCCAGGGAGCCTCGAAGAACTCCCGCTCCTTCTCCATGGAGCGCTGGAAGGCCCAGGCCATGCGCTCCCGCTCGGCGGGGGAGACCGCCTGCGCGGCCCCTTCTGTGATCTCGATGGCCCGCAAGGTCAGCTCCCGGAACTCGTCCGCCCCGTAGGCGGAGAGCCAGTCCTCATACGGATGCCCCGGGCTCGCGGCCCGGCCGAGCCGCTCCCCCACGTCCTGGTAGAGCCAGAAGCACGGCAGGACGGCCGCCACCACAACGGCGTAGCTGCCCGAGGCGGTGCACGCCTCAAGGTGCTGCGTGTAGGCGAGCGTGGTCTCGGCGGCCCGGACTCCCTCGGCGCTCACCGAGGCCTCGTGGAGCTGCGCCTCCTCCTCGAGGCACCCGGCGGAGGCGCGGGCCCAGAAGACCTGCTCTTCGGACGTCGGGGCCAGCTGTGCCGCCCGGGCCAGCACCCGGGCGTAGTCCCGCAGGTAGAGGAGGTCCTGCTCCAGGTACCAGTCGAACCGCGCGCGCTCCAGGGTCCCCTCGGCCAGAGCCGCGACGAACGGGCTCTGCTCCGCCACGCGGCGGACGTCCGCGGAGGCCTCCCACTGCCGCACCGTCCAGGCGCGGGCCAGGCCGAGCTGCTCCACGACGGCGTCCCGCACATGGTGCCCGTGGTCCACCGGGCCGTGGCCGTGGCCCACGCGGAGCGCGTCCGCGGCCGCGATGGCGCCGCCCAGCCAGTCCTTGGCGCTGTCGAGGGCCTCCTCCCAGGTCAGGCCCCAGGCGGCCGCCGTCGCCATGGCGCTGGAGAGCGAGCATCCCGTCCCGTGCGTGTTCCGGGTGCGGATGCGATCGCTCTCCCGCTCCGCGATGCCGTCCCGGGTGACGACGGCGTCCGGGGCCGTCTCGCCGTCGAGGTGGCCTCCCTTGAGCAGAACGGCCACGTCCCACTCGACCGCGAGCCGCTCGGCCTGGCGTCGCGCCGTGGCCCACGCCTCGGCCGGCTCCTCCTCGAGGAGGACGGCGAGCTCCGGGATGTTGGGCGTGACGAGGTCGGCGAGGCGGACGAGCTCCCGCACGGACGCCTCGGCGTCGGCGTCGAGGAGGCGGTCCCCGCTCGAGGCGACCATGACGGGGTCCAGCACCACGTTCGGCGGCCGCACCTCCTCGAGCCACGCGCGGACCGTCTCGACGACGCCCGAGCCGCCGAGCATGCCGATCTTGACGGCGTCGATCTGAACATCGTCGCTGACGCTCTCCAGCTGGGCCCGCACGGTCTCGAGCGGCAGCGGATGCACGGACTGGACGCCCGTGGTGTTCTGGGCGACGACGGCCGTCACCGCGCCCATCCCGTACCCGCCGAAGGCCGCGATGGACTTGAGGTCCGCGTGGAGTCCCGCCCCGCCGGTGGGATCGGTGCCCGCGATGCTGAGGACCCGAGGGACCTGCCGATCGGTGTTCGCGCTCATCGCCGGCCCTCCTCGGCGACGCGGCCGGAGAGGTCCTCCGGCCGGAGGGCGGCGATCTCGTCCAGGAGGGCCACAGCGAACGAGCCAGGGCCCCTCGACTGCCGCTCGGCCCGCTCCGAGGCGACGGCATAGGCCGCGGACGCCGCTGCGGCCGCCTCCAGGGCAGGCGCGACAGCCAGGCAGGCCGCCATGAGGGCGCCGAGCGAGCACCCGGCGCCCGTCACGCGGGTGAGCAGCTCAGAGCCTCCCTCGATCCGCAGCGTGCGCTCGCCGTCCGTCACGTAGTCGGTCTCCCCCGAGACGGCGACGACGGAGCCGGTCTCTCCCGCCAGCCGCCGCGCCGCGTCGAGGGCGGAGTCCGAGGAGTCCTGCGCGTCCACGCCGCGAGCACCGGACCCGGCACGGGCGAGGACGAGGATCTCGGAGGCGTTGCCCCGGATGACGCCCGGGCGGCGGCGCAGCAGCTCGAAGGCGAGCTCGGTGCGCAGAGTCAGGGCCCCCACGCCCACGGGGTCGAGGACCCACGGGACGTCGGCGCGGACGGCCTCGCGGGCGGCGTCCCGCTGCTCGGACGTCGGCGTGCCCAAGTTGACGAGGAGCGCGTCCGCGATCTCCGCGAACGGCCCGGCCTCGCCCGGCACGTCTGACATAGCGGGAGAGGCCCCGGCGGAGAGGAGGACGTTCGCGGTGAAGTTCGTCACCACGCTGTTGGTGATGCACTGGACGAGCGGGCGCTGCTCGCGCAGCCCGCGGAGGACATGGTCCATGGAGATCGACATCCCTTCGCTAGCGTGACCTAGATCAGGTTCGACGGGTCTGCTCTCAGCCCTGCGTCAGGGCACCCCGTGTCACGGAACGAGACTCTAGCACCGGTCTGACGAGGAGGCGGCGGTCATTCCACGGGCATGCGAAAGGCCCCCAGGCGAATGCCTGGGGGCCTTTCTCTCGTGGCGGGGGCGAGATTTGAACTCGCGACCTCCGGGTTATGAGCCCGGCGAGCTACCGAACTGCTCCACCCCGCGTCAACAGATTCAACGTTACCAGCGGCTGAACTGTTGCGCAAACTGGAGGGCTCTGCAGGCTCGCCCGCTCAGACGGTCACTTCTTCCCGGAGTCCGCTCCTCCCGACCCCTGGCCCGACTGGGCCTGCCGGTCTTCCGCGTCGAGAGCCTGCTGGAGAGCCTTCTTCAGCTCGTCCTGCGCCTGGCCGTATCCGGCGAAGTCCCCCTTGGCGAGGGCCTCCTGACCCTTCTTCATGGCGTCCGACGCCCGCTTGAGCGCCTGCCGCACCTCCGTGGACTGGGCCGGCTTCGAGGAGGACTTCTCCCCGCCCGGCTTCGTGTCCTCCGCAGGCTGCGACTGCTTCGCGGCGTACCCCTCGAAGACCTGGTCCAGTGCTTCGTCCAGGGTGTTCGCGAAACCCACCTGGTCGCCGAAGTTCACGAGCACCCTGCGCAGCGTGGGCATCTTGATGCCGCTCTTGGCCTGCACGTAGACCGGCTGGACGTAGAGGATGCCGTCGCCGGCCGGCAGCGAGAGGAGGTTTCCGCTGATGACCTCCGAGGCGCCGGAGCGCAGGAGGTTGAGCTCCTTGCCCACCGTGGGGTCCGAGGTGAACTTGGTCTGCGCCTGGCCCGGGCCGGGGACCACCGTGTCCCTCGGCAGCTCGAGCAGGGTCAGCTTGCCGTAGCCGTCCGCCACGCGGCCCTTCTGCGAGCCGGCGTCGCCGTTGGCGGAGAGGAAGCCGTACATGACGTCCCTCTGCTGGCCGTTCTTCACGTTGTTGGAGATGAAGGGGCTCGTCAGCGAGAAGGCCGCCTTGTCCTCCCCCGGCAGGCGCAGGCTCATGTAGTACGGCGGCTGCTGCTGCCGGGTCGAGGACGTGGGGTCGTTCGGCACCACCCAGGCGTCGTCGCTCGTGAAGAGCCGCGCGGCGTCCGTGACGTGGTAGCGGCCGAGCATCTCCCGCTGGACCTTGAACTGGTCCTGCGGGTACCGCACGTGCGAGAGCAGCTCCCCGCTCATCTCCGAGCGGGGCTTGACGGTGCCCGGGTAGAGCTTCTCCCAGGCCTTGAGCACCGGGTCCTCGTCCCACGCGTAGAGCGAGACCGAGCCGTCATAGGCGTCCACCGTGGCCTTGACCGAGTTGCGCATGTAGTTGGCCCGCTTGACCGGCTGGGCGCTGCGGCTGCCCTCGGCCGTGGCCGCGTCGCTCGTGGCGCTGTTGAGCTCCGTGGGGGTCGAGTACGGGTACTTGTCCGAGACGGTGTACGCGTCCACGATCCACTTGATGCGTCCGTCCACGACAGCGGGGTACGCGTTGTCGTCCACCGTGAGGTAGGGCGCCGCCTCGGCGACGCGCTGGCGCGGGTCCCGGTTGTAGAGGATCTGCGACTCGGGGTGCACCCCGTTGGAGAGCAGGATGTTCGCCGAGCCGAACTTCAGCGCGTAGGCGAGGCGCGCCACGGGGTTGTCGAGCCGCGGACCGCCGTTGCCCTTGAAGGACGTCTTGGACTCCTCCGAGGAGGTGTCCGTGTTCTGCGGCCGGTCGATCTCCTGCGGGGCCTGCCCCTCCGGCGCGCCCACGATCGAGTAGTCCGGGGACTTCTGCCCGAAGTACACGCGCGGCTCGTAGTCCCCGTCCTTGCCGAGCTGGCCGCTCGTGGGGATGCCGGACTGCATGAAGTCCGGCTTCCCGTCCGAGGCCACCTTGGAGCCGTAGGCGGCGACGACGCCGTAGCCGTGCGTGTACACGAGGTGCCGGTTGAACCACGAGTCCGGGGAGCCGTCCACGTTGAGCTCGCGCACCGCGATGACCGTGTCCTGGACCTTCCCGTCCAGGGTGTAGCGGTCCACGTTGAGCTGCTCCGGGAACTGGTAGTACGGGCGGTACTGCTGCAGCTGCGCGAACGCGTTGGAGACGACGCTCGGATCCAGCAGCCGGACGTTGTCCAGCGAGGCGGCGTCCTGGCTGAGGGCGGACGCGCTGGCCTTCGTGGTGGCGTCATACTGCTTGACCTGGATCTTGTCCAGGCCGTAGGCGGCCCGCGTTCCCTCGATGTTGTGCTTGATGAACTCGCTCTCCTTGGACTGCGCGCTCGGCGTGACGACGAACCGCTGCACGCCCCACGGGAACGCGATGCCCGCGAGGAGCCCCGTGACGAGGAGGCTCGCGATGCCGACGACGGGCAGCTTCCAGCGGTTGGTCCGCACGGCGACGACGAAGAGCGCCGCGACGACGAGGCACGCCGCCGCCAGGATCCCCATCGTGGGGATCCTCGCGTTGACGTCTGTGTAGAGCGCACCCGCCCAGGAGCCGTTGGGCTCCGTCATCATCCGGTAGCGGGCAAGCCAGAACCGCACCGCCGCCATGGCCAGGACGGCCGCGGCTGCGACCGTCACCTGGATCTTGGCCCGCCGGGCCACGAACATGCGCTGCGGGCGGAACGCGATGAAGCCGTACAGGTAGTTGAAGACGAGGACGGCCGCGAGCGCCGTCGTCGTCACCGAGAGGAGCAGGCCCGCGACGAAGGAGAGGGCGGGGAGGACCATGACGTAGAAGGACGCGTCGTGCCCGAAGACCGGGTCTGCGGAGCCGAAGGGCTCCGCGGCGAACGCGAGCACCACGGTCTTCCACTGGGGCGCGCCGGCCACCGCGCTCATCACGCCGAGGAGCGCCGGGAGGCCCCACACGATGAGCGGCTTGAGGGCCGTGATCCTCTGCTGGTACAGCCGCAGCACGTCCGTCGAGTACTCGGAGGAGCCGCTGCAGAACAGGCGCCGCAGGACGAAGTGGAGCGGCACCGAGACGAGGAGGAAGACGCCGAGCCACGTGAGCGCCGCGTAGAGGAGGTTCCGGCCGAAGACGGAGCCGAAGCCGAGCTCCTGGAACCACAGCAGGTCCGTGTACTTCTCCAGCAGGATCCTGAGGAGCAGGACGGCGACGACGAGGGCCGCTCCCCACCTCAGATAGCGCGGCGTGCGCTGGCTGCGGGGCGGCTTGGACGGACGGGAGGCTCTGGCGCTCATGCTTTCCTTGCGTCAGCGGGGTGGACCGGCCGCAGCCGGCGGTCCGACCACGTGCTTCCCTCTATTCTCCCCGAAGTCGGCGCGGAAGGGGAGTCCGCGTCAGCCGCAGGTCGGGAAGGCGTCCGGCTTCTGGGACGGCGTCTGGCCGCGTCCGATCGCCTCGACCGCCGTGTAGGCCTGGCTGAGCGACTGCACGCGCACCACGGTGAGGCCGTCCGGGACGTGCCCCGTGACGTCGCCGCAGTTGGAGGCGGGGGCGAGGAAGTACTCGGCGCCGTCCCGCCGGGCCGCCGCCATCTTCTGCTGGATGCCGCCGATGGGGCCCACCCGGCCCTCGGCGTCGATGGTGCCGGTGCCCGCGATCGAGCGGCCGCCCGTGAGGTCCCCCGGCTCGATCTCGTCCAGGATGCCGAGCGCGAACATCATCCCCGCGCTCGGGCCGCCGACGTTCTGGAGGTTGAAGGTCGGGGTGAACGGGAAGTCGAAGTCGTTCTTGAGGAGGACTCCCAGCACGTACGCGCCGTCCTTCTTGACGGGCTTGAGGGTCAGCTCCTTCGTGGCGCCCGCGCGGCGGACGGTGACCGCCAGGGGCGCTCCGCCGCTCTTGGCCACGCTCTTGCGCAGCGAGGCGACGTCCGCGGCGGGGGCCCCGCCGACCTTCTCGATGACGTCCCCCTTCTTCAGGACGCCCTGGGCGGGCGTGCCGAGGACGACGTCCTGGACCGAGAGTCGGCGCGTGAAGGCGATGTGCTGGTGCGAGAGGGCGGCGGCGACGGCGGAGGACTGCGAGTTGTCCATCTCGAGCCGGTTGCTCTCGGTGATCTGCTGGCGGGAGACGTTCGGCGGGTACACCTCATCCACCGGCAGGACGCGGCTCTGCCCGCCCAGCCACGCCTTGACGAGGTCCACGCCGTGGACGCTCTGGTCCGGGCCGCCCGTCACGTACACCGTGGTCATCCTCAGCTCGCCCTTGGCAGGGTGCTCGGGGCGGCCCTTGATCTCGATGACGTTCTTGCCCTCCTCCTGGCCGAGGACGTTGAACGTGGGGCCGGGCGACTCGATGACGTACGGGTACGGCACCGCGAACAGGCCGGCGACGACGGCGAAGGCGGCCGTCCACGCGGCCACGGGCGCGGCCCAGCGCTTGATCCGGCCGCGGCGCTCGGCCCGGTGAGAGCCGGAGCGGGACCCCTCGTCGTCGGGCTGGGCGTCCGCGGAGGAGGGGTCGATCTGCATGGCGCTAGATTATCGTGTTCGCTCTGCGGCGGAACGCACGCCGCTTCCGAGTGCATTCCCAGAGGGCTCTCGTAGCCTGAAGGGCAAGACAACCGGGCGACGAGAGGACCAGTCAGCCATGAACCAGAACCCGTTCGGAGAAGGCGGACTCGGAGACGGAGAGTCGTTCGAGGAGCTCGCGCGGCGCCTGCAGAGCCTGCTCGGCAACGGCGGAGCGGACCTCTCCCCCGAGGAGCGGCGAGAGCTTTCCGAGAAGCTCGGCCTCCCCGAGGACCCCGCGGCCCTGCAGCAGATGATGAGCCAGGCCCGGAACATGATGTTCTCGATGTCCAACCCAGAGTCCTCCTGGACGCAGGCCCGCGAGTCGGCCCGCCAGGCGGCGTCCGCCAAGCCGGTGGAGACGAGCGAGAAGGAGAAGGCCGAGGTGCGGGACGCCTTCCGCCTGGCCTCCCTCTGGCTGGACGAGTCCACGTCCTTCGAGGCCCCCGCCGTCGCGCCCCGCGCCTACTCGCCCCGCCAGTGGGCCGAGGCGTCCTTCGCCGCGTTCAAGGACATGACCGAGCCCGTGGCCGCGTCCCTCTCCCAGGCGATGAAAGACGCCGTGGCCTCGCAGATGCCGGAGGAGATGAAGGCCATGCTGGGGCAGTCCTCCGCCATGATGGACTCGATGGCCCAGTCGGTCTTCGCGCTCCAGCTCGGCCAGAGCGTGGGGACGCTCGCGCTCGAGGTGCTCTCCGCCTCGGACATCGGCGTCCCGCTCGTCAAGGACGGCCTCGCCCTGGTGCCCGCGAACATCGCCGGATTCGCGGAGGGGCTCGAGGTGGGCGAGGACGAGGTGCGCATCTACATCGCCCTGCGTGAGGAGGCCCATGCCCGCCTCTTCCACCGGGCGCCCTGGCTCCGCGCCCACGTCTTCTCCGCCATCCGGGACTTCGCCGAGGGCATCGAGATCGACACGGACAAGATCGGCGAGGCGGCCCGGGAGATCGACCCGTCCGACGCGGGCTCGCTCGAGCAGGTCCTGAGCGGCGGCGTCTTCCAGCCGGCCAACACGCCGGCGCAGGAGGCCGCCCTCGAGCGCCTCGAGACGCTGCTGGCCCTCATCGAGGGGTGGGTGGACGTCGTCGCCAACCAGGCGGCCGCGCGGCTGCCCGGAGCGTCCGCGCTCGCCGAGACCATCCGCCGGCGCCGCGCCACGCAGGGACCGGCAGAGCAGACCTTCGCCCGACTCGTGGGACTCGAGCTGCGCCCCCGCCGCCTCCGGGACGCCGCGAGCCTCTTCCGGATCATCGAGGAGGAGAAGGGACAGGAGGGCCGGGACTCCGTGTGGAGCCACCCGGACCTCATCCCCGGCTCGCAGGACCTCGACGACCCGGCCGGCTACAACCAGCGCCAGGAGGAGCAGGCCGCGGCCGAGGCCGACGTGGATGCCGAGCTCGCCAAGCTCCTGGCCGGCGGCTACGACTCGCCGGAGGAGGACCGGGGCTCCGAGGAGGGCTGACTGTCCGGCTCCCGGAGCCTCATGCCGTGCTCGACGCCGGCCAGGTAGGCCCTGGCCTCGTCCGTCCGCGGATACCGCCGGCAGAGCGCCCAGAAGCGCGGCGAGTGGCTGGGCTCGATGAGATGCGCGAGCTCGTGGACGATGACGGAGTCCACAACCCACTCCGGCATGCCCGCCAGCACGTGCGAGAGCCGGATGGTCCGGGCCCGGATCGAGGCCGAGCCCCAGCGGGTGCTCTGATTGGTGACCCACTCGATGGAGGCAGGCGGCTCGAGGCCCGGGAAGTGCTCGCCGATGAGCCGCTCCGCGCGGACCGCGAGCGCAGAGGCGCCGGCGGGCCCGAGATCGGGACTGCGGTCCCGTGCGTTGCGCTCACGGACGAGGACCCGTTCCACCACGCGGCGGATGAGCCCCTCCTCCTCGGCCGAGCGGCGGGCGGGAGCCAGGACGAGGACGCGGTCCCCCTCGCGCCGCGCCGAGATGGTCCGGGTCCTGCGCGTCGAGCGCCGGACGGCGATCCGCTGGGCGCCGAGCGCCGTCGTGATCTCCCGCAGCTCGTCCGGAGCGGCGGCCATCAGGAGCCCCGGTGGGTCGAGACGATCTCGAGGACCGTCTCCCCGTAGCGCTCGATCTTCGAGGCGCCGACGCCGGAGATGCGGGCCAGCTCCTGCGGCGAGGACGGCAGGGCCTCCGCGAGGAGCATGAGGGTGGCGTCGGTGAAGACGACGAAGGCGGGCTTGCCCGTGGACTCGGACTCGGAGGTGCGCCATGCCCGCAGCGCCTCGTAGACGGACTCGTTGAAGCTCAGCGGGCAGTCCGCGCAGTGGCGCAGCTTGCGCTCCTGCGGCGTGGCGAGCGCGCCCCCGCAGACCGAGCAGACGGCGGCCTTCGCGGGCTTGCGGCGGGCGGAGGCCCGCTCGCGGGAGGACACCTCGCCGTGCTTGGCCCGCACGTCCGGGGAGAGCGCGTGGAGGAACCGGGAGGGCTTGCGGCTCGCGGAGCCGCCCTGCGTGCGGGAGAGCGCCCAGGAGACGTGGAGCTGCCGGCGGGCGCGGGTGATGCCGACGTAGAGGAGGCGGCGCTCCTCGTCGATCTCGGCCTGGGTCTGCGCGTAGGAGATCGGCATGAGCCCCTCGCTCATCCCCGCGAGGTAGACCGCGTCCCACTCCAGGCCCTTGGCGGTGTGGATGGAGGCGAGCGTCACGCCGTCGAGCGTGGGGACGTGCGCGTTGGCCGCGCGGTCCGTCAGCTCGTCCACGACGTCCTGGAGCGAGGTCTCCTCGCCACGGCTCCGCCGGGCCTCCGCCACCTCGTCCGCCACGGCGACGAGGGCCGCGAGGGACTCCCAGCGCTCGCGCTGGGCGCCCGTCGTCGTCGGCGCTTCGGGACTGTAGCCGAGAGAGCTGAGGATGGTGCGCGCGAGCGCGGGGGCGTCCTCGCCGGGCTCGGCGGAGCGGGCGGCGGCGCGCAGCTGGAGGATGCCGTCCTTGACCTCCCGGCGCTCGTAGAAGCGCTCGGCGCCGCGGACCTTGTACGGGATGCCGGCCCGGGAGAGCGCCTCCTCGAAGGCCTGGGACTGTCCGTTGGTGCGGAAGAGGACGGCGATCTCGTGGGCCGGCGTGCCCTCCTTGACGGTGGCGGCGATGTGCTCGGCGAGGCCTGCCGCCTCCTCCGCGTCGTCGCGGAACTCGCCGAACATGACGGCCGGTCCGCTGGGGCGCTGGGCGCGCAGCTCGAGGGGCTCGGCCCAGCGGGCGTCCTCCCTCGGCGAGGCCTTGCGGGCCGCGAGGAGCTCGTTGGCCGCCTGGACCACCTGCGGGGTGGAGCGGTAGTCGCGGACGAGCTTGACCACGCGGGCGCCCTCGTAGCGGTGCGTGAACTCGAGCAGGTGCCGGCTCGAGGCGCCGGTGAAGCTGTAGATGGTCTGGCTCGCGTCGCCCACCACGCAGAGGTCGCTCCGCTCCCCCAGCCACAGGTCCAGGAGGCGCTGCTGCAGCGGGGAGACGTCCTGGTACTCGTCCACCACGAAGTGGCGGTACTGCTGGCGGACCTGGGCGGCCACGCGCTCGTCGTCCTCGAGGATGCCGACGGTGAGGAGCAGGACGTCCTCGAAGTCGATGACGAGGCGCTCCTCCTTGAGGTCCTCGTACGCCTGGTAGAGGCGCGAGACGCTCCGCTGGTCGAATCCGGACGGCGCCTCCCGGCCGGGCGCCTTCGCGTAGCCCTCCGGCGTGAGCATGGAGACCTTGGCCCACTCGATCTCGCCGGCGAGGTCCCGGATGGCGGCCCGGTCCGTGGAGATCCTCAGGCGGCGCGCCGCCTCGGCGATGAGCGCGGCCTTGTTCTCCACGAGCCGGTGGGGCGTCCCGCCGATGGCCTGGGGCCAGAAGTACTGCAGCTGGCGCAGAGCCGCCGAGTGGAAGGTGCGCGCCTGGACGCCGCTCGCGCCGAGGGCCCTCAGGCGGGCCCGCATCTCCGCCGCCGCCCGGGCCGTGAACGTCACGGCGAGGACCTGCTGCGGGGTGTAGACGCCGCTCGCGACGCCGTAGGCGATCCGGTGCGTGATGGCGCGGGTCTTGCCCGTGCCGGCGCCGGCGAGGACCACCATGGGGCCGGTCAGGTGGGAGGCGACGTCGCGCTGCTCCGGGTCGAGCTGGTCCAGGATGTCGTCGGGGTTCACTGGGCGGGTGCCTCCGCTTCCTTCCAGGCGGTGATGAGCGCGCGGGAGATGGACAGCGCGTTGGGGAGCTCGAGCTCGCCAGCGTCCACGGCGCGGTCCAGCTCAGCGCGGGTGAAGGCCTTGACGTGCGTGATCTCCACGCCGTCGGCCTGCGGGACGCTCGAGGTCGTTGCGATGTAGCCGAGCATGAGCGAGCGCGGGAACGGCCACGGCTGGGCTCCGAGGTAGCGGACGCGATCGACGACGACGCCCGCCTCCTCCCGCAGCTCCCTCACCACGGCGGCCTCGGGGGTCTCGCTCGGCTCCACGAAGCCGGCGAGCGTCGAGTACCGCGAGGTGGGCCACGCGGCGTTGTGTCCCAGGACGATCCGGTCCTGCTCGTCCACGAGCGCCACGATGACCGCAGGGTCCGTGCGCGGGAAGAACTCGGTTCCGTCCTCCGGGTCCTCGCGCACCCATCCGGAGGTCGTGGGGCGGGTGGGACGGCCGGTCTCCGGCGAGAACTCGTGCGTGGCATGCCACGCCATCACGGCCTGGGCCTGCGAGAGGGCGCTGAGGTAGGGGACGTCCTCCCCGGCCGAGGCGGCAGACATCTCCGTGCGGACCGTGGCCGCCTCGACCCCGGCTCGGCCGTCCTGGGTCTTCTTGCCCGTGCCCGGGCGCGCGCCGGTCCGTGCGAGCACGGCGACGACGGGCTCTCCGCCCTTCCCGAGGTCTCCGAGGGCCACGAGCGCCCGAGCCTCGTCAAGGTACGGATCCGCGTCGCGGCGGGCGAGCAGGGCCCGGCGTCGGCCCTCCCCGACGAGGATGTGGCTCGGCAGGCGAGAGTCGCCGATGAGGACGGCGAACAGCGTCTCGGGGCGTTCCAGGGCCTCGGTGAGAAGCGTGTCCCCGGGCCGGTCCTCGGTGCGGCGGTCCAGGCCGTCGGCGGTCATCGGGGTGTGGGGAAGGACCGCGTGATCGAAGGAGGACATGGACTTAACCGTATCCCGGGCGGGCCCCGCTTCCCCGACGGCGAACGGCCTGTGCGAGCCGTCTCGTTCCCAGGAACCTTGAACAATCTTCGGTAGCGTGAAGGCGTGACTTCCTCGAACCTGCTTCCCTCGTACCAGCTGGCCGCCATCGCTTCGGCCGCCATGGAGGGGCTGTCCGTCGTGGCAGTCTCGGCGCCGCAGCAGGAGGGGGACCGCCAGACGGCGGTGCTGAAGTCCTCGACGGGCCGGCGGGTGCTGGCGACGACGGCGACGACGCCGGAGGAGAGCACGTCGCTCATCATCGAGTCCCGGCTTCTCCAGCTTGTGGCCCCACACATGGGCGCAGATGTCTCGGTGTCCAACGTGGTTGGCCGTTTCAGCCAGGGGACGCTGTCCACGGTGTTCTTCGACGAGGTGAAGGGGCGTCCGCTCGCCGCGGACGAGCTCGAGCGCGATGCCGAGCTGCGCCGCCGCGTGGGGCGCGCCATCGCCCGCATCCACCTTGTCCCCGCTCACGAGCTGGAGGACGCGGGACTCCCCTTCTACGAGGCCTCAGAGGTGAGGTCCCGGAAGCTGAATCTGCTGGACGCCGCCGCGGGCACGGGCAAGGTCCCCTCCGTGCTGCTCAGCCGGTGGGAGGACGTCCTCGAAGAGGCCGGGCTCTGGCGGTTCACGCCGACGGCCGTGCACGGCGACCTGAACGACGACCGCTTCCTGGTGGACGGCGAGACCCTGGTGGTGACCGACTGGGCGGCGCTGACCGTGACCGATCCGGGCGAGGACTTCGCGTGGATCATGTCCCTGCCGGCCGAGGCGCGCAAGGACGTCTTCGAGGCCTACTTCGCCGAGCTCGCCGAGCACGACCACCCGAAGGACACGGGGCTCGAGCGGCGGGCCCTCTTCAACGCCGAGTTCGCCGTGGCGGAGTACCTCATGACGGCCGTCCGCCAGAAGGACGAAGAGCGGATCTCCACCGCCGCTGCTCTCCTCCTCAGCCTCGCCAAGCGGCTCGACCCGGAGGCGACTGCCCCGGGCAAGTCCCGACCCTCGACTGACGCTGGCGCCGTGCAGACGGAGAGCGCTGCGCCCGCTGACGACGCTGCACCCGCTGAGAAGGCCGCGACTGGTGGGACGTCTGCGTCAGGCTCAGACGCCGAGGGCTCCAAGGAGAGCGGGGCTGCCAAGGAGAGCGGGGCTGCCAAGGACGACGAGGCGGCGTCGCCGGAGTGCCGGTCTTCGGAGGAAGACACGCCCTCCGCAGTCCCGGCTGCGGCCAAGACGCCCGGCGGGGACAACGCTTCCGCGAGGGACCTCGCCTCTCAGAGAGACTTCGCCTCCGACAGGAACAAGGCTTCGGGGGACGCTGCGGACGGCGAACGTGCCGGGCGCACTCCGGAATCGCAAGATCGGGTCCGCACGGGTGCCGATCCCGCTGCCCCCGTGGGAGTGGGCATCTCGCGGGAAGAGCGCGCCAAGCAGCGCGAAGCGGCCCACGGCAGCCACGCCGCAGGCCTGGCGGACGGCCCCGCAACCACCGCTCAGCCGACCGTCTCTCCCGACGGTGCGGCGAAGACGAACCACTCCCCGTCTGGCTCTGGCAAAGAGGCTCCGACTGCACGCCATCAGGACGCGAGCGCTCAGCGCAGCTCGGACAACGCCCCAGCCGCCGCGCCGGGTTCCGAGGGCAGGAAGATCTCGCGCCACGACTCCGGCGAGAACCCTGCTGCGGACGAGACGGGAACCGACACGGAGAAGCGGGCCGTCCAGGCACGGGATCCGGAAGGCGGCAGCCCGGACCGCGCCTGAGCATCGCGTCCAGCGTTCAGCATCCAGCGTCCAAAGGCACCCCAGCCCGCGGACGACGGCACGATGGCACCTCGCCCAGCGGCGCGGCTGGGCCAGGATTCCGGTCAGGCGTCAGGCGCCCAGGACACCTTCTCGCTGAACATCCTGTCGAGCTCGTCGCGTTCCGGAAGCGTCTCAGGCCGAACCGTCACCTGGGAGTCCACGTAGTAGAAGGCCGCCCCGATCTCGTTTTCCGGAACGCCCGTCAGCTGCGACCATCCGAGACGGTACAGCGCAAGCTGCAGAGACTTCGTCTCCAAGTCCTTTCCGGTGGGGACGCGTCCGGTTTTCCAGTCGACGAGGTCCCATGTGCCGTCTTCATGCTTGAACACGGCGTCCACGCGGCCCTTGATCCGCTGTCCCCCGACCTTCGTCTCGATGAGGACCTCGACGGCGTGGGCCTGCCGCGCCGCCCACTCTGAAGAGCGGAACTTCTCAGCGAGGTCGGCGAGACCCAGCTCCTCGTCGGTGCCCGTGTCAGCCCACGGCTCGTCGAAGTCGAACGAGGCCTGCCGCTGATAGTGCTCCTCGAGGTAGGCGTGGAAGGTGGTGCCTTTGCGGGCCGCAAGGCTGGGCTTCCGCGGCATCGGACGGTTGAGCTGCTCGCCCGTGGCCTGCTCGTCGTCCACGATGTTGACGAAGTTCGAGACGGAGATGACCGGGGGAAGCTCGATGACCGAGGCCGCCCGTTGGCGCCTGGCCTCTGCCGCACGTGAGCGCTGGATGAGGTGACGCGCCTCGGCGAGCCAGGCTCGCCCCTGAGCCGTTTCGAGCTCGCCGACTGGGCCCTGTTCGATCTGGCTGACGACTCGGCTGCGAGCACGTTCAAAGCCTCGACGGCGGTCTCCGAGGCTCTCCAGAGGCCACATGACCTGGCTTTCCCGTGCCGTAAGGGGATTGGGCGTTTTCGGGATCTCTCCCTCGACCGCCGTGCTCCGTCCTAGCCTCGTCACCACCGCTCTGTTCTCCGATTCAGCGATTGAGGCGAACTCCTCCGCTTCATCGAGGTAGGGGCTGGCCGCCCGCGGTTTCTTCGCCGTCTCCGCATAGGCCGCGCATGACAGCCACAGCGTGTGCTTGGACCGGGTGAATCCGACGTAGGCGAGACGCCGCTCCTCCCGTTCCGCGTGCAGAGCCACCTCCGCCTTGAATTCCCTGTAGCTGTCAGCGAACGCCTTCCCCGATGACGAATCGGGATTCCACACGGGGAAGCTGGCGGCATCGCCGCGCACGTCGTACGGCAGCGACGAGCCGGTGCTCTTGGTCCAGTCCGGTGCCGTGCTGCTCGGGAACGTTCCCGCTGCGAGGGCGGGAATGATGACGACGTCCCATTCGAGGCCCTTGGACGCATGGACCGACATGAGCTGGACCACGTCATTCCGAGCCTCCACCTCTGCGGGCTTGAGCCCGTTCTCGTGCTCTTCCGCAGACTCCAGCCAGTCGAGGAAAGCCGGAACCGTGGCACGGTCCGTCGACTGCATGAACGTGGATGCCTCGTTCACGAACGCTTCGATGTGCCGCCGGGCGACGTGCGCGTGCGCTCCAGGCTTGGCCGCCAGCTCGACGTCGAGCCCGATCGCCTGCTCCACATCGTGGATCGCCTGAGCCACGTCGTCCGACAGACTCGCTCGGAGCTCTGCGACAAGCCGACTGGCCTCGCGGAGACGGGCCAGTCCCTCCTCGCTGAAGGAGCGCCCGGCCGGTGAGGTCCAGTCCGAACGCCGCGGGAGCTCGTCCAGAGCCAAGACCAGGGAGGGTGCTTCAGCGATGTCTTCCGCTTCCGGGATCACGACATCCTCTGGACGCGCCTCGCCTTCGGAGGGAAAGCTGCGAGCACGGCGCTCGACGCGGGCGAGGTGACGTGACCAGTCGCCGAACGCGGCGAGGTCTGCCGTGCCGATCTCGAAGCGGGGCGAGGACAGGATCCTGACCACGGCGTCGGAGCGCCCGGTGTCCGTCAGCGCGCGCAGGTACGAGACGATCTCGACCACCTCTGGCTCTTCGAGCAGCGCACCGAGCCCTGTCACCTCCACGGGCACGCCTCGCGCCTCCAGAGCGCGGTGGATCGGCGCCAGAGCGGCCTTGGTCCGCGCAAGCACTGCGATGCTGGGCATGGGCTCCCCCGCAGGGACCCGTCGGCGCTCCTGAACGAAGTCGGCGATGGCAGTGGCTTCTGAACGGGGCTCCGGGAACGAGCGCAGCAGCTCGGCGAACTCCTCGGCGCCCTCGGCCGACTGGACCGCGGGATCCTGTTCGAGGGCGCAGAGAGCCTCGTCTGCGTCCGTCTCCGCCAGGAGGAAGCGGCCGATGACGATCTCCCCTCGGCGGGCCGCAGGGGACGGCGCGAGCGGCTCGACGTCGACAGAGGGTCCACGCTCGAACGGCGACTTCTCCGCAAGAGGAGCGGCCACCCCGTTGGCGACGTCCAGGACGGAGAGGGGGTTGCGCCATGCCTGGCTCAGGTTGAGCTGGCGGGCTGGCACCCCGGCCACGCTGAACCGGGCGAGGAAGGCGGCGAGCTGGCCGGCCGAGGCGCCTCGGAATCCGTAGATGGACTGGTTCGGGTCTCCCACCGCGGTGACCCCGCGGGCGCCGACCAGCTCGCCGTTCACCATCCTCGGGGCGAACAGCTCAGCGAACAGCTCCATCTGCGCATGGGAGGTGTCCTGGAACTCGTCCAGCAGCACGTACTTGAACCGGGCCCGCTCTGACTCGCCGACATCGGGGAACTCCCGGGCCAGGCGGACGGCCAGCTCGATCAGGTCACCGAAGTCCAGGACGCCGGCCTGCCTCTTGTGCTCTTCGTACTGCTCGGCCAGCACTGTCAAGAGCTGCCGGTGTCTCAAAGCCTGGGAGAGGCCCTTCGCTGTGGCGTCGCTCTTGACGTTGAGGGCGCTGTCTGCGGCATCAGCGTATGTGCCGATCGATTCACGCACACGTGCCCATGAAGGCCCGTGCTCGGCACGCTCGCTCACCAGCTGCAGGATGCCCGAGGTGGCCGTGGAGACCGCACCCGAGGCGAGGTCTTCGACGTTTCCCTGAAAGGCGTCGAACACGGAGCGAACGCGGAGGAAGGCCTCTGCCTCGCCGATCAGCGGCGAACCGGGCTCGATGCCGAGCCGAAGGCCGTAGTCCGTGACGAGCCTCTTCGCGAAGGAGTGGTAGGTGGAGACTTCGACGTCGAGCTCTTCGAGCGAGGAGGTCGGCGCTTCTGAGGGGTTCAGGCGGCGGCGCCCCTCCTCCATGGCCCGCAGCCTCCCCCGGATGCGGTGCCCGAGCTCTGCCGCGGCCTTGTTGGTGAAGGTGACGCCGAGGATCTCGTCCGGGCGGGCCAGCCCCTGGCTGACGATCCAGGCGACCTTCTCCGCCATGGTGCGCGTCTTGCCTGAGCCTGCACCGGCGACGACGAGGAGAGGGCCGTCCACTGCGGTGATGACGGCGGACTGCGCCGCCGTGGGTGCAAGCACCTCCTCACCTGGCGCCGTCATGAGCCGTGTCAGCTCGAGAGGCGTGGCCGGAGGCCAGGACGCGCCTGGCCCGTCGGTCTGGGTCCTGGCGCCCGTCTCAGACAGCGATGCTGAATGCTCTGACATGTTCACGTTCCTCATGCTCCACGGCCGTGTTCACGGCCCTCGTCCTGGGCGAACTGCCTCTGCCTTGAGATGCCTTCCTCTTCTCCGCGGTTCTCCTGTCTCTCCGCTAGACCCGGATCGTCGACACGGGTGACGGGCCGCCCCCTCGAACGAGTTGGATCCATGTCCGGGAACGGACCGCTCCTGTAGGAGGTCGAGTCCACGGCGGCGAAGGTCGATCCCGTCATCACCTCCGCGGCCTCACCGAGCAGCTCCGAGGCCCGTTCGGCGACTCCTTCCGCGAGCTGGACGCGCTCCGGAACCGATTTCGAGTCCTCGTTCCCGACGTACACCAGCCGCGCCTCTCGAGACGAGGAGACTCCGTCCAGCGCGCCCCGCGCCGCCACATACTGGTAGACCGCCATCTGCGGATTCGCCAGGGCTTCCGCCTTGGTCACGGCGTTCTTCGAGGTCTTGAGGTCGACAACCGTCCATCCCCCGTTCTCATCCGCCTCGAGCCTGTCAATGCTTCCGCTGATGACGATCTCGCGCGGTTGGCCCCCGACCGTCCGTGGCTCTCGATGCTCGAAGGCGACCTCGACATGGTCGGCGTCTGCTCGGCGTCCTGATGCTCGGGCTTGCAGGACGTACAGGGAGAGCATGCGGATGATCCGGTCTCCCCTCATCCGCTCGAGCCGGCTGGAGGCGCTCTCCGGGAGGGCCGCCGTAGCCCATTCCTCCTCGAACGCGGCCTGCAGCTCCTGAAGCGTGCCCTCCGGATGGCGCTGTGCCACACGATGGACCATGGTGCCGAGCTGACGAGAGAAGTCCGTGGCGGGCTCAGCCCCGATGGACTGCAGGAACCAGACGAACGGGTTCTCCACGGCGGACTGCACCTTGGACGGAGAGACTCGGATCTCCGACCCCTCCGGCAGGATGGGAGCAGTGCTGGACAGGCCCCGGCCGCCCCACCAGGTCTCCGGCCGGGCAAGCTGGGCGTCTGGTTCCTCTCCTGAGGCAGCGATCTCCCCCAGGACCGCGGAGGCGTCTCGGGCAGCGGCGTCCGTCCCGGCCTCGGCGGCCTGGCGCAGCTCCCCGATGAGCGCTCTGAGGGTCATGGCGCGCGGCAGCACCACCGGGGTGAGGTCCGCCGCAGAGCGGCCGAGAGCAAGGGCCGTCAGGTCGAAGAACAGGCTCGGGGACTCTTCATCTCCTTGGACTGCGGTCACCACGACACGGCTGCGGGCCCGGGACAGGGCCACCAGGAAGAGCCGGAGCTCGTCCCGTTTGACCGCTGACACCCGCTCGGCCCGCGACGCGGGGGTGAAGGGGCGCCCGTCCCGGTCTGCCGCGAGCGCATCGATGAAGTCGCTCGTCCGGAACATCTCTCCGCGAATCCTGGGGTTGGGCCACTGGCCCTCCTGGACGCCGGCGATGAAGACCGCCTCGAACTCGCGTCCTGCGGCGGAGGCGGGCGTCAGCACAGACACCGCCGATGAGCCCCGACTCTGCTTGGCCACCGTGTCCACAGGGATCTCCTGCTCCAGCAGCTCGTCCAGGAACTCGTCCGCGGTGCCCCCGGGACGCTGGTCCATGAACCGCTCGGCCGCATAGAACAGCGACATGACCGCGTCGAGGTCCCGATTGGCTCGGTCGGCACTCCTGTCCTGTCCCGATGCCCGCGACTTCCAGACGGCGGCTTTGCGGGACTCAGACCAGACGGCCCAGAGGACGTGCTGAGGGTCTCCATGCGTCTGCTCATAGGCTCGGCGTCCTGCGGCGAGCATGGACGAGAGAACGCCGACACCGGGGACGCCCTGCGAGCGGACCGGGTCCTCCACGGCGGAGACCAGGAGCTCGTCGCTGAGCGGCAGCCGCGCCTCAGGCGCTGTGCCGCCGAGCTCGCCGGCGGCCTTCCGCAGCCGGGTTCTCTCCTCCGCGCGGAGCCTGCGACGCATGGCCCGGATGTCCACGGCGGTCATGCCGACAAGGGGTGACGAGAGCACCTCGGTCACCAGGACGGGCTCCACCGCCGCCGGGTCCACAACCATCTGAAGGACGCTGATGAGAGGCCGGGCGGCCGGCGTCTCCTTGAGCGTCAGGACAGCCGGAGGAATCTCCACGGGGACGCCCAGCGCGGTCAACTGACGCTCGATCTGCCGGGCTTGGGCCCCCGAGCGGACGATCACGGCGATGTCCCCGAAGTCCAGCTCTGACGCCGGAGGGACCACCAGCTCCAGAATGCGTGAGCCGATGAGGCGAGGCTCGTGGAACGTGTGCGAGACGAGGACGGTCTCCACGCGGGCGGTGTTTGCGGCTGCCCTGTCACCGGGAACGCTCCTGCCTGGCCTCTCCCCCAGGCGAGCGGACAGGTCCGCGTAGACCGCCGCGATCTCCCCTGACATCCGGTGACTGCTCCCGAGCTCTTCGACGCGCGCCGCTGTCTCCCTCAGCCGCGCACGCGTGGCTGCGGGGTCTGCTCCCCGGAACGTCTGCACCGCGGAGGCGCTGTCCACAGCAACGAGAACTCGAGCGGCGCTGTGGGCGGGGTCCGCCATCCACTCCAGAAGCGCGAGCTCCGGAGCGGACATGTTCTGTGCATCGTCCACTGCGATGAGCCCCCATTGGGAAAGCTCGTCCCGCGCGAAACCGGGATTCTCCTCCAGCACATGGCGAGCGAGGAGGCTCAGCTGCAGCGCGTCGAGCGCCTCCGTGCCTGCGAGGGCGTCCTGCTGGCGGTAGGCGCTCATGAGCTCGCCCGCCAGCTCCCATTCCGGGACGCCGTGCACCCCGGCCAGACGCACAATGTCAGCCTCGGGGTCTGCCTCGGCCTGAAGCGCCTGGTCCGCGAACTCCCTCAGCTGCTGCCGGAGTCCCCGCGTCTCCGCCGCGAGGGTGAGCGAGTCGGGGAGCGCGGCACGGTCCACTCGGTCCAGCAGCTCGCTGTAGCGGTGATCCTGCTCGGCACCCGTGCGCAGTCTCGGAGAGCGCCGCATCCACGGCAGGAGGCCCCGGGCCTCCGCCCGGCTCAGGAGATCGAACGCCACAGCCGGCCACGTCATGGAGCGGCTGGCGCCGAGGCCGTTCTCCAGACCCTCGCCGAGCTGCTCCGTCATCCGCGCCGCAGCCCGCCTCGATGAGGAGATGAACAGGAAGCTCTCCCCGTCCTCCCGCGCCCGCTGGGCCGCGACCGCCGCGAGCAGGCTGCTCTTGCCCGATCCCGGCTCCCCCTCGACGAGCGTCAGGCCTGGGGACAGCGGCGTGAGCTGCTCCGCCCGATCCGTCTGCACGGAACCGCTCTGAGCCTCACTGCTCCGAGCCTCACTGCTCCGAGCCGCACCGTTCCGAGCTCCACCGGACAGGCCGCCTTCGCGATCTGTCCGTGACGAGGCGGTGACGATGCGCGGGCGGGCACGCTCTGGGCTCTTGCTCATGCCCACAAGTCAAACACGAGGGGTGGACACTCTAAGCAGACGCGGCGGCGTCGGCCTCCTCGATGGCGGCGTCCACCGCGCGCAGCGCGGACTCCCCCGGCCGCCATGCGGCCTTCGGCATGTCCACACGGTCTTCCCTGACCCCCGCGAGCGGCGTCGCCTCAGCCTGCCATGCCGCGCGGGCGCGGGCCCGGAGCGGGCCCGTCATCCCGCCGTCGGCTCGGACGACCCGCCACCACGGAACGTCGTGAAGCAGTCCCGAGGCCATGGCGGCGGCACTCTGCCGAGGCCCTCCGAACCCGACGGCCTCGGCCACGGCCCCGTAGGACATCGCCCGCCCCTCGGGAATGAGCTGCACGAGCGCCCGGACCCCCTCGAGGAATCCGGCAGGGAAACGGCTCTCTCCGGTCATGCCGCCACACTATCGGCCGGTCCGATCCCCCAGCCGATAACCTGGAGGAATGCAGAGCACGGAGCCCACCTGGATCGACCTCCCGACCGTCGGATTCGACCTCGAGACCACCGGGAGGGACCCCCGGACCGCACGGATCGTCACGGCCGCCCTCATCATCGTCAACGGCCGCGGCGAAGAGCTGCAGCGTCGCGAGTGGCTCGTCGACCCGGGGGTCGAGATCCCCCAGCAGGCGGCCGACGTCCACGGGATCACCACGGAGAAGGCCCGCGCGGAGGGCCGGCCGGCCGCGGAGGCCGTCGCCGAGATCTCCGCGGCGCTGGCCGAGATCTCCGAGGCCGAGCTCCCGCTCGTCGCGTTCAACGGCGCCTATGACTTCACCGTCATGGCCTACGAGCGCGAGCGCCACGGCGTCCGCTCCCCCGAGCTCCGGCCGATCATCGACCCCTTCATCCTCCAGAAGCACGTGGACAAGTACCGCAAGGGGAAGAAGACCCTCACGGCGCTCTGCGAGTCCTACGGCATCTCCCTGGAGAACGCCCACACGGCGGCCGACGACGCCCTGGCGGCCGTCCACCTCGCCCGCGCCCTGGGGCATAAGTTCAGCCAGATCCAGATGCCTGCGGCGGAGCTCCATCCGCGGCAGGTGGCCTGGGCCCGCGAGCAGGCCGCGGACTTCCAGGCCTACAAGCGGCGCACCGACCCGAGCGCCACAGTCGAGGGCGGGTGGCCGACCTACGAGGGCTCCCCCTCCTAGCCCGCCGCTCACCGCGGCGGAGGGCCGGCTACGCCTCCTTCTGCGCCGCCGCCGCCTTGGCCGCCGCCGGGAGCGCGTCCACGATCCGGCTGAGCGCCTCGTCGTCGTGCGCGCCGGAGAGGAACCACGCCTCGAAGACGCTCGGGGGCAGGTACACGCCGGCGTCCAGCATCGAGTGGAAGAAGGGCTTGTAGCGCCAGGACTCCTGCGCTTGGGCCTGGGCGTAGTCGTGCACGCCGGTCCCGGAGGTGCCGAACGCCACCGAGAAGAGGTTCCCGGCGTGCTGCACGGAGTGGTCCACGCCCTCGGCGTCGAGCGCGGCCGTGACCTCCTTCTGGAGGCGGGCGCTCGCGGTGTCGATGTGCTCGTAGACCTCGCCCGTGGCGTTCCGGAGGGTGGCGACGCCGGCCGCCATCGCCACCGGGTTCCCCGAGAGCGTGCCGGCCTGGTACACGGGGCCGAGCGGAGCCAGGTGCTCCATGACGTCGCGGCGTCCGCCGAGGGCCGCCGTCGGGAGGCCTCCGCCGATCACCTTGCCGAACGTGAGGAGGTCCGGGGCCCACCCCTGCTCCGCGAGCGCCCAGTAGCCGCCCGGGCCCACGCGGAATCCGGTCAGGACCTCGTCCATGATGAAGAGCGCGCCGTGCTCGGCCGTGAGCCGGCGCAGGCCCTCGTTGAAGCCCTCGCCCGGAGCGACCACGCCCATGTTCGCCGGCGCAGCCTCCGTGATGACGGCGGCGATCCGGCCGGGATGGGCCTGGAAGGCCTGCTCCACGGCGGCGAGGTCGTTGTACGGCAGCACGAGCGTCTCCGCGGCCACCGCTTCCGTGACGCCTGCGGAACCGGGCATGGCGAAGGTGGCCAGCCCGGAGCCGGCCGCGGCCAGGAGGCCGTCCTGGTGGCCGTGGTAGCAGCCCGCGAACTTGATGACGAGGTTGCGGCCCGTGTACCCGCGGGCCAGGCGCACCGCGGTCATCGTGGCCTCGGTGCCCGTGGAGACCATGCGCAGGCGCTCGACGGCAGGGACGCGCTCCTCCACCATCTCGGCGAGGACGGACTCGTCCGGCGTGGAGGTGCCGAATCCGAGCCCCTTCGCCGCGGCCTGCTGGACCGCTTCCACGACCTCGGGGTGGGCGTGCCCCAGCAGCGCCGGCCCCCAGGAGCAGACGAGGTCCACGTATTCGCGGCCCTCGGCGTCGGTCAGGTAGGGGCCGCGGCCGGAGACCATGAAGCGGGGCGTTCCCCCGACGGAGCCGAAGGCCCGCACGGGCGAGTTGACGCCCCCGGGCATGAGGCGGGACGCGGTCTCGAACAGCTCGGCATTGGTGCTCATGGTCATGGCCTTTCGTGGAAGCGGCCCGCGCGGGCCGGGGCGGTCGGGTCGGGACGGCTCAGGCCTCAGGCCTCGCGGATCCAGCGGGCCGCGTCCACGGCCCAGTAGGTGAGAATGCTCGTGGCGCCGGCCCGCGTGATGGACGTGAGGGCCTCGAGGATGCTCGTCTTCCGGTCGATCCATCCGCGCTCCGCGGCGGCCTCGATCATCGCGTACTCGCCGGAGATCTGGTAGGCGCCGACGGGAACCGAGCTGAACTCGGCCACGTCCGCGAGGACGTCCAGGTTGGTCATGGCGGGCTTGACCATGACCATGTCCGCGCCCTCGGCGATGTCCGCCTCCACCTCGGAGAGGGCCTCGCGCCGGTTGCGGGGATCCATCTGATAGGTGCGGCGGTCGCCCTTGAGCTGGGAGTTCACGGCCTCCCGGAAGGGACCGTAGAAGGCGGAGGCGTACTTGGCGGAGTACGCGAAGAGCCCGGTCGCGGTGTGTCCGGTCTCCTCGAGGGCCTGGCGGATGACGGCGATCTCCCCGTCCATCTTGCCGCTCGGGCCGAGCATGTGGGCGCCGGCCTCGGCCTGCGCCACGGCCATCTGCGCGTAGATTTCGAGCGTCCTGTCGTTGTCCACGACGCCGTCGTCCGTGAGCACGCCGCAGTGCCCGTGGTCCGTGAACTCGTCGAGGCAGACGTCCGACATCACGACGAGCTCGTCGCCGACCTCGGCGCGGACGTCCGCGATGGCCACGTTGAGAATGCCCTCCGGGTCCACAGCGCCGGTGCCCTCGGCGTCATGCTTCTCCGGGACGCCGAACAGCATGATGCCGCCCACTCCGGCCTCGACGGCCTCGCGCGCGGCCCGCTTGAGCGAGTCCCGCGAGTGCTGCTGCACGCCGGGCATCGAGCCGATCGGCTTCGGCTCGGACAGTCCCTCCCGCACGAACGCGGGAAGGATGAGCGCTCCCGCGGAGAGCCTCGTCTCGGCGACGAGCGACCGCATCGCCGGGCTCTGGCGCAGACGGCGCAGGCGCTGGGCGGGGAATGTCATGGACGGTCCTTCCGTGTGTGGATCTCGGTCAGTCTCTCGGCCACGCCCTGCGGGCTCGGCTCGGCTGCCACCGCGGCGGCCCGTCTCCCGAGGCGCTCGAGCTCTGCGGCCGTGCTGGGGCCGATGGCGACGACGGGCGGCAGCCGGTCCCCGAAGAGGTCCGCAAGGCGCCGCGCCGTGGACGGGCTCATGGCGACGGCGGCCGCCCACTCCAGCCTACGCGCCTCGTCCGGGGCGAGGACCTCGGCGTCGGACTCCTCCCGCGGGCCGCGGAGAGCCGCCTCGAGCCGGCGCTCCGCAGGGGCGGGTGCCTCGACCGTGCGGTAGGCCTCGATGACCGTGACCTCCCATCCGAGCTCCGCGAGCCCGGACCGCAGCTCGTCCGAGGCGAGGTCCGCCTGGGCGAGCACGGCGAGACCGGGAACGCCTCCCCTCCTGCGGTCCTCGCGCAGCGCCTCGACGAGACCGGCCGCGTTCATGGCCCCGCTCGGAACGAGGTCGACGCGCACGCCCTCGGCCTCGAGCGCCCGTGCGCTCGCGCTTCCCACGGCGGCCACGGTGCAGGATTCCGGCGCCTCCGCGAGCTCCTCGAGGATGCCGGCCTGCGCGAACGCGCGCACCGTCGTCACCGAGGTCACCGTGAGCAGAGACCGCTCCGCGCTTCGGAGCATCCGAGGGATCCGCTCGAGCGCCTCGGGCTCGCGCGAGACCTCGAAGTCGATGAGGGGCACGAGCACCGGCTCCGCTCCAGCCTCTCTCAGGGTCCGCACCCAGCGGGCAGAGCGGTCCCGGGACCGCGGCAGGAGCACGCGGCCGAGGCGGCAGGAGGGCAGTGTCACGTCAGAGCAGGTCCCCGGCTCCGCGTTCGAGCAGGCTCTCGGCGACGACGGCGCCCAGCTCCCGCGCCGCCTCGACCGCGTCCTCCTCGGGGACGCTGAGCGTGGCGCCCGCGGCGAAAACCTCGGTGCCGTCCGGGCGTGCGGCCCGGGCGTTGAGCGTGAGCTGCCCGTCCTCGAGCTCGGCCAGGGCGCCGATCGGCGCGGAGCAGCCCGCCTCCAGGACCGCGAGCAGCGAGCGCTCCGCGGTGACGGCAAGCCGCGTCGGCTCGTCGTCGTACTCCGCGAGCGCGGGAAGCAGCGCCTCCGTCCTCGCGTCAGGGTGCTCCTGCGGATCGCGGATCTCGACGGCGAGCGCGCCCTGCCCCGGCGCGGGAAGCATGAGCTGCGGGTCGATGAGCTCGGTGATGTACTCCTCGCGGCCGAGTCGGCGGAGGCCGGCGGCGGCGAGGACGACGGCGTCGAGGTCGCCCGACTTGCCCGCGGACATGTGCGCGTTGCCTGCGTCGCGGACGGTGACGCCCTTGACGCGGGAGAGCCGGGTGTCCACGTTGCCGCGGATCGGCTCGACCCTGAGGTCCGGCCGCAGCGCGAGCAGCTGGGCCGCGCGCCGCGGGGATCCCGTGCCCACGGATGCGCCCTCGGGGAGCGACTCGAGGGTCAGTCCGTCCCTGGCGCACAGGGCGTCACGCACGTCCTCGCGGGCCGGAACGGCCGCAATCCGGAATCCCGGCTCCTGAACGGTCGGCAGGTCCTTGAGCGAGTGGACGGCCACCTCGGCCCGTCCGTCCGCGAGCGCCTGCCTCACCGCCGAGACGAAGACTCCCGTGCCGCCGATCTGCGCCAGCGGCGTGGTGACCACGTCCCCCTCGGTCTTGACGAGGGAGAGCTCGCCCGGCTGTCCGGAGATGCGGGAGAGCTCGTCCAGGACGAGACCGGACTGGGTCTTGGCGAGGGCGCTCCCCCGCGTGGCGACCCTGAACGGACGCGGAGACTGCGACGGATCCGCCGACTCCGACTGGGGCTCGGTGCTCATGCGGTCACGCTCCCTGCGCCGCGCCGACCTCGGAGTCCACGGCGGCCACCGTCGGGCGGCAGGTTCCGTCCCGCATCACCTTGACGCAGCAGCCTGCGGGGCAGACGTCCGGCCAGGGCCCGCCCTCGGCGGCGGAGGCGCGCTCGGGCTTGGAGCCCGGGTTCGCCTGGTGGCGCTCCTCGATGAGGTCCACGAGGCCCGAGACGAACGCAGGGTGTGTGCCCGGCGTGGGCGTCCGCCGCGAGACGATGCCGAGCTCGCGGCACGTGTCCGTCGCCTCGGTGTCGAGGTCCCACTTGACCTCCATGTGGTCGCTCACGAAGCCGAGCGGGATGAGGACGACTCCGTCCACCTCGCCCTTCAGCTCCTGGAGAGCGTCGTTGACGTCCGGCTCGAGCCACGGGATGTGCGGGGCGCCCGAGCGCGACTGGTAGACGAGCGAGTGCGGGATCCCCTCGGCCTCCGGCACCCGCTCGAGGACGGACCGGGCCACCGCGAGGTGCTGGGCCGTGTAGAGGTTCCCGCCCTCGTGCTCCTCCCCCTCCGGCAGGCGGGGCCCTGCGGCGTCCGCGTCCGTCATGGGGATCGAGTGCGTGCAGAAGAGCAGACGGAGGCGGGGCTCAGTCACGCCGCGCTCCGCGAGCTCTGCCTTCACCTCGGCGAGGCCCTCGCGGAGGCCCTCGGCGAACGCCTCGACGAAGCCGGGGTGGTCGAAGTACTGCCGGACCTTGTCCACGGTCAGCCGCCCCTCGAGCCCCCGGTCCCGCAGCGCCATGCCGTAGTCCTCGCGGTACTGGCGGCAGCTCGAGTAGCCGGAGTAGGCGCTCGTGGAGAACGCGAGCACGCGGCGGTGCCCGTCCTCGACGATCTGCTCCAGCGTGTCGGGCGTGTAGGGCTCCCAGTTGCGGTTGCCCCAGTAGAGCGGCAGGTCGATGCCCCGGCGCTCGAGCTCGGCCTCGACGGCAGCCTTGAGGGCCCGGTTCTGGGCGTTGATGGGGCTCACGCCGCCGTTCGCGCGGTAGTGCGTGGCCACCTCCTCGAGGCGCTCGTCCGGGATGCCCCGCCCGCGGGTCACGTTGCGCAGGAACGGGATGACGTCCTCCTGGCCCTCGGGGCCGCCGAAGGAGGCGAGCAGCAGCGCGTCATACCGCTTGGGCTCCATGACGCCGTCCTCGCCGACTCCCTCGAGCGCGCTCACGGTCTGAGCGGCCTCTCGGCTCATCGAAGCACCTCGGCGATCTCGGAGGAGGGGATGCGGCGGCCGGTGTAGAACGGGATCTCCTCGCGCACGTGCAGGCGGGCCTCGGTGGCGCGGAGGTGGCGCATGAGGTCAACGAGGTCGTGCAGCTCCGGCGCCTCGAGGCCGAGGATCCACTCCCAGTCCCCGAGGGCGAAGGACGCCACGGTGTTCGAGATGACCTGCGGGTACTCGCGGCCCTTGAGGCCGTGGTCCCGGAGCATGGCGCCGCGCTCCTTCTCGTCCAGGATGTACCACTCGTAGGAGCGGACGAACGGGTAGACGCAGACCCACGTGCTCGGCTCCACCCCGCGGGAGAAGGCCGGCGAGTGGGACTTGGCGAACTCGGCCTCGCGGTGGACGCCCATCGCGGAGAACACGATCTCGGTCTGGGCGAAGAGCTCGAGGCGGCGGAAGGACCGGATGGCGGCCTGCAGCTTCTCCGGCTGCGAGCCGTGGACCCACACCATGATGTCCGCGTCCGCCCGCATGGCGGAGACGTCGTACACCCCGCGCAGCGTCACGCCCTCGCCCGCCAGCCGCTCCACGAGCGAGTCGAACTCCTCGTGTCCGCCCGAGGGCGAGCCCGTGCGCTTGAACACCGTCCACAGGGTGTAGAACATGGTCTCTTTGCCTGACTCGTGCTGTTCGCTCATGGCGTCTGCGCGCTGCCTTTCCGGGTGGTGCCGATCTGCTTTTCTACGCCGCGTAGAAGTCCGACCAGCCTATCAAGGCCGGTCCTCGAGAGAGCGTCCGACGACGGCCGCAAGGCCCGTCCCCGCGAACCACGCGCCCGCGAGGGCCACCCCCTCGAGCCGGGGATCCGCCGTCCATCGTGCCACGCTTTCCTGGAATGATTCTCGGTGCCCGCTCTGGGCGAACGGCGCGGTGTTCCTGTGGGAGGCCAGGCCTGTGCCCTCGAGGTCCTCTGCGCTCAGCTCGACGCCGAGCAGCGCCGAGGCGTCGGCGAGGGCCCGCTCCGCCAAGCGCTCGCTCGGCGCGCCCACCGCACCCGGGCCGATTCCGGCCTCCGGAGCTCCGATCTGCGCCAGGTCCGCGGCGTTGAAGCTCAAGCGCACCGCCTCCCGTCCTCCGGCCTCGGCGCGGAGCCAGGGCCACTTGGAGGTCGAGTGGGTGAGAGCCTTCGCGAGGCTGCGGGGCGCGCCCTCCGACCCGATTCCGCGGGCCGCCGGCGAGACGAGCACGCCGTTTCCGCGCGGGCCCGAGGCCAGAGCCGAAGCCGAGGCCGTGCCCGCCGCGAAGCAGAGGGTGACGAGGACCACGACCCCGCCTTCCGCCGTGCCGCTTCCCGCCTCCTCGGTGATGCCCGGCGCGAGCGACTCCAGGAGCGGCTGCCCCGCGCCCGCCGGCACCGCGAGCACGAGCGAGCGGGCCCGCACGTCGCGCCGCTCGCGCCCCTCGGGACCCTGCACCTCGGCGGTGACCGTCAGCGAGCCGTCCCCGTTCCGCGCCAGCCCCGTGGCGCGCGCGCCCGTCACGAGGCTCGCCCCGGCCTCCCGGGCCTGCGCCTCGAGCTCGACGGCGATCGCCCCGACGCCTCCCCGCACCCCGGCCACGGCGGCGCCGGCCGGCGACGACGCGCGCAGCGCCGCCACCGCGCCTGCGAGGCTTCCGCGCCGCTCCAGCTCCGGGATGAGCCCCGGATGGACCACGGCTGCGTCGATCTCGTCCGGGTGGGTCGAGTACACCCCGGTCACCACAGGCGCCACGAGCCGCTCCAACACCGCGTCCCCCATGCGGTCCCGCACGAGCGCCCCCAGCGTCATGTCCCGGGCGGGCGTCCCGGCGGGCCGGGCGTCCCTCTCGGCCGCGCGCTCGGCCTCGACCTCCCCGAGGAAGGCCCGTACGTCCGGCGCAGCGAGGTCCCCGGGAATGCCGAGGAGGCTGAGCGCGGGCGAGGGCGCCGCGGAAAGCTGCTCCCCTTCAACCCCGACGATCCACGAGCCGGCATCGGAGACCGCCTCCACGCGATCCGCCATGCCGAGCTCCTCGAGCAGGCGCGGCACCGCGGGACTGCGCGTGGCGAAGGACTCCGCGCCCCGCTCGAGCAGGAGCCCCTCGAGCCGGCCGCCGTCGGGCGCCGCCAGGGGCATGAGGCCTACTGCGCCTCCGAAGCGCTCCGAGGCCTCGAGGAGCAGGACGCTCTCGCCGCGGAGGGCGGCGCGCCGCGCCGCGATGAGCCCGGCGACGCCTCCGCCGAGGACGACGACGTCCCACTCGCCGCCGAAGGGGTCAGCCGGCCGCCCCGGCCTCAGAGCCTCGGTGCTCACGGCTCGGCGGGGTACTCGATCGAGTGGACGAGCTCGACCACTCGGGTGAGCACGTCCGGGTCCGTGTCCGCCGGGACGCCGTGGCCCAGGTTGACCACGTGCCCGGGAGCCTCCGCGCCCTCGCGCACCACCTGGCGCACGTGGGCCTCGAGGACCTCCCGCGGGGCCTTGAGGAGGGCTGGGTCGATGTTGCCCTGGAGGGGCACCGCGCCGCCGAGGCGCCGGTTCGCCTCGGAGAGCGAGAGGCGGTAGTCCACGCCGACGGCGTCGGCGCCCGCCTCCTTCATGGCCCCGAGCAGCTCGCTCGTGCCCGTGCCGAAGTGGATGAGCGGCTTGCCGAGGCCGCTCACCGCGGAGAAGACGGCGGCGGACGCGGGCTGCACATGGCGGCGGTAGTCCTCGAGCCCGAGCGAGCCCGCCCAGGAGTCGAAGAGCTGCCCGGCGCTCGCCCCCGCCTCGAGCTGCGCCTTGAGGAAGCGGCCGCTGGCCCGGGCCGTCCACTCGCAGAGGGCCCGCCAGGCGCCGGGATCCGCGTGCATCATGGTGCGCGGGCCGAGGTGGTCCCGGCTCGGCCTGCCCTCCACCATGTAGGCGGCCAGGGTGAACGGCGCGCCCGCGAAGCCGATGAGGGGCTTCTCCCCGAGCTGCTCCACCGTCAGCCGGACCGCCTCGCGGATCGGCTCGAGCGCCCCGTCCTCGAGCTCCGGCAGCGCGTCGATGTCCGCCGCAGTGCGGATCGGAGCGCCCAGCACCGGGCCCACCCCCGGCTTGATGTCCACGTCCACGCCCGCGAGCTTGAGCGGAACCACGATGTCCGAGAAGAAGATGCCCGCGTCCACGTCATGCCGGCGCACGGGCTGCAGGGTGATCTCCGCCGCGAGCTCCGGCATGAGGCAGGACTCCAGCATCCCGGTCCCCTCGCGCGCTGCACGGTACTCCGGCAGGGAGCGTCCCGCCTGGCGCATGAACCAGACGGGGCGCCGCGATCCTCGCCGCCCGGTGAGCTCTCGGATGAGGGACGATTCGCTGGCCTCGCGCGCGTTCATGGGAATGCCGTGGCTCCTCTTCGGTGGTCTCAGGGCGGTGTTCACTGGGGCGTCTGCCCTGCGGGCCATCCTATCGAGGCGCCCCGGGAGTTCGCCGGGAGGCCGCCGGAGGGCGACGACGGTCGCCGAGCCGGCCCGGACAGGCCAGGCGAGCCTTCCTCGAGACGGGCCCCGACCGCGCGTAGACTGTCCACCGCTGTGGTTTACCTGTCACTTGTCGCAACGCACGCAGACCTCGACCTCGAGCGCATCGGCCGCATGAGCGCCGCCGCCTCGCAGGTCTCCTCGGCGACGGCGGATTCCCCGCTCGCCCGCGGCGTCGTCGTCCTTGCGACGTGCAACCGCTTCGAGATCTACACCGAGCTCGAGTCTGCGCAGGACGCGGAGGCCGTGCGCTCCGACCTCGTCACCGTCATCGCGGAGGCCTCCGGTCTCCCCGAGCGCGTGGTGGCCTCCTCACTCACCACACTTGTCGGCGACGACGTGCCGCGCCACCTCTTCGCCGTGGGCGCCGGGCTCCACTCCGCCGTCGTGGGCGAGCGCGAGATCGCGGGCCAGGTCCGGCGGTCCCTCGTCAGCGCGCAGACGGAGGGCACCGCCACGGGCGGGCTCAGCCGCCTCTTCCAGTCGGCCACGAAGACGGCCAAGCAGGTCGGCTCCCGCACGGACCTCGGGGCCCAGGGCAAGTCGATCGTCTCCGTGGGGCTGGACCTCGTGGAGAGCGTCATGGACCCGGATGCGCCGTTCTCCTCCTCGTCCGTCGTCGTCTTCGGCACGGGCGCCTACGCGGGCGCCACGATGGCCCTGCTCCGGGACCGGGGCGTGACGGACGTCAGCGTCTACTCCCAGTCCGGCCGCGCGCCGGAGTTCACCGCTCAGCGCGGCGGGCGGGCCCTCGACGCGGACTCGCTCCCCGAGGCCCTCGCGCACGCCGACCTCGTCATCGGCTGCTCGGGCGGAGACCGCCGCGTCAGCGCCGAAGAGCTGAGCGCCGCCCGCCCCGAGGGCAAGGACCTCTACGTCGTGGACCTCGCCCTGACGCACGACTTCGAGCCGAACGTCGCAGACCTCCCGGGCGTCGAGCTTCTCACGCTCGAGTCCATCCGCCAGGCGGCCCCCGCCGAGGCGGCCTCGGCGCTGGAGGCCGCACGGGAGATCGTGACCCGCGCCTCCGAGGACTTCATCGCGGATCGGACGGCGCGGCAGGTCGACTCGGCCGTCGTCGCCCTCCGCCGGCACACCCTCTCCGTGCTGGACCGCGAGCTGGAGAAGGTGAGGGCGCAGCACGGCTGCACCGCCGCCGCCGAGGAGGTGGAGTTCGCCCTGCGCCGCATGGTGCGCCAGCTCCTCCACGTGCCCACCGTGCGCGGCCGCGAGCTCGCCTCGCAGGGGCGCGCTGACGAGTACGTCGCGGGGCTCGACGCCCTCTACGGGCTGGCCCCGGAGGCCTCCCGGCGCGAGTCCGCTCCGGGCGAGGCCGGCACGGCGCCGCACGCCCAGCCCGGCGAGGGCCAGGACGACGGCGAGTGCCCCGTGAGCCGCTCCGCCTGACGCTCCTCACGCGGGAGCAAGGAGTCGGGTACGGTCGAAGGCGTGACTCAGATCCCCGAGAACCCCCAACGACCCCGCGCCAAGAGGGTCCCCCGCTCCGTCCGCCGGACGCAGCTCCTCGCCGCGGCGCACCGAGTCTTCGTGGAGCACGGCTACCACGGCTCCTCCATGGACCAGATCGCCGAGGAGGCCGAGGTCTCCAAGCCCGTGGTGTACCAGCACTTCCCGAGCAAGGACGAGCTGTACGAGGCGCTCCTCGAGCAGCACCTCGGCACGCTGTGGTCGATGATGCGCACGGCCCTCGACTCCACCGAGGACAACCGCGAGCGCATCCGCAACGCGATCCGCGCCTACTTCACCTTCACCGAGACCGAGCGCCGGGCGTACCGCCTCGTCTTCGAGTCGGACGTGCTGACCGTGCCGGCCATCGCCCAGCGGCTCGAGGACTTCAACCGCCGGCTCGCCCTCGCGATCGCCGACTGCATCGCGCGGGACGCGGACGTCAGCGCGCCGGAGGCCGAGCTGCTCGGCCGAGCCGTCGGGGGCTCCGCCCAGATCGCGGCGCGAGCCTGGGCCGCCCAGCCGGAGAGCGAGCGCCTCGGCGTCGAGGAGGCCGTGGAGCTGCTCGCCAACCTCCTGTGGCGGGGCATTTCGCGATTCCCTCCGCGAGCGCAATAGGATCGAGGGCATGGACATCAAGATCGGTATGGAGAACGTCAGCCGCGAGGTCTCGATCGACGCGGCCCTGGAGACCGAGCAGGTCCTCGAGCTCGTGAACAAGGCCATCGAGGAGGGGACCACGCTTCAGCTCAAGGACCGCAAGGGACAGCAGGTCCTCGTCCCGGGGTCCAAGATCGCCTACGTCGAGATCGGCCAGGACGCCTCGCGCCCGGTCGGGTTCGGCGCCCTCTAGCCAGCCAGTCGGCGGGCGCGGCCCGTCCGGCGCCGCAGACGGGAGCAGTCATGCCCTTTCCCCGCATCCGCCCGCTTCCCCGCCCCGAGGAGGGCGCGGGCTCCGTCGAGGAGCTCCGCGCCCTCCTCGCGGCGCTTCCAGCCGAGTTCGAGGTCCCGGAGGAGTTCCCGTCCGAGGCCCTCGATGAGGCGGCCCGGGCGATCGCCGAGCACGCGTCCGGCCGGGGCGCGCCCGACTGGGACGCCCGGGACCTTCCCTTCGTCACCGTGGATCCCGCCTCCTCCACGGACCTGGACCAGGCCGTGTGCCTCAACCGCTCGGAGACGGGCTACCGGGTCTTCTACGCCATCGCGGACGTCCCCTCCTTCGCAGAGCTCGGCGGAGCGCTGGACGCGGCCACGCGGGAGCGGGGCCAGACCGTCTACCTGCCGGACCGCCGCATCGGCCTCCACCCGGACGAGATCGCCGAGGACGCGGGCTCCCTCCTGCCGGAGCAGGACCGCTGGGCGTACGTCTTCGCCTTCGAGCTGGACGCCGAGGCGAGCGTGCTCACCACGGGCCTGCGCCGCGCCGTCGTCCGCTCTCGCGCGAAGCTCTCCTACACAGGCGTCCAGGAGGACCTGGACTCGGACCGGCCGTCCGAGTTCGCCTCGCTCCTCGCGGAGATCGGCGCCAAGCGCATCGAGCTGGAGCGCCGCCGCGGCGGGGCCAGCCTCAATCTGCCGGAGCAGGAGGTCTCGCTGGACGAGGACGGGCGTCTGAGGCTCGAGAGCCGCGCCCCGCTGCCGGTCGAGGACTACAACGCGCAGATCTCCCTCATGACGGGCATGGAGACGGCCCGGATCTTCCTCGAGCACAACACGGGCCTGCTGCGCGTCATGCCCGCCCCGGACGAGGAGGCGCTCGCCGAGTTCCGGCGCGCGGCCTCGGCACTCGGCACCCCGTGGCCCGAGGGGCAGCCGTATGGCGAGTTCCTCCGGAGCCTGGACACCGAGGACCCGCGGCAGCTGGCGATCATGCACGCTGCGGGGCGCCTGTTCCGGGGCGCCGGCTACGTGGCCCTCCCCTCGGAGGGCGCGTCAGACGAAGACCTCGTCCAGGCGGCTCTCGGCGCGAGCTACACGCACACCACCGCGCCGCTGCGCAGGCTCGTGGACCGCTTCGTCCTCATGACCGCGGAACTCCTCAGCGCGGGCCGGCCGCTGCCCCGCGAGCTCGCGGAGGCGCTGCCGCTGCTGCCGGAGCTCATGAAGGCCTCGGACCGCAAGGCCGGCTCCCTGGAGCGGGCGGCCGTGGACCTCGTCGAGGCGGCGACCCTCCAGTCCCGTGTCGGCGAGGAGTTCCGGGCCGCGGTGACGAGCACGGAGCACGGCAAGGCGCAGATCGCCCTCGAGGACCCGGCGGTGGTGGCGAGGGTGGCCACCCAGGCCGCGGCCGGGGACATCATCCGCGTCCGCCTCACCGGCGTGGACCTCGCCGCGAGGAGGCTGCAGTTCGAGGACACGGGGTCCTCCCCGGTATCAGGCGGCTCCGCTGTAGACTGACAAGGCACATGTACCGCGTGATGCCCGGTTGCACAGTCGTTGATCCGAACACCACCGTTCACTCCGCGGGCCGGCTCTCCGCCCGCCCGCGCGGCGGCCTCTCGGCCGCGATCTCTACAGTGCTCGAGGCGGCAGCGCCCGGAGGACTCCTCCGCCGGCCGGCCGCCCTGTTCCCCGCAATCGGCTTCACCGCCCGCGAGCCCGGCCGTGCCGGCTCGCCGACCAGGAAATGGTGACCCATGACTGACACCGCCCAGATCGCTCACAGCGAGAGCGTTCCCGAGGAGCTCGCCGGCGCCGCCGCCGAGACCGTCGCCGCCGAAGGCGTGAAGAAGGAGGTCAAGGAGACCTTCGCCGACTTCGGCGTCCGCCCGGACATCGTCGAGTCCCTCGCCGACGCGGGCATCCTCCACCCCTTCCCCATCCAGGCGATGACGCTGCAGGTCGCCATCAGCGGCAGCGACATCATCGGCCAGGCCAAGACCGGCACGGGCAAGACCCTCGGCTTCGGCATCCCCGTCCTCCAGCGCGTCATCGGCCGCGAGGACGAGGGGTATGACGCCCTCCCCTCGCCGGGCGCGCCGCAGGCGCTCGTCGTCGCGCCGACCCGCGAGCTCGCGGTCCAGGTGTCCGAGGACCTCTCGACCGCCTCGAAGAAGCGCAACGTCCGCATCGCCACCATCTACGGCGGCCGCGCCTACGAACCGCAGATCGAGCAGCTCGCCCAGGGCGTCGAGGTCGTCGTCGGCACCCCCGGCCGCATCATCGACCTCTACCGCCAGCGGCACCTCAACCTGAAGAGCGTCCGGATCGTGGTGCTCGACGAGGCGGACGAGATGCTGGACCTCGGCTTCCTCCCGGACGTCGAGACCCTGCTCGCGGCCGTGCCCGAGGTCCGCCAGACGATGCTCTTCTCCGCGACCATGCCCGGCCCGGTGGTCAGCATGGCCCGCCGCTACATGAGCCGCCCCACCCACATCCGGGCGACGGATCCCGACGACGACGGCTCCATCACCAAGAAGGACATCCGCCAGGTGGTCTACCGGGCGCACTCGCTCAACAAGGACGAGGTCGTGGCCCGCATCCTCCAGGCGAGGGGCCGGGGACGCGCCGTCATCTTCACCAAGACGAAGCGCTCCGCCGCGAAGCTCGCCGACGAGCTCATGGACCGCGGGTTCGCCGCGGCGCCCCTCCACGGCGATCTCGGCCAGGGCGCCCGCGAGCAGGCCCTGCGCGCGTTCCGCAACGGGAAGGTGGACGTCCTCGTCGCCACGGACGTCGCGGCCCGGGGCATCGACGTCGACGACGTCTCCCACGTCATCAACTTCCAGTGCCCGGAGGACGAGAAGACCTATCTGCACCGCATCGGCCGCACGGGCCGTGCGGGCAACAAGGGCACCGCGGTCACGCTCGTGGACTGGGAGGACCTGCACCGCTGGCAGATGATCAACCGCATGCTCGAGCTGGACTTCCACGAGCCCGCGGAGACCTATTCCAGCTCCAAGCACCTCTTCGAGGACCTCGACATCCCCGAGGGCACCAAGGGGCGCCTCCCCCGGCACAAGCGCACGCTCGAGGGGCTCGACGCCGAGCACCTCGAGGACCTCGGCGGCCCCGGCTCCCGCGAGGAGCGCGGCGGCCGCGGGGGCCGCGGGGGACGCTCCGGCGGCCGAGGAGGCCAGAGCGGCTCTCGGGAAGGCGGACGCGGCGAGTCCCGCGACGGCGGACGGGGCGGCTCCCGCGAGGGCGGACGCTCCCGTTCCCGGCGCGGAGGACGCTCCGGCGGCCGCGGCGGCGCCTCCCCCGAGTCGTCCCAGCAGGCCGAGTCCTCGCAGCAGGCGGGCTCTTCCCAGGCGGCCGGGGCGGGACAGTCCTCCACGGCCGCCGGCGAGTCGAAGCCGAAGCGCACCCGCCAGCGCCGTCGCCGCCGCACCGGCGGAGGCGGCCAGGGCGCCCAGGGCTCGAGCTCCGCGGAGTAGCGCCTGAGCCAGAGCATCAGCCCGGCTGAGGTTCTCGGCGCGGACGGCCCGGACTGGGTCGTCCACGCCGAGAACCTCGAGGTGCTGCCTCTGCTTCCCGACGGCGCCTTCACCGTCGTCTACGCCGATCCGCCGTTCAACACCGGCCGCTCCCAGACGCGCGCCGAGACGAGCATGCGGGCGCATCCCCTCGGCGAGGGGGACCGCATGGGCTTCCGGGGGCAGTCCTTCACGACGGTCGCGGGGCGCCTGCGCTCCTACGACGACGTCTTCGGCGACTACTGGGACTTCCTCTTCCCCCGCCTCGAGCACGCCTGGAGCCTCCTGGCCGACGACGGCACGCTCTACCTCCACCTCGACTACCGCGAGGTGCACTACGCCAAGGTGATGCTGGACATCGTCTTCGGCCGCGAGTGCTTCCTCAACGAGATCATCTGGTCCTACGACTACGGCGCCAAGACGAAGCGCCGCTGGCCCAGCAAGCACGACACGATCCTCGTCTACGTGAAGAACCCGGCCCGCTACCACTTCGACGCCTCCGAGGTGGACCGCGAGCCCTACATGGCCCCGGGCCTCGTCACGCCCGCGAAAATCAAGAAGGGCAAGCTGCCCACGGACGTCTGGTGGCACACCATCGTCTCCCCCACGGGCAAGGAGAAGACCGGGTATCCGACCCAGAAGCCGCGCGGCCTCATCCGGCGCATGGTGACGGCGTCCTCCCGGCCGGGCGACTGGGTCCTCGACTTCTTCGCCGGCTCCGGCACCACCGGGGACGTGGCTCGAGCCCTCGGCCGGCGGTTCATGCTCGTCGACTCCAACGAGCAGGCCGTCGAGGTCATGGCGGCCCGGCTCGGCGCCTCCCGAGAGCCGGGAAGCGCCGTCCGTCTCGTGGACGGGCCGGACCTGTTCGGACCGCCCTCGGAGGCCCCTCTGTAGAATGGTGTGAAGGTGAGCCGGGAAGTCTGGTCGGCATGTGAACTGTCCCCTGCCCATTTGTCCCCGCAGAAGCGATCCCATTCTGATCGAGGTTTTCCGCATGGCTCCTGAGAACACCCCGCCCGCTCACCCGTCCCCGTCTGAAGGCACCCCGTCTGAGGGTTTCCCGTCTGAAGGCTTCCCTGCCGAGTCCGCCCCCGCCGAGGCGTCGCAGAAGAAGCACCCCGTCGTCTTCGGGCCCGGCTCGCCCACAGAGACGCTCCGCATCGGAGACGTCCTGCGCGCCGAGACCACGTCCGGCATTCTGCTCATCATCGCGGCCGTCGTCGCGCTCGTCTGGTCCAACTCCCCCTGGGGAGACAAGTACACGGCGGTGAGGGACTTCCACTTCGGCCCCGAGGCGCTGCACCTGAACCTCAGCGTGGGCCACTGGACGGCAGACGGCCTGCTGGCGGTCTTCTTCTTCCTCGTCGGCCTCGAGCTGAAGCGCGAGATGGTGGCGGGCGATCTCCGCTCCCCGAGCAAGGCGCTCGTCCCGGTCGCGGCAGCCGTCGGCGGGGTCGTCGTGCCGGCCCTGATCTACCTGGCCATCAACGCCTCGGACCCCGAGGCGGTCCACGGCTGGGCCATTCCCACGGCCACGGACATCGCCTTCGCCGTGGCTGTGCTCGCGCTCGTGGGCAAGGGGCTCCCCAACGCCCTGCGGCTCTTCCTGCTCACGCTGGCCGTGGTGGACGACCTCATCGCGATCGTCATCATCGCCGTCGCCTACACCTCTGACCTGAACTTCGGGGCGCTTCTCCTGGCGCTCATCCCGATCGGCCTCTTCGCCTTCCTCGTGCACCGCCGGCCGGACCTCTTCGGGCACCGCCGCCGCTACGCCTGGATCTTCCTGTTGCCGCTGGCGGTCGCCGCGTGGGCGCTCGTGCACGCCTCGGGCATCCACGCGACGATCGCCGGTGTCGTCCTCGGCCTCATCGTGCCCGTCACGGGCCGGTTCGAGGTGGAGCTCGCCGAGATCCTCGAGCACCGCTTCCGGCCGCTCTCGGTGGGCCTCGCCGTCCCGCTCTTCGCGCTCTTCTCCGCCGGCGTGGACGTAGGCGGCTTCGACGGTCTCGCCTCCGCGGCCACAGACAAGGTGGCCCTCGGCGTGGCGCTCGCGCTCGTCCTCGGCAAGCCCATCGGCATCACGCTCACCACATGGCTCGTCACCAAGTTCACCTCGGCCACGGTGGACAAGGCCGTTCGCTGGGTGGACATCATCGGCATCGCGGGCCTCGCGGGCATCGGCTTCACGGTCTCGCTGCTCGTCACCGAGCTCTCGTTCCCGGCCACCGCCGCAGCGCACGACGACGCCAAGGTCGCCGTCCTCTCCGCCTCCACGTTCGCGGCCGTCGCCTTCGGGCTGTTCCTTCTCTGGCGCAGCCGCTGGCACATGCGCCATGACACCGCGCAGGCGAACTCGAGCGAGGCCTCAGGCACCGCCTGAACCGGCCTTCCGCCTGCCCCTGCGCCCTGTCCGATCGCCCGGTGCGAGCGGCTCCCCGGATCTCGGGCTGCCCGGCTGTCCGGCTGTCCGGCTGTCCGGCTGTCCGGCTGTCCGGCTGTCCGGCTG
>NZ_JACWAB010000002.1 GCF_020483305.1 Arthrobacter sp. UM1
CCTTGCTGGGTGGCTGTTCTGGGGGCGGGCCTTCCCCCGTTTAACACGAGCTTCGGCGTGCCCGCTACGGCGCACCCCCGCCACGAAGAGCCCCCGAGCGGCAGCCCGGTTCGTGTGGCAGCAGACCCGCGCAACCGACTGCGTAAACTCGACCCCATGGAACCGCTGTTCTCGCACGCCCCGGACCCTGTGGAAGAACCCGGCTGGACCGAGGCCCCCGTCGAAACCGAGGTCCTGCACTGCGACCTGCCCCGCGACCTCGTCGAGTGCGCATCGGGTTTCGTCGAATACCTCAACCTCTGGTGGCCTGCCGAGCTGCTCCCTGAATCGGCTGAGGGGGCGGCTCTTGAAGGGTCGGACATCATCGCGATGACCTCTGACGGGCACACTCTCCTCTGGGGCTCCGTCTCCGCAGAGCAGACCGGGGACGCGGCGAACCCGGGTCTGCTCTTCTGCATCTCACCGGCCGGCGAAGACGAGGCGCGGTCGGCCCGGCAGTCGCGTGAAGGGCTCGGGCTCGTGCTGAGTCTGTCTGAGTCGCCGGCAGCCGGGGACTCAGACACGCCTTCTGACACCACACGGCTCCATGCCGTGCTGAGAACGGGTGGAGGGCCGAATGCCGCCCTGAGCCCGGATGCGGCTCAGCGCATCGCGGCGTCGTATGCCGGATTCATGGGCTCTGCTGTGCAGGGTTAACGTCTTCTCTCACCCGTCTGTCCGCCGGAGGGAGAGCTTCGTCTGCGAGCTCCTGGGGCGCCCCCGTCAGCACTCCTTCACCGCCAGGGGCGTGCGATTCTCTGCAATGAAGGCCTTAATCGGACGCCTCCGCTCCCCGGGGGGAGGGGCGTCACCGCACCATGGCCCGTGGGCGCTCCAGCATGGACACGTCGGGGGCGCTCAGCCGCCTCGGAATGATGAGGCGGTCACCGGTCTCCGGATCCGGGAGGACGCGCGCGTCGATCTCGAACACGTCGCGCAGCAGCGTGTCCGTCAGAACCTCGTGGGGCGTGCCCACCGCGTGGATTCCTCCGCGGGCGAGCACCACGAGGTGGTCCGCATAGCGGGCGGCCTGCTGGAGGTCGTGCAGCACGGCCACGCAGGTGCGCCCCTGGTCCGCGCTCAACGCCCGGACCAGCTCCAGGAGCGCGTACTGGTGGGCGATGTCGAGGAACGTCGTCGGCTCGTCGAGGAGGATCGTGTCCGTCTGCTGGGCGAGCACCATGGCCATCCACACCCGTTGGCGCTGTCCGCCGGAGAGGTCCTGGACGCGCTCCTCCTGAAGTGAGGCGACCCCGGCGGCGTCGAGGGCGGCGGTGACCGCGGCCTCGTCGTCGGGCCCCCATTGGGAGAGGAAGGTCTGGTGAGGGTGGCGTCCGCGGCTGACGAGCTCGAAGACGGTGATGTCCTGGGGCGTCGTCGCGCCCTGGGGGAGGAGAGCGAGCCGCCGGGCGGCCTCGCGAGCGGAGAGACGGCGGAGGTCGTCTCCGTGGAGGAGCGCGGTGCCGGACACGGGCGTCAGGATGCGGGCGAAGGCCTTGAGGAGGGTGGACTTGCCGTAGCCGTTCGGGCCGATGACGGCGGTGAAGCGCCCGGTGGGGATGTCGAGGGTGACGTCCTCGAGCACGGTGCGGCGGTCCCACGCGAGCGTGAGGCTCTCGGCGCGCAGGGCCGGTGCGGGGGCGTGGTCAGTCATGCGGGCTCCTTGGTCGACTGGGGGCGGAAACGGGCCGGAGCGAGGGCCGCCGCTGCCGGGAGGCGAGCAGGGCCATGAGGTAGAGCCCGCCGAGCGTGACGGTCACGAGTCCCACGGGCAGCTGGACCGGGGCGAAGAGCCTCTGAGCGCAGAGGTCGGCGAGCAGCAGGAGGGCGGCTCCTGCGGCGGCTGTGCTGGCAAGGTGTGGCCGCGGAGAACGGGTGAGCCGCTGGGCGATATGCGGCGCGGCGAGCGCGATGAAGGAGATCGGCCCCGCGAGCGCTGTGCAGACCGCCGTCAGCAAGACGCCGGCTGCGAGGAGCAGCAGGCGAGGAGCTGTGCGGGGGAGCCCGAGGGCGGTGGCGGACTCGTCCCCGAGGCCCAGCAGGGAGAGCGTCCGTCCGGCGCCGGCACTCAAGGCGAGCAGGAGGGCCAGGAGCGCGCAGGCCGGAAGAGCGCTCTCCCAGCGGATTCCGTTGAGCGTTCCGGCGCCCCACGTGGCGGCGGAGAGGGCGGTCTCCTGGTCCCCGCGGAGGATGAGCCACCGGTTGAACGCGGAGAGCATCATGCTCACGCCGAGGCCCACGAGGATGAGGCGGAGGCCGTCGAACCCCTGCTTCCAGGACAGGACGCCGACGGCGGCCGCCGCGGCCGCGCCCCCGATGAGCGCCCCGAGCGAGACGGCCCCGAATCCGGAGTGGCCGAGGAGCAGGGCTGTCAGCACCCCCGTGTAGGCGCCGGTGTTGAACCCGATGATGTCCGGCGAGCCGAGCGGATTGCGGGTCAGCGCCTGGAACAGCGCGCCCGAGACGGCCAGCGCGGCGCCCACCGCCGCGGCCGAGAGTGCTCGGGGCAGCCGCCACTGGAGCACGACGGTTCCCGAGAAGCCCGCGTCCTCGCCGGTGAGGGCGCCCAGAGCCGTGGAGGGCGTGACGCCGGCCCCCGGCCAGAGCAGCGTGGCGCCGAGGAGGGCGACGCCGGCGAGGAGGAGCGCCGCCGTCGTCCACAGGCTCCTCGTGTGGCCCAGCCGGCTCACGGGGCCCAGGCGGACGCGGAAGCGCCCCGGGAGCGGAGGTGCAGGAGCGCGGGTCACAGGGCGGCCGCCTTTCGGCGGCGGGCGAGGCCCACGAGCACGGGGGCTCCGATGAACGCGACGACGACGCCGGCGGGCAGCTCTCCGGGGAGGAGGCATCGGCCGGCGATGTCGGCGGCGAGGAGGATGCAGGGGCCGATCGCCGTCGAGAGGAGGAGGACGCCGCGCTGGCTGGGCCCGGCGATGCGCCGGGCGGCGTGCGGCGCCATGAGCCCGAGGAACACGAGCACGCCGACGGCGGCGGTAGCCGAGCCGGCGAGCACGGTCACCGCGGCGATGCAGAGCAGCCTCGTCCGGCGGACGGGGGCGCCGAGGGAGACGGCGACGTCGCCGCCGAGAGAGAGGGCGTCAAGGTGCCGGGCGGCGAGGAGGGTGAGCGCGGATCCGGCCGCCAGCCCGGCGGCCGCCACGGGCACCGCGGAGGGGTCCGCGGCGGAGAGGCTGCCCGTCATCCAGGCGCGGAGGCGGTCGAAAGACTGCGGATCTACGAGCGCCAGCCCCTCTCCAATGCCGCTGAGGACGGCGCTGAGGGCCACGCCCGCGAGGACGAGGGGCACGGGGTCCGCGCCGCGGGTTCCGCCGCCCGCGAGCACCACGATGAGCCCGGCCGCGAGCGCGCCCGCCAGGGCGAACCACACGTAGCCTGTCGCCGAGGTGACGCCCAGGAGGGAGATGGCGACGACGGCGCTGAACGCGGCCCCCGCGTTGATCCCGAGGGCGCCCGTGTCCGCCAGCGGGTTGCGCGTCACGGACTGGACGAGCGCGCCGCCGAGGCCCATGGCGGCTCCCGCGAGCAGGGCCAGGAGGGTGCGGGGAAGACGCGATCCGAGGATGACAGCGGTCTCGGCGGACGGGGCGGAGGCGGCCTGGGCCTCGGAAGAGAGCGCGCCCGGGTTCAGGACGCCGGCGCCGAGGGCCCTGAGGACGTCCCCGGCGGGCACGGCGCGCGCGCCGAGCATGAGCCCCGCAGCGGAGAGCACGGCGGCCGCGAGGACGAGCGCCGCGAGGGCGCGCGCGATCGCGATCCGGCGGCGCCGGACGGGTGAAGACATTAGGGCATTCCTCAGTTGCGTAATGGAGTCTAATTAAGGATAGCCTTGGCTTATGACCTCAGTGAAATCGTCTGAACAGCGCCTCGGGCGCCTGCGCCGCGCGTCTCTCGCGGCCCTCGCCGCCTCCTCCCTCCTCCTTGCCGGCTGTGCCGCGCCGTCCCGGGACGCGGGATCGTCCTCGAACGGGTCCGGGGACTCGAAGGTGGCCACCGGAGGAGCCCAGTTCTCCACCGCGGACAAGGAGACCGCCAAGCTCGGGAGCGACGCGAAGCCGGGGCAGTTCCCCCGCACCGTCAAGCACGCGCTCGGCGAGACGGAGATCAAGGAGCGGCCGCAGCGCGTCGTCGTGCTGGACACGGGCGAGCTCGACGACGTCCTCAGCCTCGGCATCACCCCGGTGGGCATGGTCACCACGAAGGGCAAGAACGCGGTTCCGTCCTACCTCGCGGACAAGGTCAAGGACGTCAAGACGGTGGGCACCATCAACGAGCTCAACCTCGAGGCCATCGCGGAGCTCAAGCCGGACCTGATCGTGGGCAGCAAGCTGCGCGCGGACAAGGTCTACGGGCAGCTCTCGGACATCGCGCCGACGGTCTTCTCCATCCGCCCGGGCTTCCCGTGGAAGGAGAACTTCCTGCTCGTGGCGGACTCGCTCGGCCTGGAGAAGGAGGCCGAGGGGGTCCTCAACCGCTACGCGCAGCGCGCGGCGGGCATCAAGAAGGCCGTCAAGCCGGGGACCCGCGTCTCGCTCGTGCGCTTCATGCCGGGGCGCATCAGGCTCTACGCCAACAAGTCGCTCATCGGCGTCATCCTCAAGGACGCGGGGCTGGCGCGCCCGGAGAAGCAGGACGTGGACGAGCTCGCCGTCGAGGTCTCGCCGGAGAACATCGGGGAGGCGGGCGGAGACGTCCTCTTCTACTCGAGCTACGGGCAGCCGGACGCCACGGGGGAGTCGAAGGTGACGTCCGGGCCGGCGTGGAAGGGCCTTGCGCCCGTCAAGGCGGGCAAGGCCTACGCGGTCGAGGACGACGTCTGGTTCCTCGGCCTCGGCCCCACGGGCGCGGATCGGATCCTCTCCGACCTGGAGTCCAAGCTCGCCGGGAAGTGACGCGCCTCTGAGGGGCGCAGCGGGCCCGCCGATCAGCCCTTCCGGCCGTCTCGGCGGGCTCGGAGCACCTCCTCGAGGAAGGCCGCGACCTCCTCAGGGTCGTTGAGCCGGGCGGCGGCGGCCGTGGCGCCGGGGCCGACCTTGACGCCGACGTCCGGCTCGCCCTCGCCCTGCTCGAGGACGGCGAACGCGTTCTCGTCCGTCACGTCGTCCCCCATGAACAGGGTGGAACTCGGGTTGTAGGCCTCGCGGAGGTACTCGATGCCCTCGCCCTTGTGGGCCTTGAGGACCGCGATCTCCACGACCGACTTGCCCCGGGAGACGTGCGCCTTGGGCACCTCGACGTAGACGCGCTGCATCGCCTCGACGCTCGCGTGCTCCTGCATGTCCTGGGGCACCTGGCGCACGTGGAGGACGACGCCGGCCGGCTTGATCTCCACCCAGGCGCCGTTGTGCTTGCGGGCCACGGACTTCAGGACCCGCTCCGCCTTGGCGAGCGTCTGCTCCTGCTCGTCCGTCAGCGTCAGGCCGGAGCCCTGGTCCGAGCCGGGCAGGTGTTGCTCGGCGCCGTGCGAGCCGATGAGGGCCACGTTCCGGTGGGGGTCCGCGCAGGCGCGCAGCGAGGCGAGCGAGCGTCCGGAGACGAAGGCCACCTGGACCCCCTCGACCTCCGCCAGCGCGTCCAGCACCTCCTTGGTCTTCGGCAGGGGGCGGGCGTCTTCCGCCCGGGCGACGATCGGCGCGACGACGCCGTCGAAGTCCAGCGCCACGAGGAGGCGCTCGGCCTCCGTCAGCCGGCGGAGCGTCTCCTCCCGGAGCCGGTCCGCGAGCGGGAGGCCGTGGGTCTCGTCCGCATTGGCGACGACGGCGCGAGCCGGCTCGCCCGAGGGCTCCAGCTCGTCCTCGGGAGAGGAGCCGTCCGCGGGCGTGGTGCTCTCCAGCCGCTCGAGGAAGTCCGAGGACCAGCGGTCGATGTCATTGGCCAAGACCTGCCTCCTGAGGCGTTTCATCCGGCGCTGGCTCTCGTCAGCGGACATGGTGAGGGCGCGGACGATGTCGTCCTTCATGCCCCCGATGTCGTGAGGGTTGGTCAGGATCGCGGCGCCGAGCTCGTCCGCCGCGCCCGCGAACTCGCTGAGCACGAGCGCGCCCGAGTCGTCCTGGCGCGCGGCCACGTACTCCTTGGCCACGAGGTTCATGCCGTCGCGCAGCGCGGTCACGAGCATGACGTCCGCCGCGAGGTAGAGGGCCACCATCTCCTCCATCGGATAGGAGTGGTGCAGATAGCGGATGGCCGTGTGCTCGAGCGTGTCGAAGTTGCCGTTGATGCGCCCGACGGCGAGCTCCACGTCCTCCCGGAGCTGCACGTACGAGCTGACGCGCTCGCGGCTCGGGCTCGCGACCTGGATGAGGGCCGCGTCCTCCACCTTGACCTTGCCGTCGTTGAGCAGCTCGCCGTACGCCTTGATGCGGTGGCGGATGCCCTTGGTGTAGTCGAGGCGGTCCACGCCGAGGACCACCTTGCGGGCCCCTCCGAGGCTCTCGCGGATCCGCTTGGCGCGCTCGATGACCTTCGGGTCGTTCGCGAGGCGGGTGATGACGTCCGCGTCGATGGAGATGGGGAAGGTGTCCGCCTCCACCCGCCGGGTGCGTCCGTTGCTCATCTCGATCTCGATGCGCTTGTTCTTGACCGGGCGCTGGGCGAACCGGCGGACGCAGCGGAGGAAGTTGGCGGTGTCCGTCTGGCGCTGGAAGCCGAGGAGAGATGCGCCGAGCATGCCCTCGAGGGCCTCGCGCCGCCAGGGGAGCTGAGCGAAGAGCTCTGCCGGCGGGAACGGGATGTGGAGGAAGAAGCCGATCTTGAGGTCCGGGCGCAGCTGCCGCAGGAGGGCCGGGACAAGGAGGAGCTGGTAGTCCTGGACCCAGACCGTGGCGTTCTGCGCCGCCACCCGGGCGCACTCGCGGGCGAACCGCTGGTTGACCTCCCGATACGCCTCCCACCAGGTGCGGTGGTACTCCGGGGGAGCGATGACGTCGTGGAACAGCGGCCACAGCGTCGCGTTGGAGAAGCCCTCGTAGTAGGTGCTCACCTCGGCGGCGGAGAGGGCGACGGGGACGAGCCGCATGCCGTCGTGGTCGAAGTCCTCGAGCCGCTCGTCAGGGGCGCCGTGCCAGCCCACCCACGCGCCGCCGTTGCGCTGCATGAGGGGGTGCAGGGCGGTCACGAGTCCGCCGGGCGAACGGCGCCACTGGTCCGTCTGGCCCGCTGAGCCGGCGACTCGGTCCACGGGCAGGCGGTTGCTGACGACGACGAGGTCGAAGGTCTGTGGTGCGATGCGAGAACTCGGCATGATCCCCTCACTGCGTTGGCGGACTCCCACTGGACACACTAGTGCGAATGAACCGCCCGCGGGGTGGGACGGAGTCTCTTTTGAGATTTCTCCCGGAGATCGCTCGTATCATGGGGGAAGGCCAATCGCGCCGCCCCGCGGCGCCTCCCGACGAGAATCCGAGGTTCCCGACGCATGTCCGAGAACAAGCCGAACCCCTCGCACACGGCGAAGCCGGGTGCGAACAGCGGCCAGACCGGGCTGACGCCCCGCGAGGTGGCGGCCAAGCACAGGCAGAGCGAGCTGCGGCGCGAGCGGTCCCGCCGCGCTGTCATCGGAGGCGCGATCATCGCCGTCGTCGCGGCGATCGTCATCATCGCGGCGCTCCTGTTCAAGAAGAACAACGAGGACAGCCAGGCGGACGTCCAGTCCAAGGGCCCGGCGCCTGCGTACGGCAACCAGTACGGCGGCGTCGTGCTCGGCAAGGGCGGCAAGCTCCAGAAGGCCGGCGGCTTCCAGGTGGACCCGGGCACGGTGGGCCCTGCCGCCAAGGAGGCTTCGTCCAAGGCGCCGTCCGGCTCCGCGCCCACCAAGAAGGGCGGCCCCGGCCAGATCATCGTCTACGTGGACATGCTCTGCCCGCACTGCGGCGAGTTCGAGAAGATGTTCGGGGACTACCTCGCCGGCCTCGCGGACAAGGGCACGGCCACGGTCGAGTACCGCGTCATCTCGATCCTGGACCAGTCGGTCAACCAGAACTACTCCACGCGCGCGGGCGGCGCCATGATGTCTGTGGCGGACAAGTTCCCGGACAAGTTCGTCCCCGCCATGCGGGCCATGTTCGAGCAGCAGCCGAACGAGTCCGCGGGCGCGGGCAACGACAAGATCAAGGAGATCCTCAAGGGCGCGGGCGTCCCCGGGGAGATCGAGAAGATGGTGGACAACGGAGACTTCCGCTACTACACCACGTTCGCGAACAAGCTGGCGGCCCACGAGGGCGTCTCGGGCACCCCGAGCATCTACGTCGAGGGCTCCAAGTGGGACCCGCAGGCGGACAGCGACTTCCAGAAGTTCGTCGAGGAGCGCCTCGCCGCTCGCAAGTGAGGCCTAGGCCTCCGCTAGGATGAACGAGTCCGTCTCCGGACGGATCCCTCATCCGCCGGCGCGCTGCGCCGGACCCGCCTCCTTAGCTCAGCTGGCCAGAGCATCTGTCTTGTAAACAGAGGGTCGCCGGTTCGAATCCGGCAGGGGGCTCCACTGCCGCCGTCACACGCGGCGCTTCTCATCCGGCCGTTCCGCGTCCCACTCGTTCGGGGCGGGCCGCCGCGATCCCGGAAGGGCCACGCTCTGCCGCCAGTCGAGGAGCCACTGCGGGACGTGGTTGCGTCCCTCCGGGGCGGGATCGCCCAGGGCCAGCAGGTCCTCCACCGGAACCGGCCCCTCGTCCGAGGTCATGCGCGTGCAGATGTACCCGCGGGCGAAGACCTCGCCGTCCGCCACCATCCGCTGCTCGAAGTACACGGCCTTCTCATCCGTGCCGAGCAGGCGAGTCTGCATCTCATACCGCTTGCCGAGGTTGAGCGGCTTGCGGAAGCTGATCGTCTCGGCGGACACCACAGGGCTGTATCCGCGGCGACGCGCCTCGTCGAAGGCGCCGCTGCGCACGAGCAGGTCGAACCGGCCGAGGTCGAAGAGCGTGAAGTACACGCCGTTGTTGATGTGCACGGCGAGGTCCACGTCCATGGGGAGGGCCCGCATGCGGACGGACGAGGTGTCCCAGAGCGAGAGCGCGGGACGCCGCCGGGAGATCGCCAGGCTGAAGAGGGTGCGCAGAAGGTAGTGCATGCGCGTCAGCCTACCGGCGCGGAGGAAAGGGCTCCTGCGCGTCGGCGCACAGCCCCCGATTACCGCATGAGGGCGGCTGTGCACTATGATGGGTAACCGTTGCGCTTCCTTAGCTCAGTTGGTTAGAGCGCTCGCTTCACACGCGAGAGGTCGCTGGTTCGAGTCCAGTAGGAAGCACCACGTCACCACTCGGGGCGGTCCCTTCAGGGGCCGCCCCGAGCTGTGTGCTCTTCCGGACGGCGCAGAAGGCTGTCCGGAGCTTCCCGGACATGTGCACGCCCTGAGAGCCGGGTGGCGTTGTCCACAATCCCGGCCGGCCCCGTGGCCGGGGCACGGGCCTCAGAGTAAGCTCGATGAGGTGAGCCGTCCACGCGGCTCGCACACGTCCCCCGTCATCGGCGAAGAACGGATCAAGCAGCCCCATGGTGGAATTTTCGGCGCGCTTTGCGACAGCCCAGGAGATCGTGGCGTGGGATGACCACGTCGTGCAGAACCCCAACGGGGGCAACCTCCTGCAGTCCGCCTCGTTCGCGGACGTGAAGTCGCAGTTCGGGTGGAAGCCCCGCTTCCTCGTCCTCGAGGCGGAGGGCGCCGCGCCGAGCTTCAACCTGGTCCTGGAGAAGTCCGTGCCGCCGCTCGGCACGTTCTGGTACATGATCAAGGGGCCGGACGTGGGAGACCCCTCGCACGTGGTTCCCGCGATGGACGCGGTCAAGCGGATGATCCGCGAGCAGCGCCTCGGCGTCTTCGCCGTCAAGATCGAGCCGGACATCGTCGCGGGGGAGGAGGTCGCCGAGACCTTCGCCAAGGCCGGCTACGTCAAGGGCCCGGACATCCAGCCCAATGACCACACCGCCATCCTGGACACCACGCCGGACGAGCAGCCCCTCCTGCGCTCCCTCCACTCGCGAGGCCGCAACGCGGTCCGCCGCGCGCTCCGAGAGGGCGCGGACGCGCAGCGCGTGGAGCCCACGGAGGAGAACTTCCGCATCATGTTCGACCTGATGAACCAGGTCCAGGACCGGAACACGCTGCGCCTGCGCCCCTTCGAGTACTACCGCCGGTTCTGGCAGAACTTCGTGGACGCCGGGCAGGGCCGCCTCTACTTCGCGTATGAGGACGGCAAGCCCGTGGTCGGCGCCTTCGTCATCAACTACGGCCGCAAGGGCACGTACAAGGACGGCGGCTCGGTGAGCCGGCGCCGTCAGTACGGCGACTCGCACCAGCTCCAGTGGCGCGCCATCCTGGACCTCAAGGAGGAGTTCGGGATCACGGAGTACGACTTCTGCGGCACGCCTCCGGCGGACGAGCTGAAGAACCCGGAACACCGCCTCTACGGGCTCGGTCTCTTCAAGACGAGCTTCACCAAGACGGTCGTGGACTTCGTGGGCGCCTATGACGTCGTCGTCGACCCTCTCCGGTACCGGGCATGGAGCACGGTCGGGGAGAAGGTCGCCCGCAACCTCTGGGACCGCAAGCACCGCCAGCCGTTCTACTGATCCGAGGCGCCGTGAGAGCGGCGCGCCTTCGGACGCTCGGACGGGCGCAGCCCTGCGCTGCGCTCGCCCGCACTCTGCCCGCCGAGCCGTGAGGCCCGGACGCCACGCCGGACACGTGAGGAGGACTCCATGCACCACGATTCCCCGACATCGCCGCAGGAGCGCCTCGCTGCGCTGGCTGGGCGGGACCCCGAGCTCTCCACGGGGCCGGTGCAGCACCCGGAGGCCTCGCCGGAGGACGAGGTCCGGCCGCACTCCGCACAGACCCAGGCCGTGGCCGCCGCGGGGCCGGACCCCACTCACGCCCTGCCCACCACCCCGCAGCGCCTGGACGCCGCCGCGATGCGGGCCTCGGCGCGCTCGCGGAGCTTCCTTCTGCGCATGGTGCAGGGGGAAGCCCCGCCCACGCAGGCGATGGACATCGTGGAGCGTCTCGCCGGCTCGCCGTACGCCCGTCCCGCGGCGCGCCTGCCCGCTCCCGAGACCTCGACGATCGGCACGTACGAAGGCGCCCGCAAGACGCTGGACCTCTCACTGCAGCTCGCCGAGGTCATGTTCCGCTACGGTGCCGGCGCGCTCGAGGTGGAGACGAGCATCATCGCGGTGACGGCGGCGTACGGGCTCAAGGACGTGGACGTGGACATCACCAACCAGTCCGTCCAGCTCAACTACTCGCCGCAGGGCCAGACGCCCATGACGGTGCTGCGCGTGGTGCGCTCGTGGACCAACAACTACGCCGGACTGGTGCTCGTCCACGAGCTGGTCACGCGGATCGTCGAGGGAGGCGTGAGCCGCTCGGACGCGAGCCTGCAGCTGCGGGCCATCACGCGCCGGCCCAAGCCGTTCCCGAAGTGGATGGTGACCCTTTCGGGCGCCCTCTTCTGCGGCGCGATCGTCCTGCTCATCGGCGGGCACTGGCCTGAGAGCCTGGTGACGGCCCTCTCGATCATCGTGGCGGGCCTGACCACCCGGAAGCTCGGCCAGTGGCGGGTCCCGGACTTCTACTCCACGGCCGTCAGCGCGTTCGTGGTCACGGCGTTCGCCATGGGCATGTACTGGATCTTCGGAGACCGGTTCTCGCCGGTGGTGGCCGTGGCCGGCGGGCTCGTGCTCATGCTGCCGGCCGGACGAACGGTGGGGTCCGTGCAGGACGCCATCAACGGCTTCCCCGTCACGGCAGCCGGGCGCCTGCTTTCAGCGATGCTGACGTTCGGCGCCATCGTCGTCGGCATCGCGGTGGCGGTCTCGGTGGCCACGATCAGCGGCGTCGGGAAGCTGGACGTCACCCAGCAGGCGCTCCCGGACCTTCCCTTCTGGGCGACGGCGATCGTGGTGTTCGTCGCCGGCATGCTGATCGTGGTCTACGAGCAGAGCCAGGTGCGCCTGCTCATCCCCACCGCCGTGGTGGCCGTCTCCGGGTTCGTGGCCTACGTCTTCTTCCAGCACATCGGCTTCGGCCCGCGCCTCACGCCGGCGCTCGCGGCCACGGTGGTCGGATTCTTCGGGCGCATCTTCGCCCTGCGGATGGGGGCCCCGCAGCTGGTCATCGCCGTCCCCGCGGTGCTCTACCTGCTTCCGGGACTCGCGATCTTCCGCGCCATGTACACGCTCACCATCGAGGACTCGGCCTTCCAGGGCGTGGCCGGGCTGGCGAGCGCCTTCATGGTCATCCTGGGCCTGGCCGCGGGCACGGTGGCCGGCGACAACCTCGCGCGGCCCTTCACCCGCTCCACCGAGGGCTCCGTGGCCCGCCGCCGCGGTCGCCGCCGCTGACACCGCCTCCGGGCGCTTTTCTCCGGATACTCCCGCCGGCTCCGGAGCCCGGCCGCCGGGGAAGGTCGTCAGAAGAGGACCGGCTCGCTCTCGTGGTCCGCCTCCGCGTCGATGAGCGAGCCCACCCAGTCCACCGGAGCCCTGCCGTGCTCCTCGAGGTGGCGGTTGGCGGCGCTGAACGGCCGGGATCCGAAGAAGCCGCGGCTCGCGGAGAGAGGAGAGGGGTGCGGCGACTGGAGCCGCTTGGTCAGCGGCGACTGGGGCAGAGTGTCCCCGACCTTCTGCGCATGGCGTCCCCACTCGATGACCACGAGCGGAGTGCCCGCCTCCGCGTTGACCCCGGCGACGGCCGCCATGGCGCGCGTGGTGAGCTCCTGCCAGCCGAGACGCTGATGCGAACCCGGCGACCCAGGACGGACGGTCAGCACGGTGTTGAGCAGGAGGACGCCCTGCGCGAGCCAGCCGGAGAGGTCTGCCGTGGCGCCCCGAAGCCGCTCGCGCTCGTGGGGGAGATCCGCGGCGAGCTCGTTATAGATGTTGGCGAGGCTCTTCGGCAGCGGCGCCACGTCCCGGGCGGCCGAGAAGGCGAGTCCCATCGCGTGCCCGGGAGTGGGGTAGGGGTCCTGGCCGACGACGACGCACCGCACCGAGCCCGGCGCCAGGCTGAGCGCCGCGAGGGCCCTCTCCCTGCCCGGCAGGAAATCGGGGCAGTCCGCTTCGGCCTTTTCCAACAGCTGCTCGGCTCGCTCGGCGATGCCCGGCACGAGCCGCGACCAGTCGGGGTGCATGAGGCGGTCCGTCATCTGCTCTCCTTGCAGGCCTCTCGCCGGCCTCGGGCTGAAGGTCCGCGTCTTGGCCGGGGCGTTCTCGGATTCTAAAGTAGACCCTATGCCCTCCTCCTTCGCTCCCCGCCCCCGTGCTGACGGCCCGGAGGACGGGGGCGACGGCAAGGGGCCCCGCCCGAGCGGCCTCACGGCGCAGGAGCGCGAGGTGCTCCGGATCGAGTCCCAGGCGTGGAAGTACGCCTCGGCCAAAGAGCGGGCGATGCGAGAGCGGGCCGGCCTCTCGCCGACCGACTACTACCTCCTGCTGCGTGAACTGGTCCAGGACGACCGGGCGCGCCGTGAGTTCCCAGCCCTGCTCGCTAGACTCGCGGAGAGGATGGACCGCGCGGCGTCGAGGTACGGCCTCGGCAGGCGCGGCGCCGCTCCGCAGACGGGCGGAGCGCATCCGTGGGACGAGACGCCGGGCCGCACTCCGGCCTGGGATGAGGAGGGGCAGTGAGCGAGAGCGAGACCGGGGACCGCTATGACCTGATCCCCGAGGACCCCCGCCATGTGGGCCAGCACCGCGAGGAGCCGTACGAGCCCGCCGTCGGCTGGAAGGCATTCGTGCTCGTGGGCGCTGCGGCGCTGCTCCTTGGCTTCATCGCCGCATTCGTGCTCCCCGTCCTCGGATTCACGCCGAAGGCGCAGTCGCCCCAAGCGCAGACGGCCCAGGGGCAGAGCCCCTCGGGTGCAGCACGACCCTCGACGGCGCCGAGCGCGCACGTGGCCCCGCTGCAGACCCAGGGACCGCAGGCGAGCGCTGACCCCGCTCTGCGCAAGGCCACCGTGGACGTCTTCGACGCTTCGGGCGGAGCGCGCGAGAAGGACGTCGCCGCCGAGGTCGCCGGCAAGGGGTGGGTCGTCGGAGAGCTCGGCGCCTGGAACGGCGGGGACCCGGGGCGGACCACTGTCGTGTACGGGGCGGCGTCGTCGCGCGCGGCGGCTCAGCTGCTCGCCTCGGACCTCGGCGGAGCGGAGGTCAGCCAGGACTCCTCCGTGGGGAGCCGCCTGCAGGTGGTGGTCTCGGGCGGATACGGCGCGGGCTGACCCGGAGCCCTGGCAGGCGCACGGGAGCCGCTCTGCCCAGGGCGGACCGTTCTTGCACTCGGTGGGGGCGAGTGCTAACAATTGAATTAGCACTCTGGGCTCGGGACTGCTAAGCCAGCGGCCGCCGGACGCCCAGGGGAATCGCGATTTCACTCAGATGAGGCGGCCCGCGCAGGCGGGCGCCGTCCGTCGCGGGCATCCGGGCGGGATCCACGTTTCGCTTGCACATCACTGTCCTGAAAGGACTGCAGAACACATGGCAAAGATGATTGCTTTTGACGAAGAGGCGCGGCGCGGCCTTGAGCGTGGTCTCAACACCCTCGCCGACGCGGTCAAGGTGACCCTCGGCCCGCGCGGCCGCAACGTCGTCCTGGAGAAGAAGTGGGGCGCCCCCACCATCACGAACGACGGCGTCTCCATCGCCAAGGAGATCGAGCTCGAGGATCCGTACGAGAAGATCGGCGCGGAGCTCGTCAAGGAGGTCGCCAAGAAGACGGACGACGTCGCCGGTGACGGCACGACGACGGCCACCGTCCTCGCCCAGGCGCTCGTCCGCGAGGGACTGCGCAACGTCGCGGCCGGCGCTGACCCGCTCTCGCTGAAGCGCGGCATCGAGAAGGCCGTCAAGGCCGTCACGGAGGAGCTGCTCTCCTCGGCCAAGGAGGTCGAGACCAAGGAGCAGATCGCGGCCACCGCCTCGATCTCCGCCGGTGACAAGCAGATCGGCGAGCTCATCGCCGAGGCGCTCGACAAGGTGGGCAAGGAAGGCGTCATCACCGTCGAGGAGTCCAACGCGTTCGGCCTGGAGCTCGAGCTCACCGAGGGCATGCGCTTCGACAAGGGCTACATCTCCGGCTACTTCGTCACGGATGCGGACCGCCAGGAGGCCGTCCTCGAGGATCCGTACATCCTCATCGTCAACTCGAAGATCTCCACCGTGAAGGACATGGTGGGCATCCTCGAAAAGGTCATGCAGTCCGGCAAGCCGCTGCTCATCATCGCGGAGGACGTCGAGTCCGAGGCGCTTGCCACCCTCGTGGTCAACAAGATCCGCGGCACGTTCAAGTCCGTGGCCGTCAAGGCGCCGGGCTTCGGCGACCGCCGGAAGGCGCAGCTCGCGGACATCGCGATCCTCACGGGCGGCCAGGTCATCTCCGAGGAGGTCGGCCTCAGCCTGGAGAACGCCTCGCTGGACCTGCTCGGCCAGGCCCGCAAGGTGGTTGTCACCAAGGACGAGACCACGATCGTCGAGGGCGCGGGAGACGCGGACTCGATCAAGGGCCGTGTGGCTCAGATCCGCGCCGAGATCGAGAACTCGGACTCGGACTACGACCGTGAGAAGCTCCAGGAGCGCCTTGCCAAGCTGGCCGGCGGCGTGGCCGTTCTCAAGTCCGGCGCCGCCACCGAGGTGGAGCTCAAGGAGCGCAAGCACCGCATCGAGGACGCCGTCCGCAACGCCAAGGCGGCTGTGGAGGAGGGCATCGTCGCCGGCGGCGGCGTCTCCCTCATCCAGGCGGGCGAGGCTGCGTTCGGCAAGCTCCAGCTCACGGGTGACGAGGCCACGGGCGCCAACATCGTCAAGGTCGCCGTGGACGCGCCGCTCAAGCAGATCGCGTTCAACGCCGGCCTTGAGCCGGGCGTCGTGGCGGACAAGGTGCGCAGCCTGACCCCGGGCCACGGCCTCAACGCCGCCACGGGCGAGTACGAGGACCTCCTGGCCGCCGGCGTCGCCGACCCGGTCAAGGTGACCCGCTCCGCTCTCCAGAACGCCGCCTCGATCGCGGGCCTGTTCCTCACCACGGAGGCCGTGGTGGCCGACCGTCCGGAGAAGAACGCCCCGGCCGCCGGCGCCGACGAGATGGCGGGCATGGGCGGCTTCTAAACCCGTTCCACGGGGTTCCGGGCCGGTTGCCGGCCGGCCCCGGAACAGCATCCGGCAAGGCCGCCGCGCAGACCGCAAGGTCGGCGCGGCGGCCTCGCTGTGTCTGGAGCCGGCTCCGCTTCCCGCGCCTGGACGGGCGCCTGAAATACTGGGGTCCATGAAGATTGTTGCTGCCGCAGACGGATCCGCCCTCGGAAACCCCGGTCCCGCGGGCTGGGGCTGGTACATCGACGACGACCACTGGGCCTCCGGCGGCTGGCCCCGCGGCACCAACAACATGGGCGAGCTCATGGCCGTCCTGGACCTCCTGCGCCAGACCCGGGGCGTGTCCGAGCTGGAGGTCCTCTGCGACAGCCAGTACGTCATCAACTCGGTGACCAAGTGGATGCCCGGCTGGAAGCGCAAGGGGTGGAAGAAGGCGGACGGCAAGCCCGTGCTCAACGTGGATCTCCTCAAGGAGATCGACAAGGAGATGGCCGGGCGCAGCGTCACCTTCACCTGGATCAAGGGGCATTCCGGTCACTCGCTCAACGACGCGGCGGACCGGAAGGCGAACGGCGCCGCTCAGAAGTTCGCGCGAGGCGAGGGCGGCAGCGAAGGCCCCGGATACCGTCAGGCTGGCACGCCCGAGGTCGAGGAGACGAGCCGGGCGGCCGAACCGGACGGGCAGGAGGACCTCTTCTCCGGCTCCGGCGAGGAGCGTGCTCTGCCGCTGGAGGCCCCGTTCCCCTCGGAGGAGGACCGCAGCGACGAGCAGCAGGTCCTGCGCCTGGAGAAACAGCTCATGGATCCTGCTGTCCGAGCGGACCGCGGTGAGGCCGCCTCCCTCCTGCATGCTGACATGCAGGAGATCGGCTCTTCCGGACGCCTCTGGGGCCGCGAGGACCTTCTGGCCGCCATGGAAGGCGAGGCCCCGGGGCCGGTGCCGGAGGTGGACGTGCTCACCGCCCGGGACCTGGCCCCCGGCCTCATCCAGATCGTCTACCGGGCCACGGACGAGGACCGCGCAGTCCTGCGGACCTCGCTGTGGCTGAGGGCAGGCGGCCGCTGGCAGATGATCTGGCATCAGGGCACCGAGGAGTCAGCCGACCTCTGACTTCCTGAGACCCGTGGGGCCTCGCGTGCGCGCAGCGCTCAGGCGGCGAACAGCGCCGCGTTGCGAGCCTCCGTCTCCGCATAGGTGCGAGAGGCCTCGCTGAGGGCGGCGTTGATGTGCGCCAGAGACTCCTCGACGCGCGACTGCGTGGCGCGCCACTCGCCGATGAGGGTCTGGAACATGGCCGACGCGGAGCCGCCCCACGAGTCTTGGAGGCCCTGAAGGCTCGACTGCATCTGATTCACCTCGCTCTGCACCCTCGCAATGGTTCCCTGGACCTGCGCGCTGTGAGCGGCGAGCGCCTCGCTGTCCACGCTGAAGACGGCCATGACTTCCTCCTCGGAGTCGATTCGAGCGGCCCGCCCCTTGTCCGGAAGCCGAGCCTGCCGGGTTCCTCCCGGCCCTCTCACTGTGCCGAGACGGGCGGCCTGCGCGAGCCGCGAAGACCCGCGAATGTGGACAACTTTCTGACGCGAGGTCCTCGCGCGGGGATCCGGGTCACGGCCGAGCCCCGATCTGTACCGGTCTAGATGTCTGTTCGGATATCCTGATGCTACCGATCAGTAGCCAGCGCTCCGCCGAGGCTGGGCGCTTCTTCCGCGCGATACGGCCGCAACAGCGGGAGGCGGATTTTCGGAATCGGTCTCGAAGTGAGTGCAGACCTGGCTTTTGAAAAACGGAAATATCGTTAACAAATCGGCGTGGCTCCGATATCCATTAACCAGTCACCAGCGCCGCCCGGCGCTGAAACCCTGGGGGGAGATCCAATGCCTGCACGTCGCAGCCGCCTGCTGACGGCCGCGCTGTTCATCTGGGCCGCCGGCTGGCTGGTCGGCACAGTGAGGGCCGTGGGCTGCCTCGCGGGCCGGCAGCTGCATGCCGACCCGAACACGGCGGACGCGTTCTCACTGTGCGCAAGGTGCCTCGAGGTCGCGCTGACCGCCGCAACTCTCGTGGCGCTGACCGTCCTCACCGTGAAGACGGCCTCGGACCAGCCGATCAGCCGACTCGGCTTCTTCCTGCCCAGGACGGCGCCTCAGGTGCGCAGGACCGTGGTCTCAGCGGCCCTGTACTGGGTGGTCATCTCGCTCGGGTTCTTCGCGGCCACCTCGTTCAACGTCATGGTCAACACGCCGGTTCCGCCTCAGCACGCCGCGAGGCTCGGGGACCCGGCCACAAGCGTCCTCGACGCCGTCTCCTCGGTCATCGCCGGTCCGATGGAGGAGGCCTTTCTTCCCTCGGCGCTCGTCTTCTTCCTCGTGGAGTCGCGAGTCGCCCGTCCTCTGATCTGGGTGGTGGTCATCGCCGCGCGGGTCTCGTTCCACCTCTACTACGGGTACTCGTTCGCCGTCGGAATCGCGGTGTGGGCGGTCTTCGCGATCCTCTTCTGGAACGCGACCCGGAATGTCCTCGCCATGGCTGTGATGCACTCGGCGTTCAATCTCGTCTCAGTGCCCAATCTCCATTTCCACAACCTCATTCCGGCGCTTTCCCTTGCGGGAATCGCGATCCTCGTGCTCCTCGTCTTCCACCGTGAGGCCCTTCAGCAGATGGACCGGATCTCCTCGGCCGCCAACCTGCGTCTCGAACCGCCCTCCTTCCTGCGGAAGCCGGTCCGGAGGAGCGGGGTCCGGGTGGCCTGAGAGGCCTCGGGCGCGCGGCTGCGCGCCGAGCAACGCGAATCCCGGGGCATCGGTGACGGGGATCGTGCACGGGCATACTCTTCGACTGCACGGCCACCCCAGATGAAAGGCATCCGCATGAAACTCCAGAAGGCCGCAGCCGCTTCCGCTGCCGCGCTCCTCACAGCCTCCCTCTCCGTCGCGGCGGCGCCCGGCGCGCACGCCGAGGAGGACAGCGGGATCGACCTCGGCTCGAGCCCCCTCGCCAACGGCGCTCCCATCACCATGGTGAACAACGGTCGCGTCGTCGGCACCTGCACGGCGACGGTCACCTCGACGCAGTACGTCCTCACCGCCGGCCACTGCGCCTCGAAGGGGCTCACGGTCCGCTACAACGGCAAGGACGTCGGCACGGTCACCGCCTCCGGCATGCGCAACGGGTACGACATCGCCAAGATCACGCTCAAGCCGGGCGTCGAGGTGGAGACCGCCCCGGCGATGCCGGGCTACAGCCCCCGCCTCGGAGACAGCGTCACCAAGCTCGGCATGAACAGCGGCTTCAGCGCCGGCACGGTGACCGACCCGTCCCTGCGCTCGGTGACCTCCCGCGAGTCGGTCACCCGCCCGCTCGACGGCCCTGAGGTCAGGGTGGGGGTCTGGACGGCCAAGCTCATGAGCGTCTCGGGAGACTCGGGCGGGCCGGTCATGGTCGACGGCCAGGTCGTCGGCCTCGTCAAGGGCGGAGCCGACGCGTACACGACGACGGTCACCCCGCTCGGCCCCGGACTCGCCTCGCTGCGCTAGTCCTCGTCCGCGAAGACCTCGTCGCCGTCGTCGTCGAAGTCCTCGTCCATGGGCCGGTGGGGGAGGGCCACGGTGAAGGTGGCGCCCCCGCCCGGCGTCGAGGTGAGGCGGACGCTGCCGCCGTGCTGGGCGGTGATGGCCGCGACGATCGCGAGACCGAGGCCCGTGCCTCCTGTCTCGCGGTGGCGGGACTCGTCCGAGCGGTAGAAGCGCTCGAAGATGCGCGCCTGGTCCGCCTCGCTGATGCCCGGGCCGTGGTCCCGGATGCGGATGACGGACTCTGGCTCGGCGAGACCGTCGTTCATGAGGCCCACCCCGATCTCGATGGGGGTGCCCTCGGGCGTGTAGCGCATCGCGTTGGTGACGAGGTTCGCGATGACCTGGCGCATCCGAGCGTCGTCCGCGACGACGGGGGCGGAGCGCGGCCCCTCTCCCTCCTCGAGGCCCGTGAGGGAGACCGGGTGCGCGGATCCGGAGACCCGTGCGTCCTGGGCGGCGTCCGCGGCGAGGATGTAGAGGTCCAGGGGCTGGAGGTCGAGCGGGCGCTTCTCGTCCGCCCGGGCGAGCGTCAGGAGGTCCTCCACGAGGCTGCCCATGCGCTTGGACTCGGACTCGATCCGGCTCATGGCGGCCGCGACGTCCTCCTCGCTGCGCATGGCGCCCTTGCGGTACAGCTCTGAGTAGCCGCGGATGGTCACGAGCGGCGTGCGCAGCTCATGCGAGGCGTCCGAGACGAAGCGCCGCATGCTCGCCTCCGTCTGCGCCTGGGCGGAGAACGCCTGCTCGATGTGCGCGAGCATCGCGTTGAGCGAGCGGGAGAGACGGCCCACCTCGGTGGACGGGTTCTCCACCTCGACGCGCTGGGACAGGTCTCCGTCCGCGATCTTCGCGGCGGTCCTCTCCACGCGCTGCAGCGGCGAGAACGCGCGCGTCACGACGAGATAGGCGATGAGCGTGGCCGTCAGGGTGGTGATGAGGCCGATCGAGGAGATGAGCGCCGCCGCGTTCTTGGACACGATCTCCGTGCGGTCCATGGACTGCCCGACGACGAGCACCTTGTCCGGCGCCCCCGGCACGTCCGAGACGACCACTCTCCAGCCGGGGGAGCCCAGCTGCGTTCCCTTGACCGTGAAGCCCCGTCCGCTGTGGGAGCGGAGCTCGTTGAAGCTGTACGCGTTGAGGTCCGGGATGTCCGTCACGTCCGCCTGGACGGTCTGGGCGACGACGACGCTGTCCCGGCTCATGATGGCGCCGTAGGTGCGCAGGAGCTCGTTGTTGCTGTTGCGCCCGTTCTGGTGGCCCGAGTACAGGATCTGCTCCATCGAGTGGGCGGAGTCCTTGAGCTCGGCGTCCGTGCGCTGGATGAGGCTGTTCCTCAGCATGACCACAGAGAGCAAGCCCGTCACGGTCACCGTGGCGAACGTGAGCACCGTGGTGATCGCGACGAGCTTGGTCCGCAGGGACGTGGCCCGCCAGAAGGAGAGCAGCAAGGGCTAGCGCTTGTCTGCAGTCCGCAGGAGGTAGCCGACGCCGCGCTTGGTCTGGATGAGCGGCGGGAGGTCCTTGTTCGCGTCGATCTTCCGGCGGAGGTAGGAGATGTAGGACTCCACGATGGAGGCGTCCCCGTTGAAGTCGTACTCCCACACGTGGTCCAGGATCTGGGCCTTGGAGAGGACCCGGTTCGGGTTCATCATGAGGTAGCGCAGCAGCTTGAACTCGGTGGGGGACAGGTCGATCACCTGTCCCGCGCGGCGGACCTCGTGAGCGTCGTCGTCCAGCTCCAGGTCGTCCACCCGGAGGACCGCCTCGTCATCCTCGAACGGATGGGTGCGGCGGAGCACGGCGCGGATGCGCGCCACGACCTCGTCCAGGCTGAACGGCTTGGTCACGTAGTCGTCTCCGCCGACCGTGAGGCCCTGCACCTTGTCCTCCGTGCCGTCCTTCGCGGTGAGGAAGACCACGGGGAACTGGCGACCGGCGGCGCGCAGGCGCCGGGTGATGCTGAAGCCGTCCATGTCCGGGAGCATGACGTCCAGGACCGCGAGGTCCGGCTCGTCTGCCTCCACCGCGGCGAGGGCGTCCCGGCCGTTGGCCGCCGAGACGACGTCGAAGCCCGCGAAGCGGAGGGACGTGGTGAGGAGCTCGCGGATGTTCGGCTCGTCATCGACGACGAGGAGCTTTGCTTCGGCTGCTTGAGTGTTCACAGTCCCTATTATCAACAGGCGAAACTGTGAATCAACGGGGCGATATCAGATCGTGATCAGGGAGTCAGGTGAGTCTTCGCTGGACGGCCCCGAGGACGACCGTGAGCACCACCGCGACGAGCGCCACGGGCAGGAGAATGAGGAACGGCATCACGAGGCCGTGGGGCACGTGCTGGTGCATGAGTCCCATGACGGTGACGACGACGACCGCGACCAGGCCGAGCACGGCGCTGACCGCTGCGACGCCCATGAGCAGGCGGCGTGCCACGGAGAAGTTCATCCCCCTATGGTATTCCCTCGGACGGAGGCCGCGCCTGTCCGCTGCCGGTACGCTGGAGGGGTCAATGGGCGTGCAGCACGGCTCCGCCCCGTATGGTTTCCGCGCGCGGCCCCCAGAGGCGCCGCAGCGCGACGAAGAGTCAGGCAGGAAGAATGCCATTCGGCAGAGTGAAGTGGTATGACGCCGCGAAGGGCTTCGGCCGCCTTGCGGCGGAGGACGGACAGGACGTCTTCCTCCACGTCTCGGCCCTGGAGCCGGGCGCCTCGGCCCCGGCTGCGGGGACGCGCATGGAGTTCGACGTCGCCCAGGACCGCCGCGGCGCGCAGGCGCTGCGCGCCCGCGTCGTCGAGCAGGCGCCGAGCGTGGTGCGCAACTCCCGCAGGTCCGCCCAGGACATGGCCGCCGTGACGGAGGACCTCATCAAGCTGCTGGACGGCGTCTCCAACGGGCTGCGCCGGGGCCGGTACCCCGAGGGCCCGCACGCGAAGAAGACGGCGGCGCTGCTGCGCGCTGTCGCGGACCAGATCGACGCATGAGCCGGGAGGCGGAGCAGACGGTGACCGAAGAGCAGAGCGCGGCGGAGGCCGCGGAGAAGTCCCAGGGCGCTGTGTCGCCGGCCGGAGAGGGCCGCGCGGCGGCGGAGGAGACGGCCCCGGAGCAGGCGAAGGAGCCGAAGGGAGCCGAGGAGCCCGCGGAGGCCCCGAAGACGGGCGGCTCCACAGCCGTCAAGCGCCCCCGGCGCCGTACTCCGAAGCCGGACGCCCTCATCGCGGAGAGCGTCGAGCTCGCGCGGGCGGCGCTCGTCGAGGAGTTCCCCGGCGAGGCCATCGGCGAGCACGCGGGGGCTGCTGTCGACGACGAGCGGGTCATGACCCACCGCTTCGAGGGATCGAAGCGCGGGTACCGGGGGTGGCAGTGGTACGCGACCCTGGCCCGGGCGCCCCGCGCCAAGAAGGTCACGGTCTGCGAGCTCGGACTCCTTCCGGCCGAGGACGCCCTCCTGGCGCCGGAGTGGGTGCCGTGGTCCGAGCGGGTCCGCCCCGAGGACTCCGAGACGCCCGCAGACGCGGCGGACGCCGGCCAGGCCGGGGCCGAGGGGTCGGATCAGGGCGCGGCCGCCCCCGGCCAGGACGCGGAAGACCAGGATTCGGACGTCCGGGGCCCGGAAGGAGCGGGTCCAGACGGACCGGACTCGGGCCGGGGCGAGGAGTCCGCGGCCTCGAGCGAACCGACCGAGCAGGACACCGAAGGCGCGCACGATCCGAGCGCGGCCGAGATCGAGGCGAGCGTCTCCGTCAAGCGGCGTTCGCGCCGCCGTCGCTACCGGACCCGCTCGAGGACGTAGTCCACGCAGCGCAGCAGCGCGGCGACGTCGGACGGCTCGATGGCCGCGAACGTCGCGATCCGCAGCTGGTTGCGGCCGAGCTTGCGGTACGGCTCGACGTCGAGGACGCCGTTGGCCCTCAGCGTCGAGGCGAGGGCGGCGGCGTCCACGGACTCGTCGAAGTCCACGGTGGCGATGACGGGGGAGCGCTCCTCCGGGCGGCGCACGAACGGAGTGGCGAGCTCGTGCTGCTCGGCCCAGGCGTAGACGAGCCCGGAGGACCGGGCCGTCCGCTCCGCCGCGCCGGCGAGGCCGCCGATCTGCTCGAACCAGTCCAGCTGGGCGTCCAGCGTGACGAGCGTGGCGAGGGCGGGCGTGTTGTACGTCTGGTCCTTGCGGGAGTTGTCCAGCGCCGTCTTGAGGCTGAGGAAGTCCGGGATCCAGCGGCCCGAGGCCGCGATCGACTCGATCCGCTCGACCGCCGACGGCGAGACGAGCGCCAGCCACAGCCCGCCGTCCGATGCGAAGTTCTTCTGCGGAGAGAAGTAGTAGACGTCCGTCTGGGCGAGGTCCACGGGGACGCCGCCCGCCGCCGAGGTGGCGTCCGTGAGGTGCAACGTCCCCTCCGCGCCGGGCACGCGGGACACCTCGGCGACGACGCCGGTGGACGTCTCGTTCTGCGGCCAGGCGTAGGCGTCCACGTCAGCCGCCGCCCGGGGAACGGGGCGGGTGCCCGGCTCCGAGGAGATGACGTCCGAGGCCTCGAGGAACGGGGCCGAGTCCGTGGCCTTGGCGAACTTGGCTCCGAACTCGCCGAAGCTGAGGTGCTGGGCCTTCCGCTCCACGAGGCCGAAGGCGGCGGCGTCCCAGAAGGCCGTGGCTCCGCCGTTGCCGAGGACGACCTCATAGCCCTCGGGGGCGCTGAAGAAGCGTTCGAGCTTCTCCCGGATGCCCCCGACGAGGGACTTCACGGCGCTCTGGCGGTGGCTCGTGCCGAGGAGGCCCGGCTGGGCGGCGGCGAGGGCGTCCAGCTGGCCGTCCCGGACCTTCGAGGGACCGGCGCCGAAGCGTCCGTCCGCGGGGAGGAGGTCAGCGGGGATCTCGAGTGCGCTCATGGTGGTCCTTCGCAGGGTCGTGCGTCGTCGTTCACCCCTATTCAGCCACAGAGGCGGGGGCGGATGCAGGAGGCGTCCAGCCGGTGAGCGCTTCTGCGGGGTGTGTAGCCTTGGCTAGAATGCCGAGAAGGAGTCGAGCCGCGCGGCCGCGCCGCCGCTGCGAGGCCGCTTCGGCGATCGGGACCCACTTCTTCGTGAGGAGCACGACAGGTGTCTGAACTCATCGACACGACCGAGATGTACCTGCGCACCATCCTTGAGCTCAAGGAAGAGGGCATCCCGGCGCTGCGGGCGCGCATCGCAGAGCGCCTGCACCACTCGGGCCCGACGGTCTCGCAGACGATCGCCCGCATGGAGCGGGACGGCCTCGTCGAGGTGACGAGCGACCGCCACCTCGAGTTCACGGACGAGGGCCAGCGGCTCGCCACGGAGGTCATGCGCAAGCACCGGCTCGCGGAGCGGCTGCTCGCAGACGTGATCGGGCTGGACTGGGAGTACGTCCACGATGAGGCCTGCCGCTGGGAGCACGTCATGAGCGAGCGCGTGGAGCGCCGGCTCATGGAGCTCCTCGAGTCGCCCACGGAGAGCCCCTACGGCAACCCGATCCCGGGGCTCGAGGCGATCGGCGGACGCAGCGCCGGCGCGTTCGGAGAGGGCGTGGTGACGGCCACCGCCGCCGTGGCGAAGCGGGGCTCCGCCGCGGTGCGGGGCACGGTCGCACGCCTCGCCGAGCCGATCCAGGTGGACATGGAGCTGCTCGGGCAGCTGCGGGAGTTCGGGATCTGCCCGGGCGCCTCTGTGAGTCTCGTCTCCAACGGCGACTACGTGACCGTGGAGAGCGAGGGCGCGAAGGACGCGCTGGACCTCCCGGTCGAGGACGCCTCGCACCTCTTCGTCCGGCTTGACCGCGCCTGAGGGCGCGCTCTCGGCCTCCTGACGGGCCGGTCCGCCCCGCTTCCTGCTGGGCGCAGTCTGCACCGGCGCGGTGACACGGCAACGGATCGTAACCATAATGTGACAATTGGGGGCGGGGTGTTGTAGCTTTGATACTTGGAAGTCATCCGATCGGATGACATCCCGCCCGCCGGATGCCGAGCCTTGTCAATCGGCGGGATGACCTCGGAATCCTCCGGAGTGCACGCATGGCTCGGGCCCTGGCGGCTCAGGCCCAGTGTGCGCCTCCAGGGGATTCCGGCCCTGACAAGGGCGGGGGACCCAATCACGGCCGAACTTCGGCCTAGGGGTGAAGCCGTAAGGTCACGAAACGGTAACGGCCGTTCCGGGGCCGAATCCGGCCGGGTGACTCCCATCCGAACCCGACAGCTCACCTCGCAGGCATGTGGGAGGCAAAGCTTCGCAGTGGAAGCTCTCAGACAGAGGGCTTTGGGCGGACCACGGCTTCTGACAACAACAACTCCATAGGCAAATGCACACTCGGCTGGATCCGGACTAGAACTCCACGGACCAGCTCCGCAGCGAAACTGCTGCGTGAACAAACGAAAGAGAGCTCACGTTGTCGAAGAGCACCAACAACTCGCTGTCCGCCATCGCGAAGGCAGTGTCTGAGAACGCAGGCGGCGCCACGCGCCAGGCCGCCGTCATCGCCGCCGCATCCGGCCTCGTCCTGTCCGGCGGCCTCGCAGCCCACGCTGCGACCACCCCGGAGGCCGCCCCGGCCGCTCCGGTCGCCCACAAGGCCGCCGCCCCGCAGCAGAGCGCCCCCAAGGCCGCTGCGAAGACCCAGGCCAAGCCCGCCGCCAAGAAGGCCGCCCCGAAGAAGGCCGCTCCGAAGCGGGCCGCCCTCAAGGCTGTCTCCGAGGCTCCGGTCCAGGCCCCGCAGGCCGAGGCCCCGGCCCAGGCCCCCGTCCAGAAGCAGGCCGCTTACCAGGCCCCCGCGCAGCCGCAGGCCGCCTCCCAGGCTCCGGCTCAGCAGCAGGCCCCGGCCTACCAGGCCCCGAAGCGCGCCGCCTACCAGGCTCCGGTCCAGCAGCAGGCCCCGGTGGCCAAGACGGCCAACTACTCCGCTCCGGCCCAGCCGGCTGCGGCCAAGACCGCCGGTTACTCGGCGTCCGGCAAGGGCGCCACGATCGCCGCGTCCGCCCGCTCCCAGGTCGGCGTCGCCCAGGACTGCACCGCGCTCGTCTCCAACGCGCTCGCTGCCGCCGGCATCCACCACCACGGCTGGCCGGCCAGCTACATGAGCCTCGGCTCGGTCACGTCCAACCCGCAGCCGGGCGACCTCATCTACTACGACAACGCCGGTGCGGGCATCCCGCACATCGCCGTCTACATCGGCAACGGCCAGGCCGTCCACGGCGGCTGGAACGGCGGCCAGACGGTCATCGCCCCGGCCAACCTCGGCTCCGGCCCGGTGTACATCCACGTCGGCTAAGACGCCCCGGCGCGTCAGCGCTGTTCACGGAAAGGCCCCGCACTGTTCAGTGCGGGGCCTTTCCCATGCCTGCGGGACGTGCAAGACTCCAGGTGTCGGCTTCGGCCGTCCGTTCCTGACCCGCGCCCGTCTCTGCCAGGCGGAGCGCCCATCGAGGGAGACCGCATGCGCACGCTAGTCCTCAACGCAGGCTTCGAGCCGCTGGCCGTGGTGACCTTCAAGAGAGCCATCGTGCTGGTGCTCCACGGGAAGGCCACCGTGATCGCCCAAGACGACACGCCCGTCGTCGGGGTACGGGCCGACTACGCCCGGCCGAGCGTCATCCTGCTCAACCGGTACGTGCGCAGACCCTACCGGCGGGCCGTGACCGTGACGCGCCGCGGCGTGCTCCGGCGGGACCTCCACCGCTGTGCCTACTGCGGAGGGCATGCGACCACCGTGGACCACGTCCAGCCCCGCTCCCGCGGTGGAAAGGACGCATGGGAGAACCTTGTGGCCTGCTGCCTGCCCTGCAACAACCGCAAGGGGGACCGAACGCTGGAGAGCCTCGGCTGGAGGTTGGGGTTCGAGCCGAAGGAGCCGCACGGTCCCGTCTGGCACATCAAGGAGCTCGAGAAGCCCGCCGAGGCCTGGGAGGAGTTCCTCGCCCCGGCGGCGTGAGGTCCGCGCCGTGCGAGGTGCCATCCGCGCCGTGTGAGGTTCGGGCCTGGTGCCTGCCTGCGGCGTGTGAGGCGTTACTCGCCGGGGTGCGTGAGGCGGCGGACGAACTGCTGGGTGCGCGCCTGCGCGGGACGGCCCAGGACCTCCGAGGCCGCTCCGCTCTCGACGACGACGCCCTGGTCCATGAACACGACCTGCGAGGCCACCTGCCGGGCGAACTGCAGCTCGTGGGTCACGATGAGCATGGTCCAGCCCTGTTCGGCGAGCTCCCGGATGACGCGCAGGACGTCCCCCACGAGCTCGGGGTCCAGGGCGGAGGTGGGCTCGTCGAAGAGGAGGAGCGCAGGCCTCAGGGCGAGGGCGCGCACGATGCCCACGCGCTGCTGCTGTCCTCCGGAGAGCTCGTGCGGGTAGGCGTCCGCCTTGTCCCGCAGCCCCACGCGGGCCAGGAGGTCGAGGGCCTCCGCCTTCGCCTCCTCCCGGTTCCGCTTCTGGACGAGGATGGGCCCCTCGATGACGTTCTGGAGCACGGTGCGGTGGGGGAAGAGGTTGTACTGCTGGAAGACCATCGCCGTCGCGCGCTGGAGGTCCGCCTCGCGGCGCCTCCGCTCCCTGGGGGAGACCCGCTCCGAGAAGTCCACGGAGACGGGCTCCGCGACGCCCTCGGCCCCGCTGAAGCGGATGACCCCGGCGTCCGGCTCCTCGAGGCCGATGAGGCAGCGGAGGATGGTCGTCTTGCCGGATCCGGAGGGGCCGATGAGGGCGACGACGTCGCCGCGCTCGACGGTGAGGTCGATGTCCCTCAGGACCGTGTGGTCTCCGAAGGACTTGGCGAGGCCGCGGACGGAGAGGAACGGCTCGCCGCCGTTCGGGCGGGAGGCGTTCTCGGCGGCGCCGTTCGGACGGGCGCCGTCCTCGCGGGAGACGCCCCTCCGGCCGCGGGCGGACGGGGATGCTGCGCTACTTGGCGACATGGCGGGAGAGCCTCCGCTCGATGAAGGGCTGCGGCACGGACAGGGCCATGCAGATGATCCAGTAGATGAGGCCCGCCTCCATGTAGATGAGGAGGAACTCGTTGGAGAAGGCCGCCACGTCCTGGGCCTTGCGGAACAGCTCGGCCACGGTGACGAGCGAGGCGAGCGAGGTGTCCTTGACGAGCGAGATGAACGTGTTGGACAGCGGCGGCACCGAGAGGCGCGCGGCCTGCGGGAGGATGACGCGCCGGAGCGTGAGGGAGCGGCTCATGCCGATGGTGTGCGCTGCCTCCCACTGCCCGCGGGGCACGGACTCGATGGCCGCGCGGATGACCTCGGCCGCGTAGCCGCCCACGTTCATGGACAGCGCGATGGTGATGGTGGTCCAGGGGTCCAGCGTGATGCCGAGGTTCGGCAGCCCGTAGAAGATGACGAAGAGCTGGACGAGCATCGGCGTGCCCCGGATGACCGAGACGTACGCGCGGGAGAGCCACGCGAGCGGCGTCACGCGGCTGATCCGCATGACGGCCAGGACCAGCGCGATCACGAGTCCCAGCGCGAAGGACAGGAGCGCCAGCGGGATGGTGACGAGCAGGCCCGCCTTGAGGATCGGCCAGAAGGACTGGAGGACCAGCTCCCAGTTCGGGGTCACGCCTTCTCCGAGACGTCCGTGCCGAAGTACTTCTTGGAGAGCTTGGCGAGCGTGCCGTTCTTCTTGAGCGTCTCGAGCGCCTTGTTCACGGCGTCCCGCAGCTCCGTCTCGTCCTTGCGGAACATGAGGGCGGAGGCGCTCTCCGTCTTGTCCTCGGCCACGATCTTGACGCCGGCGGCCGGGTTGGACTTGAGGTAGTCGAGGACCGTCAGCTTGTCGTTGACCGTGGCCTCGACCCGGCCCTGCTTGACGAGCTCGACCGACTGCGCCCACCCCTCGACGGGGGTGATGACGGCGCCGGCCTCCTTAGCCTGCTTGCCGAAGTTCGAGGTGGAGGACTGGGCGAGCTTCTTGCCCTTCAGGTCCGCGAAGCTCGAGATGGAGGAGTCCGCCTTGGCCACGACCACGCCCTTGGAGTGCGAGTACGGGGTGGAGAAGATGTACTTCTGCTCGCGCTCGGGGTTGATGCCGACCTGGTTGGCGATGACGTCGAACCGCCGGGCGTCCAGCCCTGCGAAGATCGCGTCCCACTGCGTCTCCTGGTACTCGGCCTTGACGCCGAGCTGCTGGGCGACGGCGTTCATGACGTCCACGTCATACCCGGAGAGGGGCGATCCCGCCTGGGCGTGGAACGTGAAGGGCTTGTAGGTGCCCTCGGTGCCCACCTTGATGGAGCCCGCCTTCTTGATCGAGTCCACGCTGGCCTTGTTCTGGCCGCACGCCGCGAGGGCCAGGGAGGCGATCGAGGCGAGTCCGAGCGCGGAGAATTGACGGCGGTTCATGCGAGCTTCTTTCTGAGCGGGGGCGCGGTGCTCCGGGCGGGTCCGGAGCGCGACAGCGAGCAAACGTCGCTGAGGGAAAACCACGTCAACCCTAGCCCTATTCCCCGCGGCTCAGACAGTCAGTGTTACGAAATGTTACGAGCGTTCGGCGGGGGCGGAATCCCGCCGGCTGGCCCGACGCGGAGCGGATAATGGTGCCGGTGAGCATGGAACGCGCGGCAATGCACCAGATGATGAGGTCGAGCCGGGACGGCGAGGCCCGTCCCGTCTCCCGCGAGACCATGCGGCGGATCTTCGCGTTCGCCAAGCCCTACCGCGGGCGGCTCGCGGCCTTCCTGGCGGTCTCCCTCCTCTCGGCTCTGCTCTCCGTGCTGACGCCTGTCCTGGCCGGCCGCGTGGTGGACCAGATGGTCCTGGGCGGGGACCGCGGGGTGATCGTGCTCATCGCCTCGGTCATCGCCGTCGTCGCCCTCGTGGACGCCGGGGTGGGGCTGCTGGGGCGCTGGCTGTCCGCGGCGATCGGCGAGGACGTCATCCTGGACCTGCGGACCCGGGTCTACGACCACGTCCAGCGCATGCCCGTGGCGTTCTTCATGCGGACCCGGACGGGCGCGCTTGTCTCCCGGCTCAACGCGGACGTGCTCGGGGCGCAGCGGGCGTTCGCGACGACGCTCTCCGGCGTGGTCACCAACGCCGTCACCGTGCTCCTGACGCTCGGGGTCATGGTGAGCAAGTCCTGGCTCGTGGCGGTCCTGACGCTCGTGCTGCTGCCGGTGTTCCTGCTGCCCTCGCGCCGGATCGGCGGGCGGCTCGCGGGCCTGCGGCGCGAGGCGAGCGACCACAACGCCGCGATGACCACCCAGATGACCGAGCGCTTCTCCGCGCCGGGCGCCACGCTCGTCAAGCTCTTCGGCAGCCCCCGCGCCGAGTCCCGCGAGTTCGAGGCGAGGGCGCGCCGCGTGAGGGACATCGGCGTGAAGTCCTCCCTCATGCAGCAGGTCTTCCTCACGCTGCTGACGCTCGTCTCCGCGCTGGCGCTCGCGCTCGTCTACGGCGTGGGCGGCTGGTTCGCGGTGGACGGGACGCTCAACCCCGGCGACGTCGTGGTCCTGGCCCTCCTCCTGACGCGCCTCTACGGCCCGCTGACGCAGCTCTCCAACGCCCGCGCGGACCTCATGGGCGCGGCGGTGAGCTTCGAGCGGGTGTTCGAGATCCTCGACCTCGCGCCCCTCATCCGAGAGCGCGACGACGCCAGGCCGCTCCCTCCCGCGCCCCTCGGCCTCGCCTTCAAGGATGTGCGCTTCGCCTATCCCAGCGCCCAGGACGTGTCCCTCGCCTCGCTCGAGTCCGTGGCCGTGCTGGACACCCGCGGCGGCGAGGAGGTCATCCACGGGGTGGACTTCGAGGTGCGCCCCGGCCAGACGGTGGCGCTCGTGGGCTCCTCGGGTGCGGGCAAGTCCACGATCGCGCAGCTCGCGGCACGGCTCTACGATGTGACGTCCGGCTCGGTGCGGCTCGGCGGCGTCGACGTCCGGGACCTCACGTTCGAGGCCCTGCGCGAGGGGATCGGCATGGTGACCCAGGACGGTCACCTCTTCCACGAGTCCATCCGCGCGAACATCGCGCTCTCGAAGCCGGACGCGAGCGACGGCGAGCTCTGGGCCGCCCTCCGCGGAGCCCGGCTCGAGGACCTGGTCCGCTCCCTGCCGGACGGCCTGGACACGATCGTGGGCGAGCGCGGCTACCGGCTCTCCGGGGGCGAGCGCCAGCGCATGACGATCGCCCGCGTGCTCCTCTCCCGTCCCGGCGTGGTCATCCTCGACGAGGCGACGGCGGCGCTCGACTCCACCAACGAGGCCGCGGTCCAAGCCGCCCTGGGGGAGGCGCTCGAGGGCCGGACCGCGCTCGTCATCGCCCACCGCCTCTCCACGGTGCGGACGGCGGACGAGATCCTCGTCATCGAGGGCGGCCGCATCGCCGAGCGCGGCACGCACGCGGAGCTGATGGCCCGCGGAGGCCGGTACGAAGAGCTGTACCGGACGCAGTTCGCGGAGTAAAAGATCCGTTCTGCCCGAATTCGGGCAGATTCTTGGAGATTCCGGATCCCTCTCCAAGAATGGCAGTCATGTCAGACCGGGAGCTCGTCGAGCGGATCGCCCAGACCACGGGCCTGCCGCCGAATGTCGCGGAGCGAGTGGTGGACGACGTGCTCGCGTGGCACTCCGAGTCCGTCGAGGACTACGTGAGGCGCCGCCACGCCCGTCTCCAGCTGTTCGGGACACGGAACGCCGAGGCGTTCCGGACCATCGCGGAGGAGCTGAGGCAGCGGCCCTTCGCCGCGCCCGAGCTCTCGGAGCGCCAGCTGCGGCGCATCGTCTACGGGTGAGGAGAGACCCATGTGCGGAATCGTCGGATACATCGGCGGCCAGCCGGCCGCGCCCTTCCTGGTGGAGGGCCTGACCCGCCTCGAGTACCGCGGCTACGACTCGGCGGGCATCGCCGTGCTCAGCCGCGACGCGAAGGCCAAGGAGAAGACCACGGCGGTGCGGACCGTGGGCCGCGTCCGGGAGCTCGAGGCCGCTCTGCCGAAGCGCCTGGCGGGCCGGGTCGGGATCGGGCACACCCGCTGGGCCACGCACGGCCCCGCCGCGGAGCGCAACGCCCACCCGCACCGGTCCGCGGACGGGCGCATCTCGGTGGTGCACAACGGCATCATCGACAACGCCGCGAGCCTCCGCGCCGCTCTCGAGGACGCGGGCGTCGAGTTCGCGAGCGACACCGACACGGAGGTCGTGGCCCACCTCGTGGCCCGCTCCGAGGCGGACAGCCTCGAGGCGGCCGTTCTCGAGGCGCTGGGGCGGGTCTCCGGGACCTATGCCCTGGCGGTCATGGACGAGCGGCACCCGGACAGGATCGTCGTGGCCCGCAGCGGCTCGCCGCTCATCATCGGGGTGGGGGACAAGGAGATGTTCATCGCGAGCGACGCCGCCGCCCTCGTCCGGCACACGGACCGCGCGGTCCATCTCGACGACGGCGAGCTCGCGACCGTCACCGCCACCGGATTCCACACCTTCGACCAGTACGCCAACGCCACCGAGCGGACGCCGGTCCAGCTCGCCGTCGCCGTCGAGGACCTCGAGCTGAGCGGTCACGAGCACTACATGTCCAAGGAGATGAGGGAGCAGCCCGAGGCGGCCGAGACGGTGCTGCGGGGGCGGCTCGACGAGCGGTTCGCCACCGCTCGGCTCGACGGGCTCATGCTGGACCCCCGCGAGCTGCGCTCCTTCCGGCGGGTCAAGATCCTCGGCTGCGGCTCCGCGTACTACGTGGGGCAGATGGGCGCGCAGATGATCGAGGACCTCGCCCGCATCCCCGCGGACGCCGAGGCCGCCTCCGAGTTCCGGTACCGGCAGCCGATCATCGAGACGGACACCCTGTATGTGGTGGTCAGCCAGAGCGGCGAGACGGCGGACACGGCGTTCGCGGTCAACGAGATCCGGCGCAAGGGCGGCCGGGTGGTGGGGCTCGTCAACGTCGTCGGCTCCACGATCGCGAGGGAGGTCGACGGCGGGATCTACCTCCACGCCGGCCCCGAGATCGCGGTGGCGTCCACGAAGGCGCTCACGAACATGGGCCTCGCGTTCGGGCTCCTCGCCCTGCACCTGGGGCGCCTGCGGGACCTCTCCCACGCGGACGGCCTGCGCATCCTGCGGGGGCTCGAGCGGATTCCGGGGCAGATCCGCGAGGTGTTCGAGTCCGAGGAGCGGATCCGCGAGGTGGCCGGGCGCATCGCCGGCGCGCAGAGCGCGTTCTACATCGGGCGGGTCCGGGGCTTCCCGGTGGCCCGCGAAGGGGCGCAGAAGTTCAAGGAGATCAGCTACGTCCACGCGGAGGCCTACCAGACGAGCGAGCTGAAGCACGGGCCGCTCGCGCTCATCACGCCCGAGATGCCGACCATCGCCGTCATCCCCGACGACGAGCTCGCCGAGCGCAACATCGCCGCCGCCGAGCAGGTCCTGGCGCGGAAGGGGCCGCTCGTGGCCGTCTCCCATCCGGGGGTGGACCTGGCCCGGCTCGGCGTCGAGACGATCACCGTGCCGAAGAACGAGCCCGAGCTCGATCCGATCCTCCTCACCATCCCCACGCAGCTGCTGGCCTACCACGCGGCGGTGGCGCTGGGGCACGACGTGGACAAGCCGAGGAACCTCGCCAAGTCCGTGACGGTGGAGTAGGGGCCGTCGTCGTCGGCTCAGCCGAGGAGGTCCGGGAGGATGCGCTCGCGGAGCAGGGGCGCGAGGGCGTGGTCCTGGCCGTCCGAGCCCGCGACGCGCCCCGAGTCCAGAGCCTGGCGCTGAGCCGCGGGGGACAGGACGACAAGGTCCTCGATTTCGGCGGCGGGGCTGTACGGGGTGCCGGCGGGCACCTCGGCGGCGAAGTTCTCCGAGTAGAGCTCGAACCCGGCCTCGTTCGCGGGGCGCCCGCGCCAGGCGGTCTGGAAGCGGAAGGCCTCCGCGGGAAGGTCCAGGCCGAGCTCCTCGGCAAGCTCGCGGCGCGCCGCCTCGAGCGGGGTCTCGCCGGGCTCGGGCTTGCCGCCGGGCTGCATGAACGCCGTGGTTCCGCGCTTGCGGACGAGGACGAGCCCGCCGTCCGCCGTCGTGAGCTGAACCGCCGAGACCGCGATGACCGGCAGCTCGCGCGTCAGGCGCGTGGCGAGCGTGAGGTTCTTGGCGGGGCCGGAGACGCTCCACGTCCACTCGAGCTCCGCCGGGCCGGGGGCCGCGAACTCGCCCGTGTACTGGTCCGGCTCGCACCAGTGGCTCGGCGTGTCCGCGCCGCTCGCGAGGGAGAGGCTGTGGAAGCGGCGGCCGTCGTCGAAGCAGACCTCGGCGCGCTCGCCCCGGACGCGCCACGTGTGGTTCCGGTAGACGGGCCGCGGCTCCTGGCCCTCGAGGGCCAGCTCGCCCTCCTCCCGGGACTCGAGGACGACGACGCCGGTGCCGTCTCCGGTGGGCGCCGCCGGGTCCGCGGACGGGACGCGCGTGAACGCGACCGTGCCCGTGAAACGCCCGTTCTGGCCGGTTCGCCGGTCCTCGATGCGCCGCTCCGCGCGCCACACGCCCTCGAGGTATCCGGCGAGATCGGCGACGGGGTAGGGCATGGGCGGTTTCCTTTCGGCGGGCCTCATCCGAGTAGACTGGACACTTGCGACGCTACCGCAGCGGAAGCGCCGCGGGCCCTAGTAGCTCAGTGGATAGAGCACGGCTCTCCTAAAGCCGGTGTCGGAGGTTCGATTCCTCTCTGGGGCACTATCACGCGGAACACGGCTCGTCTCCACCCCCTGGAGGCGGGCCGTTGCCAATCTAATGCCAACTTTGGGAGAGTCCCGGGCCGGGGCGGGTCTCCGCTCATGCGCGTTCGTTCATGGGGGCCACGGACATTGCGCACGATCTCCGGAAACTGTGCACGATTCAGCCGAGGACTCGCGGGAGGCGGGGTTAATCGTGTCCAGTTTCAGGGAAATCGGTCTCGTTTCCAGAATGCGGGGGCGGGGGAAAGAGGGCGCAGATCCCGCTCAGGGCGCCCCGTCGCCGAACTCGCTGTCCCCGAACTCCCAGCCGTCTCCGGACGGCCGAATCCAGATGGGGCGCCCCGTGAAGTGGCGGATGAAGGCCTGCAGGGTGGACTCCGGGTAGTCCTCCCGCTTGAGGAGGGCCACCGCGTCGTCCATGCTGATCTGCGTCCAGGTGCTCACACCCCACAGGGTAGCCCCACCGGCTAGTCCCCTTGGGCCGAGGCTCCCGAGCGGGCGTGGGCGGAGACCACGGGAACGCCGTCGTCGTCGAGGATCCGCGCGCTCACGCCGTACGTGGACTCGAGGACCTCGGGGGTGAGGATCTCGGCGGGCGGTCCCATCGCGGCGCAGCGGCCGTCCCGGAGGATGACGAGCTCGTCGCAGAAGCGGGCGGCGAGGTTGAGGTCGTGCAGCGCGAGCAGCGCCGTGCCCTCCCTCGAGCGGATCCGGTCCGTGACGTACTCGAGGACGCGGATCTGGTGGCGGAGGTCGAGGGCGCTGGTGGGCTCGTCGAGGAGCATGAGCTTCGGCGCCCGCACCGTCATCTGCGCGAGTCCCACGAGCTGGCGCTGCCCGCCGGAGAGCTGCCCCAGGAACCGGTCCGCGAGGTGGTCCACGCCGAGCTCGGCCAGGCACTCGACCGCCCGTGCGGCCTCCTCCGGGCTGGTCCGCCAGCCGCCCCGGCGCCGCAGCCCGATGAGCACGGTCTCGAGCACCGTGAGCGCCACATCCCCGGGGGCGTCCTGCGGGACGTAGCCGAGCGCCGCGCTCAGCTGGGAGGGGGTGAGCGGGCGGCCGCCGTCGTGCACCGAGACGGAGCCGGAAGGCCGGAGGTGGCCCGCCACGCACCGCAGGAGCGTGGACTTCCCCGAGCCGTTGGGGCCCAGGAGGCCGACGACGCCGCGCGCCTCACGCGGCAGCGTCACGTCCCGCAGCACGGGCGTCTGCCCGTACGCGAAGCCGAGGCCCTCGACCCGGAGGGCGAGCTGCGGAGCGCGGCTCATCGGCCGCCTCCCGAGACCCTGCGCCGCGAGAAGACGATGAGGAGGAAGACGGGAACGCCGCTGGTCGCGGTGAGGATCCCCACGGGCACGGCGACACCCGGCACGATCACCTGGCTGAGCGCGTGCGCGGCGCTGAGGAACGCGGCGCCCGTGAGCACCGAGGCGGGGAGGAGGAAGCGCTGGTCCTCGCCGACGAGCATCCGCGCGATGTGCGGCCCCACGAGCCCGATGAACCCGATGATCCCCACGAAGGACACGGCCACCGCCGCGAGCACGGAGACCGCCACGAGGGTCACGAGCCGCACCCGCGGCACGTTCACGCCGAGGGCCTGCGCCCGCGCGTCCCCGAACTTGAGGGCCGTGAGCTTCCAGCCGTTGGCGGCGAAGAACGGGAGGAGGAGCGCGACGACGGCGGCCACGATGACCACGGCCGGCCACGTGGCGCGCTGCATGGACCCGAGGCTCCAGAAGACGATCTGCTGCAGGCTCTCGGTGCTCGCGTTGTACTGCATGAGCGCGAGGAGGGCCTGGAAGAGGAAGACCATCGCGATGCCGAAGAGCACCACGGTCTCCGTGCCCGCGCCCTTCCAGAGGGAGACGCCCGCGATGACGAGAGCCGTGGCCACCGCGGAGACGGCCGCGAAGACGGTGAGGGAGTAGGGGCCGACGCCGGGGACGACCGCGCCCGTCACGATCCCCACGGACGCGCCGAACGCGGCCGCCGCGGAGACGCCAAGCGTGAAGGGCTCGGCGAGGGGGTTGTCCAGGATGGTCTGCATCTGGGCGCCGCCGAGGGAGAGGGCGGCGCCGACGAGCACGGCGAGCAGGGCGGGCGGAAGACGGAGGTCCCAGACGACGGTGGCCATCCGGGTCTCGGCGCTCGCGGGATCGAGGATGGTCCGGACGACGTCGGCGAAGGAGTACCCGAGCGGGCCGATCGCGATGGAGAGGACGAACGTGAAGAGGACGAGGGCGAGGAGGGCGGCGAGCGCGGCCGCTCGCCGCACCGTGCGCCGGCGGACGCTCGCGAGGGCGTCCGCCGGCGACAGGGCGGAGGAGGACATGGGTCAGCTCTTCGCTTCCTCGATGTCCACCCACATGGCGCCCTCAGCGGGGAACGGCATGAAGCGCTCGTGGAACTCGGCCCAGGTCTTCTCCGGGTCGATGCCCGGCGTCTTGCCGAAGCTCCACTGGGAGAAGAGCTGGTAGACGATGAAGTTGAACGGGCCGTCGTAGAACTGGTGGTAGAGGCCGTGGACGCTGCCGTTGCGGAAGGCGTCCAGCTCGGCGAACCCGGGCTGCGAGGCGAGGGCGCGCAGGGAGGTCCGGGCCTCCTCGGCGGAGGTGTTGTAGCCGATGTTCAGGTAGCCCGTCTTGGACTTGGCGTCCGGCTTCTTGTGGCCCCAGTCACCGCCCGTGGCCACGATCTCCTGCGGCTGGGAGGCGATGACCTGCTCCGCGGTGATGTCCCCGGACTCGCCGGAGAGGAGCGGATCCGCGATGCTCTGGCCGCCGGAGGCGTTGAGGACGGCCGCGAAGTTGGAGTTCTTCCACGTGGCGCAGCAGCCCTTGGCGCCAGGAGCGCGCCAGAGGAGGAAGCTCGGCTTCTCCTTGGCCTTCTTGGCCTGCTCGAGGACCGGGTCCACGGCCTTGCGGTAGAACTCGAGGAACTCGTCCGCCTTCTTCTCCTGGCCGAGCACCTGGCCGAGGACCTTCATGCTCTTCTCGGTGTTCTTGACCGGGTCGATGCGGAAGTCCGTCACGACGTACTTGATGCCGGCCTTCTCGAACTTCTCGAGCGTGCCGTTCTTCTGGCCCGCGCGCCAGGCGTCGAGGGACATGACGTAGACGTCCGGGTTGTAGGTGAGCAGGCCCTCGACGGAGAGGTCTCCCTTGGGGATGGCGCCGAGGATGGGCAGGTCCTTGGCCTCGGGCGCCTTCTTGACCACGCGCTCGTAGAGGTCCGGGGCGTTCGCCTTGAGGTCGTTGCCCCAGGCGACCACCTTGTCCAGCGGCTTGTCCTTGTTGAGGATCATGGTCCCGTAGACGGCGCGGGACTCGCCGAGGGCCACCTTCTCCGGGAGCTTCTCGAAGGTCACCTCCCGTCCTGCGACGTCCTTGACGGTGACCGCAGAGGCGGTCTTCTCGGGAGCGCTGTTCGCGGAGGAGGCCGGCTTGGAGGAGCCGCATGCGGAGAGGAGGAGGGCCGAGGCCACGAGACCGGTGACGGCGGTGGTCACGCGCGACATGTTCATGTTCGCCTTTCGAGCAGAGGGGGTTGAGGTTAGGCAAACCTCAGTCGATTAAGGTATATGGATGTTGCGTAATGGTCAAAACGGGTGTTGTCCCGCTGTGTCCGGGGTGGACGGCGAGGGGTCCGGCCGCCGTCGTCGCGATGCCGCCACGGGGAGGGGTTCTCGGGAAGGCGAGACCGAAATTGAACCCGTTTGGGGGATCGCGTAGAATGCATGGGTACTCCCGTGTCATCCGTGTGTCCTCGTTGACGGACGCGTCCGGGGACGGTGCAGGCACGCTGACACCGGGGAGCACCGCAAGCAAAGATTTTGGGAACCACTGCCTGACTGGGCCTCGTGAGCTTCCCGGCTGCTGCGCCAGGGCTTCGCAGACTGAGTCTGCGCCGGCTCCGGGGGCGGCGGCGCATACGGCCCACCGAAGGAGAACTCATGAAGGTCCGCAATTCCATCCGCGCGCTCAAGAAGATCGACGGCGCCCAGGTTGTCCGCCGCCGCGGCAAGACCTACGTCATCAACAAGAAGAACCCGCGCATGAAGGCTCGCCAGGGCTGAGACCGCGTGGAAGCGCGTGTGAACGCCTTGTCCCAAGAGACCCCGGACCGTCTGGTCGCGGGGTCTCTTGCTGTTTCGGCGGGCCTAATGGCGGCCAGGATGCGGCGGGAGGGGCTCACGGCCCGCTCCAAGGCCAACGTAGCGGACGTGGTCACCGCCGCCGACTCCGCCGCCGAGGAGCTCGTCCGCTCCGAGCTCGCCCGGCTGCGCCCTCGCGACGCCGTGCTCGGGGAGGAAGGCACGCTCGTCGAGGGGCGGAGCGGGCGCCGCTGGGTCATCGACCCGGTGGACGGCACCTACAACTTCTTCTCCGGCGCGGGCCCGTGGTGCTCCGCCCTGGCCCTTGAAACCCCCGGCGGCCTCGCGGCCGCGGTCTTCATCCCCGATTCCGGCGAGCTCTTCACCGTGGCGGACGGCGTGGCGATGCGGGGCTCCGCCGACGACGACGGCCTGGACCTCGGCGCCGAGCTCGAGAGGCTGGACGCCGTTGAAGCCGGCCGCGATTCGCTGGGGCTCGTCTCCGGCATGACGTATCTGCACCCGAGCTTCATGGCCCGGGACGAGATCCGCCGGCCGTGGGAGGCGGCGGTCCGGGAGCTCGCGACGGTGCGGATGCTCGGCTCCGGCTCCGTAGAGCTGAGCATGGTGGCGGACGGCCGGGCCGGCGTGTGGTTCCAGCACTCCGTCAAGGAGTGGGACTGGCTGCCCGGCAAGGCCCTCGTGGAGGCGGCGGGCGGCGCGACGGCGCGGGTCGAGGCCGGGGGAGTCGTCTGGAGCCTGGCCGGACGGGCGCCGCTCGTGGAGGAGTTGACGGGGCTGCTGGCCGGAGGGGAGTGAGCCCGGGCGGCGAGCGCCACGCGGACGCGGAGGCCGCTGCGGCCGCAGAGACCGCTGCAGGCGTGCGGTCTCAGCCGCGGTCGGCGGAGGCCTCCTCTCCGCCGCCCTCCGAGAGCGCAAAGGCGAGCTGCGCCAGGAAGCGGTCCTCCCCGCGCTCCAGATCGAGGCCCGTCAGCTCCTCGACCCGGCGGAGACGGTAGCCGAGGGTGTTCCGGTGGATCCCGAGCCGCGTGCAGGTGCCGCTCACGCTGCCGGCCTCCTCGAGGTACACCCGCAGGGACTCTCGGAGCGGCGCCGAGCTGGCCCCGGTGAGTCCGGAGAGCACCCGTTGGGCCCTCCGGTGCAGGGTCGGGCTGACGTGCGAGGAGAGAGCGGCGCGGACGCTGAGCTGCGGCGCCTCGGCCACGCCGGGCCTGCGGGGAGCGTCCCTCAGGGACTCCAGTGGCAGGGCGGCGTCCTCCTGCTCGTCGAAGGCCGTGTGGGCCGCGCCGAGCCCGGGGATGCGCTGGGCGAGCGCGCGGGCTGCGCCCAGGAGGGGCTCGGCGCTCCCGAACGCCAGGAGGTCCCCGTCCGCCTTCACGGCGACGGCGGATGCGTCCGCGCGGGCCACCGCGTCGACCGCGGCGACGAGGACATGCGGGGGCAGCGAGCCGCCCTCGGCCCGGAACACGCGGAGACCGAGCGTCTTCTGCCCGGGCGGGGCCTGCGCAATGAGGCGCCCGAGAAACGCCGTCAGCTCCCCGTCCCACGCGAAGACCCGCTCCGGCGGCACGGGCGAGCGCAGGGCATGGGTCAGCTGCAGCGAGAGCAGCGAGGCGGCGGGCCCGAGCAGCGGCTGGAGCAGGCGTGAGGGCGGCAGCCCGCGGACCCGCAGAATGCACCCCTCGCGCGGCTGTCCGGGCAGGCGGAGGGTCGAGCCGGGCCCCGCAGCGGAGGCCGTTCCCCGCGAGGCCAGGACGACGCCCTCCGCCTCGATGCCCACGCACGCCTCCGCCTCCGCCGCGACCGCGCTGAGCATCCGGCCGAGGACGGCCACCTCGTCGTCGTCGGACGCAGTGCGGGAGGCGAGGTCTGCGATGTGCCACCCGCGGCTGGAGGACGCGAAGCGCTCGCGCTCGAGGCGGTCCTGGACGAAGCGCAGCACCGCGATGAACGGCGTGCTCTCCTGGACGGCCACGAGCGGCACGCCGTGCGCCCGGCACGCCTGGGCGAGCTGCGGCGGGACGGCGGTGTGGACCGGCCCCAGCCCGAACGCGAGCCCGCAGACGGGCACCCGGGCGAGCCGCTCGGCGTAGGCGTCCCAGGTGGCGGCGCTCTGGACGTTGAGGCCGAGGCCCGTGGTGAGGAGGAGCGCCTGGGGGCTGAGGAAGCGGGAGGGGTCGATGCCCTCGGCCGGAGCGCACCAGGTCACCTCGGCGCGCTCGGCGTCCTCGCGCGAGCCGGACTCGAGGGTGACGGCGAGGGCCGGGGCGTCGAGGAGATCGGAGAGCTTCACCCTGCCGATTCTCGCCGCTTTTGTGCAGCTGCACCAAAACCGGGCGTGGATTCTGGCCGGACGTCGAATGACGGAGCCTGGATTCGGCACTACGTTGTAAGTCAACCTCGGAGTGTGACTCAGGACACGGGATCTCACTCGGAGGGCGGCAGCGAACGCGAACCCCGAAGGAGCACCATGGCTGGCACCGCCGCAGGCACCGGAACGGTCACCCTCAACTCGGACATGGGGGAGGGCCTCGGCCTGCACCGCTTCGGCAACGACGAGGCGCTCATGGACCTCATCGACGCGGCCAACGTGGCCTGCGGCTTCCACGCGGGAGACCCGGACGTCATGGACGCCACCGTGGGCCTCGCCAAGGACAAGGGCGTGGCCGTCGGCGCCCACCCGGGCCTGCCGGACGTCTCCGGCTTCGGCCGCCGCCGCATGGCCCTCACGCCGGACGAGGTCCGCTCGCTCATCGCCTACCAGACCGGCGCGCTCACCGGCTTCCTGCGCCTCCACGGCATGGAGCTCAGCCACATCAAGCCGCACGGCGCGCTCTACGGGATGCTCGCGGGCGATGCGGACCTCATGGAGGCCGCCGCGGGCGTGGCGCGGGAGTACGGCGTCCCGTTCTTCGGCCTCGCGGGCACCGAGCACCAGCGGGTGTGCGAGCGGCTGGGCGTGGAGTTCGTCGGCGAGCTCTACGTGGATCTGGACTACGACGACGATGGCGGCCTCATCATCCAGCGCGTCCCGCACACCACAGACCCCCGGGCGGCCGCCGAGCGGGTGTCCGCCGCGATGTCCGGGAGGCCCGTGAAGTCCACGGGTGGGGCGGACCTGGACATCCCGTTCCAGAGCGTCTGCGTCCACTCGGACGCCTCCAACTCTCCCGATGTGGCCCGGGCCGTCCGCGAGGCGATCTCGCGGGCGGGGGCCTGACCGCCCCCGGCCTCATCCCCAGTCCCCAGGCAAGACCCTCCAGGCAACACCCCACAGACAAGACCCCTCCAGAAAGGACCCCTCCCATGGCCGAGATCCAGTCACCCCTCCCCGGCGTCTTCTACCGCCGCCCCGCCCCGGACAAGGACCCGTTCGTCTCCGAGGGGGACTCGGTGGAGAAGGGGCAGACCGTGGGCATCGTCGAGATCATGAAGCAGTTCACCGAGGTGCAGGCGGACGCCGCGGGCACGGTCGAGTCCTTCCAGGTGGAGGACGGTGACATGGTGCAGCCCGGCCAGACGATCCTCACCCTCGCGGAGTGATGCCCGTGAAGACGCTGTTCATCGCGAACCGCGGGGAGATCGCGGCCCGCATCATCCGCACGGCCCGGGAGCGCGGCGTGAAGACGGTCCTCGGCGTCTCGGAGGCGGACGAGGGCTCGTATCCGGCGAGCCTCGCGGACGCCGTCGTCGTCATCGGCCCGGCTCCGGCGGCCAAGAGCTATCTCAACGTGGAGGCCGTCGTCGCCGCCGCGCAGGAGGCAGGGGCCGACGCCGTGCACCCGGGCTACGGCTTCCTGTCCGAGAACGCGGGCTTCGCCGAGGCCGTCGAGGCCGCGGGGCTCACGTGGGTGGGCCCGAGCGCGGAGACCATCCGGCTCATGGGCGATAAGTCCGCTGCCCGAGAGACCGCGAAGAAGGCGGGCGTGCCGGTGCTGCCGGGCACCGAGGGCGCGCTGCCCGCGGACGCGGACCCGCTCGAGGCGGCCCGGGAGATCGGCTTCCCGCTCATGGTCAAGGCCTCGGCGGGCGGCGGAGGAAAGGGCATCCGCGTGGTGCGCTCGGAGGACGAGCTCGCCGCCGCCGTGGACACCGCGCGGGCGGAGGCCGGCAGCATCTTCGGCGACTCGGCCGTGTACCTGGAGCGGTTCGTGGACCGCGCCCGGCACGTCGAGGTGCAGGTGCTCGGGGACGGCGAGCGGTTCGTCCACGTCGGGGACCGCGACTGCTCCCTGCAGCGCCGCTCCCAGAAGGTCATCGAGGAGGCGCCCGCCCCCGAGCTGCCCGAGGACGTCCGCGAGACCATCCGCACCTCCTCCGTGGAGCTGGCCCGGGCCACGGGCTACCGCGGCGCGGGAACCGTGGAGTTCCTCTACGACCCCGCGAGCCGCGAGGCGTTCTTCATCGAGATGAACACCCGCCTCCAGGTGGAGCACCCCGTAACGGAGATGGTCACCGGCCTGGACCTCGTGGCGGAGCAGCTGCGCGCAGCCGCGGGCGAGGGGCTGTCCGTGCGGCAGGAGGACATCCGGCTCGAGGGCCACGCGCTCGAGTTCCGCCTCAACGCCGAGGACCCGGACAACGGCTTCTTCCCGTCCCCGGGCACGGTGAGCGGCCTCGCATGGCCCGAGGGCGAGGGTGTCCGGGTGGACTCCGGAATCGCCGAGGGGTCCGTCGTCGCGCCGTTCTATGACTCGATGATCGCCAAGCTCATCGTCTGGGCACCCTCGCGCGAGGAAGCGATCGCGTCCGCTGAGGAGGCGCTCCGGGCCACCCGCGTGGAGGGGATCGCGACGACGGTCCCGTTGCACCTGCGCGCCCTCCGGACCCGTGAGTTCGCGAGCGTGGGCCACTGGACCACCTTCCTCGAGTCCATGCCCGCGGGGGCGGAGGCCGGCGCAGACTCCGCCAACGACGGCGCTGGCGCCGAGGAGACTGACACAGCAGACACCGACACCGCCGCTGAGGAGGCGCGATGAGGCAGAAGGCACGCTATTCGTTCGGAGGGGACGAGTTCCTCTTCGTGGAAGTGTACGAGGCGATGAGCCTCGAGGCCTATTTCAAGGTCATGGCGCTCGCGGAGGCCGTCAAGGAGGCCGGGCTGCCCGGGCTCGTGGACGTCTGCCCCGCCAACGCCTCGCTGCTCATCCGGTTCGACCCGGACGGGATCCGGCCCGAGGAGCTGCGCTCGCGGGTCCAGGAGCTCGAGGAGAGCGCCGTCGAGGAGGCGGGGAGGACGGTGACCGCGCGCGTCGTCGAGATCCCCGTCTGGTATGACGATCCCTACACCTCCGAGGTGGAGCAGCGCTTCCGCAAGGGCTACCACCAGGATCCCGAGGGCACGGACCTGGACTACGCGGCCAAGGTCAACGGGCTCAAGGACGCGGCGGAGTTCATCGAGCGCCACCACAGCCAGCCGTGGATGGTGACGATGGTGGGATTCGTGGCCGGCCTGCCGTTCATGTTCCAGCTCGTGGACCAGGACCAGCAGATGGAGGTGCCCAAGTACCTCTCGCCGCGCACGGACACCCCGAAGCTCACCGTGGGCCACGGCGGATCCTTCGCCTGCATCTACTCGGTGCGGGGCGCGGGCGGCTACCAGATGTTCGGCGTGGCGGCGGCCCCCATCTTCGAGCCCGAGCAGAAGCACGCGGACTTCGAGGACTTCATGATCTTCTTCAAGCCCGGCGACGTGGTGAAGTTCCGGCCCGTGGACGAGACCGAGTACCGCGAGATCCAGAAGAAGGTCGAGGACGGCAGCTTCCGCTTCAAGACCGCGGAGGCGACGTTCGACGTGGACAAGCTCCTCGCCAACCCCACCGAATACAACACTGTGCTGACGGAGGCTCTCGATGTCGCTTGAGGTTCTCGTTCCAGGCCTGTCCACCACGGTCCAGGACCGCGGGCGCACGGGCTACTACCACGTGGGGCTGCCCCAGGGCGGCTCGCTCGACCAGTACTCGGCGCGGCTCGCGAACGCGCTCGTCGGCAACGGCGAGGGCGAGGCCGTGCTCGAGTGCACCTACATGGGCCCCAAGCTCAGGGCGGACCGTCCCGCGCTCGTGGCCGTCGCGGGCGCGCCGGTGCCCGTCAAGGTCAACGGCGAGGAGCGCGGCGAGTGGGAGTCCCTCCTCCTGAATGAGGGCGACGAGCTGGAGTTCGGCGTCATCCAGGGCGGAACCCGCTACTACATCGCCGTGGCGGGCGGCGTGGACGTACCCGAGGTGCTCGGCTCGCGCTCCACGTACGCGCTCGGCGCCCTCGGCGGGCTCAACGGCCGCAAGCTCGAGGCCGGGGACAGCGTGCCCGTGGGAGCGCCGGCCGGCGACCTCCAGGTGCTCGCGGGGCGGCGCGTCCCGGAGGAGTTCCGCCCCGAGTTCTGCGGCTCCCAGGAGCTGCGCTTCCTCTTCGGCCTCTACGACCACCGCCTCACCGAGGAGGGCCGCCGCCGGATCGCCGAGGAGACGTGGACCCTCACGCCCGTGGCGGACCGGATGGGCATGCGGTATGACGGCCCCGGCGTGGAGTGGGTGGAGCGCGAGCAGCCCTTCGGCGCGGGCTCGGACCAGTCCAACATCGTGGACGCCGGCTACGCCGTGGGCTCCATCCAGATCCCGGGCGGCACGCAGCCGATCATCCTCCACCGGGACGCCGTCTCGGCCGGCGGTTACGCCATGGTGGGCACCGTCATCAGCGCGGACATGGACGTCGTCGCCCGGGCCACCCCGGGAACGCAGACGCGGTTCGTCGAGGTGACCATGGAGGAGGCCCTCACGGCTCGCGCCGAGGCGAGGGAGCGCCTCGACGCGGCCGTGGCCGCGATCGGCTGAGCCCGCGGGGACGCCCGGGGGCGCTGGGCGGTGTCTGGATGGGCCCGGCCTCAGCCGGCGAGCACCACGCGGCCCCGGAGGCCGCTCTGCCCGAACCGCTCGTAGGCGGCCTTGAAGTCCTCCAGGGGGTAGACCGAGTCGATCCGGGGCGCGAACGTCGGCGAGAGCGAACGCTGGAGCAGCTCGGCGAGCCGCTCGCCGTCGGGCTCCACGAGGTGGAAGACGTACCGGAAATCCATCGGCAGGTCCTGCCGCCAGGGGCCGCGGATGCCTGTGAAGACGCCGCCCTTCTCGAGGGAGGCGAGGGCGGCGTCCGGGATGTTCGCGGTGTCGAAGACGGCCGCATAGGCGCCCTCCTCGATCTCCGTGACGTGGCGGGCGCCGGCCGCCTCGACGAACTCGCGGTCGCCGGGGCGCGCCAGGCCGTCCACCTGCCAGCCGGCCTCCACGGCGAGGTCGATGGCGTATCCGCCCACGCCACCGGCCGCGCCCGTGATGAGGAGCCGTTTGCCGGCGATCTCGCCGTCCAGCTCCGCCGCCGTCAGGGCGAGCGCCTGGTCCGCGGTCAGGGTGTTGAGCGGCACGGTGCCGGCCTCGAGGAGGGAGATGCCCTCCGGCACGAGCGCCGCGTCCTCGGCGGGCACGGCCACGAAGTCCGCCTGCCCGCGGATCGGCAGGGCGACGGGCGCGACGAGCGCCGCCACCCCGTCCCCCTCCCGGAATCCCGTGACGCCCTCGCCGAGCGCCTCGACAGTGCCGCTGAGGTCCCAGCCGATGCCGGTCTCGTCCGCGAGGTCGAACCGGGCGCGGGCCGCCCCGCTCGCGACCATCGCGTCCGAGGGGCTGATGGCCGCCGCCGCCCGGCGGATGAGGATCTGCCCGGGGCCGGGCGTCGGGGTCTCGAGCTCCTGGAGCTGCGGGGAGTCGGTCAGGGTTCCGCGGAGAGCGCGCATGAGGGTCCTTTCCGGGGTCTGGGCTCGGCGGTGCCCCGTGCGGGGCGGTGCTGCTCCGTGCAACGGCTCTCCTCCCGCCTCTATTTCCGGGGGACCCCCTCCGCCGGGGTCTTCGCTCCTTCCGGGGGCTTCCCGCCGGGCCCGCTGTCCCCGCCGCCCTTGGACGACGACGGCGGCCGGCGCGGACCGGCCCGAGCCTGTCCGTGAAGCGCAAGCTTAGAGTGTCCACCCCTCTGCCTAGACTGGGAAGACCATGGACTTCCTCTTCGATCCGCATTTCGACGCTCTCAAGAAGGACAGCTCGTCACCGGAGGCGCGCCTGCCCAAGCTGGCGCCGGGGTTCGGCCCCGGCTTCGGCGAGGACTCTCTGTCGGGGGAGGATCCGTTCGCAGAGCCGACTGCCGAGCGGGGTCCGAACGCGGCGCCGGGATCGAGCGCTGAGCCCGGTGCGGGGCTGCTCGAGGGGCTCAACGAGCACCAGCGGGAAGCCGTGGTCCACGCGGGATCGCCGCTGCTCATCGTGGCCGGCGCGGGCTCGGGCAAGACGCGGGTCCTCACCCACCGGATCGCCTATCTCCTGGAGACGCGCCGCGCGCACCCGGGGGAGATCCTGGCCATCACCTTCACCAACAAGGCGGCGGCGGAGATGCGGGAGCGCATCTCGGAGCTCGTGGGCCCCGCGGCGGAGCGCATGTGGGTGAGCACCTTCCACTCGTCCTGCGTGAGGATCCTGCGGCGCGAGGCGAGCGCCATCGGGCTCAGCCAGAACTTCTCCATCTATGACTCCGCGGACAGCCTCCGGCTCATCACCCTCGTGGCCAAGGGCCTGGACCTGGACCCCAAGAAGTTCCCGCCCAAGCAGATCCAGCACAAGATCTCGGGCCTGAAGAACGAGCTGATCGACGCGGAGGACTTCAGCAGCGAGGCGAACCCGGAGGATCCCTTCGAGGCGGCCGTGACGGAGGTCTACAAGGGGTACACGCAGCGCCTGCGGCAGGCGAACGCCATGGACTTCGACGATCTCATCGCTGAGACCGTCTACATGTTCCGGGCCTTCCCGCAGGTGGCGGAGAACTACCGCCGCCGCTTCCGCCACGTGCTCGTGGACGAGTACCAGGACACCAACCACGCCCAGTATGCGCTCGTCCGGGAGCTGACGCAGTCTGACTCCGGCCCGGGCGCCGAGCTGACCGTGGTGGGAGACTCGGACCAGTCCATCTACGCGTTCCGCGGTGCGGACATCCGCAACATCATCGAGTTCGAGAAGGACTACCCCAACGCGCGGACCATCCTGCTGGAGCAGAACTACCGCTCCACGCAGAACATCCTCTCCGCCGCCAACGCCGTCATCTCCCGCAACCCGGAGCGTCCGCCCAAGAAGCTCTGGACCGCCTCGGGGGACGGGGAGAAGATCATCGGCTACGTGGGCGAGTCCGAGCACGCGGAAGCGGAGTTCATCGCCCGGGAGATCGACAGGCTCGGGGATGACTCCCTGGCCCGCCCCGGAGACGTGGCCGTCTTCTACCGGACCAACGCCCAGTCCCGCAGCATCGAGGACATCCTGGTCCGCTTCGGCCTGCCGTACCGGGTGGTGGGCGGCACACGCTTCTACGAGCGCAAGGAGATCAAAGACGTCCTCGCCTACCTCCGCACGCTCGTCAACCCGGAGGATGACGTCAACCTCCGCCGCATCCTCAACGAGCCCAAGCGCGGCATCGGAGACCGGGCTGAGGCGGCCGTGGCCGCGCTCGCGGACCGGGAGCGGATCAGCTTCATGTCCGCTCTGCGCCGCTCGGCGGACGCGCCGGGGCTCGGCACCCGTGCGGTCAAGCTGACCCAGCAGTTCGTGGAGCTTATCGACGAGCTGAAGCAGACCGCGGACCAGGAGGGTCCCGTGGCCGCCGTCCAGGCCGTGCTCCAGAAGACCGGATACCTGGAGACGCTGCGCCTCAGCAATGACCCGCAGGACGAGTCCCGTGTGGAGAACCTCGCCGAGCTCGTGGCCGTCATCCGGGAGTTCGAGCAGGACAACCCCGAGGGAACGCTGGGGGAGTACCTCGAGCAGGTCTCCCTCGTGGCGGACGCGGACCAGATCCCGGATGCCCCTGAGGGCAGCGCGGCCGAGGTGGCGGCCGCCGTGGAAGAGGCCCGCCGCCAGGGCGTCGTCACGCTCATGACCCTGCACACCGCCAAGGGCCTCGAGTTCCCCGTGGTCTTCCTGACGGGTCTTGAGCAGGGCGTCTTCCCGCACAGCCGCTCCGCGGTGGACGCCAAGGAGCTCGCGGAGGAGCGGCGGCTCGCCTACGTAGGCCTCACCCGAGCGCGGCAGCGCCTCTACCTCACGCGCTCCGAGGTGCGCTCCATGTGGGGGCAGAGCCAGTACAACCCCGGCAGCCAGTTCATCGAGGAGATCCCCGAGGACCTCATCGAGTGGAAGAGGGAGGGCACCGCGCGCCCCGGCGGCTTCGGAGGCTCCATCGTCGGCGGCATGGGCGGGTTCAGCGGGTCCCGCTACGGCTCCGCCTGGGGCTCGGGCGGCGGCCAGGGCGGGGGCCGCGGCGGACGCGTCGGCTCCGCCTCTGGCGAGGAGCTCGTCTCCCGACTGCCCAAGGGGCCCGGCGTGGGCGCGCCCAAGTCCTTCCCCGGACGCCCGGACACCCCGGACAAGCCCGGGCGCGGTGCGGCGGGCGCGGCCAGCCGAGGCAGCGGCTCGGGGCAGGCGGGTGGCGGCAGCGCAACGTCGTCGGGCCCTGCGGAGGACGCCAACGGGCTCCAGCTCTCCGTGGGGGACACGGTGCGGCACGCCAAATTCGGCCAGGGGACCGTGCTGGCCCTCGAGGGGAGCGGGCCCAAGACCGTGGCCAAGGTCCGGTTCGCGGATGCGGAGAAGCGGCTGCTGCTCCGGTACGCGCCGCTGGAGAAGGCATGACCGCCGTCCATCGCAGTCCAGAGAGCCCGTCCTGAACCCGTTCTGGACGCCGCCTGTGGCATTGCGCACAAGCGGGTAGCCTAGACGGTGGCCTCCGGCCCAACAGGGCTAGAGTTCCCCATAGAGGCACCGGGCCCCGTTCGCGGGATTCCGGGGGCGCCTCGAACAAGATGACTTCGACGTAGAAGGACACAACCCGTGGACCTGTTTGAATACCAGGCGCGCGATCTCTTCGAGGCACACGGCGTTCCCGTGCTCGCCGGCATCGTGGCGCAGACTCCGGAAGAAGCGAAGGCAGCGGCTGAGAAGATCGGCGGAGTGACCGTCGTCAAGGCCCAGGTCAAGGTTGGCGGCCGCGGCAAGGCCGGCGGCGTCAAGGTCGCCAAGACCGCCGACGAGGCCTACGAGCACGCCAAGGCCATTCTGGGCATGGACATCAAGGGCCACACGGTCAACAAGGTCATGATCGCGCAGGGCGCGGACATCGCCGAGGAGTACTACTTCTCCGTCCTCCTGGACCGCGCGAACCGCAACTACCTCGCCATGTGCTCCGTCGAGGGCGGCATGGAGATCGAGCAGCTCGCCGTCGAGCGTCCCGAGGCGCTCGCCCGCGTGGCCGTCGACCCGGCCGTCGGCATCGACGCCGCCAAGGCCAAGGAGATCGTCGAGGCCGCGAAGTTCCCGGCAGACCTCCAGGACAAGGTCGCCGAGGTCATCGTCAAGCTCTATGGCGTCTACAAGAACGAGGACGCGACCCTCGTGGAGGTCAACCCGCTCGTGAAGACGGGCGACGGCCAGATCCTCGCCCTCGACGGCAAGGTCACGCTGGACGACAACGCCTCCGAGGTCCGCCACCCCGAGCACGAGGAGCTCGAGGACAAGGGCGCGGCCGACCCGCTCGAGGCCAAGGCCAAGGCGAACGGCCTCAACTACGTGAAGCTCGACGGCGAGGTCGGCATCATCGGCAACGGCGCGGGCCTCGTCATGTCCACGCTGGACGTCGTCGCCTACGCCGGCGAGAAGCACGGCAACGTCAAGCCCGCCAACTTCCTCGACATCGGAGGCGGCGCCTCCGCCGAGGTCATGGCCAACGGCCTCGACGTCATCCTCGGCGACGACCAGGTCAAGAGCGTGTTCGTCAACGTCTTCGGCGGCATCACCGCCTGTGACGCGGTGGCCAACGGCATCGTGAAGGCCCTCGAGATCCTCGGCGACAAGGCCACCAAGCCGCTCGTCGTGCGCCTCGACGGCAACAAGGTCGAGGAGGGCCGCGCGATCCTCGACAACGCCAACCACCCGCTCATCACCCTCGCCGAGACGATGGACGCCGGTGCCGACAAGGCCGCCGAGCTCGCCCACGCGGCCAAGTAGATCTCGAAGGAAGAGAAGAATGTCTATCTACCTGAACAAGGACTCCAAGGTCATCGTCCAGGGCATCACGGGCGGCGAGGGCACCAAGCACACCGCTCTCATGCTCAAGGCCGGGACCCAGGTGGTCGGCGGCGTCAACGCCCGCAAGGCCGGGACCACCGTCTCCCACAAGGACAAGCAGGGCAACGACATCGAGCTCCCCGTCTTCGGCTCCGTCCAGGAGGCCATGAAGGAGACCGGTGCTGACGTCTCGATCGTCTTCGTCCCGCCGAAGTTCACCAAGGACGCCGTGGTCGAGGCCATCGAGGCCGGCATCGGCCTCGTTGTGGTCATCACCGAAGGCGTGCCGGTGCAGGACTCCGCCGAGTTCTGGGCGCTCGCCCAGTCCAAGAAGGACGCGGACGGCAACCAGGTCACCCGCATCATCGGCCCGAACTGCCCCGGCATCATCACGCCGGAGGAGTCCCTCGTGGGCATCACCCCCGCGAACATCACGGGCAAGGGCGGCGTGGGCCTCGTGTCCAAGTCCGGCACGCTCACTTACCAGATGATGTTCGAGCTGCGTGACCTCGGCTTCTCCACCGCCATCGGCATCGGCGGCGACCCGGTCATCGGCACCACTCACATCGACGCCCTCGAGGCGTTCGAGAAGGACCCGGAGACCAAGGCCATCGTCATGATCGGCGAGATCGGCGGCGACGCCGAGGAGCGCGCGGCCGAGTTCATCAAGGCCAACGTCACCAAGCCGGTTGTCGGCTACGTCGCGGGCTTCACCGCGCCGGAGGGCAAGACCATGGGCCACGCAGGCGCCATCGTCTCCGGCTCCGCCGGCACCGCGCAGGCCAAGAAGGAGGCCCTCGAGGCCGCGGGCGTCAAGGTCGGCAAGACCCCGTCCGAGACGGCTCGACTCCTCCGCGAGGTCTACCCGGCCTGAGGCTGATTCAGCACGGTGCAGCACAGCTGCGGCGATGCAGAGAAAGGGGCGGCGTCCGCACGGAGTGTGCGGGCGCCGCCCCTTCTGTGTGAGTCAGGGCTTGGCCCTTTCCAGGGCTCGCTTCTCGATCTCTTGATGCGCGAGAACCTCCTTCTCGTGCTTTTTCATCTCGTGGGCGAATTGCCGAGCGAACTTCTCCGTCCAGAACTGCCTGAAGCCGATCTCCTGCCGACACTCGGCGTCTTTGACTGCGAGCTCCTTCAGGCTGCTCTGGTTCTTGAGTGCTTGAATGTTGGTGTCCACCCATGACTGGAACCGGGTTTCGCCTCTGAGCGCCATGCACTCTTGCCATTTCTCTGCAAGCCGATCGATCTCGTCTGCGTTGTGCGTGTTCGCTTCGTTCATGGCCTTCTCGGCCAGTGTGGACGGAAACGCCGCGTAGAACAATCCGTCTGGAGCAGAGCCGAAGGCCCTGTCCAGTGCTTGAGTACGGCACCCGTCCGCAGGAATTGAACCGAGCTCCATGATGCTGGCTTTAACCACGGCGCCTCGAAAAGTGCCGAAATAGGCGTCCTTGGCCTCCTGAGACCAGGATGAGAGAGGGGAGTTCTCCGGCACGAATTCGTTCGAGCCGTACCCGACGTCTCTTGCCTTCTCCACTGTGAGATCCGCGCCGATTCGGGCGAGGATTTCACCGACGCTGGCCGTCTGGATCAAAGGCAATGGGCCGTGCACCTCGAACCCTCGTTCCTTCATGCATTTCTGCCCCTCGTTGATCATGAGCTCTTCGATCCGAGGGTCTCGGTGGAGGAGGGCATCGGCTTGGCGGAGGACCACCTGCGTGTCCACGACGTCTGTGGCGGCCTTGTCCGGACTGGATGCACACCCGGTCACTCCCAGTCCGAATAGAGCCAACACGGCCCAGAGAAGCTGCGGTGAACGTTTCACGGCCGCTTCGTCCCCTCCAAGGCTCGCTTTTCGATCTCCTGGTAGACGAGGACCTCCTTCTCGTGGGCCTTCAGCTGCTGCGCGAACTGCTGTGCGAAGAGCTCCTTCCAGACTCGGGTCCACGAGGTCTCCTCCCTGCACTCGACGTCCTTGACCGCGACATCCTTGAGCTTGTCCGGGGTGCCCTGGGCGAAGTGTTCGGCCTGTGCGGGGCTCTGGAAACGGGTCTCGCCCTTGCGGGACATGCAGGAACTCCACGCCTTGAAGAGCTCGGTCAGCTCAGGGGCGTCTCCGGGGATCTGGTTGCGCGCCAGCATGGCGAGGTGGGAGGGGACGCTGCGATAGGCCATTCCGTCCTGGGCGGACCCGAAGGCGCGGCCCAAGGCAGTGGCCTGGCAGCCGTTCGCGGGCATGGCCCCGCTGGGGAAGACACTCGCTCGGATGTCTCCCTCCTCCACCGCGCCCCGATACGCGTTGAGAGCCCGGATCTCCTCCGGGGCCAGCGGCTTCCCCTCTGCGGCGGCCCCTGGGCCTGCCGGGGCTCCATAGCCGACGGTCCTGGCGCGCTCAGGCGTCATCCCTCCCGTGAGGCGGGAGAGGAGCTCGTCCACGTTCTCGGGCTCCTGGCTCTCCTCGCCGCTCCACTCGAAGCCCTTCTCCCGCATGCACGCCTGCTCCTCGCGCAGGATGAGGGCCTTGATCTGCGGATCGCGGTGCAGCAGGGCGTTGGCCTGGTTGAGCGCGGCGGCTGTGTCCCCGGGGGCCGGGGCCTGCTCCGCCGGCCCGGCGCAGGCGGTGGCCGCCAGGGCCGTGCAGGCTGCCAGGCAGGCGAGCCCGCGGAGACCGCGATGTGCGATGGCAAGGGGCAGCATTCTGCCGGAGGGGCTCATGGCTCTCATCCCTTCGTCAGCCGCTCGGCGGCTTTGGCCTTCATCTCCCGGTAGGCCTCGATCTCGCCCGCGAACTCAGTGAGCATCGGCGCCAGCTGAGCGGCGAGGGCCTCGTGATACCGCCGCGTGTAGTCCGTCTCCGCCCGGCATTCCAGGTCTTTGACGGCCACGTCCTTGAGACCGTCTTCGGACTCGCTCCCCTTGAACTCGGCGTCTGTGGGGGAGGGGAACCGGGTCTCGCCCTTGTCCTTCATGCACTCGGCCCAGCGTTGCACGGCCTCTTTGGCGTCGGAGGAGTCGCGGGCCCGTTCCCGTGCCTCATCGACGAGCCTCACTCCCAGCCGCTGGTGGATGAAACCGCCGCCGGGAGTGCCGAAGACGGCGACGCTCGCCTCGTGCAGACAGCTGTCTGGGGCATACCCCTGGCTTCGGCTTCCGAGCAGGACGGGCCCCTCGGCTTGGTCGTCATGCAGGCCCATCCAGGCAACCGCGTCCTGCTCCGAGAGGCCCTGGCCCGGCGCGCTGCGGGCGTGCTCCCGAGCGGTCACGTACCCGGTGGACCGCGCGGCCTCGATGCTCTCAGGGAGCGCCTGCACGCCGCTCTCGGCCGCCCTGGCGAAGCTGCCGGCCTTGAGCGGCCACAGATACGCCCGGTCCGGGCTGGCGCCCTTCTTCACCATGCAGGCCCGCAGGTGCCGGATGAGACCCTCGTCCACCACGGGGTCCGGGGCCAGGAGGGCGTTGACGGCGGCGATGGTCTGAGCCGGGTCCGCCTTCGGCTCAGGCGGGCCGCTGGCGCAGCCTGCCAGGAGCGCGGCCGCGAGGCCTCCGGCGCAGGCGCGGAGGCCGGTCAGAGCGCGGCGAGGCCGCCCCGAGCGGGTCGGGGAGGCGAGTTCGGGATGACGAGGGTGCTGAGAGACCACGGTGTCCGCCTTTCACGAGGTGGAACAACCGTAATGGAAACGGCGGGGTGCGCGCTCGCCGTCGTCGTCATTTCGTCACACGGGAGCTAGGAGATGAGCTCCCGGATGTCGTCCGCGGTGAGCTTGGCGCCGAAGGCGTCCTCGCCCTCGCTCATGACGGCGGAGACGAGCTGGCGCTTGGCCTCCTGGAGAGCCACGACCTTCTCCTCGATGGTGTCGCGGGAGACGAGCCGGTAGACCATGACGTTGCGCGTCTGGCCGATGCGGTGCGTGCGGTCCACGGCCTGGGCCTCCGCGGCGGGGTTCCACCAGGGGTCCAGGAGGTAGCAGTAGTCGGCCTCGGTGAGGTTGAGGCCGAACCCGCCCGCCTTGAGGGAGATGAGGAACACGGGCGCGGTGCCGTCCTTGAACTCGTCCACGGCGGCGCCGCGGTCCCGCGTGGCGCCGTCGAGGTAGGCGTAGCCGATGCCCTCGGCCTCCAGTCGGTCCGCGGTCCGCTTGAGGAAGGACGTGAACTGGCTGAACACGAGCGCCTTGTGGCCCTCGGCGATGACGTCCTCAAGCTGCTCGAGCAGGACGTCCAGCTTGGCGGAGCCGATCTCCTCGTACTCCTCGGAGATGAGCGCCGGGTCCAGGGACATCTGCCGCAGCAGCGTGAGGGACTGGAACACGGTGAAGCGGTTCTTGTCCATGTCCGTGACAAGCTGGAGCACCTTCTGCCGCTCGCGCTGCAGGTGCGTGTCGTAGACCTTCCGGTGCTTCGGGTTGAGGTCCACGCCGAGCACCTGCTCCTGCTTCGGCGGCAGATCGGTGACGACGGCGTCCTTGGTGCGCCGCAGCATGAACGGCCGGATGCGCTTGCGCAGGCGGCGCAGGACCTCCGGGGCCTCGCCCTGCTCGATGGGCCGCGCGTACTGGTCCGTGAAGCGGACCGCAGAGGAGAACAGGCCCGGGGAGACGATCGAGAAGATCGAGTAGAGGTCCATGAGGTTGTTCTCCATGGGCGTGCCCGTGATGGCGAGCTTGAACGGCGCGTCCAGCTCCGCCGCGGCCTGGTGGGCCTTGGTCTTGCGGTTCTTGACGAACTGCGCCTCGTCGAGGAGCAGGCCGGCCCAGGAGAGGCCCGAGTACGCGTCCGCGTCGAGGCGCAGGAGCGTGTAGGACGTGATGACGATGTCCGCGCCCTCGACCGTCTCCGCGAGGGGGACTCCGGCCTTCTTCTGGGTGTCGCGGACATGAACCACGGAGAGGCCCGGTGCGAACTTCTGCGCCTCGAGGAGCCAGTTGGGCCCCACGGAGGTCGGCGCCACCACGAGGAAGGGCTGCCGGGAGCGGGGGTCGCGGGCGGCCGCGTCGTCGTCGCCCTGCGCGAGGGACTCGCGCGCCGCGACGATCATCGCGAGGGACTGGAGGGTCTTGCCGAGGCCCATGTCGTCCGCGAGGATGCCGCCGAGGCTGTGGGAGCGGATGAAGTCCAGCCAGCCGAAGCCCTCCACCTGGTACTTGCGCAGGGTGGCGTCGAGCCCCTCGGGGACGGCGGGCGGCTCGGCCTCGTCCAGCGTGAGGAGGCCGGCGACGGCGTTCTTCCACGCCTTGGACTCCGTGGACTCGGCGGCCATCTGGCGCAGCTCGTCCCAGAAGTCCACCTGGTACTTGGTGATCTTGATGGTGCCGTCCTTCTCCGTGAGGTGCGAGGCCTCCTCGACGAGCTCCCGGAGGCGGGAGAAGAGCGGCTGGTCCAGGGACACGTAGGACTTGTCCCCGAGCAGCAGGCGGGACTGGCCCGTGGTCAGGGCGCGGAGGATGTCCGCGAGGGGAATGGAGTGCTCGCCCACCCGGATGAGCAGGCTGAGGTTGAACCAGTCCCGGTCCGTGGACTCCACGGTGTTGATGATGAGCTGCGGGTCCTCGGTGAGCTCCTGGAAGCGGGGCTCCTCGCCCTCGGCCTCCACGCTCACGTCCGGGACCGCCTTGAGCCGTGGGAGGGCCACGCGGACGAGGTCCATGAGCGCGAGGCCCTTGAAGACCGCGGGGGAGAGGTCCCCGAACGGGTACGCGCGCAGGGCCTTCTGCGCGATGTCCTGCTCGGCGACGACGTCCCGCGTGGCCACGTCCTCGCCCTCGGCCGGCTGGTCCGCGGGGTAGGCGGCCGCGCTCTGGCCCTCGCCGTACGCGAAGACGAAGGACACGTGGGCGGTCCTGTCCTTCGCATAGACCACCTTGGCCACGAGCCGCGGCGGGGTGAGCTCCGGGACCTCGAACGAGTCGTCCGAGGAGACCACCTGGACCACGCGGCCGAGGCGGGGGAAGTCCTCGGCGAGGAACGTCCGGACGTCCTCAGCGGGGATCTTGAAGGACTTGGCGTCCGTGACGGCCCGCGCCGCCGCGTCTGTGACCGGGCGCTGCGCAGGACCGAGGAGGATGTCCTCGCCGTCCACCGCGTACGCGCCGTGCCGTCCGATGACGCCCGCGCTGGAGGCCGGGAAGCGGCGTCCGGCCACCTCCACGGTGGGGGAGAGCGTCAGCTGGTCCGGGCTGAGCGCCGCGTCCAGCTCGACGGCGGCCTCCGGCGCGAGCGTCACGCTCGTGTTCTTGCGGGTGCCCACGAAGGAGATGCCGATGCGGCCGGCCTCCTCGAGGAGCGGCCAGAGCAGAGGCGAGGAGAAGTGGTCCAGGTAGATCCACTCGTTGTCCTCGCCGAAGTACAGCTGGCCGTTGGCCCGGTACAGCGGGACGATCTGGGCGAACCAGCGGTGCTGCTGCGGGTCGAACTGGTAGCCGTACGTCTTGAAGCTGATGGAGTTCCAGCGGAGGTTGCCGCGGGAGACGCGGCCGTTCTCCTTGATGAGCACGGGGCGGATGCCGAGGCGCGGGCGCGAGTTGACGCTGCGCTGGCTCGGGTTGGAGGCGAGGCGGCGGGTGCTCGAGACGTTCGCGTCATGCACCTCGAACTGCAGGCCCAGGGCCACGTTCGGCTCGGTCTTCGGCTCGGCGCCGCGGCCGCCCGTGACGAGCTGCGTCAGGTCCGTCCGCCAGCTCGGGGCGAGCTGCGAGAACGCGGACGAGTGGGTGGGCTCCTCCTGGTCCTCCTGCTCCTTGTGCAGGGCGTTGGAGCGGATGAGCATGGCCGCCGCGCGGACCTTGGCCTCGGCGGAGTCGTCCGCGCCGAAGTCCTCGATGGCCCAGTCGCCCGCGCCCTTGCCGGAGGTCCGCGAGAGCGTGACAGTGAGGGCGTGCGCGCCGTCGTCGTCGTTCACCTCGCCGCGCAGGACGCCCGACTCGGGCTCGAACTCGAGAGCCGCCACGTTCTCCTCGCCGGCGAGCCCCCGCCCTCGGGTGAACGCGACCCCGCCCAGGACTCGAAGGATCTCCCTGGCGTCGACGAGCGGCATCCGAGCAGTCATTCGTCCATCGTCCCACGAATCCGGGAGTAAGTCAGGCGACCTAGAGGCAACACGGGGGTGAACGCGCCTGTGAATCCGGGCGCGTACGCTGAGGGAATGGCCGCCCCTCATCCCCAGAGCCGCCCCCAGCACGAGAGCCGCCGCGTCCTCGAGGTGGACACGCTCGAGCACTTCGACCTCCTCGCCCGGGACTGCCCGTCCGCCCGCGGCTGGCACGTGGGCCAGATCGACCTCACCGCCCGCCGCGAGGAGCTGGAGAGGCTGGACGTGCGCGGCGCCCTGTTCCTCGGGACCGCCCTGCCGGAGGGCTTCGCGGACGAGGCCCGGGAGCGCGGCGCGCTCGTCTTCCCGGCGCTCGCGGGGGTGCCGTTCGAGCCGTACCGCGCGAGCGCCTACGCCCCCGAGGAGCTGTACCGCGGGCTGGCCGGCGCCGGATCCTACGAGCAGACCCCGGACGCGAGGATCTACCAGTGGTACCGCGAGAACACCCGCGCGGGAGAGGCGGACACCGCGGGCGCCACGCTCGCGATGGCCATCCACGACCACGGCATGGGCACGGCGCTCGCGGAGCTCCGCGCCGAGGCGGACGCGGCGTGGGGGTACGCAGGGGTCATGGGCGGCCATGCGGCCGAGCGCGGCTCGCGCGAGTACGCGGAGGCCGCGAAGCTGGGCCGGCTGCTCGCCCGGGACGGCTACGGCGTGGCCACCGGCGGCGGGCCCGGCGCGATGGAGGCCGCCAACCTCGGCGCCTTCCTCAGTCCGTTCGAGGAGCCCGTCCTCGAGGAGGCCCTCCGGCTCGTGGCGGCCGTGCCCGGCTTCCGCCCGAGCGTGGGCGCGTGGGCCGAGGCGGCCCTGCGCGTGCGGCGCGGCGAGGGGCTCGGCTCCGTTCTCCCCTCCGGTGCCGTCCTGCCCGACGACGGCGGCCGCAGCCTCGGCATTCCCACGTGGTTCTACGGGCACGAGCCTCCCAACGCGTTCGCGGGGGAGATCGCCAAGTACTTCGCCAACTCCCAGCGGGAGTCCGTCCTGCTGGAGCTCTGCCAGGGCGGGATCGTCTTCCTGCCCGGCGCGGGCGGCACGGTCCAGGAGGTGTTCCAGGACGCGTGCGAGAACTACTACGCGGCCGACGCCAAGGCGGTGAACCCCATGGTGCTCGTCGGCCGCGAGCACTGGACGCGGACGCTGCCGGTGTGGCCGCTGCTCTCCGCGCTCGCGCGGGAGAGGGAGATGGAGCACGCCGTCTTCCTCGTGGACACCGTGGAGGACGCGGCGGCGGTGCTGCGGGAGGCGCGGGGGCGCTGAGGCCGTCTGAGCCGGGGCGCGGCGCGGCGCCGGGCGGCGGGTGCTGAGCCGCGTCCGCCGTCGGGAGGATCCGCGAGGGGCCCGTGCGGGAGAGGCTAGGCCGCGCCCGTGCCGAAGAGCGAGCCGATGGCGTAGGTGATGCCCGCCGCGCCCAGGCCCACGCCCATCTGGCGCAGGCTCGGCAGCAGCGGCGCGGTGCCGGAGAGGATGCCCGTGAGGCCGCCCGTGAAGAAGAGCGTCACCGCCACGAGGCCCGCGGCGATGAGGATCGCGGGCAGCCCGGCCACGCCGAAGAGATAAGGCAGGATCGGGATGAGCGCGCCCGTGGCGAAGCAGAGGAAGCTGGAGATCGCCGCGCCCCATGCTGAGTTGCGCATCTCCCGCTCCTCCTTCTCCGGATCCTCCTCGGGGCGGTAGGAGAGGCTGCGGTCGCAGTCGCAGTCCAGGTAGCCGAGCCGCTCGAGCGCGCGGTGCTTGGCCGTCTCCTCGTCCATGCCGCGGGCCCGGTAGACGAGCTCGAGCTCGTTCGCGTCGAAGTCCAGGTTCGGCGCGGCCGCGAGCGTGGCCTGCGTGGGCTTGGAGGCGCCGAGCAGCTCGGTTTGGCTGCGGACCGAGATGAACTCGCCGGCGGCCATGGAGAGCGCGCCCGCGAGCAGGCCCGCGAAGCCCGTGAAGAGGACCATCCCGGACGCGGCCCCCGTGGCGCCCACGCCGAGGACGAGGGCGAGGTTGGACACGAGGCCGTCGTTCATCCCGAACACGGCGGCGCGGAAGTTGCCGGAGAGCTTCTCGCGTCCCCGCGTGGCGAGGCCGCGGACCACCTCTTCGTGGATCATCTCGTCCGCCGCCATCTGAGGGGTGGCGGACGTGTCCCGGGCGTACGGCGAATCGCTCTCGGCGCGCTGGGCGAGGGCCAGGACGAACACCGAGCCGAACACCGCCGCCATGAAGCGCATGAGGGAGCGGCGCAGGCTGGGCCGCACGGGCTTCGCATGGGGGCCGAGGAGGGTGCGCCAGTGCTGGGCGTGGCGGTCCTCGGCGTCGGCGAGGCCGTCGAGGATGGCCTTCTCATCCCCGGACTTCTTCTTGGCGAGCTGCCGGTAGAGGGCGCCCTCGGCGATCTCGTCGGCGAGGTAGCGGCGCCAGCGGCGGATCTCGCGGCGGCTGGGCTCGGAGGGGGACTGCTCGGAGGGCGGGGTCTCAGGTGCTGGACTCACGTGCCCCCATTCTTCCGGCGTGCAGCCGCCTTGGCTATTGCCCGGCTCTAAATCTGTGCTGTGCCGGGTCCGCGCCCCTCCATCGTCCGCCCGGCACCCCTTCACCGTTCACCCGGCGCCCCCTTCACGCGTTTGTGGCGCGTTTCGTGCGATTTCGGCCTTGAAATCGCACGAAACGCGCCACAAACCGTGTGGGTGTGGGTGGGTGTGGGTGGGTGGGTGTGGGCGACCCCCTTAGCCCTCGTGCTCGTCCGTGGAGGTCGAGTCCGTGAGCGTCCGGACCCCGATCGCCGCCATGACCACGACGATCCCCGCGAGCACCCAGAACGAGATCTGCTGCGCGTGGACGAACTGCGCCGAGAGCGCAGCACTCCACGCCCCCTGCGGGAGGTGCGAGCCGACGACGGCCGCCGTGACGGTGCCGATGAGGGCGACTCCGAACGCGGTGCCGAGCTCCTGGGCGGTGTCGTTCATCGCGGAGCCGATCGACGTGTGGTCCTCGGGCAGGGCGTTGATGAGCGCCACCGCCCCCGTGGTCATGATGATGCGCATGCCCACGGTCATGACGAGCATCGCCACGGCGCAGAGCAGGTATCCGGTGCCGACGCCGGCCACCCACAGAACCAGGCTGACGACGACGAGCGCGCTGCCGACAGCTGCGGTGCGGCGGTGTCCCCACCGGGCCACGAGCGCGTCCACCAGGGGCGAGGCGCCGAGCATGCCGACGACGAACGGCAGGTTGGCGAGACCCGCCCGCCAGGGCTCCCAGCCCCAGGCGAACTGGAAGAGCTGGGTCGAGGCGAACATGGCGCCGGCCATGGCCACGGTGACCGCCGTCTGCAGCAGCGCCGAGCCGCGGACCGTCGGCAGGGTGAGCAGGGAGAGGTCGAGCATCGGGTCCGCGGTGGTCTTCTCCCGCCAGACGAATCCGCCCAGGGCGAGGAGTCCGGCAGCCGCCGTGAGGAGGGTCCCCGTGGACGTCCAGCCCTGCTCCGTGCCGAGGGTGAACGAGTAGAGGATGAGGCCCAGCGCGGCCACAGAGAGAAGCGCGCCCGGAATGTCCGTGCCGCCGGTGCGGCGGTCCTCCGGCCGGTCCGGCTGGATGCCCCAGCGCACGCCGACCCAGGCGATGAGGGCCATCGGGGCGTTGAGGACGACGAGCCACTGCCACGGCATGTGCTCGACGGCGAGGCCGGACAGCGTGGGGCCGAGGGCGAAGCCGATCATGGACACGGTGACGATGAGGCCGATGGCCCGGTGGCGCAGCCCGTCGTCGTCGAACAGGCGGAAGATGAGGGACATGGTGAGCGGCGCGATGAGAGCCGCGAACGCGCCGAGCGCCGCCCGGACCGCGATGAGCTGGGCGGGGGAGTGCGCCAGCAGGACCCCGAGCCCTGCGGCGCCGAAGAGGCCCAGGCCGATGAGGAGCGTGCGGCGGCGCCCGATCTTGTCTCCGAGCGTGCCGCCGACCATGAGCAGGCCGCCGAAGGTGAGGGAGTAGGCGCCGACGATCCACTGGAGGTCGGTGGGACTCGCCCCGAGGTCCCGGCCGATGGTGGGGAGCGCGACGTTGAGGACGGAGTTGTCCATCATCTCGACGAGCATCGTGAGGCAGAGGGCGAGGAGAGCCGGCCAGGCGGCGCGGAGGGACTGGGGCTTCGGGGAGTGCCCGGCGCTGGGGTTCGTTGCGGTGCTGTTCCGGGAGCCGCTGTGCTCTGAGGCGGTCTGGACCGGGGAAGTGTGCTCCGGGGTGCGATGCTCGGCGGCATCTGTCGGAGCGGCGGAGGTCATGCTGCTGGACATGGCATCTCCTTTCGGGGATGGGGAACGGGGAGAGAATCGAACGCGCTTCGATGATGGAACGCTGTTCGAGATCGAACATGATTCGAGAATAGAACAATGTTTGATCCTTGTGCAACTCCGGCTACGGTGGAGGCATGACCGAGCATCCCGGCACCCGCCCCGATCCCTCAGAATCCCGCCGAGGAGGCGACCCTGGGGCAGGGCCCCGCCGTGGAGGCCCGGGCCGGGGAGCCGCGGGCCCCGGAGCCGGCAGGCAGGGCGGCTTCAGCCGAGGAGGCGGCGCTCGCGGCGCGTCTGGCCGCGGACCCGGACGGCGCCCTCGGGCCGCGCTGTCCCTTGAGGCCGTCGTGGAGGCGGCGGTCAGCGCCTTGGACGCGGAGGGCGTGGAGCGGCTGACGCTCCGAGGGCTCGCGGCCGAGCTCGGCAGCGGCGTGGCGAGCCTCTACTGGTACGCCTCCGGCAAGGGCGAGCTGCTCGATCTCGCCACGGACGCCGTGCTCGGCGAAGCCATCGAGGTCTATGGGCGCCAGCGCACCCCCGAGAGCGAGCCGCTTGAGAATCTGCGGACCTTCATGCTGGCTCTCTTCGACCAGATGATGGAGCACCGCTGGCTCGCCCTCCAGCTCATGGAGTCCTCGCCGCGGCTCGACAACTCCCTGCTCACCTGGGAGCTCGTGGGCCGGGAGCTCGCGCGCATGGACCTCACGCGGCAGCAGCAGTTCAACGCCTCGATCATGCTCGTCAACTTCGCCACCGCCATGGGTGCGGAGATCACGGTGCGCCCGGAGCCGGAGGGTGCGGCCCGCGAAGAGGCCATGCAGGAGCAGATCGACGAGTGGAGGCAGGGAACGGATCCCGAGCGGTTCCCCTTCATCCACTCGATCATGGGGGAGTTCGAGAACCACGACGACCGCTCCCAGTTCCTCGCCGGAGTCGACCTCATGCTGAGCGGCATCGAGCGGCAGGCCGGCTGAGCGGCGTCGCCCGCCGTCGTCGCCATCCCCGCCCGTCTCCATGCGGTTGTGGCGCGTTTCGTGCGATTTCAAGGCCGAAATCGCACGAAACGCGCCACAAATCGTGAGAGGCGCCCGGAGGGGGCCCGGGGAGGGGAGGGGCCGCGTCAGCCGACGTGGACCCAGGGGCGCTTGCGCGGATCCTTCTCCGCCTCGCGCAGGACCTCGCGGGTCACCGGCGCCACCTCGCCCTGGCCGAAGAGCAGGTACTTGAGGAGGTTCGTGAGCGGGTTGCCCTCCGTCCAGCGGAAGTAGACGTGCGGCATCTTCCCCGTCTTGTTGCGGATGTGGATGAGCACGGCCGCGATGGTGTTGGGGACGTTGGAGGAGTGCACCTGGAGGACGCGGTGCTGGCCTCGCCGGAACCCGTGGACCTCGAGGTGGTTCTCGAAGTCCGAGGAGTCCTCCACGAACACCTCGATGAAGAACGGGTGGATGTGCTCCGGCAGGTGGTTGGCGAAGTGCGCGTGCTCCGTCTTCTGGGAGTAGCGCGTCTCGGCGTCGGCGTCCTCCTTCGGCTCCCGGGCGATGATGTGGATGCTCTCGGCGTCCTTGATCATCGCGTAGGCGGAGTCGTCGAGGTGCACCGTCGTCGCGCGCAGCTCGAAGGAGCGGCGGGCGCGCGAGATGATGCTGATGCCGATGATGCCGGCGATGAAGAACGAGGCGATCTTCACGCCGTCCGGCTTCTCGATGACGTTGGTGATCGTCGTGAAGGTGAAGATGGCGGAGATGACGCCGAACGCGCGCGCCCAGCCCTTCTTCCCCTTCTGCTTGAGGGAGACGGCGACGGCGAACGCGGCTGACGTGATGAGGACGAGGACGCCCGTGGCGTACGCGCCGCCCTGCGCCTCGACGTCGGCGTTGAAGATGAGCGTGATGATCCACGCGACCGCCGTGAGCACGAGCACGAGCGGGCGGAGGGCCGAGGCCCAGGCCGGCGCCATGCCGTAGCGGGGGAGGTAGCGCGGGATGAGGTTGAGCAGGCCCGCCATGGCGGAGGCGCCGGCGAACCAGAGGATGGCCACGGTGGAGAAGTCGTAGACGGTGCCGAATCCCTCGCCGAGGTACTCGTGCGCCAGGTAGGCGAGCGCGCGGCCGTTGGCGGGTCCGCCCGGCTGGAACTTCTCGAGCGGGATGAGCCAGATGGTGAGGAAGCTCGAGGCGATGAGGCACGTCGACATGATGATCGCGGCCGTCGTGAGCAGGCGGTGGGCGCCCTTGATGCGGCCCATGGGGCGGTCAGGGTCGTCTGCGATGTGGCCCTTGATCTGCGGGATGACGGCCACGCCCGTCTCGAAACCGGAGAGGCCGAGCGCGAGCTTCGGGAACGCGAGGACCGCGAGGCCGATGAGGAGCAGCGGGTTGGACTGTCTGGCTGTGAGCGCTCCCCACCAGTCGTGGATGACCACGGGGTGGTCGCCCACGTGGAGGGCGGCGGTCACGATGACCACGAGGTTGAGGACGAGGAAGAGCCCGACGAGGACCACGGCCATGCCGATGGCCTCGGAGAAACCGCGGAGGAAGACGATGCAGAGCCCCGTGAGGAGCAGGAGGGTGATGACCACGCGGAAATCGCCCAGCCAGTGCGGCATGAACGGGTTCTCGACGATGTGCGCGGTGGCGTCCGCGGCCGAGAGCGTCATCGTGATCATGAAGTCGGTGGCCGCGAAGCCGATGAGCGCCAGGACGAGCAGCTTGGCGTTCCACTTGCTGAACAGGCGCTCCAGCATGGCGATGGAGCCCTGGCCGTGGGGAGACTCGAGGGCCACGCGCCGGTAGACGGGCAGGGCGCCGAAGAGGGTCACGAGGACGAGGACGATCGTGGCGATCGGCGCGAGGAGGCCGGCGGCCGAGGCCGCGATGGCGGGCTGGTAGCCGAGGGTGGAGAAGTAGTCGAGGCCGGTGAGGCACATGACCTTCCACCAGGAATAGGTCTTCTCGGTCTCCTCGGTGTGCGAATACGCGCCCCCGTGGTCCGAATCATAGGTGGTGTCTTGGAAAAGCCACCGGCGGAGGCGTTCGCGACGAGTTCGCTTCGACTGGATTCGGGGAGGCCCGAACACGGACGACTTGATCTTCACGAGGCACGACAATACGCCCGATTCACGTCGCCGGCGTTAACAGCCCGGGCGGCTGCGCCGGCGACGTGAATCGCTGCGCGAGCGGGGAGGGGTCAGCCTTCCGCCTCGGCGAGCTGGACGAGTGCGCGGGCGACGGCGACGTGCTTGTTCGAGCCGAGGTCCCGCACGGTCTTGATGCCGACCTGCGCGAGGGCCTCGTCGTGCCTCTCCGTGAGGCCTGAGAGAGCCGAGGGCGGGGCGTTCAGGATCTCGGTGAGGGACGAGTTCTCGTAGGCCTTGTCGAGCTTCTTGTCGAGCGTGACGGACACGGGCATGGGGATCTCCTCTGGTCTCGGGCGGCGCCGCGGAGGGTCCGCGACACCTTCTCTCTGTGATGTTCCTCTCACATTCAGTGCGCTGGCCACCCCGATCTCTTGTGAGTTTTCGCTGTGTTCGCTGGATGCGCCGTCCCGAAGCCTCCTGTCTGTTGTACGCGGGGGCGGTATCGCGCGGTTTCACGGCCTGAATGTGACAAACGGGTGCCGAGTGGGCGGGCGGGGTTCAGGCGCGAGGCGTTTTTGTCACAGGGCGTCTGCCAAACGCGCCGCACTCGCGGCCGTGCAAGAGGTGCTTCACAGCAGACCGGTCTGCTCACAGCGTTTGGATTTTCAGATTTAGAAAACATATCTAACTAATCGGACAATTTCCGCCTGGAAAAGAACGGGCGAGTGTTTGTGTCATTGTGTTTTCTTTTTCGAGCGAGAGTTCTCAATAGGGTTCGCGTCATTCAAAAGGGGACGTAGGACAAATAGTTATAATGATTAGTTTTTGAACCATCAACACCATGCCCAGATCCCTGTCAAGCCAGGGATCCGACGCTTTGTGAATTGACCCGGAGGCTGCCGTCTCGGCGCGTATATGGTGATTCAGCTCAGTGATTCCGTTGGTTTACCGAATCCCTGTGCGTGATGTATTCAATTCACCAGTCGAATGCCTGACCGGGGGCTCTCCCGGCGATTCGACGCGTCTTTTTCTGGAGTTGATCCATGGGTGCGCACGCAGTGTTTCCCGGCGATGACCCGCTGAAATCCGAAGGGCGCGGAGCGGCTGCTCCGCCGCCTCTCGCTGACCGCTCGACCCCGCCTCCCTCTGGCCGCACGACCCCGCCATCCGCTGACCGCTCGGCCTCGTCGGTCGCCTTCGAGGCGCCGCCCTGGGCGGACGGCGTGACGCTGAAAGACCTCGCCCTCTATCCGGTCGCCGAGGCTCCGGCTCCCCGGACCCTCGTCGACATCTTCCGCGCCACGGTTGCGGCCCACCCGCAGGCGCCGGCGGTCGACGACGGCTCGACCGTCCTGACCTACGCCGAGTTCGCGGAGCGGGTGGAGGAGCAGGCCTGCATCCTCCGCTCCCACGGGATCGGCCCCGGCTGTTGCGTGGGCATCCGCGTGCCCTCGGGGTCGGCGGACCTCTACACGGCGATCCTCGGCACCATCGTCTCCGGCGCCGCCTACGTGCCGGTGGACTGGGACGACCCCGACGAGCGGGCGGCCACCGTGTGGGAGGAGGCGGACGTCGCCGCCGTGTACGGGGAGGGCCTCGGGCTCGAGCTGCGCGGTCCGGCCCGGCCCGCCGTGCCGGACTCCGCGGTCCCCGGACTCGAGGACACCGCCTGGGTGATCTTCACGTCCGGCTCGACCGGAAAGCCCAAGGGAGTGGCGATCTCGCACCGCTCGGCCGCCGCCCTCGTGGACGCGGAGAGGGTGCTCTACCTCGCGGCCGCTCCCCTCGAGCCGGGGGACCGCGTCATGGCCGGCCTCTCGGTGGCGTTCGACGCCTCCTGCGAGGAGATGTGGCTCGCCTGGCGCTCGGGCGCGGCCCTCGTCCCCGCCCCGCGCTCCGTGGTGAGGTCCGCCGTGGACCTGGGGGACTGGATCCGCTCCTCCGGGGTCACGGCCATCTCGACCGTGCCCACCCTGGCCTCCCTCTGGCCGGAGGACGCGCTCGTGAACATCCGGCTGCTCATCTTCGGCGGGGAGGCCTGCCCCAACTCGCTCGCGCGGCGGCTCTCCGTGCCCGGGCGCGAGGTCTGGAACACGTACGGGCCCACCGAGGCCACGGTCATCGCCACCGGCGCCGTCCTCACGGGCGAGCCGCCCGTCCGCATCGGGCTGCCGCTCAACGGGTGGGAGCTCGCCGTCGTCGACGAGGACGAGAACCCCGTCCTCTGGGGCGAGGAGGGCGAGCTCATCATCGGGGGAGTCGGCCTCGGCCGGTACCTCGATCCGGAGAAGGACGCGGAGAAGTACGCGCCGATGCCCTCCCTGGGCTGGGACCGGGCCTACCGGACCGGCGACCTGGTGCGGGCGGACCGTGAGGGCGTCGTCTTCGTCGGCCGCGCTGACGACCAGGTCAAGATCTCCGGCCAGCGGATCGAGCTGAGCGGGATCGACGAGGACCTCACCCGGGTCCCCGGCGTCAGGGCCGGCGCGAGCGCCGTGCACTCGACGGAGGGCGGGAACCAGATCCTCGTCTGCTACGTCACCGAGTCGGAGCCGGGGACGCTGGAGCGCGCCCGCGTCCGCGAGGCCGTCGCGGCGAACCTCCCCGGCACGCTCGTGCCGAGCGTCGTCGTCATGCCCGAGCTGCCCATGAAGACGTCCGGGAAAGTGGACCGGAAAGCCCTTCCGTGGCCCGTGGACACGGGCGAGGAGAGGGACTTCGGGGACGAGGAGCTGACGCGCCTCGCCCGCCGCTGGACGGAGCAGCTGGGCCCCGTGCCCCTCGAGGAGGACACGGACTTCTTCGAGGTCGGCGGATCGTCGATCGCGCTCGCGAAGCTCGTCTCCGTGCTCCGCCAGGACCACCCGGACGCCGAGATCGGCGAGCTCTACAAAGCCCCGACCCTGCGAGGGATGCGCGACTACCTGCGCACGCTGACCACCGAGCGGGAGGCGCGCCCGGCCGTTCGCCCCCGGCCCGCGTGGAACGGGCCGGTCCAGGCCGCGTTCGTCCTGGCGCTCTACGTGGTCTCCGGGGCCAGGTACGCCTACGGCGCGACGATCGTGGTCTGGTTCCTCGCCGCTTTCCTCAAGGCGACCTGGGTTCCCACGCCTCCGCTCCTGCCCCTCGTCGCGGCGTGGCTCTGCCTGTTCTCCCTGCCCGGACGCATGGTCTTCTCCTCGCTCGCGATCCGCGCCCTCATGGCCGGGTTCGCACCGGGCGAGTACCGCCGCGGCTCGTGGGCCCACATCCGCCTCTGGATGTCCGAGCGGATCCTCGAGTTCAACAAGTTCGAGGGCATCCAGGGGGCGCCGGCCATGACGCTCCTCTTCCGGATGCTCGGCAACCGGGTGGGACGCGGGGCCCAGCTGACCACGCTGCCGCCCGTCACCGGCCTCCTCCGCATCGGCGAGCGCTCGGTCCTCGAGCGCGAGGCCGACGTCGCGGGCCACTGGATCGACGGCGACCGCCTCATCGTCCGCGGCATCACCGTGGGCGACGACGTCCGCATCGGCGCCCGCTCCGTCGTGGACGGGGGCGTGGTCCTCGGAGACCGCTGCGAGGTGAGCGCGGGCTCCCACGTGGCCGGAGACGTGCCCGACGACACGCTCGTCTGCGGCGCGCCGGCCGCCCCGATCGGCCCCTCCGGCCTCACCTGGCCGGAGGAGCGCCCGGAGGCGGACTTCAGCTTCGGCGTCCGCCTGGCCTACACGGCCGCACAGGTCTGGATGGGCGTCATGCTCTTCGTCGCCATGATCCCGGCCGGGCTCCTCGTGTTCGGCCGGGTGCAGGGGACGGAGCGCTTCGAGGACGTCGTCCCGGTGGTCGCCTCGTGGGTGCCGGTCTTCGTCATCCTCACGTCGGCGGTCTGGCTGGGCCTCGTGGTCCTCTCCGTCCGGCTGGCCGCGACGCTCATCCGCCCCGGCTACTTCTCCCTCTACGGGATCCAGATGTGGGCGGTCTGGTTCACGGAGACGCTCCTCGACCGGACGAGGGTCTCCGCCTACCCGGTGTACGCCTCCAGCTTCACGCCGCTCTTCATGCGGCTGCTCGGGGCCCGGGTGGGGCAGCACGTCGAGATCTCCACGGTCGAGGTCATCCCCCACCTGACGACCTTCGCGTCCGGGTGCTTCGCGGCCGACCACACCATGATCGGCAATCCCCGCCGAGGCCGCGGTTGGCTGCACGTGGGCGAGGCCGTCGTCGGCCCCCGCGCCTTCGTCGGCAACTCCGCGATCATCAGTGCCGACCACCAGTCGCCGGCGAGCTCGCTCATCGCGGTGCTCTCCTGCTCCAAGGCGGACGCCACGGTGGGCTCCTCCTGGCTGGGGCGCGTCCCGGCCAAGATCGCCCGGAGCGTCACCGAGTCCGACGACGCGACGACGTACTCGCCGAAGCGCTCGCGGCTCGTCATGCGCTCGCTCGTCGAGGCGCTGCGCGTCTTCCCCATGATGGTCACCGCCTGGGTGGACCTGGCCATCGTCGCGGTCTTCAACCGCATCTACATGGACCACCTCTGGAGCATCGGGGAGAGCGCGGCGTTCTTCACCGTCCTGGCCTGGTCCCCGCTCGTGGTCCTCGCCGCGGGCGTGTTCTCGGCGCTGCTGCCCATCGGTGTGAAGTGGGCCCTGGTGGGCCGGTTCCAGGCGGGGGAGCAGGCGCTGTTCAGCTCCTTCATCTGGCGCAACGAGCTCATGGACGTGTTCGTCGAGTCCCTCGCGGTGCCGGGGATCATCCGGTTCTCCATCGGCTCGCCCCTCTTCAACGTCTGGGCGCGGCTCATGGGGGCGAGGATCGGCCGCGGCGTGTGGTGCGAGACCTGGTGGCTGCCGGAGTTCGACCTCGTGGTCCTCGAGAAGAACTCGACCGTCAACCGCGGCACCGTGCTGCAGACCCATCTCTTCCACGACCGGGTCATGCAGATGTCCGAGGTCCGGCTCGAGGAGGGCGCCACCCTCGGCCCCGGCAGCTTCATCCTGCCGGGCGCGACCATCGGCGAGCGCACGACGGTGGGCCCGGGCTCGCTCGTCATGCTCCACGAGCGGCTGCCCAGCGACTCGCACTGGGGCGGCAACCCCGTCCAGCACATCGCCGAGCCGTCCTCGGCCGCCCGTGCCTGACCCGAACCACGACGAACGGAGACCACTGTGACCACGTACAGCGAATTCCCGCCTCCGGGCGGCGGCACCGGCGCCGGAGGGAGCTCCGCCGTGGAGAGCCCCTCGGACCGGCTCCTGCGGCTCGGGCCCGAGGCGACGCTCGAGCACCTCGCCCACGGCCGCCCCAAACCCGGGCTGCGGTCGGCGTCTCGGAGAGCCGCCTCCCTCGGCTCGGCCCTCACTCCCCAGCCCGTGGACGGCCCCCTCCCCGAGGACCGCGAGGCCGCGGTGGACGAGGCCCCCGCGAGCGAGGGGGAGCAGACCGCGCCGAGGAAAGGGCGCATTCTCGCGATCGACGCCGCCCGCGGCCTCGCCTTCCTGGGCATGGTCGCGGTCCACACCCTGCCGGCCCTCACGCCGGACCGCCAGAGCGCGAGCCTCGAGTGGACCCTGTTCGCGGGCCACGCGGCGGCGCTCTTCGCGCTGCTCGCCGGCGTCTCCCTCGCCTTCTCCACGGGCGGCAGCCGGGGGCTCTCCCGCGAGCGGGCGGCCTCGGCGCGGACGGCCGTCCTCGTGCGGGCGCTCGTCATCTTCCTCATCGGACTGACGATCAGCCTGGCGCCCCTGCAGCACGAGAGCATCCTCATCTACTACGGCGCGATGTTCCTCATGGCGGTCCCGTTCCTCCGGGCGCGGGTCCCCGTCCTTCTCGGGGCGGCGGCCGCGGTCATGGCCGGGATGCCCTTCGCGATGCAGGCGGCTGTGCCCTTCGCGGCGCGGATGCCGGACAACCCGACGTTCGCGGACCTCGCCCGCGATCCCGCCGGGTGCCTGCTCCACCTCCTGCTCACCGGGGTCTACCCGGCCGCCTCGTGGATGGCGTTCGTGCTCGTCGGCCTCGCGATCGGCCGCCTCGACCTCCGGGCCCGGGGAGCGGGCGCGTGGCTGTTCGTGAGCGGAGCCGTCGTGGCGCTCCTCGCCCACGCGGCCTCGATGTCCTGGCTCCTCCGGTTCGGCGGCTATGACGCGATCGCCGGAGCGACGCCGGGCATGTCGGAGTCCGAGATCGACGACGTCATCGTCTTCGGCCCGAACGTGCACCTTCCGACGACGACGCCCGCGTGGCTCGTCATCGACGGTCCGCACACGAACACGCCGTTCGCGCTCGCCTTCAGCCTCGGCCTCGCCGTGGCCGCCGTCGGGCTCTTCCTGGCGGTGGCGGACCGGTTCCCGGCCGTCTTCCGCCTGCTCGCCTTCATGGGGTCGATGACGCTGACGCTCTACACGTCCCACCTCCTCCTCATGACGGTCATCCCGTGGGCCAGCGCGCCGCAGCTCTGCTATTGGCTGCAGGTGCTCGGGGCGCTCGTCTTCGCCTCGGCGTGGATGAACGCGCTCGGGCGCGGGCCGCTGGAGGCGGTCGTCACGTTCCTCGCCAAGGGCTCGAGCCGGATCGTCGATCGGCTCGGCGCACGACGGCGGCAGGGGCGGGCCGCAGCGCGGCGGCGCCTGAGGCGCGGCGGGGACTGACCCGGCCGCTGCCCTCGGAGACCGCCTCGGCCGACAGGAGCCGGGGCGGTCTCCACTTATGATGTAGAACACACCGCGATTCCCGGCTATGCAACGACGCTGGCCCGCGTGATCCTCAGAGAGGAGACCTCGTGGAGGAGATCCGCATCCGCGAAGGGGGCCGGCTTGGCCCGATCGACTCGTCCCAGACTCCCCGCTACGCAGGCCCGGCCACATTCGCCCGCCTGCCTCGGCTGGAGCAGGTGGAGCGCGCCGACGTCGCCGTCGTCGGCGTCCCGTTCGACTCGGGCGTGTCCTACCGCCCCGGCGCCCGCTTCGGCGCCAACCACGTCCGGGAGTCCTCGCGGCTCCTGCGGCCCTACAACCCGGCGCAGGACTATTCGCCCTTCGCCGCCGCCCAGGTGGCGGACGCGGGGGACATGTCCGTCAGCCCGTTCAACATCAACGAGGCCATCGAGTCGATCCAGGAGAGCGCGCTCGGGCTCACGGAGGACGGCACGCGGCTGCTCACCGTGGGCGGCGACCACACGATCGCGCTGCCCCTGCTGCGCGCCGCGAAGGAGCGGGCCGGCGAGCCGCTCGCGTTCCTGCACTTCGACGCCCACCTGGACACGTGGGACACCTACTTCGGCGCCGAGTACACGCACGGCACCCCCTTCCGCCGCGCTGTGGAGGAGGGCCTCCTCGACACGGACGCCATCAGCCACGTGGGCACCCGCGGGCCGCTCTACGGCAAGAAGGACCTGGAGGACGACCGGCGCTTCGGGTTCGGCATCGTCACGAGCTCGGACGTCTACTACCAGGGCGTCCGGGAGACGGTGGCCAAGCTCAAGGACCGCCTCGGGGACCGCCCGCTCTACGTGTCCGTGGACATCGACGTCCTGGACCCCGCCCACGCCCCCGGCACCGGCACGCCCGAGGCCGGCGGCCTGACGAGCCGCGAGCTGCTCGAGATCCTCCGCGGCCTGCGCGGCTGCAACCTGGTCGGCGCGGACGTCGTCGAGGTCGCCCCCGCCTACGACCACGCCGAGATGACCGGCGTCGCCGCGAGCCACGTGGCCTACGACCTCGTCACCCTGCTCGCCGAGCGGGCCGAGCTCGAGCGGGAGGCCCCTGCCGATGCGGGCGCCGGCCGCGAGACCCCGGGGGAGGAGGCCCGATGAGCGAGGCTCCGCACGCGAGCGCCGACGTCGTCGGCCCCTCTGATCCGCAGGGCCGCCGCAACGGCGGAGATCTCGTCGTGGAGACGCTCGAGGCCCTCGGCGCCACGACGGTCTTCGGCATCCCGGGCCAGCACGCGCTCGGCCTCTTCGACGCGCTGAGCCGGTCGAGGCTCGAGTTCGTCTCCTCACGCGTCGAGAACAACGCCGCGTTCGCCGCGGACGGGTTCTCCCGCGCCACGGGCCAGGTGGGCGTGCTCTTCCTCTCCACGGGCCCCGGCGCCCTCACCGCGCTCGCGGGCCTCCAGGAGGCCTACGCCACGGGCGTGCCGATCGTCGTCGTCGCCTCCCAGATCCCCGTGGACGGGATCGGCGCCCGGCGCAAGGGCATGCTCCACCAGCTCGACGACCAGAAGCTCTCCGCGTCCAACGTGACCAAGAGCCAGCGGCTGGTGCAGCACGCCTCCGGCATCCCCTCGGCCGTCCAGGACGCGTGGACGGACGCGATCTCCACGCCGCAGGGCCCGGTCTGGGTCGAGGTGCCGCAGGACGTGCTCCTCGACTCGACGATCGTCCCCCAGGTGGAGGACGCGCTCGCCGAGCCGTTCGACAACCCGCCCCGCGTGGAGCTCGTCCGCGAGGCCGTGCGGTGGCTCGCCGCCTCCGAGCGCCCCGCGATCGTGGCAGGCGGAGGCGTCCGCCGCGGCCGGGCCGAGGCCTCGCTCCTGTCCATCGCGGAGAAGCTCGGCGCGCCCGTCATCTGCTCGCCGGGCGGCAACGGCGCGTTCCCGTGGGACCACGGGCTCTCCCTCCAGTCCTGGATCGAGGACCGCCACACCACCGAGGTCCTCGAGGACGCGGACGTCCTGCTCGCGGTGGGCACCTCCCTCGGCGAGGTGACGAGCAACTACTTCACCCTCGAGCCCCGCGGCCGCCTCATCCAGATCGACGCCGAGCCGCGCGTCCTCGAGTCCAACAAGCCGGGCCTCGGCATCCGCGCGGACGCCGGCCAGGCGCTCGCGGCGCTCGACGACGCCCTCACGCCCGCCGCCCTCGAGGGCCACCGGGCCGACTGGCACGGGTCCGCCCCGCAGGAGCTCGTCCGCGAGACGCTGCGGAAGGTGCAGGAGCGGCTCGACGGCCAGGACCTCGCGCGGGAGCGGCGCTTCATGGCGGACCTCCGCGAGGCCGTGCCGGACTCCATGCAGACGTTCTGGGACATGACCATCTCGGCCTACTGGGCCTGGTCCTGCTGGGACTCCCGCGGCGGCGAGTTCCACTCCGCCCAGGGCGCGGGCGGCCTCGGCTACGGCTATCCCGCCGCCCTCGGCGGCGCGGCCGGCCTGGGCGAGCGGGTCTTCGCGGTCTCCGGGGACGGCTCCGCGATGTACTCGATCGCGGAGCTTGCCACCGCGCGCCAGCACAGCCTTCCGGTCACGTGGCTCATCGTCGACGACGGCGGCTACGGCATCCTCCGCGAGTACATGGAGGGGGCCTTCGGGCAGGCGACGGCGACGGAGCTGGCCCGGCCCGACTTCGTCGCGCTGGCCGAGTCCTTTGGGGTCCCGGCCGAGCGGGTCCCGCCGGAGGAGGTCGGGGACGCCCTGCGGCGGGCGTTCGCGGCGGACGGTCCGAACGTCGTCGTCGTGGAGGCGCTCATCCGGCTGTTCGCGCCGACGCACCTCTGACCGCGGCTCCGCGCCCTCGTGCCCGCAGGCGTGCGAGACTTGGGGCATGACTGCCGAGCACCAGAACGCCTCGTCCGTGAAAGCTCCGAGCAATCTCTTCATGATTGCGGAAGACCGCTTCCAGAACTGGCGGGCCCACCGCCGGCTCGAGCGCGGTGCCACGCCCGTGGCCAAGGGGTTCATGGGCTACGGCACGCAGAGCTGGGTCCGGGTCCTGGCCCGCGTGGTGGTGACCTCGCCGCTCGACGATCAGACGGCCTCCCTCGAGGCCGCCTCCAAGGTGGTGCGGGACGGCATGCGCGGGTGGCGGAACTTCGTCAACCCGCCGCTGCCGAACTGCCGTGTGACCATCGAGGTCGGCGGGCGGAGCTTCGAGGCCGTGGCAGACCGCGGAGGCGTGGTGGACGTCCGGCTCGAGGTGCCCATGGAGCTCGGGTGGCAGACCTACCGGATCACGCCGGAGGGCGGCCGCCCGGGCGAGGGCGAGATCCGCGTGGTGGACGAGACGATCAAGTTCGGCGTCGTCTCCGACATCGACGACACGGTCATGGTCACAGCCCTCCCGCGCCCGATGCTCGCCGCGTGGAACACGTTCATCCTCGACGAGCACGCGCGCACGCCCACGCCCGGCATGCCGGTGCTCTACGACAGGCTGACCGCGTCCACCGATGTGGGCCTGCTCGTCTACCTCTCCACGGGCCCGTGGAACGTGGCGAGCACGCTCAAGCGCTTCCTCGCGCGGAACCTCTACCCGAAGGCGCCGCTGCTCCTCACGGACTGGGGCCCCACGCCCACGCGCTACTTCCGCTCCGGCAAGGAGCACAAGATGGCGCAGCTGACGCGGCTCGCGGAGGAGTACCCGGACTACAAGTGGTTCCTCTTCGGGGATGACGGCCAGCATGACGAGGAGATCTACGGCTGGTTCGAGCGGACCTACCCGGGGCGCGTGGAGGCCGTGGTCATCCGCCAGCTCTCCGCCGGCGAGGCCGTCCTGGCGGGCGGCCGCTCGCAGCACGCGCGGGACCTCGCCGCCCGCGGGGACGTCCCGTGGATCTATGCGCCCGACGGCGCCGGCGTGGCCCAGCAGCTCGCGGACCTCGGGTACATCGTGGACGGCAACTCCACCACCGAGGACTTCGAGCCGGTCGAGGACACCTCCCCGAAGCTGCGCTTCTAGAGGCGCAGGGCGCGCAGCAGGCGCAGGCCCGCCGTCATCGCGTCCATGAACCCCTGGCGCGAGACGCCCTCGGGGACGCCGAAGCCGAGCGCGTTCTGCACGGCCACGGTCTGCGTCCAGGTCAGGTGCTCCAGGGCCTCGCGACCGTGGCGTCCGCCGTTGCCGGAGAGACCGTAGCCCTGCATGGGGGAGTCGACGGCGCCGAACGCGGCCGCGAACATCTCGTTGACGTTGACCGTCCCGGACTCGATCCGGGCCGCGAGGGCGTGGCCCGCGCGCCGGCTCCCCGCCCAGACCGAGGCGTTGAGGCCGTAGGGCGTGGAGTTCATCTGCTCGACGCCCTCCTCGACGGAGTCCACCGGGTACAGGCTCACGAGGGGGCCGAACGTCTCCTCCGCGAAGCATGCGGCCTCCGGCGTGACGCCCTCGAGGATCGTGGGCTCGTACGCGAAGGGGCCGATGTCCGGGCGGGCGCGGCCTCCGGCCACCACCGAGGCGCCGTGCGAGCGGGCGTCCTCCACGTGGGCCTCGACGCGCTCGAGCTGCTTCGGCCCGGTCAGCGTGCCGATGTCGTAGTCCGCGCCGTAGCCCGCGCCGAGGACGGCGTCCGCCGTCGCGCGCCGGAACGCCTCGCGGAAGCGCTCGTACGCCGGACGCTCCACATACACCCTCTCCATCGAGACGCAGAGCTGGCCGGCGGAGGAGAAGCAGCCGCGCACCGCGGCCTTCGCCGCCGCCTGGAGGTCCGCGTCCGCCGTGACGAGCATGCCGTTCTTGCCGCCGAGCTCCAGCGAGGTCCCGATCATCCGCTGCGCGGCGCGGGTGGCCACGTCCACGCCCGTCTTCGTGGAGCCCGTGAAGGCCACGAAGTCGCAGCTCTCCGAGATCGCGGGGCCGATGACGGAGCCCTCGCCGACCACGACCTGCCAGAGGTTCGGGTCCAGGCCCGCCTGGACGGCCAGGCGACGGCAGAAGAGCGTGACGAGAGCGGTCTGCGAGTCCGGCTTGTGGAGGATCGCGTTGCCCGCGACGAGCGGGGCGATCGCATCCGAGATGCCGAGGGAGAGCGGGTAGTTCCACGGCGAGATGTGGCCCACGACGCCGTGGGGGTGCCGGTGGAGGAAGGCGCTCGTGAGGCCCGGGACGGCCGCACGGCGGCGCTCGGTGCGCAGGGCGCGCGGGGCCGTCCGCGCGTAGTAGGCGACGACGAGGAGCACGTGCATGAGCTCGTCGAACGCGTGGATCCGGGACTTGCCCGTCTCCGCCTGGACGAGCGTCAGGATCTCCTCGCGGTGCTCGGCGAGCAGCCCGTGGAGCCGTCCGAGCCAGCGGGCCCGTGAGCGGGCGCTCCGCGCGGCCCACGGGGCCTGGGCCCTGCGGGCGTCCTCGAGAGCCGAGGCGACCGTCTCCTCCGTGGCGGCGGCGTAGCGGGCGAGCGTCTCCCCGCTGAACGGCTCGATCGAGGAGGCCTGTCCAGAGCTCTCCTCGCCGCGGGCCTCGGCGGCGAGGGCGGCGATGCGGTCGGGCGGGAATCCGGGGATCCGAGGTGCGCTCATGCCCCCAGTCTGCCAGGGGTGTCCCCGGCAGGCGAGGGGATCGAGTAGTCTGCGTCACATGGACTCCGCCGCCGCAGCACGCCTCGCCACCGCCCTCGAGCAGGCGGGGATCGCATCCCGGCCCGTCGGCGTCCTCGACCTTGACGCCTTCGACGCCAACGCGCAGTCCCTCCGAGACCGCATGGCGCCCGGCGCGGAGCACAAGCCCATCCGCGTGGCCAGCAAGTCCCTCCGCGTCCGCCGCGCCGTCGAGCGGGCCCTCGGCCGCGAGGGCTTCGCCGGCGTCCTCGCGTTCACGGCCGCCGAGGCCCTCTGGCTCGCCCGCGGCGGGGTCGACGACGTCGTCATCGGATACCCCACCGCGGACGCCGAGAGCGTCCGGAGCATCGCGGAGGACGAGCAGGCCCGGGAGCGCATCGCGTTCATGGCGGACTCGCCCGAGCACCTGCGCTTCCTGGCGGGCTGCACCCGGGACGGCGCGCCGCTGCGCGTCTGCCTCGAGCTGGACGCCTCCTTCCGCCTCAACTCCCAGCGGCTCCTGGCCCGGCTGCCCGGATCCCTCGCCGTCGGAGCGCTGCGCTCGCCGTGCCACACGCCGGAGAGCCTCGAGCAGCTCGCCCGCGAGGCCCTCGCCGAGCCCCGCCTGCACCTCGTGGGGATCATGGCCTACGAGTCCCAGGTGGCGGGCGTCTACGATTCGGGGCGCTCCCCGCGCGCCGCCGTCATCCGCGCCATGCAGAAGGCGTCCCGCCGCGAGATCGCCGAGCGCCGCGCCGAGGCCGTGGCCCGGGTGCGGGCGCTCGCGGACCTCGAGTTCGTCAACGGCGGCGGCACCGGATCCGTCGAGTCCACGTCCGCGGAGGACGCCGTCACGGAGGTGGCGGCCGGATCCGGGCTCTTCGCCCCGGGACTGTTCTCCCGCTACCGGGGGTTCCGGCCGCAGCCGGCGCTGCACGTCGCGTTCGACGTCGTCCGGCGGCCGTCCGCCCGCGTGGCCACCGTCCTCGGTGGCGGGTGGATCGCCTCGGGCGTGCCCGCGGCGGACCGGCTCCCGGCCGTGGAGTGGCCGCAGGGGCTCTCCTACGCGCGGGACGAGGCCGCCGGCGAGGTGCAGACGCCGCTGTCCGGCGAGGGCGCCTCCCGGCTCAAGCTGGGGGATGCGGTCTGGTTCCGCCACGCCAAGGCGGGAGAAGTGTGCGAGCGGCTCAACGAGGTCGTCGTCGTGTCAGGGAACGCGGTCGTGGACAGGTGGCCCACGTACCGCGGTGAGGGAAAGGCGTTTCTGTGAAGCTCTTCGACGATGCACCGGGCATCTCCCCGCGGGGGACCTGGCGGAACTGGGCGGGCAACTACCGGCGCCAGCCGGCCGCCGTCGTGCGCCCCGAGACCGTGAGCGGGGTGTCCGAGGCCCTGCAGGACGCCGCGCGGATGCACCGCGGGTTCAAGGTGGTGGGCGGATCCCACTCGTTCACGGACATCGCGGCCACGGACGGCGTCGTCGCCTCCCTCGACGCGCTCTCGGGGCTCGTCTCCGCGGACCGCGAGACCGGTCTGGCCACGTTCCGGGCCGGGACGCGCCTGCGGGACATCGCCGGGCTGCTGCAGCCGTACGGTCTCGCGCTGCCGAACATGGGGGACATCGACCACCAGTCGCTCGCGGGCGCCGTCTCCACGTCCACGCATGGCACGGGCCTCGAGTACACGGGGTTCGGCGGGGCGGTGCGGGCCTTCACCATCGTCCTCGCGGACGGCGAGGTGCGGCATTGCAGCGCCGACGAGAACCCCGGCCTCTTCCAGGCCGGCCGGGTGGGCCTCGGCGCCGTCGGCGTCATCGTGGAGGTGACGCTGCAGTGCGTGCCGCGCTTCCTCCTCAGCGCCGTGGAGCAGCCCGAGCCGCTCGAGGACGTCCTCTCCGGGTTCACGGAGCGCTGCGAGCAGTCCGACCACTTCGAGTTCTACTGGTTCCCCGGCACCCGCGTGGCCCTCACGAAGACCAACACGCGCCTGCCCGGGGACGGGCAGCGCAGCCCCGTGACCACGGCGCGGCGCCTCGTGGACGACGAGCTCCTCGGCAACGGCCTCTTCAGCCTGACCTGCCAGGTGGGCGCGCGGTTCAACGGCGTGGTGCCGGGCGTCAACGCGCTCGCCACGCGGCTCGTCTCCAAGCGGACGTACACGGATGAGTCCCACGCGGTGTTCGTCTCGCCGCGTCGGGTGCGGTTCCGCGAGATGGAGTACGCCCTGCCGTTCGAGGAGGCCGAGGAGGCGCTGCGGAAGGTCGTTGACGCCGCGAACGCCTTCGGCGAGTCCGTCTCCTTCCCCATCGAGGTCCGCTCCGCCGCCGCGGACGACGTCTGGATGTCGACGGCGAACGGGCGCCGCAGCGTCTACATCGCCGTGCACCGGTACCACCGGGAGCCGCATGCGGAGTACTTCGAGGCGATCGAGCGCATCTTCTGGGAGCACGGCGGCCGGCCGCACTGGGGCAAGCTCCACACCCTCGACGCCGCGCGGCTGCGCGGGCTCTACCCGCACTTCGACGACTTCCTCGCCGTGCGCGAGGAGGTCGACCCCCAGCGCCGCTTCCTCAACCCCTACCTCCGCCGGGTCCTGGGGGCGTAGGGAGTTCTGCGGCGTCCCGGGGCTCTCGGCGGGGTTTCGGGCGCGGACCTGAGGGTCGCACCTTCCTGCCCTGCCCGCGCAGATCTGCACCTTCCGACCCCGGCCACACCCGTTTCCGCTCGGGTCTGGGCCGGTCGGCCTCCGTTTCCGCTCGAGGCGCGTCCGGTTCGCACCCGTTTTCGCACCTTCTTGCCCGGCCCGCACCCGTTTTCGCCAACGCACCCGGTTTCAGGCGAATACACCCGTTTTCGTGCGGGATTTTGAGCGGAAACGGGTGTGGATTCGTGGGGCGTGCAGATGCGGGTGCGGTTGGAATGCGGCGCGCGGAAACGGGTGTCGCTCGGCCGTCCTGCGCGGCAACGGGCGTGCTTTGGATGTGAGTGCTCCGCGGTCACCGTTGGGTGAGGTGACGGGAGGCTGATCTGGGCGATGTTGCCGTGGTGAGCACGTGATTTCGCAGCCAGGGCCTCGCATGCCTGCCGACCTGGCCCGATGGCGCCCGGCCCACTCCGCTGCACACCCCTTTTCGCCATCGCACCCGGTTTCAGGCGAATACACCCGGTTTCGCACGGGTTTTTGAGCGAAAAGGGGTGTGATCCGCTGGGGTGTGCAGAAATGGGTGCGGCAGCCGCTAGAGGGTCTCGACGACGACGGCGGCCGGAACCGGGGCGAGCGGAAACGGGTGTGTGGGCGTAGAAGTGAGCGAAAAGGGGTGTGGATCGGGAGAGGGGGTGTGCAGAAACGGGTGTGGATCCGCGGGGGACGTGCGGAAGCGGGTGCGTTGGGCGGCGGGGCAGGGGCTGGGGCAGGCCGGGGCAGGGGATGACGACGACGGCGGCCCCGCCCGCGCCCCTACGCGTACAGGCTCAGGATCGCCTTCGCGGTGCGGTCCAGGTGGCGGCGGTTCATCGCGATGGCCCGGGTGTAGTGGCCCACGAGCTCCTCGCCGAGGGACTCCCAGGTCCGCCCGCGCACCGAGTCCAGGGCGGCGTCGGCGAAGGCCTCGCGCTTGGCGTCGTCGCCCACGAGGTCCCGGACGTGGCCTTCCATGGCCTCCAGGTCGCCCGGCCGGTACAGCCACCCGGTGCGGGAGTGGTCCACGAGGTCCAGCGGGCCTCCGCGCCCCACGGCCACCACGGGCACGCGCGCGGCCATCGCCTCCTGGATGGTCTGGCAGAAGGTCTCGGACTCGCCGGGGTGCACGAACACGTCGAAGCTGGCGACATGCCGGCCGAGGTCGTCGCCGGAGCGGAATCCGGCGAAGTGCGCGCCGGGGAGGGCCCGCTCGAGGTCGGCGCGGAGGGGGCCGTCGCCGACGATCGCCAGCTTCACGCCTGAAATGCGGCCGAGCCGCGTCAGGTCCTCGACCTGCTTCTCCACCGCGAGCCGCCCCACGAAGCCCACGATCTTCTCGCCGTTCGGGGCGATCTCCCGGCGCAGGGCGTCGTCGCGCCGTCCGGGGTTGAACCGGCGGGCGTCAACGCCCCGGCGCCACAGGCGGACCCGCCGCACGCCGATCTCCCGGAGCTGGTTCCGCGCGAAGGACGAGGGGGCGAGGTTGACCGTGGACGCCTGGTGGATCTCGCGCACGCGCTGCCAGAGGACCTCCTCGAGCAGCGGCAGGCCGTAGCGGGCGGCGTAGGTGGGCACCTCGGTCTGGTAGATCGAGACGGTCGGGAGCCCGAGCTCGTTGGCCGCCTGGATGGCCCGCCACCCGAGGACGAAGGGCGAGGCGACGTGGACGACGTCGGGCCGGAAGCCCGCCAGGATCCGGCGGACGCGCGCCACGGTGCCCGCCGCCACGCGGACCTTGGCGTACCCGGTCAGCGGCAGGGACGGCAGGCGGTGGACGGGGACGCCGAGCTCGGCGTCGGAGGGGCCCTGCGGCGGCGTCGGGTCCGGGTGCACCTGCCCGAAGATCCACGCGGTGTCCGGTGCGATGACGATGACCTCGTCGCCGCGCTGCTTGAGATGGTCCAGGACCCGCAGGAGGGAGTTCGTGACCCCGTTCATGTGCGGGAGGAATGACTCGGCAACCAGTGCGATCTTCACAGTCTCCAGTGTGCGCCCGCGGAATCAACGGGCAGGGAAGGGAAGGTTAAGAGGCGGCGAATCCGCGTCCAACTCACGCGCGCCCGCGCTTCATGGCAGTGCCGGGGAGGGGGTGCGAGAATGTTGCCTGATGCGCACTTCCCCGTCCTCCCCACAGTCAGGGTCGCCGAAGACCAGAGTTCGACGGCGGCTGGGCCGTCCGCGCGCCGGATCCGCCACGGCAGCCTCTCTGCGCCGCATGAGCCCCCGTGCTGCGGGCCGGCGCGCGAGCGAGGCCGCACAGCGCCGGGTGACGCGGCTGCCGCTGCCGCTGCGCGCCGTCTGGGAGGCGGTGGGGCCGCTCATGGCCATCGCGCTCGCGGCTGTCCTGCCGGTGGCGGCGCTCGGCCTGCGGGACGGGCTCGCGGGCCTCTCCCGCGCGGACATCGCCGGCGTGGCCGGGATCAACTTCCTCGTCAATCAGGGCGTCCCCGTGCAGGTGGCGCTCCCGGAGCAGCGCGGCCTGAGCGCGGTGAGCGGGACGCTGACCCTCACTCCGCTGCTCATGGTGCTCGTGCTCGTCTGGCTCTCGGCGCTCGCGGGGCGGCGTCTTCTGGCCGTGGCCGGATCGACGTCCCGGTTCGCGGGCGCCGCGCTCGTGTTCGCGGCGACGGTCGGGGCGGTGGACGCCCTCGTCGCGGTCTTCTCCTCGTTCCCGGCGGCCCAGGCGCACGTCCTGGGCGCCGCCGTCATCCCGGCGCTGTGGAGCCTTCTGGGGCTGCTCCTCGGCGGGATCGCCGAGGCGGGCGGCCTCGTGGCGTTCGCCGGCCGCCGCCGCTGGCTCCAGGCCAAGGGCCAGTGGTGGCGCTGGGGCGCCGACTACGCGAGCGCCGTCTTCCGCGGCATCGGCGTGGCCCTGCTCTGCCTGCTCGGCTGCGCGGCGCTGTTCCTCTCCGTCTCGATCGCCGCGCACTGGGCCCCGATCCTCGCAGGCTACGAGGCCGTCTCGACGTCGGCCGTGGGCGCCGTCGCCGTGACGCTCGCGCACGCCGCCTACCTGCCCAACCTGCTCGTCTGGACGGCCTCCTGGCTGACCGGCGCGGGCTTCGCCTTCGGCACGGACACCCTCGCGAGCCCCATGGCGACGACCATGGGCGCCGTGCCCCCATTCCCCCTGCTCGCCGCGATGCCGACGCACGTGCCGGGGTGGGCCATGGCCGCCATGCTCGTGCCGGTGGCGTGCGGCGGCGTGGCCGCATGGTGGTTCGTCCGGGAGGGCGAGGACCATCTGGGGGAGTGGCTCGAGCTGCGCATGGGGCCGGGCGCGGCGGCCGCGTCCCTCGGGTTCGTGCTCAACTCCCTCATCCTCGGCCTCGGCACGGGCATCGCGGGGGCGCTCGCCGCGCTCGCGGCGCGGGGCTCGCTCGGGGTGGGCCGCTTCACCGATGTGGGCCCCGACCCCGTCCAGGTCCTCTGGATGCTGGGCCTGGAGGTGTTCCTGGGGGCGCTGGTCGGGTTCGTCGTCGTGCCCTGGCTCGAGTCCGACTGACGGTCTTTCGGCGGACGCCTCGCGGAACGGGCTTGCCCTGATATAGAAAGCGTCTGTTATTCTGACGGCCACTCCTGTCTCTCGAGAAGGGTTGGCCCATGGCTTCCAGACCACAGGGCGGGCGCTGGCGCGTGCTCGCCGCCGGCGTGATTCTTGCCGCGGTGACCGCGGGGACGTGGTTCACGGCGCAGTCCGTGCAGTCCCCAGAGCAGAGGCGCCAGGCCGCCCAGCCGCCTGAGCGGACGCAGCTCACCGCCGCGGTGGAGCGCGGCGTCATCCAGGAGAAGGTGCAGCTGACGTGCCGGGCCGGGCACCTCGCCACGGCGGAGCTCTCGGTGGGAACACCGGGGCAGGTCGTGACGCGGAGCTTCGCGAAGACGGGGCAGAGGGTGGTCCCGGGATCGGTCATCGCGGAGGTCCAGGGGCGGCCGGTCTTCGCCGTGCCCGGCGAGTTCCCCTACTACCGGGACATCGGCATCAAGGACGCCGGTCCGGACGTGGACCAGCTGAGGCGGGCGCTCGCGCGTCTCGGCTACCTGTACGTCAGCGGAAGGGAGGGCGGCACGCCCGCCGGAAAGCCCGTTCTGGACGCGTTCGCCCGGATGGCGGGCCGCGCCGGATACGCCGTCAAGGAGGCGGAGCAGGTCCCCGCGTCCATGCTCGTCACCGTGCCCCCGCTCGGCGGCACGTATCTCACCGCGCAGGAGGAGCCGGGCCCCGCCGCAGCTCCCTTCGCATCCTTCGGCCTCGGGGAGGAGAGCTGGCTCTGCACGGGCTCGGACGGAACGGTTCCCGTGGGCGTGGCCGAGGGGCAGACGGCGCGGCTCAGCCACGTGCAGGAGGACCTGAGGATCGTCCTCGGCCGCGAGGAGCGCCGGGAGGCAGGCTCCGCCGCGGGCGTGCAGAGCGTCAGCGAAGGCGGCAGTACCGGGCACGGTGCTGGATCGGGCGCAGGAGCCCCGGTCGGAGGCGGTGCTGCGGGAGGCGGCCAGGGCGTTTCGGGGCCCAGCGGAGGGCCCGGGGTCGGAGGCGTCGCCTCGAAGGGCCAGGGCGCGTCGAAGACGGTCGTGGTCCTGCCCCGCAGGGCCGGCGAGAAGCTCACGCACGCCCAGGCTGAGGCCGTGGTCAAGGCCGGGCCTCCCGGCTCGCTCATCGTTCCGGCGAGCGCCCTGTGGACCCAGGACGGCCGCACGGTCGTCAGCGTCGTCGAGCAGGGGAAGCGGGACGGCGCAGCGGCGGGCGGGCCATCGACGAGCGGAGCATCGGCGAGTCCGCGGCCCGTCCGCACGGTTCCCGTGAAGCCGGGGCTCGCGGTGTACGGCCGGACCGTGGTGACGCCGGAGGACCCGGCGGCGCTCGCCGAGGGGGACCAGGTCGTGGTGTCCGAGGACCCGTCCTCCCGCCGCGGAACGGGCGGCCGGTGACGCCGCGGCGCAGGCGAGGAGACGCGGAGGAGCCGCCGCCGCGTGCTGAGGCTTCAGCCGCCTCCGGGCGCCGTGCTCCTGACCGCGTTCACTCTTGTTCGCCGGCCCCCGACGCTGTCCTCCGTGCGCGCGGCCTCGTCAAGTCTTTCGGCCGCGGCGAGGGCGCGCAGAGAGTGGTCGACGGCGTCGATCTCGACCTCCGCCCCGGCGAGACGGTGGCGCTGCTCGGGGCCTCGGGCTCCGGCAAGTCGACGCTGCTCAATCTCATCGGCCTGCTCATGGAGCCGGACGAGGGCGCGATCGAGATCTGCGGCGAGCCCGTGGCCGGAGGGCCGGCTGCCGGAGGGACCGCCGCACAGCGGTCCCGCGCGCGCCTGGCCCGCATCTCCCACGTGTTCCAGGCGTTCCACCTCATCGAGCACAAGACGGTGGCCCAGAACGTCGAGCTGCCGCTCATCCACGCGGGCGTGCCCCGGAGCGAGCGCCGCCAGGCGGTTCAGGAGGCGCTGGACTCGCTGGGCATGGGCCACCGCGCGGAGGCCCGTCCCTCGACGCTCTCCGGCGGGGAGAAGCAGCGCGCGGCGATCGCCCGGGCCATCGTGACCCGCCCGAGCGTCCTGCTCTGCGACGAGCCCACGGGATCGCTCGACTCCGTCCGCACCGCCGAGGTCGTGGGCCTGCTCAGGGCAGTGACTCGCTCGGACTCGGCCACGGTCATCGTGACCCATGACCAGAGCGTCGCCGCCCGGTGCGACAGGGTCCTGAGGCTGGTGGACGGGCGGATCGCGGACGGCGGGCTTCCGGCCGGTCCGGACGAGCCGACGCACCCGGGTCTCGCCGAGACGGCTCGCCTTCCCCTGGCTGAGGTCCCTGCCCTGGCGTCTCACACCCAGGCGAACGTCCCGTCACGTCAGACCGCAGGGAGGCCTCGTGGCGAGGCCGGCAACCCGTCTCGTCGCCGGCTCGGCGGCTCATCTCCTCGTCGCGCCCGCGGTCCCCGGTGGGCGGGGGTCGCCTGGGGACAGGCCTGGAACGCGTTCTCCGGGAGGCTCTCCCGCAACCTCTTCACGATGTCCGGGGTGGCGCTCGGCGTGGCCGCGCTCGTACTGTCCGTGGGCTTCGCGGCGACGGTGGCGGCCCAGGTCTCAGGGGCCTTCGACGCGTTCCGGGCGGACCGCGTGACGGTCTCAGCCCACCCGGACACGGAGCTCACCCCCGCGGAGGCTGTCCGGTGGGCGGAGACCATGCGCCGGGAGCGCGTGCTGCAGATCGAGGGGGCCGACGACGCGGCGCCCGTGCACCGCCTCACGGACGCCGGGGACCTGCTCTTGGCTGCGGACGTCGGGCAGCGCGCGGACCAGGTCTCGGTAGACGGGACCACGCCAGACGGCCTCAGGGTGCTCGGCGTGCAGGTGTCCGCCGGGCGGGCCTTCGACGAGGGCCATGCGGCCCGCCGGGACCAGGTGGCGCTCGTCAGCGAGAGGGTCTTCCAGCGGTGGGGCGTGGAGTGGACGCCGGGCACGGGCGTCGTCGTCGGCGGGGCGGTCCACGAGGTCATCGGCGTGGTCCGGGCCGGGGGAGGCTCCGCCGGGTCCCACGCCGAGGTGTATCTGCCGCTCGGCTCGGAGGCGGGCTACCTCAAGGGGAAGGCGTCGATGGTCGTCGTCGTGCGGCCCGGAGCGGCTACGGCGGTGGCCGCGCAGATCCCGAGGGCGCTCGACCCCGCCCGGCCTGAGCGCATCGCGGCGGGCGCTCCGCCCGAGCCGGCCAGCCTCAGGCTGGCGGTGGACCGGCAGCAGCAGTCCCTCCTCGTGGGGATGTCCGCCCTGACGCTCTTCATTGCGGGGATCGGGATCATGAACACGTTCGTCGTCGCCGTTATGGAGCGCAGGGCGGAGATCGGGCTGCGCATGGCGCTCGGCGCCCCGCCGCGAGCGGTGGCGGCCCAGTTCTGCTGGGAGGCGGTGCTCACCGCGCTCGGAGGATCCGTGCTCGGGGTGGCGGTCTCGGTCAACGCGCTGTTCGTCATCGCTGCGGTGAACGGCTGGACGCCGGTCCTGGACCCGTCCACGGTGCTCCTGGGGCTGGGATCAGGGCTCGTCGTCGGCACCGGGGCGGGAATCCTGCCGTCCGTCCGGGCCGCCCGCGTGGAACCGGTCGCCAGTCTGCACCAGGGGTGAGCCGGCCGAGGGCCGAGCCGCGACGGGAGGGGCGACGGGCGCCGACTGGTCAGAGCGGAGCAGCGGTGACTGAGCCGGGACGCGGCGAGAGGCGGCTCAGCGCTGCTGGACCGGCACTCCGGTCATGCGCTCGATGCTGCGCTCGTACTCCGTCTGGCAGCCGTGCACGCCGGACAGCGTCACCGAGTCCCGGATGCAGCTCTGGAAGGGGCCCACGATGGGCTGCAGCGCGATGGCTCCCACCGTGAAGAGGGAGCTGAGCGAGGCGAACACGAGCATGGTCACCGCCCACGCCCTGATGACCCCGCGCACCCGGGCGCGGCCCATGAGCACCAGCAGGTAGACGGCCACTCCCACGGATGCGAAGGACAGGGCCAAGGGGAGGAACAGCCACGGCAGCGGCGCGGACGAGTAGAGGATGACCCCGGTCATGAGGACCACGAGGAGCAGCATCCAGCCCCTCAGTGCCTTGGGGATCTCCACCGGGCCCTGCGGCCGCTGGGGCTTCTGCGGACGCTGAGGCTGCCGAGGGCCCTGCTGCTGCGGTCCCTGCTGCTGTGGGCCCTGGCGCTGCTGCGGCTGCTGCGGGCCCTGCGGCTGCTGCGGCTCGCGGGGAGGGAGAAAGGGGTGTGACACAGCCTCGAGCCTATCGAGGCCCGCCGGGAGAAAGCTGGATAGGCTCGGGGCATGAGAATCGTCGCGCTCGTCTCCGGCACCGGCTCCAACCTCCAGGCCGTCATCGACGCGGTCCGGGCGGGGGATCTGCCCCTCGAGATCGCCGCGGTGGGCGCGGACCGCCCCGGCACGCGCGGGATCGAGCGCAGCGCGGAGGCGGGGCTGGAGACGTTCGTCGTCGACTTCAAGGCCTTCGCCTCGCGGGCGGAGTGGGACGCGGAGCTGGCCCGCGTGTGCGCGTCCTATGAGCCGGACCTCGTGCTCTCCTCCGGTTTCATGCGGATCGTCTCGGCAGAGTTCATCGCCCGCTTCCGGGGCCGCTACCTCAACACCCACCCCGCTCTGCTTCCGGCCTTCCCCGGAGCGCACGGCGTCCGGGACGCCATGGCGTACGGCGTCAAGGTCACGGGCTGCACCGTGCACTGGGCGGACGCCGGCGTGGACACCGGCCCCATCGTGGCCCAGCGCGCCGTCGAGATCCGGCCCGAGGACACGGAGGACTCGCTCCACGAGCGGATCAAGGTGCAGGAGCGGGAGCTCCTCATCGAGGTGCTGCGCGGCCTCGCGGAGGGAGGCATCCCGTCCGTCGACCTCCCGGAGCAGTCGCCCGGAGCGGACGACGCGGACCAGTCGCGCCGCTGACCCGGGCTCAGGTCACTCCAGCTCCGCCCCGCGCGTCTCCGGGGCCCACGCGAACATGAGCCCGAGCGCCAGGACGATGAGCGCGCCCATGATCCAGAATCCAGCCGTGATGCCGAGGGCCGGCCAGATGACGCCCGCGAAGAGCATCGGCCCGAAGCCGGCCGAGATGCGGGAGGCGGCCGAGGCCCAGCCGAAGCCGCTCGCGCGCAGCTCCGTGGGGTACAGCTCGGACGCGTACGCGTAGAGCACGGGCACGGAGACCTGGATGAGGAACCCGTAGGCGAGCAGCCAGCCGATGACCCAGCCCGGCTCGGTCAGCCGCAGGCTCGCGAGGATGACGCACCCCACGGCGAGCGGCGCGCTCACGGCGAGCAGGATCCGCCGCCCCACGCGCTCCACGAGCAGCGCCGCGGCCACCACGCCGAGGATGCCGGTGAGCGCGGTGCCCGACGTCGTCATGAACGCCTTCGCCTCCCCGAACCCTGCGCCGACCAGGATCTTCGGCATCCACATGAGGCAGATGTAGTAGGCGAGCAGCACCGTCATGAAGAGCGCCCACGCCACGGCGGTGTGCCTGGGCGCCTGCGTCCAGAGGCGGGCGAGGAGGGAGAGGGGGCTGCGCGGCGTCGTCGTTCCCTCCGCGCTCCCGGAGGGGAGGGCCGTGTACTCGCGGCGGGGAGCGCCGGTGCGCTCCACGAGGGTGTCGACGACGGCGCGCGCCTCCTCCTCTCGTCCCTGGCGGGCGAGGAAGAGCGGGGACTCGGGGACGGAGCGGCGCACCCAGGCGATGAGGAGGACGGGGAGCACCATGAGGGCCATGAGGGCCCGCCAGTCGGCGAGCGTGGACATGAGCCACGCGGAGCTCGCCCCGCAGAGGGCGGCGCCCACGGGCCACCAGCCGTCCATCGCGGTGAGGACGCGGCCGCGGACCCGCGAGGGCGTGAACTCGCCGACGAGCGCATAGTCCACGGGGACGCAGCCGCCGAGGCCGAGGCCCGCGAGGAAGCGGAACACGAGGAAGAGCCCGTAGCCCGGGGCGAGCGCGCCGAGGGCCGTGAAGACGCCGAACACCCCGAGCGTCAGGGCGAAGGCCTTCTTGCGGCCGACGCGGTCCGCCACCCCGCCCCAGAGGAAGGCGCCGAGGCCCATGCCGATGAGGTTGGCGAGGCCGATCCACGAGGCGTCCGCCACGGAGAGGCTCCAGTGCTTGATGAGCAGCGGGGCGAGGACGCCGTTGAGGGTGACGTCCCAGGCGTCGAACATGAAGCCGAGGCCGCCGATGAGGAAGATCCGGCCCTGCACGCCCCAGCGGAAGGGGAGGGTCTGGACGATCTCGGCGGCGTCGGGGAGAGCGCCGGCGCGCGGGCCGGCCTCGGGAGGAACAGTGGGGAGAGCGGAAGTCATGGGGCACCTGGAGAGACGGGGCAGAGTGAAATTGTAGGAATGACAAGAAGGAGCCTACTCCTGTGTCCCCGAAAGGCAAGAAGCGTCCCCGGGCGGGCGAGTCGCGGCACGTAGACTGGGGACGTCCGAGAGCACAGAACCCCAGGAGCCTCATCCATGACTGCCGTCCTCGACCGCGTGCCCCTCAAGCGGGCCCTCATCTCCGTCTTCGACAAGACCGGGCTCCCCGAGCTCGCCCAGGGCCTCCACGCGGCGGGCGTCTCGATCGTCTCCACGGGGTCGACGGCGAAGACCATCTCCGAGGCCGGCGTCCCCGTCACGGAGGTGTCCGAGGTGACCGGGTTCCAGGAGTGCCTCGACGGCCGCGTCAAGACCCTGCACCCGCGGGTCCACGCGGGCATCCTCGCGGACCGCCGCAACAGCGAGCACGTCTCCCAGCTCGAGGCCATGGAGATCGAGCCGTTCGACCTCGTCGTGGTCAACCTCTACCCGTTCCAGGAGACGGTCCGCTCCGGCGCGGACGAGGCCGCGATCATCGAGAAGATCGACATCGGCGGCCCCTCCATGGTCCGCGCGGCGGCCAAGAACCACGCGTCCGCGGCCATCGTGGTGGACCCGGCGTCCTACGGGCGCGTCGTCGAGGCGGCCCAGGGCGGCGGCTTCGACCTCAAGGAGCGCCAGCGCCTGGCCTCCCTCGCGTTCGCCCACACCGCGGCGTACGACAACGCCGTGGCCGCCTGGACCTCCGCCCAGTTCGGCGAGGAGTCGGGGGAGACGGCCGAGTTCCCGCCGTACGCCGGCGTGGCGCTCGAGCGGGCGGACGTCCTGCGCTACGGCGAGAACCCGCACCAGGGCGCGGCCATGTACGTGGACCACGCGGCGCCCGAGGGGATCGCCCAGGCCGAGCAGCTCCACGGCAAGGCGATGAGCTACAACAACTACGTGGACGCGGATGCCGCCCTGCGCGCCGCCTTCGACTTCTCCACGCCGGCCGTGGCCATCATCAAGCACGCCAACCCGTGCGGCATCGCCACGGTCTCCGAGGGCGGCGACATCGCCGAGGCCTACCGCAAGGCTCATGCGTGCGACCCGGTCTCCGCGTTCGGCGGCGTCATCGCCTCTAACCGTCCCGTCACGGCCGCGATGGCCGAGGCGGTCAAGGACGTGTTCACGGAGGTCGTCGTCGCGCCCTCCTTCGAGGACGAGGCCGTGCGCCTTCTGACGCAGAAGAAGAACATCCGCCTCCTCACCCTGCCCGAGGCGTTCGAGCGGGACGCCGTGGAGATGCGGCAGATCTCCGGCGGCATGCTCCTGCAGAAGGCCGACACGATCGAGGCCGACGGCGACGACCCCTCGACCTGGACCCTCGCGGCCGGGGACGCGGCGGACGAGGCCGTGCTCGCGGACCTCGCCTTCGCCTGGCGCGCCGTCCGGGCCGCCAAGTCAAACGCGATCCTCCTGGCCAAGGACCAGGGCGCCGTGGGCGTGGGCATGGGTCAGGTCAACCGGCTGGACTCCTGCAAGCTCGCGGTGGAGCGGGCCAACACGCTGTTCGTGGAGGACGGCGAGGCCGTGGAGCGCGCTCGCGGGTCCGTGGCGGCGTCCGACGCGTTCTTCCCGTTCGCGGACGGCCTGCAGATCCTCATCGACGCCGGCGTGACGGCCGTGGTCCAGCCCGGCGGCTCCGTCCGGGACGAGGAGTCCGTGGAGGCGGCCAAGGCGGCCGGCATCACGATGTACTTCACCGGGACCCGGCACTTCTTCCACTAGTCCGAGCCCCTCCTCCAGCTCGTTTGTTGCGAGTTGGAGGAATACGAGGCTCCATTCCTCCAACTCGCAACAGATGAGGGGCGGGGCGGGGGCAGGGGGTCAGGGAGAGAGGCAGCGGCGGAGGCCGGCCCCTCCCGGCCCCTCCCAGCCCCCTCCCTGGCTCCCGTGTGAGCCTGGAGGTATGAAGGACACCTCTCAGATCCCGTCCCGTCCCGGCACGGCGCACCCCGCTTCTGAGCCGGCCGCCTCGGCCGCGCGCTCCTCCGCAGCCGAGCGCCCCGCACGCTCCGAGGCGGACGTCGTCGTCATCGGGCTGGGTCCGGGCGGGGACGGCCTCGTCATGGACCTCGCCGCCCGGACCGGCGTGGGCGGCGGCGGGCAGGACGGCCGCCTGGAGGTCGTCGGGATCGACGAGCACCTCATCGGCGGCGAGTGCCCCTACTACGGCTGCATCCCGAGCAAGATGATCCGCCACGAGATCGAGCACTCGCGCGAGGCCGGCCGCAGCCCGGAGTGGAGCCGCGTGGCGCACCGCATCCGCAGCGAGGCCACGGACAGCTGGGATGACGCAGCCGCCGTCGAGCGCCTCGAGACGGCCGGCGTCCGCGCTGTCCACGGCACGGCCCGCGTGACCGGCGAGCGGGAGGTCACGGTCCAGCTCAACACGGGCGGCGTCGAGGTCATCCGAGCCCGGCGCGCGGTGGTGCTCAACACGGGGTCGGAGAGCATCGTCCCGCCGATCGGGGGCGCGGAGGAGGCCGGCGTCTGGTCGCATCGGGACGTGCTCACGGCCGCGGTGCTGCCGAGGCGCCTGGCGGTGGTCGGCGCGGGCGTCATCGCGTGCGAGCTCGGCCAGTACCTCGCGGGCTTCGGCGTCGAGGTGACCATGCTCGTCCGCGGCGGGGAGCTCATGAAGACCGAGGAGCCCGCCGCGTCCGAGATCCTCGCGGAGGCCTTCCGCCGCGAGGGGATCGACGTCCGCTTCCGCACCGAGATCCGCCGCCTGAGCCGGGCCGAGGGCGGTCCCGTCACCGCCGAGCTCACCGACGGATCCGAGCTCGAGGCGGACGGGATCCTCGTGGCCACCGGCCGACGCCCGCGCCAGAAGGTCACCGTGGACGGCCTCTGCCGCGTGCTCGTCCCGCAGGGCCACGCCTTCATCGGCGAGGACGCCGTGCCCGCCCGCGGCACCGAGCCGTCCGGCTGGCTCTACGCCATCGGCGACATGACCGGCCACGGCCCCTTCACGCACGTCGCGGACGCGGAGGCCCGGATCGTGGGCGGCGAGATCGCCGCGGGCGGCTCCCGCAGCGCTCAGCGCCCCTCCCCGGCGAACGACGACGACGGCCTCCCGGCCCCCACCCCTTCAGCGACTCCCTTCCCCGTCCACGCCGTGCCCCGCGTGACCTTCACGGAGCCGGAAATTGCCGGAGTGGGGGTCACGGAGGCCCAGGCCCGGAAGCAGGCCGCCGAGAAGGGCTGGGAGATCGCTGCCGTGACCAAGGACCTCGCCGAGGTCTCGCGCGGCTGGATCGACCAGGTCCGCGGATCCATCACCCTCGTGGCGGACGCGAACGAGGGCGTGCTCGTCGGGGCGTCCGTCGTCGGGCCGCACGCGGGCGAGGTCATCGGGGCACTGACGCTCGCGGTCCATGCGAAGACCCCGCTCGCCGAGCTGCGCCGCGTGGTCTGGGCGTTCCCGACGCTCCACCGCGGAATCGGGGACGCGCTCAGGGAGCTGGGGGCTTAGGGCCGGGGAGGCCGTTTCGCTTCAGCCTCGTCGAGACGGCAGCAGAGGTCGTCGATGCGGTCTTGAAGAGTGCGAAGCTCCTGACCGTCCCAGAGATCAGTGTCCGGATCCGCGCGCGTCAGTCGGAGCTCGGGGAAGATCAGCTCGAGCTGACTGCGCACGCGGAGCCAGTGTTCGCGGGCGTCCTCTACCGCACGGTCCATGTGAACGAGCTCGATGGCAAGCTGGTTCAGCAGGGCAGGTCGGGCCTCATCAGGCGAACCGTCAGCCGATGCCTTCCCATCTGGCCCCACGGCGCCGACGACGCTGTGCCGGACGCGCCGCTGACTCTTCCAGTGCGAGAAGAAGAACATCGTGCACCCCTTGAAAACAGACGTGCTTCATAGTACTCGTCTTTGTTGTCAAGCGGCCTAATACTCCTCCGCCGCACCCGCCTCGCGCTGTGACGCCTCGGCGACCGCCGCATCCGAGCCCTTGACCATGAGGGTCACGTCTGCGCTGACGAAGACGAAGTCCGCCCCCGCGGCCCGGTACCGCGCGGCCACGCTCGGGTCGAACGCGTTGACGCCCGTCTTCACACCGGCTTCCGCGCATGCACGGATCGTCTCGACGACAGCGTCCTGGACCGTCGCATCCGCGGGGGTCGAGGCGAGGCCCATGGAGCCCGCGAGGTCCGCAGGGCCGATGAACACGGCGTCCACCCCCTCCACGGCGGCGATTTCGCGGACGTTGCCCATGCCCTCGACCGTCTCGATCTGGACCACGAGGCTGACGAGCTCGCGGGCCCGGCCCACATAGCCGGGCACCCGGCCCCACCGGGAGGCGCGGGCGAGGGCCGAGCCGATGCCTCGCACGCCGTTCCGCGCGGGGAGGGCACCGGCGTCCGCGGCGCTGCGGGCCGCCCGGTCACCGTCCCGGCCGTCCCCGGAAGTCCCCGCATCCGCAGAGGCCCGCTCGTCCGGGTAGGACACGGCGGCCACGGCGGCGCGCGCCTGCTCCGCCGTGGACACCATCGGCACCAGGAGGTTCTGCGCCCCGGTGTCGAGGAACTGCTTGATGAGCACGGGGTCGTTCCACGGCACGCGGACGATCGCCGTCGCGTCATAGGCCTCGAGCGCCTGGAGCATCGGGACGAGCCCGTCCAGGCCGACGGGGGAGTGCTCGCCGTCGACGAGGACCAGCTCCGCTCCCGAGCCCGCCATGATCTCGGCCGCCACGGGGGAGCCCGAGGCCGCCCAGAGGCCCGTCAGCGGCCCGGTCGCGGCGGCGAGGCGCTCCCGGAGGGTCGGCTTCAGACGAACCGGCATGCGATCTCTCCCAGGTCGAGGCCGTTCGCGGCGCGGTAGGCGCAGCGGATGTCGTCGCCCCGCTCCACCCAGAGCGGGCGGGTGAAGGATCCGGACAGGATGACCTCCCCGGCCTTGAGGGTCTCGCCGTGCGGGGCGAGCCGGTTGGCCAGCCAGGCCACTCCGAGCGCGGGGTCGCCGAGCACCGCCCCGGAGACCCCGGACTCCTCCACCGTGCCGTTGCGGCTCAGCATGGCTCCCGCCCAGCGCAGGTCGAACGCGTCCGGAGCCACGCGCGTGTCGGAGAGGACCATGGCGCCGAGGGCCGCGTTGTCGCTGATCGTGTCCACGATCGTGCGCCCGGTCAGCTGGATGTGCGAGTCGAGGATCTCGAGGGCGGGGATGACCGCCGTCGTCGCCTCCAGCACGTCCTCGCGCGAGCAGTCCGGGCCGGAGAGGTCCCGGCCGAGCTCGAACGCGAGCTCCACCTCGATCCGGACGTTGGACCAGCGGTCCCACGGCAGCTCGTCGCCGGAGCGGACCACCTGGTCCTCGAAGATCACGCCGTAGTCCGGCTCGGTGATGCCGGTGGCGTCCTGCATCGCCTTGCTCGTCAGGCCGATCTTGCGCCCGGCGATCCGGCCGCCTGCCTCGAGCCGGCGCTGCGCCCAGATCCGCTGGACGGCGTAGGCGTCCTCCACGGTCATCTCCGGGTGCCGCTCGCTGATGAGCGGGACGGTCCCGCCCGACGACGTCGCGGCGGCGAGCTCGTCGGCGAGGCCGCGGACGGCGTCGTCGTCCAGGGTCCGCGCTCCCGTGGGCGCGCCCATCAGAGCTGGTGTCCCATCTTGAAGCCGACCTCCTCGCCCGGGTCCCCGCTCATCGCGTCGCCGGGCTTGCGCGTGTAGGAGAAGCCGTCCGCGCCGATGGTCACGTCCATCTCGCGGGACTCCTCGCGCGTCACGATCTCCTGGACGTTCCCGTCCAGGTCGAGGACCGGCGAGGCGTCCGTGTACCAGGAGGGGACCACGGGGTTGCCCCACCAGTCGCGGCGCTGGTTGTCGTGGACGTCCCAGGTGATCGTGGGGTTGTCCGGGTCTCCCGTGTAGTAGTCCTGCGTGTAGATCTCCACGCGGTGCCCGTCCGGGTCCCGCAGGTAGAGGTAGAACGCGTTGGAGACGCCGTGGCGGCCGGGCCCGCGCTCGATCTGGTCGCTGATGCGCAGGGCGCCCATCTTGTCGCAGATCTGGATGATGTTGTGCTTCTCGTGCGTGGAGAACGCGATGTGGTGCATCCGCGGGCCGTCGCCGCCCGTGAGCGCCGTGTCGTGGACCGTGCCCTTGCGGTGCATCCACGCCGCGTACGTCACGCCGGCCTCGTCCTGGATGTCCTCGGTGACGCGGAACCCGAGGTTCTCGAGGTACGTCCGGCCGCGCGGCACGTCCGGCGTGACCTGGTTGAAGTGGTCCAGGCGCACGAGCTCGCCCGCCGAGTAGAGGTCGTAGCGCATGTGGAGGCGCTCCACGTGGTCCACCTCGTAGAAGAACTCGTAGGGGAACCCGAGCGGGTCCTCGACGCGGACGGCGTTGCGGATGCCCTTGACGAACCCCTCGGCGCGGCGCTCCGTGCGGCAGCCGAGCTCCCGGTAGTACGCCTCCGCTCGGTCCACCTCCTCCTGGGAGCGCACCCGGAAGCCCATCGCGGCCACGGCGGCCACGGGGCCCTTGCGCAGGACCATGTTGTGGTGGATGAACTCCTCGAACGAGCGCAGGTAGACCGCGTTCTCGTCCTCCTCCGTGACGTGCAGGCCGAGGACGTCCACGTAGAACGCCCGGGAGGCCGCGAGGTCCGTGACCACGTACTCGGCGTAGGCGCAGCGCAGGATGTCCGGCGCGGGGACGGAGGGCTTCGGGATCTCGGTGCTCATGGTCTTCTCCTTCGAAGGCTCGCGGTGGGCGCGTCAGGCGCCGAACTTGGGGGTGTGGACGTCGCCGAGCGTGATGTGGACGGCCTGCTGGTCCGTGTAGAAGTCGATCGAGCGGTAGCCTCCCTCGTGGCCCAGCCCCGAGGCCTTGACGCCGCCGAACGGCGAGCGCAGGTCCCGGACGTTGTGGCTGTTGAGCCAGACCATGCCCGAGTCCACGGCCTGCGCGAACGTGTGCGCCCGCTTGAGGTCGTTGGTCCAGATGTACGCCGCGAGCCCGTAGCGCGTGTTGTTCGCGAGCTCGAGCGCCTCCTCCTCCGTCTCGAACGGGGTGATGGCGACGACGGGCCCGAAGATCTCCTCCTGGAAGATCCGGGCGTCGGGCTTGACGTCCGCGAAGACCGTGGGGGCCACGTAGTTGCCCTCCTCGAGCCCCTCGGGGCGGCCGCCGCCCGCGAGCAGGCGGCCCTCCTCCTTGCCGAGCTCCACGTAGGACATGACCTTCTCGTAGTGCTCCGGGTGGACGAGCGCGCCCACCTGCGTCTTCGGGTCGTGCGGATCGCCGACGACGACGTTCTTCGCCCGCGCCGCGTACTTCTCCAGGAACTCGTCGTAGACGCTCCGCTGCACCAGGATGCGGCTGCCGGCCGTGCAGCGCTCGCCGTTGAGGGAGAACACGCCGAACAGCGTCGAGTCGATCGCGGCGTCGAGGTCCGCGTCGTCGAACACGACCGCCGGGGACTTGCCGCCGAGCTCCATCGACATGCCCTTGAGGTGCTCCGCGCAGTTGCGGAAGATGAGCTTGCCCGTGTTGGACTCGCCCGTGAAGGAGATGAGCGGGACGTCGGGGTGCTTGACGAGCGCGTCTCCCGCCTCCTCGCCGATGCCGTTGACCATGTTGAACACGCCCTGCGGCAGGCCCGCGTCCTCGAAGATCTCAGCCCAGAGCGAGGCGGAGAGCGGCGTGAACTCGGCCGGCTTGAGCACCACGGTGCAGCCGGAGGCGAGCGCCGGCGCGAGCTTCCAGGACTCGAGCATGAACGGCGTGTTCCACGGCGTGATGAGGCCGGCCACGCCCTTCGGCTTGCGGTTGACGTAGTTGAGCTGGCTGCCCGGGACCTTGAACGCGTTGTCGTGCTGGGCCACGATCAGGTCCGCGAAGAAGCGGAAGTTCTCCGCCGCGCGGCGCGCCTGGCCGCGCGCCTGCGTGATGGGCAGGCCGGTGTCGAACGTCTCCATCTCCGCGAGGCGGTCCTCCTGCGCGACGACGGCGTCCGCGATCCGGTTGAGGACCGTGGCGCGCTCGCGGGGCTTCATGCGGGGCCACGGGCCCTCCGTGAAGGCTCGCGTCGCCGCCTGGACGGCCTGGTCCACGTCCGCCTTCTTGCCCGCGGCGCCCTGGGCGTAGGGCTTGTTGGTGACCGGGTCGAGGACGTCGAACGTCTCGCCGTCGAGGGAGTCGACGAACTGCCCGTCGATGTAGTGCTGGATGGTGCTCGGAAGGTTCTCGGGGACGTAGTGCTCGCTCATGGTGCGCTCCTCGTCGTCGTTCTCAGGGGTCAGGTGGTCTGTCGGTTCTCTGGACTGTCGGCGGCCGCGTGGGCCTCCTGGAAGGCCGCGAGGGTGTTCCAGCGGTGCCGCCGGGCCGCCTGCTCCACGGCTTCGTAGCCGGCGCGCTCCTCGATGAGCCTCAGGATCTCGTCGTGCTCCTCGACGGAGCTGCGGGCGCGGTTCGGGATGAACGCGAACGTGGAGCGCCGGAGGCGGTCCAGCCGGGCCCATCCCCGCTCCACGAGGTCGGAGAGGTGAGGGTTGCAGCAGCGCCCGTGGAGCACGCGGTGCAGGGCCGCGTTGAGGTCCGTGAAGCGCTGCGGGTCGAAGTCCTCGAGCCCCGCTCGCATCTCCTCGTTGAGCCGGTGCGCCTCGCGGAGGTCCTCCGGGGTGAGCAGGGGAGCGGCGAGCGCCGTCGCCGCGGCCTCCACGACCCCGAGGGTCTGCATCGTGTGCATGTACTCCTCCGGGTCGATCGAGGCGATCGTGGCGCCCACGTTCCTCTGGAAGGTCACCACGCCCTCGGCCTCGAGCCGCCGGACCGCCTCGCGGACGGGCACCACGGACATGCCGAGCTCCGCGGCCACGCGGCCGAGGACGATCCTCTCGCCGTGCGCGTACGAGCCCGCCGCGATGCGCTCGCTGAGGAACGCGTGGGCCTGCTCGGACTTGCTGAGGGCCGCCGAGCTCATGCCCGGCTCCGCTTCCACTCCTCGAACTTCGCGGTCCACTCGGCGTTCGGCGGGAACAGGCCCTCCACGGAGTGGCCCTCCTTGACGCGCTCGAACACGAACTCGTCCTGCAGCTCGTGCTCGACGGCGGCCGTGGAGACCTCGTCCACGAGGTGGGGCGGGATGACGATGATGCCGTCTGCGTCCGCCACGATCACGTCTCCCGGCTGGACCGCGGTGCCGCCGCAGGCCACCGTCTCGTCCACGGCCCAGGGGACGTGCTTGCGGCCGAGGACCGCCGGATGCGCGTTCTGGTAGAAGGCGGGGATGTCCAGGGCCGCCACGGCGTCGAGGTCCCGCACGCCGCCGTCGGTGATGACGCCGGCCGCGCCGCGCACCTGGGCGCGCAGCGCGAGGATGTCGCCGAGCGTTCCGGAGCCCGACTCGCCGCGCGCGTCCATGACGAGCACCTCGCCCTCGCCCACGGACTCGATGGCCCGCTTCTGCGCGTTGAACCCGCCGCCGAACTCTGTGAAGAGGTCCTCGCGGTTGGGCACGTAGCGCAGGGTCCGCGCCGTGCCGATGACCTTGGCGCCCGGCTTGGTGGTGCGCAGGCCGTCGATGCTCGCGTTGTTGATCCCGCGCTTGCGCAGCTGGACCGAGAGGGTGGCCGTGGCCACGCGGCTCAGGCGCTCGCGGATCTCGTCCGTGAGGACCGAGGCGGGGGAGGGGGCGGGCGTCGTCGTGCCCTCCGCGGGGGCCGTTGCGGAGTCCGCGCCGCTCGCGGTCGAGGCCGCCGGCCGCCGGGAGCCCCAGGCCTCCTCGCGCTGCTTCTCATCCGGGGCGGGCCGGGCGCCGAAGTCCGCGAACGGCTGGGCGCCCTCGACCACGCGGGAGACGAGGCGCCCGCTCGTGCGGCCCGTGCCGGGCACGTCCACCTCGACCTCGAGGGTCTGCCCCGGCTCCGCCACGGACGCGCCGGCGGGGGTGCCGGTCAGGATGATGTCGCCCGGCTCGAGCGTGATGACCTGGGAGAGGTCCGCCACGAGGAGCGGCAGCGGGAAGAGCAGGTCCGCGGTGGTGTCCTCCTGGACGAGCTCGCCGTCCAGCCACGTCCGCACGCGCAGCCGCGCGGGGTCCGCCTCGGCGGCCGGGATGAGGTCCGGCCCCACGGGCGTGTAGCCGTCCCCGCCCTTGGAGCGGAGGTTGGAGCCCTTGTCCGCAGCGCGGAGGTCGTAGACCCCGAGGTCGTTGCTCGCCGTCACCCCGGCCACGCAGTCCCAGGCCGTCTCCGGGGACACGCGCCGGGCGGTCTTCCCGATGACGACGGCGATCTCGCCCTCGTAGGCGAACAGCTCGCAGCCTGCATGGCGCTCGACGTCCCCGCCGCTGCTCAGCGAGGTGGTCGGCTTGAGGAAGTAGGAGGGGACGGACGGGGTCCGGCCGCGCTCGGCGGCGCGGGAAGGGTAGTTGATGTGGACGGCGATGACCTTGCCGGCCCGCTCGATCAGATCTGTGCCCTGCGTCATAGTGTGATCGTATACGATCGTGGGCCGCTCGACTAGGCCGTGGGCGAAGCGGGGCAGAGCTCCTCCGTTGTCGTGGCCGTCAGGAGCCTGTGGGAGGCGACGTAGCGCTGTCGCCGGGTGAACGCGGAGCCTCGTCCCGTGGCGGTGTGACGGATGGGCGCCGGCAGGGTGATGTGTTTCGGATGGGCTGGGCCGGAAAGGACGAAGACCTGAAGGCGTCCAGCTCGTCCCGAGGGTCTTGGGGAATCCGATCCTGAGGCCGTGTCGCGTTGGTCGGCTTCACCGGTGAACTGGGCGTCCCAGCCGTAGCGGGCGCCGTCGCCGAACGTCCAGCTGATGAATCGGCCGATCTTCCGGAGTGTGCGGTCCTCGGATCCGGAGAGGCGGTCTGCGTTCTCCTGTGTCCACTCGACATCGTCCTGAACGTGGAGGATGGCAGGCACCTCCGGCATGACCTCTCGGTCGCGGTAGAAGCCGAGATGACTCGTGTCTCGGAAAAAGCGGCCTGGTTGGCAGACATACATCCCCGCGCCGATGTCCGGCGAGTCCACCGTGCTTCGGTAGATGTCCCAGGCGTCCGCTGCCGGAACGATGACGGTGTCCTGCTTGACTTCCGGGCATCGAGAGTACGTCTCGTTCCAGGCGCTGCCCTGGCGGATCCAGTCGGCGAACGGCGGGCTCATCGCATGGGCCAGTCCCAGGATGTTCTCGATTTCGGCCGGGATCCGCACGGAGAGCGGCGAATCGTGGTGTGCAACGCGATTTCGGAACTTCCGCACCTTCTCGAGGCGGGCTGCCGCTTCCTTGCGCTGGGCGATGAAGGACTTGTCGAACACCGTGTGAAGGCTTTGCCGCCAGAGCTCTTCATTGGCGGGTTTGAACATACTCTGCCAGAAGCCGAAGGGGAGTCCGGCGATGACCTGGTCCCTCGAGAGCCGGTTCTCCTTCTTGAGACGGCTGACGACCTCGGCGATCCGCTGGTTCGACTCCTCTCCGAGCGAGGTGAGGGAGAGGAACCACGGGATTCCGATCCGCGCTTCGTCCGCATACACGCTGAGAGCCTCGTCGATACGGTGTCGGAGCAGAACCTCAAGGTGGGCGATCACAGTCCAGCAGTCGGAGGCCATCTCGTTCGTCCACTCGTAGTATTCGAGTGCGCGGTCGGCGTCGTGATCCGCTTTGGCAAGGTACGGCTCAATGCGGCCTGGCGGCAGCGCCGCCACGATGTCCTGTGTCCCCATTGGCGTAGTGTACACTGCCTGGTGTAAATGCCCCCCTGAGTGCCTCTGAAGCAAGCGCCGGGGGGCTTCTTCGTGTCACCTTCTTGTCCGCGCGCTGGCCGGAGCCGCCCGCTGCGAGATACACGCTGCGGCTTGCTCTCCCCTTGAAGTCCTGCGCTCCCTTCGGTTGAGTGGGCCGTGAGTCAACCCATTTGGAGGTTTCCTGACATGTTCGAGCGCAACAAGGACGAGATCACCCCGGTCGAGTGGGGCAGCGGAACGAGCCACCGCCTCCTCGTGGAGAAGGACAACATGGGCTTCGCCGTGGCGCACACCCTGGTCCGGGCCGGCACCGAGTCCCCGCTCCAGTACCGCAACAACCTCGAGGCCTGCTACTGCATCAAGGGCTCGGGCAGTGTCGAGGACACCGAGGGCAACCGGATCGAGCTCAAGCCGGGCGTGCTCTACGCGCTGGACCAGCACGACGCGCACTATCTCCGGGCCTCGGAGCACGAGGACATGGAGCTCGTCTCGATCTTCAACCCCGCCATCACGGGCGATGAGAAGCACACCCTGACCGAGGACGGCTTCAGCTCCTACTGACGGTCGCCTCCGCCGGCCCCGGCCCTGAGCGGCGCCTCCGTCAGGAGGCGCGCTCAGGCGGCGTCGTTCGGGTACCGCACCCCGATCTGGCGCCGGAGGTTGTCGAAGAGCTCCATCTGGCGCAGGGTGTCGTCCCAGCACATGACGGGGGACTCGAGGTCGCCCCGCTGGATCCGGGTGGTGGCCTCGCGCATCTCGTAGACATAGCCCACGCCGGTGAAGGGGAACTCGAGCGTCTCCTCGGATCCGGCCTGGCCGGACTCCTGCGCGTCTCCGGAGAGAGAGACCACGGCCGAGCGCGGAGAGTGCATCGGCGCGCCCACCCGGATGCTGCCCTTGGTTCCGGAGATGGTGGCGGTGGAGGGGCAGCTGCTCACGAGGGACATCTGCATCTGGGCCACCCCGCCCCGGTAGGAGCCGGTGATCGAGGAGAGCTCGTCCACACCGTCCCGCAGCCGTGCGGTGATGTCCGCGCCGGAGGGGAAGCCCATGGCGCCCCACGGCCAGAGCATGACGTAGGCGCCGAGGTCCAGGAGCGCCCCGCCGCCGGCGTCCTGACGCCAGATCCGGTGCTCCGGGTCCTCCGGCGCCGCGAAGCCGAGGTCCGTCTGGACCCATTCGACCTCGCCGATCGCCCCGTCCGCGATGAGCCGGAGCAGGCGCTGGACGCCCGGCTGGAAACGGGTCCAGACGGCCTCCATGACGAACACCTTCTGCTCCCGCGCCGCCTGGAACACCTCGCGCGCCTCGCCCGCGTTGACGGTGAAGGCCTTCTCGCACACCACGTGCTTGCCGGCGCGGATCGCCGCGAGGGCGTGGTCCCGGTGCTGCCCGTGCGGGGACGCCACGTAGACCACGTCCACCTCGGGGTCCGCGAGCATCCGGTCCAGGCCGCTGTGCCCCTCCGCGTCCCCGTAGGCGCGCTCCGCTCCGACGTCCCGGGCGAACGCGTCTGCCTTCTCCTGGGAGCGGGAGCTGACGGCCACCAGGCGGGAGTCCTCGAGGGAGGCGATGTCCGGCGTGACCTTCCGGGCGATCCGTCCCGTGGAGACGACGCCCCAGCCGAGCGTGCGGCCGGTGGCCGTGCGGGGGTCTGCGTCGAGGGGAAGCAGCGGGGCGGCGATGTGCGTGGTCATGCCCCCATCCTCGCAGACGCGGAAGCGGCGCCGCCCTGGTCAGGACGGCGCCGCCGGTGCGCCTCGCGGGGGCGCGGCCCGAGGGGGTTGGGCCGCGGCGCCGCGGGGGAGGCCCGGGAGGCGGTGCTCCCGGACGGCTCGCCTACTTGGCGATCTTCGAGAGGGTCGGATCGTTCTTGTAGACCTCAGCCGCGTTGTCCTTGGTCACGATGACCGGCTTGAGCAGGAAGGCCGGGACGGTCTTCTTGCCGTTGTTGTAGGACGAGTCGTCATTGGTCTTGGCCTTGCCGTCCGCCTGCAGCTCGTTGACCATGGTCACGGCCTGCTTGACGAGCTCGCGGGTGTCCTTGGAGATCGTCGAGTACTGCTGGCCGCTCATGATGAGCTTGACGGACTCCACCTCGGAGTCCTGGCCCGTGATGACCGGGGTCGGCTTGCCGGCGGACTTCACGGCGGTGAGCACGGCGCGGGCCAGCGTGTCGTTGGGCGAGAGGACGCCGTCGAGCTTCGCGGAGGAGTAGGAGCCGGAGAGGATCGTGTCGAACCGCTTCTGCGCGTTCTCGGCCTTCCAGCCCTGCGTCACCACCTGGTTGAAGTCCTTCTGGCCGGACAGGACCTTGATCTGGCCGCTCTCGATGGCCGGCTTGAGCTTGCTCATCGCGCCGTCGAAGAACTTGCGGGAGTTCGCGTCGTCGGGGGAGCCCGCCATGAGCTCCACGTTGTACGGGCCGCTGCCCTTCTTCTTGAGGCCGTCGAGGAGGGCCTGGCCCTGGAGCTCGCCCACCTTGTAGTTGTCGAAGGCCACGTAGTAGTCGACGTCGCTCGTGTTCTCCACGAGGCGGTCGTACGCGATGACCGTGGCGCCGGCGTCCTTGGCCTGCTTGAGCTGGGTGCCGAGCTGCTTCGAGTCGATGGCGCCCACGATGATCACCTTGGCGCCCTTGGACACCATCGTGGAGATCTGGTTCTGCTGCTCGGCCACGCCGCCGTTGGCGAACTGGATGTCCGTCTTGTAGCCGGCCGACTCGAGGTCGTTCTTGAAGAGCTTCTCCGCGAGGACCCAGTTCTCCGAGGTCTTCTGCGGGAGGGCGACGCCGATGAGCGAGCCCTTCTCGAAGCCCTTGGACTCGCCGCCGGAGGAGGACGAGGACCCGCCCTGGCGGCCGCAGCCCGTGAGGGCGAGGGTCGAGGCCGCAGCGATGACCGTTGCGGTCTTGATGATCTTGCGCATGTTTTCTCCTGAGTGAGAGGGGGAGTGCCGGAGGGCCGAATCGCCTTAGGCGGCGGGCTTCGGGTCCGTTGCCGCGGCCGGGGCCGAGGCGGGTTCGGTGGAGGGCGCGGCAGCCTGCGGCTTGGACATGCCCTTCATGAGGTGGCCGATGATCGAGGGCCGTCCCTGCGTCTTGTTCCAGACGTCGACGGCGACGGCGAGCAGGAGCACGAGGCCCTTGATGATCGCCTGGGCGTCGGCGCCGACGCCGAGGAGCTGGAGGCCGTTGTTGAGCACGGCCATGACGAGGCCGCCGACGATCGAGCCGACGACGGTGCCGACGCCGCCCGAGACGGCCGCGCCGCCGATGAACACGGCCGCGATCGCGTCGAGCTCCCAGCCGGTGCCGTCGAACGGGCCGGACGCGCCGGAGCGGGCCACGAACATCATGCCGGCGAGCGCCGCGAGCACGGACATGTTCATCATGACGAGGAAGTTGACGCGCTTGGAGCGGACGCCGGAGAGCTCGGCCGCATGGCGGTTGCCGCCCACGGCGTAGACGTGGCGGCCGAGGATCGTCTTGGAGGAGACGAAGGAGTACACGAGCACGAGCACGCCGAGGATGATCGCGGCGACCGGCACGGACGTGCCCTGGCGGCCCGTGGCGAAGAGGTACGTCACGTAGAGGACCGCGCCGCAGAGCAGCACGAGCCGGGTGACGACGATCGGCATGGGCAGCGGCGTCAGACCGATGGCGCGGTCCTGCCTGCGGACCTTGAGCTCGTTGGCCACGATGAACGCGCAGAGGGCCAGGCCGAGGAGCAGCGTGAGGTTGTTGTACCCGGTGTCCGGGCCCACCTCGGGCAGGTAGCCCGCGCCGATGACCTGGAATCCGTCCGGCACGGGGACCGAGTTGGACTGGCCGATGTACTGGTTCACGCCGCGGAAGATGAGCATGCCCGCGAGCGTCACGATGAACGCCGGGATCCCCACGTACGCCACCCAGAAGCCCTGCCAGGCTCCGATGAGCGCGCCGAGCCCGAGGCCGAGGAGGATCGCGAGCGGCCACGGCACGTTCCCGTCCTGCATGGCGAGCGCGACGACGATGCCGACGGCGGCCGCCACGGAGCCGACCGAGAGGTCGATGTGCCCCGCGATGATGACGAGGACCATGCCGACGGCGAGCACCAGGATGTAGGCGTTGCCGTTCATGAGGTTCATGAGGTTGGTCGGCGTGAGGACGCTGCCGCCCGTGGCCGCCTGGAAGACGGCGACGAGGGCGATGAGCGCCAGGATCATGCCGAGCTGGCGGAAGTCGCCGCCGAAGATTTTCTTGAGGGTGTCCATGGGTCCTGCTTGGTCTCGTGGGGCTAGGTCGTCGGAAGAGCGGCGGCGTCGGCCGTGGCGGGGGCCGCGTGGGAGCCGGTGCGGGCGGCCCGGGGGTTGGAGGTCATGAGGCGCATGAGCGTCTCCTGCGTGGCGTCCTCGCGGGCCACCTCGCCCGTGACGGCGCCCTCGAAGATCGTGTAGATCCGGTCCGAGAGGCCGATGAGCTCGGGCAGCTCCGAGGAGACGACGATGACGCCCTTGCCCTGCTCCGCGAGCTTGTGGATGATGCCGTAGATCTCGTACTTGGCGCCCACGTCGATGCCGCGGGTGGGCTCGTCGAGGATGAGGAGCTCCGGCCCGGTGAACATCCACTTGGAGAGGACCACCTTCTGCTGGTTGCCGCCGGAGAGCTTGGCCACCCCCTCGCTGACGCTCGGCGCCTTGGTGCGCATGGAGACGCGGTACTCCTCGGCCACGCTGGCCTCCCTGCGCTCGTCGAGGACGCCGTTGCGGGCGATCTTCCCGAGGGCGGCCGCGACCGTCGTCGCCTTGATGTCGTCGAGGAGGTTGAGGCCGAGCGCCTTGCGGTCCTCGGTCACGTACGCGAGGCCCGCCTTGATGGCGGCCGGGACTGACTTCAGCTCCACGGGCTTGCCGTCGAGGAAGACCTGTCCGCTCAGGTACGTGCCGTAGGAGCGGCCGAAGAGCGAGCGGACCAGCTCGGTGCGGCCCGCGCCCATGAGTCCGGCGAAGCCGACGATCTCGCCGCGCCGCACGTGGAAGGAGCTGCCCTTGGCCACGAGGCGGTCCGGGACGGTGGGGTGGGCGACGGTCCAGTCGCGGACCTCGAAGAACGTCTCGCCGATCTGCGGCGTGCGGTCCGGGAAGCGCGAGCCGAGCGAGCGGCCCACCATGGCCCGGATGATGCGGTCCTCGTCCACGCCGTCGGCCCGGACGTCCATCGTCTCGATCGACTGGCCGTCGCGGATGATCGTGATCGAGTCGGAGATCTGCTCGATCTCGTTGAGCTTGTGGCTGATCATGATGGCGCTCATGCCCTGCGTCCGCAGGCCGTCGAGGAGGGAGAGCAGGTGCTGGGAGTCGGTCTCGTTGAGCGCGGCGGTCGGCTCGTCCAGCACGAGCAGCTTGACGTCCTTGCTCAGCGCCTTGGCGATCTCGACGAGCTGCTGCTTGCCCACGCCGATCTCGGAGACCGGGGTGGTGGGGTCCTCGTTGAGGCCGACGCGCCGCATGAGCTCGATGGCCTTGATGTTGACGGCCTTCCAGTCGATGCCGCCGAACCGTCCCCGGACCTCGTTGCCGAGGAAGATGTTCTCGGCGATGGAGAGCTGGGGGATGAGCGCGAGCTCCTGGTGGATGATGACGATTCCGGCCGCCTCCGAGGAGCGGATGTCCTTGAACCGCTGGACCTCGCCCTCGAAGACGACGTCGCCCTCGTACGTGCCGAACGGGTACACGCCGGAGAGGACCTTCATGAGGGTGGACTTGCCGGCGCCGTTCTCGCCGCAGATCGCGTGGATCTCGCCGCGGCGGACGCTGAGGTTCACATCGGACAGCGCCTTGACGCCGGGGAACGTCTTGGTGATGCCCCGCATCGCGAGGATCTCGTCGTGGGCCACATCGCCCCTTTCAGTCACCAACCAACCGGTCGTGTTCAGTGGATAGAACCACATTGAACGCCAGCGGGGTCAATGCCGTCAAGTCTTGAACACAAGGAAGATGTGTTTCAGATCATGTGGCGTGGATGACAGCGCTCGGCTGGGCGGTCACATCTCGCGGAGCACGACGGCGACGGCGCCGAGCGCCTCCGCCTGGTCCCCGAGGCTCGCCGCCTCGAGGCGCACGCTCTCGCGGATGAGCGGCACGCTGTGGCGGCGCATGGCCGCCTCCATGGGGTCCAGGAAGACCCTGCCGAGCGGGGCGAGGGGGCCGCCGAGGAGGATGGCCTCCGGGCCGAGCATGTTGGCGATGTGCCCGCACGCCTCGCCGACGGACCGCGCGGAGTCCTCGAGCAGGCGCAGCGTGGCCAGGTCCCCTCGCTGGGCGAGCTCGACGATGTCCTCGCTCGTCGAGGCGTCCCTTCCGGCCTGGCGCAGCTGCTCCAGGACCGCGCGCGTCGAGGCCACCGTCTCGAGGCAGCCGCGGTTGCCGCAGTGGCAGACGACGTCGGACGCCTGGAGGCCGAGGTGCCCGATCTCGCCGCTCACGCCGAGCGCCCCGCTCAGCAGCTGCCCCTCCACGGCGATGCCCGCGCCGATGCCCGTGGCGACCTTGAGGTAGACGAGGCTGCCCGCGCCGTCGTGCCGGCCGAAGGCGATCTCGCCGAGGGCGCCGAGGTTCGCGTCGTTCTCCAGCGCCACAGGGCGCCCGAAGGTCTGCTCGAGCCTCGGGTGAAGGTCGATGCCGACCCACTCCGGAAGGATCGCGCCGTCGATGACGGTGTGCGTGCGCTGGTCGATCGGGCCCGGGATGCCGACGCCGATGCCGATGACGTCCTCCATCGAGCGCGAGACGTCCTCGAGGAGCCCCGCGTACTCCCGCGCCGCGAGCGCGAGCGTGCGCTCGGCCGTGTGGCCCACGGGCAGGGGCGAGAACCGCTCGCCGAGGATCTGCCGGTTCTTCGCGGCGACGACGAGCCTCACGTGCCGCCGCCCGATGTCCACTCCGACGGCGACGGCGCGGCTCGCCGTGAGCGAGACGCTGACGGCGCGGCGGCCGGAGGCGGTGGTGGGGCTCTTCTCGGCCTCGCCCGCGGAGACGAGCTGCCGGACGATGTTGCTCACCGTGGCGGGGGAGAGGCCGCTCAGGCGCGCGAGCTCTGCCTGGGTCGAGGGGCCGTGTTCGCTGAGGACCTCGGAGATCCGCTCGCGGTTGCGCGCGCGGAGGGCGCTCTGCGAGCCGGGGGCAGGAGAGTCGTGGCGAGGGGAGGGCACGCCCCTAGTAGTTCACACCCAGCCCATTCCGTCAAGAAATGAACTCAAGGCGTGCGTCAGGGTGAGACAGGGATGAAACGCGGCGGCGGGCGCGTTGGGCTGGCTGTGAGCGCAGAGAAGACAGCGGAGGCCGGTCGGCTGGAGGCCGGCGAGGGCGTGTGGGACTCGCTCGTGGTCGGCGCGGGGCAGGCGGGGCTCGCCGCCTCGCGCTTCCTTCTGCACAAGGGCATCCGCCACACGGTCCTCGACGCGGAGCCGGGTCCCGGCGGGGCGTGGAGGAACCGGTGGGACAGCCTGAGCATGGCGGACGTCCACGGCGTGGCGGACCTGCCTGGGCTCCCGGCGCCCAAGGCGTCCGCCGAGCCCGCGAACCGGGCCCTCCCTGCCTATTTCGGGGAGTACGAGCGGCGATTCGGGCTCCCGGTGGAGCGTCCGGTGACGGTCCGGCGCGTCGAAGACGAGGACGGCTTGCTCCGCGTGACGTCTCTGGACGGCGAGGGCCGCGAGTCCGTCCGTCTCACGAGGACCCTCGTCAACGCCACCGGCACGTGGCGGGGGCCGTTCGTGCCGGCGGTTCCGGGCGCGGGGGAGTTCCGCGGTCGGCAGTTCCACACCGTCTCCTATCCGGGGCCGGAGGCTCTGCGGGGGAAGCGGGTCGCCGTCGTCGGCGGCGGGGCCTCGGCGGTCCAGTTCCTCGGGGAGCTCGCGGAGGGCTCGGAGCTGCTCTGGATCACGCGCCGTCCCCCTCAGTGGCGCTCGGGGCCGGTGGACGGCCTCGCCGTCGTCTCCCGGATCGAGGCGCACGTGGTGCGCGGGCTGCCGCCGGAGAGCATCGTGAGCGACACGGGCATCGGGCTGCGGCCCGCGGAGGAGGCCGCGCGGCGCTCCGGGGTGTTCGAGCGCCGGCTGCCCATGTTCGAGCGGATCCTCCCGGAGGGGCTGCGCTGGGCGGACGGGCGCGAGGAGCGCGTGGACGCCATCCTGTGGGCCACGGGGTTCCGGCCCGTGCTCGGCCACCTCGCCCCCCTGGGGCTGCGCACGCCGGAGGGAGGCATCGAGCTGCGGCGGGAGCCCGGTCTCGTGCAGGGCGCCACCACCTCGGTGCGGGACCCGCGGATCAGCCTCGTGGGCTACGGGCCCTCGGCGAGCACCATCGGGGCGGGGCGCGCCGGGCGCCGCGCCGCGGTCAGCGTGGAGCGGTTCCTCAGTGGAAGAGGGGCTTCTTCGGCGCCTTCGCGGGAGGCGTGACGGCGGGATGGCTCGGCGTCTCCAGACCGAGCCGCCCGCTCAGCCACTCGAGGCCCCGCGGCAGCGTGGCGTTGGGGACCTTCCACGTGTGCCCCACGCCCGGAATGGGGTAGACGGCCGTGAGCATCCCCGCCTTCCTGGCGGCCGCCGAGGTCCGGGCCATGTAGCCGCTGTACTCCTGGTCGAGCTGGCCCGCGGAGAAGTACACGGCCGAGCCCGGGTACCGCTGCTCGCGCAGGAGCGTGAGGGGCACGAGGCTGTCGAACTGGCGCGCGTTCCCGTTGAACGCCGCCTGGATCGTCTCGTTCCGGTCCGAGTAGATGCCGGGCTCCGCCTCGCCGCTCATGACGATCGCGTTCGGGAACTGCTGCGGGAAGCGCGTGGCCATCTGCAGAGCGCACGTGCCGCCGAAGGAGAACCCGGCGGCGGCCCAGCGCCGCGGGTTCTCGTCCACCGTGAGGGTGCTGCGGATCCAGTCCGGCACGTCCTGGGACAGATAGGTCTCCGCGCGGGCGATCTGCGAGTCCATGCACATGTTCTCCTCGTCGTCCGGGCCCGTTGCGTCCGGCATGACGACGATCGGCGCGAGCCCGCGGTGGCGGGACGCGTAGGAGTCCATGATCTTCTGGATGTTCCCCGTGCCGAGCCACTGGTTCGGGTTCCCCGGCTGGCCCGTCATGAGCATGAGCACGGGGAGCTTGGGACGGTCCTTGGTGCGGTAGGCCGGCGGGAGGTAGACGAAGCCGGTGCGGGACTGGAACCCGGACTTGGTCCCGGGGATCTGCACGGAGAACACCTGGCCGTGCTTGGGGAGGCCGAGCGGCTCCTTCCAGCGCTCCGCCACCGGTCCCGGCCGGGACTGCTCCTTCTCCACCGTGGCGAACCGCTTCGTCATCGAGGCGGGCAGCGGGGCCACGTTGTCGGCGCTCGCTCCCGTGATGTCTCCCACGGTCAGGTACAGGCCGTAGTACGCGTTGATCTGCAGGAAGGCCATCGCGGTGACGAGGGCCGCCGCGACGACCGTGCCCAGCTTGTGGTGCCAGCGGCTCAGCACGAGGTGGGCGAGTGCCAGCACCACGGCCAGGATGGCGGCGCCGCCGTTCAGGAGGACCTCGGCGGGCAGGTCCCCCTCTGAGAGGTCCGTCTGGTGCACCACGAACCAGTTGGCGGCCCACGTCAGCACCGCCGCGGCGGCCGCCAGGGCCAGGGCCACGAGCGCCCACCGCTTCCAGCTCACGCGGCGAGGGCGCCAGAGCAGCACGACGGCGCCGATCAGCGCGCCGAGCCCGACCGCCAGGGGCAGGGGGCCGGCGACGAGGTCGAGACGGTTCAGCTGGTTCATGGGGCGGAGGGCGTCCTCGGGGATCTGGGGCGGATGCTCCTAGGAACCTATCGGACGAAGCTGAGAGGCCGGGCACGGGCGGAGAGCACGGCGATCCGTTCGTCACACCCCCCTTGGCACGGGCGGGCCGCGGTGCTGTGATCGGTGGAGACGGCGAAAGGAGTCCCCCGCATGAACCTCGCAGACCAGCTCATCGAGCAGCTCGTCAACGCCGGCGTCCGCCGCATCTACGGCATCGTCGGAGACAGCCTCAACCCCATCGTGGACGCGGTGCGCCGCACCGGCGGATCCCGCCGCGGCGGGATCGACTGGATCCACGTCCGCCATGAGGAGGCCGCCGCCTTCGCCGCCGCCGCCGAGGCGCAGGTCACGGGCGAGCTCGCCGTCTGCGCGGGATCCTGCGGCCCGGGCAACCTCCACCTCATCAACGGGCTCTACGACGCGAACCGCTCCGGCGCCCCGGTCCTCGCCATCGCGAGCCACATCCCGAGCGTCCAGATCGGCCAGGGCTTCTTCCAGGAGACCCACCCGGACCGCCTCTTCACGGAGTGCAGCGTCTACAGCGAGCTCATCAGCACCGCCGAGCAGTCCCCGCGCGTGGTCAAGGCCGCCATGTCGCACGCACTCGGCGAGGGCGGCGTCGCCGTCGTCACCCTGCCCGGCGACATCGCAGGCCAGGAGGCCGTGGGGAAGACCCCGCGGTTCGTCCGGCCCGCCCGGGGCTCCATGGTTCCGAGCCCGGACGCCGTGGAGGAGGTGGTCGAGGCCATCGGCTCCGCCAAGCGGATCGCGATCTTCGCGGGCGCGGGCGCTCGCGGCGCGCACGACGAGCTCATGATGGTCGCGGACCTGCTCGGCGCGCCCGTGGGGCACTCGCTCCGCGGCAAGGAGTGGGTGCAGCACGACAACCCCTTCGACGTCGGCATGACGGGCCTCCTCGGCTACGGTGCGGCGGCGAGCGGAATCGACGACGCGGACCTGCTCCTGCTCGTCGGCACGGACTTCCCCTACGACCAGTTCCTCCCCGAGGGCACCCGGACCGTGCAGGTGGACCGCCGGGCCGAGGTGATCGGGCGCCGCATGACGGTGGACATCCCCGTCCAGGCGGACGTCAAGCCGTTCCTCGAGGCGCTCATCCCACGGCTCTCGCCCCGGAAGGACCGCTCGTTCCTGACGAAGATGCTCAAGAAGCACGAGCGGCTCATGACCAAGTCCGTGGGCGCCTACACCCGCAAGGCGGAGAAGCTGAAGCCGATCCACCCGGAGTACGCGGCGGCCCTTCTCGACGAGATGGCGGACGAGGACGCCGTCTTCACCGCGGACACCGGCATGTGCAACGTCTGGACCGCGCGCTACATCACGCCGAACGGCAAGCGGCGCCTCATCGGTTCGATGCTGCACGGCTCGATGGCCAACGCCCTTCCGCACGCCATCGGCGCGCAGCTGGCGGACACCTCGCGGCAGGTGGTCTCGGTGAGCGGCGACGGCGGCCTCTCCATGCTGCTCGGCGACCTCCCGACGCCGCCGGCCTACGGCCTCCCGCTCAAGGTGATGGTGTTCAACAACTCCACGCTCGGCATGGTCAAGCTGGAGATGCTCGTGGACGAGCTCCCGGACTTCGGCGTGGACGTCCCGGACACGCGCTACGCGGACATCGCGACGGCGATGGGGTGGAAGGCCGTCCGCGTCGAGGACCCCAAGGAGCTGCCCAAGCGGATGCGGGAGTTCCTGGACCATGACGGCCCGGCGCTGCTCGAGGTCATGACGGACCCGAATGCGCTGTCCCTGCCCCCGGAGATCACCTCGGACCAGGTCTTCGGGTTCGCCACGGCCATGGCCAAGGTCGTGCTCAACGGAGGCGCGGGCGAGGCGGTCTCCATGGCCCGGTCCAACCTCCGCAACATTCCGCGGCGGTAGGGGCTCCGGCCAGGGCGTACGCAATGGCGTACGCTTGGGTCATGAGCGCCATCTCCGCCACCAACGCCCGTCAGTCCATCTACAGGATCATCGACCAGGTGAACGCCGAGTCCGAGCCGATCACGATCACGGGTCAGCGCGGCAACGCCGTGCTCGTGGGCGAAGACGACTGGCGCGCGATCCAGGAGTCGCTGTACCTGACCTCAGTCCCCGGTTTCTCCGAGTCCGTCCGCGAGGCGCGTGCCGAAGGCGTGGAAGCCGGGTCTGAGGAGCTCGACTGGTGACGTGGACTCTGGTCTATTCGCGGCAGGCGCAGAAGGATGCGAAGAAGCTGGCGCAGTCCGGGCTGAAGGCCAAGGCCGAGTCCCTGCTGGCTGTCGTCCGAGCGGACCCGTTCGGGACTCCGCCGCGGTACGAGCAGCTGGTGGGGGACCTGGCGGGATGCTATTCCCGGCGGATCAACATCCAGCACAGGCTGGTCTATGAGGTCTTCGCGGAGACGCGGACCGTCCACGTTCTGAGGCTCTGGACCCACTACGAGTGACCCGGCTCCCGCCTTCGGCCCCTAGCCGTGCTGCAGCGCCCGCCGTCGTCGTGATCCCGCCACCCGGGCGCCGGCCCGCCGGAGCCCGCGGGCGGCGGAGGTGCCCACGATGAGGCCGATCGCGATGGCGAGGACGGAGCTCGTCATCGCGAGGACCGTGCCCCACGAGTCGCCGGGGTCCACGCCGAGCCTGGCCACGGACACGAGCCCCAGCGATCCCGGCACGAGCAGCCAGAAGCTGGGCAGGAAGAGCACCAGCCTGGGAATGCCCGGCCGCACCGCCGCGGCTGTCCAGGAGAGGAAGCTCGCCACGGCGCCGCCGGCGAGCAGGGACCCCCACGCCGGGGCGCCGAGCCCCACGCCCACGGTCCACTGCGCGGCGTAGGTGGCCGTGAGCACCGCGAACACGAGCGCCGCGAGCCGCCACGGCACCGACTCCTGGAGGCAGATGCCCAGAGAGAGCAGGGCGATCCCGAGGAACGGGATGAGCGGGCCGATCTCGTCCACCCGCTGGTCGCTCCACGCGCTCGGTCCCGCGCCCACCGCGAAGGCCGCGGCCGCGATGCCCGCCGCGAACATGACGAGCTGCGTTGACCCGTAGACGAGCCGCGAGGCGCCCGCGGTCATGCGCCCCGCCACGAGCTCCGAGAGCCCCGTCACGATGAGCGATCCCGGCAGCAGCACCGCCACCGGAGGCAGGAGGCTGCGCAGCGGCGAGGGGATCCACCCGGCGCGGTGCAGCAGGAAGGCCGGGACCGCCACGCAGAAGGACGCCACGAGCGGCAGGAGCGCGGCGGGGATGAGCCGCCGCGAGGTCAGACGCATGAGCGCGACGACGACGGGGCTCACCGCCGTGGCGAAGAGCACCGCGTTCCACGAGGGCTGCAGGAGGGTGCCGACGCCGAACGCGATGGCGAACCCGCCCAGATACATGCCGGAGACGGGGAAGCGGGGGCGCTGGGCCCGCAGGCTCGCGAGGGCGCCGAGCGCCGCCTCGGGGGACACGGACCCCGTCTCGAGGCCGTGCTGCACGGCGGCCACGCGGGCGGACTGGTCCAGGCGCAGGCCGCCCTCGACGGCTTCGTAGGCGGCCGGCTCGCCCGGCGCGAGGGAGATCCAGACGCCGTTGGGGTCCGAGCGGACCTGGGCGTGCGGGTAGCCGATGCCGCGGGCGGCCATGACCACGTCCACCTCGACCTCGTGTGCGGCGGCGCCTCCGGCAGTGTGCGCGGCGGCGAGGTAGGCGAGGAGCCGGCGGTGCTCCGTCGGATGCTCCCTCGGGAGCTCGCGGGGACGCTCCGGCATCGGATCCTCCGGGCCCGCGGGCGGCTGGGCGGTCATCCGGAGGCCTACCGGAAGACCACGGTGCGGCGGCCGTCGAGCAGGATGCGGTGCTCGGCGTGGAGGCGCACGGCCGCGGCCAGGGTGCGCCCCTCCGCCTCGCGGCCCATCTCCACGAACTGCGCCGCGGTGTGGTGGTGGCTGACGGGGATGGTCTCCTGCTCGATGATGGGCCCCTCGTCGAGGTCGTCCGTCACGTAGTGCGCGGTGGCGCCGATGATCTTGACGCCGCGCGCATGCGCCTGGTGATAGGGGCGGGCGCCCTTGAAGCTCGGCAGGAAGGAGTGGTGGATGTTGATGGCCCGCCCGGCGAGCGCCTGCGCCAGCTCGGGGGAGAGGATCTGCATGTAGCGGGCGAGGACCACGAGCTCGACGTCCAGCTCGTCCACGAGCCGCAGGAGCTGGGCCTCCGCCTCCGGCTTGGTCTCCGGGGTCACTGGGATGTGATGGAAGTCCACGCCGTAGAAGGAGGCCAGCTCGCCGAGCTGGGCGTGGTTGGAGACCACCGCGGGCACCTCGATGGGCAGCGAGCCGGCCTTCTGCGCGAAGAGGAGGCGGTTGATGCAGTGCTCGTCCTTCGAGGCCAGGATGAGCGTGCGCATCTTCCGGCCCGCGGGGAGCACCGCCGCGTCCATGGAGAACTCCGCGCTCACGTCCGCGATGCCCTCCCGCAGCCGCTCCTCCGTGGTGCCGGCGGGCGCGTCCACGGTGATCCGCATGAAGAACGTGCCGCTGTCCGGGGAGGAGAACTGCTGCGACTCCGTGACGTTGCAGCCGAGGCGCACGAGCGCGCCGGTCAGGGCGTGGACGATTCCCGGGCGGTCGGGGCAGGTCAGCGAGACGGAGAAGGTCGCGGGAAGAGGCTCAGACATGCTCCCCAGGTTAGGCCGATAAGCTGGGGTGAGCTGTATTCCCAAGGACGAGAGCCCACACTGTGGGCGCGGAGGTGTCGATGAGCGCTCGCATTCTGGACGGCAAGAAGGCCGCGGCCGAGATCAAGGAGGACCTCGCCGAGCGGGTCCGCGCCCTGCGCGCGGAGAACATCCTGCCGGGACTCGCCACCGTCCTCGTGGGGGAGGACCCGGCGAGCCAGAAGTACGTGGCGGCCAAGCACCGGGACTGCGAGGAGATCGGGATCTCCTCCCTCCGCAAGGACCTCCCGGCGGACATCTCCCAGGGCGAGCTCGAGTCCGTCCTCGAGGAGCTCAACACGGACCCCGCCTGCCACGGGTACATCGTCCAGCTCCCGCTGCCGAAGCACCTGGACACGGACCGCGTCCTCGAGCTCATCGAGCCCACCAAGGACGCGGACGGCCTCCACCCCGTCAACCTGGGCCGCCTCGTGCTCAACGTCACGCGGCCCATCGAGACGCCGCTGCCGTGCACGCCCCGCGGCGCCATCGACCTCCTGACCCGCAACGGGTACGACCTCAACGGCAAGCACGTCGTCGTCATCGGCCGCGGCATCACCGTGGGCCGGCCGATCTCCCTCCTCCTCACCCGCCGCCAGATCAACGCGACCGTCACGCTCGTCCACACGGGCACCCGGAACGTCGCCGCTGAGGTGGAGCGGGCGGACGTGGTCATCGCCGCCGCCGGCGTGGCCCACATGGTCAAGCCGGAGTGGGTCAAGCCGGGCGCGGCCGTCCTCGACGTGGGCGTCTCCCGCACCGAGGACCCGCTGACGGGCCGCCCGCGCATCGCAGGGGACGTGGACCCGGGCGTCGCGGACGTGGCCGGCTGGATCTCCCCGAACCCCGGCGGCGTCGGCCCGATGACCCGTGCTCTCCTCCTCACCAACGTGGTCGAGGCCGCCGAGCGGGCGCTCGCCGAGCGCTCCGCCTGACCCTCGCGCACCGTCTGACCGCCCCCGCCCGAGACGCCTCTCGTCCACGGGCGCAGACAACAAGGGCACAGACAACGACGACGACCAGAACCACCGCCGCCACAGGCACCACCGCCGCAAAGGAACCGCCTCCGTGACCCAGCCCCTGACATCCGGCCCCTCCGCCGCAGACCGCCGCACCAACCCGAAGACCGCAGGACTGTCCCTGCGCATGAGCACGGTGCTCTTCGCGATCATGATCGCCGTCTTCCTCGTGGCCATCGTGTTCGCTGCGAACAACAACACGTTCATCGGGTGGCTCGTCGCCGTCGTCTTCGGCGGCTGGCTGCTCCTGTTCGGCTTCCTCGTCTTCACGCTCCGCGCCGCGGCCCGGAAGGCCGGCGCCGCGTTCGAGGCGGCGCAGCAGGACGTCGAGCGGCGGCGGGCCGGGCTCGCGCCGTCGGCGGGCACGAGCGTCGTCGGCGAGCGGGACACGCTCCTGGACGAGAAGCTGGACCACAGCTTCAAAATCATCGAGGTCCAGAAGCGCGTCATCGCCGAGGAGCGCGCGAAGGGCGCGGCCGCGGACGAGGACCGCGTGGAGCGCGCGCTCGAGACCATCGAGATCACCGCGAGCAACGCCCGGGACATGATCCGCCCGGACCGCCGCGGCGGCTCCTCGGAGACCGTCACGGGCACCGTCCTCTAGGCTGGATCCGTGGCTGAGACTGAGAAGAACACCGCTGGCAAGAAGACGGCCGCCCAGCCGAAGCGCCCCCGGGTCGCCCCGCGCATCGGCGCGAACGGCAAGGCCGCGAAGGACCTGACGCTCGAGGACGTGGACCCGGTCACCGTCCAGGCCGCCCCGGAGTCCCTGCCCAAGCAGGAGGGCGCCGTGCGCATCGCCAGCGTCAACGTCAACGGGCTGCGCGCCGCGTGGCGCAAGGGCATGCCGTACTGGCTCGAGAACCGGGACGTGGACATCCTGGCCCTCCAGGAGGTGCGCGCGCCGGACGCGATCGTCCGCGAGCTCTTCGCCGAGGGCTGGCACATCCTCCACGCGGAGGCCGGGGCCAAGGGCCGCGCGGGCGTGGCCGTCCTCTCCCGCGAGGAGCCCATCGAGACGCGCGTGGGCATCGGGGACGAGTACTTCGAGGACTCCGGCCGCTGGGTCGAGGCGGACTTCCAGATCAACGGCAAGCGCCTCACGCTCGTCTCCGCCTACGTCCACTCCGGCGAGGCGGACACGCCCAAGCAGGTGGACAAGTACCGCTTCCTGGACCGGATGGCGGAGCGCCTGCCCGAGATGGCTGAGGCGGCAGACCACGCCCTCGTGGTGGGGGACCTCAACGTGGGCCACACCGAGCTGGACATCAAGAACTGGAAGGCCAACCGCAAGAAGGCCGGGTTCCTCCCCGAGGAGCGCGCGTACTTCGACCGCTTCTTCGGCGAGCTCGGCTACAAGGACGTGGTCCGCGGCCTGGCCGGCGAGGTGGAGGGGCCGTACACGTGGTGGTCCCAGCGCGGACAGGCGTTCGACAACAACGTGGGCTGGCGCATCGACTACCACATGGCCTCGCCGGCGCTCGCGGAGTCCGCCGTCTCCTTCGCCGTGGACCGCGGCGCCCGCTGGGACACGCGGTTCACGGACCACGCGCCGCTCGTCGTCGACTACACGCTCTAGCCCTCCCTCATCTCCCTCGAAGGACCGTCATGACCTCACAGCCTCGTGTTCTCTCCGGCATGCAGCCGAGCGCGGACTCGCTCCACCTCGGCAACTACCTGGGCGCGCTGAGGCCGTGGGTGCAGCGGCAGAGCGAGCAGGAGAACTTCTTCTTCGTCCCGGACCTGCACTCGCTCACGTCCCGCATCGAGCCGGGCGTGCTCGCAGAGCGCACCCGCAAGACCGTGGCCCAGTACATCGCCGGCGGCCTGGACCCGGAGGCCAACGTCCTCTTCATCCAGTCCCACGTCCCGGAGCACGCGGAGCTCGCCTGGGTGCTCTCCTGCGTGACCGGCTTCGGCGAGGCGTCCCGCATGACGCAGTTCAAGGACAAGACGGCCAAGGGCGGGGCGGATCAGGCCAACGTGGGTCTCTTCACCTATCCGATCCTCATGGCCTCGGACATCCTCCTCTACAAGCCGGACGCGGTCCCGGTGGGAGACGACCAGCGCCAGCACGTGGAGCTGACCCGGACCCTGGCCCAGCGCTTCAACTCGCGCTTCGGCGAGGTGTTCAAGGTCCCCGAGGCCTCCATCCCGGCCGCAGGCGCGCGGGTCTACGACCTCCAGAACCCCACGTCCAAGATGTCCAAGTCCTCGGAGTCGCCCGCGGGGCGCATCGAGATCCTCGATTCGGACAAGCAGATCGCCAAGCGCATCAAGTCCGCCGTGACGGACGCGGGCACGGAGATCCGGTTCGACCGCGAGGAGAAGCCGGGCGTCTCCAATCTGCTCGACATCTACAGCTCGGTCACCGGCCGCACCGTGGCCGAGGCCGAGGAGGAGTTCGCGGGCAAGATGTACGGCCACCTCAAGGTCGCTGTGGCCGAGGCCGTCGTCGCCGAGATCGCCCCGGTCCGCGAGAGGGCGCTCGAGCTGCTCGCGGACCCGGCCGAGCTGGACCGCATCCTCGCCTCGGGCCGGGAGAAGGCCCGCGCCGTGGCCGCCGCCACGCTCGGGGACGTGTACAGCGCGGTCGGCTTCCTCCGCGCCGGCTGAGGGCGGTGACGCGGTGACGGTCGGCGTCGTCGTCTCCCTCCCGGCGGAGACGGCCGCCCGGGTGGCCCGGGAGAAGCGCGCGCGCAAGAGCCCGGAGGCGGAGATCCCGGCCCACATCACCCTTGTCTCCCTCGTGCCCGCCCACGACCGGTGGGCGGAGATCGCCGCGCACCTGCGGGAGACGGCCCGGCGGCACGAGCCGTTCGCCGTGGAGCTCGACGGCGCCGGGACCTTCCTGCCCGTCTCGCCCGTCGCCTTCCTCGCCGTGGGGGAGGGCCGGGAGCAGCTGGCCGCCCTCGAGGCGGACGTCCGCCGCGGCCCGCTTGCCTTCGAGCGGCCCTACCCGTTCGTCCCCCACGTGACCGTCCTGCACCCGGGGGAGCCGGAGGAGGTCCGCCGCGCCGAACGCGAGCTCTCGGCCTTCAGGGAGCGGTTCCGGGTCGCTAGCATGGGGCTGTACCAGAAGCCCCCCGGCGAGAGCTGGGTCCACCGAGAAGAGATCCCCCTTGGCAAGAACCCGTCGCCTGAACAACACGCGGAAGTCCTTCCCCCAGCAGGAGAAGGCTGACCCGAACACCCCGTCCCCCCTCGATCCTGCCGAGCTGCGCGTCTCCGTCCTGGAGAAGAAGCAGGACATCGCCAAGGCAGAGAGGGACGGCACGTCGACGACGGGCCCCAAGATCGGCCTGTTCATGGCCCGGCTGAGCGCGTTCAAACCGATGCGCGCCTTCACGCTGTACAGCAAGCGGCACGGGCCCATCATGGCGGCCGGCGCGGCGTACAACATGTTCTTCTCCGTCGCGGCGCTGCTCGTGGCGGGCTTCTCCATCTTCGGCCTCGTCGCCGCGGGGAACGAGGGCCTCAAGCAGACCGTCATCGAGTCCGTCGCCAAGTCCACCCCGGGCCTCATCGACACGGGCAGCGGCGGACTCGCGAAGCCGGACAAGCTCTTCAGCCAGAGCAGCGGCTTCGGGATCGCGCTCGTCATCTCGACGGCGACCATGCTCTTCACCGCCCTCGGCTGGATCAACGGCCTCCGCGAGGCGATGCGCGGCGTCTACGGCCTGGACATGCTCCAGCAGAGCTTCCCGGTCAAGAAGCTGCGGGACCTCGGCACGCTTCTGCTCCTCGGCGTGGCGCTCATCCTCACGTCCCTCGTCGGCGCGGTGTTCACCTCGGGGACGAAGTCGCTCATGGACTTCATGCATCTCCAGTCCGGGTTCGCCCAGGCGGTCGTCTGGATCGTGGGCTTCCTCGTCACGCTCGTGCTGGACATGCTCGTGGCCGTCATCCTGTTCCGCCTCGCCTCCGGCATCCACATGCCCAAGAAGGCCATGTGGGTGGCGGCGTTCATCGCCGGCTTCGGCTCCGCCGTCTTGCGCCTCTTCTCCGCCCAGCTGCTCGGCGGAGCCTCCAAGAACCCGCTGCTCGCCCCGTTCGCCGTGATCCTGGGCCTGTTCGTCTGGTTCTACTTCCTCAGCCAGGTGTACCTGATCGCGACGGCGGCGGGGCGCGTCGTCGCCGCGGACGAGGAGCTCCGCGAGGAGAGCCACCTGACCCCGCACAAGCCGGGGCTGCTGCGCCGCTCCACCGCTCGCCGCCTCGAGGACAGTGTGGCGGGGCGCCCCGGGCCGAGGCGAGGCGAGTCCGGCATGGCCGCCCGCTCCGCGAAGGGCCCGCGGCACGGCTGACCGGCGTCACGGATGATCCGCTGATCCGAGGCCCCGCTGATCCTCGGCCCGGCTGCCCCGCTGATCCGCGTCACGGCTGATCCGCGTCCGCCTAGCACCGGGCCGCCGCCCGGGCACGCGAGAGGCCCCCGCCCGTCACGGGCGGGGGCCTCTCTCTGTGCAGCCGCTCGTCAGAAGCGGCTGCGGAACGCCTCGGCGCCGTCGCCGGAGAGGTCCTCGAGGTACTCCTCGCGTCCGGCCAGGGCCATGACGAGGGAGATCATCGGACCCTCCACGCGCGGCCCCTTGCCGAGCGACCACGGAATGTCCGTGGCCGCGAGTTGCACGCCCTTCGCGCGCTTCTTGCCCTGGGGGCCGAGATGCCCCTTGGCGGCGATGCGGCCGAGCGACTGCAGGTCCTCCCGCGAGTACTCGTGCGCGATCCCGAGCGCGCGGCGGATGTCCTCCGCATGCACGATGATCTCCACGAGATCCGCCTCCGCCGGCCGGAAGCCCTCACGGCTGTCCATCCGCTCCCGGTAGACCTCGAGCGTCTTCTGCGGGTCGGGGAAGGTGTTCTCCGAGACCTCGGCGTCGTTCGCCTTCTTGAGGCTGAAGCCGTTGAGCGCCACGGACCGGAGCATCCCTCCCAGGGTGCTCGTGAACGTCCCGGCGAGGTGCGCGACGACGTTCTGGACCGTCCACTCCTTCGAGAGGCTGCGCGTGGCCCACTGGGCGCGGGACAGGCCCGCCAGGTCCGCGGCGAGGGACTCGCGGGCCTTGATGATGCGGGGGTACATTGCGTCGTACTTCGCCATGGGTCCTCCTGGCTTGCTCAGCGGTGTTCTGTGCCCTCAGCCTATCGGCCCGGCTCGTCCTTGTGCCGGGCTCCGGCAGAGGCGAAGCGGGAGCGCAGCTCGGGAAGCCCCTCGCCCTCGAGCTCGTCGAGGTAGGCGTCCCGCCCCGTCATGGTCATGAGCAGGGGCAGCATGCGTCCGCGGACCTCCGGCCCGGTGCCGGTGGACCAGGCCTGGTCCGTCGCGGACAGCTTCAGGCCCTTGATGCGGGACTTCGTGCCGATGAGCAGGTTGGAGCCCTTGTAGAACTCGGCCAGGGTCATGAGGTCGTCCATCTTGTACTCGTGCGGGGCGCCGAGCGGCTTGCGGATGTCCTCCGCGTGGATGAGGGCCTCGCCGAGCCAGGACTCCACCGGCCCGGGAGGGGCGGTGGTGCTGTGCATGTTCGCACGGAACGCCTCGAGGACGGCGGGGCGGCCCTGGGCGGTCAGCTCCGCGATGTTCTCGTTGAACATGCGGTCCATGGAGAAGCGGTTCTTGAGGAGGTTCGCAAGGAAGCTCTTCGGCGTCGTCGTCGAGGTCGAGGCCATGTGGGCCACGAGCTGCTCCACCGTCCAGTCGGAGCAGAGGGAGCGGGTCTGCCACTGTGCCTCGTCGAGCTCGTACAGGTCGTTGTAGAGGCCTTCGCGCACATCGTGGATGCGGGGCCAGAGGACGTTCTTGTCAGCGCTCATGTCTACTTCGCCTCCGAATCGGGCTGGTGGATGCCGAACACGTTGTTCTCAGTGTCGTGGAAATACCCCTGCCAGGCCATGCCGGGCAGCGCGTACTTGGGCAGGGCGACGCTGCCGCCGGCGTCGAGGATGGCGGTGGCCGCGGCGTCGAAGTCCTCGACGCCCATGGTGAGGACCGCGCCCGCGACGGGCCCGCCGACCTCCATGTTCGGGGTCATGCGCTTCATGATGGCTCCGTCGATGCCCATCTGGTCCTGCGGGCCGGTCTTGACGCCGAAGTAGGGCATTCCGGCGAACTCGCTCCAGTCCTCGACCTCCCAGCCGAACACATCGCGGTAGAAGCTGACAGCACGCTCGGGATTCTCCGCGTGGATCTCGAAGTGAACAACCCTTGACATGGGCTTTCCTCTCGTCGGGGGACAGGTATGAAGGGGCACGAACAGTCCCCAGCCTAGCCGTGCGGGTGCCGCTCCGAGCCCGGACCCTCCCGCCCTCTCTGCCGTCCCATCCCTTTCCCGCCTCATCTGGCCTTGTCCCGCCTCATCTGAACCCTCCCCGTCCCTCATCTGCACCCTCCCCGCCCCTCATCTGCACCCTCCCCGCCTCATCTGTTGCGAGTTGGAGGAATGGAGGCCCGCTTTCCTCCAACTCGCAACAGATGAGGGAGGGGCTCGGCTGAGGGACGGGCCCGGATGAGGGACGGGGCCCGGCTGAGGGAGGGGCCCGGACACAGAAGAGCCCCCGTCCCAGGAAGCGCGGGGCTTCGGGGCGGGGGCTCTCCTGGCCGGACGGACCGGACTACATGCTGCGGGTCAGGATGGCTTGCTTGACCTCGGCGATGGCCTTGGTCACCTGGATGCCGCGGGGGCACGCCTCCGAGCAGTTGAAGGTGGTGCGGCAGCGCCACACGCCTTCCTTGTCGTTGAGGATCTCCAGGCGCATGTCGCCGGCGTCGTCGCGCGAGTCGAAGATGAAGCGGTGCGCGTTGACGATGGCGGCCGGGCCGAAGTACTGGCCATCCGTCCAGAAGACCGGGCAGGAGGACGTGCACGCGGCGCAGAGGATGCACTTCGTGGTGTCGTCGAACCGCGCACGGTCCTCCGCGGACTGGAGGCGCTCCTTGGTGGGCTCCGGGCCCTTGTTCACGAGGAACGGCATGATCTCGCGGTAGGACTGGAAGAACGGCTCCATGTCCACGATGAGGTCCTTCTCCACCGGGAGGCCCTTGATCGGCTCCACCGTGATCGGCTTGGAGAGGTCGAGGTCCTTGAGGAGCGTCTTGCACGCGAGGCGGTTGCGGCCGTTGATGCGCATGGCATCCGAGCCGCAGACGCCGTGCGCGCAGGAGCGGCGGAAGGACAGGGATCCGTCCACCTCCCACTTGGCCTTGTGGAGGGCGTCGAGGACGCGGTCCGTGCCGTACATGGTCAGCTGGAACGTGTCCCAGCGGGCCTCGTCGGAGAACTCCGGGTTGTAGCGGCGCACGTTGAGCGTGATGTCGAACGAGGGGACCTCGTCCGCGCCGCCCTGCTTCTGGCCCTGCTGGACCTGGTTCTGGGCGCCCGCCTCGGTCTTCTCGGCAGGCTCTGCTGCTGCGTGGCTCATCAGTACTTACGCTCCATCGGCTCGTAGCGGGTGAAGATCACAGGCTTGGTGTCGAACCGCATGCCCTTGACGCCTTCCGTCTCGGACTCGGGGTCGCGGTAGACCATCGTGTGCTTCATGAAGTTCTCGTCGTCGCGCTTCGGGAAGTCTTCGCGGTAGTGGCCGCCGCGGGACTCCTTGCGGTGAAGCGCCGCGACCGTCATGACCTCGGCGAGGTCCAGGAGGAAGCCGAGCTCGATCGCCTCGAGGAGGTCGAGGTTGAAGCGCTTGCCCTTGTCCTGGATGGCGATCTGCTTGTAGCGCTCGCGCAGCTCCTCGATCTTGTCGAGGGCGCGGCGGATGGTCTCCTCGGAGCGGAACACCTGCATGTCGGCGTCCATGGTCTCCTGGAGCTCCGAGCGGAGCACGGCCACCTTCTCGGAGCCCGTCGCCGCGCGCAGCTGGGCGATTTGGTTCTCGACGAACGCCGTCGGGTTCTCCGGGATCTCCACGAACTCGGCGGTCTTGGCGTACTCCGCTGCGGCGATGCCGGCGCGCTTGCCGAAGACGTTGATGTCGAGGAGGGAGTTGGTGCCCAGGCGGTTCGAGCCGTGCACGGACACGCAGGCGACCTCGCCGGCCGCGTAGAGGCCCGGCACCACCGTCTCGTTGTCCTGGAGGACCTCGGCCTTGATGTTCGTCGGGATGCCGCCCATGGCGTAGTGGGCGGTCGGGAACACCGGGACCGGCTCCGTGTAGGGCTCGACGCCGAGGTACGTGCGGGCGAACTCCGTGATGTCCGGCAGCTTCTCGTCGATGTGGCTCGGCTCGAGGTGCGTCAGGTCGAGGTAGACGTAGTCCTTGTTCGGGCCGGCGCCGCGTCCCTCGCGGACCTCGTTGGCCATGGAGCGGGCCACGATGTCGCGGGGAGCGAGGTCCTTGATGGTCGGGGCGTAGCGCTCCATGAAGCGCTCGCCCTCGGCGTTGCGGAGGATGCCGCCCTCGCCTCGGGCCGCCTCGGAGAGGAGGATGCCGAGGCCCGCGAGTCCGGTCGGGTGGAACTGGAAGAACTCCATGTCCTCGAGCGGGATGCCCTGGCGGAACGCGATGGCCATGCCGTCGCCCGTGAGGGTGTGGGCGTTGGACGTGGTCTTGAAGACCTTGCCCGCGCCGCCGGAGGCGAAGACCACGGACTTGGCCTGGAAGACGTGCAGCTCGCCGGAGGCGAGGTCGTAGGAGACGACGCCGGCCACGCGCTTCTGGATGCGGCCGTCCACCTCCTCGTCCACCGTGAGCAGGTCCAGCACGTAGTACTCGTTGTAGAACTCGACGTTGTGCTTGACGCAGTTCTGGTAGAGCGTCTGGAGGATCATGTGGCCGGTGCGGTCCGCGGCGTAGCAGGCGCGGCGCACGGCGGCCTCGCCGTGGTTGCGGGTGTGGCCGCCGAAGCGGCGCTGGTCGATCCGGCCCTCGGGGGTGCGGTTGAAGGGGAGGCCCATCTTCTCGAGGTCGAGGACCGCGTCGATGGCCTCCTTGGCCATGACCTCGGCGGCGTCCTGGTCGACGAGGTAGTCGCCGCCCTTGACCGTGTCGAAGGTGTGCCACTCCCAGTTGTCCTCCTCGACGTTCGCGAGGGCGGCGCACATGCCGCCCTGGGCGGCGCCGGTGTGGGAGCGGGTGGGGTAGAGCTTCGTCAGGACGGCGGTGCGGGCGCGCTGTCCGGACTCGATGGCGGCGCGCATGCCGGCGCCGCCTGCGCCGACGATGACGACGTCGTACTTGTGGACCTGCATTCTGGATGCTCTTTCTCTGATCTGCTCGGGCCCGGACGCGGGCCGCGATCAGTGGTGGCTACTTGCTGGGGCAGAACGAGCCGGGCAGCGGCTGGCCCTGCGCGTTGAGGACGCACGGGTCGAACGTGAAGATCACGAGCGTTCCGAGGACGACGACGACGGCCGCGGCGATGTACAGCGCGGTCTTCAGCCACAGGCGCGTGGAGTCCTTCTCGGCGTAGTCGTTGATGATCGTCCGGACGCCGTTGGTGCCGTGGAGCATCGCGAGCCACAGCATGACGAGGTCCCAGAACTGCCAGACGGGGTTGGCCCACTTGCCGGCCACGAAGCCGAAGTCGATGGCGTGGACGCCGCCGCCGGCCATGAGGTTCACGAAGAGGTGGACGAAGATGAGGACGACCAGCACCGCGCCGGAGAGGCGCATGAAGAGCCAGGCGAGCATCTCGAAGTTGCCCTTGCCCTGCTTCGAGCGCGAGTACTCCGGAGCGACGCGGCCGGTGCCGATGCGGTTGGAGCGGGGAGCTTCGATGGTGCTCATTTAGTGGCCTCCGAAAGCGAGGGAGAAGTGGCGGACGGCGAAGCCGATGAAGAGAACGGCCCAGAGCCCGAGGACGCCCCAGAGCATCTGGCGCTGGTAGTTCGGGCCCTTCTTCCAGAAGTCCACGAGGATGACGCGGATGCCGTTGAGGGCGTGGAAGAGGATGGCCGCCACGAGGCCGGTCTCGCCGAGGGCCATGTACCACGTCTTGTAGGTGCCGATCACGGCGTCGTACGCCTCCGGCGCCACGCGGACGAGGGACGTGTCCAGAACGTGGACGAGAAGGAAGAAGAAAATCACCACGCCGGTGACTCGGTGGCCGACCCAGGACCACATGCCTTCGCGGCCGCGATACAGCGTGCCGCCCTTTGGTGTCTTCGACACTGAATTAACCTCCCAAGGACCTGCGTCGACGGTTCCGAGGCGCGTGGGGATGCCTGCCGCCGGCGTGGGAGCACATGCTCCCATCCAAATCTAGGCCTGTTCCTAGCTCTTATTCAATTCAGGCGAGCCTCGGTACACTGGGCATTTATGAACTCGACCGAGACGTCTGATTCCGCAACGCCGATGTCGCGTTTTCACGCGGTCATCCCCGCTGGAGGCGTGGGCACCCGCCTCTGGCCGCTCTCCCGCGCGGCCGCGCCGAAGTTCCTGCACGACCTCACCGGCTCCGGCAGCACCCTCATCCGCGCCACCTGGGACCGGCTCGCGGATCTGTGCGAGGGCCGGATCGTCGTCGTCACGGGCGTCTCCCACGAGCAGGCGGTGCGCGCGCAGCTCCCGGAGCTCACGGACGCCGACCTCGTGCTCGAGTCCGAGCCGAAGGACTCGGCGGCCGCCATCGGCCTGGCCGCCGCCATCCTCTACACGCGGGACCCGCAGACCATCATGGGCTCGTTCGCCGCGGACCACGTCATCGCGCCTCTGCGCCTCTTCCAGGAGGCGGTCCGCGAGGCGGTGGCCACGGCCGCGACCGGCAGGATCGTGACGATCGGCATCGCGCCGTCCTTCCCCTCGACGGGCTTCGGCTACATCCGGCAGGGGGAGAACCTGGGCGTCGAGGGCGCTCCGCACGCCCACCACGTGGTCGAGTTCGTGGAGAAGCCGGACGAGGCCACGGCCAACGCCTACGTGTCCTCCGGCGAGTACTCGTGGAACGCGGGCATGTTCGTGGCTCCCGTGGAGCTCATGCTCCGCCACCTCGAGGCGAACCAGCCGGAGCTGCACGCCGGCCTCATGGAGATCGCCGAGGCCTGGGACACCCCGCGGCGGGACGAGGTCACGGCGCGCGTCTGGCCCACGCTGCCGAAGATCGCCATCGACTACGCCGTGGCCGAGCCCGCCGCCGCGGCCGGGGACGTGGCCGTCATCCCCGGCGCGTTCACGTGGGACGACGTCGGGGACTTCGCCGCCATGGCCCGCCTCAACCACGCCCTGGACAGCGACTCCGTCACCGTCATGGGGGACTCGCAGCGCGTCTACAGCGACAAGTCGAGCGGCGGCATCGTCGTCTCGGACACGAACCGGGTCATCGCGCTCATCGGCATCGACGACGTCGTCGTCGTCGACACCCACGACGCCCTGCTCGTCACCACCAAGGAGCACGCCCAGTCCGTCAAGGCCGCCGTGGCGCACTGGAAGGACCAGGGAGACACGGACGTCCTGTGAGCACCCAGCCGCCTTCCTCCACTGACATCGCCGCGGTATGCCGCGAGCTGAGCGACCGCGTCCACGCCTTCCGCGAGGACATCCACGCGCACCCGGAGCTCTCCTTCCAGGAGTTCCGCACCACGGACCAGATCGTCGCCGCGCTCGAGGCGGAGGGCCTCGAGCCCGTCCGCATGGAGGGCACGGGCGCGTACGTGGACCTCGGGACCGGCCCGTTCGCGCTCGGCCTCCGCGGGGACATCGACGCGCTTCCTGTGCTCGAGGAGACGGGCCTGCCGTACGCCTCGCGCACGGAGGGCAGGGCGCACGCCTGCGGGCACGACATCCACACCTCCGTGATGTTCGGCACGGCCCTCGCCCTCGCGCGGCTGGACCGCCTCTCGCCGCTGCCGGCCAGGGTGCGCGTCATCTTCCAGCCGGCGGAGGAGAAGATCCCGGGCGGCGCCAAGCGCGTGGTCGCCTCGGGCGTGCTCGACGGCGTTCCGGCCGTCCTCGCCTGCCACTGCGACCCCCGGATCGACGTGGGCCAGGTGGGCACCCGCATCGGCGCGATCACCTCGGCCGCGGACACCATCCGGATCGAGCTCACGGGCCGCGGCGGCCACACCTCCCGTCCGCAGCTCACGGAGGACCTCGTCCAGGCCCTCTCCTTCCTCGCGGCGAACGTGCCCGCCGTCCTCGCGCGGCGGATCGACGCCCGCAGCGGCGTCTCCGTGGTCTGGGGCCAGATCTCCGCGGGAAGCGCGCCCAACCAGATCCCCTCGCACGGCGTCCTCGCCGGCACCATGCGGTGCCTCGACGCCGAGGCCTGGGAGGCCTCGGGGGACCTCCTCGACATGGTGGTGCGCCAGCTGGCGACGCCGTTCGACGTCGACGTCAGCCTCGACCACGTCCGGGGCGTCCCGCCCGTGGTCAACGCGGAGCAGCAGACCCTCCTCATCGAGGAGGCGGCCCGCGCGCAGCTCGGGAGCCAGGCCGTGGTGCTCACGCCGCAGTCGATGGGCGGCGAGGACTTCGCCTGGATGACCAAGGAGGTCAGCGGCTCGATGTTCCGGCTCGGCACGCGCACGCCGGGCGGGGAGACCTATGACCTGCACCGCGGGGACTACACCCCGGACCCCAGGGCGCTCGACATCGGGATCGAGGTCATGACGGCGGCCGCCCTGCGCGCGGCGTTCACGGCATCCGCGGGGCAGTAGAGGCGTCCGGGGCCCGCCGGGAATGAACCCGGCCCCGGCCGCGTTGCGAGTGCCGTGACGGACATCGAACTGGGAATCCTCGACCTCGCCTCGGTCTCGGAGGGGTGCACGAGCGCCGACGCCCTCCGCGCCACGGAGGCCTACGCACGCTGGGCCGACTCCGCGGGCCTGGACCGCTTCTGGGTGGCCGAGCACCACAACATGCCGGCCGTCGCCTCGACCTCGCCGGCGGTGCTCATGGCCCACCTCGCGGCGCGGACCGAGCGTATCCGCCTCGGCTCGGGCGGCGTGATGCTGCCGAACCACCAGCCCCTCGTCGTCGCGGAGCAGTTCGCGCTCCTCGAGGCGCTGCACCCGGGGCGGATCGAGCTCGGCATCGGGCGGGCGCCGGGGACGGACGCGCGGACCGCGGCCGCGCTGCGCCGGGGAGCGGGCGCGGACGCCGTGGAGCAGTTCCCGCAGCACGTCCTCGACGTCCTCGGCCTCTTCGGAGACCCCCGCGGCTCCGCGCACACCCGGTTCCTCAGCGCGACGCCGGCGCCCGAGGGCGCCCCTCGCGTTTGGCTCCTCGGCTCGAGCCGGTACTCCGCGCAGCTCGCGGGCCAGCTGGGCCTGGCGTACAGCTACGCCCACCACTTCGGCAACGAGGACCCGGCCGGCGTGTTCGAGCTCTACCGCTCGTCCTTCGCCCAGGCGAAGGCCGAATACGGGGACAAGTCCCACGGCGAGCCATTCGCCATGCTCACAACCTCCGTCGTCGTCGGCGAGACCGCCGAGGAGGCCGAGCGCCTCGCCGGGCCGGCGCGCATCATGGCGCTCAACCTGCGCAAGGGCGCTCCGAAGCCGATCGTCTCGGAGGAGACCGCCGCGTCCGTGGAGCTCAGCCCGGAGGAGCGCTCGGCCCTCCAGTTCCTGCCGGCCACCAAGTTCGTCGGCGAGCCCTCCGCCGTGGCGGAGGGCGTCCACGGCTTCGCGCGCCGCCTCGGCGCCCAGGCGGTCATGCTCTCCTCCACCCTGTACGACGGCGAGGGCACGGGGGCGTCCAAGGTGCGCAGCGCGAGCCTGTTCCACGAGGCGTGGAAGCGCATCGGCGAAGCCTAGCCCACCGGCGCGCATGGGGGCGGGTTCGGATATCATGGGATGACTCACGTCCCGAGTCCACCGTTGTACCGCGAGGGCGCATCGCGCCGGAGGCAGAAGGGGTGGCTGGGACCTCACTCTCATCTGTTCTCTGGAGGCATTGTGAAGCTCTCACATCGCCGCGCGACTCAGTCCGCAGCTGTTCTCGCCCTGGGCGCGCTCGCCCTCACCGCCTGCGCGGCCCCGCCCGCTGACACCAAGGCCAAGGAGGCGGGCAAGGACTACACCGGCTGCATCGTCTCGGACGCCGGCGGCTTCGATGACCAGTCCTTCAACCAGTCCTCCTACTCAGGCCTCATGCGGGCGGAGAAGGACCTCGGCATCAAGGTGAAGAAGGCCGAGTCCAAGGCCAAGTCGGACTTCACCCCCAACCTCCAGCAGATGGCCACCGCCAAGTGCAACCTCACAGTGACGGTCGGCTTCCTCCTCTCGGACGCCACCAAGGCGGCGGCCAAGGCCAACCCGAAGTCCCACTTCGCCATCGTGGATGACAACCAGATCAAGGCGGACAACGTCAAGCCGATCATCTATGACACGGCCCAGGCCGCGTTCCTCGCGGGCTACGCCGCGGCGGCCCAGTCCAAGACGGGCAAGGTGGGCACCTACGGCGGCATCAACATCCCCACGGTGACCATCTTCATGGACGGCTTCGCGGACGGCGTCAAGCACTACAACGAGAAGAAGGGCAAGAACGTCCAGGTCCTCGGCTGGGACAAGGCCAAGCAGACCGGAACGTTCACCAACACGTTCGACGTGGTCCAGGAGGGCACCAAGGCCACCAACAACCTCATCGACGCGGGCGCGGACGTCATCATGCCCGTGGCCGGCCCGCTGGCCCAGGGCACGGGAGACGCGGTCCTCGCCGCCAACCAGAAGGGCAAGAGCGTCTCGGTCGTGTGGGTGGACTCGGACGGCGTGGAGACCGCCCCCAAGTACAAGAGCGTCATCCTCACCTCGGTCATGAAGACCATGGACAAGGCCGTGGAGGACGTCATCAAGGCTGACCTCGAGGGCAAGTTCTCCAACGAGCCGTACGTGGGCACGCTGAAGAACGAGGGCACTCAGCTCGCGCCGTTCCACGAGTTCGACTCGAAGGTCTCGGCCGAGACCAAGCAGGAGCTCGAGGCCGTCAAGAAGGACATCATCGACGGCAAGATCAAGGTCGAGTCCAAGGCCTCGCCGAAGGACTGACCGCGTCTTCGGACGCACGCGACTGCGCCGTGCGGGCGCCGGCCGAGCCGGGGCCCGCACGGCCGCGGTCGTCTCACAGGAGGCGGGGGAGACTCCGCCGGACCTCGACACACAAGGATGGCCGCTCCCGTCATGAGACTCGAGCTCGACAAGATCACCAAGCGCTTCGGCTCCTTCGCCGCGAACGAGGACATCTCGCTCGTCGCGGAGGAGGGCCAGGTCCACTCGCTCCTCGGCGAGAACGGGGCCGGCAAGTCCACGCTCATGAACGTCCTCTACGGGCTCTACGAGCCCACGGAGGGCCGGATCCTCCTCGACGGAGAGCCCGTGTCCTTCGCGGGCCCGGGCGAGGCGATGCGGGCCGGGATCGGCATGGTGCACCAGCATTTCATGCTCGTGCCCGTCTTCACGGTCGCGGAGAACGTGGCCCTCGGAGACGAGGACGTCAAGGGCCTCGGCGCGCTGGACCTCCCCGCCACGCGCAAGCGCATCAAGGAGATCTCGGACCGCTACGGGTTCGACGTGGACCCGGACGCCGTCGTCGAGGACCTCTCGGTGGGCGCCCAGCAGCGCGTCGAGATCGTCAAGGCGCTTGTGCGCAAGGCCAAGATCCTCATCCTCGACGAGCCCACGGCCGTGCTCACCCCGCAGGAGACGGACGAGCTCATGGGGATCATCGCGCAGCTCAAGGCGGACGGCACGTCCATCCTCTTCATCTCCCACAAGCTCCGCGAGGTGAAGGCCGTCTCGGACGTCATCACCGTCATCCGCCGGGGCCGGGTCGTCGGCACCGCGGAGCCCAGCGCCTCCACGAGCGAGCTTGCCGCCGCGATGGTGGGCCGCTCCGTCTCCCTCAACCTGGAGAAGTCCGAGCCGCAGCTCGGAGAGGAGACCTTCACGGTGGAGGGCCTGAGCGTCGCGGACGCCCAGGGCCGCCTGCTCCTCAACGACGTCTCCTTCGGCCTGAGCCAGGGCGAGATCCTCGGCGTGGCCGGAGTCCAGGGCAACGGCCAGACCGAGCTCACGGAGGCCATCCTCGGGCTCCAGGAGCACGTCACCGGCTCGATCCGCCTCGAGGGGCGGGAGCTCGTGGGCCAGTCGGTGCGCAAGACGCTGGACGCCGGCGTCGGCTTCGTGCCGGAGGACCGCAGCACGGACGGCCTGGTGGGCCCGTTCTCCGTGGCGGAGAACCTCATCCTCGACCGCTACGAGGACCCGGCGTTCGCCAAGGGGGCCACGCTCAACCGAGCCGCCGTCTCCCGGAACGCCTCCGCCAAGATCGAGGAGTTCGACATCCGGACCCAGTCCGCCTCGTCCGCGGCCTCAACCCTCTCCGGCGGAAACCAGCAGAAGATCGTCATGGCGAGGGAGCTGAGCCGGGATCTCAAGCTCTTCATCGCCTCCCAGCCCACCCGCGGCGTGGACGTCGGCTCCATCGAGTTCCTCCACCGCCGCATCCTGGCCGAGCGGGACAAGGGCACGCCCGTGCTCATCGTCTCCACGGAGCTCGACGAGATCCTCGAGCTCTCGGACCGGATCGCGGTCCTCTACGCCGGGAAGCTCATGGGGATCGTCCCCGGCGGCACGAGCCGCGACGAGCTCGGCCTCATGATGGCCGGAATGACGTCCGAGGAAGCCCGCGAGGCAGTGCGCCAGGGCATCGGCAGCACGCAGGAAGGCGAGCAGTGAGCAGTGCAGTGAGCAAGCCGGAGGCGGTCAAGGCCTCCGACGTCGCGCAGGACGGCGAGGAAGCGCGAGCCGGGGGCCCCGGTTCCACGGGAGCGTCCTCGCGCGAGGGCCGGGGAGGAGCGCTCCTGAGGAAGGTCTTCTCCGGGAACGCCCTCGTCTCCGTCCTCTCCGTGGTCGTGGCCCTCGTGGTGGGCGCGATCCTCATCGTCGCCACGGACAAGCGCGTGGCCAACGCGGCGGTCTATTTCTTCGGCCGCCCCACGGACACCCTCGAGGCGGCCTGGGAGGCGGTCTCCACCGCCTACGGCGCGCTCCTTCGCGGGGCCACCTTCGACCCGTCGGCGGCGGACCCGGCGGGCCGGTTCGGCGTCTTCGAGACGCTGACGCAGGCCACGCCGCTCATCCTGGCCGGCCTCGCCGTGGCCATCGCCTTCCGGGCGGGCCTCTTCAACATCGGCGGCATGGGCCAGATCATCGCGGGCGCCGCGGCCGCCGCGTGGGTGGGCTACTCCTTCCACCTCCCGGCCGTCCTCCACCTGCCGCTCGTCATCCTCGCGGGCTTCGCAGGCGGCGCCGTGTGGGGCGGGTTCGTCGGCTGGCTCAAGGCCAAGACGGGCGCCCACGAGGTGATCGTGACGATCATGCTCAACAACATCGCGCTGTTCATCCTCCTCTTCCTCCTGCGCGGCCCCATGAAGGCGCCCGGCGGCAACCAGCCGGTCTCGGCCCCCGTCCTGGACTCGGCGATGTTCCCGAAGCTGCTCGGCGGGGCCTTCCGCCTCAACTGGGCGTTCGTCATGGCGGTGGCCGCCGTCGTCGGCGCGTGGTGGCTCATCGAGCGGTCCACGATCGGCCTCAAGATCCGCGCCATCGGATCCAACCCGGCCGCGGCCAAGACGGCGGGCATGCTCGTCTCGCGCGGATACATCACCGCGATGCTCATCGCCGGAGGCATGGCGGGCCTCGCCGGCGCCGGCCAGATTGCGGGCACGGAGCGCACGCTGGACGACAACATCGCGGGCCAGCTCGGCTTCGACGCGATCACGGTGGCGCTGCTCGGCCGCTCCTCGCCGTGGGGCACGTTCTGGGCCGGCCTGCTGTTCGGCGCGTTCCGGGCGGGCGGCCAGGCGATGAGCGTCCAGGCCGACGTCTCCATCGACATCGTCCTCATCGTCCAGTCCCTCATCGTCCTCTTCATCGCGGCCCCGCCGCTCATCAAGGCCATGTTCGGCCTCGAGCGCCGCACGCGCCGGGAGAAGAAGGCCACGAAGACCACCACGAAGGCGGAGGCACGCTAGCCATGAGCCATTCCTCGACTCAGCCCGCGCCCCAGGCCGTCCAGAGCGTCACCACGGAGGACGCCGCGCCGAGCGTCACCGCCGAGCGCGTCGTCGTCCGGAACTACAAGACGCCCATTGTCATGGCGGTCATGGCCGCCATCGCCCTCGTCTTCGCCCTGACCGGGGTGAGCGCCCAGAGCGCGTTCGACTTGAGCCAGGCCTCGGACAAGGTCCAGCTCGCCCCGCTCGAGTTCTCCTCCCTGCCGGTGCTGTGGACGCTCGCCGTCCTGCTCGTCCTCGGGGCCGCGTACGCGTTCGCCTCGATGCTCCGCGCGGGCCGCGTCCCCGGGTGGCTGCTGGCCGCAGGGGCCGCCCTGCTCGTCGCGAGCTTCCTCGTCTGGCTCGTGGCCGGATCGGGGTCCAAGCACCTCAGCCTGGCGGGCCTCTTCATCACGGCCATGCCCATCATCGTGCCCATCGCGTTCGGCTCCCTCTCGGGCGTGCTCGGCGAGCGGGCCGGCGTGGTCAACATCGCCATCGAGGGCCAGCTGCTCGCGGGCGCGTTCAGCGCGGCGCTCTTCTCGAGCCTCACGCAGAACCCGTACGCCGGCGTCCTGGCCGCGGCCGTGGCGGGCGGCGTCGTCGCCGCGCTCCTCGGCCTGTTCGCCATCCGCTACCAGGTCAACCAGATCATCGTGGGCGTGGTGCTCAACGTCCTCGTCTCCGGCCTCACCGGCTTCTTCTTCGACGCGCTCATGCGGGACGAGGGCACGGCGCAGTTCAACACCCCCAAGGGCCTCAGCGCGGTGCCGATCCCGCTTCTCAGCGACATCCCGATCATCGGGCCGTCCTTCTTCAACCAGTCCCTTCTCGGGTACGCCCTGCTCGTGTTCGTGGCGCTGACGTGGTTCGCCCTCTTCAAGACCCGCTGGGGCCTGCGCGTCCGCGCCGTCGGCGAGCACCCCAAGGCGGCGGACACACTCGGCGTCAACGTCAACGGGACCCGGTGGCGCAACGTCATGCTCGGAGGGCTCGTGGCGGGCCTCGGCGGCTCCTACTTCACGCTCGTCGCCACGAGCGCCTTCTCCAAGGAGATGACGGGCGGCCTCGGCTTCATCGCCCTCGCGGCGATGATCTTCGGCCGCTGGAACCCCATCGGAGCGTTCTTCGCCGCTGTGCTCTTCGGCGTCGCGGGCAACCTCGCCTCGATCGTGTCCATCGCGAAGTCCCCGGTGGACTCCGCGTTCCTCGACATGCTCCCGTACGCGCTGACCATCATCGCCGTCTCCGGGCTCGTGGGCCGCTCCCGGCCGCCCGCGGCGAGCGGCGAGCCCTACACGAAGGGCTAGCGCGGTGCGCCTCATCGACGTCACGGAGGAGACCTGGGCCCGGCTCACCGAGGCCGCGGTCGAGGCGATGGGGCGCGCCTACGCGCCCTACTCCGGCTTCAGCGTGGGCGCGGCGGCCCTGACCGACGACGGCCGGGTGGTCTCCGGCTGCAACGTGGAGAACGCCGCCTACGGCGTCACGCTCTGCGCCGAGTGCTCGCTCGTCTCGGAGCTCTTCGCCACGGGCGGCGGGACCCTCCGGGCCTTCGTCTGCGTCAACGGGGATGGCGAGCCGCTCGCCCCGTGCGGCCGCTGCCGCCAGCTGCTCTTCGAGCACAAAGGGCCGGAGCTCCTCCTCGCGACGCCGGCCGGCGTCCTGACGATGGAACAGGTCCTGCCCGGCGCGTTCGGGCCGGAGGACCTCTCCTGACCGAGCGCGGCCGAGCAGCCGCCACTGACCCACTGAGACCGAACCAGGAGAAAGGCAGCCCCATGGCCGAGGCCTTCGACGCCGTCGACATCATCCGCACCAAGCGAGACCGCGGCGTCCTCACGGACGCGCAGATCGACTGGACCATCGACGCCTACACGCGCGGCGCCATCGCGGACGAGCAGATGTCCGCGCTCAACATGGCGATCCTCCTCAACGGCATGAACCGCGAGGAGATCGCGCGCTGGACCGCCGCGATGATCGCCTCGGGCGAGCGGATGGACTTCTCGTCCCTCGGGAAGCCGACGGCGGACAAGCACTCCACCGGGGGAGTGGGGGACAAGATCACGCTCCCGCTTGCACCGCTCGTGGCCGTGTTCGGCGTCGCCGTGCCGCAGCTCTCCGGGCGGGGGCTCGGCCACACGGGCGGCACGCTGGACAAGCTCGAGTCCGTTCCCGGATGGCGGGCGAGCCTCTCGAACGAGGAGATGATGGCGGTCCTCCGGGATCCGGGCGCCGTCATCTGCGCCGCAGGCTCGGGCCTCGCCCCGGCGGACAAGAAGCTCTACGCGCTGCGGGACGTCACGGGAACGGTCGAGGCCATCCCGCTCATCGCGAGCTCCATCATGAGCAAGAAGATCGCTGAGGGAACGGGCACGCTCGTGCTGGACGTCAAGTGCGGCTCGGGCGCGTTCATGAAGGACGAGGAGAACGCGCGGGAGCTCGCCCGCACCATGGTGGCGCTCGGCCAGGACGCCGGCGTCAACACGGTGGCGCTCATGACGAACATGGACACGCCGCTCGGCCTCACGGCGGGCAACGCCCTCGAGGTGGAGGAGTCCGTGGAGGTGCTCGCCGGCGGCGGCCCGGCCGACGTCGTCGAGCTCACCGTGGCGCTCGCCGAGGAGATGCTCGCGGGCGCCGGGGCGGCGGACGCGGACCCCGCCGCGGCCCTCAAGGACGGCCGGGCCATGGACGTGTGGCGGCGGATGATCGCCGCTCAGGGCGGCGACCCTGACGCGCCGGTGCCGAAGGCCGCGGAGGAGCACGTCATCACGGCGGACCAGGACGGCTGGCTCACCGAGCTGGACGCCATGGCGGTGGGCGTGGCCGCGTGGCGCCTCGGCGCGGGGCGGGCCCGCAAGGAGGACCCCGTCCAGGCGGGCGCCGGCGTGCGCATGCACGCGAAGCCGGGAGACCGCGTCACGGCCGGACAGCCGCTCCTCACGCTCTGCACGGACACCCCGGAGCGCTTCGCGCGGGCCGAGGAGTCCCTCGAGGGCGCCTGGAGCATCTCCTCGAACGAGCCGACGGCGCTGGCCCCGCTCATCCTCGACCGGATCGCGTAGGGCCGCAGCGGGGAGGCCGGAGCCGAGGCTAGAGCGGCCCGGCCCTCTCCCGTAGAGTTAAGGCGTGAACACGCCTCAGGACACCGCAGCTCTGGACAACGCGCCCATCGACGTCACGTACGAGGACCTGCCGAAGGTCTCGCTCCACGACCACCTGGACGGCGGCCTCCGGCCGGAGACCATCATCGAGATCGCGGCCGAGATCGGCCACGAGCTCCCCGAGACGGACCCGGACCGCCTCGCCGAGTGGTTCCACGAGTCCGCGGACTCCGGATCGCTCGTGCGGTACCTCGAGACGTTCGACCACACGATCGCGGTCATGCAGCGCGCCGAGGACCTCGAGCGCGTGGCCCGGGAGTTCGTCGAGGACCTCGCGGACGACGGGGTGGTCTACGGCGAGATCCGCTGGGCGCCCGAGCAGCACCTCACTCGCGGGCTGACGCTGGACGAGGCCGTGGAGGCCGTGCAGCGCGGCCTCGAGCAGGGCGTCGAGTCCGCGGCCATCAAGGGCCAGACCATCCGCGTGGGCCAGCTCGTCTCGGCCATGCGCCAGACGGACCGCGGCCTCGAGATCGCCGAGCTCGCCCTGCGCCACCGTGAGCGCGGCGCTGTCGGGTTCGACATCGCGGGCCCGGAGGCCGGCTTCCCGCCGTCGCGCTTCGAGGACGCGTTCACCCTGCTCGCGCGCGAGCAGTTCCCGGCCACCGTTCACGCGGGCGAGGCGGACGGCGTGGAGTCGATCCGCGACGCGCTCGTGGCCGGACGCGCGCAGCGGCTCGGCCACGGCGTGCGCATCGCCGAGGACATCGAGGTGTCCTTCGACGGCAGCAAGGACGAGGACGGCGCCCCTCGCGCCACCGCAGATCTCGGCCAGGTGGCCTCCTGGGTCCGGGACCGCCAGATCCCGCTCGAGGTCTGCCCGTCCTCCAACCTCCAGACCGGCGCGATCGACACCATCGCGGGCAGCGTCGAGGAGGGCCGGGACATCGACAACCACCCGATCGACATGCTCGTCCAGCTCGGGTTCAACGTCACGATCAACACGGACAACCGCCTCATGTCGGACGTCAGCCTCTCCGACGAGTTCGAGCTGCTCGCCGAGGTGTTCGACTACGAGGCGGAGGACTTCCTCGAGCTCACCCTCAACGCGGCCCAGGCGGCCTTCCTCCCGCTCGAGGACCGAGACGCCCTCGAGGACTACATCCGCAGCGAGTACGCGCGGCTCGGCGTCCTGGCGAAGTGACGCCTCCGGAGGGCCCGACGACGGCGGAGCGCTTCCAGCGCCTCGTCGAGGTGGTGCACGCGCTGCGCGTCCACTGCCCGTGGACCTCGGAGCAGACGCACGCGAGCATCGCGCCGTACGCCGCCGAGGAGGCGGAGGAGATCGCCGAGGCCGTCGCCGCGCTCGAGGAGGGCACGGGGACGGGGCGTGAGCTGGCCGACGAGCTCGGGGACCTCCTCCTCCAGGTGGTGCTCCAGGCCGAGATCGGCTCGGAGGCCGAGGCCCCGGAGCGGCGCGTGAGCCTGGACGCGGTCATCGAGGCGATCACGGCCAAGCTCGTCCGCCGCTCCCCGCACGTGTTCGCGGAGGACGGCTCGGTCCGCGTGGTGCCGATGTCCATCGCGGAGATCGACGCGCAGTGGGACGCGATCAAGGCGCAGGAGCGCGGGGAGGGCGCCGAGACCGGTCGCTGAGACCCGCTGTCCGCGGACGGTGCAGCGCGCTGACCCGGAAGGCCCATCTGGACTACGCTTGCAGGGTAGAGGCCTCGTTCCGAGGCTCGCGGGCGCCGGGCGGCGCCCGCGCGGACAGATCACGATGCACCAAGGAGCGCTGTGGCAACCATCGACGCAATCCATGCCCGTGAAATCCTCGACTCGCGGGGCAACCCGACGGTCGAGGTCGAGGTCCTCCTCGACGACGGAAGCTTCGGCCGCGCGGCCGTGCCCTCCGGCGCGTCGACGGGCGCCTTCGAGGCGAACGAGAAGCGGGACGGGGACAAGAAGCGCTACCTCGGCAAGGGCGTCCAGGACGCCGTCCAGAACGTCATCGAGAAGATCCAGCCCGTCCTCCTCGGGTTCGACGCCTCGGACCAGCGCCTCATCGACCAGACGATGATCGAGCTGGACGGCACGGACAACAAGTCCAAGCTCGGCGCCAACGCGATGCTCGGCGTCTCCCTGGCGGTGGCCCGCGCGGCCGCGGAGTCCGCGAACCTGGACCTGTTCCGCTACCTCGGCGGCCCGAACGCCCACGTCCTTCCCGTTCCGCTCATGAACATCCTCAACGGCGGCTCGCACGCGGACTCGGACGTGGACATCCAGGAGTTCATGATCGCCCCCGTCGGCGCGTCCACCTTCACGGAGGCCCTGCGCTGGGGCGTCGAGGTCTACCACAGCCTCAAGGCCGTGCTGAACGAGAAGGGCCTGGCCACGGGCCTCGGCGACGAGGGCGGCTTCGCCCCGAACCTTCCGAGCAACCGGGCGGCGCTCGACCTCATCGTCGAGGCCATCCGCCGCGCCGGCTACGAGCCGGGCAAGGACATCGCGCTCGCGCTCGACGTCGCCTCGTCCGAGTTCTGCGAGAACGGCGTCTACACGTTCGAGGGCCGTCAGCTCTCGGCCCAGGACATGAGCGCCTACTACGAGGAGCTCGTCCGGGACTACCCGCTCGTCTCCATCGAGGACCCGCTCGACGAAGAGGACTGGGACGGCTGGAAGACCCTGACGGACCACATCGGGGACCGCGTCCAGCTCGTGGGAGACGACCTCTTCGTGACGAACCCGGAGCGCCTGAAGCGCGGCGTGGACGCGCGGACGGCCAACTCCCTGCTCGTCAAGGTGAACCAGATCGGCACGCTCACGGAGACGCTGGACGCGATCGCCCTGGCGCAGCGCGCGGGCTACTCGACGATCACCTCGCACCGCTCCGGCGAGACCGAGGACACCACGATCGCGGACATCTGCGTGGCCACCAACGCAGGCCAGATCAAGACCGGCGCCCCGGCCCGCTCCGAGCGCGTCGCGAAGTACAACCAGCTCCTGCGGATCGAGGAGGAGCTCGCGGACGCGGCGCTCTACGCGGGCCGCACGAGCTTCCCGCGCTTCACGGTCTGATTCCAGATCGCGTCCGGCAAGGGGGCGCCGACCGCGCCCCCTTGCCGCCCGGGCCGCTCCCCGGGCATCCGCCCCAGACTTCCCCGAACCCACGAAAGCAGAGCATGTCCCCCCGCAGACCGCGCTCCGGATCGCCGCTCAGCCGTCAGCTCGAGGCCGCCGCCCGCCGTCGGGCCGAGCGGACCGCGCTCGCGCCCACGATCCGCCGCTCTCCCTCCGGCTCGGGCTCGAGCCGGGACGCGGAGCACTCGACCCCGTCCCGCAAGGGGCCTCACCGGGGCGCGCTCACGGGACCGCTGCTCGTGGTCATCATCTTCGTCATCGGCGCGATGATGCTGATCGCCCCGCAGCTCAAGGTCTACATGAAGCAGAAGCAGGAGGTGGCGGAGCTCAAGGCGGACATCGCGGCCAAGAAGGCGGAGAATGAGCGCCTGACCTCTGAGTCCAAGCGCTTCGAGGACGACGCCTACGTCCGCCAGCAGGCCAGGGACCGGCTGTTCATGGTCATGCCGGGGGAGACCCGGTACATCGTGACGGGCCGCCTGCCCGGAAGCGGAGAGGCCGTCCAGGGCTCGGCCGCGAGCCACACCCGGCTGAGCTGGCACGAGGGCTACACGGACGCCATCCGCCAGGCCGCCCGCTAGACGTCCGCGCGAGAGCTCCGCACCACCGCCGCGAGGCACCGAGAGGAATCCATGGCCACCGACCAGAGCCGCACGCCCACCGACGAGGACCTCGACACCCTGAGCCGCCAGCTCGGGCGTCCGGTCCGCGACGTCGTGGAGATCGGCGCCCGCTGCCGGCAGTGCGGCAGCCCGCTCGTGGCCACCACCGCGCCGCGGCTGAGCAACGGGATCCCGTTCCCCACCACGTTCTATCTCACCCACCCCTCCGTCACGGCGGCCGTGTCCCGCCTCGAGGCGGCCGGCGTCATGGCGGAGATGACCGAGCGGCTCTCCGAGGACTCCGCGCTCGCGGCCGCGTACCGTCAGGCCCACGAGTCCTACCTGGCGGAGCGGAACGCCATCGCCGAGCGCACGGGCGTGGGAGCCGTTCCGGAGATCGACGGCGTCTCCGCCGGGGGCATGCCGGAGCGCGTCAAGTGCCTCCACGTGCTCGCTGGACAGGCCCTCGCGATGGGCCCTGGCGTGAATCCGCTCGGGGACGAGACGCTCGAGCGGATCGCCGAGTGGTGGACTCCTGAGACGTGCGACTGCGCCGGCGCCTGGGACCACTCAGCGCCCGTTCCGGAGCGGGACCGCTCCCGCCACACCAAGACGCAGGGCTTCGGGGACGAGGCCGTCGAGGCGAAGCGGGCCGAGCGCGCCCGCCGGGCACAGGCGGCGAAGAACGAGGACAGCACGGCCGAGGGAGAGGACGCACGGGCATGATCGCCGCCGGCATCGACTGCGGAACGAATTCCATCCGCCTCCTCATCGCGGAGGTCCGCGAGGACGAGTCGCTGGAGGAGCTGGACCGGCGGACGCGGATCGTCCGCCTCGGCCAGGGGGTCGACGCCACTGGCGCCTTCGCGCCTGAGGCCCTCGAGCGCACCTTCGCGGCCGTGGACGAGTACGCCGAGGCGCTCAGGTCCCACGACGTCGCCGGGCTGCTCTTCGGCGCCACCTCGGCCACCCGGGACGCCTCCAACCGCGAGGAGTTCCTCGAGGGAGTCCGCAGCCGCCTCGGCGTGACCCCGCGGGTCATCTCGGGGGAGGAGGAGGCCCGCCTCTCCTTCACCGGCGCCACCGCGGCGTCCTCGGACGAGGCCAGGACCCTCGTCGTCGACCTCGGCGGCGGCAGCACGGAGTTCGTCGTCGGACGCGGCCGGGGAGCGGAGGCCGTCCTCGACGGCGCGCTGAGCACGGACATGGGCTGCGTCCGCTTCACGGAGCGGTTCCTCCGCTCCGATCCGCCGACGGCGCCCGAGATCGAGGCGGCTCGCGCGGCTGCCCGGGAGAAGATCGCGGAGGCCGAGGCGGCGGTGGGGCTGACCGGCCTGGAGCGCGTGGTCGGCGTGGCCGGGACCGTCACCACCGTCATGGCCGCGGCGCTCGGGCTCGGAGCGTACGACCGGAGCGCCATCCACGATGCTCCCCGTCCGATCGCCGAGGTCCGCAAGGCCGCCATGGACCTCCTGGCCCGCCCGCGGTCGGAGCGAGAGGCGCTCCGATTCATGCATCCCGGCCGCGTGGACGTCATCGGCGCGGGGGCCCTCATCTTCGACGCCGTCCTGGAGCGGGTCCAGGAGCTGAACCCCGGCCTCTCCGAGGTGAGGGCGAGTGAGACGGACATCCTCGACGGACTCACGCTCAAGGCCGCTGAAGAAGCCCGCTGAGCCGTTAGGATCGGGGTATGGCTGAAAAACTTGAACTGTCCCAGAAGCCCAGGATCCTCGTCGTCGGCGGCGGCTACGCCGGCCTCTACGCCGCGAAGAACCTCGAGGCCGCCGCTGAGGCGAACGGCGACATCGTGACGGTGGTGGACCCGCTGCCGTACATGACGTACCAGCCGTTCCTCCCGGAGGTCGTCTCCGGCTCCATCGAGCCCCGCCACATCGTGGTGAACCACCGCCAGCACCTGCGCAAGTCCGAGATGGTCGAGGGTGCCCTCACCGCCGTGGACCACGCCAAGAAGGTGGCCACCGTGGATGTCGACGGCGAGAGCGTCGAGATCCCCTACAAGCAGATCATCATGACGGCGGGCGCCATCACCCGCACGTTCCCCATCCCGGGCCTCGCCGAGGTGGGCATCGGCATGAAGGCCGTGGAGGAGGCCGTCGCGGTGCGCGACGGCATCCTGGACCGCATCGAGGAGGCCAGCACGGAGACGGACCCGGCCCGTCGCGAGCGCCTGCTCACGTTCGTCGTGGTCGGCGGCGGCTTCGCCGGCATCGAGACCATCTCCGAGATGGAGGACATGGCGCGGGACGCGGTCAAGCAGAACCCGCGCGTCTCCCGCGAGGACCTCCGCTTCGTCATGATCGAGGCCATGGGCCGCATCATGCCGGAGGTCGCCGAGGACCAGGCCGAGTGGGTCGTGGAGCACCTGCGCTCCCGCGGCATCGAGGTCCTCCTCAACACCTCCCTCGCGGACGCCACGGGCGGCAAGCTCCAGCTCATCAACATGCCGGACAAGTCCCCGGCCCAGACGTTCGAGTCGGACACCCTCGTCTGGACCGCGGGCGTCATGGCCAACCCGGTGGTCCGCCAGACGGACTTCCCGGTCGAGGAGCGCGGACGTCTCCAGGTGAACGCCAAGCTCCAGATCGAGGGCCCGGAGGGCCTCGTCAAGGACGCATGGGCTGCGGGCGACGTCGCGGCGGTTCCGGACCTCACCGGCGGCGGAGTCGGCGGCATGTGCGTGCCGAACGCGCAGCACGCCGTGCGCCAGGCGAAGCTCCTCGCGAAGAACGTCAAGGCTGACCTCTACGGCGAGGGCGAGATCCAGGAGTACCGCCACGAGAACCTCGGCGCCGTGGCCGGCTTCGGCTTCGGCAAGGGCGTGGCCCGGATCGCCGTCCCGAAGTACGGAGACGTCAAGCTCCGCGGCCCCATCGCCTGGCTGGCCCACCGCGGCTACCACGGCATGGCGATGCCGATGTTCGAGCGCAAGTTCCGCGTCCTCGGCGACTGGATCGCGGGCGGCCTCTTCGGACGCGACACCACGCCGCTTCCGGACCTGGACGAGCCGCGAGCCCTCTTCGAGCGCTCGGCGAAGCCCAAGAAGTAGCGGCTCGCGCTCAGCCGCATCCGTGAGCGGGGCGCCGGACACCGGTCTGGCGCCCCGCTTCGCGCATCCAGCCCCGGTAGCCCAACGGCAGAGGCATCCGACTTAAAATCGGCGCAGTCTGGGTTCGAATCCCAGTCGGGGCACCAGATAGACCGGTCTTCGCGGTTCTCCCGCCCGCGGGGTGAGACGGCGTAACGCCTCCTAGCGGCGTCCCAGCCTTCTCAGGCAGAATGGCTCTCAAGCTCTACCACCTCAAGGGGGACCAGAACTCGTGGCCAATCCAATCTTCAAGCGGGACTCCTTCCGGAAGACCGCCATGTCTCAGGGGCAGTTCGGCTACGCCCAGCCTCAGCAGGGCCAGTACGGCCAGCAGGGCTACGGCGAGCCGTACAGCCAGCCCTACGCGCAGGGCCAGTACGGCCAGGCTGAGCAGGGCCACTACGGCCAGCAGGCTTACAGCCAGCCCTCCTCTCAGCCGTACAGCGAGCCGTACGGCCAGGCGGGCTACGGCGGAGCCCAGTACGGCCAGACCCAGTACGGCCAGCCAGGCTACCCCGCGCAGCCCTACGGCGATCAGGCGTACGGGCAGCAGGGCTACGGCCAGCCGCAGGGCTTCCAGGCCCCCCAGGCGGCCCAGGGCCCCCTCACGTTCGACGACGTCATGGTCAAGACCCTCACGGTCTTCGGCGTCCTCGCGGCCGCCGTCGTCGTCACCTACGTCATCCCGCTCGGGATCTCGGCGCTCCTGACCGGAGTCGGCGCGCTCGGCGGACTGATCCTCGGCCTCGTCAACTCGTTCAAGCGGATGCCGTCCCCGGGCCTCATCATCGCGTACTCGGTGTTCGAGGGCTTCTTCGCAGGCGGCCTCACGCGCGTCCTCGAGCAGAACCTGCCGGGCATCGGCCTGCAGGCGCTCATCGCCACAGCCTGCATCTTCGCGGTCACGCTGGCGCTGTTCCGCTCCGGCAAGGTCCGGGCCACGCCCAAGCTGGCCAAGTTCTTCATGATCGCGCTCGTGGCCTACAGCCTCTTCTGCATCGTGAACCTCGTCCTCATGCTCACGGGCGTCACGTCCCATGCCTGGGGTCTGCGCGGCGTTGAGGTGGCGGGCATCCCGCTCGGCCTCATCATCGGCCCGCTGGCCATCATCCTCGGAGCCATCTCCCTGATCTTCGACTTCGACCAGATCCAGGGCGCCGTCAACGTCGGCGCGCCGAAGTTCATGGCCTGGACGTGCGCGTTCGGCCTGCTCGTCACGGTCGTGTGGCTCTACATCGAGATCCTCCGTCTCATCGCGATCCTGCGCGGGGACGATTAGACGGGGAATACAGTCCTGCGCGGGCTCCGCTGACACGGGGCTGCCGGTGCCGGTGCTGTCCGGGACCCGGTCCGCAGTGTGCGGGCCGGGTCCCGTCTCGTTAACATGAGACACATGCCCCGCGTCAACCCGCTCCCTGTTCCGATGACCGAGAAGGCCGTGACCGGCGTTCCCGTGTTCCTCACCCGCGGCGGCGCGTCCGCCGTCATCGCCCCGCTGGGCGCGGGGCTGCGCCGCTACGCGCGCAACGGTGTGGAGCTGACGGAGTCCTACGGGGATGACGTCATCGCCCCCTCCGCGTGCGGGCTGCTGCTTGCACCGTGGCCCAATCGAGTGGCCGGGGGCCGGTGGGAGCTGGACGGAACGCCGCAGCAGCTGGACATCACGGAGGTCTCGCGGGGGAACGCGAGCCACGGTCTGCTGAGGAACACGGGCTACAGCGTCGTCGAGCGCACCGATTCCTCGGCTGTCCTCACGGCGGAGATCTTCCCCCAGCACGGCTACCCCTTCCACCTCTCCCATGAGGCCGCGTACTCGCTGACCGCGGACGGGCACCTCGTCGTCGAGCAGACGCTGACCAACCTCGGCGCCTCCCGCGCGCCCGCGGCTTTGGGGGCGCACCCGTTCCTCCGCCTCGGGGAGGAGGATCCTGCGGGCCTCTCGCTCACCGTGGAGGCGGAGGCCTGGCTGGAGGCGGACGAGCGCCTCATTCCCGTTGCCGCCCACCCCGTGGACGCGGAGCATCGCCTCGAGTCCCGCTCGCTGTCCGGGTTCTCCACGGACACCGCCTATACGGCGCTGACTGCGGCCGAGGCGGGGGAGGGGCAGCCCGCGGAGCGGATCGTGCGAGGAACGCTCCGGGACGGAGCAGGCCGCAGCGTGACCCTCTGGGGCGACGCGGAGACCGTCCGGTACCTGCACGTGTTCGTCACAGACGGCCTCAACGGCCAGGACCGCTCCGTGGCGCTCGAGCCGATGACAGCCCCGGCCAACGCCCTCAACTCCGGAGAGGGCCTCGTCTGGCTGGAGGAGGGCGAGAGCCTCACCATGCGCTGGGGCATCACCTCGGACCTGGACGGGCACGGGCCGGCGGCCCGCAGCGCCTAGCCCCCCCCGCAGCACCTACCCCCCCTCCCGAGCCGCCGCCGGCATACGCCGATCCTCACCCGCCACCGATCAAAGGACAGTTGTGACCGAGCCCCTTTCCGTGACCCTCGCCGACGTCGAGCGCGCACAGCAGACGGTCGAGGAGATCGTCATGCGCACCCCGGTGGAGAAGTCCCGCGCCCTGGGGCGCATCGCCGGCCAAGACGTCTACTTCAAGTGCGAGAACCTCCAGAGGGCCGGCTCCTTCAAGGTCCGCGGCGCCTACGTCCGCATGGCCCAGCTGAGCGAGGAGGAGAAGCACCGCGGAGTCGTGGCGGCCTCGGCGGGCAACCACGCGCAGGGCGTCGCCGTCGCCGCGAAGGGGCTGGGCATCAAGGCGACCATCTTCATGCCCCTCGGCGCGGCCATCCCCAAGGTGAGCGCCACGCGAGGCCACGGGGCGGAGGTGATCCTCGAGGGAGAGACCGTGGACCAGGCCCTCGAAGCGGCCAAGCGCCATGCCGAGGAGACCGGGGCGGTCTTCATCCACCCCTTCGACCACCCCCAGGTCGTGGCGGGCCAGGGCACCATCGGCCTCGAGCTGCTCGAGCAGGTGCCCGACCTCGACACGGTGATCTGCGGCGTCGGCGGCGGGGGCCTCCTCGCGGGCGTCGCCGTGGCGCTCAAGGAGAAGGCCAAGGAGCTGGGGCGGGACATCACCGTCATCGGCGTCCAGGCGGAGAACGCCGCGGCCTACCCGCCCTCGCTCGCGGCAGACGCGCTCGTGCCGCTGACCAAGGTCTCGACCATCGCGGACGGCATCGCCGTGGGCCGCCCCGGCCAGGTGCCGTTCTCCGTCATCCGGGAGCTCGTGGACGACGTGGTCACCGTGAGCGAGGACGCTCTCTCGCGGGCCCTCATCTTCCTGCTCGAGCGCGCCAAGATGGTCGTGGAGCCCGCGGGCGCCGTCGGCGTCGCGGCCCTCATGGAGGGCGCCGTCACTCCGAAGGGCACGACGGCGGTCATCCTCTCCGGCGGCAACATCGACCCGCTGCTCATGCTCAAGGTGATCCAGCGCGGCCTCTTCGCCTCAGGCCGCTTCATCACGGTCCGGATCATGCTGGACGACCGCCCGGGCTCGCTCAAGTCGATCTCCCGGATCATCGCGGACAACGACGCGAACGTGACGCGCGTGGACCACACCCGCATCGGCGGCTCCATCGCGATGGGCCGCGTGGCCATCACCATCGACCTGGAGACCAAGGGCCACGAGCACGCCGAGACGGTGTTCGAGGCGCTCCGGGCCGAGGGCTTCGAGCCCATCGTGCAGGAGGGCTGACGCCGTCCCGCGAACGCGCAAGGGGCGCCCCGGCACATGCCGGGGCGCCCCTGCTGCGTATGGCGGCGCGTGCGCGCCGCGCGGAGGTCAGCGCGCGGAGGGTCAGTGCGCGGAGGTCAGCCCTTGAAGGGCTTGGCCTCCACGATCTCCACCTCGATGGTCTTGCCGTTCGGCGCCTCGAAGGAGACCTTGTCTCCGGCCTTCTTGCCGTGGATGGCGGTGCCGAGCGGGGACTTCTCCGAGTAGACGTCGATGTCCATGTCTCCGGCGATCTCGCGGGAGCCGAGGAGGAACTTCTCCTCGTCCCCGGCGATCTTGGCCGTGATCATCATGCCGGGCTCCACGACGCCGTCGTCCGCCGGAGCCTCGCCGACGTGCGCGTCCTCGAGGAGGGTGCGCAGCTGGCGGATGCGCGCCTCGGCCTTGCCCTGGTCCTCCTTGGCCGCGTGGTAGCCGCCGTTCTCCTTGAGGTCGCCCTCGCTGCGGGCGTCTTCGATGCGCTGAGCGATCTCGGCACGGCCGGGGCCCTCGAGATGGTCGAGCTCCGCCTTGAGGCGGTCGTAGGACTCCTGGGTCAGCCAGGCTCCCTGAGGCTGCTCAGTGCTCATCGTTGTACTCCTCGTGCATAAAAGACGAGCGCCGCGGCGTCGATCCGCGGCGCAGTGACACTCACAATTCTTACTAGCTCTCGATCATAGAGGCGAACGTCACGCAATCCAAGGTGCGTTGCACCGCCGGGACGCCTAGCGGCCGACGATGGCGCAGGAGTGGACCCCGCCGTTGACGCCCTTCTGCACGGTGCGCAGCGTGGCGCGGTGGTTCGAGGTGGTGCCGTTCGCCGTCGTCTTCGGGTCGTCCGCGCTGTTGGGGCCGATCCGCACGGTCTTCCACCCCACGACGGCGTGCTGGCCGTTGAGCACCTGCACCTGGCACTCGGCGGTGGCCGAGGGGTGCTTCGTCACCGAGAAGTCCACCGTGGCCTGTCCCGCCGAGGGGAACCCGAAGGAGACGTCCTTGGTGGTGACCGTGGTGCGCGCGCGGTAGAGGGCGAGAGCGCCCGCGACGGCGACGGCCGCGATCAGAGCGCCGACGATCCACCAGGCCGCTCTGCCCGGGGCGAACGTCCGGCGGCGGCGCCCGTAGCGCTCCGATAGGCTGTCTGTCTGCATGGTGCTCCCCATCCTACCGAGGCCGTTCACGGCCGCGGCGGGCGACGGCGCCGTGCCGAGCCAACCACGTTCAGGAGAGACACGTGACCGAGCAGCACACCCCCGCCGAGGGCTTCCGCATCCTCGCCATCCACGCGCATCCGGACGACGAGTCCAGCAAGGGCGCGGGCACCATGATCAAGTACGTCTCCGAGGGCGCTCGCGTCCTCGTGGCCACGTGCACCGGCGGAGAGCAGGGGTCCGTCCTCAACCCGAAGGTCACCGACGTCCCCATGGCGGCCCGGGACCTCGCCGGCATGCGCATCGGCGAGATGGCCGAGGCGGCCCGCCACCTGGGCGTGGAGCACCGCTGGATCGGATTCGCCGACTCCGGCCTGCCGGAGGGGGACCCCCTGCCGGCCCTGCCGTACGGGAGCTTCGCCACGCTGAGCCTCGAGCACGCCTCCGCTCCGCTCATCCGCCTGGCCCGCTCCTTCAAGCCGCACGTCATCCTCGCCTACGACGAGAACGGCGGCTACCCGCACCCGGACCACATCATGTCCCACCGCGTGGCCATGGAGGTCTATGAGAAGGCGGGCGACCCGGACGCCTACCCGGGCCTCGGCGAGCCGTGGACCCCGAGCAAGCTCTACTACGACAAGGGCTTCAACACGGACAAGCTCAAGGCGCTCCACGAGGCGGTCCTCTCGGACGGCCGGGAGTCTCCCTACGCCGACTTCCTCAAGCGGATCGAGGACCGTCCGAACGCGGACGGCTGGATCCTCTACGACACGACGACGCAGATCGACGTCGGGCCGTACATCGAGCGCCGCGAGGAGGCGCTGAAGTCCCACCGGACGCAGATCGACCCCGACTCGATGTTCTTCGCCGTCCCGGCCGAGCGCCAGCGCGAGGTCTGGCCGTGGGAGGACTACGTCCTCGCGAAGTCCCGCGTCGAGTCCGAGCTCCCCGAGACGGACCTGCTGGCCGGGCTTCGGGACGGCGGCGAAGCGTAGAGGGCGGCGAGTAGAATGGATCGGGTGCTGACCTCCCTGCTCTCCGCCCCGAGCCTCCTGGGCGCGGCCTCGCCGACGCCCTCACCCGCTGTGAAAGCGGAGGACGTGAGTCCCGGAACGGTCGGGTTCATCGTGACGGCGCTGCTCGCCGTCGTGACCATCCTGCTCATCGTGAGCATGGCCCGGAAGATCCGCCGCGTGCGGTACCGGGAGCAGGTGCGGCAGGAGTTCGAGGGGCCAGACGAGCCCCTCGAGGAGCGGCCCCGCCGCGGCCGCCGCTAGCCTCGGGTGACCACCGCGATCATGATCGCGATGAAGTGGCACACGAACCCGGCCACGGTGAAGGCGTGGAAGAGCTCGTGGAAGCCGAACCACTCGATGTTGATGTTCGGCCGCTTGGCCGCGTAGAAGACCGCGCCGGCGATGTAGAACGCGCCTCCCGCCAGGATGAGCACGGAGCACGCCACGGACGCGGCGAAGAACTGCGGCATGAACAGGAACGCGGCCAGGCCGAGCGCGATGTACACCGGCGTGTAGAGCCACCGCGGCGCGTGCAGCCAGGCGAGGCGGAAGACCACGCCGAGCAGCGCCCCGCCCCAGACGAGCGAGAGCAGGATGACCGCCTCCCGCCGCGGGAGAAGCGTCCAGGACAGCGGCGTGTAGGAGCCCGCGATGACGAGCATGATGTTCGTGTGGTCCAGGCGCTTGAGCAGCAGGCGCGCGCGCTCGGACCAGCGGCCCCGGTGATAGAACGCGGAGACGGTGAACAGCAGAATGCCTGTGATGGCGTAGACGCCGCAGGCCACGCGCGTGCCGAACGAGGGTGCGCACACGATGAGCACGATCGTGGCGATGACGGCCAGCGGGGCCATGATCGCGTGGATCCACCCTCGGAGCCTCGGCTTGTGGAGGGGATCCAGCTCAAGAGTGCTCATGGAGCCATCCTACGCACCCGTACGGGGAGGAGCCTGTGGGCGGGCCGGGCCCAGCCGGCTCCGGTACCGTTGGAGAGGCGAGGCGCCCGACGGCGCATCCGACGGACCGCTGGAAGGAGGACGCTGTGAGCGTGCGAGACGTCCTCTACCGCCTGTACTCGCGGCGGCTGCGCAACGAGGTGGCGCCGGAGGTCCTGCCGAAGCACATCGGCGTCATGGTGGACGGAAACCGCCGCTGGGCCCGTCTCGCCGGAGCGCCCACCCATGACGGGCACCAGGCCGGCGCGGACAAGATCATCGAGTTCCTCGGCTGGTGCCGCGAGCTCAAGATCACCACGGTCACGCTCTACATGCTCTCCACGGACAACCTGTCCCGCTCGAGCGAGGAGCTGAACGCGCTCATCGACATCATCGGCAACACCGTGGACCGCCTCGCGGAGACCCCCGGGGTCAAGGTGGTGCCGGTCGGGGCGCTGGAGATCCTGCCGGACCACCTCGCCGCCAAGCTGCGCACCGCGGCCGAGCACAGCGTCGAGACGCCGGACGTCCAGGTCAACGTGGCGGTGGGCTACGGCGGCCGCCGCGAGATCGTGGACGCCGTCAAGGAGATCCTCCTCGAGGCGGAGGCCGCGGGGAAGGGCCTCCGGGACGTGGCGAAAGACCTCACCGACGCCCAGGTCGGCGAGCACCTCTACACGCGCGGCCAGGCGGACCCGGACCTCGTCATCCGCACGAGCGGCGAGCAGCGGCTTTCCGGCTTCCTCATGTGGCAGTCCGCGTACTCCGAGTTCTACTTCTGCGAGGCGCTCTGGCCCGACTTCCGCCGCGTGGACTTCCTCCGCGCGCTGCGCGACTTCGCGAGCCGGCAGCGCCGCTTCGGAGCCTGAACCTTCCGTTCACGCGCCGTTCACAGCGGGCCGTTAGCGTCAACGCCGTGAAGACGTACGTGATCGACACCTCAGTCCTTCTCGCCGACCCCAAAGCGCTCGGGCGCTTTGCAGAGCACGAGGTGGTCATCCCGGTCACCGTCGTCGTCGAGCTCGAGAAGAAGCGCCACGACCCCGACATCGGCTATTTCGCCCGCCAGGCGCTCCGCACGCTCGACGAGCTGCGCCGCCGCCACGGATCCCTCGCCTCTCCGGTGCCCATCGGCGAGGACGGCGGGACGCTGAGGGTCGAGCTGAACCACATCTCCTCTGAGGTCCTGCCCGTGGGCTTCCGCTCGGGGGACAACGACGCGAGGATCCTTGCCGTCGCGAAGGCCCTCTCCGACGAGGGCGCAGACGTCACGATGGTCTCCAAGGACGTCCCCATGCGCATCAAGGCCTCGGCGATGGGCCTCGACGCGGACGAGTACCGCAACGAGCTCGCCAAGGACACGGGGTGGACGGGCGTGCAGGAGCGCTCGCTCGGCTCCGAGGCCGTGGCGGAGCTCTACGACGAGGGAAGCATCCCCCTCGAGCTCCTGTACGCAGGGGACCTCGGGAACGACGACGACGGCGCCGCGGCGCCGCCCGCCAACACGGGCCTCATCCTGTCCTCGGACCGCGGCTCGGCCCTCGGGCGCGTGGGAGCGGACGGCCGCGTGCACCTCGTCCGGGGAGACAAAGAGGCGTTTGGCGTCCGGGGCCGCTCGGCGGAGCAGCGCCTGGCGCTGGACATGCTGCTCGACCCGTCCATCGGGATCGTGTCCCTCGGGGGCCGCGCCGGCACGGGCAAGTCCGCTCTGGCGCTCTGCGCGGGCCTCGAGGCCGTCATGGAGCGGCGGGAGCACCGGAAAGTGGTCGTGTTCCGCCCGCTCTACGCGGTGGGCGGGCAGGAGCTCGGCTACCTGCCCGGCTCGGAGCAGGAGAAGATGGGCCCCTGGGCGCAGGCGGTGTTCGACACCCTGGGCGCCCTGACCTCGCGGAGCGTCATCGAGGAGGTGCTGCAGCGCGGCCTGCTCGAGGTTCTGCCGCTCACGCACATCCGCGGCCGCTCGCTGCACGACTCGTTCGTCATCGTGGACGAGGCCCAGTCGCTGGAGAAGAACGTCCTCCTCACGGTGCTCAGCCGCATCGGCCAGAACTCCAAGGTGGTGCTCACCCATGACGTGGCCCAGCGGGACAACCTGCGGGTCGGCCGCTTCGACGGCATCGCGGCCGTGGTCGAGCGCCTCAAGGGGCAGCCGCTCTTCTCCCACGTGACCCTGACCCGCAGCGAGCGCTCGCCGATCGCCGCCCTGGTCACGGACATGCTCGAGGAGTAACGGGCCGGACAGGGGCGTTCCGGCCGCGAAGGAGGCCGCGGGGAGTCGCCCGACGAGAAGTTGTCCACATCCGGGCTCCGCGCGGCACGAGGCCCGCGGACGTCCCCCTACCGTGGATCGCACACCGGCAGACAGGCCGGGTGCGGTGTCAGGGCCCAGACGGGTCCAGAGGGGGGCGGATGGATCCGTGGGACGGACTGGACATGCAGACCCTCGGCCTCGCGGGCTGGGGCGCGGTGGTGCTCCTGGTCCTGACCTGGGCGCTCGTCGGGACGCTGCTGTGGCGCGAGGACCTGCGGTCCCACCGCCTGCCGCGCCGCCCGGTCTGGATGCTGGGGGCCTCTGGCGTCTTCGGATGGGCGGTCGTCTCAACGGACTCGGGCTCGCCCTGGCCGGCGGTCTCGGCTGCGCTCGGGGGCGGGCTCTCCTGGGCGTCCGGACTGGCGCTGCGGGCGGCGGGCCGTGGCGCGCTCGGACGCGGGGACGTCCGCCTGAGCGGAGCCCTGGGGCTGGTCACAGGCGGCCTCGGCTGGGCCGTGCCGCTCGCAGGCCTCACCGCCTCCCTCCTGCTCGGCGGGGCGTGGGCGCTCGCCCTCGTCCTCACAGGACGGGCGCGCGGGGCACACCGCATCCCGTTCGGGCCCTTCCTGCTGGCCGGAGCCGCGGTGGCGGCCGTGGCCTGGGGGAGCGGGACGTCGCCCGGTGTGGCCTAGCCTGGAGACATGCCCACACCTGACTTCATCGTGCAGCTGCGCTCCAAGATCGGCCACGATCCGCTCTGGCTTCCGGGGGTGACCGGCGTGGTCTTCGACTCGGCTGCAGACCCTCAGCGCGTCCTGCTGGTCCAGCGTGCGGACAACCGCCGCTGGGCGCTGGTCACGGGGATCCTCGAGCCGGGGGAGGAGCCCGCAGCAGGCCTGCTCCGGGAGATCGAGGAGGAGACGGGGGTCAGGGCCGAGCTCGGAGCGCTCTTCGACGTCGACTGCACGGGGCCCATGACGTTCCCCAACGGGGACGTCTGCTCGTTCCTCAACATCACCTTCAAGGCCGTGGGCGTCTCCGGAGAGGCGGCGGTGGGGGACGACGAGTCGCTCGCCGTCGCCTGGCACGGTCTCGGGGATCTTCCCGAGACGCTCACGGACCGGCACCGGCGCCTCATCGAGGCGGCCCGGGCTCATTCAGGAGACGGCGCCGCGTACTCGACGCCGGGGACGGATCACTGAGAGCAGACATTCAGCCTCCGAGGGGCCGCCGGCCCGGCGCCGAGCGGAGGAAGCGCTCGCGGAAGGCCGCGAGGACCGCGCAGGCCGAGGAGACGTCCGCACGGCGGACCTCGCGCGCGATCGAGTCGAACTCGTCCGGCTCGAAGTACCCCTTGTCCCGGTACTTCTCCATCCGGTACAGGAGCCCGTCTGTGTCCAGCTCGGGATGGAACTGGGTGGCGTACATGTTCCGTCCGATGCGGAACATCTGGTGCGGGCAGGCCTCGCCGCGCGCCAGGAGCACGGCGTCGGGCGGCAGTGCGCTCATGGCCTCCTTGTGACCCACGAACGCCTCGAAGCGCTCCGGGAGCCCGGCGAGGAGCGGGTCCTCGCGGCCTTCCGCCGTGAGGGCGATCTCCACGGCGGAGGCCGGCTCGCCGTAGGTCCGGTCCACCGTTCCGCCCTCGTGGATGCCGAGCGTGCTGATGCCGTAGCAGGCGCCGAGGAAGGGGTGGTCGCGGGGCACGAGGGCATCCAGCATCCGGCCGAGCTCGAGCTCCACGGCCACCTGGAGGGGCTCCTTGGACTCCTGCGGGTCGGTCGTGGTGAAGGGACTTCCGCCCAGGATGACGCCGGAGTGCGCGTCGAGCACGGCGTCCCAGTCCAGCGTCTCCCGGCCGGCACGCTGCTCGAGCCTCATCGGGACGAGCTCCCCTGGACGGAAGCCGCCGAGCCGGGTGACGGCCTCGAGCTCGTTGGCGGCGACGTCGTCGTCGGCCCGGGTCTGGATGAGGAGGATGGGGAGCATGGGACAACAGTAGTCCCGAATCCCGTCGCGCGAGGCGAGGGCGCCGCGGGAGGGACCGGATCGCGGACCCCGAACGCGAACGGGCCCCTCGCCCGAGAAGGCGAGGGGCCCGTTCCTGCGCTGCAGAGAGCGCTGGGCGAGGCCTAGGCCTGCGGCGGGCGCGTCATGCTCATGACGTCGAGCGCCTTGTCCAGCTGCTCCTCGGTCACCTCGCCGCGCTCCACGTAGCCGAGGTCCACGACGGCCTCGCGGACCGTCATCTTGTTGGCCACGGAGTGCTTGGCGATCTTCGCGGCGGCCTCGTAGCCGATGACCTTGTTGAGCGGGGTGACGATCGAGGGGGAGGCCTCGGCGAGGAAGCGCGCGCGCTCCTCGTTGGCCGTGAGGCCGTCGATCATCTTGTCCGCCATGACCCGCGACGTGTTCGCGAGGAGGCGGATGGACTGGAGGAGGTTTGCCGCCATGACCGGGATGCCCACGTTGAGCTCGAAGGCGCCGTTCGTGGAGGAGAGGGCGATCGTCGTGTCGTTGCCGATGACCTGCGCCGAGACCATGATGGCGGCCTCGCAGATGACCGGGTTGACCTTGCCCGGCATGATCGAGGAGCCCGGCTGGAGGTCCGGGATGTGGATCTCGCCGAGGCCCGTGTTGGGGCCGGAGCCCATCCAGCGCAGGTCGTTGTTGATCTTCATGAACGAGTACGCGATGTTGCGCAGCTGGCCCGAGGCCTCGACGAGGCCGTCGCGGTTGGCCTGCGCCTCGAAGTGGTTGCGCGCCTCGGTCAGCGGCAGGCCCGTGTTCTTGGCGAGCTCCGAGATGACCTTCTGCGGGAAGCCGGCCGGGGTGTTGATGCCCGTGCCGACGGCGGTGCCGCCCTGCGGGACCTCGGCGACGCGGGGGAGAGCGGACTCGATGCGCTCGATCCCGTAGCGCACCTGCGCCTCGTAGCCGCCGAACTCCTGGCCGAGCGTCACGGGCGTGGCGTCCATGAGGTGCGTGCGGCCGGACTTGACCACGCCCTCGAACTCCTTGGCCTTGCGGCCGAGCGAGTCGGCCAGGTAGCCGAGCGCCGGGATGAGCTCGTTGACGAGCGCGCCCGTGGCGGCCACGTGGACCGAGGTGGGGAACACGTCATTGGAGGACTGAGACGCGTTGACGTGGTCGTTCGGGTGGACCTCGGTCTGGGAGCCGGCCTCCTTGAGGGCGCGGTTCGCGAGCGTGGCGATGACCTCGTTCATGTTCATGTTGCTCGAGGTGCCCGAGCCGGTCTGGAAGACGTCGATGGGGAAGTGCTCGTCGTGCTTGCCGGTGGCCACCTCCTCGGCGGCCTTGACGATCGCGTCAGCACGCTCGGCGTCGAGCACGCCCAGCTCGCGGTTGGCGATGGCCGCCGCGCGCTTGATCTCGGCGAGGGCGGCGATGTGGGCCGCCTCGAGACCCTGGCCGGAGATCGGGAAGTTCTCCACGGCGCGCTGGGTCTGCGCGCGGTACAGGGCGTTGACGGGAACCTTGACCTCGCCCATGGTGTCGTGTTCGATGCGGTACTCGGCGGCGTTGCCGTTCTGCGTGTCAGTCATGACACCTATCTTGCTCCGATCAGTCGAGGGACCCCAAACCCGACACGAGCGACGCCCGGCCCTCCTCCAGGCTGTACGTCACGGCCGCGACGCCGAGCTTTCCGGCCTCCACGGCCTCCGAGATGATCTTCGAGGACTCGACGAGGCGGGCGGCCGTCTGGATCGAATGCTCCCGCACCGTCCCGTTGACGTCCTTGACGTCCCGGCGGCGAGCCGAGATGACGCTCGGGGTGATCTTCTCCACGACGTCCCGGACGAACCCGCTCGGCATCTGCCCGGAGTGGAAGGACTCGACGGCGGCCGTCACGCCGCCGCACGAGTCATGGCCGAGGACCACGATGAGCGGGGTGCCGAGGACGTCCACCGCGTACTCGAGGGTGCCGAGCACGGCGTTGTCGAGGGCCTGCCCCGCGGTGCGGACCACGAACACGTCGCCGAGGCCGACGTCGAAGATGATCTCGGCCGCGAGGCGCGAGTCCGAGCAGCCGAAGATGACCGCGAAGGGGTTCTGCGACGAGGCCAGCCGGCTCCGGTGGAGCGCGTCCTGGTTGGGGTGGGAGGAGCTCGAGGTGACGAAGCGCTCGTTGCCCTCGGCGAGGAGGTGCCAGGCCTCCGCCGGGGAGGAGGGGCGGGGGATCGGGGCGGGGATGCTCTCCGGCACGGGGACTCCTAAGAGGTGGGCTTCGAGGTCGGGGACGGCGCGCTCTGCCCCTCGAGGCGAGGGCTGGTCTTCGCGAGGGCCTCGGCGAGGAGGGTCTTGTCCTGCTCCGAGGCCTGCCCGCTGATGATATACGTGCTGCCCTCGCGCTGGGAGACCCAGGACTGGTCCCCGCCGCCGGCGGCGTAGACGTCCCAGACCGCTCCGCCCGCCTTCTTGGTCCCGACCTTGGGGCCCTTGGCCTGCTGGGCGATCCACGTCTCGTTGGCCTTGTTCGTCTGGACGAACTGCATGTACGTCTTCGAGGGGGTGATGTAGCCGACGTTCCACGTGGTGGGCTGCCCCTGGCCGCCGTGGTCCAGGTCCGCGTGGTTCGAGGGGTACTCGTGCGGCAGCACCGGCGCGGCGGGCCGGAAGCCGGCCGAGCTGCCGGCCTGGGCGGACACCGAGGCCACGTCCACCCGGCGCTCGAACGAGTCCGCCTTCTTCTGCGGGACGAGCAGCAGCACGGGCAGGGCGAGGGCGAGGGTCACTCCGATGGCGATGAGCATGCCGACGACGGTGGAGTTGGCCCTCTGAGCCTGCTTCTTGGTGAGGACCGGGGTGACGGGGTTCTGCTCATTCACACCGTCCAGTTTCTCACGCCGAGCACGGCTGACGGGTGCGGGCGGCACCGGGCTAGGATGGCAGGGAGTAGGCCTGACAACGACGTCTCACCGAAAGGCACGCCCGTGACGACCGATCACACCCAGCTCTCGCCCGCCCTCGCCGTCGGGGACACGGAGCCTGACCGCAACCTCGCCCTCGAGCTCGTCCGCGTGACCGAGGCCGCCGCCATCGCGGCCGGCCACTGGGTGGGCAACGGAGACAAGAACGCGGCGGACGGCGCCGCCGTGGACGCGATGCGCTCGCTGCTCTCCACCGTCAACCTCAACGGCGTCGTCGTCATCGGCGAGGGGGAGAAGGACGAGGCCCCGATGCTCTACAACGGAGAGAAGGTGGGCACGGGCCACGGCGCCGAGGTGGACGTGGCGGTGGACCCCGTGGACGGCACGCGACTCACGGCCCTCGGCTACAACAACGCCCTCTCGGTCCTCGCCGTCGCCGAGCGCGGCACGATGTTCGACCCGTCCGCGGTCTTCTACATGGAGAAGCTCGTGACCGGTCCGGCGGCAGCGGACATGGTGGACCTCCGCCTGCCGGTCAAGCAGAACCTGCACCTCATCGCCAAGGCCGAGGGCAAGAAGATCAGCCAGGTCACCGTGGCCGTCCTCGAGCGGGACCGCCATACGGACCTCGTCAAGGAGATCCGCGCGGCGGGCGCCCGCACCCGCTTCCTGCTCGACGGCGACGTCGCCGGCGCCATCGCCGCGGCCCGCCCGGGGACCAACGTGGACGCCCTCATGGGCATCGGCGGCACGCCCGAGGGCATCGTGGCGGCCTGCGCCATCCGGGCGCTCGGCGGCGTGATCCAGGGCCGCCTCTGGCCGAAGGACGACGAGGAGAAGCAGAAGGCCCTCGACGCCGGGCACGACCTCAGCCGCGTCCTCTCCACGAACGACCTGGTCACGAGCGACAACTGCTTCTTCGTCGCCTCCGGCGTCACGGACGGCGACCTCCTCCGCGGAGTCCGCTACACGAAGGACCGCGTCCTCACGCAGTCGGTGGTCATGCGCTCCAAGTCCGGCACGATCCGCTGGGTGGACGGCGAGCACCGGAACCACAAGTGGGAGTCCTACGCGCGCCTCAGCTGACGTCCGTCAGAGCTGAGGCGCGCCCGGGCCGGCGCCCGTCTCGCTGGCAACCGGCTCGCCGGCGCCCGCCGGGCTGGCGCGGGCGTCAGCGGCGGGCCCTCAGGTCCTTCGCCGCTGAGAGGCCCTTCTGTGCGGCGCCCCGGGCCACCGGGAGCGCCTTGCGCAGGAGCGGCAGCACGGTGCTCCGGGCACCCCGCACGGCCCGGTAGGCCGTGTAGCGGCGGTCCACGGCGAGGTCCCAGGTGCCGGGGTAGTGCACCTCGGACCCGCCGAAGGACCGCTTGAAGCGCGTGAATCCGGCCCAGGCGTGGTCCGGGGAGTCCGTGGGCGCGATGCCCCACAGGTCCACCGCCTTCTGGCCGCGGGCCCGGGCGTCCTTGACGAGCTCGACGACGAGCGCCACGCCCGGCGAGAGCTTCCGGTGCTCGTCCGAGGCCGCCGCATGGGCGTACACGCGGGTCTCCGGCGTGTCGTACGTGAGCGCCGCCGCGATCACCTCGCCCTCGAGCTCCGCGAGATACAGCGTGGCCGCGTCCCGGGGCATGAGGGTCTGCGCCGCTGTCGTGAGGTAGCCGTGCGTGTGCGCGGTGAACTCGCCGCGCGCCGCCGTCTTCTCGAGCAGCCGGGTCAGGTGCGCGATGTCCTCGGGGTCCCGGCTGGTCCGCACGGAGACGCCCTTCTTGTGGATGTTGCGCGCGATGTTCCGGTTGGAGGAGCGCATGTCCGCGAGGACCGCCTTCTCCTCGCGGGTGACGTCGATGACGAGCGTGTCCTTCGGCTGCACGTCGTGCGGAGCCCGCACGAGGCCGAGCTCTCCCAGAACCCCGGACGGCACGCGTCCGAGCGGCGTGGAGACGGGCTCCACGCGGACGTAGCTGAGCCCCCGCGACCGGGCCTCGGCGGCAAGCGCCTCAATCGCCCGGCCGAGGGCCTCCGCGTCCTCGGCGCTCGGGCCGTACGGCGCGTAGAGCGAGTTCCCGAGCGGGCTCGTCTCCACAATGGCGACGGCGCGGTACCCCTCGCCGCTCAGCTCGACGACGTCTTTGCCGAGCGCCCTCTGGAACTCGGCCCACGGCTCGGACTGAAGGATGGACTCTCGCATGGCTCTCCTGGCTTGCGGACGGGGAAGGCGACCGGGGCGGTCAGGGCCGGTCCCGCGCCGCGGCGCGGGCGCCGGTCACCACGAAGACCACGCTACCCGCCGTCGCGGCGATCGCGGGAGCACTCTCCGAGGCCTCGAGGAACGCGCTCTGCCCGCGGGAGAGCCGGGCCCCGGCGACGGTCGCGCTGCCCTCGGTCACGATGACGACGGCGGCGCCCTCCGTGCGCGCGGGGGCCGAGCCGTCCACGGCGAACGCGATCCGCTCCACGGAGAACTCGTCGAAGGGAGGAAGGAAGAGCTCGCGCGTTCCGGCGGCGAACTCCTCCGCCTCCGGCACGCATCGGGGGACGGGCAGGGGCTCGAACCGCACGGTCGTCGAGAGCTCGTCGAGGTCAACGTGCTTCGGCGTGAGCCCGCCGCGGAGCACGTTGTCGCTGGCGGCCATGACCTCGACGCCGAACCCCTTGAGGTAGGCGTGGAGGTTGCCCGCCGGCAGGTACAGGGCCTCGCCGGGCTCGAGCGTCACCCGGTTGGCGAGGAGGGCCACGAGCGCCCCGGGGTCTCCCGGGTACTCCTCGGCGAGGAGGAGGAAGGTCGCGGCCTCGTCCCGCCAGGCGGCGACGGGACCCTCCCCGAGCTCGGCGCGGGAGAGCGCCGCGGCGACGTCTCCGACGGCCTCGGACGAGTCATTCCCCGTCAGGGCCCGGGTGAAGGCGGCGCGGAGGGCGGCCCCGGCGTCGTCGTTCCCCAGATCCCGCTCGAGGTCCGCGAGCACGCGCGCGCCGGCCGAGCCCTCTGGCAGGACGCCCCGGACCGCGGAGAGGAGGCGGGCCGTCTCCGCGGGGTCCCGGAAGCCCGAGAGAGCCTCGAACCTCGTGAGGGCCACGACCATCTCCGGCTTGTGGTTGCGGTCCTTGTAGTTCCGGTGTGGGGCGTCGAGGGGGACGCCGGCAGCCTCTTCGGCGCTGAACCCGGCCTCGGCCTGTTCGATGCTCGGGTGCACCTGGAGCGAGAGCGGGTGGTCCGCCGCGAGGAGCTTGGCCAGGAAGGGAAGGGCTCCGAATCGCTGAGCCGTCGGCGCGCCCAGGACGCGCTCCGGATCGCGGGCGATGAGCTCGTCGAGGGGGATGCGCTCGCCCTCGTGCTCGACGACGGACGGCGCCGCCGGGTGGGCGCCGATCCACATCTCCGCCTGCGGGCGCCCGTCCGGCTCGGTCCCGGTGAGCTCCGGGATGGCCGTCGGCGAGCCCCACGCGTAGTCGCGGACGGAGTTGTGCAAGAGCTTCACAGTGTTCTCCTCGGTCACAGTCGTCCTTGTCACGAGGCCGGGCTGCAGTTGCCGTTGTCGCTGGTGATCTGGCCGAGCGTCGAGTCGTCCTGCTTCTTCGCCAGCTCGGTCAGGTACTCCGGCGTGATCTTCGTGCCGTCCGGAGCGGTGTCCTTCATGGGGACCCGGACCGTCTGGGGAACGGTCTGCGCGTTCGCCAGCGGGGCCGGCAGGATCGCGGCCGGAGCCACGGCGGACGGGTGGCCGGAGGAGGCCTTCGAGCCCTCGTCCAGCACCTGCTGCACGCGCTGGTGGACCTGGTCGAAGTCCGGGTAGGTGGAGAACATCTGCGGGAAGTCCGGCTCGCCGATGGTCAGCTTGCGCTGCTCGTGGCCCCGGGAGCGCAGGCCGGCGTCGATGAAGTAGCCGATCTGGTTCCTGTCGATGTTGGACTCGGCCAGCTTGTTGCCCGCCTTGGCGATGGCGCCGAAGTGGGTGGCGAGCTTGAGCGGGGACAGCGAGGCGACCATCGAGGACTGGACGCACTGCTGCCGCTTGATGCGGTTGTAGTCGCTCGTGAACTCGCGGGAGCGGGCGAACCACTCGGCGTGGTACCCGTCCAGCTTGAGCCGGCCCGGGGGCATCCACTCGCTCGGCGGGTAGTGCCGCACCGGGTCGCTGCCCGGGATCTCGCCGCTCGTCACCGGGACCCAGCCGCCGGAGTTGACGGAGACGCCGCCGAGGGCGTCCACCATGTCGCTGAAGCCGCCCATGTCGATGAGGAAGTAGCTGTTGACCTTGATGCCGAGCACGCCGCTCGCCGCGTCCATCATCGCGGACGCCCCCGGATCCGGGGAACCCGGGTACAGGTCCTTGTAGTTCTGGTTGACCTGCCCGTAGAGGGTGTTGATGATGCACTCGTCGCCGCAGCTGTAGCCGTTCGGGAAGACCTTCTTGAGCGGGGAGTCGTCCGGAATCCGGGCGTTCTGCAGGTTGCGGGGGATGCCGAAGGAGACGGTGTCGCCCGTCTTCGCGTCGATGCTGAGCACCGAGATGCTGTCCGGGCGGCGGCCCGTGCGGTCGCTGCCCGCGTCGCCGCCGAGCAGCAGGATGTTGTAGCGGCCGTTGACCGGCTGGACGTCGGTGCCCTTGGCGAACATCTCGGAGAAGGACTTCTGCGCCGTGTTGAGCGAGTAGGCGCCCGCGAAGAGCAGCCCCGAGGTGAAGACCATGAGCGTGAGGCAGGCGACGACGACGGTCAGCCCGCGCCCCATCCCGAGGTTGCCCGGGCGCGCCGCCCGGAGGGTGAGCAGGTAGAGAAGCGCCCACCCGATGCCGAGCACGACGAGCACTGTGCAGATGACCGGCGCCACCGCGGGCAGGAGAAGGAAGTTGACGACCGCCCCGCGGAAGGCGATGAGGCCGAGCAGGGTGAGGGCCAGGAGGATCCAGCAGCTGACGGTGACGAGCACCGCGAGCCGCCCGATCGGCTTGGGGCCCGCGCTCACCTGGGCGCGGCCCGGGATGAGCGTGGTGAGTCCCAGCAGGGTGAGGGCGCGGCGGAGAGTGCGCGGAGGCCGGCCCCCTCCGTCCCGCCCGCCGAATCCGGGCGCGGCCGCGTGAGAGGCGGACTCGGGCCGGTACCGCGGCGGCTCGGGCACGGGCCCGCCCGGGCCTGAGAGATGCGGTTCCGAGCGCGGCGGGGCCGAGGCGGACGGCGCGTCGTCGTCGAAGGCTCGGCGGCGGGCCGAGATCGGCTCCTCGCCCGGGGCGGGAGAGGAGCCCTCGCGGCGGTCGCCGAGGGAGCGGCGGGCGCTGACGCCCTCGTCGGGGGTCTCGTTCATGCGGGAGGTGCTTCCGGTCGGAGACGGTCGTGCAGGTGCGGGGATCGGCGCGGGGAGCGCGGAGCGGGGCGGCTCAGGAGCCGGCGCCGCGGGTCTTGGCCTTGAGGGCCTCGCCCTTCTCGATGGCGGTCTGGCGGAGGGAGGCGGAGAAGTCCACGAGCTGCCCGCGGAGGCGCTCGGCCTGCTCGTCAGACCCGGAGGCGAGCATGCGGGCGGCCAGCAGGCCCGCGTTGCGCGCGCCGCCGATGGACACCGTGGCCACGGGGACGCCCGCGGGCATCTGGACGATGGAGAGGAGCGAGTCCATCCCGTCCAGGGTCTTGAGGGGGACGGGAACGCCGATGACGGGCAGAGGGGTCATCGAGGCCACCATGCCCGGAAGGTGCGCGGCGCCGCCGGCGCCCGCGATGACCACCCGGATGCCGCGCGTGTGGGCGCTGCGGGCGAACTCGACCATGTCCTCCGGCATGCGGTGGGCCGAGACCACGGCCGCCTCGTACGGGATGCCGAACTCCTCGAGCGCGACGGCGGCCTGCTCCATGACGGACCAGTCCGAGTCCGATCCCATGATCACGCTGACAACGGGCTGCTCGCTCATGGCTGTCCTGTTCTCTCCTCGGGGTTCGGGGTGCGGCTGCGGTCTCACGCGGAGGGCCCGTCCGGGGACCCGTGGGCGAGGATGTCCGCCGTCTCGCGCGCGATGCGGCGCAGCTCCTCGACCTCGTCGGGGCCGCCGAGGGCGTTGACGTGGCCGATCTTGCGGCCCGGGCGGACCGACTTCCCGTAATGATGCACCTTGACCTTGGGCGCATGCTGGAGCGCCGCCGCGAGCTGGCTGTACGTGTCCTCCACGGCGCCGCCCAGGTAGTTCTTCATGACGGCGGCGCCGACGATCCGCTCGGGCGAGCCGAGCGGGAGGTCCGCCACGGCGCGGACGTGCTGCTCGAACTGGCCCGTGCGCGCCCCGTCCATGCTCCAGTGGCCCGTGTTGTGCGGGCGCATCGCGAGCTCGTTGATGACGAATCCCTCGCCGCGCCCGGGCGTCTCGAAGAGCTCCACGGCGAGGACTCCCGTCACGCCGAGGCTCTCGGCCAGGGTCATGGCGGCCTCCTGCGCCCGGCGGGCCGTCTCGGGATCGAGGCCCTGGGCGGGGACGATCACCTCGTCGCACACCCCGTCCACCTGGATCGTGTGGGCCACGTCCCACGCCTGCGTCTCGCCGCTCGGGCGGCGCGCCACGAGGGCGGAGAGCTCCCGGGCGAAGTCCACGCCCTCCTCGACGAGCAGCTCCGGGAAGGAGCCGAACCATGCGGCGGCGCCCTCGGCGTCCTCCGGCGTGCGGACGAAGAGCACGCCCTTGCCGTCGTATCCGCCCCGGGGGGTCTTCACGACGGCGGGCCAGCCGTGCTCCTCGCCGAAGGCCCGGATCTCCTCGACGGAGCGGACGGCGGCCCACGCGGGGTTGGGGAGGCCGAGCTCCTCGGCCTTGCGGCGCATCTCGAGCTTGTCCTGCGCGTAGAGCAGTGCGGAGGGCGGCGGCTGGACGGAGACGCCCTCGGCCTGGAGGGCGCGCAGGTGCTCGGACGGCACGTGCTCGTGGTCGAAGGTCACCACGTCCACCCGGGCCGCGAACCGCCTCAGCGTGTCGAGGTCCGTGTAGTCGCCCACATCCGCGAAGGCGGAGGCGTGCGCCGCGGAGGTCTCGGGGGACTCCGCGAGAATGTGCAGCTCGAGGCCCAGCTCCTGCGCCGGGCCCGCCATCATGCGGGCGAGCTGGCCGCCGCCGACGACGCCCACCCGAGGTGCTCGGTTCTTCTTTTCAGCGCTCACCCAGACAGCCTATCGGGGAAGGAGGGGGCGAGCCGATAGACTCGAGGGTCCGACGGTCGGCGGGCACCCCCGCAGCACGGCCTCACGATCAACCGAGAGACCTCCGCGTGAACACACTCTTCGAGAAGCTCCGGTCCCTCGTCGCCCTCATGTGGCGCGAGGTGGCCAAGTTCGGCGTGGTCGGAGGCGTCGCGTTCGTCATCGACGTCGGACTCACCTTCGTCCTCGTCCACACGATCATGGACGGCTCGGACGCGTGGGCTCGCGTCGTCGGCGCCTCGGTGGCCACGGTCTTCGCCTGGGTGGCCAACCGCCTCTGGACCTTCCGGCACCGCCGTGCCGAGAACAAGTGGTCCGAGTTCGTGAAGTTCCTCGTCATCAACCTCTTCGGCATGGGCATCGCCGCAGGCTTCACGTGGGTGGCCAAGTACGGCTTCCACGTGGGCAACAAGAACGTGCTGTGGATGTGGGGCAACGTGGGCATCATCGTGGCCACGGTGGTGCGCTTCTTCGCCTACCGCTTCTGGGTCTTCAACAAGGAGCTGGACGCGGAGCCGGGCTTCGACCACGACCACGAGATCTTCGAGCCCGAGCCCGCCTCCCACAGCACTCCGGTCCGCTAGGCGGGCGCTCCGAGCTCCCGCACCTCGCCCTGGTGGGCCCCGGCGATCCTCTCCAGGTCCGCGGCGGGGTCAGAGACGAGCACCGCGGGCGTGCCTCCCGCGAGTCCCGCGAGCAGCCCGGTCAGGTGCCCGAGCGGCATCTGCTCTGCGGTCTCCACCGCCGGAACCCGGACGACGACGGCGCGGCCGTCCCCGGCCCACATCCCCGCTTCCGGCAGGGGCTCGCCGTTCACGGGCTCTGACGGGTTGAACCAGTCGCCGAAGCCGGGCAGCGCCGCCCCGAGGTCCACCGCGGTGGCGGGGACGCCGCCGGAGGGGAAGACCTCCTCCAGGCTCTCGCCGCCGGGGCCGTCGTAGGCGCGGGCCAGGTCGGAGACGGGGAGCGCGAGCGTCCAGGCGAACCGGTCCCCTCGCTCGGCGTGGGCGCGCAGCGCGTCAGGGGTTTCCGAGAGGAGGTGGACGCTCCCGTCCGCGGACTCGGAGCCCAGCGGGAGCCCGGCGGCCCAGGCCCCGAGCACGAAGGCCGGCCCTCTCCAGCCCCACAGGACGCGGGCCTCGAGGACATCCTCCGGGGCGGGCTCGAGCTCCTCGACCACGAGGTTCGCGGCCTTCTCCGCCCAGTTGGCGAGGACGGTGCCGGAGAGCTCCACCCGGCGGCCGCCAGACCGGTAGACGGTGAGCGCCGGGCGGGGCCCGAACGCCTCGGCGACGGCGGCTGCGGCCCGGTCTGTGGTGACGCTGCGGGGCGTGCGGGGTGCGGCGGCGAGCTCCATGTCTCCTCCACGGTGGATCGGGGTTGAGTTCAGCGCTTAATTTACCGTCGCCGCCAGCTTGACGAAGCCGGACTTACACGCGTGTAATTAGACACGAGCGGCATTCCCACGCGGCAGCCGCTCGCCACGTCAGACAGACAACCGCAAGCTTGAGCTGGCAGCTCGGCAGGGTGATCGAAGAGCGCAAGGGGCCTTTCGAAAGCACTTCATCCTCGCCGGGCGGCACGCCTTCAGTCCATCATCCCGGACAGGCAGGCGGCCAGCCCGTGAAGGTCCCCGACGCGCTGTGCAGCAGCGCCTTTCACGTGTCACCACCGGGAGGAATCCGCATGGGGTACGCACAGCACGCCGACACCGAGGACAGCGCACTCGAGTCACTCGAGACCGCTGCCCGGACTGAGGTGCCGAACGACTGGTTCGTGGACCCCGCCGCCCAGGGCTCCCGCCAGGCCTCGCTGGACGAGGCCGCCACCGCCTTCCTCGCAGCCCATGAGGCCGGGCTGCTCACCGACTCGGCACCGCGCCTGCTCAGCGAGGGGTTCGCAGACCGCGAGGACCTCTCCTCCTCCGCTTCGCGCCTCACGCCCGTCTCCGAGCCGGCCGAGCCCGCCGCTGCGGAGGAGGACGAGGGCGCCAAGAGCCTCTGGGAGGCCATGGCGCCGTTCGCAGACGAGGAAGCCGGCGCCCTCGCGTGGCAGGCCGAGGCCCTCTGCGCGCAGACCGACCCGGAGGCCTTCTTCCCGGAGAAGGGCGGGTCCACGCGAGACGCCAAGCGGGTGTGCGCCGCGTGCGCCGTCCGGGACGAGTGCCTTGAGTACGCGCTGGAGAACGACGAGCGCTTCGGCATCTGGGGCGGTCTCTCCGAGCGGGAGCGCCGCCGGGTCCGCCGCGAAGGCCGCTGACCCTGCACTGACCCTGCACTGAACGCAGCCGCCTGGATCCGCCTGGCGGAGCGCATCGAACCGGCCCCCGGCCGGGCCCGGCCTCAGCGAGGCAGCCCGAACCGGGGGTCGATCTGCTCCGGGGCCTCGCCCCAGAGGGCGGAGAGCTCGTAGGCGAGACGGTCCGCCACCACGTCCTTGAGGGGGCGCCGTGCCCTGCGCGCCTCCATGATGAGCGGCCACCGGTAGAGGAGCACGCGGCCTCGGGCGGGATCGGCCGTGCCGAGCAGGGGAGCGGCGTCCTCCGGGCTCGGCTGGTGCTCGTCTGCGACGGGCGCGTTGAGGGAGAGCACCTCGACGCTGTCGAGGCGCTCCACGACGTCCGCCGGCAGCGCGCCCATGGCCCGGCCCACCATCTGCGAGAACGGCTCCATCGGGTGGCGGCGCAGCCGCAGCTGCGGAGGGAGCATCCGGCCCTTGGCCCCGCGCCCGTGCCGGTTGCGGCGCCGCACCGGGCGGTTCGAGGCGGGGTCGGAGGTCATGTCCTCCAGCCTATCGCCGCATCCCTCCCGCCTTTCGGCCCGCCTGCCCTTGTGCACCCGGATCGTCCGGATCACGGCCCCAAAACCGGATGATCCGGGTGCAGAAGCGGTAGCCTTCAATGGTGATCGCTTACCGCCACTGCTCCAAGATCGGGTGCTCTCAGCCGGCCGTCTCGACGCTGACGTACAGCCACGCAGACCAGACCGCCGTCCTCGGACCCCTCTCCCTCCAGGCGGAGCCTCACACCTACGACCTCTGCCTCACGCACGCGGACCGGCTCACGCCTCCGCGCGGGTGGGAGATCGTCCGGCTCGAGCTCCCGGACCCCGCGGTGGACCCGGACGGCCTGAGCGCCGTCGTCGACGCGCTGGCCCCCGAAGAGGAGGAAGAGCTCCCCGAGCCGGCCGTGCGGCAGCGCACCTGGCGCAGCCCGCTCGCCCGCCCGACGCCGGAGAGGGACACGGCGACGGACGACAACGTCCGCCCCTTCCGCAGGGGCCCGTCCTCGGACCGCCTCTCCTGACCCAGCCCGTCGGCCTGCCGCACTCGGCCCGGACGCCGACGCCCAGCCCCGCACGCCGCACCCCACCGGAAGGACCCACCATGCTCTCCCCGCAGGACTACAAGGTCGCCGACCTCAGCCTCGCCGAGGCCGGACGGCACCAGATCCGGCTCGCCGAGCACGAGATGCCCGGCCTCATGGCCCTCCGGGAGGAGTACGGCGAGCAGAAGCCGCTCAAGGGGGCGCGCATCGCCGGCTCGCTCCACATGACCGTGCAGACCGCCGTCCTCATCGAGACCCTCGTGGAGCTCGGCGCCGAGGTGCGCTGGGCCAGCTGCAACATCTTCTCCACGCAGGACGAGGCGGCGGCCGCCGTCGTCGTCGGCGGGGGCACCCCGGAGCGCCCGGAGGGCGTGCCGGTGTTCGCCTGGAAGAACGAGACCCTGCCCGAGTACTGGTGGGCCACCCGGCAGATCCTCACCTGGCCGGGCGCGGACGAGAACCCGGACCTCGGGCCGAACCTCATTCTCGACGACGGCGGAGACGCCACCCTGCTCGTCCACAAGGGCGTCGAGTTCGAGGCCGCCGGGGGAGTGCCGGAGAACCCCTCGGAGGAGGACGCGGACTACACGTACGAGTACACGGTCATCCTCGACGCGCTGCGCGAGAGCCTCGCGGAGAATCCCCGCCGCTTCACCGAGCTGGCCTCCCGCATCCAGGGCGTCACGGAGGAGACGACGACGGGCGTGCACCGCCTCTACCAGCTCGCCGAGGCCGGGCAGCTCCTCTTCCCCGCGATCAACGTGAACGACTCTGTCACGAAGTCCAAGTTCGACAACAAGTACGGCATCCGCCACTCCCTGCCGGACGGCATCAACCGGGCCACGGACGTGCTCATCGGCGGCAAGGTGGCCTTCGTGGCGGGCTACGGCGACGTCGGCAAGGGCGCCGCGGAGGCCCTGCGCGGGCAGGGCGCGCGCGTCATCGTGTCCGAGGTGGACCCGATCTGCGCGCTCCAGGCGGCGATGGACGGGTACCAGGTGGCGCGGCTCGAGGACGTCGTGGACCAGGCGGACATCTTCATCACGACGACGGGCAACAAGGGCGTCATCACCGCCGAGCACATGCAGGCCATGAAGGACAAGGCCATCGTTGGCAACGTGGGGCACTTCGACAACGAGATCGACATCGCCGGCCTCGCCAAGGTGCCGGGCATCCGCAGGGTCGAGATCAAGCCGCAGGTCCACGAGTGGATCCTGGACGAGGGCACGGACCGCCAGCGCAGCATCATCCTGCTCTCGGAGGGCCGCCTGCTCAACCTCGGCAACGCCACCGGACACCCGTCCTTCGTCATGTCCAACTCGTTCGCCAACCAGACGATCGCCCAGATGGAGCTGTTCACGAAGCACGGCGCCGTCACGGCGGACGGGACGCCGGAGTACGAGAACAAGGTCTACGTCCTGCCGAAGGCGCTGGACGAGAAGGTGGCGCGCTTGCACCTCGGCGCCCTCGGGGTTCGGCTGACCGAGCTGACCAAGGAGCAGGCCGAGTACATCGGCGTGGACGTGGCGGGCCCGTACAAGCCCGAGCACTACCGGTACTGACGCCGGCCCGGGGGAGTCCGCCGGCGGACGCGCGAGAGGGCGCGTCCGCCCAGCGGACAGTGTGCTTGCACGGAGACGGGGGTCATACAATGGGCGAATGGTCTCATCCACTTCCCCGCATTCGACCACCGAGGACAGCACCGCCTCGTCCTCCCCGTCCGGCGCCTCGCGCGGCTCCCGCGTCGCCCGGCGCTCTGTCCTGCTCGGCCTGACCGGCGCCCCGGCCGCCTTCCTGGCCGCCTGCTCCGGAGGGCAGGGAGGCGCTGAGGGCGGCTCCTCCCCGAAGGGCTCCGCCAAGACCTCGCCGAAGCCCGCAGGCCCGCCGAGGGTGACCGTGGAGCCCGCTGCCCAGACGCAGCAGGTCAACCCGGTTCAGCCCGTCATCGTCCGGGTCTCCAACGGCGCCCTGTCCGCGGTCACCGTCAAGGACGCCGCCGGCAAGGAGGTCAAGGGCCGCATCGCCGAGGACAAGGCCTCCTTCAAGACCAGCTCGCGGCTCGAGTTCGACTCCCGCTACACGGTCTCCTACACGCTCGCCGGCGGCCAGACGGGTACCGCTGAGTTCTCGACGACGACGCCGCCGATGCAGATGGACGCCTACGCCTACCCGGGCAAGGGAGCCACCGTGGGCATCGCACAGCCCGTCGAGATCACCTTCTCCGAGCCGATCCTCAACAAGAAGGCCGTGGAGAAGGCCATCGAGATCGAGTCCACCTCCGGCCAGAAGGGCCGGTTCTACTGGCTTTCCGACACGAAGGCCCGGTACCGCCCCGAGAAGTTCTGGGCGCCGAACTCGACCGTCACGATCAAGTTCCGCATGTTCGGCGTTGACGTGGGCAACGGCATGATCGGCAACTTCGACGCGGACCACGTCTTCCACGTCCACAACGACCGTCACGCCGTGGTGAGCGACAAGGACCTCATGCTCCGCTGCTACATCGACGGCAAGCTGGTCAAGACGTTCCCCACCACGCTCGGCAACCCCCGCTGGCCGAGCGCAGACGGCATCTTCCCGATCATGGACCAGCAGCAGCGCGTCTGGATGAACGCGAGCACCATCGGGCTCAAGAAGGGGGACCAGGACTACTACGACTCGAACTACTACTACTGGGCCTCCCGTCTGACGAGCACGGGCATCTACGTCCACCAGGTGGCGGAGAGCCTCCGCACCGCGCTGGGACGGGACCGCGTCTCCCACGGCTGCGTCAGCCTCCCGGAGGAGGGCGCCAAGTGGATCTTCGACAACTTCGACCCGGGCGACTACATCGAGGTGCGTGACACCGGCAATGGCACCGCGAGCATGGACAAGGGCTTCATGGACTGGAACGTCCCGTGGAGCGAGTACGGCACGTGATCGGCCGGCGGCTCGGGGCGGCGGTGATCGCTGTGGCCTTCCCCGTGGCCGTCCTCGGCCTCGGGGTGCGCGCGGCCATGAGCCACGCCTTCCTCGCGTTCGAGTACGGGCGTCCGGGCTTCCCTGCGGACCAGTTCGGCTTCAGCGCGGATGACCGGATGCTGTACGGCTCGTACGGGCTGGACTACATCCTCAACGACGCCGGCCCGCGCTACCTCGGGGACCTCGTGTTCCGCAGCGGCGAGCCGGTCTTCACCGCGGGGGAGGTGAGCCACATGACGGATGTCAAGCACGTGCTCGGCACGGGGCTGGACGTCGCGCTGTGGCTCGGCGTCGCGGCCGTCGTCGTCGCGCTCCTCATGCGCTCGTGGCGGCACGTGGCCGCGGGGCTGCGCTGGGGCGTGGCGCTGACGGTCCTCGGGATCGCGGTCATGGCCGTGGTGGCCGCGACGGCGTGGGAGAGGTTCTTCGCCTGGGTGCACTCGCTCTTCTTCGAGTCCGGCACGTGGACGTTCTCCGTGAACGACACCCTGATCCGGGCCTACCCGGAGCAGTTCTGGCGGGACGCGGCGCTGCTCATCGCGGCCGTCGTCGTCGCCTGCTGCGCTCTCGCGCTCATCGCTTCGCGTAGAGCTCCGCGATCCGGTCCGCGAAGTCGTCGAGCACGACGTTCCTCCGAAGCTTGAGGGACGGCGTCAGGCGGCCCGAGGACTCGTCGAAGGACTCGTTCGTGACGATGAACTTCCGCACGCCCTCGGCGCGGGAGACGAGCTCGTTGGCGTAGTCCACCTGCTTCTGGAGGACCGCGCGGATGCGCTCGTCCTCCACGGCGTCCTCGGGCGAGATCTCTCCGCCGAGCTCGGACGCGCTGAAGGTCTTGAGCCCGTCCGGGTCGAGCGCGATGATGGCGCCGACGAACGGCTTGTCATCCCCGATGAGGACGGCCTGGTCCACGATGGCGTGCTCCCGGATCCGCTCCTCGAGCGGCGTGGGCGCCACGTTCTTGCCGCCGGCGGTGACGATGAGGTCCTTCTTGCGGCCCGTGACCGTGAGGTAGCCGTCCTCGTCGATCTCGCCGAGGTCCCCCGTGCCGAACCAGCCGTCCGTGAATGCGCCGTCTGTGGCCTCGGGGTTGTTGCGGTAGTCCTTGAAGATCCCGACGCCCTGCGCCATGATCTCGCCGTCCTCGGCGATCCGGATCCGGGTTCCCGGCATCGGCCGGCCCACGGTGCCGATCTTGACGAGGCCGACGGGGTTGACCGTGAGCGGCGCCGTGGACTCGGTCAGCCCGTAGCCCTCGAGGACCACGATCCCGGCGCCCCGGAAGAAATGCGCGAGGAACGGGGAGAGCGGGCTGGCGCCGGAGACCGTGTAGCGGACGCGGCCGCCGAAGACGGCGCGGATGCGCCGGTACACGAGGCGGTTGAAGAGGGCGCGCCGGGCCCGCAGCAGCGGGGACGGCCTCTGCGCCTTGGACCAGCTGACGGCCGTCTGGGCTGCGGCCCGGAACAGCCGTCCCTTGGCGCCGGACCCAGCCTGGGCCTCGGCGGTGGCGTAGATCTTCTCGAAGACGCGGGGAACGGCCAGGAGGAACGTCGGCTTGAAGGCCTGCATGTCCTCGACGAGCGCCGCGGCGCCGGTGGCGTGGAGGAGGGTGATGCCCCGGTCGATGCAGACGGTCTGGACGCAGCGGGCGAGCACGTGGGCGAGCGGCAGGAACATGATGCTGCGCGCGCCTTCCTCCTTGAGGAACTCCGGGAGGAACTCGGCCGCGTTGACAGAGACGACGGCGAAGTTCCGGTGCGTGATCTCGCAGCCCTTGGGGCGGCCCGTGGTCCCCGAGGTGTAGACGACGGTGGCCACGTCGTCGAGCCCCCGGCAGGAGCGGGCGCGCTCGAGCTCCTCGTCCGAGACGCCCTCGCCGAGCGCCGTCAGGGCGTCGAGGTCCTCGAGCTGGAAGATCCGGGGCGCGTCCGTGCCGTTCGAGGCGGCGGCGGCGCGGACGACCCGCTCCTTCTCGTCGTTCTCGGCGAACGCGACGCCGATCCGCGAGTCCTCGAGGATCCACGCCGTCTGGTGCGGGCTCGAGGTCTCGTATACGGGCACCGTGACGGCGCCGGCGAAGAGGACGGCGAAGTCCGCCACCGTCCACTCGATCCGCGTGGAGGACATGACGGCCACGCTCTGCCCGGGCGTCACGCCGACGGCGATGAGGCCCTTGGCGACGGCCCGGACCCGGGCGAGGAACTGGTCCGCGGTGATGTCCTCGTAGCCGCCCCCGGCGGCCTTGCGGACGAACAGCACGCGCTCCGGGTCAGCGTCCCGGCGGCGGAGGAGGAGGTCTGAGATGTTCCAGGTGTCGGGCAGGTCGGCGGCGAGCGGCGTCGAAGATTCCATCACCTGTGAAGTCTAGCCAGTCAGGCTAGATCCAGGAGTCGAACCACATGTGCCGCCGCCACTCGGCGTAGTCGATCGTCTGCCCGGTCCAGAGGGGCCAGAACCAGACGCTCACGGCGGCCGCCGTGAGGACGAGCGCCCCGGCGGCGAGAGCCCAGCCGCGCCGCTGCGCCCGGGTGCGGCTGCGGGCGACGGCGAAGGCGAGCGCGTACACGAGGCAGAGGATGAGCCACGGCTCGAACGAGACCGCGTAGAACGTGAACATCGTGCGGTTCGGGAACGCGAACCAGGGGAGCAGCCCCGCCGCGAGCCCCGAGAGCGCGGCTCCCGCGCGCCAGTCCCGCCGCAGCGCCCACGCGAGGAGCACGACGACGAGGCTGAGCGCGGCCGCCCACCAGATGACGGGGTTGCCCAGGTCCGTGATGGCGGCGGAGCACTTGGCCGCAGTGCACCCGTTCTGGCCCGCCGCGTGCTCCTGGTAGTAGAAGGAGGTGGGGCGGCCCTGGAACAGCCACGTGAAGGCGTTGGCGGAGTACGGGTGCTCGGCCGAGAGCCCCTGATGGAAGCCGTAGGCGCTCGTGTGGTACTGCCACAGCGAGACCAGCCAGTCCGGCAGCGGCGCCGAGCTGCCGCTCTGAGCAGCGACCTGCCGGCCCCAGCCGCCCGAGGTGAGGATCCATCCGAGCCACGTCGCCAGGTACACGGGGAGCGCGACGGCGACCGTCTGCCAGAGCGCCGAGGGGACGTCCGCCGCGGCCGTGCGCAGGACGGGGCGGGGCTGTCCCAGCCTCCTGCGGCGCTCCAGGTCCCAGAGGACTGTCATGAGGCCGAACACGGCGATGAAGCTGAGCGCCGACCACTTGACGCCGAGGGCGAGGCCCAGGAAGACGCCCGCGGCGATCCTCCACGGCCTCCAGGCGGGGCCCGCCGCCCCGGCGTCCGCCCGGTCCCGGTCCCGCAGCAGGGCCCAGAAGGCCGCGAGGAGGAAGAGCGCGAGGAAGACGTCGAGCAGCGCCACGCGCGACATGACGAGGTGCATGCCGTCGATCGCGAGGAGGAGGCCCGCGACGAGCCCCCACACGTTGCTGCGGAACAGGCGGCGGGCCGTCACCGCGAGGAGCAGCACCGTCACCGAGCCCGCGAGCGCGGGGACGATCCGCCAGCCGAGCGCGTCCTGCATCCCGAACACCGCCAGCCCGAGCCCGATGAGCCATTTGCCGAGAGGCGGGTGGACCACGAACGCGCCGTCCGGCTGCATCCCGGCGTCGCTGCCCGCCAGCCACAGCTTGTCCGCGTCCTGGCTCCAGGAGCGCTCGAACCCGGAGTGGATGAGGGCCCACGCGTCCTTGGCGTAGTAGGTCTCGTCGAAGGCGAGGGCATGGGGGCTGCTGAGGCCCACGAGGCGCAGGACGGCGCCGAGCGCGACGACGACCGCGTACGCGGCGATCCACGAGCGGCTGAGCCGGGGCAGGGGTTTCACCGCACCATCGTAGGCACACGGGCGCTTCTCTCGGGGCGGCGAGCCCGCTCGGGGGCTAGGGTGAGGGCATGAGCGCACACTCGAGTCAGCACGGACGGATCGTGCTCGCGGGCACGCCCATCGGGAACCTCGGGGACGCGAGCCCGAGGCTGCGGGAGATCCTGGAGTCCGCCGACGTCGTCGCCGCCGAGGACACGCGGATGTTCCACCGCCTCCAGTCCGCGCTCGGCATCGAGGTCCGCGGCCGGGTCCTCGCGCACCACGAGCACAACGAGCAGGCCTCCGCGGAGGGTCTCGTCTCCATGGCGGAGCAGGGGAGCGAGGTGGTCATCGTGACGGACGCCGGCATGCCCGCGGTCTCGGACCCCGGCTACCGGGTGGTCAGCCTGGCGGCGCAGCGCGGGGTCATGGTGACGAGCGTTCCCGGCCCCTCGGCGGTGCTCGCGGCGCTCGCGGTCTCGGGGATCGCCTCGGACCGGTTCGCCTTCGAGGGGTTCCTTCCGCGCAAGACCGGGGAGCGGCGCCGAGTGCTGAGCGAGCTCGCGGCGGAGCAGCGCACGCTCGTCTTCTTCGAGGCGCCCCACCGGATCGACGACATGCTCGAGGACCTGGCCCTCACGTTCGGGCCGTCCCGCCGGGCCGCGGTGTGCCGCGAGCTGACCAAGCTCCACGAGGACGTGGTGCGCGGCCCCCTCTCAGACCTGGCCGAGTGGGCGAGCCGGGACGGGGTGCGCGGGGAGATCGTCGTCGTCGTCGAGGGCGCGGAAGAGCAGAATGCGGCGATGAGCGGGGACCTGCTCGCGGACGTCGAGGCGCTCGTGGCCGCGGGCCACCGGCTGAAGGACGCGTGCGCCGTGGTGGCCGAGAAGCACCGGCTGCCGAAGCGCGAGGTCTACGAAGCGGTGCTCGCCTCGCGGGGGAGCGCGTAGGCGCGCTGCGGAAGTGCGTGAGCACAAAGACCCAGCCTTGCTTCTGTACTCATGCACAAGACGCAGCGCTCCGAGCCTCCTAAGCTCTCTGACAACGGCTTCGGCTCTGCCGGAGCAGCCGCCCGACCCACCCGCATGAAGGAGCACGCCATGACTGACGCAGCCACGCCCTCCCAGGACGCCGAGCAGCGCCTGCTCGAGTCCGTCCCGTCCAAGCTCCTCATCGGGGGCCAGTGGACGGACGGCTCCGAGGGGGACACCATCGAGGTGGAGGATCCGGCCACGGGCAAGGTCCTCAAGACCATCGCGAGCGCCTCGCCGGAGGACGGCGCCAAAGCGCTGGACGCGGCCTGCGCCGCTCAGGAGGAGTGGGCCCGGACCGCTCCCCGCACCCGGGCCGAGATCCTGCGCAAGGCGTTCGACCTGCTCCAGGAGCGCAAGGAGGACTTCGCCCTCCTCATGACCCTGGAGATGGGCAAGCCGCTCGCCGAGTCCCGCGGAGAGGTGGCCTACGGCGGCGAGTTCCTCCGCTGGTTCTCCGAGGAGACGGCACGGATCTCCGGCCGCTACGCCACCGCGCCGGACGGGGCCAACCGCCTGCTCGTCAACAAGCGCCCGGTGGGCCCGTGCCTGCTCATCACGCCGTGGAACTTCCCGCTGGCCATGGCCACGCGCAAGATCGCGCCGGCCATCGCGGCCGGCTGCACCATGGTGCTCAAGCCGGCCACGCTCACGCCGCTCACCTCGCTGCTCTTCGCGGACCTCCTGCGGGAGGCGGGACTGCCCGACGGCGTTCTCAACGTGGTCACGGCCAAGAGCGCGTCGAAGGTGACGGGGCCGCTGCTCAAGGACTCGCGTCTGCGCAAGCTCTCCTTCACGGGCTCCACCGAGGTGGGCCAGCGGCTCATCGCGGACTCGGCCCAGCGGGTGCTGCGCACCTCGATGGAGCTCGGCGGCAACGCGCCGTTCCTCGTCTTCGAGGACGCGGACCTCGAGAAAGCGGTGGAGGGCGCCATGCTCGCCAAGATGCGCAACATGGGAGAGGCCTGCACCGCGGCCAACCGCTTCATCGTCCACGAGTCCGTGGCGGAGGAGTTCTCGGCAAAGTTCGCGGAGAAGCTCGCGGCCCTCAAGGCCCTCCGGGGCACGGACAAGGCGTCCACGCTGGGCCCGCTCGTGGACGCGGACTCGCGCGCCAAGGTGGAGGAGCTCGTCCAGGACGCAGTCGACAAGGGCGCCACGGTCCGCACCGGCGGCAAGGCCGTGGAGGGGCCGGGCTACTTCTACGAGCCCACCCTGCTCACGGACGTCGCCGAGGACTCCCGCGTGCTCACCGAGGAGATCTTCGGCCCGGTGGCGCCGGTCATCACGTTCTCCACCGAGGCCGAGGCCGTGGAGAAGGCGAACGCGAGCGACTTCGGCCTCGTCTCCTACGTCTACACGCAGAGCGTCAACCGGGCCTTGCGCATGGGAGAGCGCCTCGAGACGGGCATGCTCGGCGTCAACGCCGGTGTCGTCTCCAACCCGGCGGCGCCGTTCGGCGGCGTGAAGATGTCCGGCATCGGACGCGAGGGCGGCTTCGAGGGAATCGAGGAGTACCTGAGCACCCAGTACGTGGGCATCGCGGACCCGTGGGCGGACGCAGAGTCCTGAGGCGGATAGTCTCGGAGGCATGTGCCAGTCAGACGTTCCCCAGGCCTACCGGTTCGATGACGGGGTGGACCCCGAGGAGCTGACCTCCAAGGAGCGCAAGGCCCGGCGCCGTCGGGAGTACCCGCCGGCGCCGGAGCCGTTGCCGCGCCCGCTCATCGACAACCACACGCACCTCAGCATGCGCCCCCATCTTGCGCAGGTGACCGCCTCGCAGGCGATGGACGCCGCGGAGGCCGTGGGCGTGACGCGAGCCGTCCAGGTCTCCTTCGACCTGGACTCGGCCCGGTTCACGCGGGACGCCGTCGAGGCGGAGCCGCGGCTGCTCGGCGCCGTCGCCATCCATCCGAACGACGCGGCCGAGCTCGGCGCGGAGGGGACGCTGGACGCGGCCATCGCGGAGATCGAGGAGATCGCCGAGCACCCGAGGATCCGGGCGCTCGGGGAGACGGGGCTGGACTTCTTCCGGACCGGCCCGGAGGGCGTGGCGGCCCAGGAGCACTCCTTCCGGGAGCACATCCGCATCGCGGAGAAGCTCGGGAAGGCCGTGCAGATCCACGACCGCGACGCGCATGAGGACGTGGTCCGGATCCTCGAGGACACCCGGCCCAGCGTGCCCGTGGTCTTCCACTGCTTTTCCGGAGGGCCCGAGCTCGCTCGCATCTGCAACGAGCGGGGATGGAGGATGTCCTTCTCCGGGACGGTCACCTTCAACAACTCGACGGAGCTGCAGGAGGCCCTGTCCATCGCCCGGAAGGACCTCATCCTCACGGAGACGGACCAGCCGTTCCTCACGCCGCACCCGTACCGCGGCCAGCCCAACGCCACGTACATGACCCCTGTGACGGCGCGCTTCATGGCGGAGCACCTCGGCATGGACCTGGGGGAGCTGTGCGACACGGTCTGCGCCAACACGGAGGCCGTGTACGGGCAGTGGTGAGCCTCCGAGCCCCGTCGCAGGGAGGCTCGTCACGGTCGGGGGACGCCCTCGGCGGCCGCGGAGGCCGTGCGCTCGATTGACGCTTCTTCTACCATGGGGTATATGAGCCATCGAACAGCGGCCGGACGGGGGCGCCCCGCCTGGGCCAACCGCCGCCTTCTGCCGCAGTCCGCCGTGATCGTCGGACTCGTGGCCTCGACCATCGCCTACATCCCGGTGGGCAAGCCCGCCGTCTCGGCGCTCGGGGGGTCCGGGGCCGTCGTCGCGGAGGCCCGCAGCGTGTCCGTCATCGTCAACGGCGAGACCCGGACGGTGAAGACCCGCGCCCAGACGGTCGGAGGCCTGCTGGACGAGCTGGGCTATTCCGGGCATGCCGTTCCGAGCGTGCCCGAGGAGACGCGGCTGGACCGCCTCTCCTCCCCGCTCAGCATCGACCTGGCCCGTGAGGTCACCATCGTCTCGGGCGGAAACTCCTTCCAGGTGTTCACCCGCGTGGCCACGGTGCGGGAGCTCCTCCAGAAGACCGGACTCGAGCTCAACACGCAGCTCTCCGAGTCCAAGGGCGTGTTCGAGACGACGGCCGTCTATGACGGCATGACCGTCTACGTGAAGAAGCTGGACCTGCCGCTCTCCGTCAAGGAGGACGAGCAGATCCCGTTCGCCTCCGAGCAGTTCGTGGACCCCTCGATGGCTCCCGGAACCCGGCGCGTCATCCGTCCCGGCAAGGTGGGCCAGCGGGTGCGGATCTACCGGGTGGAGGCGTCCAAGAACGGAAGCCTCAACCGCGTCCTCGTCTCGACCAGCACGGTGAAGAAGCCCGTGGCCGAGCAGATCGCCATCGGCGTCAACGGCGGCGGGATCGAGGCGGCCGGGTCCCACCCGACCCTCTCGGACTACCCCGGAAGCCGCCCCCAGCAGAGCCAGGGCTCGGAGAACAGCTCCAGCAGCAGCCCGAGCTGGTCCTGGTCTCTCCCCTCCGGCCCGCAGTCGGACAAGCCGGGCTCGGGCGCCACCGGCAACCCGAACTCTCCGTGGACGTGGGGCCAGTATCCGGGACGCCCCAACACCTCCTACCCGACCGTGACGCCTCCCCCGAGCCCGTCCCGGCCTCCGTGGCGCCCCACGACGCCGCCGACGGGCGGAGGCGGAGGCGGTGGCGGCGGGGGCGGACCCGCGGGACCGTCCACGAAGCCTCCGGCGTCCACGCCCCCGGCCACGAAGCCGCCTGCCACGAAGCCTCCGGCCACCAGTCCGCCGGCCAGCACGCGTCCGCCTGCCACGCCGACGCCGCCGTCGAGCACCGGTGGCGGAGGAGCCCCGAGCCCCACGCCCTCGGTTCCCGCCCAGGGGTCCTTCTGGAACCCGGGCACGGCTCCGTCCTCGCCGCCCGCCTCCCCGTAAACTGGGGGCGTGACTGCCGACTCCCTGCCCCTGCTGTCCGCTGCCGACATCCGCCAGCTGGCGGCGGAGCTGGATGTGAGACCCACCAAGACACTCGGGCAGAACTTCGTCATCGACCCGAACACGATCCGCCGGATCGTGGACCGCGCCGAGCTGGCCTCGGACGAGTGCGTCGTGGAGGTCGGCCCGGGGCTCGGCTCCCTCACGCTCGGGCTGCTGGACGCGGCCGCGCACGTCGTCGCCGTCGAGATCGACCCGAGGCTGGCCGGACGCCTCCGCCAGACGGTCTTCGAGCGGCGTCCGGGGCGGGAGGAGGACTTCGACCTCGTGCTCTCCGACGCGCTCCACGTGACCGAGCTCCCCGCGGAGCCGACGGCGCTCGTGGCCAACCTGCCCTACAACGTCGCCGTGCCCGTCCTCCTCACCATGCTGGAGCGCTTTCCGGGCCTGCGCCACGGCCTCGTCATGGTCCAGGACGAGGTGGCGGACCGCCTCGCGGCAGGTCCCGGCAGCCGCACCTACGGCGTCCCGAGCGTCAAGGCAGCGTGGTACGCCCAGGTGGACAAGGCAGGCGTGATCGGCACCAACGTGTTCTGGCCCGCCCCGAAGATCCACTCGGGCCTCGTCCGGTTCGTCCGCCGCGAGCCGCCGACGACGCGCGCTTCGCGCGACGAGGTCTTCACCGTGGTGGACGCGGCGTTCGCCCAGCGCAGGAAGACCCTCCGTGCCGCGCTCGCCGGCTGGGCCGGGTCCGGCGCCCGGGCTGAGGAGGCCATCCGGGCCGCCGGTGTGGACCCCAAGCGCCGCGGAGAGACGCTGACCATCGAGGAGTTCGCGCGGATCGCGGAGCACGGGCCCGGGGCGCGCGGATCCGGCGAGCAGGGTTCCGGAGAGCACGGAGCCGGGGCGCACGGTTCAGGCGCGCACGGACCCGCCGCGGACGCCTCGCCGTCGGAGGAGGCGCCCGAGGCGTCGTCGGGTCCCGTGACGGCGCTCGCGCCGGGCAAGATCAACGTGGGCCTGCGCGTGGGGCCGAAGCGGGCCGACGGATACCACGGCCTCGCCTCCGTGTTCCTCGCGGTCTCCCTCGAGGAGAAGGCCGCCCTGACCGGTCGCCCCTCGCGGAGCGTGCAGCTCGAGCTGGATCCCGCCTCGGACAGCCGCCTCGGTCTGGACGGCGTTCCGCTGACGGAGGACAACGTGGCCTGGAAGGCCGTGGCGGCGGTGGCGGACGCCGTCGAGGCCCAGCGGGAGAGCGCTGACGGCGGCGCGGGGAGCGGGACCGCATCGCAGCCGATCCCCGGGGACGCGCCTTCTCGCCTGAGTATCCTCAAGCGCGTGCCGATCGCCGGCGGCATGGGCGGCGGCAGCGCGGACGCGGCCGCAGCCCTCGTGGCGGCCAACGAGGCTGCCGGACGGCCGCTCTCACCGCAGGGCCTGCACGAGGCGGCCGCGCGCATTGGCGCGGACGTGCCGTTCGCCCTCCACGGCGGTGCGGCGGTCGGCCTGGGGGTGGGGGACCGCCTCGCCCCGGTGGCTTGCGAGCGCCCCCTCTATTGGGTGCTCGTGCCCTCCGACCGCGGGCTCTCCACCCCGCAGGTCTTCACCCGCCTCGACGAGCTGCGGGCGGCCCGCGGCGAGGAGGCCGAGGAGCCGGCCGGCGCCGATCCGGCCCTGGTGGAGGCTCTGGCCGCCGGAGATCCGGAGCGCCTCGCGACTCTGCTCCACAACGACCTTCAGGAGGCCGCCCTCGACCTCGCCCCCGAGCTCGGCGAGGTCCTCGCCGCCGGACGGGAGGCGGGCGCTCTCGCGGGCATCGTGTCCGGGTCCGGGCCCACCGTGGCGCTGCTCGCCGCGGGGCCCGAGTCTGCAGACCTCCTCGCGGCGAGACTGGCTGAGCGCGGATGGGACCGCGCCGCCGCCGTGGCCGGGCCCGCTCCTGGCGCGCGGCTCGCCGACTCGGCCCTCTGACACCCCCCCGACGAAAGGACCCCCATGGCCCACCTCCTGGGCGCCGAGAGCGTCTCTGTCTCCTTCGCCACGCGCACGGTCCTCGACGGCGTGACGATCGGCCTCGACGAGGGCGACCGCGTCGGCATGGTCGGCCGCAACGGCGACGGCAAGTCGACCCTCATGCGGCTCCTCGCGCAGCGCCAGCAGCCTGACTCCGGACGCGTGACGCACCGAGGCGGGCTGCGGGTGGGGTATCTGGACCAGCAGGACGTCCTCGATCCCGAGTGGACGGTCCGGTACGCGCTCGTCGGCGATGCGGCGGACCACGAGTGGGCCTCCGATCCGCGGATCCGCGACATCATGCGGGGGCTCGTCGGCGAGCTGGACCTCGACGCCGCCGTCGGCCGCCTTTCCGGCGGTCAGCGCCGCCGCGTGGCGCTCGCCCGCCTCCTCGCGGGGGACCACGACGTCGTCATGCTCGACGAGCCCACCAACCACCTCGACGTCGAGGGCGTCGCCTGGCTCGCGCAGCACGTCAAGCGGCGCTGGAAGGCCGGCGACGGCGCGCTCCTCGTGGTCACGCACGACCGCTGGTTCCTCGACGAGGTCTGCACCATGACGTGGGAGGTCCACGACGGCACGGTGGACCAGTTCGAGGGAGGCTACGCTGCCTACGTCCTCGCCCGGGCGGAGCGGGACCGGATGGCCGCCGTCGTCGAGAACAAGCGCCAGCAGCTCATGAAGAAGGAGCTCGCGTGGCTGCGGCGGGGCGCTCCTGCGCGCACGTCCAAGCCGAAGTTCCGGATCGACGCCGCCAACCAGATCATTCAGGACGTTCCCGAGCCGCGGGACACGGTCTCCCTGCGGAAGATGGCCACGGCCCGCCTCGGCAAGGACGTCTTCGACGCCGAGGACGTCTCCCTCTCGCTCTCCGGCAAGACGGTCTTCGACGATGTGACGCTGCGCCTGGCCCCGGGGGAGCGCGTCGGCGTCGTCGGGGTCAACGGCGCGGGCAAGTCCTCTCTTCTGCGCCTCTTCGCGGGTGAGATCGAGCCCGATTCCGGGCGGATCCGCCGAGGCAAGACCGTGGTGCCCGCGGTGCTCACCCAGGAGGTCCGGGAGCTGGACGCGGTGGCGGACCTGCGCGTCATCGAGGTCATCAAGCGGGAGCGGCAGGTCTTCGAGATCGGCGGCCGGGAGGTGACCGCGGGGCAGCTCGTGGAGCAGCTCGGGTTCACGCGGGAGAAGCAGTGGACGCCGGTCCGGGACCTCTCGGGCGGCGAGCGCCGGCGGCTCCAGCTGCTGCGGCTGCTCGTGGGCGAGCCCAACGTGCTCATGCTCGACGAGCCCACCAACGACCTGGACACGGACACGCTCGCGGCCGTCGAGGACGTGCTGGACTCCTGGCCCGGCACGCTTGTGGTGGTCTCGCACGACCGGTACCTGCTCGAGCGCGTCACGGACCACCAGGTGGCGCTCCTCGGCGACGGGAAGATCCGCGCGCTCCCGGGAGGCGTGGAGCAGTACCTCGAGCTGCGGCAGGCGATGGAGACCGGCGCCACGCTGCCGAGCGGCTCCGAGGGCGCGGCAGGCGACGACGGCGGCGGCCGGGGCGCGGGCACCGCCGGATCCGCTGCGCAGACCGCATCGAGCGGACCGAGCGAGGCGGAGCGCCGTCAGGCGAGGAAGGACGCGGCCCGGCTGGAGCGGCAGCTCGAGCGGGCGGAGGCCGCGGAGGCCAAGCTCCACGAGGAGCTGGCCGAGCTCTCCCACAGCCAGGACTACGAGGGCCTCAACCGGGTCAACGCGGAGCTGCGCGACCTCGTGGCGAGCAAAGAGGAGCTGGAAACCCTCTGGCTCGAGGCGCTCGACACGGCGGGGGACTGACCCGCGCCGCTCCTCTGACCCGCACCTCTGTACCGTGACGGCCCCCGCCGGGTGCGCGTCTGCGGGATCACATCCGCAGGTCCTCGTCGCCGGACCATAAAGCCGTAGAGTGTTTTGCATCTGTTCTGTTTTTCAAAGCGCGAGAGCGATGTGATCACCCGATGCGAGACCTCACCGCCTTCCAGGGGCACGGCTATGACAAGGGCCGGGGGAAGATGACCCAGGCGGCCTGGCTCGCCGTGCAGGGGGCGGTGCTCCAGCACTGGTGGTGTCCGCCGAAGGTGAGAATCGCCGTGCTGAGGGCGTTCGGCGCGCGGATTGGCCGCAACTGCCTCGTGCGCCACCGGGTGCGCATCCACTGGCCCTGGAAGCTCGAGCTCGCGGACGCCGTCTGGATCGGCGAGGGCGCGTGGATCCTCAACCTCGAGCCCGTGAGGATCGGCAGCAACACGTGCCTGTCCCAGGAGGTGTTCGTCTGCACGGGCAGCCACCTCTTCGAGGACGACGCCTTCGAGTTCGACAACGCTCCTATCACCATCGGCGCGCGCACCTGGCTCGCGGCCCGCTCCACGGTGCTCCGCGGCGTGACGGTGGGCGACGACGTCCTCGTGGGCGCCCAGGCCCTCGTGGTCAAGGACGTCCCCGACGGCGCACGGGTTCTGGCTCCCAAGGGTGAGGTGCGCGAAGGAGGCCGGGCTCGGTGAGGATTCTCCACGTGGTCACCCTCGTCTCTCCCGACGGCGAGCTCGGAGGCCCTCTCCGGGTGGCAGTGACGCAGTTGAGAGAGCTCCAGCGGAAGGGGCATGAGGTCCTGCTCGTCGCGGGCGCTCGCGGGTTCGAGGGCACCCTGCCAGACGTGTACCAGGGCGTTCCGGTTAAGCTCTTCCCCGCTGTGCAGGCCGTGCCCGGAACCGGGTTCGCCGGAGTGGCGGCGCCCGGCATGGTCCCGTGGCTCGCGGCGCATGCCGGGGCGTTCGACGCAGTCCACCTGCATTTCGCCCGGGACCTGGTCCTCGTCCCCGCCGCAGCCGTGCTCCTGGCTCGTCGGATTCCCTTTGCGGCCCAGACCCACGGCATGGTGGTCCCGTCCGCCAAGCGCCTGGCGAAGACGCTCGACGCCCTCATCGTCCGCCGCACCCTGCGGACCGCGCGGACCGTGTTCGCGCTGGTCCCCAAGGAGAAGCGGGAGCTCGGCGAGGTGGAGCCGAGGGGGCGGTACGAGGTCCTGCCGAATGGGCTGGACCTCTCCGTGCCCGCCCCGGCTGCGGACCCGGCCTCGTCCCGAGACGTCCTCTTCCTGGCGCGGATGGCGCCGCGGAAGCGCCCCATGGACTTCGCGGAGGCGGCGGCCCGCCTGGCCCGGGAGTTCCCCGAGTGGACGTTCTCGCTCGTCGGCCCGGACGAGGGCGAGGCGGACGCCGTCCTCGAGTTCTGCCGGTCCCGCCCCGAGCTGCAGGGGCGGGTGCGCTGGGAGGGGCCGCTGCTCCCGGAGCTGACCGCGGTCCGGATGGCGGAGGCGGCGGTCTACGTGCTTCCCGCGGAGAACGAGCCGTTCGGCATGACGGTCATCGAGGCGCAGCGGGCGGGTCTGCCGGCGGTGTTCCGGACGGACTGCGGGCTCGCGGAGGGGGCGCGCGCCGCAGGAGCCGCCGCCCTGTACGAATCCGGCGCCGAGGGGCTCGCCGAGGCTCTGCGCCCCCTGCTCGCCTCGGCGGAGCTGCGCTGTGAGCTCGGCCGACGCGGACGGGCGCATGTCGAGTCCGTCTTCGGCATCGAGCAGGTGGCCGATCGCCTCGTCGGCGCCTATTCCGGCCTGCATTCGCGGGGCTGACGCGGGCGCGATTGATAGAATAACGCCATGCGGGTTCCCCGCCGCTCCGGCCGTCCCCGGGCCACTCCGCCGTCCCCCGACACTGTGAAGGAACCTGCCGCATGTCCTCCAAACGCGCCGGAATCATCGCGCTCATCGTCCTCGCCGTTCTGGTCGCAGGCCTCGGGGCCTTCGTCCTCCAGAAGCAGCGGCAGACCCCGCCGCCACCGGCCGAGGCGGCCAGCGTGCCGCTGCACACCTATGCGGCGGATCGGCGGGTGAAGCTCGAGGTCTACGGAGACTCGATCAGCCAGGGAAGCTCCCGGGCGTTCGCTTACGGAGACTTCGGCAAGACCAGCTGGGCCTACTACCTCAAGGGCAGCGAATTCGAGTACGGCGGCGGGTACGCGCAGGGCGGCATGACCTCGGCGCAGATCCTCAAGGACCGTGTGGCCGGCCAGGCCGAGCGGGACGCGCTCCTCATCGAGCTCGGGACCAATGACCTCCGCAGCAGCGCGAGCTTCGAGGACAAGCATTCCGAGTTCATGTCCAACGTGGACGCCATCGTGAAGAAGCGGGGCTACAAGCCCGCCAAGGTCGTGGTCATGGCGGTGGGCCCCGTCTCGTGGCCCGGCCCGGCGGCGGTGGTGCAGTGGAACAGCGCCACCCGCGCGGCGGCCAAGAACCGCGGCTACGCGTTCATCGACCCGTGGCAGGGGCTGAGGAACGAGGACGGGAGCATGGTCTCGCAGGACGACTTCCTCGACGGCATCCACCCGAACGAGTCCGGGGCCAAGAAGCTCTCCGCCAACATGTTCCAGGAGCTCAAGAAGGCGGGGTTCACGCCGAAGGGCGCGTGACCCGAACGGCGGCAGGCCCGAACGGCAGCAGGCCCGAACACCTGGAAGCCGCCCTGCGCGCTGCCGCGGCCTCCCCGACAGGGAAGGCCGCGGCAGCGCCGGGTCTCGGCGGAGGGAGCGAGGGGCTCAGCCGGACGGAGCTACAGATCGAGGATGCGCTCCGGCGTGACGCGGCCCCGGAGGAGGTCGCCGAGGGCCAGCAGATTCCCCTTGAGCCTCAGCCGCCTCCACTCCCGCTCCGGGCCCCAGATGGACCCCACCGCGTTCTTCCCGACGACGAGCACCACGCCCGGCAGATCCCGCCTGTCCACGTGGCCTTTCTGGTGCAGATGGGCCCAGTTGGACACGAACGAGTACCCGAACCGCACGTGAGACTGCCGTCCCCCGGAGGCGTCCCGGCGGTGAGCGATGACGACGGCGGGGTCCCGGTAGATGCGGCGGCCGGCCTTCATGAGAGCGCGGGCGAGGTCCGTGTCCTCGAGCCAGCTGTAGAGCGGAAGCCGCTCGTCGAACCGGAACCGGTTGAAGTCCTCAAGCCGGAAGACCATGTTGCACCCGTAGAGCTGGTTGTGGGGCTCCGCTGGGCCGGGACTCTGCGCGGCGTCGTCGCGCAGCGAGCGCTCCAGCGCCTCTGTGATCTCGGCGTCGGAGAGATTCGGCAGCCTTCCGGTTCCCTCCAGGACGACCCGGCCGGTCATGGCGGAGGAGTCCGGGTGCTCCGCGAAATGCCTCTCCACCCGGGCGAAGAAGTCGCGGCGGGGGACCGAGTCGTCGTCGAGGAACGCAACGGTGTCCGGCGCGGTGGTCAACGCGTCCACGCCCTTGTTGCGCTGCGCGGAGGAGCCCCGCGCGCCGAGCGCGATGACCACGGGGAACGGGAACGGCTCGCGGGCCGCGGGCGGGATGTCGGACTCGGCGGGTGCGGAGATGACCAGCTCGGACGGGTGCGGGTCCAGCTCTCGGAGGGAGTCGAGGAGCTTGGTCAGGGTCTCGTGCCGGTTGACCGTGGCCACGACGAGGGCGTGCTTCATGAGGGTCATGCCTCTTCTTCGGATCGGGTGCGGGTGGACACCGGGGATCGCGGGGAAGGGGAATGAGAGGGGAGGGTCAGCGCCCCACGCCCTGGTACGTCCATCCGGCTGAGGCGAACGCCTCCCGGTCCAGGACGTTCCGCCCGTCGAAGACCCGGCGCCCCCTGACGTGGGGCTCGAGGTCCGCGGGCGTGAGCGAGCGGTACTCCGTCCATTCTGTCAGCACTGCCACGATGTCCGCGTCGGAGACCGCCGCCTCCATCGAGTCCGTGTAGCTCAGCTCGGGGAAGCGCCGCCGGGAGTTCTCGACCGCCTCCGGGTCGGTGACCCGGACCGTGGCGCCCTGGAGCTGGAGCTGCTGGGCGATGCTGAGCGCGGGGGAGTCCCGGACGTCGTCGGAGAAGGGCTTGAAGGCAGTGCCGAGGACGCCCACGGTCACGCCGATGAGGGAGCCCCCGGCCATCTGCCGCATGGCCTCGACGGCGCGGGAGCGGCGCCGCATGTTGATGAGGTCGATCTCGCGGAGGAACGTGAGGGCCTCCTCGGCGCCGAGCTCTCCGGCGCGGGCGGAGAACGCCCGGATGTCCTTGGGCAGGCAGCCGCCGCCGAACCCGATGCCGGCGTTGAGGAACTTCCGGCCGATGCGCTCGTCGTGGCCGATGGCGTCCGCCAGCTGGGTCACGTTGGCTCCCGAGACCTCGCACATCTCGGCCATGGCGTTGACGAAGCTGATCTTCGTGGCCAGGAAGGAGTTGGCGGCCGTCTTGACGAGCTCGGCGGTGGGGAGGTTGACCACGAGCCGGGGAGTGCCCGCCTCGATCGCGGAGGCGTAGACGGCGTCGAGGAGCTCGGCGGCACGGGAGGGCGCGTCCGGATCGGCCACGCCGTAGACCAGCCGGTCCGGGCGCAGCGTGTCCTCCACGGCGTGCCCTTCGCGGAGGAACTCGGGGTTCCACGCGACGGTGAGGTCCGGGCGGGAGGCCGCCACCTCGCGGGAGAGGCGCTCGGCGGTGCCGACGGGAACCGTGGACTTGCCCACGAGAACGGCGCCCTCCTTGGCCACGGAGGCGATCGAGGCGAACGCGGCGTCCACGTAGTCGAGATTGGCGCGGTGCTCGCCCTCGCGCTGCGGGGTGCCCACGCAGATGAAGTGGAGGTCCGCCTCGGCGGCGGCGTGGAAGTCCGTGGAGAACTCCAGGCTGCCGTTCTCCTGGTCCCGGAGCAGGAGCTCGGGCAGTCCCGGCTCGAAGAACGGGGCCGTGCCGGACTCGAGGGAGCGGATCTTGTTCGCGTCGATGTCGAGCCCCACCACCCGGTGCCCGAGGCTGGCCATGCTGGCGGCATGCACCGCTCCCAGGTATCCGCATCCGACCACTGACATCGTCACGTTCTGCTGCACGCTCGGCTTCTCCTCTGCGGTGTGCGGTCCCGTTTGCGGCGGCCGCGGAACGGGCCCGCGCCGCCGTCTGACTCCCGTTCTCCCACCCGGGAGCAGACCGGTAGAAAGGTGCGAGTGAAGAACCGGTGATGGCATAATGAACTTTTGCGCCACCGGCGAGGCGGCGCGCTCCGCCCTGGTGTAACGGCAGCACGCCGGCCTTTGGAGCCGTGCAGTTTAGGTTCGAATCCTAAGGGCGGAACTCTAGGCTGGAGCCCAGAGCAATCAACGAATGCCGCGGAGCGAGGAGTCCCCTGTGAGCGATTCACCCCGTCCCTCAGTCATCGTCCTGGCCGCAGGCGCAGGCACGCGCATGAAGTCTGAGAAGCCCAAGATCATGCATGAGATCGGCGGCCGCTCCATGGTCGGGCACGCGCTCCGCGCCGCCGAGGGACTGTCCCCGGAGAAGATCGCCGTGGTCGTCCGCCATCAGCGGGACCGCGTGGTGGAGCACATCTCCCGGCTGGCCCCGCACGCCGCCATCGCGGACCAGGACGAGGTTCCCGGAACGGGCCGCGCGGTCCAGGCCGGCCTCGAGGCCCTGGAGAGGGAGGGCGTCACGCGTGGCACCGTCCTCGTGACCAGCGGGGACGTTCCCCTCATGACCTCCGAGTCCCTGCAGCGTCTCGCCGAGGACCACGAGTCCGCGGGCAACGCGGTGACCGTGCTGACCGCCGTCGTGCCGGACGCCACGGGCTACGGCCGCATCGTTCGGGGCGAGGGCGGCGAGGTGCTCGCCATCGTGGAGCACAAGGACGCCACGGAGGAGCAGCGGGCCATCCGCGAGTTCAACGCGGGCGTGTACGCGTTCGACATCGAGGTCCTCAAGGACGCCCTCTCCCAGGTCACCACGGACAACGCGCAGGGCGAGATGTACCTGACGGACGTGCTCGGGATCGCCCGCTCGGCCGGCGGCCGCGTGGCCGCGTCCGTGGTGGAGGACGTCTGGCAGGTCGAGGGCGCCAATGACCGCGTCCAGCTCGCCGCGCTCGGCAAGGAGCTCAACCGCCGCACGGTGGAGCGGGCCATGCGGGGCGGCGCCACCGTGGTGGACCCGGACACCACCTGGATTGACGACTCCGTGGTCATCGGCCAGGACGTCACCATCCTCCCGAACACGCAGCTGCACGGCGCCACGGAGATCGCCTCCGGCGCGAGCGTGGGGCCGGACACCACGCTCACGGACGTCGTCGTCGGCGAGGGCGCCTCGGTGGTCCGCACGCACGGCTCCGAGTCCCGCATCGGCGCGGGCGCGTCCGTGGGCCCGTTCGCCTACCTCCGCCCGGGCACCTCGCTGGGGGAGAAGGGCAAGATCGGCACGTTCGTGGAGACCAAGAACGCGGAGATCGGCAGCGGCTCCAAGGTCCCGCACCTCTCCTACGTCGGCGACGCCACGATCGGCGAGGGCTCCAACATCGGCGCGGCGAGCGTGTTCGTCAACTACGACGGCGTCAAGAAGCACCGCACCGTGATCGGCAGCCACGTGCGCATGGGCTCGGACAACATGTACGTGGCCCCGGTGACGGTGGGGGACGGCGCCTACTCCGGCGCCGGAACCGTGGTCCGCAAGGACGTCCCGGCCGGCGCGCTCGCCATCACCGTGGCGCCGCAGAGGAACATCGAGCGCTGGGTCACGGAGAACCGTCCCGGCACCGCCGCAGCCGAGGCCGCTGAGAAGGCCTCCGAGTAGACTGAGAACCCCGTCAGGCATCTGCGAACAGCAAAGGACAACGGCTTCATGAGCGGAATCACCGCGTACGGAGAGAAGAAACTGGTTCTGGCCTCGGGCCGGGCGCACCCCGAGCTCGCCGCAGAGGTGGCCAAGGAGCTCGGCACCGAGCTGCTCCCGGTGGATGCCTACGACTTCGCGAACGGCGAGATCTACGTCCGCTCCGCGGAGAGCGTCCGCGGCACGGACGCGTTCGTCATCCAGTCCCACCCGGCTCCGCTCAACAACTGGCTCATGGAGCAGCTCATCATGATCGACTCGATGAAGCGCGCCTCCGCCAAGCGGATCACCGTGGTCTCGCCGTTCTACCCGTACGCGCGCCAGGACAAGAAGGGCCGCGGCCGCGAGCCGATCTCGGCCCGCCTGGTCTCGGACCTCTACAAGACGGCCGGCGCGGACCGCATCATGTCCGTGGACCTGCACACGGCCCAGATCCAGGGCTTCTTCGACGGCCCGGTGGACCACCTCATGGCCATCCCGCTCCTCGCGGACTACATCCGCTCCCGCGTGGGCACGGACAACGTCACCGTGGTCTCCCCGGACACCGGCCGCGTCCGCGTGGCCGAGCAGTGGGCGGAGATGCTGGGCGGCGCGCCGCTCGCGTTCGTCCACAAGTCGCGCGACCTCACGGTGCCCAACCAGGCCGTCTCCAAGACCGTCGTGGGCCAGATCGAGGGCCGCACGTGCGTGCTCATCGACGACATGATCGACACCGGCGGAACCATCGCCGGCGCCGTCCAGGTGCTCAAGAACGCCGGCGCCAAGGACGTCATCATCGCGGCCACGCACGCCGTGTTCTCCCCGCCGGCGGCCCAGCGCCTCGCGGAGTCCGGCGCCCGCGAGGTGGTGGTCACGAACACGCTGCCCATCCCCAACGAGAAGCGCTTCGAGAACCTCACCGTCCTTTCGATCGCCCCGCTCCTCGCCCGGGCCATCCGAGAGGTCTTCGAGGACGGCTCCGTCACGAGCCTCTTCGACGGCAAGGCCTGACGGCCTCCGCCTCAGACAACGACGACGGCGCCCGCCGGTTCAGACGGAACCGGCGGGCGCCGTCGTCGTGTTTTAGGGGAGGGCGTCCGGGATGTCCGTCTCTTGCACCGCGAGCCCGAGCTCCTCGAGCTGGCGGAGGAACCCGCCGACGTGCGGGGCGATGCGGCTCTCCGGCTCGCCGAACTCCTCGGCGAGGGCGCGGATGAGCGACTCCTCGGGCGTCGGGGAGGCTGAGAGCGAGCGCCAGATCGCGAGCGCCGTGCCCTCGAGGGCGACGGGGGAGGACGCGCTCGGGGCCAGGGCGTAGAGGATCCCTCCGCCCTGGTCAGGGGTGGGCGCCTCTCCGCCGGAGGTCTGCGTGTCGGACGTCTCCGCAACGGATGCCGCCCGCATCCAACTGCTCATGCGCCGTCTCCTCGGGGTCTCGGGCTGGCCAAGCGAACGTCTGGTTTTGACGGGTGTTATGACTGCAGGTAAAATAATAACGCCTCTCATCCCCCTTCGTGCGCAGAAAGACCTCACGTGAGTTTTGTCGTCGCCTTCAACCGAGACCGCGATTCCTACCATGCGGCCCGGGCGTTCGCCGAGGTCGGGCAGCTCCGCCGGTTCGTGACGGACTATTACGCCAAGGCGTGGCCCGTTCAGCTTCCCGGCCTGCAGCACCGCTCTGCGGAGTCGGTCCCGCCCTCGCTCGTGACGCCGTCTCTGCAGGCGCTGCTGCGCCAGCTGCCCTACGAGGCGCTGCGCCGGGTGGGTCCCGTGGACTTCCCGAGCCACGCGGTGGAAGGGGCGCTGGGCCGGACGGCCGCGCGGGTGGCTCGGCAGAACCCGGACGCTGACCTCTTCCTCTACTCCGGTTCCGCGGCGCAGGCCTTCGCAGGGCCCTCCACCGGTCGCCGGATCCTCTTCCAGTACCACCCGTCTCCCTCGTTCATCGAGGAGACCATGCGCACAGTGGACGAGCTCGGCTCGGCCCGCCCCTGGACGCCCGAGGCGGAGGTGGACTCTCCGGCCATGCAGGCCCGCCACCTCCAGGAGACGTCGCTCGCGGACGCGGTGGTCTGCGCTTCGGGCTTCACGCGCCAGGGGCTCCTTGCCTCGGGCGTCCCCGCTGAGCGGATCTCCGTGGTGCCCTACGGGTGCCCTGAGCCGCTGCCGCTGGCGCCCGTGGAGCCCACGCGGACCTGCCGGTTCCTCTTCGTGGGCCAGGGCGTGCAGCGGAAGGGGCTGCACATCCTGCTCGAGGCGTGGCGCCGTGCCCGCCTGCCGGGCGCCCGGCTGAGGATCGTGGCGTCGAGGCTGGATCCCCAGATGGAGGACTTCGCGCGAGGCCTGACGAACGTGCAGATCACCCCGCGCGTCTCACGCGAGGAGCTCCGCCGTCTCATGGCCGAGGCGGACACGTTCGTCCTCCCGAGCCTCGTGGAAGGGTTCGGCCTCGTGCTCGGCGAGGCCCTCAGCTCGGGGGCCCGCCTCATCGCCTCGGACAACACGGGTCTGGCGGACCTCCCGCTCGACCCGGCGGTGAAGACCGTGGTCCGCGCCGGCCGGGTGGAGCCGCTCGTCGAGGCGCTCCGGCAGGCCCGCGAGACCTTCGAGCCGAGGCGGGCGTACCGGGAGCTCTGCGTCGCGGAGGCCGCGGCTCACTCCTGGGCGGTCTTCCGCCAGGGCGTCCGGGACGCGGCCGGCGTCGCATCCTGACGCCCCGGCCCCCCATCACAGACAACAGCACGGGCGCCGCGCCTCAGCGTCCGGGCCGTCCCCGTCCATCGCACCTCAACCACGGAGGAATGTGTGAAAGTCGCGCTCATGGTCCACCGCTTCGCCCCGGACTTCGGCGGAGTCGAGGTGACGGCCGAGCTCATCGCCCGCGGACTCGTCGAGCGCCACGGGGCCGAGGTCACCGTGGTGACCCACACCCGGGAGAAGGCAGGGGACGACTCGCAGTTCCCCTTCTCGGTGGCGCGCGAGCCGGCGCCCGCGGAGCTCGTGCGGATCATCCGCGAGGCCGACGTCGTCTTCCACAACAACCCCTGCCTCCAGTTCGCCTGGCCCCAGGCTTTCATCCGGCGGCCGTGGCTCATCGCCCTGCGCACGTGGGTCACCATGCCGGGCGAGCCTCTGAGCCGTCTCGAGCGCCTGAAGTACGAGGCGAAGTACGCGGTGGTGGAGCGCGCGGACAAGCTCGTGGCCAACTCCTCGGCGCTCGCGGGGCATGTGCGTCCCCAGGTCGAGGTCATCCACAACTCCTACCGGGATGACGTCTTCTTCGACCAGGGCCGGGAGCGGCCGCGGGACTCGATTGTCTTCCTGGGACGCCTTTCCTCGGACAAGGGGATCGACCTCCTCCTCGAGGCGCTGAGCCTCCTCCGGGAGCGGGGCCGCAGGCCTCGCCTCACGCTCGTGGGCGAGGGCGACTTCCGCCCCGCGGTAGAGTCCCGGATCCGGTCCCTGGGCCTCGGGGACCAGGTGGTCCTCACGGGGCGGAAGACAGGGGCGGCCATCAATGACGAGCTCAACCGCCACGCCATCGCCGTCGTCCCCTCCCGCATCCCCGAGCCGTTCGGCACCGTGGCGCTGGAGTGCGCCGCGGCCGGGTGCGTCACGCTGGTGGCCGGGCACGGCGGCCTGCCCGAGGCCATCGGGGAGGCTGGGCCGGTGTTCCAGCCGAACAGCGCGGAGGCGCTCGCGGACGGCCTGGAGCGGCTCCTCACGGATGACGCGTACTTCTCCTCGTTTGCCGAGCCGGCGCGCCGGCACGTGGCCGCTCACCGGGAAGAGGTCATGGTGGATCGCTTCCACGCCGCGCTGCTCGAGACGGTCGAGCGGTTCGAGACCACACGCGGGCCTCGGCGCCGCGGCGCCTCGTCGAGGGGGCGCCGCGCATGAGAAGGGCGATTCTCCTGGCGGCCCGGAACCCGGCAGCGCAGAGGACCGGCCGCATCGCCGTCCTGGAGGCGGCTGTGGCCGGACTCCGGGGGGCCGGTTTCGAGGTGACGGTCGTGGCGCTCACGAAGGACGAGACGCCCTCCGAGTGGGCGGGATGCGAGCTGATCCGCCTGCAGCCGGGCGGCGTCCTCGCCACGGCCGGGGGAGTCCTCGTGTCGGCTCTGCGCGGGGGCACCCTCAACGCGGGGCTCTTCCGGCAGCGCTCGCTCATCCGGCGTGTCCGGGAGGCGGCGGACCGGATCGGAGCAGACGTCGTCGTGGGCGACGGTCTGAGAGTCTGGCCCCTCGCCGCCGGGAGCGGGCGCCCGTGCATCATGCACCTCGACGACCTCCTCTCGGACCGCTACGGCTCGGCCGGGTTCGCGGAGGGGAACTCCAACATCCTCGGCTACTTCGCCTCCCAGCTTCCGGCGCGTCTCGTGGGGCCGCTGGAGCGGCTGGCGCGTGCGAGCCTGGGCTTCGAGTCCTCGCGCGCGTACCGGGAGGAGGTGCGGATCGCCCGGGCGGCGGCCGGCGTCGCCATGACGAGCCGAGCCGAGGCGGCGACGCTCGCGGCGCGCGCCGGGGTGACGGTGGACGCTCTGCCGATGGCAGTGGATCCCAGACATCCTGCGGATCCCGCGTCAGCCCCGCCGGGGACCGCCGTCTTCCTCGGCGTTCTGCACTACGGACCCAACATCGCCGCGCTGCGGCACCTGCGGGACGCGGTGCTTCCGGAGCTCGAGCGGCGGGGCAGACGACTGGCCGTCGATGCCGTGGGCGCCGGGGCCGAGGAGTTCGCCGAGGAGTTCGCGGGCACGCCGATCCGCCTCCGCGGGTATGCGGAAAGCCTCGAGGAGGGGCTCTCCGGGCACCGGATGTTCCTCTCGCCGATCCTGGCCGGGACCGGGGTCAAGACCAAGGTGCTCGACGGCATGTCTGTGGGGCTTCCCGTCGTGGCGACCCGCCTGGGCGTCGAGGGGATCGACGTCGAGGACGGACAGGAGGTCCTTCTCGGCGAGACCCCCGCGGAATTCGCTGACGCGGTCATCCGGCTCATGGACTCGCCAGAGCTGGCCGCCCGGATCGGCCGGGCGGGCCGCGCAAGGCTCCGCGACCTCATGTCCTCGGAGAACGTCGGGGCGGCGTGGCGGGCCGTCCTCGATCGGGTCGTCCCGCCCGCTCAGAGTCCCGAGGCAACGGGAGAGATCACCCAGGGAAAGGCATGTCCATGACCGCAGAACTCCTCACCCCGGCTCGCATCGGGGGAGTCACGACGACGCCGCTCGGGCTGGGCACGGCTCGCCTCGGGGCGTTCTGGCAGGGGCGCTCGCTTGCGGAGGGGGCCCGGACGCTGGAGACGGCCCTGGACCTCGGGGTGACGCTCATCGACACGGCGGACGTCTACGCCCGCGGTCTCGCCGAGCGTCTCGTGGGCCGGGCGGTCCGCCGCCGCCCGGACGTCACGGTCATGACCAAGGTGGGACTGCTCAAGACTCCGCGCGGCCTGGCTCACAGCGCGAGGGTCTCGGGGAGGGTCCCCTCGCTCTCGGGGCTCAAGGCGGCCACGCGGGCCGGGCGCGACTATTCGAGTGCCTATGTCCGCACAGCGGCAGAAGACTGCCTCCGGAGGCAGGGGCGCGAGGCTCTCGACGTCCTCCTTCTCCACGACCCCGGAGCAGAAGACCTCCGGCGCGGCGAGTTCCTCGAGGGCGTGGAGGCGCTCGTGGATGCGGGCCGTGTCCGGGCGTGGGGCGCGTCCGTGTCTTCCCATGACGCGGCCGAGGCCGCGCTCGAGGTGCCGGGACTGTCCTGGCTGCAGATGCCGGTGAACCCGCTGGTCGGCGGTCCCTCGAAGGAGCTGGCCGCCGCAGTGGAAAAGAAAAACGTTAGTATTATCGGACTGGCCGTGCTCGGCGACGGCACCCTCATCCCGCGGCTCCGCGAGACCGGCGTCCCGCCTGCGGAGATCGCCGCCCGCCTCGCAGGACGTGCGCAGGCGCAGGACGGCGTCTCCGGCGTCCTGCTCGGCATGAGCTCGGCGTCCCACGCGTACGCGAACCTCGCGGCAGTGCTGCGAGGCGCGGCGGAGCGGCCCAGCCCGGCCATTGACGCAGTCCTTGAGAAGCTAGGGAGAACAGGGAAATGACAGTCATCGACGGTCGGAAGCTGACCGGCGCCGCAGAGCTCCGCGCGGACCTCGTCGTCATCGGAACCGGGCCGGCGGGCGCCTCCGTGGTCCGTGAGCTGGCCGATGCGGGGCTCGACATCCTCATGGTGGACGCCGGCGGCTTCACCGTGGACGCGGACATGCAGGACAGCCTTCGGGGCGACGACTTCTCGGAGCGGACCGAGCCGCTGGCCAAGGTGCGCCAGAAGCGCGTGGGCGGCGCGTCCATGCAGTGGGGCGGCCGCACGGCTCCCTTCAACGCGATCGACTTCGAGGCGCGGCCGGGGCTCGGCCTCAAGGCGTGGCCCGTGAGTCGCGAGGACATGGAGCCGTACTACCGGCGGGCCGGGCAGCGGCTCGACGTCGGACGGTTCGAGTGGACGGCCAATCCCGCGATCCCGGGGGAGCGGGCTCATCTGCTCAGCCCCGCCTCGGACACCGTGGCGGACGAGGGCGTCTGGCGGTACTCGCCGCCCACTCGCTTTGCCGAGGTGTACCGGAGGGAGCTCGACGCGCTGCCGAACATCCGCCTCCTGACCCATGCCAACGTCCTCAGGCTCGTGGAGGGCGAGGAGGGCCGCGTAGTCCACGCCGAGGCCGCCACGCCGTCGGGAGCGCGCCTGCGCCTGCGGGCCGAGCGGTTCGTCCTCGCTGCGGGAGGACTGGAGTCCACCCGCATCCTGCTCCACAGCGGCATCGGCAACGAGCACGACCAGGTGGGCCGGAACTACATGATCCACCCCATTGCGGAGGTGGGAACGCTCACCTTGAAGGACCCCCGCTCCGCCGACGCGGCGACGGCGTACGTCCGCACGCACGACGGGGCCTGGGCGCGCCGCCTCCTCCAGGTGTCCGAGGAGGTGAAGCGCCGCGAGGGCCTCCTCAACATGGGCTTCGCCATCTGGTACGAGGAGCCCCGTGACCCCTCCCACCGGGACCCGCTGCTCTCGGCGTTCGCGCTGGCCCGCAAGGCGCTCACCTACACCGGCGAGTTCAAGGCCACGGGCATGCATCGGCGGTACGCCGAGCTCAGGGACCCGAAGGGGCACGTCCGCAACCTCGTCCTGGGCGCGCCCGCGCTGGCCGGCTTCGCCCTCGAGTGGGCGCGGGACCGCTGGATCTCGCGCCGAACGCTTCCGGCCTTCACCCGCCGGTCCAAGCGGGGCCGCTACCGTCTCCGCTTCGACGCCGAGCAGCTGCCCTCGCCGGAGAACCGCGTGAGACTCTCAGCCACGGAGAAGGACGCATACGGCGTGCCGAGGCTCCGGGTGGAGCACTCCGTGTCCGCGGAGGACCGGGCCAACTACCACCGCAGCCTCGAGATCATGGCACAGGGCTTCGCCGAGAGCGGCTGGGCCTCGTACGTGCCGCCCTCGCTCGAAGAACTGCTCGAGGCGGAGCTCGTGGACGGGACGCACCAGATGGGCCTGCTCCGCATGGGCTCGGATCCCGCCGAGTCTGTGGTGGACGCCGACCTCAAGGTCTGGGGAACGCAGAACCTCTACGTCAGCTCGACGGCGGTGTTCCCGTCCTCCTCGCACGCCGGCCCGACGATGACCGCCGTCGCCCTCTCCATCCGGCTGGCCGACCACCTGCGGACGGCCTCTTGAGCCGTCCGGCAGCTGCAGCCGTGGACGGACGGCGGGCGGCGCGCAGCGACATCCAAGGGCTGCGGGCGCTCGCCGTCCTCCTCGTCATCGCCCAGCACTTCTGGAACGTGCCGGAGGGCGGGTTCGTCGGCGTCGACGTCTTCTTCGTGATCTCCGGCTTCCTCATCTCCAGCATCATCCTGAGGGACATCGAGGATTTCGGACGGCTGAGGTTCCGGCGCTTCTACGCGCGGCGGATCCGGAGGATCGTCCCGGCGGCGGTCCTCGTGTCCCTCGTGGCGCTGCCCGCCGTCTGGCTGACCTGGTTCAGCCAACAGGCGCTCCAGTTCACCCTGGACGCCGCCTGGTCCAACCTCTGGGTCTCGAACTGGCACTTCGCCGGTGTGGGGACCGACTACCTGGCGCATTCGCAGAACCCCTCTCCATTCCAGCACTACTGGTCCCTCTCCGTTGAGGAGCAGTTCTACACGGTGTGGCCTGTGCTGCTCACGGGCGCCTGGCTCCTCGGACGCTCGCAGGGGCGAGCGCAGAGAACCGTGACTGCGGCGGTCATCGCAATCGCCGTCCTCTCGTTCGCGTGGGCGGTCGCCTTCACCGCGTACCGAGGGCAGTGGGCGTACTTCGACACGCTCTCGCGGGGGTTCGAGTTCGCCCTCGGCGCGCTCGCGGCTCGCTTCGCGCTGCATGGACTCCGTGCACGTGCTGCCGGGGCAGTCGGCCTGGCGGGGATTCTCGTCTCAGCGCTCGCCATCACGCCGGACCTGCCGTTCCCGGGGCCGTGGGCTCTGCTGCCCGCGGCGAGCGCAGCGCTCGTGCTTGCCGCGCGAGAGCAGTGCGCCGTCGTCAGCTCTGTTCTCGGCAACCGGGCCATGCAGTGGGCAGGAGACGTCTCCTACTCCCTCTACCTCTGGCATTTTCCCGTGCTCGTCATCGGCGCCGCCTGGCTGGGCCGCTCTGCCGCTGCCTCGTTGGCCCTCTTGGCGCTGACGCTTCTCCTGGCGGCCGCCTCGTACCGGTGGGTGGAGAACCCTATCCGCCGTTCGAGGTGGCTCCGGCAGTGGGAAGAACGCGACGCGGCGGCGGCCAGGGCGGCGGGGCTCGGCTCACCGGCGCGAGGCCACGCTGCGGGCGGGTGCTTGGCCTCCGAGGCCCGGGGCGGTGCACGCTCGGCCCGTGGGCCCCTGCTTGCCTCGGGCGCGCTCTCGGCTCTGCTGGTCCTGCTCGGCGGCTACCAGATGGCCCCGTGGAAGACGGGTGTGCTCGCGGCGCAGTCTTCAGCTGTCCGTCCGGCCCATGCGGGAGAACCGTTCAGCGGCCTTGAGCCCCTTCAGGCCGCTCTCCGAGCGCCGGGGGCGGGGGACTGGTCTGGACTGACCCCCGCACCGGACGAGCTCAACCAGAAGCAGGTGGCTCCTGCTCTGGCGCCCGGCACTCCCTGCGCCGCGGCCTTCGGGGACACCGAGCTCGGGCTGTGCACGTGGGGCCACGAGAAGGCGTCGCGGCACATCCTCGTCATCGGGGACTCGGTGGCGTTGGCGTGGACGCCCGCCGTCGTGCGCGCGAGCGGACCGGACACGCGCGTGACGGCGGCCGGAGTCGGATCCTGTTCTCCCTTCGACGTCCGCCAGCAGGCGGATTTCGAGGCCAGCGGATTCCCGGAGAAGTGCGCGGCCACGAGGAAAGCCCTGCTTGAGCTGGTCGCGAGGCAGAAGCCCGACGTGACGGTGGTGTCGAGCGCCGTCGGCGGGTTCGACCATCAGCTGGACGCGTCAGGGCGCCCTCTCACAGAGCCCGAAGTGCAGAGGAGCGCTTGGGCCGCCGCTGCGGAGCGAACGCTTCGTGGCGCTGCCGCGCATTCCGGGCGAGTCGTGGTGCTCGGCTCGCCGGGACTCACCGGTGATCCGCGGACCTGCATGCGGCGCTTCGGGGCGCCATCGGACTGCGCGGCGGAGCTCACTCCCCGCCAGCGGGACAAGGAGCAGGCCGAGGCCGAGGCGGTCTCTCGTCTCCGGGAGTCCGGAGCCCGGGTCGCGCGGTTCGACGCCCTCGCGGCGACGTGTGCGGAGGGACGGTGCCCGCTCGTCGTCGGCGGATACCTGACGCACACGGATCCCACGCACATCACACTGGCCTTCGCCGAGGCGCTGGCCCCTGTCCTCGATCCCTACTTGAGAGGCTCTGCCGCATGATCTGGGCGGTTTCCCTGGCCGTGATCGGACTCCTCGTGAGCCGGCGTCCTGGCCTGCTGGTCGCACTGGCGATCGCGTCGTTCGTGCTCATCCCGGGTGTGGCCCGGAACGTCCTCACCCCGTACCTTCACCCTGGGGCGTACCTCGTCTGGGCGGGAGTCGCCGGGCTCGTGCTCTTCCGCCGGAGCTGGCTGCGGGATGCGCTCTCACTGAGTCGGGGGATGCTGGCCGCTGTGGGAGTCTTCGTGGCCTACGCGCTCATCGACGCCCTCAACCCCGGCTCTCACGGCCTGTTCAGCGATGCGCAGTCCCTCACGTCTTTCTTGCTGACCCCGGTGATCGTGGCGGTGGTCGCGAGGAAGGCGGTGGCGGACCGGCCGCGGCTCGCCCGTCGCTTGGCAGGTCTCTTCATCCTCCTCGGCATCGCGGAAGTGGTTCTCGCCCAGCGCCAGAACGATTCGGGCGAGGTGCTCGTCTGGTCGGACGTGTACAAGTCCATCTGGTGGTGGGGCCAGGACGACTCCATCGGCCGCGCCATCGGAACCACGGGCCACGGCATCCAACTGTCCGTCTTCTTCGCGATGACGATCGCCCTGGCGCCCGTGATCCGCTCCGTGCTCCTCCGCTTCGCCTATGTGGTGGCCTGCTGGGCGGCTCTCCCGTGGACGAATGGCCGTCTCGGCATGATCCTTGCGGCCCTCACCACTGCCTACCTTGTGCTGCAGAGCCGCAGGACTCCGTTGCGCACGGTCGTCTTCACGGTTCTCGCGGGAGCCGGGATCGTAATCAGCCTCGAGTCAGACGCGGGTCAGGAGCTTCTCCGGAAGTTCAACGACGACGGCGGCTCCAACCAGAAGCGGATCGACGCTCTCAAGTGGGGCTATGCGCACTGGAAAGAGTTCCTCTTCGCCGGCTACCCGGGCAATCGGGACGTGCGAGGCGGAGGCCTTCTCCAGTCCACCCTCGAGAACGGATTCCTCATGGCGGGCATGGCCTTCGGCCTCGTCTTCGCCTTCATGCTTTTCATGCTCTACGTGGTGCAGCTCAGCCGTGTGTTCATGGCCAATCGAGAGGCGAGGATGTGGGCCGTTGCCGGTGCCGTCGGGGTGGGCGCATTCTTCGGCTCCTCATCGTTCATGGCGGACAGCCTTGACGGGGTCACCACGTGGATCATCCTGGGCGTGGGGTTGGGCCTTCGGGAGAAGCCCAAACGGCGTCGTTCGCCTGCGACGCAGCCCGCTGGGTCAGATCCTGCTGTATCGGATCGAGGCGAGGCTGGACCGTTTGCAAAGACCCAGGCAGCGTCTGCAAACGCGTCGCCGAAGGCCGCGCCGCAGATGTTCGGCGGGTCTCCGCAGCACGCCGGCGCGGGGACCGTGGGCACTCGTAGCTGAGAGCCAGGTCCGTCGCAGGTCGCCGCAGGCCATCGCGGGGACCTCGGGGGAGGGGTGTGAGAATTCGCGGCTAGCGTCACGCGGTTGTCGACTGAGCCGGATGAGATGCTCGGGCCCGTCGCGGACGCGGTTTGCCGGAACGAGCTCCGCTCCCCCGGGCGGGATCCGTTTCCCTCTGCGGCACACCCAGAAGCCACGGTGAAAGCCTCGTGCGATGTGCCCCGAGCGCGAGTGCCCAGCACAGACCTGCGGAGACGGCGAAAAGCAAGGGCTCCGGCAGAAGCGGGCGCATTGCCCACAGAACGATCGCATGGCCGAGGACCACGCCGAGCCCCGTCAGCGCGAGACTGTTCACCCACCGGCGTACTCGCAGCGGCAGGACCGAGTCCAAAGGACGTGCGGCGAGGAAGAGCCCCAGACAGATCGCGCAGGCCGTAGCCACGCCGAGGAGGGGGACGCCGAAATCGCCGGCTTTCAGGTCGAGGGGACGGCGGACCAGCAGCGTCACGGCAGCGCCGACGGACAGCAGAGCCAGGCCCACGGGCAGGGGGCGGCGGACGTTCGGCTCGATGCGGCGGGCGAGCTCGCCGAACCACATGAACACCAGGGAGGCGGCGCCGATGCCTGCTGACCACGGAGTCGCGGCGTATACGCTGCCGAGCAGTGCGCCGCTCGCTGCGAGGAGAGCGAAGAGCGCGCCCCTCCACCAGAAGGGGATCCGCTCCATAAGGCGGTACAGCACTGCGGCGACGATGAGTGCCGTCACAAACCAGAACGCCGAGAACGGCAGGGTGAGCCTCCGGCCGCCCAGCAGCAGCCGGACGGCCGTCCCGGCTTCTGCGCTCAGCGTGTGAGGGACCGCGATGAGCAGGTAAACGGGGGCGAGGACAGCGAGGAAGGTCAGGTAGGGCAGCAGGACGGTCTTGGCACGGACCAGCGCCTCGGCCCGAACTGTTCTCCGCTGAGGAGACCAGAAGTACCCGCTGGCGAAGAAGAAGAGCGGAACGTGCCACGGATAGAAGGCGAGCCGCGACCATTCGTAGGCCCACGTGTGTCCCGCCACCACGGCAAGAATGCCGAACACGCGCACGGCATCGACGTCCGCTCGCCGTGCGGCCGGCTGATGCGGAAGCGCCCGGCGAGCGGTCACGCTGGTTCTTCCGCGATGCGCTCGATGAGCTCGGGGTCCAACGAGGCGGCCAGCTGACGGTCGTTGCCGCCGTCGCTCACATTGGAGCGGTGGAGCGCGACCCCCTGGGTCCGAGGGAAGGTGACGCAGCGGATGGCTTCGCTGTCCAGGACCCGGCGGCGGAGCCCGGCGCGGACGGCGCTTACGTTGAGCCAGATGTCGTCCGCCTTGGGAGCGTGCTCCAGGAACGCCTCGCCCTGGGAGAGCATGGCCTCCTGAAGCTCCGGCGTCAGGACCGTGCCGGCTCCGCTGGTGAGGAAGACGCGGTGGCTCAGGCCGTCCTGCGGCGCGGCGGGCCTCCAGCTGCGGTAGGGCAGCAGGCTCTGCGCGGCGTCGGTGCCGATGAAGTGGCCGCGGAGGCCGAACAGCCCGTCCGGAGTCCTCGCGTATTCGTCGGCCAGCATCGCGAGCCATGAGCGGTCGTAGAGGATGTCGTCGTCGGCCACGACGAGCGGACGGATCCCGCCACCAGCCTCGCCGCTCGCGTACGGGTGCCACTTCTTGTGGGGCCCGATGTCGCGAGTGCGCAGGACCTCCAGGCCGCGGTCCATGAGGCGACGGAGCATGGGGCTGGACTCGGGGGCGAAGCCGTCGTCGCTGATCCAGAGGATGAGGCGGCGGGGGCGGACACGGCCGGCGGCGATCGACTCGACGGCGTACGGGACCGCGGAGAGCCGCGCCCCGTACGAGGTAAGGCAGAGGTCGAAGGGCGCCTCGCCCGTCACCGGACGCCTCGAGAGGTGATTCGCCGCGCGGAGACGGCCCATGACGGCGGCCTTGACCGCCTGCTTGAACGGGGGACGAAGGGGCGGGTCAAGGTGCACGGTTCACTCCTGAGCGGCGTCGGACGGTGGACAGGACGAGGCTGACATCGCTGCGGCGAAGGCCGTAGAACGCGGCGAATGGCATGCCGAACGCCTTCCGCAGCCAGAAGACGTTGGCCGTTCCCGCCACCCACGCTCCGACCAGGGTGGCCAGTGCTGCGCCCAGCGCGCCCCAGTGCGGCACGGCGGCGAAGAAGACCGCCATGTTGGCCACCGCCGCGAACAGCATAGAGAGGCTGCGCAGCCCGGGGCGACCTCGGGCCGAGAGCCCCGAGCCGGCCACGGACCCGGCGGAGCCGGCCACCGTGGCGAGGACGAGGACAGCCGAGGGCAGGAGCGAGCGCTCGAAGTCCTGCCCGAAGACGGCGGGCAGCGCCCAGGGCAGGACGGCGATGAGGGGGACGGCGACGACGGCGGTCGCCGTCGACGTGAGGCGGGAGAGCAGCTGCAGCCGCGCGGCGGAGCGCTCGGCGTCCGCCTCGGCATCGGCGGCGTCCGCCGAGAACACGACGGCGCGGACACCGGCGGCGACCACGGTGGGCAGCTCGCCGATGGAGACCGCGACGGCGTAGAGGCCGAGCTCCTGCTCGCCGGAAAGGGGGACCATGAGGAGCTGGTCGACCCGGGAGAGGACGATGCCAGAGAGCGCACCCAGCCAGATCCGGTGCCCGTAGCCGAACAGATCGCGGTACCGGGGAGGGCCGACCGCGCCGGAGCTGGGCAGACGGCGCAGGACGGGCAGCAGGACGAGCCCGCCGGCCAGGGGCGAGAGGAGCATGACGAGCACCGCGCTGAACACGGTGAGCTCGCCGGCGGCGAAGAGGACGGCGATGACGACGAGCCGCAGCCCGTTGGTGACGAACGACTCTCGCGCTTGCAGCGCGAAGGCGTGGGCGCCGCTCGCCACGGCCCGGAGCCCGAAGACGAGGAAGGTGGGAGGAGTGAGGAGAGCGCTGACGACGAGGTGGGCCTGGAGGTCCTCGTTTCCGGCAGCGAGCATCGGGGAAGCGGCCCACGTTGCGAGACCCGCGAGGAGCCCGAGCCCTGCGAAGAGAAGGAGGACCCGGCGGGCGAGGGCCTGGTTCTCGTGGCGGTTGCGCGCGACGAAGTACGTCCCCGCCTCGCCGAGGCCGAACGTCAGGACGGCGGTGGTGAACAGAACTGGGGCGTTGGCCGCGGCGAGCTCTCCGCGGCCGTCCTGGCCGAGGGCTCGTGCGAGGAGCGGGGCGGTGATGAAGGCCGCCAGCGGCCCGAGGAGCAGGCTGATGAAGACATGGCTCAGACTCCGGGCGAAGGACCTGCGCGCGGGAGCCGTGGCCGGGCTCGCGGTGCTCGATGTCTTACCCATGCCTGCGGAGCTCCCTCAGAGTGACAGCCGTGTCCCGGAGGACGGTGGGAACGCTGCGGGCGAAGCGGCGGAGACGGGTCAGACGCAGTCGCCGCAGCTCGGACGGGGTGGAGGTGACGGCCGAGAGGTCGGTGGCTCCGAGCCCCGCACGCGAGGGATGGAGGGCGTCCCGGAGCACAGCCGCCTTCTTCCGCCAGGGCGCTCGCAGCAGGCGGATCAAGCGGATCGAGGCGGAGGTCTGGTTGGAGGTTCTCACGATCCAGTCCGCATCCGGCGCGGGGAAATCGACAGCGCGCGCAGTCTCGGGGAAGTGCTCCTCGAGAAACGGCCGGAGCGCTGCGAGCGCGCCCGTCTCCTCGGCGAGAACGATGAGCTCGCGCATCTCCCGCTCCGAGAGGCGCTCTGCGAGGAACTCCGCCTCCTCCGAGGCGTCCAGAGCCCAGGGGCTGCGCAGGAGATGGAGGAGCTGGACGAGCGCTGTGCCGAGCCGATCCGGATGCCGCACGGGAACGCCCGCGACCTCAGTGGTCCCCGAGCGGCGGGCCAGACACGCGAAGACCTCCTCAGCCGGAGCGCTGAAGCCGGGGAAGCGCCAGTGCACGTCGATGTCGATCGGCCAGAGGGGGTGGTAGAAGCTCCTCGAGTGGTGGGGGAAGACGTGATCCTCATCATCCTCGGGACGCTCGACCCATCCCCGTGCTCGAACGGCGGCAGCGAACTCCTCGACGGAGTCTGGGCGGACGAGGACGTCGACATCCGCGGACACCCGGGGCGGTCGCAGACCGGCCTCGACGGCCAAGGGGCCTTTGACCACCAGGGCGTCCGGCGCCGCAAGGCTCACGATGCTGTGAGCCAAGCGGACAGCGACGGCGACGGGAAGCCTCAGCCGGGCCGGACCGGGCTGCTCGGGCGAAGAGGCACCGTCCCCGATGGGGGATGAGGGCTGGTGCGGGGGCAGCATGGGCGTCATTCACTCCGCAGGAGGCGTGACCGCCCTGCTTCCGCCCGCCGAGGATCCGCTCTTCGACGCCCGCTTGGCGCCGGACTTCGCCTCGGAGCGCACGCTCACCGCAGCAGAGCGGCTCTTGCTCGTGCGGATGCGGCGGCTCGGCTTCCTCTTCTTCCCGCCGGTGCCGCCCTCGGAGTAGTACGAATAGCCGTAGTAGTTGTAGCGGCTGGCCTGGCTCTTCGACGTGGGGACGCGGTTGAGGACGGCGCCGAGCACACGGGCGTTGACCTTCTCCAGGTTGCTCGTGGCTTTGCCGAGCTCCTCGACGGTGGTGCTGCCGGCCTGGACGACGATGAGCGCGCCGTCGAACCGCGCGGCGAGGATCGCCGCGTCCGTGACGGGGAGCAGCGGAGGAGCGTCGATGATGACGGTTCCCCGGGAGGCCAGGTCCATCATGAGCTGGCGCATGCGCTCGGAGGCGACGAGCTCCGAGGGGTTCGGGGGAATCGGGCCGGCGCCGAGGATGTAGAGGTTCGGCACGCCGTCGATCTGCTGCAGGACGTCGTTGACCTCGGCGCGGCCGACGACCACGTCCGTGAGGCCCACCGATTCCACGAGCTCGAAGGTCTTGGCGACGGTCGGACGGCGGAGGTCCGCGTCCACGAGGAAGACCGTCTCGCCCTGGGCGGCGATGTTGAGCGCGATGTTGTCCGCCACCGTGGACTTGCCGTCTCCGGGGAGGGCGCTCGTCACCGTGAAGATGCGGGGAGGGTGGTCCGGGTTCATGAACTGCACGTTGGTGCGCAGCTCCTTGAACGCCTCGGTGACACGGTGGTCCGCGGTGCTCCTGGTCTCCGTGCTCTCGCCCAGGATGCGGCGGTCATCGCCCACGACGCTCGAGATCGGGATGGTGCCCACCACGGGGATGTCGAAGTTCTGGGCCAGGATGTCCGCGGAGCGGATGCGGCGGTCGAAGTAGGCCTTGACGAGGGCATAGGCGGCGCCGAGGACCAGGCCTGCGAGGAGGCCGATGGCGAGCGCGATCTTCAGGTTGGGCGAGGAGGGCCCGGCGGGAAGGGTGGCCGGGTTGGTCGGGAGGATCCGGATGATGCTCTTGCCCTCCGAGCTCTCCGCATCCGGCGTGGCCGCGGACTTCCCCTCCTCGAGGTCAGCCACCTGCTTGGCGAGCGCCGCGATCCACGCGTCCGCCAGCCTGCGAGCCTCGTCCGGGGTGGCGCCCCGGGCCCTGATCTCGAGCTGGGCGGTGTCCAGCGGAACGCTCGCGGAGATGCGGCCGAGCGCCTGCTCGGGGCTGAGCGACAGGCCGGCCCGCTTGGCCGCGTCCTTGGCGACGACAGGGGACATGGCCAGGGTCTTGTACTGCGTTGCCTTCGACTTCACGAGGGAGTCGGCGGCCATGGCGAGGCCGAGGTTGTCGGTGGCTCCCGTGCTCACGACGCCGGTGGCCGCCGTCGTGTACGCCTTCGGCTGCAGCGCCGTCCAGCCGAGGGCCGCGATGAGGCCGAGCAGCGTGCACACGGCGATCGCGATCCAGTGGGCCTTGAGCGCGTGCCCTAGCTCGCGGATGTTCTTGGCTGTCGTGTCCCGCGTGGACTGGGGTTCCTCGTTCACGAGAATCTCCTCAGGGTTGGTGGTGGGGCGGCCTCTCGCGAGCGAGCGCGGCGGCCGGGGGCGCTGGGCGAGCGGCGGCTCAGAGCCGGACGGCGGACTCGAGGGCGGACGCGCCCCGCGTGTCGAAGAACAGGGACGCGGCCTGGGCGAGGGCGTCCACGTCATAGGAGGAGTGCTTCTGCAGGAGCACGACGAGGTCTGCGGACTCCACCGCCTCGGGGAGCGAGTCCACGCGGCGGAGGTCTCCGCTCGGCAGTCTCCAGGTCTCGATCCGGGGATCGTGGAAGGAGAGGTCCGCGCCGCGGCGCCGGAGCTCCTCCGCCACCGGAACGGCCGGCGACTCGCGCTGGTCCGCGATGTCCGCCTTGTAGGTCACGCCGAGCACCAGGACGCGAGCCCCGTTGATGGCCTTGCGGCCGTTGTTGAGCTCCTCCTGGATGCGGTCCACGGCGTACCGCGGCATCGAGGAGTTGATCTCCTGGGCGAGCTCGACGAACCGGAACGGGTAGCCCAGCGCGCGCTTGACCTCATAGGAGAGGTAGTTCGGATCAATCGGGATGCAGTGGCCGCCCACGCCGGGGCCCGGGTAGAAGGCCTGGAAGCCGAACGGCTTGGTCTTGGCCGCGTCGATGACGCTCCAGATGTCGATCCCCAGCTCGTGGCAGAACTTGGCCATCTCATTGACGAGCGCGATGTTGATGTGCCGGTACGTGTTCTCCAGCAGCTTGGCCGTCTCCGCCTCCCGGGCGCCCCTGACGGGGACCACGGTGTCCACGATCCGCCCGTAGAACTCCACGGCACGGCGTGTGGACTCGGGCGAGACCCCGCCCACGACCTTCGGGGTGTTCTTCAGGCCGAACACCGGATTGCCCGGGTCGATCCGCTCGGGGGAGAACGCGAGGAAGAAGTCCTCGTCCAGCCGCTTGCCGCCCTCCTCGAGGATCCCCTGGACCAGCGTGTCCGTGGTCCCGGGGTACGTGGTGGACTCGAGGACCACGAGGCAGCCCTGCTTCATGTGCTCCGCGATGGAGCGGGACGCCGCGATGACGGGCCCCATCTCCGGCGAGGAGCCGTCTGCCGCGAGCGGCGTCGGCACGCAGATGACGACGACGTCCGCGTCCGCGAGCGAGGCGGGGTCCGAGGAGGCCGTGTAGCCGAGGTCCAGCATCCGGCGGATGTCCTCATCCGAGAGGTCGTCCACATGGGAGCGGCCGGCGTTGAGCTGCTCGACGGTACGGGGATTGAGCTCAAGGCCGGTGGTGGCGAAGCCGGCCAGACAGGCCTCCTTCGCGAGGGGCAGGCCGACATAGCCCTGGCCGACGATGGCGAGGTGGGTGGGGGACATTCTTCTCCATGGAGCGAGTGCGAGTGCCGCTCCGGGAGGGGAGGCCCGAGCGGGTGCGGTGGAGGGACAGCCTCCCGCTGGGGGACGGGAGTTCAGCCTGTGCTGTTTTGATATTACCAGCGTCTGGCTTACTGTGCCGTTCCGCCCTCGCTCGATGGGAGCCCCGCGGGGTCAGGGGGAGGCCCCGTGCACTCGGGGTCTGCGCACCGCTCGAGGGGTCAGTGCGGCTCGGGGGCTCCAGCCGAGATCTCGATCACACCGGCCTCGAGGAGCTGGTCGAGCGCTCCCGAGACGATGCTCCGGCCTTCGGGGTGAGAGCCGTGCTCCTCTTCCACCCGGGCGACGATCTCGTCCAGCGTGGCCCAGGCAGGGCACGCGCTGTAGACGGAGAAGCCGAGGTCGCTCACCTCGAGGAGCGTGTCGGGAAGCATGAGGAGCAGGCGGTCGTCGACGGTGAGAGCCTGCCGGACGGCCTTGCGGCGGTAGCTCGCCGCTCCGGTGAGCGGGGCAGGAGCCTCGTCCGGCTGCGAGGGCACCTCGATGAGCTGCGGACGGTCGAAGGAGGCGGGCGGCTCGCTCAGAAGGCGTGCGACGACGGGCTCCAGGGCGGCCGAGTCCGAGTATGCGATGCGCACGAGGCCGCCCACGGACTCGATGAGATCGATCACCGCCGAGATGGGGCCCCTCATCGAAGGGGCGCCCGACATCTGCGGCACGAGCTGGTGGACCGCGTCGGCGGTCGGGATGCGCGTGACCTCGACGTCCGAGGGGAGATCTGCGGCGTCGACGCGCTCGAGGATCGCGACGGCGTGGAGGCGGGCGCCGCGCACGGTGGCGCCGAGTCCCAGCTCGTCGGGCGAGCGCTGGGCCTTCGGCTCGCCCTGGACCTCGATGACGGAGAGGGGCTTCGGGTAGGGGAGGACTGCGCCGTCGTCGATGAAGACGGTCTCGTCGGTGAGGTAGGAGAAGCGCTGTCCCAGCACACGGCAGGCCGTGGTCTTCCCGGTGCCGGAAGGGGCCACGAGGGCGACGGCCCGGCCCGTCGCCGGGTCGGCGAGACCCGCCGCGTGGAGCATGGGGTTCAGGCCGACGCGGGCGTTGATGGCCGCGAGGGTCACGGTGCTCGCGAGGCTCTGCTCGAGCTCGGCGACCGTGGCGCCCTCGGCGAGCGAGGGCTCGCCCTCCGAGCCGGACACCCACACCGCTGCGGCATGGGCGGAGCGGGCCTCGGCCAGCGCGTCCAGGGCCAGGCGCCGGGCGGCGGAGCCGGGCGCGGCCACCGCCGCCGGCGCGGGGTCAGACGTCTGATCGGGGGCGAGGCAGCGCGACCAGGACGAGCGGATCCGCTCGGCGTCTTCAGCGCTCAGGGACGCTCCGAGCAGGACCTCGACTGAGAGGTCGAAGACACAGAGCCGCATGGAGACGGGCATGGGGTACCGCTTGCCTGTGCGCTGCGTCAGCTCGCGTCGAGCCAGGCGTCGATCGAGCGCGCCTGGCGGCTCAGCGCCTTGCCGATGAGCGGCTCCGCGAACTTGGCGAGCTTGCCTCCCACGAAGGGGATCGACGAGGCGATGTCACCGCTCAGCTCGAGCTGGGCGCCGCCCTCGACGGGGCGGAGGGACTGGCGGCCCGAGACGGAGACGGGCGCGCCCTTGACCGAGATCTTGGTGCTCGCGGTGCGGGAGCCGTCCGCCTCCGGAGCGCCGAACTCGTCCACCTGCGTGAAGGCGAGCGACGATCCCACGAACTTCTTGGCGAAGTCCGGGACGCGGTCCGTGGGGGCCGAGCGCTCCACCGTGAGGGTGAAGGGGCCCGAGGCGTCCCCGTCCACCGTCATGGAGAGGAGGGAGCCCCCGAGGTCGGAGGCGGCGGTGCGCTGGAAGTCCTCGCTCGTGAGCGCCGTGACGACGTCCTCGACGCTGTGGCGGAGGAGCGTGTTGCCGGAGAGAGCCATGGAAGTCCTGCTTTCGTCGGTCGAGCAGCCTCGTCACGACGAGGCGCGGGGGACGGATGAGGCGTGTGCACACCTTGGAACCGATTTTACCGGACCTGTGCACAAAAGGCGCCGTGAGCGCGGGCGCTAGACTCGTCGAGACGCGATTCCCCCTGACTTCTGGAGCCTTGACTGTGCAGCTGACCGGCCTCCTCGACGCCCTCTCGGATCCCGCCTGGAGCACCCGTCTCCGGGGGCGGGCGGCCCACCTCGGCGAGGACGCCCAGGGCATCGCCCTCTCTGCGCCGAGCGGCCTCTGGCCGGCGGCGCTCGCCCAGGTCTCCGAGGCGAGCGGACAGCTCATCGTGGCGGTCACGGCCACGGGGCGCGAGGCCGACGACGTCGCGGCCTCCCTCGGCGCCTTCATGCCCGAGGACGCGGTGGAGGTCTTCCCGAGCTGGGAGACACTCCCGCATGAGCGCCTCTCGCCGCGCTCGGACACGGTGGGGCAGCGCCTCTCCGTGCTGCGGCGCCTGGCCCATCCGGAGACGGGGCCGGGGCCGCTGCGCGTCGTCGTCGTCCCCACCCGCGCTCTGGTGCAGCCGCTCGTCCAGGGACTCGGGGACCTCGCGCCCGTGACCCTGCGCACGGGGGAGGAGCCGGGGTTCGAGGCCACGGTGAAGGCCCTGCACAACGCGGCGTACGCGCGGACGGACATCGTCTCGCGGCGCGGGGAGTACACGGTGCGCGGCGGGATCATCGACGTCTTCCCGCCCACGTTGGACCACCCCGTGCGCGTGGACTTCTTCGGGGACGAGATCGAGTCCATCCGCGAGTTCGCGGTGGCGGACCAGCGGACCATCCCGGAGGCGCCGGAGCACCGGGAGATCGTGGCGCCGCCGTGCCGGGAGCTCCTCATCACGCCTTCGGTCATGTCCCGCGCCGCCAAGCTCAAGGACTCGATGCCGGCGGCGGAGTCCGTCCTGGAGAAGATCGCGGGCGGCGTGGCCGCGGAGGGCATGGAGTCCCTCGCGCCGCTGCTCGTGGACTCCATGGTGCCGTTCGTCTCGCAGGTGCCGCGGGACTCGCTCGTCGTCGTGCTCGAGCCGGAGCGCGTGCGGACGCGAGCGCATGACCTCGAGTCCACGAACGCGGACTTCCTGGCCGCCGCGTGGGCGAGCGCGACGAGCGGCTCGAACGCCCCGCTCGACCTCCGGCAGGCGAGCGAGTCCGGCGCGGAGGGCGTGGCCGAGCGGCTCGCCGCAGGGGACTTCCGATCCCTGGAGGAGACGAGGAGCGCGGCGCTCGAGGCGGGGTGCCACTGGTGGCAGATCGGCTCGTTCGAGCTGGACGAGGACGCTGCAACGGACGTGGACGTCATCTCGACGGGCGGCCGCGAGCCCGCGGCCTACCGCGGCAACGTCGCGGAGATGACCGAGTTCGTGGGCGGCCGCATCCGCGAGGGCTGGCGGATGGTCGTGGCCACCGCCGGGCCCGGTCCCGCGCAGCGCCTTGCCGAGCTCTTCCACGAGGCTGGCGTCCCCGCCACCCGGGTGGACAGCCTCGAGTCCCGCCCGCAGGCCGGGATCATCGAGATCACGACGGCGCCTGCGGGCCGCGGGTTCGTCCTCGACGCGGAGAAGCTCGCGCTGCTCACCGAGGCGGACCTGCTCGGGCGCTCCTCGCCCCGCTCCGTCCGCGACGGCCGGAGCATGCCCGCCCGCCGCCGCAAGAACCCCGTGGACCCGCTCCAGCTGGCCAAGGGGGACTACGTGGTCCACGAGCAGCACGGCGTGGGCCAGTTCGTGGAGCTCATCCAGCGGACGCAGGGCGCGGGCGCGGCCAAGACCACGCGCGAGTACCTCGTCCTCGAGTACGCGGCGAGCAAGCGGGGCGCGGCCAAGGACCGGCTGTTCGTCCCCACGGACCAGCTGGACCAGATCTCCAAGTACGTCGGCGGCGAGACGCCTCAGCTGTCCAAGATGGGCGGCTCGGACTGGGCCTCCACGAAGTCCAAGGCGCGGCGCGCGGTCAAGGAGATCGCGGCGCAGCTCATCCGCCTGTACTCGGCCCGCATGGCCTCGAAGGGGCACGCGTTCGGCCCGGACACCCCGTGGCAGAAGGAGCTCGAGGAGGCGTTCCCGTACATCGAGACGCCGGACCAGCTGACCACGATCAACGAGGTCAAGGCGGACATGGAGAAGCCGATCCCCATGGACCGGCTCATCTCCGGAGACGTCGGGTACGGCAAGACGGAGATCGCCGTGCGCGCCGCGTTCAAGGCGGTGCAGGACGGCAAGCAGGTGGCGGTGCTCGTGCCCACCACCCTCCTGGCGCAGCAGCACTTCGAGACCTTCTCCGAGCGCTTCGCGGGCTTCCCGGTGCGCGTCAAGGCCCTCTCCCGCTTCCAGACGGCCAAGGAGTCCAAGGAGACGCTCGCCGCCGTCAAGCAGGGGCAGGTGGACGTGCTCGTGGGCACCCACCGGATCCTCTCCAAGGAGGTCCAGTTCAAGGACCTCGGGCTCGTCATCATCGACGAGGAGCAGCGGTTCGGCGTCGAGCACAAGGAAGAGCTCAAGCGCATGCGGACCAACGTGGACGTCCTCGCGATGTCTGCGACCCCCATCCCGCGCACGCTCGAGATGTCCCTGACGGGCATCCGGGAGACCTCGACGCTCGCCACCCCGCCCGAGGAGCGCCACCCCGTGCTCACCTATGTGGGCCCGTACACCAACCAGCAGGTGACGGCGGCCGTGCGGCGCGAGCTGATGCGAGAGGGCCAGGTGTTCTACGTCCACAACCGCGTCTCCACGATCGACAAGGTGGCGGCGGACCTGCGGGAGATGGTGCCGGAGGCAAGGGTTGAGGTGGCTCACGGCCAGATGAGCGAGGCGAGGCTCGAGCAGCTCATCGTGGACTTCTGGGAGAAGAAGTTCGACGTCCTCGTCTGCACCACGATCATCGAGACCGGGCTGGACATCTCGAACGCGAACACGCTCATCATCGACCGCGCGGACTCGTTCGGGCTCTCCCAGCTGCACCAGCTGCGCGGGCGCGTGGGCCGCGGCCGCGAGCGGGCCTACGCATACTTCCTCTACCCCTCGGAGAAGCCCCTCGGGGAGCTCGCGCTCGAGCGCCTGCGGGCCGTCGCCTCGCATAACGAGCTCGGCGCGGGCATGCAGCTCGCCATGAAGGACCTGGAGATCCGCGGCGCCGGCAACCTGCTGGGCGGCGAGCAGTCGGGGCACATCGCCGGCGTCGGGTTCGACCTCTACATCCGGCTCGTCGGCGAGGCCGTCTCGGACTTCCGCGGCGAGGACACCGAGCAGGTGCGCGAGGTCAAGATCGAGCTGCCCGTCAACGCCCACCTCCCGCACGAGTACGTTCCCGGAGAGCGACTGCGCCTCGAGGCGTACCGGAAGCTCGCGGCCGCGAGCAGCAACGAGGAGATCGACGACGTCGGCGCGGAGCTCGTGGACCGATACGGGCCGATGCCCGAACCGGTGGAGAACCTCCTGGCTGTGGCCCGCTTCCGCGTGAAGGCGACCGCCGCCGGCGTCACCGAGGTCATGAGCCTCGGGAACAACATTAAGTTCGCCCCGGGCGAGCTGCCGGAGTCCAGGACCCTGCGGCTCAAGCGGATGTACCCCGGCGCCGCCTACAAGCCGGCGCTCAAGGCGATCATGGTGCCTCGGCCCAAGACCGCGCGGATCGGGGGCCGGGACCTCGTGGACGGCCCGCTGCTCGCCTGGGCGGAGGAGTTCGTCGAGGCGATCTACGCGGACGCGCCTGCGGCCGGGGAGGCGTAGCCCGGTGTGTGAGTCCTTGGATGGGGAGCGCCTGCTCCCGCCTGCGCTGCGCACTGACGTCGGCATCCTCCGGCTGAAAGGCTCCTTCGTTGAGGACCGAGGAGACCACGTGCTGCTCCGCACTCCGCAGAATCCCCAATTCCACTGGGGAAACTGCATCCTGGTGACCGAGGGAGACGTGGACGACGCTCAGCGATGGACCGCTGAGTTCTCGCGGGCGTTTCCGGAGGCAGACTGGGTCGCCGTCGGTCTGCCCCGGTCACCTGGCGATGAGGGGAGGCGCGCGTATGCGGCGGCGGGGCTGACCGTCCGACGACTGAGCGCCATGGACGCGGAGACGGCTCCGCCGAGGACTGCCTGTCCTGATGGTTTCCAGTCGCGTCCCCTCGAGACGAACAGTGACTGGGAGCAGCTCATCCGCATGGACATCGAGGAGGCATGCGCGGACGGCGTGTACGCAGCGAGTGCCTACGAGCCCTTCGCGCGCGGCCAAGCCGCCGCTGCCCGTGAGCTGTGCAGCCGCGGACGGGCGGTGTGGCTCGGGGCCTTCTCAGGCAGGCGGCTGTGCTCTGCCCTGGGGGTCGTGCTGCTCGGGGCGGACAGGGCCGGTGACTCCAGAGCGAGGAGCCGCGAAGCGCGCTACCAGTCAGTCCTCACCGCGCCGAGCCACCGGCGTCGCGGTCTGGCCGGTCACCTCATCGGCGAGGCCGGAGGCTGGTCCGCCGCCGCGGGGGCCCAGCGGTGGACCATCGTCACGGAGTCGGACAATCCTGCGGGACGGCTCTACGCCTCGATGGGATTCCGGCACGCCGAGCCGAGCTTCGAGGCCTACCGGGCGCCGAGGGTCGCTGACGAGAGTCAGGACCCCCGGCAGCTCGACGCGGAGTCCGGAGACGGGCGCGCTGCCTAGTACGTTCCCTTCGGGCGCCGGAAGACCGGGAGCATGATGTCCCGGGGGTGGTTCTCATCGATGCTCTCGGATTCGAAGTCCTGGTCCGGATGGTTCCGCTGGAACTGCTTCTTCCTCAGCTTCCAGAGGAGGTCCGTCACGAGGAACTGCCCCAGGATCCCGCCGAGGGCCAGGCAGAAGGCGGTGACGCTCGCTTCGAGAAGCGTCTTGCCGGAGCCGTCCACGTTGAACACGGACCCGAGGAGGCCCTGGTAGACGAGCATGCCCGGGAAGAGGGGAAGCAGCGCCACCGTCATGATGGCGTTGGACGAGAGATTGAGAGGTCGGGCCGCGAGGACCGACGCCGCACCGACGGCCGCCGCCGTCAGCCCCGTGGCCGGGTAAGCGGCCATGCTGATCTCGAGTCCGGAGGAGATGAGCTGGGCCCCGGCGCCGAGGGTCGCCATGACGGCTGTGCGGAGGAAGGTGCTTCCGCTGGACATGGCGAACCCTGCCGCGACCAGCGCGGCCCCCGCAACCGAGAGCGCCCAGGTCTCCGGGGCCGGGCTCACAGCGTCCACGAACTTGAGGTTGGGGTCGAGGAGCTGAGCGAGCGCGACGCCGCTGGAGACCCCGGCGACGAGCCCTGCCGTGCAGGTCAGCCCGTCGATGAGCCGACCCGTGGCCGAGAGGTACCAGCCCGTGATGGCGTCCTGCACGGCGCCGTAGGAGGCCATGCCCGCGAGCTTGGCGGCGAGCGCCGAGACGATGCAGATCGTCACTTCGCTGCCCGTGACGAACGGGCTGAACGCCGTTGCGGCCAGCGCGGCAACGAATCCTCCGAGCGCGTAGGAGAAGATGCCTGGGGCATGCGTCTTCGCCAGCAGACGGAAGACGTAGGACACGAGACAGGAGATCGCGGCTGCGCCGATCGTGATGATCGCGTCTCCGCCGAGGACCTGGCTGAAGCCCGCGCCCAGAAGCGCGTAGCCCAGGAGAGTCCGCCAGAGATGGCCCGTGGGCTTGGCCTCGATCTGTGTCGTCAGCTCCTCGGTGGCCTCGGCGGGAGTGAGCTCGCCCATGAAGTAGCGCTCGAGCACCTCTTCCGCACGGGAGCGCCACCAGATGTCGAGCGAGCCGGCCGGGAACTCGAAGACACGGGTGTGGGGCGTGCCGGTGCCGTGTCCGTGCTCGCTCAGGATGAGCTGGCCGAGCGTGACGCTGACGGTGACGCCTTTGAGGCCCGCAGTGTCGCAGACCGCTTGGAGAGCCGAGGTGGTGGAGGCCGAGCTGGCGCCGCTCTGGATGAGGGCGGAGCCGGCGACGGTGATGAAGCGGTGGACCTCGTCGGTCTCAGTGGTATCCGAGGCTGTTTGCTCGGTCTCCTCGGGGAGGGACTTCTCGTCGTCGGACATCGGCGCTGAGCGGGTGGAAGGCATGGGGATCCTGCGGGACGGGTGCGGGGGACGGGCGCTCCGGCAGGAAAGCTGAGGCGGCCGGACGCTGAAGGAAGGTCTGAGCGCCATTCTGCCCCGAGGATCCCGAGGGCGACAACCGGCCGTCTGCGCACGCGAGAGGGGCCGGGACGCGCACGGCGTCCCGGCCCCTCTGGCGTGGGTGGTGAAGTCTGCTGAGAAGGTCAGCGGCGCTCGTGCGAGTCCCCGCGGCCGATGATCTGGCAGGGGACGAAGTACGCGAGGCTGCTCAGGGCGATCACGGCGATGAAAGGCCACATCGTGGTGAACGTGACGAAGTTGAGCAGGTAGAAGCCGAGGAGGAGCAGCGCGAGCAGCACCACGAACGTCACGAGGTTGGAGACGAGGTGTCCCTCTCCGGCGTGGAGCTTCGGGCGAGCGTCCCGGTTCACGCGGGTGTGGGCTTCGTGTGCCATGGTTCCGTCCTTCGAGTGAGTGGAGCGTGAGCTGCTAGACAGTTTTCCTTAACATCCTAGCGAACTGCCAGGGGCCTCGGCATGCTCCGGCGATGAGCGGCCCGGGCCGTCTCGAGTCCAGCGTGCACCGCCCTGGGCGCCTCACCGCTTCGCTGCGCGGTCAGTAGGCGGACGTTCCCTGTCCGCCCGTGACGATCGCGATGCCCGAGCTCGCGCCGATGCGGGTAGCGCCGGCCTCGATCATCGCGAGCGCGTCCTCGCGGCTGCGGACCCCGCCCGAGGCCTTGACGCCGACCTCCGAGCCCACGGTCCGGCGCATGAGGGCCACGTCCTGCGCCGTCGCGCCCCCGCCGTTGAAGCCCGTGGAGGTCTTGACGAAGTCGGCTCCCGCCTCGACGGCGGCCTCGCAGGCGAGGACCTTGGCCTCGTCGTCCAGCAGGGAGGTCTCGATGATGACCTTGAGCAGCGCCCCCTCCGCGTGGACGACGGCGGCCACGGCCGAGACGTCCGCGACGAGGGCGCGGCGGTCTCCCCGGCGGGCGGCGGCGATGTCGATGACCATGTCGATCTCCCGGGCGCCGTCCTCGAGCGCGAGGCGCGCCTCGAAGGCCTTGGCCTCCGGGCGGGTGGCGCCCAGCGGGAAGCCGACCACGCAGCAGACGGCCGTGTCCGAGCCCTGGAGGGCCTTAGCGGCCGTCGACGCCCAGACGGGGTTGACGCAGACGGAGAAGAAGCGGTGCTCCCGGGCCTCGGCGCAGAGGCGCTCGACGTCCTCCCGGGAGGCCTCCGGCTTGAGGAGGGTGTGGTCGATGAAGCGGGCGAGGTCGTCGGGGGCGCTGGTGTCAGTCATGGTTGTCTCCACAGGGTTCGGGTGCGGTGCTGGGCAGTCGGCCGGGCTCTGCCGCGCGGGGAGCCTCGGCCGGGGAGCGGTTCCGGCTGCCTCCTACAGGCCGAGGGCGTCCGAGAGGTCCTCGCGGATCCGGGCGATCCGCTCCTGCGCGGTCTCCTTCGCTGCGGCGAGTTCCGAGGTCGTGTCCGCCTCGACGATCGTCTCGATGTAGGCCTTGAGCTTCGGCTCCGTGCCGGACGGCCGGACGATGACGCGGGACCGGTCCCGGGTCAGGTAGAGGAGGCCGTCCGTGGGCGGCAAGGCCTCCCAGCCCTCCGAGAGGTCCACGACCTCGACGACGTCCGAGCCGCCGAGGCTCTCCGGGGGAGCGGTGCGCAGCCGTCCCATGAGGGGCGTGACGAGCGAGATGCTGCCGAGCCGGAGGGACAGCTGGTCCGTCTGGTGGACACCGTGCTTGAGGTACAGCTCGTCCAGGACGTCGAACAGGGTGCGGCCCTCCGCTTTGAGCGAGGCTGCGATGTGCGCGATGGCGAGTCCCGCCGTGATGCCGTCCTTGTCCCGGACCAGACCGGGCGTGACGAGGTAGCCGATGGCCTCCTCGAAGCCGAACCGCAGGCCGGCCTCCCGCGCGATCCACTTGAACCCGGTCAGCGTCTGCCGGTGCTCGACCCCGGCGGCCTCGGCCATCGCGCCGAGCAGGCGCGAGGACACCACCGAGTTGGCGACGACGTTCTGGCCGTCCCCGCCGCCCGCTCCGTCAGCGCCGCCGTCAGCGGCGCCGTCCGCGATCCGCTCGAGGGCCCATGCCCCGAACACCGCGCCGAGCTCGTCCCCGCGCAGCATCCGCCACGCGCCGAGCTCCGGGTCCAGGGCCGCGACGGCGCAGCGGTCCGCGTCCGGGTCATTGGCGATGACGAGGTCCGCGCCCTCCCGCTCGGCGGTCTTGAGGGCCAGGTCGATGGCGCCGGGCTCCTCCGGATTCGGGAAGGAGACCGTCGGGAAGTCCGGGTCCGGCTCCTGCTGCTCTGCAACGGGGGTCACGCGCGTGTAGCCGGCGCGGCGGAGGAGGTCCACGAGGGTGGCGCCGCCGACTCCGTGCATGGCCGTGGTCACGATCGAGAGCTCGTGCTCCGCCGGGCCGAGCGCCTCGAGGGCGGCTGCGATGTAGCGCTCCCGGACGTCCGCGTCCAGAACGGTCCACCCGGACTCGGCCGTGGGGATCTCGTCCGCCGGCGCGAGGTCCTCGAGGATCGCCGAGGCGATCTGTCCGTCATAGGGCGGCACGATCTGCGCTCCCTGCCCGGGGCCCGTGACCACCCGTCCGCCGAGGTAGACCTTGTAGCCGTTGTCGGCGGGCGGATTGTGGCTCGCCGTGACCATGATTCCGGCGTCCGCGCCCAGCTCGCGGAGGGCGAAGGCGAGCACCGGCGTCGGCAGCGCGGACGGGAGAACGGAGACCGCGAGGCCCGCCGCCGTGAGCACCCCGGCGGACTCCCGGGCGAAGTCTGCGGAGCGGTGCCGGGCGTCGAACCCGATGACCACATGCGGAGCGCTGGAGAAGCCGCTGCGCTTGGCCTCCGCGGTGAGGAAGCGGGCGAGCCCTGCCGCGGTGTGGCGCACGACGGCGACGTTCATGCGGTTGGGGCCAGGCGCGATGGCGCCCCGCAGACCCGCAGTGCCGAACTCGAGCCGTCCGTTGAACATCGAGGCGATCTTCGACTCCGCCGTGGCTTTCGCGGCGGGGTCAGAGCCCTCCGCAGCCCGGATGAGGGAGCGGAGCTCCTCGGCGGTGGCCGGGTCAGGGTCCGACTCGGCCCAGGCGCGAGCCCGGTCCAGCAGCGGCAGCTCGGAACCGGCGGGATTCTGCCGGTCCGAGCCGGTGGACTGGGACTGGGACTGACGGGACGTCATCGTGCGGAATGCCTTTCGCGTGGAGAAGGGGTCAGGAGTCCGAGACGGGGAGCTTCGCGATGATGTCCGCAAGCAGCCTCGAGATGCGCGGTCCCGCCTGGCGGCCGGCCTCGATGACCTCGGCGTGGTCCAGGGCCTCCTCCGTGCTGCCCGCGGCGAGGTTGGTCACGAGGGACATCGCGAAGACCTCCATGCCCGCGTGGCGGGCGGCGATGGCCTCGAGCGCCGTCGACATGCCCACGAGGTCTCCGCCGACGGTGCGGAGGAAGCGGATCTCCGCGGGGGTCTCGTAGTGCGGCCCGGGCAGCTGGACGTAGGTTCCGTCCGGGAGCTGCGGGTCCACCGAGCGGGCGAGCTCCGCGAGCCGCGGGGAGTAGAGGTCCGTGAGGTCCACGAACGTGGCGCCCTCCAGCGGGGACGCTGCCGTGAGGTTGATGTGGTCCGAGACGATGACCGGCGTCCCCGGCCCCCACTCGGGGCGCAGGGACCCGCAGCCGTTGGTGAGGATCATGGTCTTGACGCCGGCCGCTGCCGCGGTGCGCACTCCGTGGACGACGGCGCGCACGCCCTTGCCCTCGTAGTAGTGCGTCCGAGCGCCGAGCACGAGGACCCGGTGGCCGGCGGGCGTGAGCACGGACCGGATGGTGCCCACGTGTCCCGGGACGGAGGGGGCGTGGAAGCCCGGGACCTCGTCCGCGGGCAGGGTGTGGGTGGTCTCGCCGATGAGCTCCGCGGCCTCGCCCCAGCCCGAGCCGAGCGTCAGCGCGATGTCATGGCGCTCCACGCCGGTGGCCTCTGCGATGTGGGCGGCCGCCTCACGGGCCGCATCGAATCCGGGGTGTTGAGAATCATGCTGCACGCACCTCAGCCTAGTCGGCTTCCTGGGAGAATGGCTGGGTAGTACCTCTTGCCGAGCCCCCGCTCGGCCTGTCAGATCGGTGAATCCGTCCAATGCTGCCTGTGTTCGTCTCAGCAATGGCCCAGCTCTTCCTCGCCGGGGTGTTCCTGGCCTCCGGTGCGGGGAAGCTCCGCTCGCCTGGCTCCGTCGCCGCGGCCGTCTCCGCCCTCGGTCTGCCCGCCTCCCTGGGGCGCGGCCCCCTGGCCCGTGCGTTCCCGTGGTGCGAGATCGCCCTCGGCGCCGCGCTGCTCCTCGTCTGGACGCCGTTCGGCGCCGTCCCCGCCCTCGTCTCCGCGCTCCTCTGCGCTGCGTTCGCCGTGCTCGTGGGGCGGGCCGTGGCCCGGGGAGCCTCGGAGTCCTGCAGCTGCTTCGGCGCCGAGGACGGCGCTCCGATGTCGTGGCACACGGTCGCCCGCAACGTCTGCCTGGTGCTGCTGTCCCTCGCCGCCGCAGCGGGCCGCCTCGCCTCGGGCAGCCTGGACCGGGACATCCTCTCGGGGCAGGGGGCGCTCGCCGCCGTCGTCGTCGCCGTTCTCGCGGCAGGCGTCTGGTTCCTCGCCGCCAGCGTGGGCGCGGGTCCCCGCCGATCCGCAGAGCACCGCGCTCCCGAGGCCGCGGGAGCTGACGCCGCAGCCGGTCAGCCGCTCACCCGCCTGCCCGCCGTGGCGGAGCCCGCCGACGGCGAGCCGGCCGACTACGTCCGCCGCCCGAACCCTCTCGCCTTCCTTGAAGGCGTCTCGGAGGACACGCCGGACGTGCTCACGAGCCACCTCTACGAGAGCGGGCCGGTCGTGGCGCTCATCGTCTCCCCGTACTGCGGTCCGTGCCTCAGCCTCCGCGAGGAGGAAGACCGCCTGCGCGAGCTGCTGCCGGACGTGCTCATCGTCTACATCCTCGGGCTCGAGGACAGCACGCTGCCGGAGCATTGGAAGGACTCGCCCTTCCCCGTGTACCGCGATCCGCACGACGTCTTCGTCGGCTCCGTCGCCCCCGGTGGGACCCCCGCGCTCGTGCTCCTCGGCACGGACGGGATGCTCGCGGCTGGGCCTGAGTACGGACCGAGTGCCATCATGGAGACGGCTGAGGAGATCGCCGCCGTGCTCGCCGAGCAGGGGTCGGCTCCCCAGACGGCGGCCCCGCTGCCAGAGAACGACGACGACGCCGTCGCCCCGCACCCCACCGAGACCCCGCACCCCATCGGAGAAGAGACGCCGTGAGCACCCCGCAGCACCAGACCGTCCGATCCCTCGTCATCGTGGGCGGCGGCCCCGGAGGATACGAGGCCGCGCATGTGGCCCGCTCCCTCGGCGCCGACGTCACCCTCATCGAGCGCCAGGGGCTCGGCGGCTCTGCGGTGCTCACGGACGTGGTCCCCTCCAAGACCCTCATCGCCTCCGCCGATGTCATGACGCGCATCAACGCCGCGCGCGAGCTCGGCGTCCGCGTGGGCCACTCGGCCATCCGCGCGAACCACGTCTCGGCCGACCTCGGCATGGTCCACGAGCGCCTGCTCGGACTCGCCCGCCAGCAGTCCGAGGACATCCGGGCCGGGCTCGAGGCGGCCGGTGTGCGGATCGTCGACGGCGAGGGGCGGCTCGACGGGCCGCAGGCCGTCGTCGTCGGAGAAGGCGAGGAGCAGGAGCGGTTCGAGGCGGACGCGATCCTCCTGGCCGTGGGTGCGCACCCGCGCGAGCTCGAGTCCGCCAAGCCGGACGGGGAGCGCATCTTCACCTGGACTCAGGTGTACAACCTCAAGGAGATCCCGGAGCACCTCATCGTCATCGGCTCCGGCGTGACGGGCGCCGAGTTCGCGTCCGCCTACAACGGGCTCGGCGCGAAGGTCACGCTCGTCTCCAGCCGCGAGCGCGTGCTGCCCGGCGAGGACCAGGACGCGGCCGAGGTGCTCGAGCAGGCCTTCGCGGACGCCGGCATGAACGTGGTCTCCAAGAGCCGCGCCAACGCCGTGGAGCGGACCGAGGAGGGCGTGCGCGTCACGCTGTCCACCGGCGAGACGATCGACGGGAGCCACTGCCTCCTGGCCGTGGGGTCCATCCCGAACACGGAGAACCTGGGGCTCGAGGAGGCCGGAGTGCGCCGGTCCGAGTCCGGGCACATCGAGGTGGACGCCGTCTCCCGCACCTCCGTGCCGAGCATCTACGCCGCCGGCGACTGCACCGGCGTGTTCCCGCTCGCGTCCGTGGCCGCGATGCAGGGGCGGATCGCGATGGCGCACTTCCTCGGCGACTCGGTGCAGACGCTCAAGCTGAAGCGCGTCGCCTCGAACATCTTCACGGCGCCGGAGATCGCCTCGGTGGGCGTGAGCGAGGCCGAGGTCCGGGACGGGCGCGACGACGCCGACATCCAGATCCTCCCTCTCAAGACCAACCCGCGCGCCAAGATGATGGACGTCAAGGCCGGGTTCGTGAAGATCATCGCCCGGAAGGACTCGGGGTCCGTCATCGGCGGCGTGGTCGTGGGGCCGCGCGCCTCGGAGCTCATCTACTCGTTGGCGCTCGCGGTGAACCTGAAGCTGCACGTGGACGACGTGGCCAACACCCTCACCGTCTACCCGTCCCTGAGCGGGTCCATCGGCGAGGCGGCGCGCCGGCTGCACCACCGGGAGTCGTAGGAGGGCCGGGGCGGGGCGGGCTCCGGGGCCGGCGGGGCGCAGGGGCGGCGGAGCGGCGCCCAGCGCCGGCGCTTCGCACCCACTTCTGTGCACCCTTTGGTCGTTCACACCCGTTTCCGCTCCCCCCCCCCCCCCGGTTCACACCCGTTTCCGCTCGCCCTCTCCATTCACACCCGTTTTTGCTCAGAATCGGCGTCGTTTACGGGTGTATTCGTCGTTAACCGGGTGTGGTGGCGATTTCGGGTGTAGAAGGCGCTGGAGCGACACCTCTGCGGGAGCAGGTGGGAGAGAACGAGGGAGCGGGGCTTCCTCTGAGGAAGACCACAGCCTGAACCGCTTCTGGCACGAGGGCACCCGACCTTGTTGGCTCCGCCGCACCCTGTCCAGCTGCGCGCCTCGAGTAGTCCGCACCCGTTTTCGCTCACATCGCTCGGTTCACACCCGCTTCCGCTCACCCTCTCCATTCACACCTGTTTTCGCTCAGAATCGGCGTCGTTTACGGGTGTATTCGTCATTAACAGGGTGTGGTGGCGATTTCGGGTGTGTTGACGATGTTGGGTGTGACTGCGGCTTGTGAGTTCGGGGTGGCGGCGTCGTTGAGAGTGTGCAAGCGGCCTCCGGAGGTCTAGCGGGAGGGGCGTGAGCTCGCGGCACTGGGTGCACTTGCGTGGAGGGGCGGGCGAAGGGAGGCAGGAGGAGAGAGGGGAGGCCGAGGCTCTTGAACGGGCTGATCAGAACCGGTGGGCGTCCAGATTGCGGACTTCAGGCGATCCAGCATGTGAGCAATGGCAAGGTTGATCCATTGACACTGGCCCGGTCAGACAGTGGCGGGGCGGAGAAGAAAGGCGCCTCATGGACACAGCGGACCGATCAGGTGTGAACAGCGCGAAGGGCACGGAGACGGAGGCCCGCGTGGAGAGCGCGGACCGGAGCACGGAGACGGAGGCCCGCGTGGAGAGTGCGGACCGGAGCACGGAGCCGGAGGCCCGAGTGGACGGCACGGATGGCCGTCGAGGCAGCGGAGCTCGTGCTGACGGCGCAGGGGACCGGGCAAGCGGCGCGGCCCGAGTGGAGGGCAACGACGGCGTGGAAGTCGGCGTGGAGGACGTGACGCCCCGCAACTCGAGGGGGCGGGTCATCTTCGCGAGCCTCATCGGCACCACGATCGAGTTCTACGACTTCTACATCTACGCCACCGCGTCCGTGCTGGTGTTCCCCAAGCTGTTCTTCCCCCATGCCACGGATCTCAACGCGATCCTGTCCTCGTTCGCGGTCTTCGGCGTGGCGTTCGTGGCCCGGCCCATCGGCGCCTTCCTGTTCGGCCACTACGGCGACCGGCTCGGCCGCAAGGTCACGCTCGTGGCCTCGCTGCTGGTCATGGGCGTCTCCACGTTCCTCATCGGCGTCCTGCCCACGGCCACGAACAGCGTGACCACGGTCCTCGCGCCGCTGCTGCTCGTCATCCTGCGCTTCCTCCAGGGCATCGCGCTCGGCGGCGAGTGGTCCGGCGCCGCGCTCCTCGCCACGGAGAACGCCCCGGCGGGCAAGCGTGCCGTCTACGGGACGTTCCCCCAGCTGGGCGCGCCGATCGGCTTCATCCTGGCCAACCTGCTCTACATCGCCATGAGCTCGGCGCTCAGCCCGGAGCAGTTCATGGCGTGGGGCTGGCGCGTGCCGTTCCTGCTCTCGGCTGTGCTCGTCGCCGTCGGGCTCTACGTGAGGCTCAAGCTCATCGAGTCCGCCTCGTTCCGGAAGGTGGTGGAGCAGAACGCCGTCGAGAAGCTGCCCATGACCGCGATGTTCCGCAACCACACGGGGCGCATGGTCTTCGGCACGCTCGCGATGCTGGCCACGTACGTGCTCTTCTACCTCATGACCTCGTTCACGCTGACGTTCGGCACCACGCCGGCCACGAAGGAGGCCGCGGCCGCGGCGGCGGCGAAGACGGGCAAGGCCTTCGACGCGGCCACGTTCGTCCCGGGCATGGGCATCCCGCGGACGGAGTTCCTGTGGATGCTCATCATCGGCGTCGTGTTCTTCGGCGTCTTCACGGTGCTCTCGGGGCCGTGGGCGGAGAAGATGGGCCGGCGGAACCTGGTCATCGGAGTGTCCGCGGCGATCGCGGTGTTCGGCGCCCTCTGGCAGCCGCTGGTCTCGATGGGGCGGCCGGGGGCGATGATCCTGCTCGTCGTCGGCTTCGCGCTCATGGGCACCACGTTCGGTCCGATGGCGGCGTATCTGCCGGAGCTGTTCCCCTCGAACGTCCGGTACACGGGCTCGGCGGTGGCCTACAACCTGGCCTCGGTCATCGGCGCCGCGCCGGCGTCCTTCGTGGCGGTCTGGCTCTGGCAGAAGGCGCACGGGAGCGTGGTGCTCGTGGGGCTGTACCTGGCGCTCTCGGCGGTCATCACGCTGATCGCGGTGTTCTTCTCCAGGGACACGCGCGACGTGGCGTATGAGGACAACGTGGCCTGACGATCGCCCAGGTGCTGCCTGGGACCAGTTCTGGGCCACAGGGGCCGTGCGGGCCCGAGCAGGGCCTTGCAGGCCCTCGGGGCGGGGGCGTTGAATCGCCACTATGGAGTTCTCACCGCAGCCCCCACTGTCGTCTGACCCATCCGCGCAGCGCGGCGACCGGTCCGCACGGTCTTCCGTCCAGCCTGAACAGCCCGGCGCCTCGAGCTCACTGCTCGACGACGCCCGCTCGCTCCAGGAGGACCTGCGCCGCTTCCGCCGGGACCTGCACCGCCACCCCGAAGTGGGCCTGGACCTCCCCCGCACCCAGGAGGCCGTGCTCGGGGCCCTGGAGGGCCTGGGCCTCGAGGTCTCCCGGGGCAGGGAGGTCTCCTCGGTCACGGCGGTGCTCCGAGGCGGCCGGCGTCGGGAGCGCGACGGCGACGGCGTCCCGACCGTCCTGCTCCGCGCGGACATGGACGCGCTGCCTGTGGAGGAGCGCTCGGGCGCGGAGTACGCGAGCGAGGAGCCCGGGGCCATGCACGCCTGCGGGCACGACCTCCACACGGCGATGCTCGTCGGCGCCGCCCGTCTGCTCGCCGCCCGGCGGGACGAGCTCGAGGGCGACGTCGTCTTCATGTTCCAGCCGGGCGAGGAAGGATGCGACGGCGCCGGCCACATGCTCCGCGAAGGCGTCCTCGAGGCCAGCGGCCGCCGTCCCGACGCGACGTTCGGCCTCCACGTCATGAGCCTGCCCGGGCCGCGGGGCCGCGTCCGCCACCGCGGGGGAGTGCTCATGGGCGGAAGCAGCGCCCTGAGGGCCACCCTCCTCGGCCGGGGCGGCCACGGATCCTCGCCGCACCTCGCAAAGGATCCTGTGCCCGCCCTCGGCGAGATCATCACGGGCCTCCAGTCCGTGGTGACGCGCACGGTGGACATCCTGGATCCGGCCGTCCTCAGCGTCGGCGTGGTCGAGGCGGGCGGGGCCAAGAACGTCATCGCCGAGTCGGCCCGCTTCGAGGCGACGGTCCGGGCCTTCTCGGAGGACAGCGTCGCCGTCCTCGAGCGCGCCCTCCCGGCGTACGTCCGGGGTGTGGCCCAGGCGCACGGGCTGGAGGCCGAGGTCGAGTTCGAGCGCGAGTACCCGGTCACGGTCACGGACCCCGCGGAGGACGCGAACGCCGCCCGGCTCGTCGAGGAGATGTTCGCCCAGGCCGGGGACGCCGGACGTCTCGAGGAGCTTCCCCGGCCCATCTCCGCCTCCGAGGACTTCTCCCGCGTGCTCGCGGAGGTCCCGGGCACGTACATGTTCCTGTCCGCGGCGGCCGATCCGGAAACGGTCCAGCGCCCCGACGCGTTCAACCACTCGCCGTTCGCGGTGTTCGACGACGACGTCCTCGCCGACGGCGCCGCAGCCCACGCGTGCTTCGCGCTCGGGCGGCTGGGGCAGCTCGCCCGGGGAGAGGAGGCCTGATGGAGCACGCACCCGTTTCAGAAGGCGGACGTCCGCTGCGCTCGCCGGAGCGTGCTCCGCGCCCCGAGGGCCGCACGCTCGTGGCCGCCGGCGCGGGCAACGCGGCCGAGTGGTTCGACTGGGCCCTCTATGCCACTTTCGCGTCCTTCCTCGCGGGGGCGCTCTTCTCCAAGGCCGATCCGGCCTCCGCGTTCCTCCAGACGCTCGCGATCTTCGCCGTGGGGTTCGTCGCCCGGCCGGTGGGAGGCTGGCTGTTCGGCCTGGCGGGAGACCGGATCGGGCGCAAGCGGGCCATGCTGGCCTCGGTCCTCCTCTCCGCCGCGGGCTCCCTCCTCATCGGCGTGATCCCGGACTACAGCGTGATCGGCGCCTGGGCCTCCCTGCTGCTCGTCGTCGGCCGGATCTGCCAGGGGCTCGCGCACGGCGGCGAGCTTCCCACCGCGCAGACCTACCTCGCCGAGATCTCTCCCCGCGAGGAGCGAGGGGCCTACGCCTCCGTCATCTACGTCTCGGGCACGCTCGGGATCGTCGGCGGATCGCTCGTGGGGGCCGTGCTCGCGAGCCTCCTCTCCCACGAGCAGATGGCGCAGTGGGGATGGCGCATCCCCTTCCTCCTCGGCGGCGTCCTCGGCCTCGTCACGCTCCTGCTGCGCAGCCGGATGGACGAGTCCGAGCTCTTCGAGGACGTGAAGGAGGAGGGCGTGGACGCCCCCTCGACCTGGCAGACCGTGCGCGAGAACTGGCGCTCGGGCCTGACGGTCATCGGCCTGACGGTGGGCCTCACCGTGGCCTACTACGTGTGGAGCGTCTCGGCTCCCGCCTACGCCATCAACGTCCTCGGCGTGGACGAGAAGGGGGCCCTGTGGGCCGGGGTCGCGGCCAACCTCTTCATGGTGGCGGTCCTGCCGCTGTGGGGCCGGCTGAGCGACCGGATCGGCCGCCGTCCCGTTCTCCTCATCGGAGCGCTCGGCACCGCGCTCGTCTTCTTCCCCGCGACGGCGATGATCCGGGGCACAGCGCTCAGCCTGGGGCTCGCGATGGCGCTGGCGCTGCTCTTCGTCTCGGCCTTCGCGGCGATCTCCCCGGCGGTCTACGCCGAGCTGCTCCCCACGAAGAGCCGCACCCTCGGCGTCGCGATCCCGTACGCCCTCTGCGTGGCGCTCTTCGGAGGGACGGCCGCCTATCTTCAGGCGGGCATGAAGCAGTGGTTCGGGGCTCACGGCGGGGACGCGTTCAACGGGTATGCCGTGGTGCTGCTGCTCGTCTCCGCCGTCGTCGTGCTCCGCATCCCGGAGACCCGCGGCAAGGACCTCCGCGAGGACGACTGACGCCGGGCGCCGGAACGCGCGCGGGGCGGGATCCGAGGTGAATCGGATCCCGCCCCGCGCGTCCGGGCGGCTCAGAGAGCCGGGAGTCAGGCGTCCTTGATCGCCGCGAGCACCGTGCCCGCCGTGACCGTCTGGCCCACCTCGACGGCGAGGCCCTCGATCACGCCGTCCTTGTGGGCGGCGATCGGCTGCTCCATCTTCATGGCCTCGAGGACGACGACGAGGTCACCCTTGGCGACCTTGGCCCCGTCTTCGGCGGCCACCTTGATGATGGTGCCCTGCATCGGCGCGGTGAGGTCGTCGCCGGAGGCCGCCGGTGCGGCGCCGCCGCGGCCCCGACGGGTCGGCTTGCCGCGGCCCGCGCGGCCCTGGGAAGGAGCGGGAGCCGCCGCGGCGCCCGCGCTGAGACCGGCGGGGAGGACGATCTCCACGCGCTTGCCGTTGACCTCGACGGTGACGGAGGTCTTCTCGTCCTGCTGATCCGGGTCCTCGACCGCGTTGAACGGCTCGAACTCGGTGGTCTGCTCGGTCTCGATCCAGCGCGTGTGCACCGTGAAGGGCGATCCGTCCGCCGGGGCGAACGCCGGGTCCTCCAGCACGGCGCGGTGGAAGTCCGCCACCGTGGGGATGCCCTCCACGACGAGCTCCGAGAGCGCCCGGCGCGAGCGCTCGAGCGCCTGCTCGCGGGTGGAGCCGGTCACGATGAGCTTGGCGAGCATCGAGTCGAAGCTGCCGGAGATCGAGTCTCCCGCCACGACGCCGGAGTCGATCCGCACGCCCGGTCCGCCCGGCCACGTGAGGGCCGTGATCTTGCCCGGGGAGGGGAGGAAGCCGCGGCCGGAGTCCTCGCCGTTGATGCGGAACTCGAACGAGTGGCCGCGGATCTCCGGGTCGGTGTAGCCGAGGGCCTCGCCGCGGGCGAGCCGGAACTGCTCGCGGACGAGGTCGATCCCCGTGACCTCTTCGGAGACGCAGTGCTCCACCTGGAGGCGGGTGTTGACCTCGAGGAAGCTGATGGTGCCGTCCGTGCCCACGAGGAACTCGCACGTGCCGGCGCCCGTGTAGCCGGCCTCCTTGAGGATGGCCTTCGAGGACTCGTAGAGGCGCTCCTCCTGCTCGCGGCTGAGGAACGGCGCGGGCGCCTCCTCGACGAGCTTCTGGTTGCGGCGCTGCAGGGAGCAGTCGCGCGTGGAGACGACGACGACGTCGCCGTGCGCGTCCGCGAGGCACTGCGTCTCGACGTGGCGGGGGGCGTCGAGGAAGCGCTCGATGAAGCACTCGCCGCGGCCGAACGCGGCCGTGGCCTCGCGCACCGCCGAGTCGTAGAGCTCCGGGATCTCCTCGCGGGTGCGGGCGACCTTGATGCCGCGGCCGCCTCCGCCGAACGCGGCCTTGATGGCCACGGGGAGTCCGAACTCGTCGGCGAACGCCAGGACCTCGTCGCTGCTCGAGACCGGGTCCGCCGTGCCCGGCACGAGCGGGGCGCCGACCTTCTCCGCGATGTGGCGGGCCTGGACCTTGTCTCCCAGGGAGGAGATGGCGCGCGGGGAGGGGCCGATCCACGTGAGGCCGGCGTCGATGACGCGGCCGGCGAAGTCCGCGTTCTCCGCGAGGAAGCCGTAGCCCGGGTGGACGGCGTCCGCCCCGGACTTGCGCGCGATCTCGAGGATCTTGTCCTGGTCGAGGTAGGTCTGGCCCGCGGTCTCTCCCTTGAGCGCGTAGGCCTCGTCGGCGAGCTTGACGTGCTGCGCGTTCTGATCCGAATCCGCGTAGACGGCGACCGTCCTGAGGCCCTCGTCCCTCGCCGCGCGCGCGATGCGCACCGCGATCTCGCCGCGGTTCGCGATCAGGACTTTCGTGAACTCGTTCAATCCGACTCCAAACCAGTGTGTCTGTCCTGCCCGCTCAGGCGCACGCGTGGGGATGGGCGCCGAGGGGCTGCTTCGGTAAGAGCTTACGCGCATTCGGAGGAAGTCCACAGCTGCACCGGGGCGGGGTGTCAGGTGAGACCCGCTCCGTTGTGGGAACCCTACAAAAAGGCGCCCTCACAGCCGGGCGCTCCGAACGCCGGCGCTCAGTCTGCGGGAGCCCAGACGTCCGCCATGCGGACGCCCAGCTCGGCGAGCTGCTCCCTCAGCGCGGCGACCGAGATGCCGACGACGGCCGACGGGTCCCCGTCCACCTTCGCGATGAAGGCCGCACCCCGCCCGTCGATCGTGAACGAGCCGGCGCAGTGCAGGGGCTCGCCCGTGGCGGTGTAGGCCCGGATCTCGTCCTCGGCGAGCTCCGCGAACGTGATCGCCGTGGACACGGTGCGGCCGGAGGCCGGATGCGAGCCGGTGCGGTCGCGGCCGTCGTCGTCGTTCGCTGTGCCGGAGGCCGGGGCCTCGCCCCGCGTGTCCACGAGCCACTGGCCGGTGTGGAGGACGCCCGTGCGGCCGGACTGGGCCCGGAGGCGCTCGGCGGCCCGCTCGGCGGTGTAGGGCTTGCCCTGGACCTCGCCGTCGAGCTCGAAGAGGGAGTCGCAGCCGACGACGAGCCGCCCGCGGGCCTCGGGTCGCTGTGCGACGGCCTCAGCCTTGGCGCGAGCGAGCAGGAGGACGAGCTCCGCCGGGGAGGCGTCCGCGCTGGCGGCGGTGAGCGCCTCCTCGTCCGTGTGCGAGACGAGCTGCTCGAACCCGATGCCGGCGGCGCGCAGGACGCCCGCCCGGCCGGGGGACTGGGAGGCGAGGACGAGCAGGGGAGCGGCGCTCATGCGGTCAGCTCTCCCCGCATCGCCTTGACGAGCGTCGAGAGGGGGAGCGAGCCGAGGCCGAGTGCCCGTGCATGCCACGCCTTGACGTCGAGCGGCTCCTCGGAGCGGGAGGCCGCCTCGTCCCGGAGCTGCTCCCAGATGCGCTGGCCCACCTTGTAGCTCGGCGCCTGGCCGGGCCAGCCGAGGTAGCGGAGGTACTCGAAGCTGCGCTGCCCCTCGGAGAGGTCCAGGTGCTCGTCGAGGAACGCCTTGCCGGCGTCCGGGGTCCAGCGGGTCTCGCCGGTGCGCTTCTGCCACTCGGCGGGCATCTCCAGCTCGAGGTGCACGCCGATGTCGAAGACCACGCGGGCCGCGCGCATCCGCTGCGCGTCCAGCATGCCCATCGCGTCTCCCGGGTCCGAGAGGAAGCCGAGCTCCTGCATGAGCCGCTCGGCGTACAGAGCCCAGCCCTCGCCGTGGCCAGACGTCCAGCAGAGGTCGCGGCGCCAGGCGTTGAGGGCGTCCTTGAGGAAGGTCGCCGTCCCCACCTGGAGGTGATGGCCGGGGACGCCCTCGTGGTAGACGGTCGAGGTCGTGCTCCACGTGGTGAACGACTCCTCGCCCGGCGGGACGGACCACCACATGCGGCCCGGCCGCGAGAAGTCGGAGCTCGGACCCGTGTAGTAGATGCCGCCGTCCTGCGTGGGGGCGATCCGGCACTCCAGCGTGCGGAGCGGCTCCGGGATGTCGAACTGCTCGCGGCCGAGCTCCTCGACAGCTCGGTCCGAGATCCCCTGCATCCATTCGCGGAGGGCGTCCGTGCCGTGGAGCTGCCGGGCCGGGTCCTCGTTGAGCACGCGCTTGGCCTCGGCGACGCTCGCGCCGGGACGGATCCGCTCCGCGAGGGCCTCCTGCTCGGCGACGATCGAGGCGAGCTCCTCCAGACCCCATGCGTAGGTCTCCTCGAGGTCCACGGCCTCGCCGAGGAAGCTGCGGCTCGCCCGCGCGTAGCGCTCGCGGCCGACGGCGTCCTTCTCCGGCGCCTCATCCCACAGCTCGGACCGGAGGAACCCGGCCAGCTTGGAATAGGCGACGTTGGCCTGCGCCGCGGCCTCGTTGAGCCGCTTGGCGAGGGCGGGGTGGCGTTCCTCCCCGGCGGCGGCCAGCTGGGTGAAGAACCCGTCCGCCGCGCCGTAGGCCGAGCACTGCTCGATGACCGTCTCCACCTGCCTGCGCGCCGCGACGACGCCTCGCTCGGCCGCACACCGCAGGGACTCGATGTACCCGGCCACGGCGCCCGAGACGTTCTCCATGCGCCCGGCGATCCGCTCGAAGTCCTCCCGGCTCTCCTGCGGCATGAGGTCGAACACCGCCCGGATGTCCTGGGCGGGGGAGGCGATGTTGTTGAGCATCGCGTGCTCGTCCAGGGCTTCCACACATTCGAGGGCGAGGCCGAGGCGCTCCCGCATCGCGTCGAGCGTGACGGCGTCGGTCTCGTCCTGAGGCGTGAGGGCCGCCAGTCGCGCGAGCGTGCGGCGGGCCAGAGCGGCGCCCTCCTCGATGCCCGCGGGCGAGTAGTCGGGGAATTCCGTCTCGCGGCCCGGGACGCCGAGCATCGTGGCGAGAGTCGGGTCGAGTGCGATGGCCTCGGCGGCGTAGTCCTCGGCGGCCTGGTCGATCTCGGTGGGCGTGCGGCGGGGCGTCTCTGGCGTCGTGGAGCTCATGCCCCGACTGTAGCCCGGTTCGGCCGGGACGGGGTCAGCGCTTGCGCTTCCAGGAGCCGGGGCCCGGCATGTTCGGCAGCGCGAGGAGCGCTCGCCGCACGAACGCGCGGGCCTGCGAGCGCGGGCCGGGCGCCTTCTTCTTGGGCTTCGGCGCGGGCGCGTAGGAGTTCGTGGCGGCGACGACGACGGTCAGCGCGGCCAGCTCCTCGTCCGTCAGCTCGCCGCGGACCACGGTCAGCCGCGGCTCGGCGGCCTCGTTCTCCAGTTCGGTGCTCATGGGTCAGTCCTTACAGCGGGATGTTGCCGTGCTTCTTGGCGGGCAGGCGCTCGTGCTTGTCGCGGACGGCGCGCAGGCCCTTGATGATCTGCAGCCGGGTCTCGCTCGGGGCGATGACAGTGTCGATGTAGCCGAGCTCGGCCGCCTGGTAGGGGTTGAGCAGGTGGGCCTCGTAGTCCTCGATGAGCTCGGTGCGGCGCGCCTCGACGTCGCCGCCGTTCTCCGCGATGCCCGCGAGCTCGCGGCGGTAGAGGATGTTGACGGCGCCCTGCGCGCCCATGACGCCGATCTGGGCCGTGGGCCAGGCGAGGTTGATGTCCGCGCCGAGCTTCTTGGAGCCCATGACGATGTACGCGCCGCCGTAGGCCTTGCGCGTGATGAGCGTGATCTTGGGGACCGTGGCCTCGGCGTAGGCGTAGAGCAGCTTGGCGCCGCGGCGGATGATGCCCTGGAACTCCTGGTCCGTGCCCGGCAGGAAGCCCGGGACGTCCACGAGCGTGATGATCGGGATGTTGAACGCGTCGCAGTTCCGGACGAAGCGCGCGGCCTTCTCCGAGGCGGCGATGTCCAGTGTGCCGGCGAACTGCATGGGCTGGTTGGCCACGATGCCCACGCTGCGGCCCTCCACGCGGCCGTAGCCGATGACGACGTTCGGTGCGTAGAGCGCCTGCATCTCGAGGAAGTGGCCGTCGTCCACGATCGACTCGATGACGGTGTGCATGTCGTACGGCTGGTTGGCCGAGTCCGGGACGAGCGTGTCGAGGGCGAGGTCCTCCTCCGTCTCGGCGTCCTCCTGGCCGTGCGGCACGCTCGGCGTCTCCGTGAGGTTGTTGCTCGGCAGGAAGTCGAGGAGCTCGCGGACGAACTCGAACGCGTCCTCCTCGTTGCTCGCGAGGTAGGTGGCGGTGCCCGTCTTCTCGTTGTGGGCGCGCGCGCCGCCGAGCGTCTCCATGTCCACCTCCTCGCCGGTGACCGTCTTGATGACGTCCGGCCCGGTGATGAACATGTGGGAGGACTGGTCCACCATGACCACGTAGTCCGTCAGGGCGGGGGAGTAGGCCGCGCCGCCCGCGCACGGGCCCATGATGAGGGAGATCTGTGGGACCACTCCGGAGGCGTGGACGTTGTTGCGGAAGATGTCCGCGAACATCGCGAGCGAGGCGACGCCCTCCTGGATGCGGGCGCCTCCGCCGTCGTTGATGCCGATGACGGGGCAGCCGGTCCGCATGGCGAACTCCTGCACCTTGACGATCTTCTCCCCGTTCACCTGGCTGAGGGAGCCGCCGAAGACCGTGAAGTCCTGGGAGTACACGGCCACCTGGCGGCCGTCCACGGTGCCGTAGCCGGAGACCACGCCGTCCGTGAGGAGCTTCTTCTTCTCCATGCCGAAGGACGTGGAGCGGTGGACGGCGAGCTGGTCGAACTCCACGAACGAGCCCTCGTCCAGCAGCGCCTCGATGCGGGAGCGGGCCGTGCCCTTGCCGCGCGCGATCTGCTTGTCCAGGGCGGCCTGGCCGGCCGGCGCCATCGCCTCCTCGCGCCGCGCCCTGAACTGGGCGATCTTCCCGGCGGTGGTGGTCAGATCGAATTCCTCGGACGACGGCGTCGTCCCCTGTCCCTCGGCAGTCATGTCTCTCATGCTAGCCCGAGGCCCCGCCCGGGACGGGGGACCTCCGGCCGGGCGTCTGCCTTACCGGGCGGTAGAGCGCTCCCGTAAGGTGAATGACATGGATCACAGCCAGATGACGTTCCACGACCCGCAGCAGGCCACGCCCGCCCCCGGCGTCTCCCCGAGCACGAGGACGCTCGAGGGCCGCACCGTCCTCATGTCCGGCGGCTCGCGGGGGATCGGCCTCGCCATCGCCGAGCGGGCCGCGCGCGACGGCGCCAACGTGGCGATCCTCGCGAAGACCGACACGCCGCACCCTGCCCTCGAGGGCACAGTCCACACCGCGGTGGAGCGGATCGAGGCCGCCGGAGGCCGCGGCCTCGCGATCGTCGGGGATGTGCGCGACGACGATCAGGTGGCCCGCGCCGTGGAGCAGACCGCGGCGGAGTTCGGCGGCATCGGCCTCGTCGTCAACAACGCCTCGGCGATCGACCTCACGGGGTCCGCGACGATCCCCATGAAGAAGTACGACCTCATGCAGGACATCAACGCCCGCGGCACGTTCCTGCTGAGCCGCCTCAGCATCGAGGCGCTCGCGGCCGCGGAGAACCCGCACATCCTCACCCTCTCGCCGCCGCTCAACCTGGACCCGCGGTGGTTCGCCTCCAACCTCGCCTACACGATGGCCAAGTACGGCATGTCGATGACGACGCTCGGCCTCGCGGCCGAGCTCGCCGAGCAGGGGATCGCGGTCAACTCCCTCTGGCCGGCGACGACGATCGACACCGCCGCCGTCCGGAACGTCATCGGGGTAGAGGAGCTGGCCGCGGTGAGCCGGACCCCGGAGATCGTCGCGGACGCGGCCCATGCGGTCCTCACCCAGGACTCGCGGGCTGTGACGGGCCGGTTCCTCATCGACGAGGAGGTGCTCGCCGCCGTCGGCGTCACGGACTTCTCCCGGTACGCGCACGGCGAGGGGCCTCTCGCCAAGGACTTCTTCCTCGACTGAGGCGCTGAGGCCCCGGCCGGGGAGGCCCGTCCGGGGCGCCCCCCTCGCGGAGCCGGCCGCCCAGGATGCTCTGAGACCCCCTCGCTAGGATGTGATCCATGCCCGCTTCCCCTCCCGTTCTCGCCCAGGACGCGCTCGCCGCCGCCCTCGCTGAGCTCGGCGAGGCCTCGCTCGACGTCCGGGTGCTCGAGGAGACCGGGTCCACGAACGGGGACCTGGTCCAGGCCGTCCACAGCGGCGCCGTCACGAGGCCGTGCGTCATCGCGGCCCGCCACCAGACCGAGGCGCGCGGACGGCTCGAGCGCTCGTGGGCGGCTCCGCGGGACTCCTCCCTTCTGCTGTCCGTCTTCCTCAGCCCCGAGCACCTCCACGCGGACGGGGACCCCCACGCTCTGCGGAGCCCGGACGCCTCGAGCACGCGCCGCTCCTCGGCCTTCGAGACGGCCACGGACGCCCTCGGCCTCCTGCCGCTCGCCGTCGGCGCCGCCGCGGTCGAGACGGTGCGCCGGGAGACGGGGGTGCGGGCGGAGCTCAAGTGGCCCAACGACGTCCTCGTCGGCGGACGCAAGCTCGCGGGGATCCTGTGCCAGCTCACCCCGCACCGGGGAGGGCTCGGGATCGTCGCGGGCGTGGGCCTCAACGTGGCCCAGTTGCGGGGCGAGCTGCCCGTGGACCGCGCCACCTCGCTCGCGCTGGAGGGGGCCGAGTCCGTGGACCCGAACCGGCTCGCGGCCGCGCTCGTGGCCGCGATCCTGCGCCGGAGCCGCACGGTGCTCGTGGACCGGGACCTCGCCTCCATCGCCTCCCTCATGTCCACCGTCGGCGCCCGGGTCCGCGTGGAGCGCGTGGCCGAGGACCCCGCGCAGGACGTCGTCGGGACCGCCACCGGCCTCGCCCCGGACGGCGGCCTCATCGTGGTGCGCGAGGACGGCGTGACGGAGACCGTCCACGCCGGGGACGTGTGGCACCTCCGGGACGCGGAGGCGCCGCGCACCCCGCAGCCCGGCCGGGAGGCGGACCGCCAGGAGGCGGGCGCGTGAGGATCCATCTCGGCGAGGGGGAGCACGTCATCCTGGCGGAGCGTCCGAGCGGACAGTCGCTCGTGTGGCCCTTCGTCCGGCTCGTGCTCGGCGTGCTGGTGCTCGGCGCGGCCCTCTCCGCGGCGCGCGTGCTCTGGACCGGGACGCGGTTCGCCGCGGCCGGCTCGCTGCCGGACCTCGTCCTCGGATGCATCGGCGCGGCCCTGGCCCTCTGGGTGCTCAACGCGCTCAGCCTGCGGAGGATCCGCCACTGGCTCTTCACCTGGTACGTCCTCACGAGCGAGCGGCTCATCCTCCGCCGCGGCGTCGGCGGCCGGATCGAGGACAGCGTGCCGCTGCCCGCCGTCTACCGCGTGGACATCCGCCAGGCCTGGACGCAGCGGATGACCCGCACCGCCTCCCTCCGCTTCTCCGTGGCGCAGGGAACCCAGTTCACCCTGAGAGACGTCCCCAACGCGCCCGTCTTCCGCGCGGAGATCGTGGACGCGATCTCGAAGGCGCAGCAGCGCCACTGGCACCACCCCATGCAGCCCGGCCCCGTCCCCGCCGGCGCCGAGAGAGGATACGCATGAGCTCCGTCGTCGTCCCCCGCGAAGAACCCGAGCCGAACGGAGAGGAGCCGGCCGAAGAGGAGCCGCGCCCGCTGACGCTCTCGATGCCGATCATCCGGCCCGGCGCGCCCATCTCCGACTACCCGAGCAGCTTCCCCGACCGCCGCTCCGGCGAGCTGGCCGGCCGCGCGATCGGCGCGAGCCGCCCCGCGGACCAGGCGGCCACGGACGAGGCCGTCGAGCGCCTCCAGAACATCCTCCTCGGCTCTGAGCGCACGCTGCGCCGGCGCGAGGTGGCCAACGGCGCGGGGGTCTCCCTCCTCTCCGCGCGGAAGCTCTGGCGGGCGCTCGGCTTCCCGGACACGGCGGACGACGACGTCGCGTTCACCCCGCAGGACCGGACCGCGCTGGACACGCTCGTCTCGCTCGTGAGGGACCGGAACCTGACCGAGGACGCCGCGATCTCCATCACCCGCTCGATCGGGCAGATGACGGACCGCATGGTCGTCTGGCAGGTCGAGGCGCTCATCGAGGAGATGATCGCCCACCAGGGCCTCTCCGACGAGGAGGCCCGGCGCCGGCTCGTCCACGAGATGCCGAGCCTCATCGAGACGCTGGAGAGCTCGATCGTCTACGCGTGGCGCCGCAACCTCAACGCGGCCGTGGACCGGCTCGCCGTCCGGTCCGACTCGGGCCCGGACACGAAGGGGCACGGCACGGGCGCCGGCGCCGACAGGGCCCTGCCGCTCGCCCGGGCCGTGGGCTTCTGCGACCTCGTCTCCTACACGGCGATGTCCCGGCAGATGTCGGACCGCACGCTGGCCCAGCTGGTGCACCGGTTCGATCGGACCTGCTCCGAGATCATCTCCGTGGGAGGAGGCCGGCTCGTCAAGACGATCGGCGACGAGGTCCTCTTCATCGCCGGGACCCCGGAGGAGGGCGTGGAGATCGCGCTGGCGCTCGCGCAGGCGATCAACGACGACGACAAGCTCCCGCCCGCCCGCGTCTCCCTCGTGTGGGGCCGCATCCTCTCGCGGCTCGGGGACATCTACGGGCCCACGGTCAACCTGGCGGCCCGGCTGACCTCGCTCGCCGAGCCCGGGACCGTCCTCACGGACGCGCCCACCGCCTCGGTGCTCTCCGGCGACGACCGCTACGTGCTCCTGCCGCAGGCCATGCGCTCCGTGCGCGGCTTCGGGGAGATCCAGCCCGTGACGGTGGCGCGGGGGCGGGGCAGCGGCCTCAGCATCGACTAGACCGCGCCCCGCCCCCGGGCCCGTCAGCGGGGACCGGTCCGCACGTCAGTGCGCAACAGGGCAGCGGCCCTGCGGAGCCTGCGCGTCCCGGCCGCCGATCCGCACGCCCGTGGACGGGCGCGTCAGGATGGTGGTCCAGGAGAACGTGCGGTCCTCGGGGCTGGCCGAGATCGAGACTCCCTCGTCGCTCAGCGCCGCGACGGCGGTGGACAGCGCGCTGACGGCGATCTTCTCGCCGGGGCAGCGGTGACCCGTCCGGACGCCCGCGCCGCCCTGGGGGATGAAGTCCGCGATGTCCTCCGCGTTCTCCACGCCCATGAAGCGCTCCGGGTTGAAGGAGTCCGCGTCCTCCCAGCCGGCCGCGCCCGTGTTGGTGCCGAGGATGTCGATGAGGAGGCGGTCGCCCTTGCGCACCGGGCAGCCTTGGACCGTGGCGTCCTTCCGGGCGAGGCCCGGGAGCATCGGCACGAACGGGTAGACGCGGCGCACCTCCTGGGCGAACGCGACGGCCTCCGGCACCTCCGTGAGGACGCCCTTCTCGGCCGCGGCGGCGCGGATCCGCTCCCGCCACTCGGGGTGCTCGGCGAGCGCGACGGCGGCGAAGGCCGCGAAGCGGGAGACCGCGACCGTTGGCCGGGTCAGGTTCTGGAGCTCGATGCCGGCCGTGCGGGCGTCGAGGAGCTGGCCGTGCTCGTCCTTCATCTCCGCGACGCGGGCGAGCGTGCTGCCCTCGGGGGCTGCGAGGGAGCCGTCGCGGGCGCCTTCGATGAGCCCTGCGGCCCACGAGTCGAGCTGGCGGCGCTCGAACCAGGCGACGGGGTTCGTGGGGAATCGGCCGAAGGTGTCGAGCAGGCGGCTCATCTGCTCCGCGCGGCGCACCATCTCGGCGCGCTCGGCGGGGATGCCGGCCCAGCGGAATGCGGCGAGGCCGAACGCCTTCGCCGTGTCGTCGTAGACGTTGCCGCCCCGGCCCTCGCGCCACTCGGCGAGGAGGTCCTGCATCTCCTCCCGGATGAGGGGGATGAAGCGGGCCACCTCCTCGTCCTCATAGGCGAGGTCTGCCATCGTCTGCTTGCGGACCGAGTGCGCGGTGCCGTCCAGGCCGTGGACGGCGCCCTTGCCGAAGAGCGGGCCGCTCACGAACTCGGGCATGGCGCCGGAGCGCTCGACGAGCTCGGGGTCGTAGAAGGCCTCGACGCCCTCCTTGCCGCGCAGGAGCACGGTGCGGCGGCCGAGGAGCGGGAAGTCCACCGGGGTCTCCGCCTCGGAGGAGACGCCGGCCCGGCGGCGCATCTTCGAGGCGAAGAGGTAGCCGGACTTGAGCAGCTCGCCGAGCCGCTCGGAGGCGAGCCGGGAAAGGGGGTTCTGGGACTGCGTGGACATGGAGGCGGTCTCCTCAGCGGATCGGGGATGTGAAGCGTTCTCTGTCTTTCCGCTCTCGACGCTATCGGGTGAGGAGATCAGGCCGCGAGCGTTGTGGAGCCGGCTGTCAGGCGGCTGTCAGGTCAGGCCCAGTCAAGCGGGGGATGGGGTGCGACGGCGGAGGCGCGATAATGGACGGGTGAGCGATCAGAGCGAGAACGTGACCATCCCCCGTCCCTCCGACTACACCACCGAGGCGCTCGCGGCGCTCGACGACGAGCAGCGGCAGGAGCGGTACGAGTCCCTGGCCCAGTTCATCCGGGAGCAGCGGATCGCGTACTACGTCAAGGACGCGCCGCTCGTCTCGGACGCGGCGTTCGACGCGGCCTACCGGGACCTCGAGCGCTTCGAGGCCGAGTACCCGCACCTGCGGACCAACGACTCGCCCACCCAGGAGGTCGGCGGCGAGGTCTCGAGCGCGTTCGCCCCTGTGACCCATCTGCACCGGATGTACTCGCTCGAGGACGTCTTCTCCGTGGAGGAGCTCACCGCCTGGCTCGAGCGGGCCGAGGCGAGCCTCAACGGGGCCTCCCCGCGCTGGCTGACGGAGCTCAAGATCGACGGCCTCGCCGTGAACCTCCTCTACCGGGACGGCGAGCTCGTCCGCGCCGCGACGCGGGGCGACGGCGTCACCGGCGAGGATGTGACGCACAACGTCAAGACGATCGCGGACGTGCCGGCCCGCCTCCAGGGCTCGGGCTGGCCCGCGGAGGTGGAGATCCGCGGCGAGGTGTTCATCCCCTCGGCCGTCTTCGAGGAGCTCAACGCCGGGCTGCTCGAGGAGGGCAAGGCCCCGCTCGCCAATCCCCGCAACGCGGCGGCGGGATCGCTGCGCCAGAAGGACGCGGAGCTGACCCGCAAGCGGCGCCTGTCCATGTACGTCCACGGCATCGGCACCCCGCTGGGCGAGCTCGCCTCGAGCCAGTCGGACGCGTACGCCCTGCTCAAGGAGTGGGGCCTGCCGACCTCGCCCCACTTCGAGGTGCTCGACTCGGTCAAGGCCGTCCTGGACTACATCGAGCGCAACGGCAGCCACCGCCACGACCTGGAGCACGAGATCGACGGCATCGTGGTCAAGCTGGACAGCTACGCCCAGCAGCGCCACCTCGGCCACACGAGCCGCGTCCCGCGGTGGGCCGTGGCCTACAAGTACCCGCCCGAGGAGGTCCACACGAAGCTCCTGGACATCCGGGTCCAGGTGGGACGCACGGGCCGGGTGACCCCGTACGGGGTCATGGAGCCGGTCAAGGTGGCGGGCTCCACGGTGGAGATGGCCACCCTCCACAACCAGGACGTGGTCAAGGCCAAGAACCTCCTCATCGGAGACACGGTCATCCTCCGCAAGGCCGGGGACGTCATCCCGGAGATCGTGACGAGCGTCCCGGCACTGCGCGACGGCACCGAGCGCGAGTGGACCATGCCCGCCGAGTGCCCCTCCTGCGGCACCCCTCTGCGCCCGGCCAAGGAGGAGGACGTGGACCTGCGGTGCCCCAACGCGAAGTCCTGCCCGGCCCAGCTCGTGCGCCGCGTCATCCACGTGGGCTCCCGCGGCGGCCTGGACATCGAGTCCCTCGGCTCGGAGGCGGCGGCCGCCCTCGTCACGCCCGCGGAGCCGGAGGGCGGCGGGCTGACGAGCGAGGCGCAGCTGTTCGAGCTCACCCTCGAGGACCTCAAGCCCCTCATGGTGCTGCGAGACGAGCGCGTCTACCTCAAAGAGGAGAAGCGGTACGAGAAGACGGGGGAGAAGGTCGCCGTCCCGTACTTCTTCAAGGCCTCCGCACCGGACGAGCCGCAGGAGCACGCCCTGGAGCTCATCGCGGAGCTCGAGAAGGCCAAGGCGCAGCCGCTCTGGCGTGTGCTCGTGGCCCTCTCGATCCGCCATGTGGGCCCCACCGCCGCCCGGGCTCTCGCCACCGAGTTCGGCAGCATGAGGGCCATCCGGGAGGCAGGCTTCGAGCGCCTCGCCGAGGTGGACGGCGTCGGCCCCACGATCGCCAACGCCGTCGTCGAGTGGTTCGAGGAGGACTGGCACGCCGAGATCGTGGACCGGTGGGCCGCCGCCGGCGTTCGGATGGAGGACGAGCAGGACCCCGAGCTCGTCAAGACGCTCGAGGGCCTGACCGTCGTGGTCACGGGCACGCTCGAGAGGTTCTCCCGGGACTCGGCCAAGGAGGCCATCGTCTCCCGGGGCGGCAAGGCCTCCGGCTCGGTCTCCAAGAAGACGCACTACCTCGTGGCAGGGGCCTCGGCTGGCTCCAAGCTGGACAAGGCGAGGGACCTCGGCGTGACTGTCCTCGACGAGGACGGCTTCGAGCGCCTCCTCCGCGAGGGGCCTGAGGAGGCCGACGACGCCGGGGCCGGCGCGGACAAGCAGACGAGCGAGAGCGCGGACGGAGGGAAGGCAGAATGACAGAGAAGCAGAGCCAGGCGCGGAACCGTCCTGAAAGCCGTCCCGCGGGCCGGGCCGAGACCCGAGGCGGATCCGAGGCGGTCGCCCCGCCGCAGGCCCCGCCGACGGCGGCCGAGCTCCTCCGCGTGGCCCGCCGCGCCGCCCAGGCCGGAGCCGCGGTGCTCGCCGAGCGTCCCGCCGGGCCCCTCAGCCTGGGCGCGCTCGGCGGCAGCACCAAGTCCTCCGCCTCGGACCCGGTCACGGAGTTCGACCGGCGCGCGGAGGACGCCGTCCGCCGCGTCATCACAGAGGCCCGTCCCCAGGACGCCATCACGGGCGAGGAGCACGGCCGCACGGTGCCGACCCGCCCGAGCGGCTACCAGTGGAGCGTGGACCCGCTGGACGGCACGGCCAACTTCGTGCGCGGCATCGCGTACTACGGCACGAGCGTGGCCGTCCTCGGCCCGGACGGGGACTGGCTCGCGGGGTCCGTCGTGGCCCCGGCGCTCGGCGTGCAGTGGTGGGCCAGCCAGCGCGGGGGCGCGTTCCGCCAGGACGGCGAGCAGGCGCCCGTGGCCCTGACCGGACCGGACCCCGACCGGGCGGGGAAGATCCTCGCCACGGGCTTCGCCTACGACGCCGAGCGCCGCCGCCACCAGCTGCGGGAGTTCGCGGACCTCTTCCCGGACTTCGACGACGTCCGCCGGCTCGGCGCCGCCGCGCTGGACCTCTGCCTCGTGGCGGACGGAACGCTGGACGCCTATGCGGAGCGCGGCATCCACACCCACGACTGGGCGGCCGGGGCGCTCATCGCCGAGGAGGCCGGCGTCGTCGTCGAGCGCCCGGGGCCGGATGCCCGGCAGGACGGCGAGTACCGCGAGCTCCCGCGGGTCACCGCGGGGCTCAAGCGCCGCACCGCCCCGGACCAGACCGTGACCGTGCGCCCCATCCGGCCCGAGGACTACGCCGCGGTGGCCGACTTCACCGTCCGCAGCTACCTCGCGGCCGGCCATTTCGACGACGCCGAGCACGAGTACATGAAGAAGATCGCGGACGTGAAGACGCGCGCCGAGGCAGCCGACGTGCTCGTGGCCGAGCGCGGGGGAGAGGTCATCGGCTCGGTGACGCTCGCCCGCCACGGGGACGAGTGGGCGGACATCGCGCAGCCCGGAGAGCTGGAGTTCCGCCTGCTCGTCGTGGACCCGGAGGCGCAGCGCTCCGGGGCGGGGCGCGCGCTCATGCAGGCCGTCATCGACGAGGCGGAGGTGGACCCCGAGATCACCGACGTGGTGCTCACCACCGGGAAGGACTGGCGCGCTGCCCGGTCGATGTACTCGGCGATGGGCTTCACGGGCCGTCCGCTCCGGGACTGGTTCGTGCCGGACACGGACATCCGCCTCCTCGTGTACGGGCTGCGCATCCGGCCCGCCGCTGAGGACGCCGGCGGCGGCCACTAGGCTAGAGAACAGAATCCAGACCCTGAAACACCAAGGAACTGATTACCCATGAGCGCTTTCAGCGTTGACGAGATGGCCCACCTGGCCGGTCTCGCCCGCATCGAGATGAGCGAGTCGGAGCTGCAGCAGCTCTGCGGCGAGCTCGGCGTCATCGTCGACTCGGTCAAGAGCATCAGCGAGGCGGTGGGGGAGGACGTCCCCGCCACGAGCCACCCGATGCCGCTTGCGAACGTCATGCGCGAGGACGTCGTCGGCCAGACCCTGACCCAGGACGAGGCCCTCTCGGGCGCGCCGGACAGCGCCGAGGGCCGGTTCAAGGTCCCCGCGATCCTCGACGGCGAATAAGGAGAACCATGAGCATCATCACCCTCTCCGCCGTGCAGATGGCGGACAAGCTCGCCGCGGGCGAGATCACGAGCCGCGAGCTCGTCCAGGCGCACCTCGACCGGATCGCCGAGGTCGACCCGAAGGTCAACGCGTTCCTCCACGTCAACGCCGAGGAGGCCCTCAGCGTCGCGGACGAGGTGGACGCGGACCGCAAGGCCGGCAAGCCCCTGCACCGCCTCGCGGGCGTGCCCATCGCGGTCAAGGATCTCATCGTGACCAAGGGCCAGCCGACCACGGCCGGCTCGAAGATGCTCGAGGGCTGGGTCTCGCCGTACGACGCCACGGTGATCGAGAAGATCCGCGCGGCGAAGCTGCCGATCCTCGGCAAGACGAACCTCGACGAGTTCGCGATGGGCTCCTCCACGGAGCACTCCGCCTACGGGCCCACGCGCAACCCGTGGGACCTTGACCGCATCCCCGGCGGCTCCGGCGGCGGCTCGGCCGCGGCCGTGGCGGCCTTCGAGGCGCCGCTGGCCCTCGGCACGGACACGGGCGGCTCCATCCGCCAGCCGGGCGCGGTGACGGGCACCGTGGGCGCCAAGCCCACCTACGGCGGCGTGTCCCGCTACGGCGCCATCGCCATGGCGAGCTCGCTCGACCAGATCGGTCCCGTGACCCGGACGGTCGAGGACGCCGCGCTCCTCCAGGAGCTCATCGGCGGCCACGATCCCAAGGACTCCACGTCGCTTCCCGAGGCCCTCGAGGGCCTCGCCGAGGCCGCCCGGACGGGCGGAGGGGGCTCCCTCGCCGGCCTGCGCGTGGGCATCGTCGCCGAGCTCCAGGGCGAGGGCTACCAGGACGGCGTCGAGGAGCGCTTCAAGGAGGCCGTCGAGCTGCTGCGCGGCGCGGGCGCGGAGATCGTGGAGGTCTCCTGCCCCAACTTCGTCCACGCCCTGAGCGCGTACTACCTCATCATGCCCTCGGAGGCCTCGAGCAACCTCGCCAAGTTCGACGGCGTCCGCTACGGCCAGCGCCGCCTGCCCGAGAACCCGCCCGTGACCATCGAGCGGGTCATGTCCGCCACCCGCGCCCACGGGTTCGGGCCCGAGGTCAAGCGCCGCATCATCCTCGGCACCTACGCCCTCTCGGCGGGGTACTACGACGCGTACTACGGCTCCGCGCAGAAGGTCCGCACGCTCATCCAGCGGGACTTCGCGGCGGCCTTCGAGAAGGCGGACGTGCTCGTCTCCCCGACGGCGCCCACGGTCGCGTTCGAGCTCGGCTCCAAGCTGGACGACCCGCTCGCCATGTACCTCAACGACGTGGCGACGATCCCCGCCAACATGGCCGGCGTGCCCGGCATCTCCGTCCCGGCCGGCCTCTCCGAGGGCCTGCCCGTCGGCGTCCAGTTCCTGGCGCCGGCCACCGAGGACGCCCGCATGTACCGAGCGGGCGCGGCCCTCGAGAAGCTCCTCGAGGAGAAGTGGGGCGGCCCGCTCCTCGGGAAGATCCAGGACCTGACGGCGGCGCCGGCCGGCTCGGCCGCGGACGCAGCCTCGAACGACGCAGCAGGAGAGCACTGATGACCGACCTTGTCTCATACGAAGAGGCTCTCGGCGCCTACGATCCGGTCCTCGGCTTCGAGGTGCACGTCGAGCTCAACACCAAGACCAAGATGTTCTCGGACGCGCCGAACGAGTTCGGCGACGAGCCCAACACCAACGTCACCCCCGTGGACCTCGGCCTGCCGGGCGTCCTCCCGGTGGTCAACAAGGCCGCGGTGGAGTCCTCGATCCGCCTGGGCCTCGCCCTGAACTGCCAGATCGCGGAGTCCTGCCGGTTCGCCCGGAAGAACTACTTCTACCCGGACACGCCGAAGAACTTCCAGACCTCGCAGTACGACGAGCCGATCGCGTTCGACGGCCACCTCGACGTCGAGCTCGAGGACGGCACCGTCTTCCGCGTGGAGATCGAGCGCGCCCACATGGAGGAGGACGCGGGCAAGCTGACGCACGTCGGCGGCTCGACCGGCCGCATCCAGGGCGCCGAGTACTCCCTCGTGGACTACAACCGCGCGGGCGTCCCGCTTGTCGAGATCGTGACCAAGCCGATCGTCGGCGCCGGGGACCGCGCTCCCGAGCTGGCCCGGGCCTATGTCACGGCCATCCGGGACATCGTCAAGGCGCTCGACGTCTCCGACGGCCGCATGGAGCGGGGCAACGTCCGCTGCGACGCGAACGTCTCGCTCATGCCCAAGGGCGCGTCCCAGTTCGGCACGCGCACCGAGACGAAGAACGTGAACTCCACGCGCGCCGTCGAGCACGCCGTCCGCCACGAGATCCAGCGGCAGGCGGCCGTGCTCAACGCCGGCGGCACCGTGGTCCAGGAGACCCGCCACTGGCACGAGGACACGAAGGCCACCACGTCCGGGCGACCGAAGTCGGACGCGGACGACTACCGCTACTTCCCGGAGCCGGACCTCGTCCCCGTGGTGACCACGGCCGAGATGGTCGAGGAGCTGCGCGGAACCCTCCCCGAGATGCCGGCGGTGCGCCGCAAGCGCCTCAAGGAGGAGTGGGGCTACGCGGACAAGGAGTTCCGCGACGTCGTCAACGCGGGCCTGCTCACCGAGATCGAGGAGACCATCGCGGCCGGGGCCACGCCTGCGGCGGCCCGCAAGTGGTGGATGGGCGAGATCTCCCGCCTGGCCAAGACCAAGGACGTGGAGCCCACGGAGCTCGGCGTGCGGCCGCAGGACGTCGTCGACCTCGAGGGGCTCATCGGCGAGAAGAAGATCAACGACAAGATCGCCAAGCAGGTCCTCGACTTCATCTCCCAGGGCGAGGGCACGGCGGCCGAGATCGTGGACGCCAAGGGGCTCGCCGTCGTCTCGGACGAGGGCGCCATCGGCGAGGCCGTGGACGCTGCAATCGCGGCCAACCCGGACGTCGTGGAGAAGATCAAGGGCGGCAAGATGCAGGCTGTCGGCGCGCTCATCGGCCCCGTCATGGGCGCCACGAAGGGCCAGGCCGACGCCGGAGCCGTGCGCGCCATGATCCTGGAGAAGCTCGGCGTCAGCTGAGCCGCCGGGGTCCTGCCGGCCCAGAGCGCCCGCCCTCGCCCGTCACGGGCGTCGGCGGGCGCTCTGCGTTCCTGGTGCGCATCCCGGCTGTTTGCTCCCTCTCGGCGCGGCGCGCGCGCATTCCGACGGCGCATGTCGCCGCAGGGGAAGCGCAAAGGATGCGCATCCGGTGAGGTGAGGCACAATTGGAGGTGCCACCGCTCAGGTGACGGCCCGAGCCCGCGGGAACCCCGGCGGGACGCGGCGGGACGGTGGACCTGCCCCGGATTCGGACGCCTCGCCTGAGCCCTCCCCAGATGAAGGAGCCGCCAGCCCCATGCGCGCCTTGTACAAGCCGGACGCGAGCGCCGGATTCGAGATGACCGAGCGCCCCGAGCCTCAGCCGGGCCCCGACGACGTCAAGATCCGCGTCATGACCACGGGCATCTGCGGCACGGACCTCCACATCCTCGCGTGGGACGCCTGGGCGCAGGGAGCGGTCAACGCGCCGCTCGTGGCCGGGCACGAGTTCTACGGCGAGGTCGTCGAGGTCGGCTCGGACGTCCGGGACGTCAAGGTCGGGGACCGGGTCTCCGGCGAGGGGCACATCGTGTGCGGCGTCTGCCGCAACTGCCGTGCGGGCCGCCGTCAGATGTGCATCCGCACGGTCTCCGTGGGCGTGCAGCGGGACGGCGCCTTCGCGGAGTTCGTCGTCATCCCCGAGACGAACGTCTGGGTCCACCGCGACCCCTCGATCCAGCCGGCCCTCGGCGCGATCTTCGACCCGCTCGGCAACGCCGTCCACACGGCGCTCAGCTTCCCGCTCGTCGGCGAGGACGTGCTCATCACCGGCGCCGGGCCGATCGGGCTCATGGCGGCCGCCGTCGTGCGCCACGCCGGCGCGCGCAACGTGGCCATCACGGACGTCTCGAAGCCGCGCCTCGAGCTCGCGGAGCGGGTGGGCGCTGACCTCGCCGTCGACGTCTCCTCGATGCGCATCCGCGAGGCGCAGGAGCGGCTCGGCATGCTCGAGGGCTTCGACATCGGGCTCGAGATGTCCGGCCACAAGACGGCGCTGCCCGAGATGATCGAGAACATGAACCACGGCGGCCGGATCGCGATGCTCGGCCTGCCCGCCACGTCGATCGACATCGACTGGGGCAAGGTCGTCACCCACATGCTCACCCTCAAGGGCATCTACGGCCGCGAGATGTTCGAGACCTGGTACGCGATGTCCGCGATGCTGTCCTCCGACCCGGTGACGCGCGAGCGCATCGAGTCCGTCATCACGCACACCCTCCCGGCGTCCGAGTGGGCGGACGGCTTCGCGCTCGCCGGCGACGGCAAGAGCGGCAAGATCGTCCTCGACTGGACCGTCTGAGCCGCCGCGACCGAATCGACCGTCCGGACCGTCTGAACAGTCGGCCCGGACGCTCCGGACCGAACCCCTGACCCGTACCCCGAAAGGCACACCGTGTTCGCATTCAAGGACGACCTCGCGGCCGAGCTGGCCCAGATCGACGCCGACGGCCTCTACAAGCGCGAGCGGCACATCGACTCCGCCCAGTCCAACCGCATCCAGGCTGGGCAGCTCGGGCAGGACGCCGTCGAGACCCTCAACTTCTGCGCCAACAACTACCTCGGCCTCGCAGACGACCCCCGCCTCATCGAGGCCGCCAAGCGCGGACTCGACGAGCGCGGCTTCGGCATGGCCTCGGTCCGCTTCATCTGCGGCACCCAGGACCGGCACCTCGAGCTGGAGCGGAAGATCTCCGAGTTCCTCGGCACCGAGGACACCATCCTCTTCTCCTCCTGCTTCGACGCGAACGGCGGCGTGTTCGAGTCGCTCTTCGGCAAGGAGGACGCGATCGTCTCGGACGCGCTCAACCACGCCTCGATCATCGACGGCATCCGCCTCTCCAAGGCCGCACGCTTCCGCTACAAGAACCAGGACATGGAGGACCTCCGCGCCCAGCTCGAGGCCGTGAAGGAGATGAACGACGGCGCCGGGGCCCGCCGGACGATCATCGTCACGGACGGCGTGTTCTCCATGGACGGCTACCTCGCGCCGCTCGAGCAGATCTGCGACCTCGCCGAGGAGTTCGGCGCGCTCGTCATGGTGGACGACTCGCACGCCGTCGGCTTCATGGGCCAGACCGGCGCGGGCACACCGGAGCACGCGGGCGTCTCCGACCGCGTGGACATCTACACGGGCACGTTCGGCAAGGCGCTCGGCGGCGCGTCCGGCGGCTACGTCTCCGGCCGCGGCGAGATCGTGGCGATGCTCCGGCAGAAGGCCCGCCCCTACCTGTTCTCCAACTCGGTGGCGCCGGCGATCGTCGAGGCGACGCTCACTGCGCTCGACCTCGTCAAGGAGTCCGGCGAGCTGCGCGGCCGGCTCTTCGAGAACGCCGCGCTGTTCCGCACGCGCATGGGCGAGGAGGGCTTCGAGCTCCTCGACGGCGAGCACGCGATCATCCCCGTCATGTTCGGCGACGCCGCGCTCGCGGCCCGCGTGGCGGACGCGATGCTCGAGCAGGGCGTCTACGTCACCGCCTTCAGCTACCCCGTGGTGCCCAAGGGCGCCGCCCGCATCCGCGTGCAGCTCTCGGCGGCCCACTCCTCGGAGGACATCGAGCGCGCGGTGGCGGCCTTCGTGGCGGCCCGCAAGAGCGCGACGGCGGGGGAGTAGGAAGCAGCCGCCCGTTCGGCGCCGGGCGAGTGGTCCCTGTCCGGTGTCGGGCGAGTGGTCCCTGTCCGGTGTCGGGCGGGCGGTTCCCGTTTGGGGTCGGGCGCGTGGCTCAGAAGGGGAGTGCGCAGGCGAGGACGATGCTCACTGCGGTCAGGCCAACGGGCAGCCCCATCGCCATGCTGCGGGACCGCGAGGAGGCGCGGAGGGTTCCGGTGGCGAGAACAGGAACGAAGCCGTGTGCCGTCATGCGAAGCGCCCACTCTTGGGGGAGCGCGGAGCCGGCGGTCATGAGGCTTACGCAGCAGAGAGCCGCTCCCATAGCGGCGTCCGCCGCACTGGGACGCGAGTGCCGGACGTGGGGGAGCAGACGCCCTCGGGCGCAGCCGTGGCGGACCTTCCTCCCTCGGCGGATTTCGCCGTGCAGGACTGTGGCGACGAGCAACAGCGGTGGAATGGCCCAGAGTCCCTGCGTCATGGTCGGCGGCTGGCGTCGAGACGGCCGTCCGGGCCGATCTCGCGGGCCAGGAGACGGGCGTGGGCTGCAGTCCTGGCGGCGGTCGGCGCAGGGGCATCGGCACTCGTTCCGCCGTGGGCCGCAGATTCGCGATCGCGGAAAATCAAGGCAGACATGTGTTCAATATACTGCGGGGCTGCGGGGCTGCGGGGCTGCGGGGCTGCGGGGCTGCGGGCGAGACGGTGAGGCGTCGGGCCTACAGCGGGGCGCCTGAGCTCGGCTGTGGAGCGGCCCGTCCGCGCCCTCCAGGGCAGGCTTGCTGACACCCGGTTTTATGCGAGTCCTTTCGTCCCGCACCCGTTTCTGTGCACAGCAGTCCATTCGCACCCGTTTCTGCTCAAAATCGTGCTCGAAAGCGGGTGTATTTGCCTGAAAGTGGGTGTGGTGGCGATTCCGGGTGTGGGTCACGGCTCGCCTGCGCGTCGGGAGCGGGGCGTGTCTGGCTCTGGCGTTGGGACTGCCTCTGGCGTTGGGATCGGTTCTGGCGCCGTGACCTGCTCGTTGCGTCGGGCCGAGTCTGCGCCACCAGCTGCACCCGTTTCTGCTCGTCACGGACTATTCACACCCGCTTCCGCTCGCCGTTGTCGATTCGCACCCGTTTCTGCTCAAAATCGTGCTCGAAAGCGGGTGTATCTGCCTGGAAACGGGTGTGGTGGCGATTTCGGGTGCGAGCGGCTTAGGGTGCGAGCGATTTAAGGTGGGAACGGCTTGGGGTGCAAGCGGCTCAGGGTGCGAGCGGCGCGGTACGGCGTCGTGTGGGCGGCGCGGTGGGGCGTCGTGTGGGCGCCTGCCCGCCTCCAGGCCCGCCTCGACGTCGCTCCGCCGCCGCCCGGGAAGATGCGGACGACATAGAGTCGTGGCATGCACACCCACCGCCGGACCTCGAGGCGCCGAACCGCTCCGGCCGCGTCGCGCCTGGAGGCCCGGGGAGCCCCGACGTGCCGCCCCGCCACGGCCGAGCCGCGCCCCGCGGCGGTGGCGCTGCGGTGGGAGATCGGGATCGTCCTGGCGCTCTCGCTCGGCAAGTCCGCCGTCTACTCGCTCCTGGATCTGGCCAATGCGCTCTCCAAGGGAGGCCTCAAGGGACAGAGCGTCGCCCTCAACGCCCGCGCCTCGGCCGTGCCGCTCATCGACGCCCTGTACCAGCTCGCGGGCATCGTGTTCTCGCTGGCGCCGGTGGCGCTCGTCGTCTTCCTCCTCTGGCGGGAAGGCCCCAGCCTGAGAGCTGCCTTCGCCAAGCTCGGTCTTCCCGCGGCGCCGTGGGCCGGCGCCTCGGCGGGAGCCACGACGGCGCCCGCCAAACCCGCAGGCCCGACGGCGCCCGCCCGTCCCGCACACACGACAACACCCGCCCGCCCCGCACGAGCCGCACTCCGTGACCTGGCCCTCGGAGCCGCGCTGTTCCTCGCCGTCGGCCTGGCCACCCTCGCGCTCTACACGGCGGGCCGGGCCGCGGGCCTCACCGCCCGGATCGAGCCGAGCGGCCTGAGCAGCGCGCCGTGGAACGCCGCCATCCTGGCCCTCTCCGCCGTCCGGCACGGGATCCTCGAGGAGACCGTCATGCTCGGCTACCTGTTCTGGCGCGGGCGGCAGCTGGCTTGGGCGCCGTGGGCCGTCGTCGTCGGGAGCGCGGTGCTGCGCAGCCTGTACCACGCGTATCAGGGGTTCGGCCCGATGCTCGGCAATCTGGCCATGGGAATCCTGTTCGGCGCGCTCTACAGTAAGATCGGGAGGTTAGCTCCCCTGATCATCGCCCATGCTCTCCTCGACCTCACGGCGTTCCTCGCCGCTGACTGGTTCTCGCGCCTCTGAGCCGCCACGGCCCCGCGCGCCCAGTCGGCGGCCAGCGGCCCGGAGTGGGGGAGCGCGGGCTGCGTCACCCCTGCAGCGAAAGCCACCACCGCATGCTCTTGAAACTCTGGGCGCGCTACATGAGGCCCTACACCGGGCTCGTCATCGGCGTCGTCGTGTTCCAGCTCCTCTCCACCATCGCCACCCTGTACCTGCCGAGCCTCAACGCGAAGATCATCGACAAGGGCGTGGCGAACGGCGACACCGACTACATCTGGCGCGTCGGCGGGCTCATGCTCGCGGTCTCCTTCGGCCAGGTCATTGCGGCGGTCATCGCCGTGTACATGGGCTCGAAGGCCGCCATGGCGCTCGGCCGGGACCTGCGCCAGGCCGTCTTCCGCCAGGTCTCCTCCTTCAGCGCGCGCGAGGTGGGCGACTTCGGCGCGGCCACCCTCATCACCCGCGGCACCAATGACGTCCAGCAGGTCCAGATGGTCACCCTCATGGGCCTGAACTTCATGGTCATGACGCCCATCATGTGCATCGGCGGCATCGTCATGGCGCTGCGCGAGGACATCTCGCTGTCCTGGCTCGTGTGGGTCTCGGTGGCGGTGCTGCTCGTCGTCGTGGGCTCGCTCGTGGCCATGCTCATGCCGCTCTTCCGCTCGATGCAGTCCAAGCTCGACGGCATCAACGGCGTCCTCCGCGAGCAGATCACGGGCATGCGCGTGGTCCGCGCGTTCACGCGGGAGCCGTTCGAGACGAACCGCTTCGCCGACGCGAACCGGGACATCACGAACGTCTCGATGCGGATCGGCAACATCTTCGTCCTCATGTTCCCGATCATCATGATGATCCTCCACCTGGCCACCGCCTCGGTCCTCTGGTTCGGCGGCCACCGCGTGGACGCGGGGAACATGGAGGTGGGCTCGCTCACCGCGTTCCTCCAGTACCTCCTCCAGATCCTCATGGCGGTCATGATGGGCACCTTCATGGCGATGATGATCCCTCGCGCCACGATCTCCGCCGACCGCATCGGCGACGTCCTCAAGGTGGTCCCCTCGATGGCGCAGACGCGGGAATCGGCGCTCGAGGCGGACCGCGCCCGCGGCGTCGTCGAGTTCCAGGACGTCACGTTCGCGTACCCGGGCGCCGAGGCGCCCGTGCTCTCCCACCTCACCTTCACGGCGGAGCCGGGGACGACGACGGCGATCATCGGCTCCACCGGCGCCGGCAAGACGACGCTGCTCTCGCTCATCCCGCGCCTGCACGACTCGGGCTCGGGCTGCGTCCTCATCGACGGCGTGCCCGTGGGGGAGATCGGCCGCGAGGACCTCAAGCGGATCGTCTCGATGGTCCCGCAGAAGCCGTATCTCTTCTCCGGAACCATCGCCTCGAACCTGCGGTTCGGCAAGCGGGACGCCAGCGACGACGAGCTCTGGCGCGCCCTCGAGACCGCCCAGGGGCGGGACTTCGTCGAGGCGAAGCCGAAGCAGCTCGAGTCGCCCATCTCGCAGGGCGGCACCAACGTCTCCGGCGGGCAGCGGCAGCGCCTGTGCATCGCGCGCTCGCTCGTCATGCAGCCGAAGGTGTACCTGTTCGACGACTCGTTCTCGGCGCTCGACGTCGCCACGGACGCGGCCCTGCGCCGCGCCCTCGCGGCGAACACGGGGGACGCAACGGTGATCGTCGTCGCGCAGCGCGTGGCCTCGATCCGCGAGGCGGACCAGATCCTCGTCCTCGACAAGGGCGAGATCGTGGCGCGCGGCACCCACGAGGAGCTCCTCGAGTCCAGCACCACGTACCAGGAGATCGTCGAGTCCCAGATGAGCGCGGAGGAGGCGGCATGAGCGCCGAGAAGCAGAACCGCGGCGGCGCCGGCAGCCACGCCGTGAGCCGCGAGGAGGCCGAGCTCGAGGCCGGCCACGAGGCCCGGTCGCCCGGACAGCCGGAGCTCGAGGCCCGCCACGAGCCCGGCCGCGAGGCGGACCACGAGGCCGAGGAGTTCACCCCCGGCGAGATGGACGGTGACATGTTCGGCGGAGCCCCCGCCAAGAAGCCGAAGGACTTCTGGCCGAGCGCCAAGAAGCTCTTCGGCCTCCTCGCCGGGCAGAAGCTCGGGATGGCCCTCGTGACGCTCATGGTCGTGGCGGCGTCGGTGCTCAACGTCGTCGCGCCCCGGATCCTCGGCCACGCGATGGACGTCATCTTCGCCGGCGTCATGGGCCGGCAGATGGAGGGCAAGGTTCCGCCGGGGGCCACCAAGGAGCAGGTCGTCGAGGGGCTGCGCGCGCACGGCGAGTCCAAGTTCGCCGACATGCTCTCCGGCATGGACTTCACCCCGGGGCAGGGCATCGACTTCGCGCGCCTCATGCAGCTCATCATGGCCGTGCTCACCATGTACCTCGTGGCGGCCTTCCTCATGTGGCTCGAGGGGTACATCCTCAACCGCATGGTCATGAAGGCCGTCTACGGGCTGCGCGAGCGGGTCGAGGCCAAGGTCAACGCCCTGCCGCTCGGCTACTTCGACACGCGCCAGCGCGGCGACGTGCTCTCCCGCGTGACGAACGACGTCGACAACATCCAGCAGGCCCTCCAGCAGGCCTTCTCCCAGCTGCTCTCCTCGATCATCCAGGTCGTCGGCATCATCGTCATGATGTTCGTGGTCTCCTGGCAGCTCGCGCTCGTGGCGCTCGTCGCCCTGCCGCTCTCCGGCGTGGTCGCGGGCGTCATCGGCTCGCGCAGCCAGAAGAAGTTCAAGGAGCAGTGGAAGAACACCGGCGCCCTCAACGGCCAGATCGAGGAGTCCTTCTCGGGGCACGACCTCGTCAAGGTCTTCGGCCGCGAGGACGAGATGCTCGAGCGCTTCGACGAGCGCAACGAGGCCCTCTACAAAGCCTCCTTCGGCGCGCAGTTCGTCTCGGGCATGATCATGCCCGTCATGCAGTTCGTCTCCTACCTCAGCTACGTGGCCATCGCCGTCATGGGCGGGCTGCGGGTGGCGTCCGGCTCGATGACCCTCGGCGACGCCACCGCCTTCATCCAGTACTCCCGCGAGTACACGGAGCCGCTCGGTCAGATCGCGGGCATGGCGAACATGCTGCAGTCCGGCGTCGCCTCCGCCGAGCGCACGTTCGAGTTCCTCGAGGCCGAGGAGGAGCCGGAGGAGCCCGAGACCCACGTGCTGCCTGAGCGCGTGGCCGGCCGCGTCGAGTTCGACCACGTCTCCTTCTCCTACGACCCGGAGAAGCCGCTCATCCGCGATCTCACCTTCACGGCCGAGCCCGGACAGACGATCGCGATCGTGGGCCCCACGGGCGCCGGCAAGACCACGCTCGTCAACCTGCTCATGCGGTTCTACGAGATCCGCGGCGGCTCCATCCGGCTCGACGGCGTGGACATCCGCGACCTCTCCCGGACCGAGCTGCGCTCCAAGACCGGCATGGTCCTGCAGGACGCGTGGCTGTTCGGCGGCACCATCCGCGAGAACATCCGGTACGGCCGCCTCGACGCGACCGACGAGGAGGTCGTCGAGGCGGCCAAGGCCACCTACGTGGACCGCTTCGTCCGCGCCCTTCCGGACGGCTACGACACCGTCATCGACGACGACGGCGGCAACGTCTCCGCCGGCGAGCGGCAGCTCATGACCATCGCCCGAGCCTTCATCGCGAGCCCGTCCCTGCTCATCCTCGACGAGGCGACGAGCTCCGTGGACACCCGCACCGAGCTGCTCGTGCAGAAGGCCATGGCGGCGCTGCGCAGCGACAGGACGAGCTTCGTCATCGCCCACCGCCTCTCCACGATCCGGGACGCGGACGCGATCCTCGTCATGGAGGACGGCGACATCGTCGAGCACGGCAGCCACGAGGAGCTCCTGGCCCGGGAAGGCGCCTACCACCGCCTCTACATGTCCCAGTTCACCCAGGGCGTGGACATCGACGAGGAGGAGGCCGCGGCGAAGGCCTGACGGCTTCCCCGGCCCCGGACCCCGAACCCCCGGACTTCCGCCCTCCCGGTCTCGACTCACCACCCCGACCGGATTTGTGGCGCGTTTCGTGCGACTTCGACCCTGATTTCGCACGAAACGCGCCACAAACGTGAGGGGGCGAGGGATGGGGTTCAGCCCGGCCACCCGCGAGAACGGAGGCCCTCCCGGACTCGGCTGACGGCAGCCGCCCATCCGTTCCGGGCCATCGCGGCATGGACTTCGATGAGCGACCACCCTGCGGACTCGAACTGAGCCCGCTTCTCGATGTCCAGGGCCGAGCGGCCGGCAGTGAAGTGGTGTCTGCCCTGGTATTCGACGGCGACGCGCCACTGCGGAAAGGCCAGGTCCGGCGGCGGAAGCGGATGTCCTGACGGCGCGAGCAGCACCGGATTGCATGCGGGCTCGGGAAGGCCCGCTTCCGTCAGGGCAAGTCGGAGGCGGGTCTCCTGCGGCGAATCCGAGCCCATGCGTGCGAGCCCCACTGCCTCGCGCAGCCTGACCGAGCCGTGTCTGCCCTTCACCGTGTCCAACCACGCGCCGAGGCCTTCGAGAGAGTCGAAGGGCTCGAACCGGTCTTCATAGGAGATCCGCGGCTGACGGATCATCCAGTCCACAGCGCAGACGAGATCTTCCGTCGACCATGTCCTGCCCGTCATCAGCAGCGTGCGGCGCATCGAGGTCACGGGAATCTCGAGGCCCGGCAGCTCCACCGTGTCGTCGAGGGGGATGTCCGTCCGCCAGACGGTGACCTTGTCTCTGCGGCAGCCGGGCGCCTTCCTGGGGCGCGCCAGATGGATGCGTCGGAGGTCAGTCCCCGCTGGAAGCGGCATTCCGTGGAGCGCCGCTGCGGTCTCGTGGGCTGCGACGACGCCGGACATGATGCGGCCCAGAGCGTTGAGCTCTCCGGTGAGCCGAGCGCGCCATGCCGCCACGGGGTCCGGGGGAAGAGCCTGCAGGTCTGAACGCAGCGCCCAGATGCCGCGCGAGAGCCGGTCGCCCCGTGGCGAGCGCGACTTCATGTCGCCGAGTCCGGCGGCCTTGGCCTCGGCTGCGGTGAAGACGAGCGGGAGGTGAGCGCGATCAGGAGGAGTGGCGGACATGCCTTAGGTTCCCACCGCAACGCGTCGCCCCGCGGCGGTTCCCTGCCAAACGTGGACAACTTTCCTCCGCTCCCGCTCCCGCTGCCGCCCCGCCGCCGCCCCGACTGCCCCCCCGATTTGTGGCGCGTTTCGTGCGAAATCGACGTCGAAATTGCACGAAACGCGCCACAAACCGCCGATGGTGGTGGGAGGCGGGGAAGGAGGGAGCGGACGGACCTCACCCGTACGTGAAGCTGTACAGCGTCAGCCCGGGGCTCGGCTTGAGCCGGAGGGTGCCCTGCTTCTGCTCCGCCTCGGACAGGATCCGGAGCGCGTCCGGGGCGCCGTGGATGCGGTGCGTCGTCGTGCCGTGGGGGCCCTCCACGGTGAGGGTGCCCTCGCCGCCGACGACCACCTGCACGGACTTCGCGGTGTACCCGAGCACGAGCGAGGCGCCGTCGGCCTGCGGGCTGATGGACTCGTCCTCGATCCTCCACGGGCCGCTCAGCGCGTACGAGTCCGCGTTGACCGAGCTCACAGCGGGGAACGTGCCGGTGCGGTACTCGGCCTCGCCGGAGTAGAGGCGCTGCCGCTTCGAGCCGAGGTAGGTCTCGGGCGTGATGCCGCGGCTCTGCGGGGTGTCGTCGCGGACGGAGCTGCCCTCGGCCGGGAGCTTCACGCCGGGGTTCGCCTCGCGCAGGAGCTGCCGGATGAGATGCTCGGTCTCCTCGTAGTTGCCCTCGCCCACGGAGTAGTGGCGCACGGTGCCCTTCGCGTCCGCGAGGTAGTGCGCGGGCCAGTACCGGTTGGAGAACGCGTCCCAGGTCTGGAACCTGTTGTCCTGGAAGACGGGGTACTGGATGCCCATGCGCTTCACGGCGCCCTGGACGTTGGCGGCCTCGTGCTCGAACGCGTACTCCGGCGCGTGCACGCCCACGATCTCCAGGCCCGCCGACTTGTACTTCTTGTACCACTCGTTGAGATGCGGGATGGAGCGCTGGCAGTTGATGCAGGAGTACGCCCAGAAGTCCACGAGCGTCACCTTGCCCTTGAGGGACTCGTTCGTCGGCGCAGAAGCGGCGTTGAAGGTCTGGCCGCCGGGGGTGAGGCGGGGGAGCGGCCCGCAGTCGTGCAGTCCGGCGCCGCCCTCGGGGCAGTCTTTGAGCTTGCCGTCCGCGCCGCCGCCAGAGCTGAGCGCGCCGCGCACGCTCTCGTCTCCGCCCACGGCCTGCTGGAGCCCGTGCGTGTAGTCCGGCAGGGCGCGCTGGAGCTTCGCGGGCGCGTCGAGGAGGAGCCCGACGGCGAGCCCGATGAGCAGCACGCCCGCCGTGACCCGCACCGCCCGCTGCCGCTTGCGGAAGGCCTTCATCCGCTCGGCGAGCCCGCGCCCGGCGAGGGCGAACGCGAGGAGCGGGATCGCCGTGCCGATGGCGAACGACGCCGTGAGCACCACGGTCTCCCACCCGATCCGCCCGGTGGCCCCGGCCACGGTGATGGCCGCGAGGACCGGCCCGGCGCAGGGCACATAGACCGTGCCGAGCGCGAGGCCCAGCACGAATCCGCCCCGGTCTGAGGAGACGTGCTTGCGGGGCAGCCAGGAGAACGGCTTCTCGAGCCATTCCTCGAGCTTGGGCACGATCATTCCGAGGCCGACGAGCACGAGCACGGCGATGCCCGCGATCCGCAGCGCGTCCTGCGGCAGTCCGAGCGCGTTGAGCAGGAGCGATCCGAGCAGCGTCACCACGCTGAAGCTGAGGACGAGTCCCGCCACGATGAGGTACGGGCGCGTCCGGGACGGCTTGCCCTCGGCGCCGTCGCGGGAGGCCCCGCCGGAGACGAAGAGGACGGGCAGCATCGGCAGGATGCACGGCGAGATGCCGGTGATGAGGCCGCCGAGCAGGCCGATGAGGGCCAGGGACAGCATGAGGGGCTCCTTCCGTCGGGACGCGAACTGCGAGGGGTTCGCAGCCGGACGGCCCACGGATTGCGGCCCCTGAAGAGCCCCAGCTGAGCCCCAGCTGCCTCCCAGGAACCCCGCCAGGTCAGGCGGCGAGCCCCTCGGCGAGCCCCGCGGCGGGCCACTCCACGACCCGCTCCGCGAGACCAGGCGGCGAACAGCGGAAAAACTTCCAATCCGCCCCGCCGGGCGCGCCGAACCTCCCGTGAAAGCCAACCGAGGGCGTCCCCGCGGCGCCCGCTGAGCAGGGAAAGGGAGAAGCATGACTGTCTCACCCGTCTCGACCACCGCCCGCAAGATCGCTGCCGGAGCCGTCGGCGCGGTCCTCGCCCTCGGCCTCGCGGCATGCGGCGGCCAGGACAAGGGCTCGGACAAGCCCTCGATGGACAAGAGCCCGTCCATGCAGAAGACGGACGGGGCCATGGAGAAGAGCCCGTCCATGGACAAGTCCCCCTCGATGAAGAAGTCGGACGGCGCGATGGAGAAGTCGCCGTCCATGGAGAAGAGCGACGGCGCCATGCAGAAGTCGCCGTCGATGGAGAAGTCCGGCGGATCCATGGAAAAATCTCCTTCGATGAACAAGAGCACAGGGGCGGGGCAGTAGGCCCCCTCTCGTCCCAGCCCGCCTCCGCCGAGCCCTCGTCGCCGACGGAGGCGGGCCTTGCCATGCTCGCGCACCGCACCGCTCAGGGGGACGAGGAGGCGTTCGCCGGCCTCTACGACGCTCTCTCCCCGCTCGTCTACTCGATCTGCAAGCGCGTCCTCGTGGACGCGGGCCTCGCGGAGGAGGTGTCCCAGGAGGTGTTCGTGACGCTGTGGCAGCAGGCCGCCCGCTTCGACGCGGAGCGCGGCAGCGTCCGCTCCTGGGTGGCCGTCATGGCCCATCGCCGGGCCGTGGACCGGGTCCGGGCCTCGCAGTCGGCTCGGGAGCGCGAGGAGCGCGTGGGCCGGGAGGCGCCGACGGTCTATGAGCACGTCGAGGAGTCCGCCGTCATGGCCGTTGAGGGCGAATCGGTCCTCCGGGCCCTCGGCCGCCTCTCGGATGCGCAGCGCCGCGCCATCGAGCTGGCCTACTATGGCGGCCTCACGTACTCGGAGGTCGCGGCGGCCACGGGCTCGCCGCTCGGAACAGTCAAGACCAGGATTCGCGACGGCCTCAGCCGCTTGCGACTCGAGTTGGGAGGAAGCCGTGGATGACCGACAGCGCGATCTGACGGGCGCCTACGCGCTGGACGCCCTCACCGAGTCCGAGGCCCGCGAGTTCGAGCGCCACGCCGATCCGGCCGCCCGGGCCGAGGCCCGCGACCTCGCCGAGACCGCCTCCCGCCTCGCCGAGACGGCGCCCCTCGAGTCCCCGCCGGCGCGACTGCGCTCGAGCGTCCTCGCCGCGATCCGTGAGACTCCCCAGGAGCGTCCCGCTGAGAACGACGACGACGGCGCGCGCCCCGCCCAGCGCGGAGGCGGATCCTCGGCCCTGCCTGCGCCGGAGCGGGAGGCGGCGGTCTCGCCCGTTCCCGCCGGCAGCCCGGTCCGCAGCACCGCCGGCAGTCCGGCGCGCAGCACCGCGGAGGAGCCCCGGCCCGCTCGCGCCGTTCCCGGCGCGTCCTCCAGGCCGCCTCGGGCCCGGAGGCTGAGGGCCCGTGCGGGCGCCCTCCTTGCGGCGCTCTGCATCGCCGCGGGCGGCTTCGGCGCCGGAGCGGTCTACGGCGGCAAGACGGCGGAGCGGCAGGCGGCGAGCGCGTCGTCGTCGGCCTCCCCGGGAGCGCAGGCGGAGGGGAGCTCCGGCGCCATGATGGCCAAGATCGGCGCGTCCGCAGACGCGGCGATGGTCTCGGGGCGGATGGACGGCTCGAACGTCTCGGTGACCTACTCGAAGGACCTGGACATGGCGGTGAGCAACAGCATGCTGCCCGCGCCGCCCAAGGGGAAGGTCTACGTCCTCTGGCTCTTCGACGAACAGGGCAACGTGACGGCCGTCGGCGAGCTCGGGGCGGCTCCCAACGGGCACACGCCGGCGCTCGGCGAGCTGAAGGGCGGCCTGACGGGCGCCCGCGAGTTCGGCATCACCGTGGAGAGGCCCGGCGCGGTCACCCCGAGCTACAAGCCGTTCATGCTCGCGAAGGCGTAGGCGGCGCGGCCCGGCGCAGTCCGGCACAGCCCGACGGGCGGGGATCAGATGGTGACGTCGCCCTTCGGCGAGGAGAAGGTCACGGTCAGAAGTCCCGGCGTCCCGTTCGGCGCCAGGAACTCCACGTGGACGCCGTCCAGCACGCGGTCCACGTCCTCCGGGCTGGAGGCGCCGAGCCATTCCTCGAGCCGCTCGGCGCTGCCGGCGATCTGGAGGGCGGTGACGTCGGCCTGGGGATCGAGCGCCTGGGAGGGGTGGAGGTCGTCGGAGCCCTCGTCCCACCGCAGGAGATAGGGGACCTGGGGATCGGCGATGACGCCCTTGATGCCGATCTGCTTCCAGGAGAGGTCTCGGCCGTCCGGGAAGCGGCGGTGGCCGGGCACGGCGCTGCGCTCGAGGCGCTGCTCGAAGGGCGCGAGGTCGCTCACGGCCACGCACCAGCTCATCCAGCCGCCGCCCGCCTCGGAGCGGGCGCGCACCACCTGGCCGAACGGCTGCTTCTCCGCGGCGGGGTGCTCAAGGACCTCCACGACCTCGATGTACCGGCGGCCGTGGAGCGGGATGATCTTGTTCCGCGTGCCGAAGCGCGGGTGGACCCCGCCCTTGACGGCGTCCACGCCGAGTCGGGCGGCGATGCGGTCCGCCGTGGCGTCGAGGCCGTCAGGTTCTGAAGCGTAAGAGACGTGATCCAGGCGCATGCCGCCATCCTTTCACCGAGAGATGTCTCACAGTAATTAGGCAGACCTAAATTTAGGAGGCCGAAGGTTGGCGCCCGGATCGGGCGGTGCCAACCTGAGCGCTCGACGACGGCAGCGCCCGACGACGGCGGTGCCCGATGACGGCGGCGCCCGTGGGATGCCACGCCCCGATCGCCATGCGGACTCCGCTTGCGGCGGGCCGGCGGGCTGTCCCACACTGGCTGGGAATGGTCACGAGTGCCAGCGCGAAGCCCCGGCTTGCTGGCCGGCAACCCTCCCGCCGCGGTGGGGTGCCCCGGGTGAGGACCTGGTCCGCAGCATGAACGCGTGCGGGCAAGCGCGGCCGCGGTGAGACGCGGCCCTTCCCGTCGGAGGTCTCGATGAGCCGTCTCGCCCCGTCTCCCTCGTCCCCCTCGTCCGCCCGCGCCCGCGCCGGCGCGCGTCCGGCCTCGCCGCCTGCCCGTTCGGCGGCCCCGGACCCGGCCGTCGCCCCGTCCGCCTCAGGCCTGCAGTGCGCTGACCTGGGCCCCTTCCTCCTCGAATCCGGGCGCTGTCTGGCCGATCTCCGCCTCGCCTGGGAGTCGTGGGGGCGGCTCAACGAGCGGGGCGACAACGCCGTGCTCGTCCTCCACGCCCTCACCGGCGACACGCACGCCCACGGGACGCCCGAGGATCCGGGCTGGTGGGACGGCCTGATCGGTCCCGGGCGGGCGCTGGACCCGCGCGAGCACTTCATCGTCTCCATCGGAATGATCGGCGGCTGCGCCGGCAGCTCCGGCCCCTCCTCGCCGGACCCGGCCACGGGTCTGCCCTCCGGTCCCGACTTCCCCCAGCCGAGCATCCGGGACTCCGCCCGGGCCGAGCGGCTGCTGCTCGAGCGCCTCGGCGTCACGCGGCTCGCCGCGGTCCTCGGCGGGTCGATGGGCGGCGCCCGCGCACTCGAGTGGGCGGTGACGAACCCCGATCTCGTGGAGCGCTGCGTCGTCGTCGCCTCCACCGCCGCCTCGACGGCCGAGCAGATCGCCCTCGGGGGCATGCAGGTGCGGGCTCTGCAGGCGGACCCCGCCTTCCGCGGCGGACGCTACGACCCCGCGCAGCCGCCCGTGACCGGGCTGAGCCTGGCGCGGCAGATCGCCCACCTGTCCTATCGCAGCGAGGCGGAGCTCGAGGGCCGCTTCTCCCGCTGCCCCCAGGAGTCGGGGGAGTGGGCGGGGCGCTTCGCCGTCGAGTCCTACCTCGAGCACCAGGGCCGCAAGCTCACCGAGCGCTTCGACGCCAACTCCTACATCCTCCTCACCCGCGCGCTCATGGGGCACGACGTCGGCCGCGCTCGCGGAGGCGTCCGCGCCGCGCTGTCCCGGGCGGAGGGCGTGCGCTTCCTCATCGCCAGCGTGGACTCGGACCGTCTCTACCTGCCGGCCCAGTCCGAGCGCCTCGCCCGCGCCCTCGGGGCCCCGCACGTGAGCATCAGCGCTCCCAACGGCCATGACGCCTTCCTCACCCACGCCCACGCGATCGACGACGACGTCCGCCGCCTCCTGTCCTCCTGAGCCTGCCCTCCTGGGCGTGTCCCCGGAACCTGTCCACCTGAACGTCTCCTCCTCATCGTCTGTTGCGAGTTGGAGGAAAGAGCGGGTCCATTCCTCCAACTCGCAACAAACGATGAGGGGGGGGGCCGGGGGCCGGGGGCCGGGGGTGAGGGTGGGTGAGGGATGAGGGTCGGGGGAGAGGGAAGGGCAGAGCCCAGCCGAGAACTGCCCCCTACCGCTTGCCGACCTCGCCCTCGTGGGACCCCATGGGCATCGAGCCGCCGAACATGGGCGCCGGGGTGGGCCGCTTGGGCAGGACGCCGTCGCCGGACGACTCGTGCCGCAGGCGCCGCACGACCCACGGGACGAAGTGCTCCCGTGCCCAGCGGATGTCGTCGGCCCGGGCCTCGCGCCAGCTTGTCGCCGGCACGGGCTCCACGGTCTCGGGGGAGAGGCGGTGCGGGACCTGGAGCGCGTCGAGGGCCATGGCCGCGATCGTCTGGTGCCCGAGCGGGGAGAAGTGCAGCCGGTCCGCGTCCCACATGCTCTTGTCCTTGAGCTCGTGGAGGTTCCAGAGGTCGCCCACCACGGCGTCGTGGCGCGCGGCGATCCCGCGGATGTGCTCGTTGAAGACGGCCACGCGGCCGCGCACGCTCCCGAGCACGGGCGTGCTGCCGATGTCGGGCCCCGTGAAGAGGAGGATCGTGGCCCCCGAGGTCGCGAGGATCGCCACCACCGCGTCCAGCCTCGCCGCGATGACGTCCGGGTCCCCGCCCGGACGGATGACGTCGTTGCCGCCGGCGCAGAGCGTGATGAGATCCGGGCGCAGCTCGAGCGCGGAGGCCACCTGCTCGTCCCGGATCTGGTCGAGCAGCCGCCCGCGCACGGCGAGGTTCGCGTAGGCGAAGTCCGGCTGCGACTCCGCGAGGACCTCGGCCACGCGGTCCGCCCACCCCCGGTGGCCGCCGCCCTCGGACGGGTCGCCGATCCCCTCGGTGAACGAGTCCCCGAGCGAAACCTGCCGGGTCCACGGGTGGGGCGCCGCCGCCGGCACCGAGCCGTCCGCACCGAGCGCGGCGGCAGTCTCCTCGCGCACGGCTGCGTCCTTCTCAGGCGCGGGGACGGGCCTCTCGGCGTGCTCTTCGGGCTCGGGCATTGCGGGACCCCTTCCTGGCGGTTCCGTTGACATTCTCGCGAGGCGCTCGACTACGTTGGACTCCATGAGCCACGCCCTTGTCACACGCTACTCGTCGGAGCCCCGCCGGGACGGCTCCGAGCACGCCCTCGTCCTCCTCCACGGCTACGGCAGCCACGAGCTGGACCTGCTCTCCCTCGAGTCGATGCTCCCGGAGGACCTGCTCCTCGTCAGCCTGCGCGCCCCCGTCCAGGAGGGCCCGGGCTTCGCGTGGTTCCCCCTCGCCTTCCAGGAATCCGGCGAGCTCGGCTTCCGCCGCGAGGACGTCCTCAGTGCCGCGGAAGGCATCGAGCGGCACCTCGCCGACGAGCTCCGCCCCGAGGACTTCGCGAGCGTCTCCGTGCTCGGCTTCTCCCAGGGCATGGCCCTCGCCTCGGTCCTCGCGCAGCGCCGGCGGGTGCCGTGGGCGGCCGTCGTCGGGCTCTCCGGCTTCTGGGTGCCCGCGGACGAGGACGCCGACGACGACGCTCCCGCCGGACCCGCCCCGCTCTTCTGGGGACGCGGCCTCGAAGACCCGGTCATCCCGCAGCGCCTCGTGGAGGAGACGGCCGCCGCCCTGGACGGGCGGCCGCACAGCGTGGTCAAGGCCTACGAGGGCCTGCCCCACGCGATCAGCCCGGAGGAGATGCGCGACGTGAGCGCGTTCCTCAGCGCTGCTCCCGCTCGATGACGACGGCGGACTCGCCGAGCGAGAGCCAGTCGCCCGGCTTCAGCTGGCGCCCGCGCCGGGTCTCCGGCTCGCCGTTGACGGACACGAGGCCCTCGGAGACCACGGCCTTGGCCTCCACGCCGTCCTCGACGAGGTTCGCGAGCTTGAGGGCCTGGCCGAGCCGGATCATCTCGTCCCGCAGGGGGAGGGGCTCGGCGTCGGCGGGGGCGGGGACTGGGTTCTCTGCCATGCCTCTATTCTTTCTCATCGCGGTCCTCGCCGGGACCCTCATGCCCCTCCAGAGCCGGGCGAACGGCGGACTGGGCCATGCGCTGGGCGATCCGATGGCGGCGGCCGCCGTGAGCTTCGGCTCAGGGCTCCTCATCCTCGCCGTCGCCGCGCTCGCGGTGCCCTCGATGCGCCGGGGCGTGCAGTCCATCGTCCCGGCGGTCCGCTCGCGACGGATCCCGTGGTTCTACCTGCTCGCGGGACTCGTGGGCGCGTACACCGTGTTCTCCCAGTCGACGGCGGTGCCCATGACCGGCATCGCGCTCTTCACGGTGGCCATCGTGGGCGGACAGACGGTCTCCGGGCTGCTCGTGGACCACTGGGGCCTCGGCCCGGCGGGGCGCTCGCGGATCACGGCGGCCCGCGTCCTCGGCGTCGTCCTCATGCTCATCGCGGTCGTCCTCTCCATGACGGGCAAGGGCGCGGGCGGCCCGGGCGCGGCCGTGTGGCTGCTCCTGCCCCTGTCCACAGGCTTCCTCATGGGCTTCCAGCAGGCAGCCAACGGGCATTCGGCCCGGGCCTACGGCTCGCCCATGGCGGCCACCTTCATGAACTTCCTGGCCGGATTCGCGGCGCTCGCGCTCGTCTGGCTGGCGATGCACCTCGGGCAGGGGTTCCCGGCCCTGCACGGGCAGTGGTGGATGTTCCTCGGCGGCGCCTGCGGATGCGTGTACATCGGAGTCAACACGTGGCTCCTCAAGCACCTCGGCGTGCTCGCCACGTCCATGGGCATGATCACGGGCCAGCTCCTCGGATCCCTGCTCCTGGACCTGTTCGCGCCGCTGCCCGGGGCGCACGTCGGCGCGACCGCCGTCGTCGGCCTCCTCCTGACGTTCGCGGCCATGGCCGTCATGAACATCCGCAGGAAGAAGCGCTAATGTTGAAGACTGACGCGCCCGCGGGCGCATGGAGACGTTTCCCCCATCGAAAGGCCTGTCACTGTGGCTGAGAAGTCCGCCCTTGATTCCGTGATCTCCCTCGCCAAGCGGCGGGGGTTCGTGTTCCAGGCAGGCGAGATCTACGGCGGCTCCCGTTCGGCGTGGGACTACGGCCCCCTCGGCGTGGAGCTCAAGGAGAACATCAAGCAGCAGTGGTGGCAGACGTTCGTGCGCTCCCGCTCGGACATGGTGGGCCTGGACTCCAGCATCATCATCCCCACCCCGGTGTGGCACGCCTCGGGCCATGTCGCCACCTTCACGGACCCGCTCGTCGAGTCCCTCCACACCCACAAGCGCTACCGCGCGGACCACCTGCTCGAGGCGTACGAGGCCAAGCACGGCCACCCGCCGGAGAACGGCCTCGCGGACATCAACGACCCGGAGACGGGCCAGCCCGGCAACTGGACCGAGCCGCAGAACTTCTCCGGCCTCATGAAGACGTTCCTCGGCCCGGTGGACAACGAGGAGGGCCTGCACTTCATGCGCCCGGAGACGGCGCAGGGCATCTTCGTCAACTTCAACAACGTGGTCACGGCCGCGCGCAAGAAGCCGCCGTTCGGCATCGGCCAGATCGGCAAGGCCTTCCGCAACGAGATCACGCCGGGCAACTTCATCTTCCGCACTCGCGAGTTCGAGCAGATGGAGATCGAGTACTTCACCGCTCCGGACGAGGCGGACGAGCACTTCAAGCGCTGGGTGGAGGACTGCTACGCCTGGTTCGTCGATCTCGGCATCTCCGAGGAGAACCTCCGGAAGTTCGACGTCCCGGCGGAGGAGCGCGCGCACTACTCGGCCGGCACCATCGACCTGGAGTACAGGTTCGGCTTCCAGGGCAGCGAGTGGGGCGAGCTCATGGGCGTCGCCAACCGCACGGACTTCGACCTCTCCAACCACTCCGAGGCGTCCGGCCAGAAGCTGCAGTACTTCGACCAGGCCTCGGGCGAGCGCTACACGCCGTACGTCATCGAGCCGTCCTTCGGCCTGACCCGCTCCATGATGGCCTTCCTCGTGGAGGCGTACCACGAGGACGAGGCGCCCAACACGAAGGGCGGCGTGGACGTCCGCACCGTGCTGCGCCTGGATCCGCGCCTCGCCCCGGTCAAGGCCGCCGTGCTCCCGCTGTCCAAGAAGCCGGAGCTGCGCGAGCCGGCCCAGAAGCTCTCGGACGAGCTGCGCCGCCACTGGAACATCGACGTGGACGACTCAGGCGCCATCGGCCGCCGCTACCGCCGCCAGGACGAGATCGGCACGCCGTTCTGCATCACCGTGGACTTCGACACGCTCGAGGACCAGGCGGTCACCATCCGCGAGCGCGACTCCATGCAGCAGGAGCGCGTCGCCCTCGACAAGGTGCGCGGCTACCTCGCCGAGCGCCTCATGGGCTGACCGGGTGGCTTTCTCCGTCCGGCCGTGGCGAGAGGGGGACGACCTCGCCCTCCTCGAGCTCTGGAACGACGCCGAGAACGCCCAAGCGGCGGTGGACCGCGCCCTCCTCCAGGGGGATTCGGACTCGCCGTTCGCCCGGGGCGTCGTGGCGCTCGACGACGGCGTTCCCGCCGCCGCCGGATCCCTCGCCGCCTCCCGGATGCACCCCGAGCGGGTGTGGATCCACGTGGAGACCGCTCCCGCCGTGCGGGGGCAGGGCCTGGCCTCGCAGATCGCGGACCGCCTCCGGGACGAGCTCGCGGACGCCGCGGACCGCGGCCTCGTGCCGTCCGCCTCGATGAAGGCGCGGTACGCGGTGGAGCCGGGGCCGATCGCGCGGGACGTCGCCGTCCAGGCGGGGGACGCCGAGCTGTCGGCCGCCCTGAACCCGGCCGCAGCGCGCCTTGCGGCGCGGCTGGGGCTGGAGCCCGTGCAGGAGTCGCGCTCCGTCGTCGTGCGCCCGGGGGCCGTTCCGGTCCCGGACTTCCAGGACCACGCCGCGGGCTCGCGGCACGTGACGGACCTGGCCACGGGCTCGGTGGAGCTGACGCTCGCGGTCAAGGCGTTCTACGAGGCGGCGCACGCGGAGTGGGACCCGGCCGAGGCGACACCGGGCGGGATCGCGCAGATGCTTCTCTCGCCGCAGTCGGGCGCCCACGGCGCCCTCGTGGTGCGCAGCGGGCCGCCGTTGCCGGAGGACGCCCCGGCGGGCGCCAAGGCGGGGAAGATCCGCGCGTTCGCGGTGAGCTACGCTTCCGCCCAGAATCCGGAGGACGCGGAGAACTCGGGGGCGGACGCGGACGCCGCGGACGTCCTCATCGGCTGGGACCCGGAGCTCTCGGAGGACGAGCAGGTGCGAGCTGTCGCGGACCTGCTGGGCCTCATGGTCGCCGAGCGCCCGATTCGGGTGGAGGCGGACCGCTCCATGACGCCGCTGCTGCGGGTGCTCGCGGCTCTCGAGGCGGACGGAACCGCCGTGACCACGCACGAGACGCGCATCCTGGCCACCCCTGCAGCCCGTGATTCTGCCGCGAAGGGAGGCGCTGAATGAGCCTCGAGACCATGCCCGCGAAGCTGGACCTCGATCCGCTCCAGCTCGGGCGCCACACCGTGGACACGCCGGTCATCCTCGCGCCGATGGCGGGCATCACCAACCGCGCATACCGGCGGCTGTGCCGGGAGAACGGCGGCGGCCTGTTCGTGACCGAGATGGTCACCTCGCGCGCCCTCGTGGAGCGCTCGCCGGAGTCCATGCGGATCATCCAGCACGACGAGGACGAGCAGCTGCGCTCCGTCCAGCTCTACGGCGTGGACCCGGTGACGGTGGGCGCTGCGGTGCGCCTGCTCGTCGAGGAGGACCGCGCGGACCACATCGACCTCAACTTCGGCTGCCCCGTCCCCAAGGTGACCCGCAAGGGCGGGGGAGCGGCGCTGCCGTGGAAGAAGGACCTGTTCCGCGCCATCGTGGAGACGGCCGTCCGCGAGGCCTCGAAGGGGGACGTCCCCCTCACGGTCAAGATGCGCAAGGGCATCGACGCGGACCACCTGACCTTCCTCGAGGCCGGCCGGATCGCCCGGGACGCGGGCGTGGCCGCGGTGGCCCTCCACGGCCGCACGGCCAACCAGTTCTACTCCGGCCAGGCGGACTGGGACGCGATCGCCCGGCTGCGCGAGGCCCTGCCGGACATCCCCGTGCTCGGCAACGGTGACATCTGGTCCGCGGAGGACGCGGTGGCCATGGTCAACCGCACCGGCGTGGACGGCGTGGTCATCGGCCGGGGCTGTCAAGGGCGCCCCTGGCTGTTCGCCGATCTCCAGGCGGCGTTCGAGGGCTCGGCGGAGCGCCGCCGGCCCGCTCTCGGCGAGGTGGCCAAGGCCGTCTACCGCCACGGCGAGCTGCTCGTGGAGACGTTCAACGGAGACGAGCTGCAGGCCATGCGGGACATCCGCAAGCACATGGCGTGGTACTTCAAGGGCTACGTGGTGGGCTCGGACATCCGGACCCGCCTGGCCACCGTGCCCACGCTCGAGGAGCTCGCGTCCATCCTCTCCGAGCTGGACCCGGACTCGCCGTACCCCGGCGCGGACGCCGAAGGACCCCGCGGCCGCGCGGGCCGTCCCAAGCGCACCGCCTTGCCGGACGGCTGGCTGGACTCCCAGGAGCTCACGGGCGTGGGCGCCGAGATGATCAAGGCGGCGGAGGTGGACGTCTCCGGTGGCTGAGCAGACTGGGCAGGGCAGGCGCACTCCGCTGAGCGGCGAGTACACGGAGCGGGACCGCGAGCGGTGGCTGCCCGAGCCGGCCAAGAGCGCGTACCGCACGGACTTCGAGCGGGACCGCGCCCGGGTGCTGCACTCCTCGGCGCTGCGCCGCCTCGGCGCCAAGACCCAGGTGCTCGCGCCCGTCACGGACGATTTCATCCGCACCCGCCTCACCCACTCCCTCGAGGTGGCGCAGGTGGGCCGCGAGCTCGGCCGTCTGCTCGGCTGCGACCCGGACATCGTGGACGCCGCGTGCCTCTCCCACGACCTCGGACACCCTCCGTTCGGCCACAACGGGGAGAAGGCGCTCAACGAGGCCGCCTCCCAGATCGGCGGGTTCGAGGGCAACGCGCAGACCCTCCGCCTGCTCACCCGGCTCGAGCCGAAGGCCCTCTTCCCAGACGGGCGCCCCGCCGGCCTCAACCTGACGCGCGCGAGCCTCGACGCCGCGTGCAAGTATCCCTGGCGCGCGGAGGAGGCCCCGCTCAAGGCGGACGGCTCCCGCTCGTCCAAGTTCGGCGCCTACGAGGACGATCTCCCCGTCTTCGCGTGGATCCGCGAGGGCGCTCCGGAGCGCCGCGCGTGCCTCGAGGCGCAGGTCATGGACCTCTCGGACGACATCTCCTACTCGGTGCACGACGTCGAGGACGCCATCGTCGGCCGCCACCTCCAGCTCAAGTGGATGGACCACCGGGACCAGCGCGCCCGTTTCATCGGCTACACGCAGCAGTGGTACCTGCCCGGCGCGCCGGCCGAGGAGATCGACGCCGCCCTCCGCCGTCTCGAGGCCCTGCCCGGCTGGGTGCGCTCGTCCAGCGGCTCCCGCCAGGACATGGCGCGCCTGAAGAACATGACGAGCGGCCTCATCGGGCGCTTCGCCTCCGCCGCGTTCGAGGCCACCCGGCAGTCCTATGACAGTTCGGCGCTCACGCGGTACCGCGGCAGCGTCGTCGTGCCCGAGGAGACGCGGCTCGAGATCGCGGTCCTCAAGGGGCTTGCGGCCACGTTCGTCATGGAGAGCGACCTCCGCCAGCCGCTCTACGAGCGGCAGCGCTCCCTCCTCGCGGAGCTCGTGGAGGAGCTCGTGCGCACCGGGGAGCGCCACCTCGATCCGATGTTCGCCGCGGACTTCGCGGAGGCCGACGACGACGCCGCCCGCCGCCGCGTGGTCATCGACCAGGTCGCTTCGCTCACGGACCGCAGCGCCCTGGCCCTGCACGAGAGCATCCTGGGCGGGGCTCCGACGTTCCTGTAGAGGGGTGCCGGAAGGCCTTGTCCACATTCGGCGTTCGCGCCGGGTGGACGGCCTCCACTGGGCGATAGAGTGAATCTGTGGCTGGGCTGATCAAACGCGAGGTGATCGACGCGGTCCGCGACCGCGCGGACATCCGGAGCGTCGTGGAGGGGTACGTGACCCTGCGCTCGTCCGGTGTCGGCTCGTTCAAGGGCCTCTGCCCCTTCCATGACGAGCGGACGCCCTCCTTCTACATCCGCACGTCCACGAACACGTACCACTGCTTCGGCTGCGGAGAGGGCGGAGACGTCATCTCCTTCGTCCAGAAGCAGGACCACTCCACGTTCGCGGAGACCGTGGAGAAGCTCGCCGCCATGCTCGGCATCACCGTGGAGTACGAGGACGGAGGGACGGGCGCCAAGCCGGAGGAGCTGGGCCGGCGCCGTCGCCTCCTGGACGCCCACAAGCTCGCGGAGGAGTGGTTCCGCCGCCAGCTCGGGTCGGAGGAGGCGGCCACGGCGCGCTCCTTCCTCGCGGAACGCGGCTTCAGCCGAGAGGCGGCCGAGCGCTTCGGCTGCGGCTACGCTCCGAAGGGCTGGGACGGGCTCCTCAAGCACCTGACCTCCAAGGGCTACACGCGAGAGGAGCTTCTCGAAGGCGGCCTTCTCAGCCAGGGCCAGCGCGGCTCCTATGACCGCTTCCGGGGGCGCCTCATCTGGCCCATCCGGGACCTGACGGGCGCCACGATCGGCTTCGGGGCCCGCAAGCTCTTCGAGGACGACCAAGGCCCCAAGTACCTCAACACCCCGGAGACGCCGCTCTACAAGAAGTCGCAGGTGCTCTACGGGATCGACCTGGCCAAGAAGGCCATCGCCCAGCAGCGGCAGATCGTCGTCGTCGAGGGCTACACGGACGTCATGGCGGCGCAGCTCGCCGGCGTGGACACGGCCGTGGCCACCTGCGGCACGGCGTTCGGCGCGGACCACATCAAGATCGCGCGGCGGCTTCTGCGGGATGACGGCACGGGCGGCTCCGTGGTGTTCACGTTCGACGGGGACGCGGCGGGCCAGAAGGCCGCCCTGAGGGCGTTCGAGGAGGACCAGAAGTTCGTGGCCCAGACGTACGTGGTCGTGGAGCCGAACGGCCTGGACCCCTGCGACGTCCGCCTCAAGCACGGGGACGAGGCCGTGCGGAAGCTGCTTGAGAGCAAGCGGCCGCTCTTCGAGTTCGCCATCCGCTCCACGATCAAGGGCTTTGACGTCAGCACGGCCGAAGGCCGCGTGGGGGCCCTGCGGCAGGCCGCGGAGATCGTCGCGGGCATCAGGGACGCCACCCTGCGCCCCGAGTACTCGCGCCAGCTCTCGCAGTGGCTCGGGATGGACCTGGGCTCCGTGGAGCAGGCGGTGGCCCGAGCCGGCCGCTCGGGCGGACCCGCATCGCAGCCCTCCCGGGAGAGCCGAGACCGGGGGAGCGGCGAGCAGGCCCCGCCCGTGCGGCTGGACCTCCGGGATCCCGTGGTCCGCCTGGAGAGGGACGTCATGGTGGTGGCCCTGCAGATGCCCCAGCTGCTGGACCGCACCCGCTGGGCGCCGTTCACTCGGCTGCGCCTCTACACGCCGGCGCTCGCGGCCGTGCACACCGGCATTCTGGCGGCGGCCCGCAATCAGACGCCCTTGCCCCGCTGGGTGGCCGGCGTGGCGGAGCACGTCTCCCGCGAGCTGCTGCCGCTGGTCTACGAGCTCTCGGCCGTGCCCATCCCGGCCCGGGATGACGAGGGGGCGCTGCGCTACGGCTCCGAGGTGCTCGCCCGGATCTCGGAGATGAACATCACCCGCCGCAAAGCGGACCTCGTCAGCGAGCTCTCGCGCCTGGACCCGGAATCCGAGCACGAGCGCTCCAGCCAGATCTCCCGCGAGCTCATCGACCTGGAGCAGCAGCGCCGGGCTCTGCGGCGGGACTGACCGCGGCGTCGCCGTTCGTTGCCATGGGGCTGACCGGGAAGCCGATCCCGCCGTGGACGTCTCCGTCCAGGCTCGACTGGTCGAACGGGATCCGCCCGCTGAGCACGTCCTCGACCCGTCCGAAGTCCACGGTGCGGGTCCACCGGCCGACCACGAGCGTGGCCACGGCGTTGCCCGCGAAGTTCGTGAGGGCGCGCGCCTCGGACATGAAGCGGTCGATGCCCACGATGATGCCCACGCCGGAGACGAGCTGCGGCGCGTGGGACTGGAGGCCGGCCGCGAGCGTGGCGAGGCCTGCGCCGGTCACGCCCGCCGCGCCCTTCGAGGCGATGATCATGAAGACGATGAGCCCGAGCTGCTGGCCGAGGTCCATCGGCTGCCCCAGCGCGTTCGCCACGAAGATAGAGGCCATCGTCAGGTAGATCGCCGTGCCGTCGAGGTTGAAGGAGTAGCCCGTCGGCACCACGACGCCCACGGTGGACTTGTCCACGCCGAGGTGCTGCATCTTGGCCATGAGGTTCGGCAGGGCGGACTCAGACGAGGACGTGGCGACGATGAGCAGGAACTCCCGGCCCAGGAACTTGAGCAGGCGGAAGACGCTGACGCCCGTCACGGCCTTGAGCACCAGTCCGAGCACCACGACCACGAACAGGATGCACGTGATGTAGAAGCCCACCATGAGAGTGAGCAGGGACAGGACGGCCTTGAGCCCCGTGCTCGCGACGACGCCGGCCATCGCGCCGAACGCGCCGATCGGAGCCAGCCACAGGATCATCGTGAGGATCTTGAAGACGGCCTTCTGGAGCACGGCGATCGCGTCGAGCGCCGGCTGGCCCTTCTGCCCCATCTGCTGGAGGGCGAAGCCGACGAGCAGCGCCACGAGCAGCGTCTGGAGGACCTTGCCCTCCGTCAGCGCGGAGAAGAGGCTCGTCGGGATGAGCGAGGAGAAGAAGTCCCAGCCGCCGCCGGCGTGCTCCGCCTGAGAGGCGTACTTGTCCACCGCTCCCGCGGGCGCGTGCAGTCCCGTTCCCGGGTGGATGAGATTGCCGACGACGACGCCGATGCCGAGGGCGAACGTCGACATGACGAGGAAGTACGTCAGCGCGATGCCGCCCGCCTTGCCCACCGTCGAGGCGCTGCGCAGAGAGCCGATGCCGAGGACGATGGTGCAGAAGATGACCGGGCTGATCATCATCTTGATGAGGTCCACGAAGAGGTCGCCGAGGTGCTTGAGCTCCTTGCCGAGGGGCGGGAAGAAGAAGCCGACGGCGATGCCCGCGAGGACGCCGATGATGACGCCGATGTAGAGCCAGTGGGTGCGGTCCTTGCGGGCCTTTGGCGGGGCAGGGGCAAGGGGAGTGGCACTCACGGCGATCGCATCCTCGAGATCAGAGTCAGGGCAGAGGTGTGACGGCGGTCAAGTGACGCCGACCTCACCAAGGTACACGAGGGAGTCCGGCAGACGTGCACTGGGGGCAGGGCGGCCCCGCCTCCGCCAACGAGAAGAGGCCCCGCGATCTCTTCGATCGCGAGGCCTCTCAAGAGCTCCCCCGACTGGACTCGAACCAGTAACCCTTCGATTAACAGTCGAATGCTCTGCCAATTGAGCTACGGGGGAAAGCAACGGATAAGACTCTACACGAGGCGCTCGCGCTGTCCAAATCGGCGACGCCCCCGATGGCGGCCCTCGGCAGGCGCCGGCTCGGCGGCCCCGCGGCCTCTCCGAGACAAAACAAAGGTGCCCGTGACAAAATCGTCCGGTTGCCGACGTCACAGTGTCGGGCAGCACCGCGTAGAGAACGACCCGAGGACGAGCGTGAACCAGCAGGACATCCACCCGGACGCCAAGCAGCACCGGGGCAGAATCATCGCCGTGACCGTCTCCGCAGCTCTGGGAGGGCTGCTCTTCGGCTTCGACACCGCCGTGATCAACGGCGCCGTCGACGCCATCAAGGGCGAGTTCGGAGTAGGGGAGGGGGAGCTCGGGTTCACCGTGGCCATCACCCTCATCGGCTGCGCTCTCGGCGCCTGGTTCACCGGGTCCCTCGCCGACCGCTTCGGCCGTCGCAAGGTCATGGCCGTGGCGGCCCTGCTCTTCGTCGTCCAGTCGGTGGGCTCCGGTCTCGCCTTCGCGGCCTACGACCTCATGCTCTGGCGTCTCATCGGCGGCCTCGCCATCGGCGCCGCCTCCGTCATCGCCCCGGCCTACATCTCGGAGATCGCGCCTGCGAAGTACCGCGGCGCCCTCGCCTCCCTCCAGCAGCTTGCCATCACGGTCGGCATCTTCCTCTCCCTCCTCAACGACGCCGGCCTGGCCAAGCTCGCCGGCGGCGCGGCGGGGGAGCTGTGGCTCGGCATGCCGGCCTGGCGCTGGATGCTCCTCGTCGGCGTGGTCCCGGCGCTCGTCTACGGCATCCTCTCGTGGGGCATCCCCGAGTCGCCCCAGTTCCTCGTGGGCCGCCGCCGCGACGACGAGGCCGCCCACGTCCTGCGCACCGTCACCGGCATCCGCGACACGGACAAGAAGATCGAGGACATCCGCCGCACCATCGTCATGGAGCGCCGCCACACGCTCGGCGACCTCAAGGGCAGCGCGCTCGGCCTCAACCCCCTTCTCTGGGTGGGCCTCGGCATGGCGGCCCTGCAGCAGTTCGTCGGCATCAACGCGATCTTCTACTACTCCACGACCCTCTGGAAGTCGGTCGGCTTCTCCGAGCAGGACTCCTTCGTCACCTCCGTCATCACGGCGGTCATCAACGTCCTCATGACGTTCGTCGCCATCGGCCTCGTGGACAAGGTGGGCCGCCGCCTGCTCCTGCTCATCGGCTCGGTCGGGATGTTCGTCGGCCTCGTCATGGCCTCCGTCTCCTTCGCGCATGCGACGACGGCGGGCGGCGAGCTCAGCCTCCCCGCTCCCTACGGCCCCATCGCCCTTGTCGGTGCCAACCTGTTCGTCATCTTCTTCGCCTCCACGTGGGGCCCGGTCATGTGGGTGGCCCTCGGCGAGATCTTCCCGAACCGCATCCGCACCCGCGCCCTCGGCGTCTCCACGAGCGCGAACTGGGTGGCCAACTTCCTCGTGACTCTGCTCGTCCCGGTCATCACGGCCAGCCTGGGCACGAGCTTCCTCTATGGGATGTTCGCCTTCTTCGCCGCCGTCTCCTTCGTCTTCGTCCTCCGCTTCTTCCCCGAGTTCTCGGGCCGGGAGCTGGAAGATCACGGGGCTGACGCTTAGGCTGAGGGCAGAGGCGCGCCCGTGCGGCGCACCTGGGACAAATACATGATGGAATAGTCAGGTGCCTCTATCGCTGTGATCAGGATTTCCTGAAATCGGCACCGGGAGGCTTATCCCCCGCTTATGTGAATCTACGAAAGGCTAGCGATGACTACGGCGACCAGAAATGCCGAGTCTGGCTCTCACGCTGCGTCGAGCTCGCGCCGGTCCGCCCTTGATCTCGGGAAGACCCTGCTCAAGCTCGCTCCGCGCCAGATCCAGGATGAGGTCCAGATTGCCCTCCTCGAGCTGAAGAAGAAGGGCATCGGCGTCGGCGTCGCTGCCGGTCTCTTCGGTGCTGCCCTCGTGTTCGTGACGTTCATGGTCACGTCCCTCATCGTCGCGATGATCGCCGGCATCGCGGGCGTCGGCCACATGGCCATCGTCGCGCTCTTCGTCGCCCTCGGCTTCCTCGTCATCGCGGCGATCCTCGCGCTGATCGGCCTCGGCCGCCTCAAGAAGAGCCTTCCCCTCAAGCCGAACCGCGCCATCCACGGCCTGCGCCACGATCTCGGCGTGCTCAAGGACGGCCGCCGCTTCGACGAGCGCTCGCTCCTCGACACGCGCACCAAGGAGCAGCGCGAGGCGGACGCCAAGCGCGCCGCCGAGGAGAAGCAGGCCAAGGCCCGCCAGGAGAAGATCGACAAGGGCATCGACCCGGACGCCAAGCCGCTCACCCTCGAGCAGCTCATCAGCATCACCTCGCAGCGCCGTGCGAACCTCGCCGAGACTCGCGACGACTTCGTCGAGGACGTCCCCGGCCTCAAGAAGGCCGTCGACGGCGATGGCGCCTCCGGTCGAGGCACGTCCGCTCCGCGCCGCGGCGCGCAGGGCGGCCCGTCCAAGGCGGACGAGCTCCGCGCCACCGCGAGCCGGAAGCTGGAGACGGCCAAGGTCGTCGCCGCCTCCCGCTTCGAGCAGGCCAAGGCCGTGGCCGAGGAGAAGCGCCAGGCGTTCGCCGAGCGCAAGCCGGCGTCCGCCGTCGGCGTCCACGGCGAGACCGGCCGCGCCGGCTCCCCGGAGCGCGCGGGCGCTGTCGAGGGCGGCTCGATGGCCGATCGCCTCAAGGAGCGCAAGGGCGCCGTCGCCACCGCAGGCGCGTCGCTGAGCGCGTTCGCGATCCTCGCGAACAAGCTCTCCAACCGCTCCAAGTAGCACCCGGCGCCGCACGGCGCTGACGTCCCCGGAAGGAGGGCGGCCCGACGACGGTCGGGCCGCCCTCCTTCTCTGTCTCCGTCTTCTGTGCGCCCGGATTCTGTGCGTCACGGCGATGTCAGGAGTTCTCCAGACAGCCCGGCCTAGAATGAGAACTGCTCTCTTTTCCCCGTCGGAAACGGTCTCACGTGAACACAGCCCTCGCGATCAGCTTCGCGCTCGCGTCCGCCGTGTGCCTTGCCTGGGGAGCGGAGCGGCAAGGAGGCGCCGTACGCCGGGACCACGGCCAGGAAGGCCTCGGAGCGCGCGGCATGCTCGCTCTGCTGCGTCACCCGCGGTGGCTCTTCGGACTGGTGCTCATGGGGCTCGGCACGGTGCTCAACGTCGTCGCTCTGGCCTTGGCGCCCATCACGGTCGTCCAGCCGATCGGAGCGCTCGCCCTCGTCATCACCACCCTGCTCGGCGCGAGCGCCAGCAGGACCCGGATCTCGCGGAGGCTCGGCCTCTCCGTCCTCGCGTGCCTCGTCGGCAGCTTCGGATTCGTGCTCCTGGGCGTGAAGGTCCGCAATGACGCTGTGGCGGTCACCGAAGGCCAGACGCGGGTCGTCATGATCCTGACCGCCGCCGCCATCGTGGGCCTCGGGGCCGTGTCGGCGGCGCTGCGCCGCCGCATTCCCGCCTTCGGCTATGTCATCGGAGCGGGCGTTCTCTACGGACTCGTGGCGGTCCAGGTGAAGCTCATCGCCTCGAGCCTGATGCTCCTTCCGCATCGCAGCGCCCAGTCGATCTGGGAGTGGGCGCTCAACGAGGTGCCGTGGCTCGTGGTGCTCGGCGTCGTCGCCGCCGCCGTGCTGGGCGGCTGGTTCGTTCAGCAGGCGTACTCCTCAGGGCCGCCGGACCTCGTCATCGCGGGGCTGACGGTCATCGACCCGTTCGTGGGAGTCGCCGTGGGCATCGCCGTGCTCAACGAGCTCAAGCCGGGCTTTCCGCCGCTCATCGGCGTGGCCATGGGCCTCTCCGCGGCGCTTGCTATGGTGGGAGTCTTGGCGCTGGCGCGTTTCCATCCCGATGCCCAGAGGTCCCCCGCCGGAGATCCTGAACTCCTCAAGCAACCGTGATTGAAGGACACCACGTGCCGCTCGACCCGACCACCTCCGCACCCTCCGCCGGCCGCACCGAAGGCCGGCCGCTCAAGATCCTCATCGCCGCGGAGACCTACCCTCCGAACATCAACGGGGCGGCGCAGTTCTGCTACCGCCTCGCCAAGGGGATGACGGCGCGGGGGCACGAGGTCCGGGTCGTCACTCCGCGGGCTTCGTCCGGCCCGCCCACCATCGAGCACCGCCCGGAGGCCTCGGTCTACAGCGTTCGCTCGCACGCCGCGGTCACCTTCCCGGACTTCCGGATCAGCATGTGGTGGGACGCCAAGCGCGGCGTCGAGGCGCTTCTGGACGAGTTCCAGCCGGACGTGGTGCACTCTCAGTCCCAGTACTTCGTCTGCGAGATGGCGGTGCGCGAGGCGCGCAAGCGCGGCATCCGCGTGGTGACCACCAATCACACGATGCCGGAGAACCTCTACCCGCACTTCCCGTTCCCGCAGTGGCTCAAGGAGGTCAGCGGGTGGATCCTCTGGCGCCACGCGCAGTGGATCCTCGGCAAGGCGGACGTCCTCACCGTGCCCACGCCGCTTGCGGCCGAGACGCACGAGCGCCTCACGGCCCTGCGCGGAATCCTCCCCGTGTCCAACGGGATCGAGACGGCCGACTACGCCGCCAGGCCAGGGGACGCCGCCCCGCACACCGGACCGCGCGAGGTGCTCTTCACGGGCCGTCTCGCGGGGGAGAAGAACATCGACCAGCTCATCGCGGCCTTCGAGGCCCTCGAGCACCAGGACTGCCGCCTCGTCATCGCCGGAACGGGCGAGCTTGAAGAGCAGCTCCACGCCCGTGCCGCGGAGTCTCCGGCCGCAGACCGGATCGAGTTCCTCGGCTACGTCTCGGAGGAGGAGCTGCGCAAGGCGTACCGCCGTGCCGCCGTCTTCGTCATGCCCGGCACAGCCGAGCTGCAGTCCCTGGCGACGCTCGAGGCCATGAGCGCCTCGACGCCGATCCTCGCCGCCAACGCCATGGCCCTCCCGCACCTTGTGGACGAGGGGCGCAACGGCCATCTCTTCGAGCCGGGCAGCGCAGAGGACCTGCGGGTCAAGCTGGACGGCCTGCTCGCTCTCTCGGACGAGGAGCTGGACGTCATGGGCGCACGGAGCCTCGAGATGGCCGGGGAGCACGCGCTCAAGGCCACGCTGGACACCTTCGAGGCGCTGTACCGAGGCGCTGAGGTGGCCGTGGACGGCACCGGCTTCGCGAGCCTGCGCTCCGCTCCATCCGGGGAGTGACCGGCGGGCCGCGGCCTGAGGACGGCGGCCTGTGGGCCGGGTTTGAGGGCTGCGACAAGAGCGCGTACGCCGGAATCAACACCATGGCCGTGCCCGCCGATCCATCGTTTATCCACCTTTTATTCGGTGATATTTGGACGATATAGACACCCGGCGGGGGAGCGGATGCCGCTGCATCCCCGGAAACTCGCGGATTCTGTAGGGCGTGCGGGGCTTGAACCCGCGACCAAGGGATTATGAGTCCCCTGCTCTGACCAACTGAGCTAACGCCCCCTCGGCCCGTTTGTCAGCGGATCATGTCAGCGGATCAGCGTGACGTCCGGGCCTCCGCCCCATCCTAGCGGGGAGCCTGCGTCCGCGGCCGGACTCTGCCTGTCTCTGGATCATCTCTCCGAGTTCTCTCTCCGGCTCTGTGGCTCTGGCCGTTCTGTGCTGAGACCTCCTTCCGTACCGGGCGGTAGTATCGTGGCAACCGTGTTCCGGCTCACATCTGTGAGGGCCGACCTCTGACGAAAGGCATGCCATGACCTCTCTTGACGCTTCCGCCCTCCCGTACGCGGACGGCGACTTCTACGCGTTCGAGAACCTGCTCCAGGGCGAGGAGCGGGACGAGCTCCTGCGCATCCGGGCCTGGCTCGAGGAGAACGTGCGGCCCGTGGCCGTGCAGCACTGGGTGGACGCGACGTTCCCGCATGAGCTGGTGCAGAAGGTCGCGGAGCTCGACGTCATCTCCTCGGTGCGCCGCAAGGGCCGCTCGAACCTCTTCGCGGGCCTCGTCCATGCGGAGTTCACCCGAGTGGACGCCTCCTTCGCCACGTTCATGGGCGTGCACGACGGCCTCTTCACCGGCACCATCGAGGCCCTCGCGTCCGAGGAGCAGAAGGCCGAGTGGCTGCCGGACATCTACTCCTTCCGGAAGATCGGCGCGTTCGGCCTCACCGAGCCGGAGGACGGCTCGGATGTGGCCGGCGGCATCACGACGACGGCGCGCCGCGACGGCGACGACTGGGTCATCAACGGCGCCAAGCGCTGGATCGGCAACGCCACGTGGAGCGATTGGGTGGTGGTCTTCGCCAAGGACGAGGCCGACGGCCAGGTCAAGGCCTTCCTCGTGGACACCGCCGCCGATGGCTACTCGGCGGAGAAGATCGAGAACAAGATCTCGCTGAGGACCGTGCAGAACGCCCACATCACCCTCAAGGACGTGCGGGTGCCGGAGTCTCGCCGCCTGGCGCACTGCAACTCCTTCAAGGACGTCAACAAGGTCCTCAAGGTCACGCGGCTCGCCGTCGCCTGGCAGGCCGTGGGCGTCCAGAAGGCCGCCTTCGACCTCGCGCGCGCCTACGCCGTGGAGCGGAAGCAGTTCGGCCGTCCGATCGCCTCCTTCCAGATGATCCAGGAGCAGCTCGTGGAGATGCTCGGCAACGTCACGGCCTCGACCGCGATGATGGTCCGCCTCTCGCAGCTCGAGGACGCCGGCGAGGCCAAGGACGAGCAGTCCGCTCTGGCCAAGGCCTACGCCACGGCGAGGATGAGGGAGACCGTGGCCAACGGGCGCTCGATCTTCGGCGGCAACGGGATCGTGGCGGACTACGAGATCGCCAAGGTCTTCGCGGACGCCGAGTCCATCTACACCTTCGAGGGCACCCACGAGGTGAACACGCTCGTGGCCGGCCGCGCGGTCACCGGCATCTCCGCCATCGTCTGACCGGCTGGGGCCGAAGACGCCTCAGCCGAGCGGCAGAAGCACGGAGGGGCGACTGTCCAGCCCGAGGAAGGCCAGCGGGTCCGCATAGGCGCCCTCGACCCGCACGCCCCAGTGCAGATAGCCCTCCGCGCAGTGGGTGGCGCCCGCGACCGTTCCGAGCTCCTGTCCGCGCTCCACGTGCTCTCCGCGCGGGAGCCCGGTGCTGACGGGCTCGAAAGAGGACCGGACGCCCTCTCCGTGGTCCACCACGATCACGCCCCGCCCGGCCACCGTCCCGGCGAAGGCGACGGTGCCCGGAGCGGGGGAGAGGACCGCCGTCCCTTGGGCGGCCGCGAGGTCCGCGCCGCGGTGGCCGCTGAGCCACCGCTGAGGCGGCGGGCGGAACGGACGGAGGACCCTCGGGCGGGGAGAGAGCGGCCAGGTCCAACGGCTCTCCTCGGCTCGCGGACTCGGGCTCCTCTCGCCTGCCTGGGCCGGCGGGCCCTCCAACGGCCTCCCCGGGAGCGCGGCGAGCGGCAGGCCCGCCACGGTGAGCAGGAGAGCGTGGAGGAGCAGTGCGCGGAACAGGTTCATGGCTTCGATTCTGTGCCGGAGAGGCCGGGGCATGTGCCCGCTTCCGTCCGAATGTGGACAACGTTCTGGGGCGGGCTGCCGCGCCCCTAGGCGCCCCGCGCCGTGTATGATGGTGCCTGCAGTGTGCCTTGTGCGCGCTGACTTCGCGTGGTGCTGCTTTTCACCTCTCTGATTCCCTGCAGGCTTCGGTCCGGCTGACGCCGGTGTGCCGGCAGGGCGCCTGACAGGCGGCGCGCCACCAGGGCCTCCCTCGCCGAGGGCGGCATGAACCGAGAAGAACTATGGACAAGGGCCCGCATGCCCCTCTACAGGCGCGGGGTCCTACCCTTGTCCGGAAGGAGTGACGACATGCCCGTCGTTACCATGCGTCAGATGCTCGACTCCGGCGTCCACTTCGGACACCAGACCCGCCGGTGGAACCCGAAGATGAAGCGCTTCATCTTCACCGAGCGCAACGGCATCTACATCATCGACCTCCAGCAGTCGCTGTCCTACGTCGACCGCGCGTACGACTTCGTCAAGCAGACCGTCGCGCACGGCGGCACGATCCTCTTCGTGGGCACCAAGAAGCAGGCCCAGGAGGCCATCGCGGAGCAGGCCAACCGCGTCGGCCAGCCGTACGTGAACCACCGCTGGCTCGGCGGCATGCTCACCAACTTCCAGACGGTCTCCAAGCGCGTTGCCCGCATGAAGGAGCTCGAGGAGATCGACTTCGAGGACGTCGCCGGCTCCGGCCACACGAAGAAGGAGCTCCTCCTCCTCAAGCGCGAGCTCACCAAGCTCCAGTCGAACCTCGGCGGCATCCGCAACCTCTCCAAGTCCCCCTCCGCCATCTGGGTTGTGGACACCAAGAAGGAGCACCTCGCGGTCGACGAGGCCAAGAAGCTCGGCATCCCGGTGGTCGCCATCCTCGACACGAACTGCGACCCGGACGAGGTCTCCTACCCGATCCCGGGCAACGACGACTCGATCCGCTCCGTCAACCTCCTCACGCGCGTCATCGCCGACGCCGTCGCGGACGGCCTCATGGCCCGCAACGGCGGCTCGAAGGACGCCGCCGAGGAGCCCATGGCCGAGTGGGAGCGCGAGCTCCTCGAGCAGGGCCAGTCGGAGAAGTCCGAGACCGCCGAGGCCCCGGCCGCGGCTGCCGACGACGCCAAGTAAGCCCACCTTCTCCACGATCACCAGAGACAAGAAGGGTTCTGATGCCTAACTACACTGCTGCAGACATCAAGGCGCTCCGCGAGCGCACCGGCGCCGGCATGATGGACGTCAAGAAGGCTCTCGACGAGGCCAACGGCGACACGGCCAAGGCGATGGAGATCATCCGCGTCAAGGGCCTCAAGGGCGCCACGAAGCGCGAGGGCCGCTCGGCAGCGGAGGGCCTGGTGGCCGCCCGCGTCGAGAACGGCGTCGGCTACATGATCGAGGTCAACTGCGAGACCGACTTCGTGGCGAAGGCCCCGAAGTTCGTCGAGCTGGCCAACACGGTGCTCGACGCCGCGGTGGCGAGCGGCGCCGGCGATCTCGAGACCCTTCTCGGCGCGGACGTCCAGGGCAAGAAGCTCTCGGACTACGTCGTCGAAGAGGGCGCGACGCTCGGCGAGAAGGTCGTCGTCCGCCGCATCGCCCGCGTCGAGGGCCCCACGGTGGACGCCTACCTGCACAAGACGTCCAAGGACCTCCCGGCGCAGGTCGGCGTTCTCATGGCCGTGGACGGCACGGGCGAGCAGGCTCAGACGGTGGCCCACGACGTCGCGGTCCACACGGCCGCCATGGCCCCGACCTACCTCTCTCGTGACGAGGTCCCGGCGGACACGGTCGAGAACGAGCGCCGCATCGCGGACGAGACCGCTCGCGCCGAGGGCAAGCCGGAGCAGGCTCTGACGAAGATCGTCGAGGGCCGTCTCACGGGCTTCTTCAAGGAGATCGTCCTCGTGGACCAGGCCTTCGCCAAGGACGCCAAGCAGACGGTCGGCAAGGTGTTCGAGGCCGCCGGCGTCAAGCCGGTCGCCTTCGCGCGCTTCCGCGTCGGCTCCTGACCCCGTCGGCGGGCTCGGCGCACGCTGAGCCCGCCGATCAGGTGTGATCGAGGCCGGCCGCCCTTCGGGGTGGCCGGCCTCTTCTGTCCGCTAGAGTTGTGACACGGCACCGAATTCCAGGGCGCTGCTCTCGAGCACGTCGCGTTGAGCGCCGCCCGCTGACTTGAGGAGAACGTTCCGTGGTGAATCCCCAGACGACCAAGCACCGCCGCCGAGTGCTGCTGAAGCTCTCCGGCGAGGTCTTCGGAGCAGGGAAGCTGGGTGTGGACACGGCCACGATCCGCGGGATCGCGGAGCAGATCGCGCGCACGGTCGGCGAGGTCGAGGTCGCCGTCGTCGTCGGCGGCGGAAACTTCTTCCGGGGCGCCGAGCTCAGCCAGAACGGCATGGACCGCTCCCGCGCGGACTACATGGGCATGCTGGGCACCGTCATGAACTGCCTGGCCCTCCAGGACTTCCTCGAGCAGGCGGGCGTGGACACGCGCGTGCAGTCGGCCATCACGATGGGACAGGTGGCGGAGGCCTACATTCCCCGCCGCGCGATCCGGCACCTGGAGAAGGGCCGCGTGGTCATCTTCGGCGCGGGCGCCGGACTCCCGTACTTCTCCACGGACACCGTGGCCGCGCAGCGCGCCCTCGAGGTGCACGCGGACGAGGTCCTCATGGCCAAGAGCGGCGTGGACGGCGTCTACACGGCGGACCCGCACAAGGACGCGAACGCCGAGCGCCTGGACCACCTGACCTACAGCGAGGCGTTCCAGCGGGACATCCGCGTCATGGACCAGACCGCCTTCGCCCTGTGCAAGGACAACGCCCTCGCCATGCGCGTCTTCGGCATGGAGGGGGAGGGGAACGTCACCAAGGCGATCCTCGGCGAGAACATCGGAACCTCCGTCACGGCCTGACGGCCTCCACCCGAACCACCTTCGCCGCCCGCAGCGCGGACGGCTCCGAGCATTCCAGTTGAGGAGAGCACCATGATCGCGGAAACCCTGAAGAACGCAGAAGAGATGATGGACCGATCCATCGAGGCCGCCCGCGAGGACTTCGCGAGCGTCCGCACCGGCCGTGCCAACCCGGGCCTCTACAGCAAGGTCCTCGTGGACTACTACGGCGCGCCGACGCCGCTGCAGCAGCTCGCGCAGTTCGCCACCCCGGACGCCCGGACCCTGCTCATCACGCCGTTCGACGTCTCGGCGCTGCGCTCCATCGAGAAGGCCCTCTCCGACTCGGAGATCGGCGCCAACCCGTCCAATGACGGCAAGGTCATCCGCGTCGTCATGCCGGAGCTCACGGAGGAGCGCCGCAAGGAGTACGTGAAGCTCGTCCGCGGCAAGGCGGAGGACGCCCGCGTCTCCGTGCGCAACGCGCGCCGCAAGGCCAAGGAGGCCGTGGACAAGATGGTCAAGGACAAGGACTCCGAGGTGTCCGAGGACGAGGGCGCCCGCGCGGAGAAGGAGCTGGACGCCAAGACCAAGCTCCACATCGAGAAGATCGACGAGATGCTGAAGTCCAAGGAGTCCGAGCTCCTCTCCGTCTGACCGGCTGAGGCCGGCCGGACACCGCCCACCGTCCATCTTCACGAGGGAGCGCCCGCCAGCATGACCGCTGTCCACGTCCCCGCGCCGGCGCCGAAGAACTCGCGCGCGGGCCGAGACCTGCCGGCCGCGATCAGCGTCGGCGTCGGCCTCGGCGCAGTCGTGCTCGTCGGCGTCGTCTGGTTCGAGCCGCTCTTCGTGGCCACGTGCACGGCGTTCGCCGTCCTGGGCGTCTGGGAGGTGTGCCGGGCGCTGCGCCTCTCGAGGATCCGCGTCCCTCAGGCCCCGCTCTTCGCGGCGGCCGCGGTCATGCCCACCGCCGCATACCTGGGCGGCGAGCAGGTGCTCACGTTCGCGCTGGTGGTGACGGCGGTCGCCGTCGTCGTCTTCAGAGCCTTCGAGCCCGGCGAGGCGCCCTTCCGGGGCGTGCTCGCCGGGCTCTTCGTGCTCATGTGGGTGCCGTTCTTCATCTCGTTCGCGCTGCTGCTCGTGCACCTGCCGGAGGGGAAGTTCCGGCTGCTCGTCCTGCTCATCCTCGTGGTCTCGAACGACACGTTCGGCTACATCTTCGGCGTGCTCTTCGGCAAGCACCCGATGGCGCCCACGGTGAGCCCCAAGAAGTCCTGGGAGGGCATGGCCGGCTCGGTGCTCGGCTCCGCCGTGGTCGGCATGGTCTGCGGCGTGGTGTTCCTCGGGGCGCCGTGGTGGTTCGGCGTCATTCTCGCGTTCGCCGTCGTCGTCGCCGCCACCGCCGGCGACCTGGCCGAGTCGATGGTCAAACGGGAGCTCGGCATCAAGGACATGTCGAGCATGCTGCCCGGGCACGGCGGCGTCATGGACCGGCTGGACTCGATGGTGTTCGGCGTGGTCGTGGCCTACGCCGTCTCGCTCGTCTTCCTCCTGACGGCGGCGTGATGGCAGAGCGGGCTGCAGCAGAGCAGGGCGCGGGAGGCGCCAGGCGGTTCACCCGTCCGTCCGCCAGGGCGTTCACCCGGCCGTCCGCGGGAGTGCAGCGCTCCGGAGCGGAGGCTCCCTTCCGCAGCGTTCCCGCCGACCGCCCCGGATACTCGCCGCGTGACGTGGTCCGCTATGTCGCCGGGGAGGGCCCCGCCTGCTTCGCGGCGGTCCGCGGGGGATACGACCCCGCCGAAGTGGATGCGCTCGTCGACCGGCGCGAGGACCGCCTGGCCCTCGAGGACGCGCGCGCCCGTCGCGAGGAGATCGGGCCTCAGACTCACGACGACGAGCTGGCCGAGGACATCGGCGCCCTGCTTTCACGGGCCAAGCGGGACCGGGGGAGCCGCTTCCGCCCGCCCTCGCGCCGCCGGGCGCAGGGATACCAGGCCGAGGCCGTGGACAGGCTCTGCGAGGAGATCCTGGCCTTCTTCGAGGACCCGGACGCCCCGGAGGCCCTCACCGCCTCCGAGGTCCGGCGCAGGGCGCTTCCGCAGGCCGAGGGGCGCGAGGCCGGCCTGCCGGGCTACGAGGAGTGCCAGGTGGACGCGTTCCTCGAGGACGCCGCACGGCTCATCGCCGTGACGGCGGGATGGGACAAGGAGAGGCCTAGGCGTCCTCGCCGAGCTCGAGGATGACCTCCCGGACCACTTCGCCGCGGGAGGTGGCGAAGGAGCGCTCCTCGCCCATCTCGGTGAAGCCCCGGCCGGTGAGGATGCGCACGGCTGCCTCGTTGTCTGCCACGGCGCGGGCGCGCAGGGGGCGCTCCGGGAAGTCCTGGAGGAACTTCTCGACGGCGGCGGTGGTGATCCCGCGGCCCCAAAACTCCTTGCCGAGCCAGTAGCTGAGGCTGCGCACGTCGTCCTCGATGAAGCTGAGGATGTGGCCGGCCACGCTGCCGTCCACCTCGATGGTGCGGGCCACGATCGAGTCCTCGTTGAGGATGTACTGCCAGTGCTGGTCGAAGACCCCGCGGTCGAAGGGATCCTTGGCGCCGAAGGCGGCCATGTGGTTCGCGTCCTGGTCCTGCTGGTGGACGAAGAAGCTGTCGAGGTCGGACGCCTCGACCGGACGCAAGCGAAGCGAGAAAGTCATGTAGACCACACTAGTCCACCCCTCGAGACGCGGCTCACGTCCGCTTCCCCCGGCGCGCTCCTCGCGGGCGTCCAGGCTCATCCCGGATAATGGCCGGGTGACTTCCTCCTCCGCCTTCGCACCCCTGCCTCCGGGTCGCCTGCGCAGCGTCGCGCTGCTCGGCTCCACCGGGTCGATCGGCACCCAGGCGCTGGACATCGTGCGGCGCAGCCCGGACGCGTTCCGCGTGGACGTCCTGGCCGCCGGCGGGTCCCAGCCGGAGCTGCTCGCGGACCAGATCGCGGAGTTCCGGCCGCAGCGCGTCGCGGTGGCCAGCGGCTCCGCGGACGCGCTCCGCGGGCTGCTCGCGGAACGCGGCGTGCGGGAGGCGCCCCAGATCGAGACCGGCGAGGACGCGGTGGCGTCCGCCGCGGGGTCGGGCGCGGACGTGGTGCTCAACGGCATGACCGGCTCGCGCGGGCTGCGGCCTACCCTGGCGGCGCTCGAGGCGGGGTCCATGCTGGCGCTCGCCAACAAGGAGTCGCTCATCGTCGGCGGCCGCATCGTGAAGGAGGCCGCGGCAGAGGGCCAGATCGTCCCCGTGGACTCGGAGCACTCGGCCATCGCCCAGGCCCTGCGCTCGGGCGCGCCGGAGGAGGTGGAGCGCCTCATCGTCACCGCGTCCGGCGGGCCCTTCCGGGGGATGAGCGCGGCCGAGCTCCGGAGCGTCACCCCGGAGCAGGCCCTCGCGCACCCCACGTGGGACATGGGCCGCGTGGTCACCACCAACTCCGCCTCCATGGTCAACAAGGCGCTCGAGGTCATCGAGGCCCACTATCTCTTCGACGTCCCGCTCGAGCGGATCGACGTCGCCGTCCATCCGCAGTCCATGGTCCACTCGATGGTGGAGTTCATCGACGGCTCCACGATCGCCCAGGTGAGCCCGCCGGACATGCGCCTGCCGATCGCGCTCGGCCTCGCGTGGCCGGCCCGCGTCCGCGGCGCGGCGCGTCCCGCGGAGTTCGCCGCTCCGAGCCGCTGGGACTTCGAGCCGCTGGACGAGGACGTCTTCCCCGCGGTCCGCATCGCCAAGGAGGCCTGCGCCGCCTCCGGCACCCACCTCGCCGTCTTCAACGCGGCCAACGAGGAGGCCGTGGACGCCTTCCACGAGCGCCGCATCGCGTTCCCGGAGATCCTCGACGTGGTCAGAGCGGCCCTGGACCGCCACGAGGGCATCGCCGCCCCGAGCCTCGAGGACGTCCTCGCGGCCGAGGAGAAGGCCCGCGCCTTCGCCCGAGCCCGGATCGGCGGCTCCGCAGAGGCAGGGGAGGTGCGCTAGTGGGCGTCGCTCTCTTCGTCCTCGGCGTCGTCCTCATCGCGCTCGGCGTCTTCGTCTCGGTGGTGCTCCACGAGTTCGGCCACTTCATCCCGGCCAAGCTCTTCGGCGCCCGCATCCCGCAGTTCTTCTTCGGCGCGGGCCGCACCCTGTGGTCCTTCCGGCGGGGCGAGACCGAGTTCGGCATCAAGGCGATCCCGCTCATGGGCTACGTCCAGATCGTCGGCATGGTCCCGCCGCGTCCCGAGGACCCGGACGGCACGGTCCCCGCCGCCACCACCTCCCTCTTCGGCCGCATGGTCGAGGACACGCGCGCCGGGGACCTCGAGCACGTCCGCCCCGGCGAGGAGCACCGCCTCTTCTACCGGATGGCGGTGTGGAAGCGCGTCGTCGTCATGCTCGGCGGGCCGCTCGTCAACCTCGTGCTCGGCCTCCTGCTCATCAGCACCGTCGTCATGGGGTTCGGCACCGCGAAGCCGACGACGACGGTCGGCTACGTCTCCCAGTGCGTCAAGACCGGCGAGGCGGCCCAGGGGAGCGCCCGGCAGGAGTGCACCGCGAAGGACGCCAAGACCCCGGCCCTCCAGGCCGGCCTCAAGGCGGGGGACCGGATCGTCTCCTTCGACGGGCACGCGGCAGGGGACTGGGCGTCCGCGCAGCAGTCCATCCGCGACGCGGCGGGCCGCACGGTGCCGATCGTCGTCGAGCGGGACGGGAAGCGGCTGAGCCTCTCGGTCACGCCCATCCGCACCCAGCGGCCCGAGGCGGACGCCCTCGGCAAGCCGGCCACGGACGCGAGCGGCAAGGTGAAGACGAGCGAGGTCGGATTCATCGGCGTGGCGCCCGTGCAGGAGGTCACCCCGGGCACGTTCGGGGAGGCGCTCAGCCTCACCGGCCAGAACATCACCTCGGTGGCCAACGTGGTCCTCCACCTGCCGCAGCGGCTCTACCAGGTGGGCAAGGTCACGCTCGGCCTCGAGGAGAGGGACCCGAACGGTCCCATGAGCGTCGTCGGCGTCGGGCGGATCGGCGGCGAGATCACCGCGGACTCGGAGATCCCCTGGAAGTCGAAGATCGCCTCGGTGCTGCTCATCCTCGGCAGCCTCAACATCGCGCTGTTCGTCTTCAACCTCATCCCGCTCACCCCGCTGGACGGCGGCAACATCGCCGCGGCCCTGTGGGACGGCGTCCGCCGTCTCTGGGCCCGGCTGCGCGGGAAGGCGGAGCCCCGTCCCTTCGACACCGCCCGCCTCGCGCCCCTGTCCGTCGCCGTGTTCGGGGTCTTCGGACTCATGAGCATCCTGCTCATCTACGCGGACCTCTTCCATCCGGTCTCGCTGAGATGACCCGCGGGGCTCCGCTCCCTGTCAGCGCCCAGCGCGCCGGACTACTGTAGAACCCATACGACCAATCCCCTTCAGGAGAATCGCCACATGACCTCGGTCAACCTCGGAATGCCCTCCGCTCCGCCTCCCACCCTCTCGCCGCGCCGCAAGACCCGGCAGATCCGGGTCGGCAGCGTGGGCGTCGGCAGCGAGTCTCCCGTGAGCGTCCAGTCCATGACGACGACGGCGACGACGGACATCAACGGCACTCTGCAGCAGATCGCCGAGCTCACGGCGGCCGGGTGCGACATCGTCCGCGTGGCCTGCCCCTCGCAGGATGACGCGGAGGCGCTGCCCGTCATCGCCAAGAAGTCCCAGATCCCGGTCATCGCGGACATCCACTTCCAGCCGAAGTACGTCTTCCAGGCCATCGACGCGGGCTGCGCGGGCGTGCGCGTCAACCCGGGCAACATCCGGAAGTTCGACGACCAGGTCAAGGAGATCTCCAAGGCGGCCAAGGACGCCGGGGTCTCCATCCGCATCGGCGTCAACGCCGGCTCGCTGGACAAGCGGATCATGGAGAAGTACGGGAAGGCCACCCCCGAGGCCCTCGTGGAGTCCGCGGTGTGGGAGGCCTCGCTCTTCGAGGAGCACGACTTCCACGACTTCAAGATCTCGGTCAAGCACAACGATCCTGTGGTCATGGTCCGGGCCTACGAGCTCCTCGCGGAGCGGGGGGACTGGCCCCTGCACCTCGGCGTCACAGAGGCTGGCCCGGCCTTCCAGGGCACCATCAAGTCCGCCACGGCCTTCGGCGCGCTCCTCTCCCGGGGCATCGGGGACACCATCCGCGTCTCCCTCTCCGCCCCGCCCGCGGAGGAGGTCAAGGTCGGCCTCCAGATCCTGCAGTCGCTCAACCTGCGCGAGCGCAAGCTCGAGATCGTCTCCTGCCCCTCCTGCGGCCGCGCCCAGGTGGACGTCTACAAGCTCGCGGACGAGGTGACCGCCGGCCTCGAGGGCATGGAGGTCCCGCTCCGCGTGGCCGTCATGGGCTGCGTGGTCAACGGCCCGGGCGAGGCGCGCGAGGCTGACCTCGGCGTGGCCTCCGGCAACGGCAAGGGCCAGATCTTCGTCAAGGGCGAGGTCATCAAGACCGTCCCCGAGGACCAGATCGTGGAGACGCTCATCGACGAGGCCATGCGCATCGCCGAGGAGATGGGCGAGGACGTCGAGGCCGGCAGCCCCAGCGTCTCGGTCTCCTAGGTCCGGCGTGCCGTTCCCCCGTCCGGCCCGGACCGCCCGAGTGCGCGAGCTGGGACGGGAGGACACGGCCCTGCTCAGCTCCTATCTGGACCGCCACGCCGTGAGCGCGGCCTTTCTCCGGGACCGTCTCGAGGCCGCGGGCCACGCCGGCCGCACCGCGCAGGACGCCCGGTTCTACGGCCTCATCACCGGCGCCCGCGGACAGGAGGAGCTGGGCGGCGTGGCCTTCATGGGGGTCAACCTGTTTCCGCACGGCCCCTGGGACGAGGTGCGCGGAGCGGCCCGGCTGCTCGTGGACCGGCTCTACCGGGAGAGCTCCCTTCGCCCGGCCTCGGTGTACGGTCCGGCTCGGCCTGTGCTCGCGGTGGCGGAGCAGCTGCAGATCCACGGCGTCACCCCCGTGGAGACGCGCGCCCATCAGCCGCTCATGGTCCTGACCCGGGAGCGGTTCGAGGAGACGGCCGTCTCCTGGGAGGAGCCGCTGCCCGAGCTGGGTCTGGCCCGCCCGGAGAACGCAGACGAGATCCTGCGGGCGAGCATCGCGATGTTCACCGAGGAGGTGGGCCACTCGCCCGTGGAGCCGTCCGTCAGGGGAGGACGCAGGTACGTCCCCGACGCCCGCGCCTACCAGGCCCGCGTGGACCAGCTCATGGCGCTCGGCCGGACCTACGCGAGGATCGAGCACGGCGAGGTCCTCTTCAAGGCGGAGCTCTCCTCCCTGTCACGCCAGACGGCCGCGGTTCAGGGCGTCTGGCTCAACCCCCGGATGAGGGGGCGGGGGCTCTCCGCCCCGTACATGCGGGCGCTCGCCGGGCAGGTCCTCCAGCGGAGCGAGTCCGTCTCCCTCTACGTCAACGGGTACAACTACCGGGCTCTCGCGGCCTACGCCCGAGCCGGGTTCGAGCAGGCGGGGACCTACGCCACCGTCATGCTCTGAGGGGCCGGGCCGGACTCCCGGGGGAGCCCCGGACTCTTGCTAGATTGGAGGGACGCGCGAGCCGCCGCACAGCTCCGGCCCGCCCAGCACGTCCGTCCGAGCAAAGGTGTTGCCCGTGGTCCTCAAGATGTCCAGCCTCTTCCTCCGCACGCTCCGCGAGGACCCGGTTGACGCCGAGGTCATGAGCCACAAGCTCCTCGTCCGCGCCGGATACATCCGCCGCGCTGCTCCGGGCATCTACTCGTGGCTGCCGCTCGGCCTCGCCGTCCTCGGCAAGGTGGAGCGGATCGTCCGCGAGGAGATGAACGCGATGGGCGGCCAGGAGGTCCACTTCCCGGCCCTGCTGCCGCGCGAGCCGTACGAGGCCACCGGCCGCTGGGAGGAGTACGGGGAGAACCTCTTCCGGCTCAAGGACCGCAAGGACGCGGACTACCTGCTCGCCCCCACGCACGAGGAGATGTTCACGCTTCTCGTCAAGGACCTCTACTCGTCCTACAAGGACCTCCCGGTCACGCTCTACCAGATCCAGACCAAGTACCGGGACGAGGCGCGTCCCCGGGCGGGCCTGCTCCGCGGCCGCGAGTTCATCATGAAGGACTCCTACTCGTTCGACACGACGGACGAGGGCCTCGACGCCTCCTACGCCAAGCACCGGGAGGCGTACCTCAAGATCTTCGAGCGCCTGGGCCTCGAGGTCATCCCGGTGTTCGCCACGGCCGGCGCCATGGGCGGCTCGAAGTCGGAGGAGTTCCTCCACCCGTCCGAGGTCGGCGAGGACACGTTCGTCCGCTCCGCCGGCGGCTACGCGGCCAACGTCGAGGCCGTGACCACCGTGGTTCCGGAGAAGAAGGACTTCTCCAGCGCCCCGCCCGCCCAGGTGGTGGACACCCCGGACTCGCCGACGATCTCCACGCTCGTGGACTTCGTCAACGACGAGTACCCGCAGGCCGCACGCGAATGGACCGCCGCGGACACCCTCAAGAACGTGGTCCTCGCCGTCACGGGCCCGGACGGAGAGCGCCAGCTCGTCGTCGTCGGCATCCCGGGGGACCGGGAGGCGGACCTCAAGCGCATCGAGGCCGGCATCGGAGCCGTGCTCGGGCTGGCCGGCGAGCCGGACGTCGAGCCGGCCACGGACGCGGACCTCGCCAAGCACCCGCTCCTCGTCAAGGGCTACATCGGCCCGGGCGAGTCCCTCGACGCGCCGGTGCTCGGCAGCAAGGGCAGCACGGGCATCCCGTACTTCCTCGACCCCCGCGTCGTGGAGGGCACCACGTGGGTGACGGGCGCCAACGCCAAGCAGAGGCACGTGCTCGGGCTCGTGGCGGGACGCGACTTCCAGGCCGACGGCTTCGTGGAGTGCGCCCAGGTCCTCGCGGGGGACGAGGCGCCGGACGGTTCCGGGCCGCTCGAGATCGCCCGCGGCATGGAGATGGGCCACATCTTCCAGCTCGGCCGCAAGTACGCCGAGTCGCTCGGGCTCAAGGTACTGGACGAGAACGGCAAGCTCGTGACGGTGACCATGGGCTCCTACGGCATCGGCGTGACCCGCGCGCTCGCGGCCATCGCCGAGCAGAGCCATGACGAGCACGGCCTCGTCTGGCCCGCTCAGGTGGCGCCCGCCGAGGTGCACGTCGTCGCCGCCGGCAAGCAGGCCGAGATCCTCGAGGGGGCGGACGCGCTCGCCGCCGATCTCGAGGGCGCAGGGCTCGAGGTCCTGCTCGACGATCGGCCCAAGGTCTCGCCCGGCGTGAAGTTCGGCGACGCCGAGCTCATCGGCGTTCCGGTCATCGTGGTCGTGGGCCGCGCCTTCAAGGACGGCCGGGTCGAGGTCAAGGACCGCCGCAGCGGTGAGCGGACCGAGGTGGAGCTCGCCCAGGTCGCAGACGCCGTGCGGGACCTCCTCCGCAAGGCCTGACCCGTGGAGGCGTTCCTGGGGGCTGGGCTCTTCGGGGACGTCTCGCCGTGGCTGCTCGCCCTCGTCTTCGCGGCCGGACTGGCTGCGGGGTGGGTGGACGCCGTTGTCGGCGGCGGAGGGCTCATCCAGCTGCCCGTGGTGCTCATGCTGCCCGGGCTCAGCCCGCTCCAGGCGGTGGCGACCAACAAGGTGGGCAGCGTCTTCGGCACCACCGTGAGCGCAGCCACCTATGCGCGGCGGGTGAGGCCCGATCCGCGCCAGATGGCCCTCCTCGGGACGGGGGCGCTCGCCGGGGCCGTCCTGGGCGCGCTCGTTGCGAGCTCGCTGCCGAAGCAGCTCTTCACCCCGATTGTCATCGCGGCCCTCGCCGCCGTCCTGCTCGTGACGGTGCTCAAGCCCTCCCTCGGGCAGGTCGAGGCGCTGCGGCACAGCCATCGGGGCCGGACGGCGAGGGGACTCGCCATCGCGCTCGGGATCGGCTTCTACGACGGCGTGCTGGGGCCCGGCACGGGCTCCTTCTTCGTCATGGCCCTCGTCGGCTGGCTGGGCTTCTCCTTCCTCAACGCGAGCGCCCGCGCCAAGATCCTCAACTGGGCCACCAATGTCGGGGCGCTGCTGCTCTTCATCCCCACCGGCGCCGTGCACTGGGGGATCGGGCTGACGCTTGCGGCCGGGAACATGATCGGCGCCCGGATCGGGGCGAGGACGGCGCTCGCGCGGGGATCGGGCTTTGTGCGGATCGTCATGATCGTCGTCGTCTCCGCCCTGCTCGTGAGCCTGACCCTCCAGTACGCGCGCGGCGGCTGAACGGCGCTGCCCCGGATCGGTGCAGCCGCAGAGGCACTGCCCCGGGTCCGCGCAGAGAAGAGGCCCCGCACCCTGTCGGGGTGCGGGGCCTCAACGCTGCCAGGGCCGTCCGGCCGTCAGGTCTTAGCGCTTCTCCTTGAAGTTCTGGACCTCCTGGCGGGCGAACGACTTCAGGCGGCCCCAGAAGCCGGTCGCGTAGTTCTTGTAGTCCTCGGCCACGGGAGCGAGGCGCTCCTTGGCCTCGGCGACCTTGGCCTGAGCCGTGGCCTTGGCCTGCTCCGTCTTGTCCTGGGCGACGGCCTTGGCCTGCTCGGCCTTCTCCTGAGCCGCGGCCTTGGTCTGCTCGGCCTTGTGCTGGGCCGTGACCTTGGCGTCCTGGGCCTTCTCGTTGGCCCGCTGGCCAGCGGTCGGGGCGGGCTGGACGCCTGCAGCGCTCGGGCTGTGGTCGGCCTTCTGCTCGGCGTTGTGGTCCGCGACGAGCGGGCCGCCGGCCTCCGCGCCTGCGGTGCGGCCGGCAGCGGACTGGCCCGTGCCCTCGTGGCGGCCTGCGGCGGCGATGCCCGCGCCCGCAGCTCCAGCACCGGCGACGCCGGCGCCTGCCGCGGCCCCGGAGGCGCCGCTCTGGCGCTCGCCCGAGCCGAGTCCGGACTGACGGTCCTGGTCGGCGAGGAAGCCGCTCTCCGTCGTCGGACGCGCCTCAGCCTTGTTCGTGGCCGGGGCGCCGGTGACGTGGGAGTCGCCGGAGCTCGGGGCGCGGTGGCCCACTTCGTCCGGGGTGAGGTCCGCGTCGCGGGCCTGCATCGGCGCGGCTCCGGCGGCCTCGCGGCCGGCCAGCGTGTCGTCGGCGCCCGGGCGGCGGCCCTGGCCGCCCACGCTCGGGGTGCCCTCGGAGGCGCCCTTCGCTCCGCCGGCACCGGCTGCGGCACCGGTTCCGAGAGCGGCGCCCTTGCCGAGGCTGGAGCCGCCGTCCGAGGTGGCGGACAGGCCTGCGGCGTCATGCGGGTGATCCGCGGTCCGGGCGGCGTCCTGGCCGTCCCGAGCCTCGCCCACGCCGTTCGCGCGGCCGGACTTGCCGGCCTCGGAGCCCTTCTTGCCGCGCACGCCCGCGTAGTAGCTGCGGAGCTTCTCCTCTTCCTCAGCGGTGAGGGACTTGTCGTTCGTCATCGTTGGGGAGTTCGTGATGGAGTCCGTCGAGTACGGGGCGTGGATGGACTCGCCCTCGACGCGGACGTCGTCCAGGGGGATGAAGACCTCGCGGTTGCGAGCGCCCTTGGTGACCACCGTCACCCAGGTGGCATCGCCGGTGTTGTCGTTGGCGAAGACCTGCTGGACGTCGTCGACCTTCTTGCCGTCGATGTCGAACACGGTCTTCGTGAACAGGGACTTCGCATCAATCTTGGACACTGGGGGACACTCTCCTTGATGTGCGATCAGCGCGTTCGGAGGGGTTCCGAGGCGCAGAGACCGCGATGTATGTCGCTTTAGTCGAAGGCTTGCTTCATCTCTTGTCTACCGTGTCCCCACCGCAGAAACAAGGCGTTCCGCGGGGCTTCAGGCCGTTAGGTTGCCGTCACTGCGCTTGGAATTCCCTGACAGCGGCGAGCGCTGCCTTCACCAGCTTCTCCGGCGCCGGGGACGGCCAGTCTGCGGCGGAGGCCACGAGCGCCCGCACGGCATCGTCGGAGGCCTTCGCGGCCGCGGCGGCGTCCGCCGCGCCCCCGGGCGGGCGGGCCAGATCCGCCGGAGGCGTCCCCGGGTTCGCCGCTCGGACGGCGCGGGCTGCGGCGCCCCAGGCGGTCCGCTGCTCCTCGGCAGACTCCTTCGGCCCTCCTGCGCCCTGGCCGTCTGCTCCCTGGGCGGCGACGACGGTCCAGGCCGCCGCGGCCGTGTCCGCAGCGCGGGCCGCCGCCGCGAAGGAGGAGGCGCTCCGGGCCTGGTCCGCCGCGCTGAGAGGGCGGTCTGCCGTGAGCCCAGCCAAACGGGCCGCGTCCCGGTTCGGCCGCTCCAGCGCCGAGAGCACGAGGAGCCACTGCCAGGCCCGACCCCTGGCCTCCGCGTGTCCGGCGGACTCGCGCAGCACCTGCGCGGCGCCGTCGGCGGCCGAGCGCTGGGCGGCGGTCGGGCTCGGAGTCGCGGGCTGGTCCTCGGCCGCCCCGGACTGCGGCGAGGGCTGGGGGACGCCCAGAGCCCGGGCGAGCCGGTCCGCCTTGGACTTGAGGGCGGGATCCTCGTGCTCCAGACGCGTCAGCACTGCGTGCAGCTCGCGTGCGGCCCGCTCGCTCGCCGACTCGCTCTGGTCCTCCGCGCGGTGCCGCGCCGTCGTCTCCGTGGTCCACCACGCCCCTCCGGTGGCGAGGGCGAAGGGCAGGGCGGCCGCTCCCACGAGCACGGCTCGCCGCGGCGGACGGCGGTCCGTGCGCGCCGCGGCGGCTCCCGAGGGGCGGGGGCGACGGCGTTCAGAGGTCATGCCGCTCATTGTCCCATGGCGTTTTCCCAGGGGCCGGGGCCGTCCGGCCGGCGCGGCCTGGTGCGGGCCGGGCCGCTCAGCCGAGGGCGGATGCACAGGACGGCACAAGGTGAGGTGGGTACTCTTGGGTACGTGCACCAGCCGGCGAGCGCTGCCGGACGCGAACAACTGAATGGAGGCGAACAGTGCCGAACGCCGACGAGTCCGCAGGAGACCTGATCGTCATCGGGGCTGCTGAAGACGAGCGAACCCTCACGCCCGCTGAGGAGGCCGTCGCCGAGGCTGTTCGCTCCGCCGTCCAGGACGGCGGGGCCGTTCTCGAGGACGTCGTGGTCCGAGACTCAGGACCGCACCGGAGCGTCCAGATCCTCATCGAGCGCGCCCAGTCCACCGGGACAGCTCTGGACCTGGACGCCATTGCAGAGATCTCGCAGCCGGTCTCCGCGGCGCTGGACGCCTCGGACGCCATGGGGGAGGAGCCGTACGAGCTGGAGGTCTCCACGCCCGGAGCGTCCCGCCCCCTGACCCGCCGCCGCCATCTCGAGCGGAACATCGGCCGCTGGCTCACCGTGAAGCGCCACGGCAAGGAGTCCGCGAAGGGCCGCCTGCTCGAGCTCGGAGAGGACTCTCTCACGCTGCAGGGCGAGCTCCCCGCCAAGAAGGGGGTCACGCCGAAGCCGGCGGACCCTGTCTCCATTCCGTTCACAGACATCGCGCAGGCCCGAGTCGACGTCGAGCTCTCGGCCCGTGACGCCCGCACCGAGGCTGAGGAGGCCTGACATGGACATCGACATGAGCGCTCTGCGCATGCTCGAGACGGAGCGGGACATCCCGCTCGAGAAGATCATCCCGGCGATCGAGCAGGCCGTCCTCATGGCCTACCAGAAGTCGCCCGGCGCCATCTCGCGCTCGCGCGCCGAGCTGGACCGCTCGAGCGGCAAGGTCACCATCTGGGCCCCGGAGGTCGAGGAGGACGGGACCGTCATCGGGGAGTTCGACGACACCCCGAACGGCTTCGGCCGGATCGCCGCCTCGACGGCGCGGCAGGTCATCCAGCAGCGTCTGCGGGACGCGGAGGACGACAACATCCTCGGCTCCTTCAAGGACAAGGAGGGGGAGATCCTCTCCGGCATCATCCAGCAGGGCCGGGACCCGCGTGTGGTGCTCGTGGACCTCGGGACCCTCGAGGCCGCTCTGCCGCCGAGCGAGCAGGCGCCGGGGGAGAAGTACGAGCACGGGCGCCGTCTGCGCTCCTTCGTGGTCCGCGTGGAGCGGGGCTTCAAGGGGCCGCAGGTGACCCTTTCCCGGACTCACCCCGGGCTCGTCAAGAAGCTCTTCGAGCTCGAGGTCCCCGAGATCCTCGCCGGCCATGTGGAGATCGTCGCCCTGGCCCGCGAGGCCGGCCACCGCTCCAAGATCGCCGTGGCGGCCACGGCGCCCGGCATCAACGCCAAGGGCGCGTGCATCGGCGAGATGGGCACGCGCGTTCGGGCTGTGACCAACGAGCTCAACGACGAGAAGATCGACATCGTCGACTTCGACAAAGACCCCCGGACCTTCATCGCGAACGCCCTCAGCCCCTCCAAGGTGACGAGTGTCACCGTGCTCGACGAGGGGCTCAAGGCCGCCCGCGTCGTCGTCCCGGACAACCAGCTCTCCCTCGCCATCGGCAAGGAGGGGCAGAACGCCCGCCTCGCGGCGAAGCTGACCGGCTGGCGGATCGACATCAAGCCGGAGTCCAAGGCCGCGCCCGCCCAGGAGGGCTGAGCCCTCCGGTGCGTCGGGACAGGCCCCGGACGCCCCTCTGGCGTGCGCGGCGGCCGTCTCGCGTTAGGATGAAGGGTGACCCTTTCTCGCGGCGGCAGTGTGAGCCCGGGCCCGGAAGCCGAGGCTTCCGTCCGGACACAGCGCAGCACGCCGCAGAGAACCTGCATCGGGTGCCGCTCGGTCTCTGACCGCTCGGCCCTGGTGCGCCTGGCGCTCGAACAGCACGGTGACGTGCCGAGCGTCGTCGTCGACCCTCGCGCGGCGCTCCCCGGCCGGGGAGCGTGGATCCACCGGGATCCCGCGTGCGTCTCGGCGGCACTGAAGCGGAAGGCCGCTCACCGAGCTTTCCGTCGGGGCGTTGACGACGCCCCGTTGTCGGAGTGGCTTTCCACCTTGACGAACATGTCCGTGAATCCAGCATGAAAGCGGGTCTGACTCCAATGGACACCCGATGAGCAACAAGCGATGAGTGCTTCACGATGAAGTTCACATTCTGCGCTTTCAACTGCTGCGTCACGCCTCGTCTCGGGGCGGTGAACAGCGAAGACTAACGGCCCGAACCTGTCCGGCTCGGGCCAGACAGGAGAAGAGTGGCTAAGGTCCGCGTTCACGAGCTCGCGAAAGAGCTCAACATCACCTCGAAAGAGGCTCTCGACAAATTGAAGGAGATGGGCGAGTTCGTCCGCTCCGCATCCTCCACGGTGGAGCCCCCCGTGGTGAAGAAGCTCCGCGGCGCGTACGCGGACAAGGGCGGCGCCGCCAAGCCCGCTGAGTCCGCCGCGCCGAAGCAGGGCGGCTCTGCCCAGTCCGGCTCCGCGCAGTCCGGCTCCCAGCCGAGCGCGGCCAAGGCGGGGGAGTCCTCCGCCAAGCCGGGCGCGGGCAAGCAGTCCGCAGGCGCCGCCAAGAAGCCGGCCGCCTCGTCCGCCGGCGCACCCACGCCCGGTCCCAAGCCGGGGCAGGCCACGCCGGCCACGGCCGGCAAGGCCGCACCCGCGTCCGCGCAGAAGGCCTCTGACCCTGCTGCGAGCGCTCCGGCCGCGTCGGAGAAGCCCGCGCCTCAGGCACCGGCTCAGTCCTCGGCGCCCAAGCCCTCCCAGCAGGGGCAGGGCGCGCGCCCCACGCCCGGCCGTGCGCCGAGCCCGGGCCCCCGTCCGGGCAACAACCCGTTCGGTGTGGGACAGGGCTCCCGCTCGCCCCGCCCCGGCGCCCAGCAGGGCCAGGGCAGCCGCAGCGGCGGTCCGCGCCCCGGTGCACCGCGTCCGGGCAACAACCCGTTCGCCACGAGCCAGGGCATGCCGCGTCCGGCAGGCCGCGACGGCCAGGCTGGCCAGGGCGGTCCGCGTCCGGGCGCACCCCGTCCTCCGCGGGACGGCCGCACGGCCGCACCGCGGCCCGGCCAGGCCGGTCAGGGCGGTCCCCGTCCGGGCGCGCCCCGCACCGGCGCACCGCGTCCGGGCCAGGCCGGTCAGGGCGGCCCCCGTCCCGGCGCACCGCGCCCGAACCCGAACATGATGCCCAAGAGCGTCGAGCGTCCCGCACCGTCCGGCGGCGGCCGTCCTGGCCGTCCCGGCGGCGGTCCCGGCCGTCCGGGCGGTCCCGGCGGCGGCTTCCGTCCGGGCGGCGGCGGCCGAGGCCGCGGCGGCACGGCCGGAGCCTTCGGCAAGGGCGGTCCGAGCCGCGGCAAGCAGCGCAAGTCGAAGCGGGCCAAGCGGCAGGAGCTGGAGCAGATGAGCGCTCCGTCGCTCGGCGGCGTGAGCGTCCCGCGCGGCAACGGCGAGACGGTCATCCGCCTGCGCCGCGGCTCCTCGGCCACGGACTTCGCGGAGAAGATCAACGCCAACCCGGCGGCGCTCGTCACTGTGCTCTTCCACCTCGGCGAGATGGCCACGGCCACGCAGTCGCTGGACGAGGCCACGTTCGAGGTCCTCGGCGAGGAGCTCGGCTACAAGATCGAGGTCGTCTCGCCGGAGGACGAGGAGCGCGAGCTCTTCGAGTCCTTCGACATCAACCTCGAGGACGAGCTCGAGGCCGAGTCTGACGAGGACCGTCTCCCGCGGCCCCCGGTGGTCACGGTCATGGGCCACGTGGACCACGGCAAGACCCGCCTCCTCGACGCGATCCGCAAGTCCAACGTCATCGAGGGCGAGCACGGAGGCATCACCCAGCACATCGGCGCCTACCAGGTGCGGCATGAGCACGAGGGCGACGACCGCCAGATCACCTTCATCGACACCCCGGGCCACGAGGCCTTCACGGCCATGCGCGCCCGCGGCGCCAAGGTGACGGACATCGCGGTCCTCGTGGTCGCGGCCGACGACGGCGTCATGCCCCAGACGGTCGAGGCGCTCAACCACGCCCAGGCCGCCGAGGTGCCGATCGTCGTCGCCGTCAACAAGGTGGACAAGGACGGGGCCAACCCGGACAAGATCAAGGGCCAGCTCACCGAGTACGGCCTGGTGCCGGAGGAGTACGGCGGCGACACGATGTTCGTCGAGGTCTCCGCGCTCCAGAACCAGGGCATCGACGAGCTCCTCGAGGCGGTCCTCCTCACGGCGGACGCCGCGCTCGAGCTCACGGCCAACCCGGACAAGGACGCCCGAGGCATCGCGATCGAGGCGAACCTGGACAAGGGCCGCGGCTCCGTCGCCACGGTGCTGGTCCAGTCGGGCACGCTCGCCATCGGCGACGCGATCGTCGCGGGCGTGGCCCACGGCAAGGTCCGCGCGATGTTCGACGAGAACGGCGAGAAGGTCAAGAAGGCCGGACCGTCGCGTCCCGTCCAGGTGCTCGGCCTCTCCACGGTCCCGCGGGCCGGCGACACGTTCATCGTCACCGACGACGAGCGCACCGCCCGCCAGATCGCCGAGAAGCGCGAGGCCGCGGACCGTGCGGCGCTCCTGGCGAAGCGCCGCAAGCGCGTCAGCCTCGAGGACCTGGACCAGGCTGTGGCCGAGGGCAAGATCGACACCCTCAACCTCATCCTCAAGGGCGACGTCTCCGGTGCCGTCGAGGCGCTCGAGGACTCGCTCCTCAAGATCGAGGTGGACGACTCGGTCCAGCTGCGCGTCATCCACCGCGGCGTCGGCGCCATCACGCAGAACGACGTGAACCTGGCGACGGTGGACAACGCGATCATCATCGGCTTCAACGTGCGCCCGGCAGAGCGCGTCCAGGAGCTGGCGGACAAGGAGGGCGTGGACATGCGCTACTACTCCGTCATCTACCAGGCGCTCGACGAGATCGAGGCGGCCCTCAAGGGCATGCTCAAGCCGGAGTACGAGGAGGTCCAGCTCGGCACGGCGGAGATCCGCGAGGTCTTCCGCTCCTCGAAGTTCGGCAACATCGCCGGCTCGATCGTCCGCGACGGCATCATCCGCCGCAACGCCAAGGCCCGCCTCGTGCGGGACGGCAGCGTGGTCGGAGAGGGCCTCGCCATCGAGTCGCTGCGCCGCTTCAAGGACGACGCGACCGAGGTCCGCGAGGGCTACGAGTGCGGTATCGGGCTCGGATCCTTCAACGACATCAAGGAAGGCGACATCATCGAGACGTTCGAGATGCGCGAGAAGCCCCGCGACTAGCATTCGCGGAGCGCACGGCCCGGCCAGCATCCCGCTGGCCGGGCCGTCCTAGACTTAAGGGCGGGCCGTCCGGGTGAGGGCGGCCCCCACCACGCCGACCGGAGGTTCCCATGGCAGATCCCGCACGCGCAGCCAAGCTCGCCGACCGCATCAAGTCCGTTGTCGCGCGGGCTCTCGAGACGCGCATCAAGGACGAGCGCCTCGGCTTCGTGACCATCACCGACGCGCGGGTCACCAACGACCTCCAGCACGCCACCGTCTACTACACGGTCTTCGGGGACGAGGAGGCCAAGGCGAACTCCGTGGCCGCCCTCGAGGCCAACCGCGGACGGCTCCGCAAGGCCATCGGGGACAACATCCGCATGCGCCTCACGCCGACGCTGACGCTCGTGGCGGACGAGGTCCCGGAGAACGCCCAGCAGGTGGAGGACCTGCTCCGCGCCGCCCGCGAGCGGGACGCGGAGGTCGCCAAGCTCGCCGAGGGCGCCCAGTACGCCGGCGGGGAGAACCCGTACGCAGCGGACGAGGACGACGAGGAGGACGCCTCCAAGTGACGCCTCGCCCCTCACACGGCGGCCATCCGCGCGGGGGAGCTGCTCCCGCGGCGAACGGCCTCGTCGTCGTCGACAAGCCCCAGGGCATGACGAGCCACGACGTCGTGGCCCGGGTGCGCCGCCTCGCGGGCACCCGGAAGGTAGGTCACGCGGGGACGCTGGACCCGATGGCCACCGGCGTGCTCATCGTGGGCGTCAACAAGGCGACGCGACTGCTCACGTTCATCGTGGGCACGAGCAAGGAGTACACCGCCACGATGCGCCTCGGCGAGACGACGGTGACGGACGACGCGGAGTCGGAGGTCGTCGAGCGGAGGATCGCCGCGGCCGTGACCCGGGAATCCTTCGAGGAGGCCGCTCGGCGCTTCCGCGGCGAGATCATGCAGATCCCGTCCGCCGTGAGCGCCATCAAGGTCAAGGGCCAGCGAGCGTATGACATGGTCCGCAAGGGCGAGAACGTGGAGCTCGAGCCGCGGCCCGTCACGGTGTTCTCGCTCGACGTCCTCGACTTCCGCCGCGCCCCGGACGGCAAGACCATCGACGTGGACGTCCGCGTCCGCTGCTCCTCCGGCACGTACATCCGCGCCCTCGCGCGGGATCTCGGCGAGACGCTCGACGTCGGCGCGCACCTCACCGCCCTGCGCCGCACCGAGGTGGGCCCCTACACGCTCGAGCACGCCTCGAGCCTGGACGAGCTCGCCGAGGACTTCCGAGTCCTCGATCTCGACGAGGCCGCAGCGGCCCTGCTCCCGAACCGCGAGCTGACGGCCGAGGAGGCCGTGGAGGTCGGGTTCGGACGGAAGATCGCCTCCTCCGGATGGGACGGCCCGACGGCGGCCGTGGACCCCGAGGGCCGTGTCGTGGCGATCGTCGAGGACCGCGGGGACACGGTGAAGTCGCTCGTCGTGTTCCGCCCCGGCGAGGAGATGCAGGCGGCCGCCGAGAGCGGGAAGGCGGGCGGCGCCTGATGTGGGACTGGAACTTCTGGGTGGTCTTCGCGGCGGGCGCTGTCTGCACCGTGGCGGGCGTCTGGTTCGCGCTGAAGAACCACGGGCCGAATGACGTCACGATGGGCGGGGCGGGCCTCGTCCTCCTGGCGACGCTCGTCTACGCCGTGGCGGCCGTGGTGCGCCCCGCTGCGGGCGACCACCCGCAGGGCAGCGTCCCCGAGCTCTGGGCGTACATGCTCACGGCGCTTGTGCTGCCGGTGGGCGGCGTGTGGTGGGCGCTCGTGGAGCGTACCCGCTGGTCCAACCTCGTCCTCGCGGCCGTGGGGCTCGTGGGCATCGTCATGGCAGGCCGCATGAACCAGATCTGGTACGGAGGAGGGCTCGGCGGATGAGCCGGAGCGAGAAGCGGGCGGACAGGTTGGATCGGACGAACCGGCGAGATGCCGCCGCTGAAAACGGCGGGCACGGCCCCGGTCGCCTGCTCGTGGCGGTCTATGCCGTGTTCGCCATCGCGGCCACAGCCCGAGGCCTCTTCCAGATCCTGACCAAGTTCGGCGAGGCCCCGCTCGCGTACGTCCTCAGCCTCGTCGCGGGGCTCGTGTACATCGTGGTCACGGTTGCGCTCGCCCGCCGCGGCGAGCGGTGGCGGAAGATCGCGACGGCGGCCCTCGTGGTGGAACTCCTCGGCGTGCTCGTGATCGGCACGTTCAGCCTCCTGGCGCCCGGCGACTTCCCGCACGACACCGTGTGGTCCGTCTACGGGCGCGGCTACCTCTTCATCCCGCTCGTCCTGCCGGTGCTGGGCCTGTGGTGGGTGCGGCGCCAGGCTGCTGACGGCAGCTGAGACGAAGATGCAGGCGGACAACGCCTGTGATAGGAATGAGGCCACCCACCGGCTGACCGTCAGCAGCTGATCCCCTTCGACATCCGCTTCAAGGCGAAGGAGGGGCACGTGACAGTGACGCCCGCAGGAGACGTCCGGTCAGCTCGGAAGACGGCGAGCCGGACGTGCTGAAAACAGCTCTGCGCGTCATCGCGGCACTGGTCGGTCTGCTGTGCTGCCTCTTCTCGTTCCTGTCTGTGCGCGCGGCGGACGAGGCGTTTCCAGCGCAGTCTCAGGGCAGGTTCTCGTTCAAGGTCGGTGCCGCGCAGCTGAGCAAGGACGAGCTCGTCGCCGGTTTGGATGCCTTCGCCCGAGACCAGGGCGTCGACATCATCAAAGAGGTCCCGAACCCGGAGAACTTCCATGCGGGAAAGGACCTCGTTCTCTTCGGCAGCCGCCCGGACTATCTCGGGACCGAGGTGCCGTATACCGACCCGTGGACTCACGGCACGTGGAGGGGGCCGGACCAGCTGGGCTCTGCCAGCCTCGACGGGACCTTCCTGATCCGCGGGGACCGGCTTCCCTTTGCGGAGCTCAGAGACTGGGCGGCGGCGCGCCACCTCGAGGTGGACTTCACCGCGGAGAAGAGCGCGGCACTCGTGCTCCAGATGGCGCTCGTGAGCACGGGGGCGTGGGTTCCGGCTCTGACGAGCGGGGCGCTCCTCCTCGCCTTGGCTCTCATGTGGTCCTGCGCCCGATCGACTGACCGCAGGTGTCGTCTCCAGCTGGGCGTGCGAAGCGCCTCCGTCCTCGCCACGGAGACAGTCTCACTTCTCAAGGCGGTCGCCCCGCCTCTCGTGGCCGGGACGGCGCTCGGCCTCTTCTGCGCTGTGCCAGCGGCAGGGGAGCCCTGGCTGTGGGGCTACGCCCTGCTCTCCATGGGGGCGGCCGCTGCCCTCGGCGTGCTCGTCGTGGCGGCATACATCCTGGTGGCGGCCGCGTCCTGGCCGTCCGTGAAGCAGCTGACGTCCCGGCGGCCGTCCATCGCCGGACATCGGTTTGCCGCCCAGGCCGTCGCGTGGGCCTCCCTGTTCCTTGTGGTGACCTCGCTCCCGGCGGTGGGGCATTCCACTGTCCGGGCCTTCGAAGCTTCACGGGACCTGGCCCAGTGGAGCAGATTCGGCGACTTCGCTTCGGTGCGCGTGCGGGGCTCCCTGGAAAACGCCGCTGTGACGGACCCGGCCCTGGCCCGAGTCGCCCGGGAGCATGAGCGGGAGGGCGGCCTGTTCTTCAGCCAGGTGGTGGATCCTGAACAGCTGCCCCCGCTCGGGGCGAGCGGGTTCGACGCCGTCGTCATCGTCAACCGGGCCTACGCAGAGCAGGCCGGGGTGCGGGGAGGGGGCCGCCTTGTGCCTGTTGAAGACACCCGGATCGGGCCGTCTCTCAAGGCTGAACTCGAGGCCGTGACGGAGCTGTGGCTCCGTCCGGTGGGCTACGGCGAAAAGCCAGGCTGGCCGTTCTCCCTCGTCACGGCGGAGGCGGGCGCGTTCACGGTCATCGAGCACCAGGACAAGCCGCTCCGCCGCCTGGAGAAACCGCTGATCCTCGTGACAGACGCCGCAGCGGAGGCCTTCAAAGACGGCCACCTGGTCTCCCTCATGACAACCGGAAACGTCCTCTTCGGTCCGAGCGAGCAGCTCAGCCGGCGAGTGGCGGCGAGCGAGGCCGCCCCGATCGTCCTCTCCGTGGACCGGGTGGCGGACACCGCTCTGGCGGAGAGCCGCAGACACGCACAGACAGCGTGGATGAACGTCATCGGCCTGCTGCTCGCCCTCGTCGCGCTCGTCTTCTCGGCAGGGATCTCGGCGTGGACCTGCGCGGCCGTTCGAGCGCAGCGGATCGCCGCCCAGCGTCGCGCCGGCTGGGCGTGGGCGAAGATCCTGGCCAGGCGCGTTGTGGGGGAGTCCGCCGTCGCGGTGATCCTCTCCGCGGGCGTGGCGCTCGCCGGGCTCGCCTTCTCCGGCACGTCGGGCCTGTGGGCGCTCGGAGCGGTGCCGCTCTTCGTCCTCGTCAGCGGCGCATCGCTGTTCGCTGCCTCTCGCGCCGTCTTCGAGGGCTCAGCTCGGAGGCGGTCGTGAGCCGCACGCCGGAGGGCGGCCCCCGCATCCACGCCACCACACCCAGGCGGGCTTCCGCCTCGCGCAGAAATCGGAGTCACACCATGAGCACGGGAACAGCCGTCGTCGCCCGAGACGTCTCCATCACGGTCGCCGGGCGCGCCATCATCACCGGAGTGAGCGCGGAGCTCGCGCCGGGCCGGTCGCTTGCCCTCGTTGGTGCGAGCGGCGCCGGGAAGACCACTCTCCTCAACGCCCTCGGCCTCCTGCAGCCCGTCAGCGGCGGGAGCATCACCGTGGGCGATGCGCCGGCCCACCGTTGGAAGGACGGGCAGAGGAGGAGGTTCTGGCGGGACCACATGGCGTTCATCGCCCAGGACTACGGGCTTGTGGAGGACGAGACCGTGGCGTACAACGTCGCCCTCCACGCCCTCTCCGTGTGGCGCGGCGCCGCGCCACACCGGGCGGGAGTGCGCGCGGCGCTCGCGGCCGTGGGCCTGGAGGGCCGGGAGAAGGACCGGGTCTCGACGCTGAGCGGCGGCGAGCGGCAGCGCGTGGGCATCGCCCGGGCGGTCTTCAAACGGGGAGACGTCATCCTGGCCGACGAGCCCACGGCCTCCCTGGACGAGGACAACCGCGAGGCCATCGCCGGACTGCTCTTCGAGCGGGTCAGGGAGGGGGCTGCGCTCGCCATCGCCACGCATGATCTGGACCTGGCCGCGCGCTGCGACTCCGTCCTGGAGCTCTCGTGACGAGTGCGCCGGGCTGCTGACCGCAGGCCTCTCTAGACTGGGAGGCATGAGCCGCATCTTCACCACGAGCGTCGCGTCCGTCTATCCGCACTATGCGGCCAAGGCGGAGAAGAAGGGCCGCACGGAGGCCGAGGTGCGCGAGGCCATGTGCTGGCTCACCGGCTTCACCGACGCCCAGCTCCAGCAGCATCTCGATGAGGGGACCACCTTCGAGGACTTCTTCGCCGCCGCAGACCTCAATCCCAACGCCGAGCTCATCACCGGCGTGGTGTGCGGGGTCCGCGTGGAGAGCGTCGAGGACCCGCTCATGCAGAAGATCCGGTACCTGGACAAGCTCGTGGACGAGATCGCCCGCGGCAAGGCCATGGACAAGGTGCTCCGCTCCTGACTGCCGGCTGGCCTCGGCGCGTGCCCAGCCGGCCCGCCCGGACCGTGCCCAGCCGGCCCGCCCGGACCGTGCCGAGCCGCATGAGCGCCTCCTTGCGCCGCCCGGCTGCCGCCTGTCCGTGCGATAAGGTGTCGGAGGTCGAACAACGCCGAGACGAGGAGCGAAGTGCAGTACTTCGAAGGGCTTGAGTCTGTGCCGGAGGGCTTCGGGCCGAGCGTCGTCACCCTCGGCAACTTCGACGGCGTCCACCGCGGCCACCAGCGCGTCCTCCAGACCGTTCTGGAGCGCGCCGAGTCCACAGGAGCGGTGTCCGTGGCCGTGACGTTCGACCCGCATCCGGCCACCGTGCACCGCCCCGAGGACGAGCACCCCGAGATCATGAGCCTCGAGGACCGTCTCGAGGCCCTCGACGCGATGGGCCTCGACGCCGTCGTCGTCATCGCCTACTCGCTCGAGTTCGCCGCTCAGCAGCCGGAGGACTTCATCCGCCGCGCGTTCGTGGAGGCGCTGGACGCGAGCTGCGTCGTCGTCGGGCCGGACACCCGCTTCGGCAAGGGGAACAGCGGCGACGTCTCCACTCTGCAGAGGGCGGGGGAGGAGAACGGCTTCGAGGTCGTCGTGGTGGACGAGTTCGAGGCGAACGACGGCGAGGCCGGCCGCCGCTGCTCCTCCACGTGGATCCGCTCGCTGCTTGCGGTCGGCAACGTGGAGCGGGCCGCCGAGATCATCGGCACCCCGCACAAGGTCCGCGGCGAGGTGGTCCGCGGCTTCCAGCGCGGGCGCGAGCTCGGCTTCCCCACAGCCAACCTGTCCCCGGACTCCCACGGGCTCGTCCCCGCGGAGGGCGTCTACGCGGGGTGGCTCACCGACGAGTCGGGTGTCCGCTGGCCGGCCGCCATCTCGGTGGGCAAGAACCCGACGTTCGACGGCGTCACCCGCACCACCGTCGAGGCGCACGTCCTCGGACGGCCGGAGAAGGAGCCCGTCGAGAGCTTCAACCTGTACGGACAGACGGTTTCCGTGGAGTTCGTGCACCGGCTGCGCGGGATGGTCGCGTTCAAGGGCGTGGAGCAGCTCGTGGAGCAGATCTCGGAGGACGTGGAGCGCGCCACGGACCTCCTCGGCTTCCCGGCGAGCGTGAGCACGGGCCAGACCGGAACCGTGGCCACGGGAGCCCCGTCCGGCGAGTAGGCCGCGCGCGTTCCCGGCTGATAGACTGGCGGACGCGTCTGGCTGCGGTCCGTGGCTGCTGGGCGCCGTCGCTGTTCTCCAGCGGCGCCCCCGTCTCGCGAGATCTTCCGGGCGGGCCTCACGGCACAACCCAAGGAGTTCACATGGCACTCGACGCAGCCGTCAAGCAGCAGATCATCCAGGAATACGCCACCCACGAGGGTGACACGGGCTCGCCCGAGGTCCAGATCGCTGTCCTGTCCCGCCGCATCAAGGACCTCACCGAGCACCTCAAGATGCACAAGCACGACCACCACACCCGCCGTGGCCTCATGGCGATGGTCGGCCGCCGCAAGCGCATGCTCACCTACCTCGCCGACACGGACATCGAGCGCTACCGCTCGCTCATCCGCCGTCTCGGCCTCCGCCGCTAGCACTGGCGGTCCGCGCGTTCCGGCGCGCAGAACGGTAGACTGGGAGGCGGTCCCCTTCACGGGGGATCGCCTCTTGCCGTATCCGCGCTCAGCGAGCGCTGCGGCACACTGCCCCCGCCCGCCGGGAATGACGCATTCGCGGTCCTCGGTAGTGGCCTCCGGGATGACGCCAGCCGGGCACCGGCTGCGGCGAACACGCCCGTGGGCCTCGATCGAAGACCGGATCGGCATCACCGGCGCGGGGGATTCACATGGAATCTCACGAAAGGAAGGTCCTCGTGGAGGGCACTGACGTTCAGTACACCGAGGCCGTCATCGACAACGGCCGCTTCGGCAAGCGCACCATCCGCTTCGAGACCGGCCGCCTCGCCAAGCAGGCCGCCGGCTCCGCGCTCGTCACGATCGACGACGACACGACGCTCCTCTCCGCCACCGCGATCGGCAAGTCGCCGCGCGAGGGCTTCGACTTCTTCCCCCTCACGGTGGACGTCGAGGAGCGCATGTACGCCGCCGGCCGCATCCCCGGCTCGTTCTTCCGCCGCGAGGGCCGCCCCTCGACGGACGCGATCCTCGCCTGCCGCCTCATCGACCGCCCGCTCCGCCCGGCGTTCGTCAAGGGCCTGCGCAACGAGGTCCAGGTCGTCGTGACCGTTCTCGCGATCAACCCGGAGGAGCTCTACGACGTGGTGGCCATCAACGCCGCCTCGATGTCCACGCAGCTCACCGGCGCTCCGTTCTCGGGCCCCATCGGCGGCGTTCGCGTGGCGCTCGTGACCGAGGGCGGCGCGAACCAGTGGGTCGCGTTCCCGACGCACAGCCAGCTCCAGAACGCGGTCTTCGACATGGTCGTGGCCGGCCGTGTGGTGGGCGACGACGTCGCGATCATGATGGTCGAGGCCGAGGCCACCGACAACTCCTGGAGCCTCATCAAGGAGGACGGTGCCGTGGCGCCGACCGAGGAGATCGTGGCCGAGGGCCTCGAGTCCGCCAAGCCGTTCATCCGCGCCCTCTGCGAGGCCCAGGCCGAGCTCGCGCGCCGCGTGGACAAGCCGGCCCTCGAGCTGCCGACGTTCGGCGACTACGACGACGAGGTCCTCAAGGCCGTCCAGGACCGCGCCGGCGAGGAGCTCGCCCGCGTGTTCCAGATCGCCGGCAAGCAGGAGCGCGAGGCCGCCTCGGACGAGCTCATCCAGGCGACGATCGAGGACCTCGCGGGCGAGGGCAAGCCGTTCGAGGGCCGCGAGAAGGAAGTGGCCGCCGCGTTCAACTCGGTGACCAAGCAGACCATCCGCCAGCGCATCCTGCGGGACCAGGTCCGCATCGACGGCCGCGGCCTCACCGACATCCGCGCTCTCAGCGCCGAGGTCGAGGTCCTGCCGCGCGTGCACGGCTCCGCCATCTTCGAGCGCGGCGAGACCCAGATCATGGGCGTCACCACGCTCAACATGCTCAAGATGGAGCAGCAGATCGACTCGCTCTCCCCGGAGAAGTCGAAGCGCTACATGCACAACTACAACTTCCCGCCGTACTCCACGGGTGAGACGGGTCGCGTCGGCTCGCCGAAGCGCCGCGAGATCGGCCACGGCGCCCTCGCCGAGCGCGCCCTCGTGCCGGTCCTGCCGAGCCGCGAGGAGTTCCCGTACGCGATCCGCCAGGTCTCCGAGGCGCTCGGCTCCAACGGTTCGACGTCGATGGGCTCCGTCTGCGCCTCGACGCTCTCGCTGCTCAACGCCGGCGTGCCGCTCAAGGCCCCGGTGGCGGGCATCGCCATGGGCCTCGTCTCGGACCAGGTGGACGGCGAGACCCGCTACGCGGCGCTCACGGACATCCTCGGCGCCGAGGACGCGTTCGGCGACATGGACTTCAAGGTGGCCGGCACGTCCGAGTTCGTCACGGCGATCCAGCTGGACACCAAGCTGGACGGCATCCCGGCCTCGGTCCTCGCCGCCGCGCTGACCCAGGCCCGCGAGGCGCGCCTGCACATCCTGGACGTCCTCACGCAGGCCATCGACGCTCCGGACGAGATGAGCCCGTTCGCACCGCGCATCATCTCCGTCAAGATCCCGGTGGACAAGATCGGCGAGGTGATCGGCCCGAAGGGCAAGGTCATCAACCAGATCCAGGAGGACACGGGCGCGGACATCTCCATCGAGGACGACGGCACCGTGCTCATCGGTGCCACGGACGGCACCGCCGCCGAGGCCGCGCGCTCGGCGATCAACGCGATCGCCAACCCGCAGGTCCCGGAGGTCGGCGAGCGCTACCTCGGCACGGTCGTCAAGACCACGTCGTTCGGCGCCTTCGTCTCCCTCACCCCGGGCAAGGACGGCCTCCTGCACATCTCCGAGCTGCGCAAGCTCGCGGGCGGCAAGCGCGTCGAGGACGTCGAGGACGTCGTCGAGGTGGGCCAGAAGGTCCAGGTCGAGATCACGAAGATCGACGACCGCGGCAAGCTGTCCCTGGCCCCCGTCGTCGCCGACGAGGAGCAGGGCGGCGAGGCCCAGGCTGACGAGTCCTAAGGGAACCTCAGCTTGAGCGACGTCGCAGCTCTGCCCCTGACGGCCGGACCAGACGGGGCGGACTCGATCATCCATGAGGGGGAAGGCGGTGCGCGCGTCATGCGCACCGTCTTCCCCTCCGGGGTGCGCGTGCTCACGGAGCACATGCCCACCATGCGCTCGGCCACCGTGGGCTTCTGGCTGGGCGTCGGCTCCCGGGACGAGGCCCCGGGGCACGAGGGCTCCACGCACTTCCTGGAGCACCTCCTCTTCAAGGGCACCGGGCGCCGCAGCGCGCTCGAGATCGCCGAGGTGTTCGACTCGGTGGGCGGCGAGTCCAACGCCGCCACCGCCAAAGAGAGCACCTGCTACTACGCCCGCGTGCTCAGCCGGGACCTCCCGCAGGCCGTGGACGTCATCGCGGACATGGTCACAGGCGCGAGGATCGATCCGGACGACCTCGAGCAGGAGCGGGACGTCATCCTCGAGGAGCTCGCGATGGACGCGGACGACCTCACCGAGGTGGCCCACGAGCGCTTCGCCCAGGCCGTGCTCGGGACGCACCCGCTCGGCCTGCCCATCGGCGGCACTCCGGAGGCCATCCGGGCTGTGCCGCGCGAGGCCGTCGTCGCGCACTACCGCGCGCACTACCGTCCGCAGGACCTCGTCATCACGGCCGCGGGCGGGCTGGACCACGAGAAGTTCTGCGCGCTGGTGCGCGAGCGTCTCGAGGCAGCCGGATGGGACCTCGAGTCTCCGGCGGAGCCCGTCTCCCGGCGGGCCAGCGATCCCGCGGACATCCGCCCGACGACGGGGCTCACGGCCGTCCCGCGGGACTCTGAGCAGACCCATGTCATCCTCGGCGCGCCCGGCATCCACGCGACGGACGAGCGGCGCTACACGCTGAGCGTCCTCAACGCGATCCTCGGCGGAGGCATGTCCTCGCGCCTCTTCCAGGAGGTCCGGGAGAAGCGCGGGATGGCCTACGCGGTCTACTCGTTCGCGAGCTCGTTCTCGGACACCGGGTACTTCGGCGTCTACGCCGGCTGTTCTCCGCACCGCACGGCGGACGTGATCCGGGTGATCCGGGCCGTTCTCCGGGACTTCGCGGAGCACGGAGTCACGGAGGAGGAGATCATCCGCGCCCGCGGGCAGATCGCCGGAGCCTCCGTCATGGCCCTCGAGGACCCCGGGGCTCGGATGACCCGCCTGGGCCGCTCGGAGCTCGTGACCGGGGAGTTCGTGGACGCGGACGAGGCTCTGCGGCGCATCGACGCCGTCACCCGCGAGGACGTGCAGGAGCTTGCGCGGGTGCTCATCGACACTGCTCCCACCGCGGTCGTGGTCGGCCGCATCGACGACCACGCCGTCCTCGCCTCCGCCCTGGAAGGACCGCTGACATGACGAGCGCAGATACGATGAGCGCCGACACGATAAGCGCTGACCAGATGAGCGCCGCTCCGTCCTCCTCCGCGCAAGAGGGCTCCCTTCAGGCGGCCCAGGACGCGCCTTACCGCATTCTCATGGTCTGCACGGGCAACATCTGCCGGTCCGCGTACGCCGAGCACGTTCTCCAGGACGGGCTCGACGCGGCGGCCCCGGGGGAGTTCGAGGTCGGCTCGGCCGGAACGCTCGGACTGCCGCGCAGGCCCGTGGAGCCGCCGATGGACGGCTACCTCGCGGAGCGGGGGATCGACTCCTCGGACTTCGAGTCCCGGCGGATCAGCCGCGCTCTGCTCGACATGGCGGACGCCGTCGTCGCCCTGTCCGGAGAGCACCGGGACGAGCTGCTGCGCATGTCCCCGGCTGCGCTCAAGCGCACCTTCACCCTGAACGAGATGGCCGCGGCGGCCCGCGGCCTCGCCCCCGACGAGCTGGAACGGCTCCGGGGACGCCCTCTGCGCGAGCGCTGGGCGGGCCTCCTCGGCGCGGCCTTGACAGCCGGTCCGCGGCTCCGCCGGCTCGGCGGCGCGGACATCGAGGATCCCTTCCGCCAGAAGGACGCCGTGTTCCAGCGCGTCGCGGGCGAGATCGACGAGGCGCTCGAGGCCCTCGTGGACTTCGAGCGGACCACACGAGAGGAGAGCCGAGCATGATCAAGGTCGCCGTCCTGGGCAAGAGCGGACGCATGGGCTCCGAGGCCGTCAAGGCCGTGGAGTCCGCACCGGACATGGAGCTCGTGGCCGCCCTCGGCTCATCGGACCCGCTGGAGTCCGTGCTCGAGGCCGGCGCCACGCACCTCGTGGACCTCACCGTCCCCTCGGCCACGGAGGCGAACGTCCGCTTCGCCGTGGAGCACGGCCTGCACGCTGTGGTGGGCACCACGGGCTGGGACGAGTCCAAGCGCGCCGAGCTCGAGCGGCTCCTGGCCGAGCACCCGGAGACCGGCGTCCTCATTGCACCCAGCTTCGCGGTGGGGAGCGTCCTGGCCTCGGCCTTCGCCGCGGCCGCGTCCCGGTACTTCGAATCGGTGGAGCTCGTTGAGCTGCACCACCCGAACAAGGTGGACGCCCCCTCGGGCACGGCGGTCCGCACGGCCGAGCTCATCGCCCGCTCCCGCGAGGAGGCGGGCGTGCCCGCCTCGCCGGACGCCACGGAGTCCCAGCTGGACGGCGCCCGCGGCGCGGTGGTGGACGGCGTGCACGTCCACGCCGTGCGGCTGCGCGGGCTGGTGGCCCACCAGGAGGTCCTCCTCGGCGGGGAGGGCGAGCAGCTGACCATCCGCCACGACTCGTTCGACCGGGCCTCGTTCATGCCCGGCGTCCTGCTGGGCCTCCGCGAGGTCGCCTCCCGTCCGGGGCTGGCCTACGGCCTCGACGCCTACCTGGACCTGGGGATCGGAGCGTGACCCGCACCAAGCTGTGGGTGGCCGCCGTCGTCGTCCTCGGGCTGTTCTTCCTGGGGCTCGTCGTGAGCCGCGGCGTGCTGTTCCTCGTCCAGCCGGAGCCGGCGGCCAAGGGGATCGGGGCCGCGTTCCTCGTCATCGGCGCCGTGGGCGCGTGGACGATGTGGCGGGAGATCGTGTTCGGCTTCGCCTCACAGCGCCTGGCCGCGATCCTCGAGAAGGAGGGCGGCCTTCCGGAGGACACGCTTCCGAGGACTCCCGGCGGCCGGATCGTGCGCTCGGCGGCGGACGAGCAGTTCGCCCGCTATCAGGCGGAGGCGGAGGCCGCGCCGGAGGACTGGCGCGTCTGGTACCGCCTGTCCCTCGCATATGACGCGGCAGGGGACCGGCGGCGCGCCCGTCGGGCCGCCCGCACGGCGATCTCCCTCGAGAAGTCCGGGGCAGAGGGACGGGTAGGCTAGGCGCATGAGCACTTCGGCTGCGTCCCCCCGCGTCACTGACGTCTTCGGCACCGTCTCCACGGCCATGGTCACCCCCTTCACGGCCGAGGGAGCAGTGGACTTCCCCGAGGCCGAGCGCCTCGCGGACTACCTCGTCCGGAACGGCTGCGACTCCCTCGTGGTCTCCGGCACCACCGGAGAGACCTCCACGCTCGAGGACCAGGAGAAGGAGGACCTCGTCCGCGCCGTCGTGAACGCGGTCGGCGGACGGGCCACGGTCATCGCGGGAACAGGCACCAACCACACGAGCCACTCGGTGGAGATGGCGCACCGCGCAGTCAAGGCGGGCGCGGACGGCCAGCTCGTGGTGACGCCGTACTACAACAAGCCCACCCAGTCCGGCGTTCTGGGCCACTTCGAGGCCGTGGCCAGGGCCACGGACCTGCCGATCATGGTCTATGACATCCCGGGCCGCGCCGGCATCCCCATCACGACGGCGACGATGCAGCGCCTCGCTGAGATCGAGACGGTCCTGGCGCTCAAGGACGCCAAGGGGGACATCGCCGCGACGAGCGAGGTCATCGCCAAGACGGACCTCGGCGTCTACTCGGGGGAGGACGCGCTGACGCTTCCCCTTCTCTCGGTCGGCGCCCTCGGCGTCGTCTCCGTGACGGCCCACGTGGCCGCGCCGCTGTTCCGCCGCATGGCGGACGCCGCGGCGTCGGGCGACGTCGCGGCCGCCCGGACCGCCCACTATGAGCTTGAACCCGTTGTGCGCGCGGTGATGTCGCACATTCCAGGCGCCATGGCAGCCAAGGAGCTGCTCGCACGGGCCGGGGTGATCTCCTCCGCTGACGTGAGGCTTCCCCTCGTGCGGGCGAGCGAGGACGAGCTCGCGCCCGTCCTCGCCGCCATGGCCGAATCGAGCTGGGAGATCCCGGCTCTCAACGGCTGAGGCCAGAAAGAGGTTTACATGCAAGAGGCACCCGTAGGACTCCAGCGACCGCCCAAGCTGAAGGCGGACACGCTGAGGATCGTCCCGCTCGGTGGTCTCGGCGAGATCGGCCGCAACATGACGGTGTACGAGCTGAACGGAAAGCTCCTCATCGTGGACTGCGGCGTCCTCTTCCCGGAGGAGGAGCAGCCCGGCGTCGACCTGATCCTGCCGGACTTCTCCTACATCGAGAACCGGCTCGACGACGTCGTCGGCATCGTCCTGACCCACGGCCACGAGGACCACATCGGCGCCGTCCCGTACCTTCTGCGGATGCGGCGGGACATCCCGCTCATCGGCTCCACGCTCACGCTCGCGCTCGTCGAGGCGAAGCTGCTCGAGCACCGCATCAAGCCGCTGTGCCTCGAGGTGACCGAGGGACAGGTCGAGCAGATCGGCCCGTTCTCCTGCGAGTTCGTGGCGGTCAACCACTCGATCCCGGACGCGCTCGCCGTCTTCTTCCGCACGAGCGCCGGCACGGTGCTCCACACGGGCGACTTCAAGATGGACCAGCTGCCGCTCGACGGCCGCATCACGGACCTGCGCGCCTTCGCCCGCCTCGGCGAGGAGGGCGTGGACCTCTTCGTCCCGGACTCGACCAACGCGGACGTGCCCGGGTTCACCACGGCGGAGCGGGAGATCGGCCCGGTCCTCGAGCGGCTCTTCGGCCAGGTGAAGAAGCGCATCATCGTCGCCTCCTTCTCCTCCCACATCCACCGCGTCCAGCAGGTGCTCGACGCCGCGGCGGCGCACAAGCGCAAGGTGGCGTTCGTGGGCCGCTCCATGGTCCGCAACATGCAGATCGCCGAGAAGCTCGGCTACCTCAACGTGCCGGACGGCATCATCGTGGACATCAAGAAGGTGGACGACCTCCCGCAGGACCGCGTGGTCCTCATGTCCACCGGCTCCCAGGGCGAGCCGATGGCGGCCCTCTCCCGCATGGCCAACGGCGACCACCGCGTCCAGGTGGGCAAGGGGGACACGGTCATCCTCGCGTCCTCGCTCATCCCGGGCAACGAGAACGCGGTGTTCCGCGTCATCAACGGGCTGCTCAAGCTCGGCGCGGACGTCATCCACAAGGGCATGGCGAAGATCCACGTCTCGGGCCACGCCGCCGCCGGCGAGCTGCTCTACTGCTACAACATCCTGAAGCCGAAGAACGTCCTGCCGGTCCACGGCGAGACACGGCACCTCATCGCGAGCGGCAAGCTCGCGATCGACACGGGCGTGCCCCCGGAGCGGGTCCTCCTCGGCGAGGACGGGTCGGTCCTGGACCTCAAAAACGGCGTGGCCAAGTTCGTCGGCCAGGTCGAGTGCGGCTACATCTACGTGGACGGCTCCTCTGTGGGCGAGATCACCGACGACGACCTCAAGGACCGCCGCGTCCTCTCCGAGGAGGGCTTCATCTCCGTCATCACGGTGGTCAACCGGGACACGGGCAAGATCATCTCCGGCCCGGAGATCCACGCCCGCGGCTTCGCGCCCGACGACGAGGTCTTCGAGGAGATCCGGCCCAAGATCGTCGCCGAGCTGGAGAAGGCCGCGCACGGCCGGGAGCACTCGGTGCACCAGCTGCAGCAGACGGTCCGCCGCGTCATCGGCACGTGGGTCAACCGCAAGCACCGCCGCCGTCCGATGATCGTCCCGGTGGTCCTCGAGGCCTAGTGCTGACGCCTGCCTGGTAGTTTTGAGGGTATGGCGACGAGCACTTCCCCCAAGTCGCAGCAAGGACGGGCCAAGAAGACGTCGAGCGTCAAGAAGAAGCCCTCGTCCTCCGCTGCCAGCACCGCAGCACAGAGCGAGGACCCTCTTGAGGAGACCTCGCCTGTGGCGCGGTTCCTCTATGCCGCCTGGATGGTGGTGGCCTCGCCCGTGGGCGCGGCCTTCCGCCAGCTGGGCCGCAACCTGAGGATCCCGCAGTCTGAGCGCAGGGACGGCTCCGGCCTCTTCCTGCTCGTCCTGGCGGTGCTCGTGGCCCTGGCCGCATGGTTCCCGTCCGCAGGCGGCCCGTTCGCGGCCGTCGGCCGGGTTCTGGCCACGCTCTTCGGCGCCACGGCGGTGCTGATCCCGCTGGGCCTCGGCATCAACGCCTGGCGCATGTTCCGGCATCCCGCGGAGCACCGGGCGAACGGGCGCATCTCCATCGGCGAGTTCGTCCTGCTCCTCGGCGCGGCCGGGGCGGTCCAGGGCTTCAGCGGCGCGCCCGCCCTTCTCTCCGCTGCGTCCGACCGGGCGGGCGGACTGCTCGGCTCGGTGACGGGCGGCGCGCTCGCCGCCGTCGTCACCGCCGTTCCCGCGGGGCTCATCATGGTCCTCGTCGGGCTCGTCGGCCTGCTCATCCTGACGGCCACGCCGGTGCGGCACGTTCCGTACCGCGTCTCGCAGGCCGCTCACCGTCTCATCGGCGAGGATCCCCGTGCCGAGGAGCGCTCGGCGGAGTTCGGCCTCTCCGGCGAGGGCGAGCCGCACGACCAGTCCTACCTCACCCAGCACGAGGGCCGCCGCCACGAGGCCCCCGCGAAGCGCCGCGGGCTCTTCGCCCGCCTCTTCGGCGCGCAGGAGGACGAGTTCGAGGACGAGCGCGAGGGCGATGTCGCCTTCGACTCCGCGCTCGTCGAGGACCGCGAACACGGCGCCCGTGAGGACGCCTCGTCCGAGCGGGACGACGACGCTGCCGGCCAGGCCGTGCGCAGCCGCCGTCAGGGTGCGCAGGCCCGCGGCCACCAGCGCACGCAGGACGTGTTCGACGCCGAGCGGCCTCCCCAGGCCCCCCGCCGCCCGGAGCGGGACCCGAACGCCCCGTTCGACGCCGCCGAGGTCTTCGGCTCCGAGGACGAGCGCGAGGGCTCGCATGCCGGTGCCCCGGCGGAGCAGGGCGGCCGCGCCGGATCGCACTCCGCCGGCGCAGCGCCGTCGGCCTCGCCGTCGGCCTCGCCTTCGGGCGCGGACTCGGATCCGGACGCGTTCGAGACGGCCGTCATCGCGCCCGAGGACGTCGAGGAGGAGAGCGGACCCGCAGTGCCTCCCGGCGTCCGCCGTCCCACCCAGGCAGAGCTGCGCGCGGACGAGCTGCGCCGCAGCCAGGGCCTGAGCCCCAAGTCCGGCGGGGGAGCGGACGAGGCGAACGACCGCAGCGAGCAGCCGACGACGGCGCTCTCGACGGTCCGCGAGCCCATGCCGAGCGGAAGCGAGCAGCTGAGCCTCGACGGCGAGGTGGCCTACGTGCTCCCGAGCCCCGATTTCCTCCCGGCGGGCCCGGCGGCGAAGGAGCGCAGCGAGGTCAACGACCAGGTGGTCCACGCGCTGACCGAGACGCTCCAGCAGTTCAAGGTGGACGCGAGCGTCACGGGCTTCTCGCGCGGCCCGACCGTCACGCGCTACGAGATCGAGCTCGCCCCCGGCACGAAGGTCGAGCGCGTCACGGCGCTGTCCAAGAACATCTCCTACGCCGTGGCCAGCTCGGACGTGCGCATCCTCAGCCCGATCCCGGGCAAGTCCGCGATCGGCATCGAGATCCCCAACGCGGACCGCGAGACGGTCTCGCTCGGCGACGTCCTGCGCTCGAACGTGGCCCGCAAGAGCGAACACCCCATGGTCATGGGCGTCGGCAAGGACGTCGAGGGCGGCTATGTCGTGGCCAACCTCGCCAAGATGCCGCACATGCTCGTGGCCGGCGCCACCGGCGCGGGCAAGTCCTCGTTCGTCAACTCGATGATCACGTCGATCCTCATGCGCGCCACGCCGGACGAGGTCCGCATGGTCATGGTGGACCCGAAGCGCGTGGAGCTCACGGCGTACGAGGGCGTGCCGCACCTCATCACGCCGATCATCACTAACCCGAAGAAGGCCGCGGAGGCCCTCCAGTGGGTGGTCCGCGAGATGGACACCCGCTACGACGACCTCGCCAACTTCGGCTTCAAGCACATCGACGACTTCAACAAGGCCGTCCGCGCCGGAAAGGTGCAGCTCCCGCCGGACTCGAAGCGGGTCCTGCGGCCGTACCCGTACCTGCTCGTCATCGTGGACGAGCTCGCCGACCTCATGATGGTGGCGCCGAGGGACGTCGAGGACTCGATCGTCCGCATCACGCAGCTGGCCCGCGCGGCCGGCATTCACCTCGTCCTCGCGACGCAGCGCCCGTCCGTGGACGTGGTCACGGGCCTCATCAAGGCGAACGTGCCCTCCCGCATGGCGTTCGCCACGTCCTCCGTGACGGACTCCCGCGTGGTCCTCGACCAGCCGGGCGCGGAGAAGCTCATCGGCCAGGGCGACGCCCTCTTCCTCCCGATGGGCGCCTCGAAGCCCATGCGCGTGCAGGGCGCGTGGGTGAACGAGTCCGAGATCGAGCGCGTCGTCGAGCACGTCAAGGGCCAGATGAAGACCGAGTACCGCGACGACGTTGCGGCGGACGCGCCCAAGAAGCAGATCGACGAGGAGATCGGCGACGATCTCGACGTCCTGCTGCAGGCCGTGGAGCTCGTCGTCACCACCCAGTTCGGCTCGACCTCGATGCTCCAGCGCAAGCTCCGCGTGGGCTTCGCCAAGGCCGGCCGCCTCATGGACCTCATGGAGTCCCGCGGCGTCGTCGGCCCCTCGGAGGGCTCGAAGGCGCGCGACGTGCTCGTCAAGCCCGACGACCTCGCCGCGACCCTCGCGGCGATCCGGGGCGACGACCCACAGGAGGCCGGCTCGGACGCGCAGTCCGCCGCGCTGGCGGAGAACGCCAACGAGAACCACCGCGGACCGTCCTCCGAGGAGGACCCGTACGGCTCCGACGCCGTCTCCCGGGACGCGGAGGCGCGGATGGCCGGCCTCGAGGAGGTCGAGTCCTCCGAGTCCGAGGACGCCTGGAACCTGACGGGCCGCTAGGCTGGCACCGTGAGCACCCCGACGCCCCGAGCCGCCGAGCCCGACGTGAGCCGCCAGGTCTGGAACCTGCCGAACGTGCTCACGATGGGCCGGATCGCCATGATCCCGTTCTTCATCTGGGCCCTCGTGGCGGACGCGTCCAGGGCGGGGGAGCCCTGGGGTGACCCGCGCTACGGCGTGGCCCGCTGGATCGCGCTGGTCCTCTTCGGCCTCGCGATGTACACGGACATGCTGGACGGGCAGATCGCCCGGCGCCGGAACCTCATCACGGACTTCGGCAAGATCGCCGACCCGATCGCGGACAAGGCGCTGACCGGCTCCGCGATGATCCTCCTCTCCCTCGTGGGAGACCTGCCCTGGTGGGTCACGGTCCTCATCCTGGTGCGGGAGTGGGGGATCACCCTGCTGCGCCTGGCGGTGGTGCGCCACGGCGTCATGGCGGCGTCCAAGGGCGGCAAGCTGAAGACGGTCCTCCAGGCCGCGGGCCTCGTCCTGCTGCTCATCCCGTTCGCGGCGAATCCCGTGTGGCACATCGTGGCGCTCATCGTCATGTACGCCGCCCTCGTCGTCACGGTGGTGACGGGCGTGGACTACGCGGTCAAGGCGGCTCAGCTCGTCCGCTCGTCCAAGGCCGGCCGTGAGCGCTGAGCAGCCCCGGCCTGCGGAGGGCGAGGGCGCGTCGGGCGGCTCCGGGGAGACCGGGGCGAGGCACGTCGTCGAAGAGTGCACCCGCCGCGGCCTGACGCTGGCCGCGTGCGAGTCCCTGACGGCCGGCCTCGTGAGCGCCCGGATCGCGGACGTGCCCGGCGCCTCCGCGGTGCTCCGCGGCGGCCTGGTCACCTACGCGACGGACCTCAAGGAGTCCCTTGCCGGGGTGGACCCCGATCGCCTCGCGGAGACCGGCCCGGTGGACGGCGAGGTCGCCCGTCAGATGGCCGAGGGAGCGCGGCGAGCGTGCGGTGCGGATCTCGCGGTGGCGACGACGGGTGTGGCCGGCCCTGACCCGGTGGGGGAGCAGGAAGCCGGGACCGTGTGGATCGCCGTGACGGGGCTGGCCCCTCGCCGCCTCTCGCTCCCGGGGGACCGGGCCGCGGTGCGCGCCGGAGCGGCGGAGGCGGCCATCGCGCTCGTGGCGGAGGCCCTGCGGCAGCTGCCGGAGGACGCCGGCGGTCCGGACCTGGACGCCAGCTAGTCCCCGTCCGGCAATTGCCCCGAAATGCCGTCCGGAGCTCGGGATCGGGCGGCCTCAGGGCCCGGGAGCCGGTAGCCTTGACCAAGAGCCTGAGTCGCCTCGGCTCAACTCTGGATGTCGGCGAGACGGCTCGGGAATAAGGCCGCGGCCGCCGTCGTTGCATCCACAGACAGCCCTGCGAGCCGACGTGCGAGTGATGCCGGCTCGGCCTGAGAGGGGCTGGACGTATGAGACCAGGAGTGAGCATACCTATGGCAAAGCAACCCGTATCCGTGAACGGCGTGGTTCGTTGGCGCGATGTGGGCATGTCCGAATCCGCCCCCGCCAAGCCCCTCGAGCCCAAGGTGATCGTCCTGCGGCATGAGATCGGCGAGGTGCTCCGCGAGGCGCGCCAGCGCCAGGGGCGCACCCTGCGAGAGGTGAGCCATGACGCCCGCGTCTCGCTCGGCTACCTCTCCGAGGTGGAGCGCGGACAGAAGGAGGCCTCGAGCGAGCTGCTCGCCTCGATCGCCGAAGCGCTCGACGTTCCGATGTCGAGCCTGCTCCATGACGTTGCGGACCGCATTGCGCTCCAGGAGGGCGTCCCGTTCGGCATGACCGTCCCGGACACCGTGCCGGACCAGATGGCGGCCGACTACGGCGGCCGGGCGGCGGCCACGGCCTGAGGCAGATCCGCACCGAGACCAGCGCCCTCCGGTGTGGGAGGGCGAGACGCTGACGGGCAGTCCCGCGCCTGCGGGGCTGCCCGTCAGCGCGTGTGGACCACTGAGAACGACGACGGCGGGGCTGACGGGACAGTTCTGACGGAGAGGAGAGAGCCGGATGAGGATGAGCGAGTTCGATCGGCTCATGGCGGACGAGTTCGGAGCCGCATACGCGTCCCTGCTCAAGCGGGACCTGCACCTGCCCGGCGTCGGCGGCAGGACGGCCTCCGAGGCGCTGGCCGCCGGCGTGGACCCCAAGGCCGTGTGGCTGGCCGTGTGCGAGCAGCAGTCCGTGCCGCAGGAGCGCCGTTTGGGCAGGGACATCGAGCCGAAGCCCGCCTCGGGCCTCGATTTCGGCTGAGGCGCCAGGGCCGAGCCGGGCTGAGGCCCCGAGACGATTCGGGCTGAGGTTCCGAGTCGAGGCGCGTCGAGGCGGGGCTGGCCGAGGTCCCGAGTCGAGGCGGGGCTAGACGCCGGCGCGCCGTCTTTCGAACTTATGTTCGAACAGCGCTAGGATGGGACGCGAGGAAAGTTATCCACGAACGGCGCCGCGTGCGCTTAGAGTGTCCAGGGCTCTCCCTAGGGTTGACTCTGGAAGCTGAGAAGAGCGTGCGCCCCGCCGCAGCGGGTGCACCCACAGAGCAAAGGATTGATCATGGCAGCAGCGATGGACCGCGAGAAGGCACTGGACACCGTCCTCGCCCAGATTGACAAGCAGTTCGGCAAGGGCTCCGTCATGCGGCTCGGGGAGGAGACCCGGGCGCCCATCGAGACCATCTCCACCTCGTCCATCGCCCTGGACGTGGCGCTCGGCATCGGCGGTCTTCCCCGTGGCCGCGTCGTGGAGATCTACGGCCCGGAGTCCTCCGGCAAGACCACGGTCGCGCTGCACGCCGTGGCCAATGCTCAGCGCAACGGCGGCATCGCGGCGTTCATCGATGCGGAGCACGCCCTGGATCCGGAGTACGCCAAGAAGCTCGGCGTGGACACGGACGCTCTGCTTGTGGCCCAGCCGGACACCGGTGAGCAGGCGCTGGAGATCATGGACATGCTGGTGAGCTCCGGCTCCCTGGACGTGGTCGTGGTGGACTCCGTGGCCGCGCTCGTGCCCAAGGCGGAGATCGAGGGCGAGATGGGAGACTCGCACGTCGGTCTTCAAGCCCGTCTCATGTCGCAGGCGCTCCGCAAGATCACGGGCCGTCTCAACCAGGCCAAGACCACGGCCATCTTCATCAACCAGCTCCGCGAGAAGATCGGCGTCTTCTTCGGCTCTCCGGAGACCACCACGGGCGGCAAGGCGCTCAAGTTCTACGCCTCGGTCCGCATTGACGTGCGCCGCATCGAGACGCTCAAGGAGGGGTCGGAGCCCGTGGGCAACCGCACCCGGGCCAAGATCGTGAAGAACAAGATGGCGCCGCCGTTCAAGCAGGCGGAGTTCGACATCCTCTACGGCCAGGGCATCTCCCGCGAGGGCGGCCTCCTGGACCTCGGAGTGGAGAACAACATCGTGAAGAAGTCCGGCGCCTGGTTCACCTATGACGGTGACCAGCTGGGCCAGGGCAAGGAGAAGGCGCGCCAGTTCCTCAAGGACAACCCGGAGCTCGCCAATGAGATCGAGCGCCGCATCCGTGAGGCCGTGGGCATCGACAAGATCGAGGAAGCGGCCCAGGAGGGCCAGCCCCTCGAGGTGCCTGAAGGCGCCTCCTTCTAGAGCGGAGCCGAGCGGTCGCCATGCAGAGTCCTGATAGCCGGGAAAGCCGGGCGGTGCAGAGCGCCGGTGACGGTCCTGGCCGCGCCGGCGGGCCGCGTGAGCAGTCCGGCGGTGACCGGGACGCCCTCGCCTCGCTCAAAGACAAGCTGCAGGAGTACGCGGAGCGGCAGGCGGCTGGCGAGGCCGGTCCGGATCCCGAGCGGCTGAAGCTCGAGGAGAAGGCCCGGAACATCGCCACCCGCTCCCTCAACGCCGCGCCCCGGACCCGCTCCCAGCTGCGTTCCAAGCTCCTGGAGAAGGAGATCCCGGAGGACGTGGCGGACGAGGTGCTCGAGCGGTTCGAGGACGTCGGACTCGTGGATGACCGCGAGTTCGCCCGGGGATGGATCCGAGCCCGTTCGGAGTCCAAGGGCGTGGCCTCGCGCGCTCTTCGGGAGGAGCTCGTCAAGAAGGGCGTTCCCTCAGACGTGATCGAAGACGCTCTGGTCGAATGCCTCGAGCCGGAGCGGGAGGACGAGTTCGGAGCGGATCTCGCCCGGGTCAAGGCCCGGGCCGTCGTGGCGCGCATGGGCGCTGCCTCGCTGCAGTCGCGCCCCGAGCAGGAGAAGGCGCTGCGCAAGATCGTGGCAGCGGTGGCCCGCAAGGGCCACGCGCCGGGACGGGCTCTGGGGTGGGCGAGGACCGCTTTGGACGAGGAGCTTGCCGAACAGGGAGCCCCCTGAGGGCAGGCGAGAACCACTAGAATTGCCAGGTGACTTCCACGATGACCGCCCCCGCACGCCAGCGCACGTACGAGGTCCGCACCTTCGGGTGCCAGATGAACGTGCATGACTCCGAGCGCATGGCAGGCCTGCTTGAAGAGGCCGGCCTTGCCCCGGTGGCGGACGGACTGGCGGACGTCATCGTGTTCAACACGTGCGCAGTCCGTGAGAACGCGGACAACAAGCTCTACGGAAACCTCGGGCGCCTCGCTCCCGTCAAGGAGAAGAACCCCGAGCTGCAGATCGCCGTGGGCGGCTGCCTCGCGCAGAAGGACCAGGACGCCATCGCGGAGAAGGCTCCGTGGGTGGACGTGGTGTTCGGCACGCACAATGTCGGCGCGCTGCCGGCCCTCCTCGAACGGGCCCGGCACAACAAGAAGGCCGAGGTGGAGATCCTCGAGTCCCTGGACGTTTTCCCGTCCACTCTCCCCACCAAGCGCGAGTCCGCCTATTCGGGGTGGGTCTCCATCTCCGTGGGCTGCAACAACACCTGCACGTTCTGCATCGTCCCCAGTCTGCGCGGCAAGGAGCGGGACCGCCGTCCCGGGGAGATCCTCGCGGAGATCGAGGCGCTTGTGGCCAGCGGCGTCGTGGAGGTCACCCTCCTCGGCCAGAACGTGAACTCGTACGGAGTGGAGTTCGGGGATCGGCTCGCCTTCGGCAAGCTGTTGCGCGCCTGCGGCGAGATCGAGGGGCTGGAGCGGGTCCGCTTCACGAGCCCGCACCCGGCGGCCTTCACTGACGACGTCATCGAGGCCATGGCGGAGACCCCCAATGTCATGCCGCAGCTGCACATGCCTCTGCAGTCGGGCTCGGACAAGGTCCTCAAGGACATGCGTCGCTCCTACCGCTCGGCCAAGTTCCTCCGGATCCTGGAGAAGGTCCGGGACCGGATGCCCCACGCTGCGATCTCCACGGACATCATCGTCGGCTTCCCCGGCGAGACGGAGGAGGACTTCCAGGAGACGCTCCGCGTCGTTGAGGAGTCCCGTTTCGCCTCCGCGTTCACGTTCCAGTACTCCCAGCGTCCGGGGACGCCTGCGGCGGACCTGCCGGACCAGCTGCCCAAGAGCGTGGTCCAGGAGCGCTACGAGCGCCTCATCGCTCTCCAGGACCGCATCTCCCGCGAGGAGAACGAGAAGACGGTCGGCTCGCGGGTCGAGCTGCTCGTCGCGGAGAACAGCGGCCGGAAGAACGAGGAGACCGGCCGCATGTCCGGGCGGGCGCCGGACCAGCGTCTCGTCCACTTCACGGTGCCGGAGGGGGCGGAGACGCCGAGGCCGGGCGACATGGTCACGCTCACCATCACTGAGGCGGCCGGTTTCCACCTCCTGGCGGACGTGTCCGCCGATGACTTCAGCGTTCGCCGCACGCGCGCCGGCGACGCGTGGGACCGCGCCCAGGCAGACTCCTGCGGCATTCCTGCGCAGCCGGGGACCGCGGCGGGGTCGGTTCCGACGAAAGGCCCGGTGAGCCTCGGCATGCCGGCCATGCCGTCCTCAGCGGGGGCGTCCGCAGGGGCCGCGCCGCACGGGGGCTGACGTGGGCGGCGTCGGGCCGGGGCGGGGCGTCGTCGCCGTCGTCGGTGCAACGGGCACCGGGAAGAGCGATCTGGCCATCGAGATCGCCCGGGCCGTGGGCGGTGAGATCGTCAACACGGACTCCATGCAGTTCTACCGGGGCATGGACATCGGCACCGCCAAGCTGGCGCCCGAGGAGCGGGGCGGAATTCCGCACCACCTCCTGGACGTGCTGGAGGTGACGGAGGAGGCAAGCGTCGCCGCCTTCCAGGCCGAGGCGGACGCGGCCGTGCGGCAGCTCCTGGACCGCGGGAAGACGCCCGTCCTCGTCGGCGGGTCGGGACTGTACGTCAGGGCCGCCGTGGACGAGCTCGAGTTCCCTCCGACGGATCCGCAGGTCCGCTCCCGGCTCGAGGAGGAGGCGCGGCGTCGCGGCATCGGGCCTCTGGCCGAGCGGCTCGCAGCCGTGGACCCCGTGTCAGCCGGGCGGCTCAAGGACGAGCGCCGCATCATCCGCGCGCTCGAGGTCCACGAGATCACAGGGCGGACCTTCGAGTCCTTCATGCCGCAGCGCCGCTACCTGCGCCCCACGGTGCAGCTCGGCCTCGCCATGGACCGGGCCGAGCTGCATGCGAGGCTCGAGCTCCGCATCGAGAGGATGATGCGCGAAGGGCTCGTCGAGGAGGCGAGGCGGCTGTGCGGCCATGGTCTCCGGGAGGCCAGGACGGCGAGCCGTGCCATCGGATACCGGCAGGCCCTCGAGGTGATCGACGGCACCATGAACGAGGCCGAGGCGGCGGCGTCGACCCTCACGGCCACGCGCCAGTTCGCGCGCCGCCAGGAGACCTGGTTCCGGGCTGACCCGCGCGTGATCTGGCTGGACGCCACCGCCCCGGACCTCCTCGAGCAGGCCCTTCGCGCGGTGGCGGACGGGCTGCCGCACGGCGATACGCTGGTGCCATGACTGCACGCGCGCTGACCCGATTCGCCCTCGGACACGGGACGGGCAATGACTTCGTCCTCCTCACGGACCCGGAGAACGCGCTGGACCTCCCGGCCGCGCGCGTCGCCGCGTGGTGCGACCGGCGCCGGGGGCTCGGCGGAGACGGGCTCATCCGCGCCGTGCGAACCCGCTGCCTCCCGGAGGGAGAAGCGCTGCTGGAGCAGGAGCCGCAGGCCGAGTGGTTCATGGACTATCGCAACGCGGACGGCAGCGTCGCCGAGATGTGCGGCAACGGAGTGCGCGTCTTCATCCACTATCTGCGGGCGGAAGGGCTCATCGAGCTGGCGGAAGGCGAGGAGATCGTCATCGGAACCCGTGGGGGCGTCAAGAGCGTGGTGCGCGTGTCGCCGCAGACGGTGGACCCGGAGGCTGCTCCTGACCAGGCCACTTCGGCCCAGACCACTTCGGCCCAGACGGCCTCAGCCCAGCTCGACTCCGCCCCGGCAGGCCGCGGGGCGGTCGAGCTGGGCGAGGAAGGGCACTACGCCGTCGACCTCGGTCCCTGGACGCTCGCCGAGCCGGAGACGGCGGCACAGCGGGGAGCGGATGCGCTCGTCGAGGCGCGAGGCCTCGACATCCCGCGGCCGGGCGTCTCGGTGGACATGGGCAACCCGCACACGGTCGTGGCGCTGGCGCACGAGGAGGAGCTGGAGCAGCTCGACCTGGCGAGCGCGCCCGGCGTCGAGCCGGCCCCAGCGTCGGGCAGCAACGTCGAGTTCGTCGTCCCGATGGACGGGGGCGCACAGGAGGGCGTGGGGGAGATCCGGATGAGGGTCTTCGAGCGAGGCGTGGGCGAGACGCTCTCGTGCGGCACAGGCGCCGCCGCGGCGGCCGCGGCGACTATGTTCTGGGGCGGTGCCGCCGCGCCCAAGCACTGGCTCGTGGACATTCCCGGAGGCCGCGTCCGCGTCTCCTTCCAGGACGCCGGCAACGGGACGGAGCACGCGGTGCTCGCGGGGCCGGCCGTGATCGTGGCTAGGGGAGACGCCGCACTCTGAGGATCCGGAAGCCCTTGTCCGTGGCGGCCCGGTCCACAGCGAACCCCTCGCCGAGCGAGCGCTCCAGCCACGCCTGAAGCGAGTCCGAGCCGAGGTTCTTCTGCACGACGAGCCACGCCGTCCCGCCCCGTGCGAGCCGCGGGAGCCAGGTGAGCAGGATCGTGTGGAGGGCCTCCTTGCCCACGCGGATGGGCGGGTTCGAGTAGATGCGGTCGAACTCCAGGTCCTCCGCGACGTCCTCCGGCTGTGAGGCCTCGAGAGACAGGCCCGCGGCCTGCGCGTTGCGGCGGGCCAGGTCGAGTGACCGCTCGTTGACGTCGACGGCGACGAGCCGCGCGCTCGGGTCCGAGATCCCGGCGGCCAGGATGACGGGCCCCCACCCGCAGCCGATGTCCAGAACCGTCTCTCCGCTGCGGGCGAGAGGCTCCCACGGGGCGTGCTTCAGCAGGACGGCCGTGCCTTTGTCGATCCCGCCGGGGGAGAAGATCCCGTTGGCCGTCGTCACCGAGAGCCGACGCCCCGCGAGCTCCACCTCCAGGCGGCGCTCCCTCGCGGGCCCCTCGGGAGAGGTGAAGTAGTGCTGCGGCGAGGAGCCGCTCTTCGCTGTGGCGCGGGGATCCGAGTTGGGCATGGGTCCATCGTATCCAGCCCCGCTTCGAGTGATAGAGTTTTCTCAATCACTCTTCGGCGGTGAGCGAATCGCCGTCGTTCCCGAGGGGGAGGAGCCTAGGATGGTACGCAGGCTCGGTTCGCCCGAGACCCACTCTCACCCACATGCAAAGGACACAGTGACCCACACCAGCAGCCATGACGAGCGGGACGGCCGGGATCCCGTCGAGCGGATCCTCGCGTCCGAGGACTCGGGGCGGGGAAGCATCTTCCGGGACGGCCGCGCCCAGGCGCTCAGCGACCTCTCGCGGGAGCACTCCGAGGCGGACGGCGCCCAGGAGGACCTTGCCGATCGCCGCGCCCTCCGCCGCGTCGCGGGCCTGTCCACGGAGCTCGAGGACGTCACCGAGGTCGAGTACCGCCAGCTGCGCCTCGAGCGCGTGGTCCTCGCGGGCCTCTGGACGGACGGGACGGTCGCGGAGGCGGAGAACTCCCTGCGCGAGCTCGCCGCCCTCGCCGAGACGGCGGGCTCCGAGGTGCTCGACGGCGTGGTCCAGCGCCGCACCAAACCGGATCCCGGCACGTTCCTTGGCTCGGGCAAGGCGGAGGAGCTGAAGGGCATTGTGGCGGAGACAGGCGCTGACACGGTGATCGTGGACGCCGAGCTCTCCCCGTCCCAGCGCCGCGGCCTCGAGGACGTGGTCCAGGTCAAGGTCATCGACAGGACCGCGCTCATCCTCGACATCTTCGCCCAGCACGCCAAGTCCCGTGAGGGCAAGGCGCAGGTGGAGCTCGCGCAGATGGAGTACATGATCCCGCGCCTGCGCGGCTGGGGCGAGTCCCTGTCCCGTCAGGCCGGCGGTCGCGTCGGCGCAGCCGGCGGCGGCATCGGCTCCCGCGGTCCCGGCGAGACGAAGATCGAGCTGGACCGCCGCCGCATCCGCGCCCGGATGGCCAAGCTCAAGCGCGAGATCGCGGGGATGAAGCCCGCTCGCGAGGCCAAGCGCGCCAACCGCAAGCGCAACGCGGTGCCCGCCGTGGCCATCGCGGGCTACACGAACGCAGGCAAGTCCTCGCTCCTCAACCGCCTGACCCACGCGGGGGCGCTCGTGGAGAACGCGCTCTTCGCCACGCTCGATCCCACGGTCCGCCATGCGCAGACCGAGGACGGCATCGGCTACACGCTGGCGGACACCGTCGGGTTCGTCCGCTCGCTGCCCACCCAGCTCGTCGAGGCCTTCCGCTCCACGCTCGAGGAAGTCGCGGACGCGGACGTCATCCTGCACGTGGTGGACGCCTCGCACCCGGACCCCGAGGGCCAGATCTCCGCGGTCCGGCAGGTGCTCGCCGAGGTGGACGCCCAGAACATCCCGGAGATCATCGTCCTCAACAAGGCGGACGCGGCGGACCCGATCGTCGTCGGGCGCCTGCGCAACCGGGAGCGCTCCAGCGTGGTCGTCTCCGCTCGCACCGGCGAGGGGATCGAGGAGCTCGAGCGGCGGATCTCCGAGGCGATTCCCCGCCCGAACGTGACCATGGAGCTCCTCATCCCGTACACCGAGGGGGCAGCGCTCGCGCGGCTTCACGGGGACGACGCCGAGATCCTGGACCAGGAGCACCTCGAGAGCGGAACGCGGGTCCTCGTGCGGGTGAGGGAGTCCCTCGCGGCCTCGATGGAGCGGTTCGCCACGAGCGCGCCGTCGGCGTCCTGAGGCTCCGCTGTGCCGTCGCCTGAGTCGCGCGCCCTCGAGCTGCTGGGCATCGCCGTCGAAGAGCTCGGCGGCAGCCGGCGCGAGGGGCAGGAGGAGATGGCGTCCGCCGTCGCGCGGGCGCTCTCCCGGAGGGAGCACCTCCTCGTCCAGGCGGGCACGGGCACGGGCAAGTCGCTCGGCTACCTCGTGCCGCTCCTCGCCCACGCGCAGCGGGAGGAGCTGCCGATGGTCATCGCGACGGCGACGCTCGCGCTCCAGGCGCAGATCGTCCGCCGAGACGTCCCTCGGCTGCTCGAGGCCGTGGGGCCGCACCTCGCGAGGGACGTGGACGTGGCCCTGCTCAAGGGCCGCTCGAACTACGTCTGCCTCAACAAGCTCGAGGGCGGCTACCCGGAGGACGAGCAGGACGCGCTCTTCGACGATCCGGAGGAGTCCGCCGCCCAGCACCCGGACGGGCCCCGGATCACGGGCATGAAGACGTATTCGAGCGGCACGAGCCGGCTCGGCGAGGAGGTCCAGCGCCTGCGCGAGTGGGCCGAGGAGACGGAGACCGGGGACCGCGACGAGCTGGTCCCGGGCGTCTCCAACCAGGCCTGGCGGCAGGTCTCCGTGACCGCGCAGGAGTGCATGGGCGCCCAGCGCTGCCCCCTCGCCGAGCAGTGCTTCAGCGAGCGGGCCCGCGAGGAGGCCTCCAACGCGGACATCGTCATCACCAACCACGCGCTGCTCGCGATCTCTGCGTTCGAGGGCATCTCGGTCCTCCCGGACTACTCCGCGGTGGTCATCGACGAGGCGCACGAGCTCCAGGACCGCGTCACGACGGCGGTGACCGGCTCCCTCACCTCCGCCATGATCGCCGCGGCGGCGAGCGGCGCCCGCAAGGCCTCGAAGGTCGACGACGAGCCGCTGGCCGGTGCGGCGGAGGCGCTGCAGGTAGAGCTCTCCCTGCTCGAGGAGGGGCTCCTCCCGCAGGGGCTCTCCCGCTCCGGCGAAGGCGCCGTGGCGATGGTCCGCGACGCCGCCCGCGCCCTCCTCACGGACCTCAAGCCCGCGCAGGGAGAGGACGGCGACGGCGCCGCTCAGATGGCCCGCTCGCGCGTCCAGGAGGTCTTCCAGGCGGCGGAGCGAGTGCTGGCGGCGGGCCAGTCGGGCGAGGTGCTGTGGGTGACCCGCCCGAGCGAGTACACGCCGGGTCAGGGCTACTCCTCAGATCCCACGGCCGCCGCGACCCTCAACGTGGCCCCGGTCTCCGTGGCCATGAAGCTGCGGGACGGGCTGTTCGACGGCCACACGGTGGTGCTCACGAGCGCCACGCTCACCGTGGGCGGCAGCTTCGACGCCGTGGCCGGGGACCTCGGCCTGGCGGGGCCCGGCGCGCCCCCGTACGAGGAGATCGACGTCGGCTCGCCCTTCAACTACGCGAAGCAGGGCATCCTCTACGTTCCGAGGCACCTGCCGAAGCCGTCCATGCACGCCTCCGCCGAGACGCGCGAGGAGCTGCTTCGGCTCATCAAGGCCTCAGGCGGAGGGGCGCTCGGCCTCTTCTCCTCGAAGCGGGCCGCCCAGGAGGCCGCGGAGTGGATCCGCGAGCGGGTGGACGTCGAGGTCCTGTGCCAGGGGGACGGCTCGACGGCGGCGCTCGTCACCCAGTTCGCCGAAGAGGAGTCCACGTGCCTCTTCGGCACCATGACGCTCTGGCAGGGCGTGGACGTCCCGGGCTCGAGCTGCCGGCTCGTGGTCATCGACCGCATTCCCTTCCCACGGCCAGACGACCCGATGGCGACGGCGCGCTCCCGCGCCATCGCCCGGTCCGGCGGAAACGGTTTCATGCGGGTGGCGGCGGCGACGGCGGCCACCAAGCTGGCCCAGGGCGTGGGCCGGCTCATCCGCTCGACGGGGGACAAGGGCGTCGTCGCGATCCTCGACTCCCGCCTGCGGACGGAGCGCTACGGGCAGTACCTGCTGCGCTCGCTTCCGCCGCTCTGGCCGACCGAGAACCTCGCCATTGTGGAAGGCGCGCTCTCGCGCCTGGCCGCAGAGGCGGCGTCCGGGGACTGAGTCCGGACCGGACGCCCGAGGGCGTGAGTCGAGCGTCTCTGGGCTGAGCGGCTCAGAGCGAGCGCATGACCGAGACGACCTTGCCCATGATGACGGCGTGGTCTCCGAGGATGGGCTCGTACTGGGAGTTCTGGGGCAGGAGCCACGTGTGGCCGTCCCGCTGGCGGAAGGTCTTGACCGTGGCCTCGTCGTCCAGCAGGGCGGCGACGATGTCACCGTTCGACGCCGTCGGCTGGCGGCGGACCACGATCCAGTCCCCGTCGCAGATCGCCGCGTCCACCATCGAGTCTCCGCGCACCTGGAGCATGAAGAGCTCGCCGTGGCCCACGAGCTGGCGGGGGAGGGAGATGACATCTTCCACGTTCTGCTCTGCCGTGATCGGGCCGCCAGCCGCGATGCGGCCGACGAGCGGCACGGGCACTCCCTCGCCGGAACTCGCGTAGCTCGGCTCCGAGGCGTTCGAAGACGCCCCGCTCGCCGCGCCGCCCTCGATGACGCCCAGGCCGGAGGCCTCCGCACGAGGAGGCTCTGAAGCCTGGGGGGCTCCTGTGCTCTTCTCCAGCTCCAGAGGCTTCAGGACCTCGATGGAGCGGGGGCGGTTCTCCGGCCGGCGGATGTAGCCGAGGTCCACGAGCCGCTTCAGCTGGTAGTTGACCGAGGAGGTGGACGTCAGCCCGGTGGCCTGCCCGATGTCTCGCAGAGACGGTGCGAAGCCGTTCACCGCGTGGAAGGTCTGCAGACACTCCATGACGGCTCGCTGAGTCGAGGTCAGCGCCTTGGGGGCGCGAGCGGCGTCTTGGGCCATGGATGCGTCTCCTTAGAGTGTCCACCCCGCCCTGTTCTCTTGATCGTGGCGGATGCACCCAGCCTACGGCGAACGGGTGTTCGAATCAAACATATTTTCGAATGCCTCTGGACATCCTTCGAACACCAGTGCTAAAACTGATGTATCGAACAGGTGTTCGAACACCGTGGCTCGCCACGCTCCGCCTGTTCGAGGCGCCGATGACCGGCGCAGCCCCGGCACCTCGCCGGGGCACAGGAGAAAGGGAACGCAGGACAATGAGCACTACGGCATACACCCCGTCATCGTTCGCAGCAGAAGCGCGGCAGGCCGCGTCTGCCCGTGTCCGTCTGACGCGCCGCGGGCGCCTGGTCTTCCTCGGGCTTCCGGTCGTCGCCCTTCTGACGGCCCTCATCCTCGGGCTCACGCTCGCAGTGTCCTCGGCAGACGCTGCAACGGACAAGCAGCCGGCCCTGGTCACCGTGACCGTGGGCAGCGGGGAGTCGCTGTGGCACGTGGCCCAGCGGACCAACCCCAAGGCGGACCCCAGGGACGTCGTCAAGGAGATCGTCTCCGTGAACGGCCTCCAGTCCACGCAGCTCTCCGCGGGTCAGCAGCTCGAGGTTCCGTCCTTCGAGAACGGCGGTCGTTGACCGGACTGTCTGCCCGGAGCAGCCGGCCGCCCGCACACAGGCGGGGCCGGCTCGCCCGTCCGGGCGGGGCGCCGGAGCACACCGGATGTCGTCCGGCAGGCGGCGAGCGATAGGCTGGTTCGTGTGAATGCTCGACTTGAGGCTCTCCAGTCCCTTCCGCTCCGGGACGGTCTGCGCGGGAAGTCGCCCTACGGCGCGCCCCAGATCGCCGTGCCCTATGCCCTCAATGTCAATGAGAACACCCATCCGCTTCCGGCCGAGGTGAAACAGGCTATCCAGGCGGGTGTGACGCAGGCCGTCGAGGGGCTGAACCGCTATCCAGACCGGGACGCGGTTGAGCTCAGGAGGAGGCTCGCCGCCTATCTCTCAGCAAGCGTGCCGGGCGTCAGCCTGGAGACGGACAACGTCTGGGCCGCCAACGGGTCCAACGAGATCCTCCAGCAGGTTCTGCAGGCCTTCGGGGGCCCCGGGCGCACGCTGCTGAGCTTCACCCCCACCTATTCCATGTATCCGCTGCTCGCGGACGGAACGGAGACCGTCTACGCTGCGGGAGGCCGGAACGCGGACTTCACGCTGGACGCGGAGGCGGCCGCCGAGCAGGTTCGCACGCACAAGCCGGCCGTCGTCTTCCTCGCCTCGCCGAACAATCCCACGGCCACGGAGCTCCGCGCCGAGGTGATCGAGGCCGTCTATGCGGCGGGCGAGGAGTTCCAGACCGTCGTCGTCGTGGACGAGGCGTATGCGGAGTTCGCGCGGGACACCTCCCACAGCGCTCTGCCTCTTCTCGTGGGCCGCCCCCGGCTCATCGTCTCCCGCACCATGAGCAAGGCGTTCGGGCTGGCCGGCGCGCGGATCGGATACATGGCCGCGGCCCCCGAGGTCGTGGACGCCCTCCAGCTCGTCCGCCTTCCGTACCACCTGTCCGCGGTCACCCAGGCGGTGGGCATTGCCGCGCTCGAGCACGTGGAGGTCCTGCTCCGCACGGTGGACGACATCCGCGGGCAGCGGGACCGGATCGTCGGGGAGCTGCGGGCACACGGGTTCGAGGTGTACGCCTCGGACGCCAACTTCGTCTTCTTCGGCGGGGTGACGGACCCGCACGGCCTCTTCGAGGAGCTGCTGAGCCGGGGCATCCTCATCCGGGACGTGGGCATTCCGCACACCCTGCGCGTCACCGCAGGCACTCGGGAGGAGACCGCCGCCTTCCTCGGGGCCATGGAGGAGCTGGCGCCGCGGTTTGCGCAGAGCACGCGCGAGGCCCAGGGAACGGCCGGCCGGAATCCGCAGAACACCACAGGAACGGGAACAGCATGAGCACCAACCCCGCAGAGCGCACGGCGAGCCTCGAGCGCGTCACGAGCGAATCGGCCGTCCGCCTCAGCCTCAACCTGGACGGCACCGGGACCTCGGACATCTCCACGGGGGTTCCGTTCTACGACCACATGCTCACGGCCCTCTCGAAGCACTCTCTCATCGACCTCACGGTGAAGGCCAAGGGGGACACGCACATCGACGCGCACCACACGGTCGAGGACGTGGCCATCGTCCTCGGAGAGGCGCTGCGGCAGGCGCTCGGCGACAAGCGCGGCATTGCCCGTTTCGGGCAGGCCTCGGTTCCCCTGGACGAGGCGCTGGCGAGCGCCGTCGTGGACGTCTCGGGGCGTCCGTACCTCGTCCACAGCGGCGAGCCGGCCGGGCAGGAGTACCACCTCATCGGCGGGCACTTCACGGGCTCGCTGACGCGCCACGTCTTCGAGGCCATCACGCTTCACGCTCATATCTGCCTTCACATGACGGTGCTCGCGGGGCGGGACCCGCATCACATCGTCGAGGCCCAGTTCAAGGCTTTCGCCCGGGCGCTGCGCTCCGCCACGGAGCGGGATCCGCGCGTCACCGGCGTGCCCTCCACGAAGGGCGCCCTGTGAGCGGCCCTCGCGTCGCGGTCCTCGACTACGGCTCGGGGAACGTCCGCTCGGCGGTGCGGGCCCTCGAGCACGTCGGCGCTGAGGTTGAGCTGACTCGCAGCCCGGACGCGGTCCAGGCAGCGGACGGTCTGCTCGTCCCGGGCGTCGGCGCCTTCGCCGCCGTCATGGAGCAGCTGGAGTCGGTCCACGGCGCCCGGCTCATCGGCCGTCGCGTCGCAGGAGGCCGCCCGGTCCTCGGGATCTGCGTGGGCATGCAGGTCCTCTTCGAACGAGGCGTGGAGCACGGCACCGAGTCCCAGGGCATGGGGGAGTGGCCCGGCGTCGTCGAGCGCCTCGACGCGGATGTCGTCCCGCACATGGGGTGGAACACCGTCCGCCCGCCGGAGGGCTCGGCCCTGTTCGCGGGCATCGAGGACGAGCGCTTCTACTTCGTGCACTCGTACGGCGTGCAGTCCTGGGAGTTCGACGTCGCCCAGCCGCTCATGACTCCGCCGGCGGTGACGTGGGCGAGCCACGGCGGAGACTTCATCGCCGCGGTGGAGAACGGACCGCTGACGGCGACGCAGTTCCACCCCGAGAAGTCCGGCGAGGCCGGCCTTCAGCTGCTGCGCAACTGGATGGAGACCTTCTGATGAGCAACTGGACCACGGTGGCCCTCATGGCCCTTGCCGGCGTGCTTCTCGGCGGCGCCTACTCGCTGCGGCAGCAGGAGCTGCCCCGCTGGACCTGGATCGCCTGCCTCGTGCTCGTGGCCATGTCCCTCCTCGCCGCCTTCCTCCTCCGATCCTGACCTGACCCTGCCCAGCGGCCACGCGGGGCCGCACCTCCACACCAGCAAGGAATCACGCCATGACCGACATCCTCGAACTCCTTCCCGCCGTCGACATCGCCGGCGGCCAGGCCGTCCGCCTCGTCCAGGGCGAGGCCGGATCCGAGACCTCCTGCGGCGCGCCGCTCGAGGCGGCGCGCCAGTGGGAGCGGGACGGCGCGGAGTGGATCCACCTCGTCGACCTCGACGCGGCCTTCGGCCGCGGCACCAACCGTGACGTCATCCGCGAGGTCGCCGAGGGCGTGGACGTGAAGATCGAGCTCTCGGGCGGGATCCGGGACGACGAGAGCCTCGAGGCCGCCATGGCCCTCAAGCCGGCCCGCGTCAACCTCGGCACGGCTGCACTGGAGAACCCCGAGTGGACGGCTCGGGCCATCGAGCGGTTCGGGGACGCGATCGCCGTCGGGCTCGATGTCCGCGGGACCACACTGGCTGCCCGCGGGTGGACCCGAGAGGGCGGGGACCTCTGGGAGGTCCTCGAGCGCCTGGACGAGGCCGGCTGTTCGCGCTACGTGGTGACGGATGTGACCAAGGACGGGACGCTCCAGGGCCCCAACCTGGACCTGCTCCGCCAGGTCATGGAGCGGACCGGCAAGCCCGTGGTGGCCTCCGGCGGCATCTCGAGCCTGGAGGACCTCCGCGCCCTGCGCGAGCTCGTTCCGCTGGGACTCGAGGGCGCGATCCTCGGGAAGTCGCTCTACGCGGGACGGTTCACGCTGCCGGAGGCCCTCGACGTCGCCGGCCGCCGGGCATGACGGGGCGGGAGCAGCCCCCGGAGCCCCGGCCCGGGGCAGTCGGCGCCTCTGCGGACGGAACCGGCGCGCCGAGCGGACGACGCCTCCCGGGGCACATCGCCTCCGCCCTTGAGCAACAGAAAAACCGCATAGCGAGTGGGAGAAACCTCACAGACACGGCGGGGCAGCCGTGGGCGGGGCGGACCTTCGAGCACTCCCGGCCGGAGGACCCCGCCGACGACGGCCGAGCTGATCCCCGCCTGGCAGAGGCCCTGCGCCGATGGGGCGCGGCCGAGGCCGAGGAGACCGAGGTCGTCTCCGCCCTCCCCGGCACACGGGTCTTCGTGGCGGCCCGCGCGCAGCACAGTCCGGAACACGCTTCGACGGACGACGGTCATGCGGGGGACAAGGCCGCGGACATGGTCCTCTGCTCGCTCACCGCGCCGGACGGGCGCAGGGCGCTGCCCGTCTTCACCTCCGCTGAGGCCGTGACGGCCTGGGCCTCGGACGCCCGGCCCATCCCGTTCGAGGCCCGCCGCGTGGCCCTCTCCTGCGTCCAGGACGGGGCGCAGCTCATGGTCCTGGACCCGGGAACCGGGCCCGGCTTCGTGGTTCGGCGGCCCGCCGTCTGGGCCGTGGCGCAGGGCGAGGAGTGGGTGCCCTCCTACGAGTCGCCTGAGATCCGGGACTCGCTCGCGGCCGCCGCCCAGTCCTTCGAGGACGTCGCGGCACTCGTCCCCGCGCGGGGCCCCCGCGCCGACGGCGTCGCCGAGGGCGGTCTCCGCCTCCGCGGCGGGGGACTGGGGCCGGAGCTCGAGTGTCATGTTTTCGTGCACAGCGGGTTGACCCGCGAGGCCCTGGCCGGTCTGATGGAGAGAGTCTCCCGCGCGTTGACCGGCTCCGAGGCCGTCGCCCGGCTGGCCGACTCCATGGCGCTCAAGGTCCTCGACGCAGCGCTGCTCGAAGGCCCCGGCTGACCGCCGCGGAGGCCCTGCCCTGCCGGGCGGGCCCTCCGACCTCGGACGGAGCCAATGTGAGCCAGGTCCGCGCGAGACGCCCCAGACACCGACGTTCCGCGCGATCCCCAGGCTCTCGTGCGCCCAGACCCGAGGGAGGACTGAACCCGTGAACCTGCGCCCCTTCCAGGACGTGATGGCCAGGCCCGCCATCGTGCGCCTCATCCTCGTGGGCATGCTCGCCCGCCTTCCCCATGCGGCCGCAGGCATCCTCCTGACGCTGCACGTCGTGGACACGCTCCACCTCGGCTTCGCGCAGTCGGGCGTCGTCGCTGCGGCCGTCACGGTGGGCATCGCCGTCGGCGGCCCGTGGCGCGGACGCCGGATCGACCGTGCCGGCCTCCGCAAGGCGGTCCTGCCCTCGGTGATCGCCGAGCTGCTCATCTGGACCGTGGCCGCTCACGTCCCGTTCTGGGCCCTGGTGCCCCTCGCGTTCGTCGGCGGCGCGCTCTCCCTGCCGGTGTTCTCGCTCGTGCGCCAGTCGCTCGGCGTGCAGTCCACGGGCGACCTGCGGCGCACCTCCTACACGATCGACTCGATGGGCACCGAGGTCGTCTTCATGGTCGGCCCCGCGGCCGCCGTCGTCGTCGCCTCGACGCTCTCCACCACGTTCGGCCTCATGATCGTGGGGTGGGCCGCCGCGCTCGCGGGCATCGCGCTCATGGTGATGAACCCGCCCACGCGCACTCCCGCACGGGAGCGCCGCCAGGACTCCGACATCGAGGCGGACCTCGAGTACTCGATGATGTCCGCTGTGGCCGCAGCTCCCGCGAACCTGACGCAGGTGGCCGGCGACCTCGAGTCCGTGGGCCAGCGCCTCGCCCGCCGCCGCATGCGCGAGCGGCTGCGCCAGCGCCGAGACCGCCACCTGCCGTGGCTCAGTGTTCCCGCCCTCGCGACGCTCATCACCTCGGCAGCCTCCGGGTTCGTGCTCATCGGCACCGAGGTGGCCATCATCGCGACGCTCCGCGCCGAGGGCCGCGCCCAGGACCTCGGGCTCGTGTTCGCCTTCTGGTGCGGCGCCTCGCTCGTCGGCGGCGCGGTCTATGCCGCGTGGGGACGGGCGGTCTCGCCCATGGTCCTCCTCGCGCTCATGGGAGCGACGGCCGTGCCCCTCGGGGTGGCGCACTCGTCCTGGGCCCTCGCGCTCGCCTCGATCCCGACGGGTCTCTTCTGTGCGCCGGCCCTCTCCTCCGCGAGCGAGCGCCTCACGAGCCTCGTGCCGGAGGAGGTCCGCGGCGAGGCGATGGGGTGGTACGGATCCGCCATGACCATCGGCACGGCGGCGGGCTCGCCGCTCATCGGCCTCGTCGTGGACGCCGGCGCTCCGGCCTCGGCGTTCGCGGCGACAGGCGTGGTCGGCGTCGCCGTCGGCGTCCTGGGGCTCCTGGCCCGACGACGGCGGCGTGCAGCCCTGGTGCGGGAGCAGTGACGGCCCGGGGCGGTCGTAGCCTGGGGGTATGAGGTTCCACACATCTGAGCGCGCCCACCCCGAGCACTCCGGCGCCGACCGGCCGACCCCGCCCGCCCTGAGGCGCCGCCTTCCCGACGTCACGGAGGTGCTGGCGCTCATCGGAGACCGCGCGCCCCGCCGAAGCGCCGTGGCGAGGCGCCTGGAGCGAGCTCAGACGGTGTGGGACCTGCGCGAGCAGGCGAAGCGCCGCACGCCGAGGGCGCCGTTCGACTACGCGGACGGCGCGGCGGAGGCGGAGATCTCCCTGGCGCGGGCCCGGAAGGCCTACCGGGATCTCGAGTTCGTGCCGCACGTCCTCCGGGACGTGACGGAGGCGGACACCTCCGTCTCCCTCTTCGGCCGCACGAGCTCGATGCCCCTCGGACTCGCGCCCACCGGCTTCACGCGGATGATGCACACGGAGGGCGAGTACGCCGGCTCGGCGGCCGCCGCGGACGCCGGCATCCCCTTCTGCCTCTCCACGATGGGCACGGCGTCCATCGAGGACGTGGCCCGCCACGCCCCGGACGGGGACAACTGGTTCCAGCTCTACCTCTGGAAGGACCGGGAGGCCTCGGAGGGCCTGGTGCGGCGGGCTTGGGAGGCCGGGTACCGCCGACTCCTCGTCACGGTGGACACCGCGGTGCCCGGGGCGCGGCTGCGGGACACGCGGAACGGCTTCTCCATTCCTCCGCAGCTCAAGGCCTCGACCGTGGCGGACATCGCCCTGCACCCGGCCTGGTGGCTGGACTTCCTCACGCGGGAGCCCCTCTCCTTCGCCTCGCTCTCCCGCACCTCGGGAACCGTGGCCGACCTGGTGGGGCGGATGTTCGACCCCTCGCTGAGCCTCGAGGACCTGCGCTGGATCAAGGAGATGTGGCCGGGCACGCTCATCGTCAAGGGCGTGCAGAGTCTCGACGACGCGGTCCGCGTGTGCGAGGCCGGGGCGGACGGGCTCGTGCTCAGCAGCCACGGGGGCCGCCAGCTGGACCGGGCGCCCGTGCCGCTGGAGCTCCTGCCGGGTGTGCGGAGGGAGCTCGGGGCCGAGGCGAGCATCGGCATCGACACGGGCGTCATGGACGGGGCGGACGTCGTGGCGGCGGTCGCGGCCGGCGCGGACTACGCGCTCGTCGGCCGGGCCTACATGTACGGGCTCATGGCCGGCGGGCAGGCCGGGGTGGCCCGGATGCTGGAGATCATGCGCGAGCAGATGCAGCGCACGATGAGGCTGATCGGCGTGAACTCGATCGGCGAGCTCGGGCCCGAGCACGTGGTGCTCGGGCGCGAGAGCTGAGGCGGGAGGGGCCGATCGCCGGTCAGGCCGAGGGCGCCGGGAGGACTAGTTGACCGGGCCCGTGAACTTCTCGCCGGGGCCCTGGCCGGGCTTGTCCGGGTAGGCGGAGGCCTCGCGGAAAGCGAGCTGGACTGAGCGCAGGCCGTCCCGGAGAGGGGCGGCGTGCTGGCTGCCGATCTCGGGAGCCGCGGCCGTGACGAGCCCGGCCAGCGCCGTGATGAGCTTCCGCGCCTCGTCCAGGTCCTTGAGGTCTTCGGCGTCCGGGCCCTCCGCGAGGCCGCACTTCACGGCGGCGGCGCTGAGGAGGTGGACGGCCGCGGTGTTGACGACCTCCACGGCCGGAACCTCGGCGATGTCCCTCACCGCCTGGGCCTGCGCGCCGGGCTCGGCGCTCTCGTCGGGGAAGGAGTGGTGGTGGTTCACGGGATCGCTCGTCATAGTGATAAGATTATCGGAGCGAAGTGGAGATTCTCCCACCTTGGTGACCGCACAGCGTTGGATCACCGGGTCAGCTCACCGCAGGAGCGCGGGCCGTTGTCAGGCCTGTGCGCCAGCCCTCAGGGCGACTGCAGTGGCACTGGACCTCCGCCGAGCATCTGCCCGCGGAGGTTTTTTCGTGTGCAGCACCCACTCTCAATCAAGGAGCAACTCACATCAGCGAGACACGCATTAACGATCGGATCCGCGTTCCCGAGGTCCGGCTTGTCGGTCCGAACGGCGAGCAGGTCGGCGTCGTGCGCATCGAGGATGCGCTGCGCCTGGCTGCTGAGGCGGATCTCGATCTCGTCGAGGTCGCGCCGCAGGCGAAGCCGCCTGTGTGCAAGCTCATGGATTACGGCAAGTTCAAGTACGAGGCCGCCGTCAAGGCGCGCGAGTCCCGGAAGAACCAGACCAACACGGTCCTCAAGGAAGTGCGCTTCCGCCTGAAGATCGACTCCCACGATTACGAGACCAAGACCGGCCACGCCAAGCGGTTCCTCGCCGCGGGAGACAAGGTCAAGGCCATGATCCAGTTCCGCGGCCGCGAGCAGCAGCGCCCGGAGCTCGGCATCCGCCTCCTCGAGAAGTTCGCGAGCGACGTCGCAGAGCTCGGCTCCATCGAGTCCGCGCCGCGGATCGACGGCCGCAACATGGTCATGGTCATCGGCCCGCTGAAGAACAAGGCCGAGGCCAAGGCCGCGGCCCGCAAGAGCCAGTCGGACGCGCCGGAGCAGGCCCCCACGCGCCGCCAGCAGCGCGCGGCCCGCATGGAGCGGATCGACACGCAGAAGGCGGCTCAGAGCGGCCACAGCGTAGGCGACTCGATGCCGGAAGGCCTCAAGAAGATGGCCCAGGCCTCGAGCGAGCAGCCGCAGCAGGAGGCTCCCGCCGCGAAGGAGACTTCAGCCAAGGCGGACGCTCCGGCGAAGCAGGAGCCCTCGGCCAAGAAGGAGTCCACGGGCTCCGAGGCGCCGAAGAAGCCGGCCGCCCCGAAGGCTCCGGCGTCCAAGACTCCGGCCTCCAAGGCCCCGGCTTCGAAGACTCCGGCTCCGAAGGCCCCGGCCTCGAAGACGTCTGCTGCGAAGCCGTCGTCGTCGGACTCCCCGGCACCGAAGCCGGCCTCGGCCCCCAAGCCGAGCGCCGCGCCGAAGCCGAAGGCTCCCGCGAAGCCCTCGGCTGCGCCCAAGCCCCAGGGTCGGCCGAAGCCTTCGGCTGGCCGCCCCTCGTCCTCCTGAGGCTGTCCAGGACAGCTGAGGAGAGAGTTTGCAGGAAGGGACGCCCCCGGACCCCGGTCCGGGTGAGCGTCCACCAAGCCCCTCTGCCCGGGTGATCCCGGGCCGAGGAACACGTAAGGAGAACGGCAGATATGCCGAAGTTCAAGACTCACAGTGGTGCCAAGAAGCGCTTCAAGCTGACCGGCTCCGGCAAGCTGAAGCGCCAGCAGGCCAACCGCCGCCACTACCTCGAGCACAAGCCGACGACCCTCACCCGCCGCCTCGGCGCGGACAAGATCGTCTCCTCCGCGGACCGCAAGACGATCCGCCGGATGCTCGGCCTCTAAAACGGCTTCCGCCAGCGCGTCCAGAGCGCTCGGCACCACGACGAAGCGGCCTGCGGGCCGCCACCACGACTGAGAAGGAGTACACACGTGGCACGTGTGAAGCGGGCAGTCAACGCCCAGAAGAAGCGCCGGGTCGTCCTCGACCGCGCGTCCGGATACCGCGGTCAGCGTTCGCGCCTCTACCGCAAGGCCAAGGAGCAGCTGCTCCACTCGTTCGTCTACAGCTACGGCGACCGCCGCAAGCGCAAGGGCGACTTCCGCCGCCTGTGGATCCAGCGCATCAACGCTGCGGCCCGCATGAACGGCATGACCTACAACCGCCTCATCCAGGGCCTCAAGCTCGCGGAGATCCAGGTGGACCGCCGCATGCTCGCCGAGCTCGCCGTCTCCGACGCCGCCGCGTTCGCCGGCCTCGTCAAGCTCGCGAAGGACGCTCTCCCGAGCGACATCAACGCGAAGCAGGTCGAGGGCGCCGCCATCGTCAAGGAGCCCACCAACAAGGCCGCCGCTCGCGCCGCCGAGAAGGGCATCACCGTGGCTGAGGAGCTCATCGAGGAGGCCCCCTCCTCGGATGGCGTCAAGGCCGAGGAGGGCGTCGAGCCGCCCGCCGGCTACGTCATCAAGGGCAACCAGTCCGGCAAGTACCACGTTCCGGGCTCCACCTGGTACGAGCAGACCGTGCCTGAGATGTGGTTCAGCTCGGTCGAGTCCGCCAAGGCCGCGGGCTTCGAGCCGGCTGGCGGCGAGTCCCGCCAGCAGTTCGTCGTCGAGGGCAACTGACCCTCACACCGCAGGGCTGACGCCCTGACCGCGAGCCCGTGAAGGGCGCGTGAGAGAATGAGGCGCCGGTGCAGACTGCACCGGCGCCTCATCTGTGTCCAGATCTGCGTCGAGGCGCCAGAACCGGCCTGCCCCAGCCTCCGCCGCACGACTGAGAAGGAGCCTATGGAGCCGCTCTCCAACCCGCGATCCGACCGAGTCAAAGCCGTGGCCCGTCTCCGCCTCCGCTCGCACCGCGCCAAGGAGCGCAGGTTCCTGGCCGAGGGGCCTCAGGCGGTGCGTGAGGCGCTGCGCCGGGACGCGGAGCGTGCCGCTGGGGCCCATGCCGCCGCTGGGAGCGCCGTTGGGAGCCCCGCTCGGGACGCGGCGCAAGGCGAGGCTGTGCAGGCGGGTGGGCCGGAGACGGTCCTCGAGCTCTACGCCACGGGGCCGGCGCTCGAGCGCCACGGCGACATCGCCGAGCTGGCCCGGAGCGCGGGATCCCGGGTGCGGATCGCGGAGCCGGAGGTCATCGCCGCGATGGCGGACACCGAGTCCCCGCAGGGCATGGTGGCCGTCTGCCGGATGCTGGACGTCCCCCTGGCGGAGCTTCTGGCTGCGGAACCGCGCCTCGTGGCGGTCCTGGCCCGGATCCAGGACCCCGGCAACGCGGGGACGGTGCTGCGGGCGGCGGACTCGGCCGGCGCGGGAGGCGCCGTCGTGCTCCCGGGGACGGTGGACCCCTACAACCCGAAGGTGGTGCGATCGACGGCCGGGAGCCTCTTCCACGTGCCGTTCGCGCTGGCCGGTCCGGACGCGCTCGAGGAGATGCGCGCCTCGGGGCTGTGCCTGCTCGCCGCGGACGGCTACGGGGAGTCGGATCTGGACGATCTGCTGGACGCTGCCGCGCCCGGCGGGAGCATCTGCTCCGGCACTGCGCCCGGCGGCCTGACCGGGAGCTCGGGGGAGGAGCCGCTGCTCCGGCGTCGCACGGCATGGCTCTTCGGCAACGAGGCGCAAGGCCTCAGCGAAGAGGAGGAGACGACGGCGGACGCCCGCGTGCGCGTCCCCATCTACGGCCGGGCGGAGAGCCTCAACGTGGGCACCGCGGCGACCGTCTGCCTCTACGCCTCGGCGCGGGCGCAGCGGGGCTGAGCCGGGCCTCCGCCCGCTGACACACACCCACCTCGACCCCAACCCCACACCTGCTCCCACTCATCGTCTGTTGCGAGTTGGAGGAATGAGCTGTCCTATTCCTCCAACTCGCAACAGACGGTGCGGGTGCGGGGGGGGGCGGGTGTGGGTGCGGGGGTCAGGCCCCGCAGCTCAGTGCCGGTGCCGCCGCGAGCGCACCGCGTGGACGACGGCGAACACCACGCCGCCCCAGACCAGCCCGAGCACGAGCGAGCACAAGGTCTCGACGAGCCAGGCGAGGAAGCCGCCCACGCCTGCGACGCCGTGCACGGCCTCCTCGAGGTGGTGGACCAGCTCGAAGGGAGCGTGCAGCCCGAGGGTGTCGAGGCCCTGGAGCATGATGTGCCCGCCGACCCAGAGCATGGCGAAGACGCCCACGAGGGAGATCACGGACAGGACGCGCGGCATGGCCGTGACGAGCCCCCGACCGAAGCGCTGGGCCCCGCGGCTGTCCCGCCGGGCGAGGGCGAGGCCGATGTCGTCCATCTTGACGATGAGCCCCACGACTCCGTAGACGAGCAGCGTGATGACCACGGCCACGACGAGGAGGATGAGCGTCCTCGCGAGCAGCGGCTCGTGCGAGACCTCGTTGAGGGAGATGACCATGATCTCCGCGGAGAGGATGAGGTCCGTGCGGATGGCCCCCTTGGCGATCTGGTCCTCGGAGGCGCGCTCGCCGTCCTGCCCGCCGTTCTCCGCGTGGCCCGCGACCATCTCCCAGACCTTCTCCGCGCCCTCGAAGCACAGGTACGTGCCGCCGAGCATGAGGATCGGGGTCAGGAGCCACGGCGCGAACTGGCTGAGCACGAGCGCCACGGGCAGGATGATGAGGATCTTGTTGACGAGGGAGCCGCGGGCGATCCGCCAGATGACCGGCAGCTCCCGCTTGGGCTCGATGCCCTCGACGTAGCGGGGCGTCACGGCGGTGTCGTCCACGACCACGCCCGTGGCCTTGGCCGTCGCCTTGCCCGCGGCGGCTCCGACGTCGTCGACACTCGCGGCGGCGGCCTTCGCGAGGGCGGCGACGTCGTCGAGAAGGGCGGCAAGTCCTGCGCTCATGTGCTCGCTTCCGTGAGAGTGGCGGGGAGGGGAGGGCGCGCCCTCCGCCTCAGACCGAGGATACCGGGCGGCTCGCGCGCCGGCGGTCCAGGGCGCCGGAGACCAGGGCGAGCAGGAGCCCGAGGAACGCCAGCCCCACGCCCACCCAGGCCGGGGCGCGCAGGCCGAGGCCCGCGGCGATGACCGCCCCGCCGAGGAAGGCTCCGAGGGAGTTCGCGAGGTTGAGTGCGGAATGGTTGAGGGACGCGGCGAGCGAGGGGGCGTCCGGGGCGACGTCGACGAGGCGCTTCTGGAGCGGGGCGACGAGGAACGAGCCCGAGGAGCCGATGAGGAAGATGAGCACGAAGGCGATCGGCGCCCAGGCGGAGAAGAGCGCGAAGGAGGCCTCGAGGGCCATGATCCCGATGCACGCGCCGTAGATGGTGCCCATGACGGATTTGTCCGCCAGGATTCCGGCGAACCAGTTGCCCACGACCATGCCGACGCCGTAGACGCCCACCGCCACGGGCAGAACGCTCTCCGGCACCTTCGTCACGGTGAGGAGCGTGGGGGAGATGTAGGAGTACACCGCGAAGAAGCCGCCGAAGCCCACCGTCCCGATGGCGAGCGCGAACCACAGCTGTCCGTGCCGCAGGCCTCGCAGCTCGGACTTCATCGAGGCGCCCTCCGGGGCGGGCTCGTGGGGGACGGTGAAGATGACGGCCGTGAAGGCGAGGAGTCCGATGAGCCCGACGGCGAGGAACATGCTCCGCCACCCGGTGTGCTGGCCGAGCCAGGTCACGAAGGGAACGCCGACGACGTTCGCCACCGAGAGCCCCATGAGGACCATCGACATGGCCCACCCGCGCCTGGTCACCGGCACGAGCGTGCCCGCGATGACGGCCGCGACGCCGAAGTACGCGCCGTGGGGCAGGCCCGCCACGAAGCGGGAGACGAGCAGCCAGTGGTAGTCCGCCGCCCAGAAGGAGGAGGCGTTCGCGAGCGTGAACCAGGCGAGCAGGGAGAGCGCGAGCGTCTTGCGCGGAAGCCTCGACCCGAGCGCCGCGAAGGAGGGGGCGCCGATGACGACGCCCAGCGCGTACGCGCTGATGACGTGGCCGCCCTCCGGGATGGAGATGCGCAGATCGCGGACCATCGGGTCGAGGAGCCCCATGATGGTGAACTCCGTGGTGCCGATGCCGAAGCCGCCGACGGCGAGCGCGGCGATCGCGATGAGCGCGCGGGCCGTGAGCGAGGTCGGGGCAGGGGAAGCCTTGGCAGCGGGGGCCTGGGCAGTGGACATTCTGGGTGGACCGCTCTCGACTAGCCTGGGTGCATGACTGACGACGCGCAGGGAAGCCCGTCCAGCGGGGCCGGAACTGTCATCGTGGCGGCCGCGGTCGTGGAGGGGGACCGCTTCCTCGCGGCACGCCGTACGTATCCACCAACTCTAGCGGGGCAGTGGGAATTCCCCGGTGGCAAGGTCGAGCCGGGTGAGGACCTTCACACCGCCCTGGTCCGGGAGTGCCGGGAGGAGCTCGGCGTCCCGATCGAGCTCGGCCCCGAGGTCCTTCCCGCCGAGACGGAGGGACCGTGGGCAGGCTGGCCGCTTGCGAGCGGCCTGCGCATGAGGGTCTTCGAGGCGGCCCTTGCGGAGGGCGCGTCCCCGGCCTCCGTGCGGATCGGCGCAGGGCACGACGACGTCGTCTGGGCGCCCCTCGGCCCCGAGGCGCACGAGCTGGCGTGGATCGAGGCGGACCGGCCCATCGTGGACGCGCTCGTCCGGCAGCGCGCCGCCCGCTGACGCGAGTTGTCCACAGGCCCCGACGCAGGGCGCACGCGGGCGATCTGCGCCCGATAGACTCGGGGAATGCCGCGGATCCCGCGGCCGCGCAGACCGAACACCTCTTCATGAAGGACGGGTTTCCATGACCGAGCCCTCGAGCCAGGGCACTCCTGAGGTGCCGCACCCCACGGACGAGGCCGCCGTGGGCCGTGCGGTGGACGCCGCGCTCGCGGCGATCGCCGGGGCCAAGGACCTCGCCGAGCTCAAAGACGTCAAGATCGCCCACATGGGGGACAAGTCGCCGCTGGCGCTCTCCAACCGGATGATCGGCCAGCTGGACAAGTCGGAGAAGGCCGCCGCCGGAAAGACGCTCGGCCCGGCGCGCGGGCGCGTCTCCAAGGCGCTCGCGGAGCGCACGGGCGTGCTCGAGCAGGAGCGGGACGCGGCCATCCTCGTCGAGGAGGCCGTGGACGTCACGGCCCTTCCGCGCCGCCGCCGCGCGGGCGCCCGCCACCCGCTCAGCGTGCTGACCGAGCAGGTGAGCGATGTCTTCGTGGGCATGGGATGGGAGATCGCGGAGGGCCCCGAGGTCGAGTCCGAGTGGTTCAACTTCGACGCCCTCAACTTCCCGCCGGACCATCCTGCTCGCGAGATGCAGGACACCTTCTTCGTGGAGCCCGCCGACTCCCACGTGGTCCTGCGCACGCACACCTCTCCCGTGCAGGTCCGCTCGATGCTCGAGCGGGAGGTGCCGCTCTACGTGCTGTGCCCGGGCCGGGTGTACCGGACGGATGAGCTCGACGCGACCCACACCCCCGTCTTCCACCAGTTCGAGGGACTGGCGGTGGACAAGGGGCTCACGATGGCGGACCTGCGCGGCACCCTCGAGCACTTCGCGCGCCAGATGTTCGGCGAGGAGGCGAAGATCCGACTGCGGACCAACTTCTTCCCCTTCACCGAGCCGAGCGCCGAGCTGGACGTCTGGCACCCCGGTGCCAAGGGTGGCCCCCGCTGGATCGAGTGGGGCGGCTGCGGCATGGTCCACCCGAACGTGCTCCGCGCCGCCGGGATCGATCCGGAGGAGTACCAGGGGTTCGCCTTCGGCATGGGCGTGGAGCGCACGCTCATGTTCCGCAACGAGGTCCCCGACATGCGAGACATGATCGAGGGAGACGTCCGTTTCAGCCAGCACTTCGGGATGGAGATCTAGAGACATGCGCCTGCCATTGGACTGGCTCCGAGAGCACACCGCCCTGCCTGCGGACGCCCGCGCCGAGGACGTCCTCGCCGACGTCGTCAAGGTCGGCTTCGAGGAGGAGGAGATCCACCGCCCCGGCGCCGAGCTGAGCGGCCCCATCGTCGTCGGCCAGGTCCTCTCGCTCGAGAAGGAGCCGCAGAAGAACGGCAAGACGATCAACTGGTGCCAGGTGCGCGTGGCGCCGGAGGGACAGCCCGCGCTGGAGGGCGAGGGGATCGACCCGTCCGGCGTCCAGGGGATCGTGTGCGGAGCGCACAACTTCGAGGCGGGGGACAAGGTCGTCGTGACCCTTCCCGGCGCCGTCCTCCCGGGGGACTTCCGCATCTCGCCGCGCAAGACGTACGGGCACGTGTCCGCGGGCATGATCGCCTCGGCCCGCGAGCTCGGGCTGGGGGAGGACCATGACGGGATCATCGTGCTGTCCCGCCTCGGCCTCGATCCCGAGGTGGGCACGGACGTCTTCGAGCTGCTCGGTCTCAACGAGGAGGCCGCCGAGGTCAACGTGACGCCGGACCGCGGGTACGCCTTCTCCGTGCGCGGCATGGCGCGCGAGTACGGGCTGGCCACCGGCACCGAGTCCGCGGACCCGGCGGAGGCCGTGCGCCCGACGCGTCTCGACGGCTCCTACCCCGTGCGGATCGAGGACAGCGCTCCGGTCTACGGGGTGCCCGGCTGCGACCGCTTCGTGGCCCGCGTCGTGGAGAACGTGGACCCCACCGTGCCCACGCCCGTGTGGATGGCCCGCCGCCTGCGCCTCGCTGGCATGCGCTCCATCTCCCTCGCGGTGGACGTCTCGAACTACGTCATGCTCGAGCTCGGCCAGCCGAACCACTGCTATGACGCGGACCGGATCGCCGGCGGCATCACGGTGCGGAGGGCGGAGAAGGGCGAGAAGCTCACGACGCTCGACGACAAAGAGCGGACCCTCACCCCGGACGACCTCGTCATCGCCGACGCCGAGCAGGCCCTCGGCCTCGCCGGCATCATGGGGGGCGCCCACAGCGAGGTCTCGGACACCACCACCCGCATCCTCGTCGAGGCCGCCCACTTCGACACGGTCTCCATCGCCCGCTCCCGCCGCGCGCACAAGCTCTCCTCGGAGGCGTCCAAGCGCTTCGAGCGCGGCGTGGACCCGCTCGTGACCGCAGTGGCCGCGCAGCGCGTGGTCGACCTCCTCGTGGAGCTCGCGGGCGCCACCGAGACCTCGGTCGGCACCGATCTGATCGTCACGCAGAGCGGCCCGAGCGCCGAGCCCGGCGCCGTCCCGGTGACTGCCGCTCGCGCAGAGGTCCGGCTCCCGCTGGACCTCGCCCCGCGCCGCGTGGGCGTGGACTACTCCCCGGAGCGCCAGGAGGAGCTGCTCGCGGCCCTCGGCTGCGCAGTCCGCCGGGAGGGGGAGGCCCTGTTCGTCACGTCTCCCTCGTGGCGGTATGACCTGGGCACGCCGGAGGACCTCGTGGAGGAGATCGTCCGCCTGGACGGCTTCGACCGCCTGCCCTCGACTCTCCCGGTCGCGCCTCCCGGCCGCGGGTACACGCCGTTGCAGCGCCATCGGCGCCGCATCCTCCAGGGTCTGGCGGACGCCGGGATGACCGAAGTGCTCAGCTATCCGTTCGTCTCCGCGGAGCAGAACTCGCTCTTCGGTGCGGCGGAGGACGGGGCGGCCCCTGAGGCGGTCGTCCTGGAGAACGCCCTGAGCTCCGAGTTCTCGCAGATGCGCCGTTCGATCCTGCCGGGTCTCATCGGCGTGGCCCAGCGGAACTCCGCGCGCGGGTTCCGCGATCTCGCGCTCTTCGAGGGCGGTCAGGTCTTCCTGCCCCGCCCGGGACAGCGGATCGGGACGGCGAGCATCCCGCCGCTCGGCGCCCTGCCCTCGGACGCGGAGCTGGAGGCTCTCGACGCCGGGCTGCCGGAGCAGCCCCTCTACGCCGCGGGCCTGTTCCTCGGCCACGACACCGCGCCGGGGGCCGGCGTGAAGCCGCGCCCGGTGGACGTGACGGACGCCTTGGACGGCGCGCGTCTCGCGGCTGACCTCGTCGGGGTCGAGCTCGTCGCCGAGCGCGCCGCGCACCATGCGTTCCACCCCGGCCGCTGTGCCGCGCTGTCCCTGCCTGACGGCACGCACGTGGGCTGGGCGGGAGAGCTGCACCCGAAGCTCTCGGCCTCCCTGGACCTTCCGGGTCGCGTGGCGGTCTTCGAGGTGAACGTGAGCGCCCTCAGCGAGGCGAGCGCGGACGTCGTCGTCGCCCGCCCTCTCTCGACGCATCCGGCGACCACGCAGGACGTCGCGCTCGTCGTGGACTCCTCGGTGCTCGCCGGAGCCGTCGAGTCGGCGCTGCGCGACGGAGCGGGGGAGCTCCTCGAGGACGTTCAGCTGTTCGACGTCTACGAGGGAGAGGGGATCGAGCCGGGCCGGAAGTCGCTTGCATTCGGTCTGCGCTTCCGGGCGGCGGACCGAACCCTGACGGCAGACGAGGCCAGCGAGGCTCGGGCATCGGCCGTGCAGGCCGCCGCTGACCGCTGCGGAGCGGTTCAGCGAGTGTGACCTCCTCGCCCGCGTCACGCACCCTGGAAGAGGCGCTGGAGCGCCAGTCCTCGCGGCTGGCCCTCCGTCGCCCTCGCGTTCTCGGGCGCGAGCTGCTCGCGGGGTTCGTCACCTCGCTCGCGCTCATCCCGGAGGTGCTCGCGTTCTCCATCGTGGCGGGCGTCGATCCCCGCGTGGGCCTGTTCACCGCCGTCGTCATGGCGGTGGCGGCGGCTGTCGTCGGCGGACGGCCCGGGATGGTCACTGCCGCTGCGGGAGCCGTGGCGCTCGTGACGGCACCGCTCGTGAGATCGCACGGGGTGGACCACCTCGTGCTCGCGGTGCTGCTCGGCGGCGCGCTGCAGATCCTGCTCGGCCTTGCGGGCATCCACCGGCTCATGCGCTTCGTGACCCGGCCGGTGATGGTGGGGTTCGTCAACTCGCTCGGCACGCTCATGCTGCTCTCGCAGCTTCCGGAGCTCGAGGGAGTGCCGGGCGCCGTCTACTGGCTCTCGGGGCTCGGCGTGGTCATCGTCTTCGGCTGCTCCCGCCTCTGGCCGTCGTCGCCCTCGCCCTTCTTCGCGATCGTGATCGTCACGGCTGTGGCGACGCTCGCCGGCGTTCGCGTGCCCACAGTGGGGGACAGGGGCCGGCTGCCGACGGCGCTTCCCGAGATCGGCCTGCCGCACGTTCCGCTGTCCCTGGACACGCTCGCCGCCGTGGCGCCCTACGCCGTCGGGATCGCCGTGGTGGGCCTGGTCGAGACCCTCATGACGGCTCGGGTGGTGGACAGCCTCACGGGCACGCCCACTGATCAGCCGCGCGAGGTTCGGGGCCAGGGCATCGCCAACATCGCGGCGGGCCTCATCGGCGGCATGGGCGGTTGCGCCATGATCGGGCAGTCCATCATGAACGTGAAGGCCTCCGGCGGGAGGACCCGCATCTCGAGCGCGGCGGCGGGGCTCAGCCTGCTTGTGCTCGTGCTCGTCCTCCGCCCCATCGTGGCCGAGATCCCGATGGCGGCCCTCGTGGCGGTCATGGTCTTCCTCGGTCTGACGACCGTTGACCTGCGCAGCGTCACGCCGGCCCGCCTCAGGGAGGCGGGGTGGAGGGAGACCGCCATCATGCTCGTCACCGTGGCCATCGTGGTGCCCACGCACAACCTGGCCCTCGGCGTGTTCGTCGGCGCGGCGCTCTCCGCCCTCCTGCTGCGCCGCGACGGGCGCAGCGGGCTCGTCTGATGTGCTCGTCTGACGGGCACGGCGCAGCTGGACAGCGCACCTGAACCGCACAGCTGAGCCGCCCCGCTGAGGGCCGTCACACGGTCCGGAGCGTCAGGGCAGCGGCGGAAGCGCGGTGTCCGAGAGCCACGGGAGAAGGACCTCCCGCGTCTCGGAGCCGTGCAGGTCCTCGACCAGGCTGAGGAAGTCCTCGGTGGAGGCCGTCGCGTGGGCGAACCGGGACTGGAAGCGCGAGAGCACCGCGAAGAACGCCTCGGAGCCGAGGGCCGCCCGCAGGGCATGGAGGGCGAGGGCGCCGCGCTTGTAGACGCGGTCGTCGAACATGTCCTGCGCGCCCGGGTCGGCCAGCGTGAGGGTCTGGGGCTTGGCGGCGAGCCCCGCGTAGGCCTCCTCCGCCTCGGCCCGTGCCGTGGAGCGTCCGGACTCCTCGGCCCAGAGCCACTCCGCGTAGCAGGCGAATCCCTCGTGGAGCCAGAGGTCCTTCCACTGCCGCAGCGTCACGCTGTTGCCCCACCACTGATGGGCCATCTCGTGCGCGATGAGCCGCTGGCTCTCCCACGCGGAGGTGAGGTGGTTGGCCCCGAAGAGGCTCATCTCCATCGCCTCGAGCGGGATCTCGAGCTCGTCGTCGCTCACCACCGAGGTGTAGGCCTCGAAGGGGTAGGGGCCGAAGCATCGCTCGAAGAGCGCGAACATGGCCGGCTGGTCCGCGAGCGCGGCGCGCGCCTTCCGGGCCAGGGCATGCGAGGCGGCGAACCCGACTCGCCCGGTGTGCTCGACGACGTCGTACCGGCCGATCTGCAGGGCGGCGAGGTAGGTGCTCGTGGGGTGCTTCTCCCGGTAGACCCAGCGGTGTGTGGACCCCTTGCGAGCGGTGTCGACGAGCTGTCCGTTGGCGAGGGCCCGGTAGCCGGCGTCCGTCCACACGGCGATGTCGAAGGTGGCCTTGCAGGACGGGTGGTCCACGCAGGGGAACCAGGTGGGCGCGCCGTTGGGCTGGCCGGCCACGAGCACGCCGTCGGTCAGCTCCTCCCAGCCGACCTCGCCCCAGAGGCCTCGGCGGGGCCCGGGCGAGCCCTCGTAGACCACGGTGACGGAGACCTCGGCGTTGCGGGGGAGGTCGTGCTTGGACGTCAGGAAGAGGTGGGTGCGGGTCTGTTTGACGCGCTCGGCCGGCTTTCCGTCGATGAGGGCCTTCTTGACGCGCAGCCCTACGAGGTCGAGGACGAGCTGGCGCGTCGTCGCCGGGATCCGGCCGGTGATGACGGCGGTGCCCGTGAGGCGGTTGTTCCGCAGCCGCACGGAGAGGTCCAGCTCGTAGTGCCGCGGGACGATCCCGGCCCGCTCGGCCCCGGGCAGGTACGGGTCCTCCGCGGGGTCGTGGAGACGGTGGTGGTCGGGCGGGAGAGTCGTCACGGAGAGGGGTCCTTAGTCAGCGGGGGTCTCGAGCCAGGGCGCCACCGGGTTGCCCGTCCAGCGGGTGGAGCCGGGGATCCGCTCCCCGCGCATGACGAGCGAGGCGGGGCCCACGGTGGACGCCTCGCCGAGCTCGGCCGCCGGCAGGATGACGCTGTGAGGTCCCAGTGTAGAGCCTGCCTCGAGGGTCACTGTGTCGATGGCCATGACGCGGTCGTGGAAGAGGTGGGTCTGCAGGACGGTGCCGCGGTTGACGCTCGCGCCGTCGCCGAGCGTGACGAGATCGGCCTCCGGAAGCCAGTAGGACTCGAGCCAGACGCCGCGCCCGATCTTCGCGCCGAGCGCTCGCATCCAGAGCGTCATGGCGGGCGTGCCCGCGGCGGCGTAGGCGAACCAGGGAGCGGCGACGAGCTCCACGAACGTGTCCTGCACCTCGTTGCGCCAGATGAAGGAGCTGAAGAGCGGGTGCTCGCCCGGGCGGATCCGGCCCACGAAGATCCACTTGGCGGCGACGGCGGAGCCCGCGGCCGCGAGTGAGGCGGCGAAGGCCACGAGCCCGGAGAGCAGCGCGGTGCAGAGCGCCGCGCCCCAGGCGGGCAGCCCGGCCTCGAGGAGCGACGTCCAGATCCACGAGAGCGCCATGAGGACGCCGGCGGCGAGGAGGGCGGACACCATGACGGGCACTCCGCGCAGCAGCTCCCACCCGGCCCGGGCGGCCTTGAGGCGGGGACCCGGCGCGAAGGTGCGGTCCGACTCGGACTCGACGGCGGTGCGGCGCAGGCGCGAGGGCGGCGAGCCGAGCCACGAGGAGCCGGACTTCGCCTTGGCCGGTGCGGCGGAGAGCACGGCCACGAGCGAGTTCTTGGGAACCTTGCGTCCGGGCTGCGCCATGCCGGAGTTGCCGAGGAAGGAGCGCTTGCCTACCTTCGCGGGGCCGATGTGGATCCAGCCGCCGCCGAGCTCGTAGGTGGCCACCATCGTGTCGTCGGCGAGGAACGCCCCCTCGGCCACGGTGGTGAGCGAGGGGATGCAGAGGACGGTGGAGATCTCCACGTTCTTCCCCACCTTCGCGCCGAGCATCCGCAGCCACACGGGAGTGAAGAGCGAGGCGTAGAGGGGGAAGAGCAGCTCGCGGGCCGAGTCGAGGAGGCGCTCGGTGGCCCAGGCCTGCCAGCCCACCCGGGAGCGCACGGGCCAGTAGCCGGGGCTGAGACCGATCGCGAGGAGCCGCACGGCACCCACAGTGAGGAGGGCGAGCACGGCGAACCAGACGAGTCCTGCGAGCGGCACGGCCCAGAGCGCGGGCAGGATCCGGGCGTGGAGGGAGCCGGTCTCGGCGAGGCCGGCGGCAGAGGCGGCGAGCAGGACGCCCGGCACCGCCGCGAGGAAGGGCAGGAGGGAGAGCAGCGCTCCCGAGGCGGCGTAGACGAGCGCCCACGCGCGGCTGCGGCCTGGCCGCTCGGCGGGCCAGCTCGGCTTGGCCCTGCCGGTCGGGGCCGCGGGGGAGCCGGAGGCCCGGCGTCCGGCGGGGATCCGGCCCGTCACGGCGGAGCCCGGGTCGATGTGCGCGTCCCGGCCCACCGCTGCGCCCGGGCCCAGCGTGGATCGCCCGCCGATGTGGGCGCCGGCGCCGATCCGGACCGCGCCGATGTGGACGGCGTCTCCGTCCACCCACCAGCCGGTCAGGTCCACGTCCGGCTCCACGGAGGCGCCCTCGCCGATCTTGAGCATCCCGGTCACGGGCGGCGCGGAGTGCAGGTCCACGCCCCGGCCGATCTTCGCGCCGAGCGCCCGGGCGTAGTAGGGCACGAGCACGGCGGAGGAGAGCGAGACCGCGCCCACGAGGGACGCGATCTGCTCCGCCGTCCAGAGCCGCAGGTGGACCGATCCGGCGCGCGGGTACGTCCCCGGCTTCACACCCCTCAGCAGGAGCCGGGCGGCGGCCACGGAGACGGCCATGCGTCCCACGGGCGCGGCGAAGACGAGCCACGCGAGGGCGGTGGCCCACAGCGGCGGGGCGGGGATCTGCGTGCGGACTCCCGCCCAGTCGAGGACGGTCAGGCCGATCGCGAGGTACACGAGCCACCGCAGCCCCACGAGCACGAGCGAGGGGACGCCCACGAGCGTCTGCGCCCACTGGGCCCGCTTCGGCGTGCGCCGCACGGTCCGCTGCTCCGCGAGCGCCGGCGGCCCGTCCGCCTGCCCCACGAGGTGCTCGGCGAGCGCGCCGACCCGGGGCCTGTCGTAGACGTCCGCCACGGTCACGGCGGGGTAGCGCTGCCGCAGCACGGAGACGAGCTGCGCGGCCTGGAGGCTGCCGCCGCCGAGCGCGAAGAAGTCCGCGTCGAGGCTCCCCGGCGCGGCGGAGAGTGCCGCTGCCCAGGACTCCACGACCCACCTGGCCTCCGGGCCGAGCGCGTCGAGCTCGGCGGTGTCGCCGTCGTCGTCCCCGGCGCCCGCGAGCGGCCACGGGAGCGCGTCCCGGTCCACCTTTCCGGAGGACTTCGTGGGGAGGGTGTCGACGACGGCGAGCCGCGGGACCAGCGCCGCGGGGAGGTCTTCGCGCAGCGCGGCGGAGGCCGCCGACTCGTCGAAGTCCGCGCCCTGCTCGGGAACCACGTAGCCCACGAGGACCTGCGGGGAGGCGCCGCCGCCCTTGACCGCCGCCGCGGCCCCGTGGACGCCGGGGAGGGACTGGAGGGCGGACTCGACCTCGCCGAGCTCGATCCGGCGCCCGCCGAGCTTGACCTGGTCGTCCGCGCGGCCGTTGAAGAGCAGGCCGGCCGGGTCGTAGGTGACGAGGTCGCCGGAGCGGTAGGCGCGCTCCCAGCCGAGAGTCGGCATCGGGGCGTACTTCTCGGCGTCCTTGGCCGGGTCGAGATAGCGGCCGAGCCCCACGCCGCCGATGATGAGCTGTCCGCTCTCTCCCTCGGCCACCGGGACCTCGTCCTCGTCCACCACCGCGAGGTCCCAGCCGTTGAGGGGCAGGCCGATGCGGATGGGGCCCTCGCCCGTCATCGGCGCGGCGCAGGCCACGACGGTGGCCTCGGTGGGCCCGTACGTGTTCCACAGCTCCCGTCCCTCGGTGGCGAGGCGCGCAGCGAGCTCCGGCGGACAGGCCTCGCCGCCGAAGATGAGCAGGCGGACGTTCTCGAGGGCCTCCGCGGGCCAGAGCGCCGCGAGCGTGGGCACCGTGGAGACCACGTTGATCTCGCGGGAGACGAGCCACGGGCCGAGGTCCACGCCGGAGCGCACGAGCGAGCGGGGCGCGGGGACGAGGCAGCCGCCGCTGCCCCACGCGAGCCACATCTCCTCGCAGCTCGCGTCGAAGCCCACCGAGAGCCCGGCCAGGACCCGGTCCCCGGGGCCGAGCGGCGCGTCCTGGAGGAAGAGCTGCCGCTCGGCGTCCACGAACGCGGCGGCGGAGCGGTGGGAGATGGCCACACCCTTCGGCGTGCCCGTCGAGCCGGAGGTGAAGATGACCCACACGTCGTCCTCGAGCCGCGGCCGCCGGGGCGCGGGATGCGGGGCGGTCCGCTCGCCGGAGAGGACCACGCCGTCCTGCGTGGCGACCCCGGCCACGCGGGCCTCGGAGAAGACGAGCCGGGCCCGCTCCTCGGGGTCGTCCGCGTCCACGGGCACGTAGGCGGCGCCGATCGAGACGGCCGCGAGGATCGCGGTGTAGAGCCGGCTCGTGCCGGAGGGGATGCGGATGCCCACCTTGTCCCCGGGGCCTAGGCCGAGAGCGGTCATCTCCCGTCCCGCCTCGAGCACCGCTGCGTGCAGCTCCCGGTAGGTGAGGGGCCGTTCGCCGTCGTCGAGGGCCGGCGCCTCGGGGTGCGCCTCGACGGTGGACTCGAAGACCTCCCAGAGAGTCCGGGGAGCGGGGGCCTGAGCGGAGCCGGGGAGCTGCGGGGAGTGGATCACGGCGTGAGGACGATCTTTCCGGTGGTCGAGCGGGACGTGAGCGCATCCTGCGAGTCTGCCGCCCGGGCGAGCGGGTACTCCGTGACGGAGACGGCGAGGTCGCCGTCGGCGAGCGGCCCGAACACGTCGGCGGCCCGCCATGCGCGCTCCTCTGCGGTCGCGAGGAAGTGCGCCAGCGAGGGGCGCGTCAGGACGAGGGAGCCGCGGCGGTTGAGCTCCTGCGGGTCGAACGGCGGTACCGGGCCGGAGGCCGCGCCGAAGAGGGCCATCGTGCCGCGCGGCGCGAGGCTCGCGAGGGACTCCTCGAAGGTGGTGCGGCCGACGCCGTCGAACACCGCCGCGACGCCGCGGCCGCCCGTGGCCTCCCGGACGCGGTCGGCGAAGCCCTCGTAGCCGAAGGCCTCGTCCGCGCCGGCGCTCAAGGCGAGCTCCCGCTTCTGCGGGGTGGAGGCCGTGGTGAAGACGCGCGCCCCGCGGCGCTTGAGCATCTGGATCGCGATCTGCCCCACGCCGCCCGCGCCCGCGTGGATGAGCACCTCGTCCCCCTCGCGGACGGGGTAGACGCTCGTCATGAGGTAGTGCGCGGTGAGGCCCTGGAGGCTCGCGGCGCAGGCCGTCGCGAGGCTGAGCCCCTCCGGCACGGGGATGAGGTGGTCCGCGGGGGCGAGGCAGTACTCCGCGTAGGAGCCGACGGCGCTCGCGGTGGTCACCCGGTCTCCGACCCGCACGTCCTCGACGCCCTCGCCGACGGCGACGACCGTCCCCGCCGCCTCGGACCCCAGCACCGCCGGGTACTCCACGGGGTAGGCGCCGGAGCGCTGGTAGGTCTCGATGAAGTTGACGCCGGCCGCGGCCACGCGCAGCAGGGCCTGGCCGGGACCGGGGGAGGGCACGGGGCGCTCGGCGGTGCGGAGCACGTCCGAGCCGCCGGCCTCGCGGGCCTCGACGACGGTCATGGTCTCCGGGACCTGCAAGGTCCTCTCCTCGGGGGCGGCGGGATGCGGCACGGGGATCGCCTCTTCCTCTGGTTCTCGGTGTCCCAGCCAGCTTAGGCGCTTCCAGAAGGCGAGGATGCATAACTATTGCCGAGAGTGCATAATTTTCCATATACTCGACGCATGAAGATCTCAGCAGCCGTCGCAGGCGCCAGCGGCTACGCCGGTGGCGAGCTCCTGCGCCTTCTGGCGATGCATCCCGGCGTCGCGGTCAAGACCGTCACCGGCAGCTCGAGCGTGGGCCGCTCCCTCGGGGAGCTCCAGCCGCATGTCCACGCGCTCCGGGACCTCCGGATCGAGGAGACCTCGCCGGACACCCTCGCGGGCCACGACGTCGTCTTCCTCGCCCTCCCGCACGGCTCGTCCGGTGCGATCGCGGCGGAGCTCGGCGAGGAGTCGCTCGTCGTGGACGCGGGCGCGGACTTCCGCCTCGAGTCCGCCGGCGCGTGGGAGGAGTTCTACGGCGGCAGCCACGCGGGCACCTGGCCCTACGGCCTTCCGGAGCTGCCGCTCGCCGAGGGCGGCCGCCAGCGCTCCCGGCTGAAGGGCGCCCGGCGCATTGCGGTCCCCGGCTGCTACCCCACGTCCTCGCTCCTCGCCCTCGCCCCGGGATTCCGGGCCGGCCTGCTCGAGCCTGCGGACGTCGTCATCGTCTCCGCCTCCGGCACCTCGGGCGCGGGCAAGGCGATGAAGCCGCACCTCATGGCCAGCGAGGCCATGGGCTCGATGTCCCCGTACGGCGTCGGCGGCGTCCACCGCCACACCCCCGAGATCGAGCAAGGCCTCTCCTGGGCCGCGGGGGAGGGCGTCTCGGTCTCCTTCACGCCGACGCTCGCCCCCATGCCCCGGGGCATCCTCACGACGGCGACGGCGCGCGTCCGCCCCGGCACGGACGCGGCCGCGGTGCGCGAGGCCTGGGCGAGCGCGTGGGAGGGGGAGGAGTTCGTCCGCCTCCTGCCCGAGGGCCAGTGGCCCGCCACCCAGTCCGTCCTGGGCTCGAACTACGTCCACACCCAGGCCGCCCTGGACCCGAGGACGGGCCGCGTCATCGCGAGCGTCGCCCTGGACAACCTCGCCAAGGGGACCGCGGGGGCCGCGGTCCAGTCCATGAACATCGCCCTCGGGCTCGAGGAGACGCTCGGGCTCACCGGCGGCGGCCTCGCGCCCTGACGCCCGCCCGCCAGAACCCACCGCCTGAACCCGCTGCCTGTACCCACCGCCCGCCGAGGAGGCCCACCGTGACCAGCACCCTTCCCGAGCCGCTCGCCCGGTTCTCGACCGTCCAGGGCGTCGAGGTCGAGCGCGCCCCGGCGCAGTGGCCCGCGGGCTTCCGCGCGGCCGGCGTCGAAGCCGGCCTCAAGGCAAGCGGTGGACCGGATCTCGCCGTCATCGTCAACGAGGGCCGCACGGACACCGCTGCGGTGAGGCTCACAGTGAACCGGTTCGCCGCGGCGCCTGTGCTCTGGACCCGGGAGGCGGTGGGAGACGGGCGCATCCGCGCCGTCGTCGCCAACTCTGGGGGAGCCAACGCGTGCACGGGGCCCGAGGGCTTCCAGGACACGCACGCCACGGCCGAGCGGCTGGGCGAGCTGCTCGGCGTGAGCGCCGCGGACGTCGCGGTGGCTTCGACCGGCCTCATCGGCGAGCGGCTGCCGCGCGAGAAGGTCCTCGCCGGCGCGGAGGCCGCGTGCGCGGGCGTGCGGCGCGATTCGGTCGAGGAGACGGCCCGCGCCGTCATGACCACGGACAGCAAGCCCAAGGCCGCGGCGGTGACGCTGCCGGGCGGGTCGAGGATCGTGGGCATCGCCAAGGGCGCGGGCATGCTCGCCCCCTCGCTCGCGACGATGCTCGTGTTCCTCTGCACGGATGCCGAGATCTCGGCCGAGGAGGCGGACGCGGCCCTCGGCGAGGCCTGCGCGGTCTCCTTCGACCACGCCGACTCGGACGGCTGCATGTCCACGAACGACACGGTCCTCCTGCTCGCCTCGGGCGAGGCGGCCCGCGAGGACGCGGCGGCGTTCACGGCGGGCCTCACGGCCCTCTGCCAGGACCTCGCGTACCAGCTCATCGACGACGCCGAGGGCGCCGCCCACACCATCGCGGTCACGGTCGAGTCGGCCGCCTCCGTCGAGGACGCCCGGACGGCGGCCCGCGCCGTCTGCCGCTCGAACCTCGTCAAGACGGCGATCTTCGGGGCGGACCCGAACTGGGGGCGCATCCTCTCGGCGCTCGGCACCACCGCCTGCGCGTTCGAGCCGGGCGACGTGAGTGTCCGCGTCAACGGCGTCGAGGTCTCCCGCGCGGGAGGGCTCGGCGAAGACCGCTCGCTCGTGGACCTCGCCCCGCGGGAGGCGTCGATCGTCATCGGCCTCGGCGCCGGAGACGCGGAGGCCACGATCCTCACGAGCGACCTCACGCACGAGTACGTCCACGAGAACAGCGCCTACTCCTCCTAGAGGCGCACCGCGAAAGGACCAGGCATGACTCCCACACCCGAGACCCCGCCGCCCGCCGCGCCGGCCCCCGAGGGGTCGGCGCCCGCGGCCGGCGAGTCGGCCGTCCTCGAAGCGGCGGCCCAGCGCGCCGCGAGCCTCGTCGAGGCGCTCCCGTGGATCCAGCGCTTCGCGGGCTCCACGATCGTGCTCAAGTACGGCGGCAACGCGATGGTGAGCGAGGAGCTGCGTGAGGCCTTCGCCGCGGACGTCGTCTTCCTCCACCACGTGGGCATCCGGCCCGTCGTCGTGCACGGCGGCGGCCCGCAGATCAACGCGATGCTCGAGCGGGTCGGCGTCCCGTCCGAGTTCCGCGGCGGATACCGGGTCACGAGCGAGGAGGCCATGGACGTCATCCGCATGGTGCTCACCGGGCAGGTGGGGCGCGAGCTCGTGGGGCTCGTCAACCGGCACGGGCCGTACGCCGTGGGCCTCTCGGGCGAGGACGCGGGCCTGCTCCAGGCCCAGCGGCGCACAGGCGAGCAGGACGGGGAGCCGGTGGACCTCGGGCTCGTCGGGGACGTCACCGGCGTGGACCCCCGGGCCGTGCTGGACCTCCTCGAGGCGGGCCGCATCCCCGTCGTCTCCACCGTGGCGCCGGAGTACCGGGACGGCGAGCCGACCGGCAGCGTGCTCAACGTCAACGCGGACGCGGCGGCCGGAGCCGTGGCCGCCGCGCTCGGGGCGTCCCGGCTCGTCATCCTGACGGACGTCGAGGGCCTCTATCGCAGCTGGCCGGACAAGGGCTCGCTCGTCTCCTCCCTCCCCGCCGACGAGCTCGAGGAGCTGCTCCCGTCCCTCGAGTCCGGCATGATCCCCAAGATGGCGGCGTGCCTCGCCGCCGTGCGGAGCGGGGTGAGCGCCGCCTCGATCGTGGACGGCCGGGCTCCGCACTCCATGCTCATCGAGCTCCTCTCCAACGCAGGCATCGGAACGCAGGTGACACCATGACGCAGCACCAGACCGAGACGCAGCACCAGAGCGAGACACCGGACCAGGCGGACCCGCAGCAGTCGGCCGAGGCTCAGGGCCAGACCCCGTCCTCGGAGCTGCTCGGTCGCTACGGACGCTCCTACACGGGCATGTTCGGGCCGCCGAAGCTCGCCCTCGTCAAGGGCCGGGGATGCCGGGTCTGGGACGCGGACGGGCGCGCCTATCTGGACCTCCTCGGCGGGATCGCCGTCAACGCGATCGGCCACGCGCACCCGCGCTGGGCCGCGGCCGTGGCGGACCAGGCGGCGACGCTGTCCCACGTCTCCAACTTCTTCGCCACCCCGCCGCAGATCGCGCTCGCGGAGCGGCTCATCCGCCTCGCCGGCCTGCCGGAGGGCTCGGCGGCGTTCCTCGTCAACTCGGGGGCCGAGGCCAACGAGGCCGCCTTCAAGCTCGCCCGTCTTCACGCCGCCGCGGCGAACGCCCGGGACGGCGGCGCCCGCACCGAGGTGGTGGTCTTCGAGGGCGCCTTCCACGGCCGGACCATGGGCGCGCTCGCCCTCACGTCCAAAGAGGCCTACCGCGCCCCCTTCGAGCCGCTGCCGGGCGGTGTGCGGCGCATCCCGTACGGCGACGCCGAGGCGGCGCGGGCTGCGATCGGCCCGGCGACGGCCGCCGTCGTCGTCGAGCCCGTGCAGGGGGAGGCGGGCGTCGTGCCGCCGCCCGAGGGGTGGCTGCGCCTCCTGCGGGAGCTGACCCGGGACGCCGGCGCGCTGCTCATCGCAGACGAGGTGCAGACCGGGATCGGCCGCACGGGCCGGTGGCTCGCCTCCGAGGGCGTGGAGCCGGACGCGGTGACGCTCGCCAAGGGCCTCGGCGGCGGGTTCCCCGTGGGGGCCCTGCTCACCCGCGGCCCCGAGGTCTCCCGCCTCTTTTCCCCGGGCGGCCACGGGACCACGTTCGGCGGCAACGCGCTCGCGGCCCGCGCCGCGCTCGAGACGCTCGCGGTCATCGAGGAGGAGGGGCTCCTCGAGGCGGCGGAGGCTCGAGGCGCCCAGCTCGAGGCGGGTCTGGACGCGCTCCCGGAGATCGGCGCCGTGCGCCGGGCCGGGCTGCTCCTCGGCGCCGACCTCTCGGAGGCGGCGCTCGCGGAGGGGCTCACCGCCCCGGACGTGGTCCGCTCCGCCCAAGAGCGGGGCTTCCTGCTCAACGCGACGAGCGGGAGCACCCTCCGACTCGCCCCGCCGCTCGTCCTCGCCGAGGCCGAGGCGGCGGAGTTCATCCACGCCATGCCGGAGATCCTCTCCGGCGCCAGGAAAGGCCAGCCCGACCATGACTGACGCCCTGACAGCAGACCACGCCCGCGGAGCCGGGGAGGACTCGAGCCGCCCCGCCGTCCGGCACTTCCTCAAGGACAGCGACCTCTCGCCGGCCGAGCAGGCCGAGGTCCTCGACCTCGCCGCGGCGCTCAAAGCCGCCCCGCACTCCCGCACGCCCCTGGCGCACGGGGACGCGCGCGAGACGGTCGCCGTGATCTTCGACAAGACCTCCACCCGCACCCGCTTCTCCTTCGCGGCGGGCATCGCCGAGCTCGGCGGGCAGGCGCTCATCGTCAACCCCGGCGAGTCCCAGATCGGCCACAAGGAGTCGGTCGAGGACACGGCCCGCATCCTCGAGCGGACCGTCTCGGCGATCGTGTGGCGCACCTTCGGCCAGGCGGGCCTCGAGACCATGGCCCGCTTCTCCCGGGTGCCCGTGGTCAACGCCCTGAGCGACGAGTTCCACCCCTGCCAGATCCTCGCCGACCTCCTCACGGTCCGGGAGGAGTTCGGCACGACGGCGGGCCGCACCCTCGCCTACATCGGCGACGCCGCGAACAACATGGCGAGCTCCTACGCGCTCGGCGGTGCCCTCGCCGGCATGCACGTGCGGCTCTGCGGGCCCCAGGGGTACCGCCCGGACCCGGCCGTCGTCGAGGAGGCGCAGCGGATCGCCGGGGAGACGGGCGGATCGGTCGCCGTCGTCGACGAGCCCCGCGAGGCCGTCTCCGGCGCGGACGTCGTGGCCACGGACACCTGGGTCTCCATGGGCCAGGAGGGGCAGAAGAGCGAGCGGGCCGGCGCCTTCGAGGGCTTCAGGGTCACCGAGGAGCTCATGGCGCTCGCGCGGCCCGAGGCCGTCTTCCTCCACTGCCTGCCCGCCTACCGCGGCGTGGAGGTGGACGCGGACGTCATCGACGGCTCCCGGTCCCGCGTCTGGGACGAGGCGGAGAACCGCCGGCACGCGCAGAAGGCGCTCCTCGTCTGGCTGCTCCAGCGCGCGGAGGCCTCCAGCTCCTTCGTCGACCGGCGCCCGGAGGTGTCCGCATGAGCGCGCCGACGACGAAGACCGCCCGCCAGGCCCGGATCCGCTCCCTCCTGCGGGAGAACGTGGTCCGCTCGCAGGGGGAGCTCGCCCAGCTGCTCGAGGAGTCGGACGTCCAGGTGACCCAGGCGACGCTCTCGCGGGACCTCGTCGAGGTCGGCGCGCTCCGCGTGCGGGGAGAGGGCGGCGTTCTGCGCTATCTTGTTCGCGAGGACATCGCGTCCGCGGCCGAGGCGGCCTCGGGCGGGGCGCTCGTCGCGCGGGTGGCCCGGCTGTGCCAGGAGGTGCTCGTGACCGCGGAGGGCACGGGCAACCTCGCGGTGCTGCGCACGCCGCCGGGGGCCGCGAACTTCCTCGCCCAGGCCATCGACGCCGCGGCACTCTCCACGGTGCTCGGCACGATCGCGGGCGACGACACGATCATGGTCATCGGCCGGACCGGGGGAGCGGGCGAGGAGCTCGCCCGGTACTTCCTCGAGCTCGCGGAGTCGTCCGGGCCGCGGAGCTGACCCCGTTGGACGCCGTGTGCATAGTTATGCAAGACTATGCATAGAGCAAACACGCAGACCTAGGAGAAGCGCATGACAGAGCGGATCGTTCTCGCCTACTCGGGCGGACTGGACACGTCGGTCGCCATCGGCTGGATCGCCGAGGCCACCGGGGCGGAGGTCGTCGCCGTCGCCGTGGACGTGGGACAGGGCGGCGAGTCCCTGGAGACCATCCGCCAGCGCGCCCTGGACTGCGGCGCCGTCGAGGCCTACGTGGCGGACGCCCGGGACGAGTTCGCGGAGCAGTACTGCATGCCGGCCCTCAAGGCCAACGGCCTCTACATGGGCCACTACCCGCTCGTCTCCGCGCTCTCGCGCCCCGTGATCGTGCGCCACCTCGTGGCCGCCGCGAAGCAGTTCGGCGCTTCGACGGTCGCCCACGGCTGCACGGGCAAGGGCAACGACCAGGTCCGCTTCGAGGTCGGCATCCAGACGCTCGGCCCGGACCTCAAGTGCATCGCGCCGGTCCGCGACCTCGCCCTGACGCGCGAGAAGGCCATCGACTACGCGGAGGCCAACAGCCTCCCGATCGTCACCACGAAGAAGAACCCGTACTCGATCGACCAGAACGTCTGGGGCCGCGCCGTGGAGACCGGCTACCTCGAGGACATCTGGAACGCGCCCACCAAGGACGTCTACGAGTACACGCAGGCGCCCGAGTTCCCGCCGGCGCCGGACGAGGTCACCATCGCGTTCGAGGCGGGCATCCCCGTCAAGATCGACGGCCGCGCCGTGACGCCGCTCCAGGCCGTCGAGGAGCTCAACCGCCGCGCCGGCGCGCAGGGCGTGGGCCGGATCGACGTCGTCGAGGACCGCCTGGTGGGCATCAAGAGCCGCGAGATCTACGAGGCCCCGGGCGCCATGACGCTCATGACGGCCCACAAGCACCTCGAGGACATCACCCTCGAGCGCGAGCAGGCCCGCTTCAAGAAGACCGTGGACCAGCGCTGGACCGAGCTCGTCTACGACGGCCAGTGGTTCTCCCCGCTCAAGGGCTCGCTCGACGCGTTCGTCGACGAGACCCAGGAGCACGTCTCCGGCGAGATCCGCCTCTCGCTCCACGCGGGCCAGGCCGTGGTCAACGGCCGCCGCTCGGACTCGAGCCTCTACGACTTCAACCTCGCCACCTATGACGAGGGCGACGCGTTCGACCAGTCGAGCGCCCGCGGCTTCATCGACATCTACGGCCTCTCGGCCAAGGTGGCGAGCGAGCGCGCGGCCCGCCTCGGCGAGGTCCAGTCGGTCGACGACGTCGCGAAGCTGAAGTAGCCGTGGCCGGGACGAACGAAGGCGCCCTCTGGGGCGGACGCTTCTCCGGAGGCCCCGCTGACGCGCTCGCCGCGCTCTCGAAGTCCACGGACTTCGACTGGAGGCTCGCCCGCTACGACATCGCCGGCTCCCGGGCCCACGCGCGGGTCCTCGCCAAGGCGGGGCTGCTCACCGAGGCCGAGCTCTCGGGCATGGTCGAGGCCCTCGACCGCCTCGAGGCGGACGTGGTCTCCGGGGCGTACGCGCCCTCCGCGGGAGACGAGGACGTCCACGGCTCCCTCGAGCGCGGCCTCATCGAGCGGGCGGGCCCCGAGCTCGGCGGCAAGCTGCGCGCCGGGCGCTCTCGGAACGACCAGATCGCCACGATGGGCCGCATGTACCTGCGGGACCACGCCCGGATCATCGCCCAGGGCGTCCTGGACACCGTCCGGGCGCTCGTGTCCCAGGCCGAGGCGCACCCGTACGCGCCGATGCCGGGCCGCACCCACCTGCAGCACGCCCAGCCCGTGCTCCTCAGCCACCACCTGCTGGCCCACGCGTGGCCGCTGCTGCGGGACGTGGAGCGCCTCATCGACTGGGACAAGCGCGCCGCCGTCTCGCCGTACGGCTCGGGCGCCCTCGCGGGCTCGAGCCTCGGCCTCGACCCGAACGCCGTCGCGGAGGACCTCGGGTTCGACTCGGCCGTGTGGAACTCGATCGACGGCACGGCCGCCCGCGACGTCTTCGCGGAGTACGCGTGGGTGTGCGCCATGATCGGCGTGGACCTCTCCCGCATCAGCGAGGAGGTCATCTTCTGGGCCACGAAGGACGTGGGCTTCGCGAAGCTCGACGACGCGTTCTCCACCGGATCCTCGATCATGCCGCAGAAGAAGAACCCGGACGTGGCGGAGCTCGCCCGCGGCAAGTCGGGCCGCCTCATCGGCGACCTCACGGGGCTGCTCGCGACGCTCAAGGGCCTGCCCCTCGCGTACAACCGCGACCTCCAGGAGGACAAGGAGCCGGTGTTCGACGCGACGGACACGCTTGAGCTCCTCCTGCCCGCGGTGAGCGGCATGATCGCCACCCTGGGCTTCAACACGGAGAAGATGGCGGAGCTCGCCCCGCAGGGGTTCGCCCTCGCCACGGACATCGCCGAGTGGCTCGTCCGCCAGGGCGTGCCCTTCCGGGAGGCCCACGAAATCTCCGGCGGCGCAGTCCGGATCGCCGAGGAGCGCGGCGTCGAGCTGTGGGACCTCACGGACGAGGAGTTCGCCCGCGTGGACTCCCGCCTCACGCCCGAGGTGCGCGGCGTCCTCTCCACCGAGGGCTCGCTCTCCACGCGCAGCGCCCAGGGCGGGACGGCGCCGGACGCCGTCGCGGCCCAGCTCGAGAAGGCCCGGGAGGTCCTCGCCTCCCAGCAGCAGTTCGCCGAAGACAGGATCGTCGAAGGAGCACCGTGAACACGTCCGTGAGCAGCCTGTCCCTCCGCCAGCGCCTGCGGGCCCTGCCGGTCTTCCCCGAGATCTTCCCGCCCTTCGAGGCGGGGGACGGGGGATGGCCGGAGGACCCGGCGGAGGCGTTCGTCGCGTGGCTCGAGACGGCGGTGGACCGCCAGGTCGTCGAGCCCCACGCGGCCACGCTCTCCACGGCGGACGCGCACGGCGCCGTCTCCGCGAGGACGCTCATCCTCAAGGACATCGTGGACAACGGCTGGCAGTTCGCCACGCACCTGGACACGCGCAAGGTCGAGGACATCGAGGAGAACCCCCGGGCCGCCCTCACGTTCTACTGGCCGGAGGTGGGCCGCCAGGTGAGCGTCCGCGGCCGCGTCGTCCGGCTCGACGACGAGACCTCGGCCGCCGACTACCGTCAGCGCCCGCTGGCCGGGACGGACGTGGACCCGGACTGGAAGGCGTTCGCCGTCGTCGCCGACTACGTGGAGTTCTGGCAGGCGAGCACGGACCGGGCCCACCGCCGCATCGCGTACTCGCGCGAGGACGAGTCGCAGCCGTTCGAGCGGACGGACGTCGACCCTCGGATGTAGCCCGCGGCGTACACTGGATCAGCTCGGGACCGTCCGGCTCCCGGCTCGTCGAGAGAGAGGCTCGCAGCACACGTGGGTGATGGCCAGAACGCGATCGTCGAGGCAGAGCAGCGCCGTGTGGACGCGCTCTACGCCCGGCTGGACGAGCTCCGGCGGGAGAAGGAGGCCGAGCTCTCGGCGGTCCGCCGCCAGGGCCCTTCGGGCTCGGCCCAGAAGGTCTCGGAGCGGGACTCCTTCGCGGCCCTCCACGAGGACCGGCTCGCCCAGCTGTTCGCCGTCGAGGACCGCCTCGTCTTCGGCTCCCTGACCCCGGAGGACGGCGGGGCCGAGTCGCACATCGGCCGCATCGGCCTGACGGATGCCGAGTCCCAGCGCATGCTCGTGGACTGGCGCGCTCCCGAGGCCGGACGCTTCTACCAGGCCACGGCCTTCGACCCGCAGGGGGTGGCCCGGCGCCGCCACATCATGCTGCGCCGCCGCACCGTCGTCGGGCTCGACGACGAGGTCCTCTCGCCCGATTTCGAGGGCGAGACCGTGGGGACCGGCGGAGACGGGGCCCTGCTGCGCGGGCTCAACGCCAAGCGGACGGGACGGATGCACGACATCGTCTCGACGATCCAGCGCGAGCAGGACGAGATCATCCGCCGCCCGCTCGCCGGCGTCACCGTGGTGCAGGGCGGTCCGGGCACGGGCAAGACCGCCGTGGCGCTCCACCGCGCCGCCTACCTCCTCTACACCCACCGGGAGCGCCTCAGCCGCAGCGGCGTCCTGCTCGTGGGGCCGTCCGCGGCGTTCCTCGAGTACATCGAGCGCGTCCTGCCCTCGCTCGGCGAGACGGGCGTGGTCATGCGGACCGTGGGCGAGCTGTACCCCGGTGTGGCCACCGCCCGCGAGGACGCTCCGCTCGCCGCCGAGGTGAAGGGCCGCGCGGTGTGGCGGGAGATCCTGAAGCGGGCCGTCCGGCAGCGCCAGCGGACCTTCTCCCGGCCCCGCGAGGTCAACGTGGAGGGCTTCCGCACCACGATCACCCCTGGAATGGTCAAGCACGCCCAGGAGAAGGCCCGGGCCACGCGGCAGCCGCACAACAAGGCCCGGGACACGTTCGTCAGCACGCTCATGGACGCGGTGACCGAGCGGGTCACGGAGCAGATCAAGGAGCGCTCGAAGGGCAACAAGGCGGACCGCTCGTACGTGGCGGAGGACGTCGCCGCCTCCTCGGACGTCCGCGTGGCCGTCAACCTCGCCTGGATGCCGCTCACACCGGAGAAGGTGCTCGGGGAGCTGCTGACCCGCCCGGAGCTCCTCGTGGACGCCGCGCCCGAGCTCTCGAGCCGGGAGATCGCGGCCCTCATCCGCCGCGAGCCGGCGGAGTGGACCCTCGGGGACGTCCCGCTCCTCGACGAGCTGGCGGACCTCCTCGGCCCGCTCGATCCGCACGACGCCCGGCGGCTGCGCGAGCGGGAGGATCAGGACGCGCGCGACACCCAGAACGCCGAGCGCGCCCTGGAGAACGTCAACACCCAGCTGGAGAACTTCGGCGTGGACGGGATCATCTCCGCCGAGGACGTCAAGCGCTCGATGTCCGGTCCCGAGCGGCGGATCAATGCGGCGACGGCGGCGGACCTCGACCGCACGTGGGCCTACGGCCACGTCATCGTGGACGAGGCCCAGGAGCTCACGCCCATGCAGTGGCACACCGTCTTCAAGCGGGTGCCGATCCGCTCCATGACCATCGTGGGGGACATGGCCCAGGCCTCCTCGCCCGGCTCCTCCCGCTCGTGGTCCGAGGCGCTCGAGCCCTTCACGGGCGGGCGGTTCGACGAGCTCGCCCTCACGGTCAACTACCGGACGCCGCGGCAGATCTCGGACGCGGCGGTCGCCGTCGCGCGGGAGCTCGGCGCCGAGATCGAGGCCCCGCGGCCCATCCGAGACGCCGCCGCCCCGGTCCTCTCCACCGTGCCCGGCGAGCGCTGGCGGGAGGGCCTCGTCGAGGCCTGTGCGGCCGAGCTCGAACAGGCGGCCGGGGGACTCGTGGCCGCCGTCGTGCCCCGCCGGGCCGCCGCTCCGGCGAGGGAAGCGCTTGCCGGACTGCCGGAGGTCCGGGTGCTCGACGCCCACGAGGCCAAGGGCCTCGAGTTCGACTCGGTGGTCCTCATGGACCCCGAGGGCATTCTCGAGGACGACGGCGGCCGGCCGGGCTCGCTCTACGTGGCCATGACGCGCTCAACCCAGCGCCTGCACGTGCTCGCCGTCGATTCTCTGCCGCCCGGCGTGCAGGGCATACTGGACAGGGCGGCCGCCGAGGGCCCCGCCGCAGACGATTCACCGAGGGAAGGACGCCGGGCATGACCGCCACGTCGCCAGCAGAGGGGACGCTGAGCCCCGCACCGCACGCCAACGACTCCTCCTTCGCGAACGTCTATGAGGAGCTGCGCTGGCGCGGTCTCATGCAGGTGACCACGGACGAGGCGGCGCTCGAGGAGTTCCTCTCCACGCCCGGCGGCACGTTCTACTGCGGCTTCGACCCGACGGCGCCGAGCCTCCACCTCGGCAACCTCGTCCAGATCCTCGTCATGCGGCGCCTCCAGCTCGCGGGGCTGCACCCGCTCGCGCTCGTCGGCGGATCCACGGGGCTCGTGGGAGACCCGCGGCAGACCGCCGAGCGCGTGCTCAACTCCAAGGAGGTCGTGGGGGAGTGGGTGGCCAAGCTCCGCGGCCAGCTCGAGCAGTTCCTCGACCTCGAGGGCTCGAACCGGGCGGTGTTCGTCAACAACCTCGACTGGACCGCGCCGATGTCCGCCATCGACTTCCTCCGCGACGTGGGCAAGCACTTCCGCGTAGGCACGATGATCAAGAAGGACATCGTGGCGAGCCGCCTCAACTCGGACGCGGGCATCTCCTACACGGAGTTCAGCTACCAGGTCCTCCAGGGCATGGACTACCTCGAGCTCTTCCGGCGCCACGGCTGCCGGCTCCAGACCGGCGGCTCGGACCAGTGGGGCAACCTCACCTCCGGCACGGAGCTCATCCGCAAGGTGGAGGGCCAGACCGCGCACGCGCTCGGCACGCCGCTCATCACCAACTCGGACGGCACCAAGTTCGGCAAGAGCGAGGGCAACGCCATCTGGCTCGACGCCTCCATGTGCAGCCCGTACCGGATGTACCAGTTCTGGCTCAACACCGCGGACGCGGACGTGGTGGACCGCCTCAAAGTCTTCACCTTCCTCACGCGTGAGCAGATCGAGGAGTACGGCCGCGCCGTGGAGGAGCGGCCGTTCGCCCGCGAGGCCCAGAAGCGGCTCGCCTTCGAGGTCACCTCGCTCGTGCACGGCGAGGAGGCCGCGCACCAGGTCATCGAGGCTGCCGGCGCGCTCTTCGGGGGCAAGGACCTCTCCGCTCTGGACCCTGAGATTCTGGGCGGAGTGCTCGACGAGCTCCCGTCCGCTGAGGTCTCTCCCGAGGCCACGGTGGTGGACGCATTGGTGGCCGCCGGCTTCGCGGAGTCCAAGACGGCCGCCCGCCGCTTTGTGAACGACGGCGCCGCGAGCGTCAACAACGAGCGGGTGACGGACGCGGAGTCCCTGCTCAGTGGGGAGGCGCCGCTGCGCTCGGGCGAGCAGGAGGCGGTCTACCTCGTCTCGCGCGGGAAGAAGAACAAGGCGAAGGTCACGGTGCGCGGCTAGTGCGACACAGTGCGCGGCTAGTGCGACACAGTGCGCAGCCAGCGGGAGAGACCGGTCCAGCTGTGTGAGGAGCGGATGAGACCGGATCCCCTGTTCGGGGGAGCGGAAACACCGAGCCCGTGCAGAGCTCGCAGCAGTGTGGCTGGAGCCACAGCATCGGAAACGATGCCAGGGGCCTCTCGGCAGCACCGGACACTGAAATGGGAGCGGCGGCTCCGCCGAACAGGCGGCCGCCGCTTCCGTGTGTTTCCGGGGTTCTCGGGGCAGCGGTGCGGCGTGGGGGACAGCGCAGAAGCCCTCTCGTGGTGGGGGAGCTCTTCGATTTGCGTGGTCGGTGGCGGGTGTGTAGAGTTTTATCTCGCGCCGGAAACGGCCAGCGTCGCGGAAGCGACTCCCACCTGAACGGCCTGGAAGGGCGCGGACGGTGTGGGGTTGCGCGGGGCTGGGGGTTCTGGTAAGATTGAAAAGTTGCTTCGGAGCGA